>JARGOC010000001.1 GCA_029212365.1 Roseovarius sp.
AGACATGGCTGCGTAACTAAGACAAATCAGCCTCCGGCAAACCCGGCGCGGTTCAATAGACTGACGATTCAGAGATAAAGTACCGTTTCTCATCGGTGTATTTGACCGCCAGCTCCCGTGTCGATAGCGCTTCATGTTCCAGCGCGAACGCAACGAGATCATCGCGTCGTTCGTCAGGGATGCGGTTCCAGATGGACTTAGGTCTTGATGAGCGATCTGCCAATGCATCAAACCCACCTTCGACGTACCGGTCGTACCACCGGTAAAACGTGGTGCGCGGGATGCCAAGCATATCGAGGGTCTGCTTGGTGGGCAGGTGCGATCCCTCAACAGTGCGGATGATCTCCAGCTTCTCAGACGCAGGGTATCTCATTCCTCGAACTCCCCAACCCCGGTCATGCTTTTTTTGAGCAGGCGGTTCTCAAGGGTCAGATCTGCTACGCATTCCTTCAAAGCCAAAGACTCTGAGCGCAATTCCTTCACTTCCGGTGATGTGGCCTGACGTGCCGTATCACCCGACAGGCGACGTTTGCCAGCCTCAAGGAATTCTTTCGACCACGAGTAATACAGGCTCTCCGCAATGCCTTCACGACGACACAGCACTGAGATGCTTTCCTCGCCTCGCAGGCCCGCAAGTACAATCCGGATCTTCTCTTCAGCCGAATACGTCTGGCGCGTCTTGCGGCGGATGTTCTTGACCACCTTGTCGGCGGCGTCCTTCGATGTCTTTGGCTTCCGTGTCATCTCGATCTCCTAATCGATACGACGAACCAGAAATCCTCCGTTATTCAAATCCTCAAATCTGTCCCACAGGTGCTCAAGTCAGACATGTTACGATGTGTGCTGCCGGCGGCATGGCCCCGGCCATCATCATCGAACGTGTATAAATGATAGGGCGATTTGGGCTGCTGCGCAAGAATCGGCGGTACCCCCCTCGCTTTCCGCTGGCCCTTGTCATTGTGAGGTGGTCCAGAAAACTTCCACTTGCCCGATTGCACTGCACCACGCTCTGACCGCTTTATGCCTATGCATTGGGTCACGGTGAGTGGCCTAGGGCTGCCTACCCTTGCGGCGTCTTCAACGCCCGCGCTTGCCCGCGTTTCAGACCCAAGTGATGTTCGCGCCAGATAATCAGAATACCCGCCAGAATGACCAGCGCCGCGCCAGCCAGCATCGTCCCTGTCGGCGTTTCATCAAACACCAGATACCCAATCGCCAAAGCAAACAGCATCGACGCATAATCAAACGGTGCCACCACAGATGCATCGGCAAACCGATAAGCCGAGGTCAGAAATATCTGCGCTGTCCCACCAATCAGACCGGCGAGGATCAGGCAAATCACTTCCCACGCCTCGGGCACGACCCAGCCAAATGGCAAGGTCAACAGCGCCAACAATGATGAGGTCAGCGAGAAATAAAACACAATCGCACTGGTCTGTTCGGTGGCCACCAGCTTGCGAATATAGATTTGCGCCAAGGCCGCGCACATCGCCCCTGACAAAACCAGAATAGCCCCCATCGCCTGTGCCGTTTCCACCGTTTGACCGCTGAATGCTGTCAGCCGGGGTGAGAGCACGATCAGAACCCCGACCAGGCCCAGCGCCACGGCACTGACCCGATAAAGGCCCACCTGTTCATTCAAAAACATCGCAGCAAATACAACCGTCAGCAAAGGCGCGGCATAGCCCAGCGCCGTCACTTCGGGCAAGGGCAACATGCCAAGGCCGGCAAAGCCCAGCCCCATTGCCACTGTCCCCACAAATCCGCGCCAAAAATGCCCCATGGGTGATGCCACCTTCAGGCCAGTGCGCAAATCCCCACGCCACGCCAGCCATCCCAGGATCACCGGAATGGCGAAAAGGGATCTGAAAAACACGGCCTGTCCGGGTGGGACGTGATCTGCTGCCGCTTTAATCAGGGATGCCATCACGATAAACAACACCACCGCACACAGCTTTAGGGCAATGCCTTTGATTGGTTGCATAATGCTGACAGCTTTCTGTTTGCCCCTCTACTAAAGCGTATCACCATTAACCTGAGACAGGTCAAATGCGGAGTCTGCATAGCCGCTGCCCGACCATGCTTACTGTGCCTGAAATCGAAAAATCAGCGCCGGTGTCCACCCTATTGGGCGGCGTCACGTCGTGGCAACACCCAACCGGGGCGCACGAAATGGCAGGTATACCCCTGCGGGAATCGCTCCAGATAATCCTGATGCTCGGGCTCGGCTTCCCAGAAATCGCTTACCGGCTCCACCTCGGTCACCACTTTACCGGGCCACAACCCGCTGGCGTTCACATCGGCTATCGTGTCTTCGGCAATCGTTTTTTGCTCTTCATCACCATAATAGATCGCCGAGCGATACGACATGCCCCGGTCATTGCCCTGTTGATTCATCGTGCTCGGATCATGGATCTGAAAGAAAAACTCCAACAGCTGACGAAAGCTGATTTTGGAGGCATCAAACATAATTTCGATCCCCTCGGCGTGGGTTCCGTGGTGGCGATATGTGGCATTGGGTACATCCCCGCCAGTATATCCAACACGGGTTGAAATCACGCCGGGCAGCTTGCGAACCAGATCCTGCATTCCCCAAAAGCACCCTCCGGCCAATACGGCACGTTCTGTCATGTCACGTCCTCCACTTGGGTCAGATAATCACCATAGCCCTGCGCGTCCATTTCATCACGGTGGATAAACCGCAGGCTGGCCGAGTTGATACAATAGCGCAATCCACCTCTGTCTTGCGGACCATCCGGAAACACATGCCCCAGATGACTGTCACCGTGGGCTGATCGCACTTCGGTACGCACCATCCCAAGTGTGGCATCTCGCAGTTCACTTACATGGGCAGGCTCGATCGGCTTGGTAAAGCTGGGCCAGCCACAACCGCTCTCAAACTTGTCAGAACTTGCAAACAGCGGCTCGCCCGAAACGATGTCAACATAGAGGCCCGGTTCATGATTGTTCAGCAACGGGCCGGTACCCGGACGCTCGGTCCCGTTTTCTTGTGTCACGCGATACTCCTCAGGAGAAAGGCGGGCAATGGCATCGGGGTCTTTTGCATATTTGGTCACGGGTAAAACTCCTCGGGTCAGGCCTGACTCTAGCATAAATGGGATTGCTGCGTGAATATCAAAGCTATGTTTCAGCGTGCTCACTCTCGGGTGATCAAGGGGGGGCACTGTCAAAAACCAGCGCCCCATCCAACTGTCCACATTCTTGCTGTTGCTCAGCGGCGGCCTGCTTGCCCTGGAACCCGAATGGTTGTGGAAAGTCGGTGTCGGGCACCTTTTGGTCTGGTCCGCCACCGCACAACTCTGCTCACAGGCTTTAAAAGCGCGCGATTGGCCTAGACATCTGCCCTTGAGCACCGCGTTTGGCATCCTGATGAATCTTGGATCCCTAGCCGCCCTGTCAGCGCGCGCGCAAACGGTCCGACCCGCGCGAATCCAAAGTCGTATTCTCGGACTTCAATACAAGTTGTAGCCCAGTCGCGGTCTTGATCTGGTTGCAAAATGCTATGATTGGGTCGGAAAACGTTCCAACCGCAGGTTTGAGCGCGCAAAGCTCGTGCAGGGCAGGATCGTGTCATCGGCATCGCTTTGTGTTGTTTGGTGGCAATCACCGCTGATCAACCGAAGCTTGCAGGTCCCGCAATGGCCGATTTCGCAGGACGATGGCAGAGTCAAACCCGCCGCCCGCAAACCCGCGAGAAGCGGCACGCCGGCGTCAACCTCGACCGGGTCCGCGCCGTCCAGAATGACCGAATGACGCTGGCCCGTGTCTTGGCCCGTGTCCGGGGTGGCAAACGTCTCTTCTCGGATCTGCGTTAGGGGAACATCGAGAGACATCAAGAGCGTCTTCATGGCCGCAACAAATGCAGCAGGGCCGCAGACCCAGACATGTCGGGCTGCGAGGTCTTCGACACCGGCCAGATCTATTTCACTGATTCGTCCTTCGGTGGCAGACCACTTGGGCACAAAGGTGTACCCCGCTACCGCCTCTTGCCGGGCCCGAAGTGCAGCCAGATCAATCACCCGAGCAGGGGTGTGATCGGCATGAAGGTGATGCACGTCACAACCATCTGTCAACTGCGGCAGAAACGCCAAAAAGGGGGTCACGCCACTGCCCGCAGACAAAAACAAGGCGGGCGGTATGTGACGCGGCAGAACAAAGTTCCCGTGTATGCCAGTGCTCAGGATCGTGTCACCAACACAGGCCTTACGCACCATATAGTCCGATGCCCCACCCGCCCGCTGATGGCGCACGGACAGGCAGACAAGATTGCCTTCGTCGCGGATGCCAGACACCGTATAGGCGCGAGTGAGCAAGCTGCCGTCTGCTTGTGGCAGACGCAGGCTGATGAACTTACCGGGCGTTATCTCCGCCGGTTCACCATCTTGGAAACGCCACCACAAGTGGCGCGCGGCTTCTGCGGCTGGTTCAGCGCGGATCAGGCGTAGGACCCTTTGGGCACCAAGGGCTTGCGCAGGTGGTGTGCGCGGGGAATATGTGTGCGGCTTTGCGGCCCGTGACACGTCGACCGCGTCACCACATTGGATGTCCCCTGTCCTAATCACCTCGGCATAAACCCCAAAGTGGATGCGCCCCTCGGCATCCGCGCGGTAAGTCGACAGGCTGTGCAGCGGCTCGCGGGTCAGATCGGGCCGTCCAGTTGTCGGGTCAATGGTTGTCAGAACGCAGCGGACGCAGGGTTCGGTCACCCGCAGCTGGACCTGACCGATCTGAAGGGTCTGCCAGCTGTCCTCATCAAAGGCAGGGGGGCCGTTCAGAATGATATTGGGCCGAAAGCGGTCCATGCCGATGCGCCAGTCAAGGCGCGTGTTCACCGCGTCGAGGCTGGCGTGGTTGACGATCAACACTGGTGCAACGTCACCAAAGCGGCCGTAGGTGACCCCACCATAAGCCCGCGCCGTGTCCAGGTTGCGCCGGACCAAACGGGCAGTCCGGCCCAGTACTTCGCTGATCCAGATGTCGGCATCGGCTCGCGCCGGATTGACCAACAGCGAGTGAGAAAAGAGCCGGGCCGATCTGGACCCCGATGCAGTCTCAAGGGTAAGCGCGGCCTGCCCCTCTGCCTGCAATACCAAACTGCCATCAGATGTCAGCGCGGATTTGATGGCCAAAAGCCGAGGAGCTTCGCGCGCGGTAATCTGATCGCCGTTGGCATCAACAGCCATCCACAGACGGTCGTCTGCGGGGCCATCCACGGTCATCCTGATCTTATGGATTTCATTCCCTGCTGCCGATTTCAGCGGATATCTGATCAGAGATTTAACCGTTGCAATACCCATAGCCGCGACCTAACTGCTCATAATTTGGCTGAGCATTTGCGCTGCGTTCTTAAGGTGAGGAATGATCTTGGCCTCCAGTTCGGCATCGGTGTATTTTGAATCCGGCAAGGTGACATGCAGGGCCGCGCCGCTGTGCTGATCCCCTGGGAATTGGACCGGCGATGATATTGCCGACTCGCCGATCAGGCATTCGCCGTCGCTACGCGCATAGCCCAAATCGCGGGCCAAATCGATCAGCTCAATCACGCGATCCGGGTCAGTGATGGTTTTGGCTGTGCGGCTTTCCATCGGGCAATTGCGGATAAGATCAATCATTGCGTCACGTGGCCAAAGTGACAGCATGGCTCGTCCCCCGGATGTGCAAAACAGCGGCAGACGGCGTCCCGGTAATGAGGCAAAATGTTGCTGCATGCCCGTGGGCCAGCGTAGCAGATAGACGATGTCAGACCCGCTCATCCGACTCAGATGCACACTTTCTCCGGTGCGTTCAGACAGCAGGGCAAGCGGTGACAAAGCGGCCTCGACCATGCGGTCCGCACGCAGAAAGGCGAACGACATGTCCATCATCTTTTCGCTCACCCGGTAGCGCCGCGTCCCGGGATCGCTGGACAGGTATCCCATCTTTTGCAGGGTATAGACCGCGCGTTGAACAGATGACCGATCCGCCCCGGTGGCGGCAGTCAACTGCCCGATGGTTTGCTCGGGCGTACCGCCGTTGAAGGCCTCCAGCACCTCCATGGCTTTGCGCACTGAGGCGTTGAACAAACGTTTGTCAATGTCATGGACATTGTCGTCTTTAGCTTGAGAGGCGGGTCGCCCGATCTGGCTCATGACGTTTCCTTGGCTGTGACAGGGGTGGGTGCCGCCGCATCAGCCCAAGGTGAAACAGGATCCGCGCAGCCGGTTGAGCCGTCGTTTCCAACGCTCAGCACCGATGGTATCGCATAGGTCAAAGGCCAGGGCAACGCGGGGGCTATACGTGTCTCGCAACCCTTGATCTTGAGGGCTGCCAATCCTGGCGGGCAGGTCACGATGCCGGTCAGTGAACAATCGGTGCGGGGCGCATGGATCGCGTCTTCGCCACTCATACCTCGATCAGCCAGATAGCCCACCAGATGCGCCACCGCAGAAAGGATACGCCGCCCTCCGGCGGCCCCCACGGCATGAAATGTGTCACCCGTGCGCGCGATCGTGGGTGCAATGTTCATTAGACACCGCTTGCCGGGCGCGATGGAGTTCGCCCTGCCCGGTTCAGGATCAAACCACATCATCCCGTTGTTCAGCATGATCCCCGTTTTGGGCAGCATGATGCCCGCGCCAAAGGCCGCGAGGATTGTCTGTGTGGTTGAAACAAGATTGCCGTCTGTATCACTGATCGCGAAATGCGTGGTGCAATCAGGCGTCTTGGGTGGTTCGGGATCTCCGTCATCGCGCCAACGTTCGTCCTGCGCCTGATGTAGCGCCTGCGCCATAGCTGCATGCCAATCCGTGCCCTTGCTTTGCTCTGACAACTCCAGCGTTCGGGCCAACGTCTTACCTGCTGACAAACCCGGCGCAAGGAACACCTCTGCTCCACTGTAGATTGTGGATTTGGCAGGGCCAAGCGTTGCATTATATCCCTGCAGATCAGCACGGCCAAGGCTTCCGCCGATGGCGGCTGTTTCGCTTGCCAATGTCTGGGCAATGTCACCGGTGTAGAAATCCTGCCATCCAGCATGCGCCAACCGTTCAAGCGTGTCAGCCAGCGCAAGCATTTGCCATCGCGCCTGACCTGTGGCCAATGACGCAGCACCGGGGGGGCACCCATCGCTTAGAAAGGTGCTTTGCAGGCCCGCATCCTGTAACAACCGCTCGACAAAGGTGCTGATATACAGCTGGGAATAGTAGTCGCCCACAACACCTTCCCGCGCCAAGGCAATGGCAGGCGCAAGCAAATCAGCCCACTGCATCGTCGCCCCGAAACTGTGCAATCGTCCCATTCCCGCCACCACACCGGGCGTGGCGACCGAATGGATGCCTGTGACGTTGCGGTCCTCAATGACGTTGCGCCACGGGAACATGTCACCCGAATAGCCGTCTGTCAGGGCATAGGTCGCGGGGTCCAGTCCCTTGGGCGCGACCAACCCGAAATCAATCCCCTGCACCGTTCCCGAAGCCATATCGCGCAGCAGCAGCCCACCGCCGCCGCCAATCCCGCTCATCCAGGGTTCCAGCACGCCAAGGGCAAAGGAGGTGGCGATGGCAGCATCATATGCGTTGCCGCCATCGCCCAGTATCTCTGCGCCGATCCGGGCAGCCTGTGCATTCTGCGCCACGCAGATACCATTCCGGGAATGGAGCCCGGGCTTGCGGGTGCTGCTGCGTGCGCTGAAATTCATGAGGCTGTCCTTTCGGTCACGTGATCAGGCTCACTTCTTGAGCCGCGTCCAGATCTTGTTGCGCAAATCGCGTGCGGCGGGCGAACACTCGCGGCCCGGACGCAAGCGGTCCGCAAATTCCGCTGGCATGTTGACCGCAGGATCGGCTGCAATCTCGGGCTTGAGAAACTCATCCGAGCCCGAAATCGCATTCATGTAGCCGGTGAAATTGGTGATCTCGGCAACATTTTTGGGGTCCATTAGGAAGTTGATAAATATCTTTGCGTTTTCGGGATGCTCTGCCGTGCTGGGAATGGATAGGTTGTCGGCCCATTGGGTGATCCCTTCCTTGGGGTAGATATAGCGCGCAGTTTCAACGGAATTTCTGATCCGGTGTGCGGCACCATTCCAGATGTGGTGCATCGCGACTTCACCCGCCAGCACGCGGTCGATGGTACCGGATGACCCATACAGCAGCAGGTCCGGCTTCTGCTTGCTGAGCAGATCGAGGATTTGCTGACCTTCCTTTGGGTCTTCGGTACATTTGTCGAAGCCAAGGTAATATGCGGCGGCATTGAACACCTCAACTTCATCGTCCAGTGCTGCGATCTTGCCACTCAGCGGGCCGGGTTCAAAGAAAACGCTCCAGCTTTGTGGCAATTCGCCGTCCGTCTTGGCGCTGTCATAGACCAGCCCCGTCGTGCCCCACATGTAGGGTGCAGTGTAGGCGCGTCCGGGATCGAACTCAGGGTCAGCAAAGGCCGGCGCGATCTTGTCTCCATTGGGCAGGTCGGGGGAATCGAATTTCTGCAGCAAGCCCTGCTTGATCATCGTGGGCAAGATATAACCCGACGGGATGACCACATCATACCCTGTCGCCCCTGCCTGCAATTTGGCCAGTAGCGCTTCGTTGGTGTCATATATGTCCATCGTGATCGCAATGCCAGTCTCTTCGGTAAAGCGTTCCAGCAATTCATCTGGAATGTAGCCTGGCCAGAAGAACAGGTTTACCTTCTTGTCCGCTTCCTGGGCGATGGCACCTCCCACCGCGACGGCGGACAGCAATGTGGCTAAGATCAGAGTTCTGAGTTTCACGTGTCTTCTCCTTGTTGTTGGTTACTTGGGGCTGATTTTGTTCATCCAGGCGGCTGTCAGCACAAACAGCACGGAGACGACCAGCAGGATGGTTGAGACGGCATTGACCGCAGGCGTCACACCAAGCCGCATCATGCCGAACATGTAGATCGGCAGCGTGGTAGAACTGGGTCCGGCCAGAAACAGCGAGATCACAAAGTCATCCAGCGAGACGATGAATGCCAGAATGAACCCTGCGAAGATGGCAGGCCACAGCAACGGCAGTGTCACCGCAAAGAACGTGCGGCGCGGATTTGCGAACAGATCATTGGCAGCCTGTTCCAACGTGATGTCCATTGTGTCCATTCGCGCTTTAATTGTGATAAAGGCGAAAGGGATGCAGAACACCGTATGCGCAGCGATCAAGCCAATCATACCCAGCGGAATGCCCACTGATATGAAAAAGATCAGCGTGGCCACCGCTGTCACGATCTCTGGCACCACCAGGGGGAAGGACAGGAAGGGCACCATCATGCCCTGCCCCCGCAACGGCCTGCCGCGAAATCCAAGGGCTGCAAGCGTGGCCAGTGTTGTGGCCAGAAACGCCGATGTGCTGGCCACGATCAACGAATTGGCCGCAGCTGCGCGGAACTGATCGGATTGGATCACTTCGGCATACCACCGCAAAGAGAAACCTTCCCAGATCGTCGCCATCCGCCCGCCGTTGAACGAGAACGCGATCAACACGATCAACGGGATATAGAGGTAGACGTAAAGCGCCACCGCCGCCGCGGACAATCCGCGAAATCGCCATGGCAGTGATTGAAATCCCTGGCTTTTCATGGCGCGACCCTCTGGCGGTGGCGTAACAGGAGGGCGCGCAGCAGGGCTGCCAGAACGACCATCAGAAGCAGAACAAAGGCCAGTGCGGCCCCGAAAGGCCAATTGCGCGCGGCGGCAAACTGCGCCTCGATCAGATTGCCGATCATCAGCGACTTTGACCCGCCCAGCAGCACCGGCGTCACGTAAGACCCAAGGCCGGGGATAAAGACCAACAGGCAACCCGCGATGATGCCGCCTTTGACGCCTGGAATGATCACATGCATCAGCACCTGCACCCGGTTGGCGCCCAGATCAAAGGCGGCCTCGACCAGCGAGAAATCGAATTTTTCCATCGCGGCATAGATCGGCAGCACCATCAGCGGCAGAAAAGAATAGGTCAGACCAATGGCAATCGCGGTGTTGGAATAGAGGATATTCAACGGCTCGGAGGTGATCCAAAGACCCATCAGCGCCTGATCCAGCAACCCGTTGGCGCGCAGCAACAGCAACCAGGCATAATTGCGCACCAGTAGGTTCACCCAGAACGGCAGTGACAGGAAAAAGATCAACAATGCACGGCGACCCGGCTCTTGCATGGCGACATACATCGCAGTGGGAAAACCCACCACAAAGGTTGCCAAGACCGTGAACCCCGCCAGCAGGATCGAGCGCAGATAGATCTGCATGTAGTCGCTGTTAAAAGACATCTCGCCGAGCAGGTTCTCTTCGTAGAAGAACTGCGTGTAGGCGACTGTGGTGAACCGGCCCCAGACCACACCGCCGTCCGGCGCACGTTCGACCAAAGACACAAAGACCATGATCAACATCGGCCCACCCATCAGGATCGCGATGAACAGTATCGCGGGCGCGGCCAACCTATATCGTCGTTGCTGCTGGGCCAGGGCGCTCACCGGTCCAGCACCCAAAGCTGGTTGGGATCAAAGGCAACTGACACCAGATCACCAATGCTGATGCCAGAGACCGACGCGCTGGGTTGCTGGATTTGCACCGTACCGCTGCCATCGTTTAGCGTCACGCCAAATCGCGTTGCGGCACCGGAATACACAAGATCATTGACCACGCCACTTAGCGGTCCGTCTGTGTCAATCTTGAGCGCCTCGGGCCGGATCATCACCTGCGCTTCCGCCGCGCCGGGCACACCCAGATCGGTGCCGCCGGACAGATACAGACGCCCACCCGCACCGGGCTCAGCGGGCAACAGGTTCGAATCTCCGATAAAGCCTGCAACGAAGGGCGTGGCGGGGCGATCATAGATGTCGCTGGGCGGGCCAACCTGCTCCAGACGGCCCTGCTGCATGACCGCGATGCGGTCCGACATGGCCAGCGCCTCTTCCTGATCATGAGTGACAAAGACAAAAGTCGTCCCGGTTTCCTGCTGGATGCGCTTCAGTTCGCCCTGCATTTCCTTGCGCAACTTATAATCCAGTGCCGACAGCGGTTCGTCCAGCAACAGCAACCTTGGCTTGCAGGCAAGCGCGCGCGCAAGAGCCACGCGTTGTTGCTGCCCGCCAGACAAATCAGATGGCATCCGGTCGACAAAGGCTTCAAGCCGCACCAGCGCCAGCGCGTCGTGCGCGGCCTTGTGGCGGGCGGCTCTGGACATGCCGCGCATCTTGAGCCCAAAAGTCACATTGCGCAGAATGGACAGGTGCGGAAACAGCGCGTAGTTCTGAAACACCGTGTTCACGGGCCGCTTCCAGGGGGGTATCCGAACGATGTCCTGACCGTCCAGCAGCACCTTGCCTTGGGTGGGGACTTCGAACCCGGCCAACACGCGTAGCAGAGTGGTCTTACCGCAGCCGGAAGGGCCGAGCAGGGTGAAGAATTCATTCTCCTGAATGGGCAGAACAACGTTGTTCAACACCTTCACATCTGTCCCGGCATATTGATGGGACACCGCCTGTACGGTCAAAAAGCTCAATCTGATCTCCGTCAAATATAATTGCAATGCGATTATCATATTTGTATTGCAATTATGTTCATGTGAGTCAATAAATATTTGATCAAATTAATATTGAGGCGGCTAAATGCGAAATCTCATCACCGATGTACCCGGCATACGCGTTGGAAATGCACAGAACAGAAAAGTGCGAACCGGCGTAACAGTTGTGCTGCCCGAGGGGGGCGCCGTTTGCGCAGTCGATGTGCGTGGCGGTGCGCCCGGCACCCGCGAGACCGACCTGCTCGACCCATCATGCATGTCGGAACGCTCTGACGGAATCGCCTTGGCGGGCGGCTCGCTCTTTGGGCTTGATGCCGCGGGCGGGCTGATGCACTGGCTGCGGCGCAAGGGCCATGGCGGCAAGTTTCTCGACGCCACGATTCCGTCGGTGCCTGCTGCAATCGTCTTTGACCTGCACAACGAAGGCGACAAAAGCTGGACGGATGAACGGCTGTATTTTGATCTGGCAACCGAAGCCGCAGATGCCGCGGGCAAGGACTTCGCCATGGGCACCGAAGGGGCTGGTACTGGCACGACAGCGGGCGAAATCAAAGGTGGTCTGGGCAGCGCGTCGCAAAAACTAGACAGCGGTGCGACCGTCGGAGCTCTGGTGGTGGTCAACTGCTTTGGGCAGGCGGTCATCCCCGGCAGCAAACGCTTCTGGGCCGCAGATTTCGAACGCGGCGGAGAGTTTGGCGGTTGCACGGACCTTCCGCCCCCTGCCCCGGTCAAGACGGAGATTCCGGAATTTGCCGAGGCAGGGCTGAACACCACACTGGCCGTCATCGCAACTGATCTGACGTTGACCAAAGCGCAGGCCAAGCGCATCGCCATGGTCGCTCAGGACGGGTTGGCCCGCGCTATTCACCCGGTGCATACGCCCTTTGATGGGGACGTGATCTTTTGCATTTCAACCGGCAAACAGGAGATGGAGGCCAAAGAAGTCGAGGTCACCCTACTGGCGATGGCGGCCGTGGAATGCCTCGCGCGTGCCACCGCACGTGGCGTCTATGAAGCCACCGAACTTGGTCCTTATCCACCCTACAGGAGCCTTAAATGAACCATCCCATCGATCGCGAGGCCGTGCAGTTTCTAAAGGACGAAGCCGCTCTGAAAAAACACGCTGCACAGCACGAGGAACCGACGTTGGAGGGCGGGCGCGCCGGCTACCGTGAGGGATATCGTGCGCGTGGTCCACAGCCCATTGGTGACGTTCCAACGCGGGATATCTCACTGCCTACCGGGGCCAAGATGCGGCTGTATACACCAGTGAAACAGACAAGCGATGCCTTGGTGATCTATGCCCATGGTGGCGGTTTTGTCCTTGGCTGCATAGACACGTATGATCTGCAATCGCGCTGGCTGGTAGAACAAACGGGACAGCGCATCATCAGTCTGGACTACCGGCTCGCGCCGGAACACTTTTTTCCTGCTGCCTTCGATGATGCAGTCGCGGCCTACGATCATGTCCTGACAGAGTCCTTGGCCACACCTGATCAGATCGTGCTGACCGGTGATAGTGCGGGTGGCTGCCTGTGTCTTGCCACGGCGCTGCAAGCCACCAACAACGGACAGACGCCCGCGCGGGTCGTGGCCTTATATCCCGTGACCGACATGACCAAACCGCGCGGGGATCAGCCGTTGACCGGATCAATGAAGGACTTTGCGACCGGGTATTATCTAGAGGCGCTGGAGATGCAGTGGTTCCGCGAACAATACCTGCCCGACCCGGCGATGGCCACCGATTGGCGCGCATCCGTCATGTTTGCCAAAGACCTAAGTGGCATGCCCCCCACCTGGATTGTCAATGCGCGGGCTGATCCGCTGTTCGATCAAGGCCGTGACTTTGCCAACAAGCTGGGTGCTGCCGGTGTAGAAGTAACCCATCAGGTGCATGAAAAGGTACTGCATAACTTCATGGAACACGTCAGTTTTTCACCCTCAGCTCGCAAAGCGGCCGCTGCGATTGTCGAGGCGTTGACTCTACGTTGAGCTAAGCACCACATCCAAAAAAAACCCGAAACCACTCTTTCGGAGGTGTTGTCACGTTAACTCACCGAATTTGCACATTGGCATGCCGTTCTTGCATCATGCAACGTTTGCGGCATCATTCCATGCTTCGAGCCGATGATATCGGATGGTGAGGGCTGAACGACAGAGGGCTGGGACGGAGAAACGATTTCGGGTTGAGGAATGAATGGAAACGAAGCGTTGCAATGCACCCGGCGATCGGAAACGCTGCATCACTCGCTCTCGTTTTCGAAAGGGCAGATGGCTGTTTTCAGCGCGGTTGTTGAGCCAGCAACACCAGACTAGTTAACGTGACAGCACCGCCCAGAAGCTTCGACCGTGATCTCTGCTTCCAGGAAAACTTCGCGAGCCTCGGCCTCTGCCCGACGAATATCGCGTGTGGTACTCACATGTATATCCTCGGCACCGGCAGTGGTGGCCTCGGTGCGCGCTTGCCTTTCCAACGTGGTTTGCAATGCATTCATCGCCTCTTGGGCATCAGTGTAATCTTCTGGGCCACTGTCCAGATGCACGCGGTATCGCCCTTCGCTGAGTGCAGTTACCGTCCCGCTGCGCCGGATCGTGACACGGCCCACTACGGCGCCAATCGCATTGGCCACTCCAGCATGTTCCGGCAAAATCATCTGGCATCCCAGCCGCTCACCAACCGCCGGGTAATAGGTGGCGGCCGACGCACCCAACCCGATCACAGGCACATTGATACCCGCTTCCAGCCGGATCAGGCCTTTGTGACCATCCAGACCTCGCTGCATCAAAACGTGACGGGCCAATTCGGATGCAGGCAGTCCAAACGGGTGTTCTTCTTCGGAAAAAGCAGTCTCTAATAAGGCTAAACTGGTCTGATAGGTCATCTGATCCACGATCATTTGCGCCATCATTAGTGGCCCATCTGCCAAACGATCACCCGAGCCTGTGCGCTTGCGTGCCAAAAGTGTCAGCGCCTTTTCGGCCGCCTCACCACTCCAGACATCCAGATGTCCAAGAACGTGGCTTGCATCCGACGGGGTAGAGCCTGCCACCTGAACCAGACCCTGTTTCACCAGCCGCCGAAGGGCTGCCACCTCAATGCGTGTCTTTAGAACTTTGGCCACAGGGTGCACGTCGCCACCGATCCGCTCCAGCAGAGCGGCATCCTTGTCTTGCAAACCGCCCGCGTCGATCCCCGGCACAGCACGCACGAACCGAGCATCATACTCACCCGGCGTATCGCTGCGCAGTTGCTCGTCCAGCACGCGGTGCACCATGTCACCCGCCTCATGGGCAATCAGGCTGACAGGCACCAAACGGCGCGGGCCAAGGGTAATGCCGCCCATCAACCCCGCGTCATTCACATGCACTTCGCTGTCACCTCCCAGCCCGGTGGTGCGCATTGCCACGGCCTCCACCATCGTGCGCCACGGGCCGACCTGCGCACCAGCCGGGTCAATCGTCGGCTTGCCCCCCCTGAGAACCGCCACATCCGTGGTTGTGCCCCCAATGTCAGATACCAGCGCGTGGTCCGCACCGGTCATCCAGCGTGCGCCAACAATGCTGGCCGCAGGGCCGCTCAGGATTGTTTCAATTGGCCGCTCTCGGGCTTGATCTGCCGATATCAGCGCGCCGTCGCCGCGCACCACCATCAGCGGGGCATTGATGCCCAATTCACTCAGCTTACCTTCTGCCTTGTCGATCAGCCGGGTGATCATCCCGATCAAGCGCGCATTCAATACCGCGGTTAGCGCGCGCTTTGGCCCGTTCAACTTGGCAGACAGATGGTGCGAACACGATACAGGGCGCCCGGTCACATCACGGATCATCTCCATTGCTGTCAATTCGTGGGCGGGGTTGCGTGTGGCAAATTGTGAGGCGACAGCAAAGGCAGATATGCCCAAATCAGTGTCTAACCATGCCGAAAGCGCCCCAATATCCAACGGTTTGGCTTCGCCGCCCGCGTGGTTGTGCCCGCCGCCTATCACCAGTGTAGGGTCGCCCCCCAATGCCTCACGCAATCCATGCCCGTCCAGATCGCGCTCTCGAAAACCTATATAGACCAATCCGACACGCCCGCCCTGGCCTTCGACCAACGCATTGGTAGCCAAGGTAGTGGAAAGGGATGCTAAACCGATATCAGCCACATCAACGCCGCTGCTGGCCAACACGGCCTCAACTGCGCCACCGATACCGATGGCCAGATCATGTCGCGTGGTCAAGGATTTGGCCGAGGCGATAACTTCTCGCTCGTCCTGGATCAGAACCGCATCGGTGTATGTCCCACCGGTATCAACCCCCAAAAGCAAAGCCATGCTTTGTCGCCCCTTCATCCATTCCCGAAGGGGTGTAGCGGGTTTTCAGGGTTGGTCCAGCCTGTTTGCGCCATCCCGAAGTCGCAGGGATGCCCATCGCGCAGCGTCAGCAACAGTATCATCCGGGTCATCACACAAGCCCTGTGCCACGCCGCGCAAAGCCGCATGACCAGAATTCCCGATTGCGTACAATACATTGCGCACAAATCTATTGCGCCCAATTCGCTTGACCGGTGAGCCTGAAAACAGCGCCCGGAATGCAACATCATCCAACAGCGCCAATTCAGCCAACTTCGGCGCATTCAGATCCTCGCGCGCATGGTATTTTACCTCGCGTGCTTCAGCCGCAAATTTGTTCCACGGACAGACCGCCAGACAATCATCGCAGCCATATATCCGGTTTCCCATCAGGACGCGCAGCTCTTCGTCAACTGGTCCGTGATGTTCGATCGTCAGATAGGAAATGCACCGCCGGGCGTCCAACTGATACGGCGCAGGAAATGCCTTGGTTGGACACACATCCAGACAGGCACGACAATTGCCGCAATGGTCGTTTTCCGCCGGATCAGAGTCTAATTCCAGTGTTGTAAACACGGACCCAATAAAAAACCAACTGCCCAGATCGCGGCTCACCAAATTGGTGTGTTTGCCTTGCCAGCCCAATCCGGCCGCCTGCCCCAGGGGTTTCTCGGGTACGGGTGCTGTATCAACAAACACCTTCACCTCGCCTCCCGCTTGGTCAATCAACCAGCGTGCCAGCCGTTTCAGGCGCTTTTTGACAATGTCATGATAATCCCTGTTGCGCGCATAGACAGAAATACCGCCACGGTCAGGTTGGTCTAACACAGCAAGAGGGTCGACATCGGGCGTATAGCTCTCGCCCAGCATAATCACCGATTTTGCCTCGGGCCACAAAACCTGCGGCGCACCGCGCCAATGGGTTCGCTCAGCCAGCCAGCCCATTTGCCCATGATATCCGTTGTCCAGAAACTTATCCAACCGGCCCGGCACCAGAGGTACATCCCAGGGCCGACACACGCGCGCCAGATCAAACCCTTCATCAATAGCGCGCGCCACAAGCCTATCTTTCAAAGGGCTCATGCTTCATCTTTCCAAAAATACTTATTTCGGACCGATAGGATCAAAAATCCAGATCTGCATAATGCGCAGGCGGCGGAAAGCCCGAGATCTGATCCGACAGTATTCCTCGGAACGCCGGACGGGATTTTATCTTGGCGTACCAATCTTTCACCACGTCTGAGCGGTTCCAATCCACATCCGAGATGTAATCCAATGCGCTCAGATGCGCGGCGGCTGCGAAATCGGCCAAGGTCATCTTGTCTCCCGCCAACCAGCGGCGATGATCCAGCAGCCAGGTCATGTAATCCAAGTGATACTTGATTGCTCGCGCGCCTGATTTTACATTCTTGCTGTCGGGAAACCCTTGCCCCATCACCTTTTTGTTGACCCGCTCATACAATAGTTTTGAGGTCACTTCGGAGTGAAACTTGTCATCAAACCAGCTTACCAAGCGGCGGACTTCATAGCGCCCCTCAGATGTGCCGGGCATCAACTCGGGCTCTGGATATTTCTCTTCTAGGTATTCGCAGATGGCCGCACTTTCAGCCATAGTAAGCCCGTCGATCTTTAACACAGGCACTTTGCCAGCCGGATTTCGGCGCAGAAAATCAGGATGTTCTTCCCAATAGCGCTCTTCAATCAGCTCGCATTCAATTTTCTTTTCCGCCAAACTCAGGCGCACCTTGCGACAATACGGGGATAACGGAACGTGGTATAATTTGGCCATGGGCAATCTAATCTTGTAAACATGCGCTGCGTTCCTCAATGCCCCGATTGGCCGCGCTTTTCAATCCTCGAAACAGGCTGCGCGCCCATCGCGGCGGATCGTGGCCGCCCCGTCAAGGATCTGAGCCGAGCGCTTGCGTTGCTTGGATGTGGGCTTGGAGGCACTTCGGCCCTTGGGATTGGGCAGCACCATCGCCAAGCGCGCCGCTTGTACACCGCTCAGTTGATCAGGGCTGGTCCCAAAGTAATGATAGGCTGCGGCATCAACGCCAAAAACGCCTTCGTCAAATTCAGCAACGTTAAGATAAACCTCAACAATCCGTTTCTTTGACCAAATCAATTCAACCATCGGCGTGATGATGGCTTCCAGCGCTTTGCGGGCCCAGGATCGCCCGTGCCACAGATACACATTTTTGACCACTTGCTGGCTGATGGTTGACGCCCCGCGTCCTGATCCTTCGTTCAGCGCGGCCCGAATGGCCACCATGTCAAAGCCCCAGTGATTGCAGAAATTCGCATCTTCCGCCGCCACCACGGATCGAGCCATCGCCGGGGCCATCCCTTCCAAAGGGACCCAAGCATAATCAATCCCATCCAATCGCCTCGCCTCTTGCCCCATATAAAATGTGCGTGGCGGATTGATAACGCTATGAATCAACACCACCAGAACGAGAACAGCCAAGGCAATCACGGACATGCGCACTATCCAACGCCATAGCCATCTGACGGGTTGAAACCTGCGCCGTTCGGACAGCTGTGACGCTTTGCTTTTGCTGCGTGAGGGTTTCTTGGTTCTGCGTGCCATCACTGTTTAGCTATAACGCCCGATTGCCCATAGCAAAACCCATCATCCTTCGCAGTTATTGTGTGGGAGTTGCGTAGTAAATGCCAAACAACGGCTCAAGCGGACAATACAACCGCTTCGGTAGCGCGGATTTCAGTGCGCACAGTCGTTTGGGATAGTATCTCTGCAAAATCTATCACATCGGGAAACATGCTTGCGATTTCCTGATGCGTTTCCTTACAGGCCCGCGCGGCAAATTGCGCTGGGAAATAGCTTTCCGACGGTATGCCTTCGGCCCAGATAATTTGATGCTTGGCAAATAGCAGGTGAAAATACTCCACCTTGCCGCGCTTATCGACATAGATCGTGTCACCATTCACCAAGTGTTTGGCGGCGATCAACACTTCATCCTGACCAAAGTACAATTCTGCGCGCCAATCATTGATCAACATGCGGTGCTGCTGGGATACGCTCAATTCGCGCTCATTGCCCAGCGCGCCTTTGCAGATGCGCACAGGAGCGTTGCATCCCGTTGCGTTATACTGTTCCCGACTAATATACAGCACCGGCTGAGGTCCGTCGTCCATCGTCAACACCAAATCACCTGGTTTCAGTGTCTCGATCGGGCGCGGGCCCTGCGGCGTGGCAATAAGTGTGCCTATAGTAAAACAACTGGGCCCGAGCGACCCTACCGGCACCTGGGTGCTGCTGTTCACAAAGGTCGAGCTGACAAACGTGGCGTCCTGCAAAATCGTGCCATCCGTGGGCGTAAATACCGCAGGCCCACCAGATACATAAAATGTCACGCCAGTGATCGTCACATTGCCCGTGCCCGGAATGTTCACAGTAATGGTGTCGTTCAACCAGACACTTGTCACCGTCAGCCCGTTAAAGGTATCGCCGCCGGTCGTCGTGATGTTGCCATCGTCGTCTTGATCAATGAAGTTGAAGGTCTGCACCGTCAACGCTGTACCACTCGCAGGCGGATTACCTGGATCCATTACGAAAAACTGATCTGTGTATGGTGTTGGCATCTGCTCGGGTACTCGCAAGGATACGTTTGACACCTCATAGTTGCCATCAGAAATCGGCCCAAATGAGGCAAAAAGCGTACCATTCTGAAACAACACCAACCAAGAAGGTGTGATTGTTTACGTAACGGTAACCAAAAACATCACGTCAATTATTGGGTTTTACCCTGCAGAATACAGCGCATCTCTGGTGCTCATGAAGGGGCCATAGGACACGCAAAATTAAGGGAGAGGCAAAACGCCCCTCCCTTTGTTCACAACAGCAATATCAGTCTCTATTCCGCTGGAATTGCCTGATCTTCGATGCCAATTGGATGTGCCAACTTGTCGAGCATCTCAATCGGGCAAACCTGCACAAAATGGGCTTTTTCCGTATCCCAGTATTGCAGCAGTTGCTTCGCTTTGCGGCTACCGGTTTCGGTGGCGTGGCGTTCGATCAAGCCTTCCAGTTGGCCCAACCAATGTGGCTGAGTCACCGGGCAGGTCACAACGGTTTCAGGGTTGATCAATTTATCGACGACACCCTCGGGATCATACAGATAGGCCATACCACCCGTCATTCCCGCGCCAAAGTTAGCGCCAATTGATCCAAGGATCACGGCCACCCCGCCGGTCATGTATTCACAACCGCTAGACCCGCATCCCTCAATCACAACTGATGCGCCTGAGTTGCGTACGGCAAACCTCTCACCTGCGCGACCACTGGCAAAAAGGAACCCATCGGTGGCGCCATACAACACTGTATTGCCAATAATGGTGTTCTTAGACGCCTCAAGCGGGCTGTTCATAGTGGGGCGCACCACAATGGTGCCGCCCGACAGGCCCTTGCCGACATAATCATTGGCATCGCCAGACACTTCGATCTTTAGCCCAGGTGCGGCAAAGGCCCCAAGGCTTTGACCGGCGCTGCCCGTCAGCTTTACGGTCAGGTGATTGGGTTGCAGGGAATTGCGCATCCCGAAATTCCGCACAATATGGCTGGAGACCCGTGTGCCCACTGTCCGATGCGTGTTTTGCACAGCGTATTGCAGCTGCATCTTCTCACCATCATTCAGGAACCGCTGGGCATCGCGCACAATCGCGGCATCCAGCGTATCGGGCACTTCGGTACGCGGGCGCGTCCGATCATAGGTGATATGCTCGGCCCCATCCACAGTGATCAGCATTGGGTTCAAATCCAGATCATCCAGATGCGCCGACCCACGCGAGACCTGTGTCAGCAAATCCGCCCGGCCAATCACTTCATCCAGTGACCGCGCACCGATGCTGGCCAGCACTTCACGCACTTCTTGGGCATAAAAGGTGATCAGGTTGACCACTTTATCAGCCGACCCGGTGAACTTGTCACGCAGCGCCTGATCCTGCGTACACACGCCCACAGGGCAAGTGTTTGACTGGCACTGACGCACCATGATGCAGCCCATGGCAATCAGCGCCGCAGTGCCGATGCCGTATTCTTCGGCCCCCATCATCGCAGCCATCACAATGTCTCGCCCGGTGCGCAAACCGCCATCGGTGCGCAGGGTGATCCGATCACGCAGGTTGTTCATGCTCAGCACCTGATGTGCCTCGGTCAGGCCCATTTCCCAGGGCAATCCGGCGTATTTGATTGATGTCGCAGGGCTGGCCCCGGTGCCGCCGTTGTGCCCCGAAATCAGGATGACATCCGCCTTGGCCTTGGCCACACCTGCCGCAATCGTACCAACACCTGATTGTGCTACCAACTTGACGGTGACTTTCACAGTTGGGTTGATCTGCTTGAGGTCATAAATCAGCTGCGCCAAATCCTCGATCGAATAGATATCGTGATGCGGCGGTGGTGAAATCAGCGTCACGCCCTTGGTCGAGTGCCGCAGCCGCGCGATCAGGTCTGTGACCTTCATGCCGGGCAACTGGCCCCCCTCGCCGGGCTTGGCCCCTTGGGCGACCTTGATTTCCAACTCTTCGCAATGGTTCAGATATTCCGCCGTGACGCCAAACCGGCCCGAGGCCACCTGCTTGATTTTGGCACTTGGGTTGTCGCCATTGGGTTCTGGCACAAAATGCGCCGGATCTTCGCCACCCTCGCCACTGTCGCTGCGTGCACCGATCCGGTTCATTGCCACGTTCAGTGTTTTATGCGCCTCTGGGGAAAGTGCGCCCAACGACATGCCAGGGGTTACAAACCGCTTGCGGATCGCCGTGACGCTCTCCACTTCATCCACATTGATCGCCGCACCCATCGGCTTGATCGCCATCAAATCGCGCAGATGGATCGGCGGGTTCGCCCGCATCGCCTCTGAGTAGCGCTTCCACAGCTCATAACTGGCGGTGTTACACGCCATTTGCATCATATGCATGGTTTGCGCCCCCCAAGCGTGGGTTTCACCTGACTTGCGCGCTTTATAGAAACCGCCAATAGGCAGAATATCCTGGGAAGTGGCAAAGGCACGGTCATGCACCTCTTCCAACTTGCTTTGGATACCACTGACCCCAATGCCGGAGATCCGGCTGGTCAGACCGGGGAAAAACTCTGCACACATCGCGCGTGACAGACCCACGGCTTCGAAATTCAGACCACCGCGATACGAGGAAATAACCGAAATCCCCATCTTCGACATGATCTTCAACAAGCCCTGATCAATCGCTTTGCGATACCGTGCAATCGCCTCGGTCAGGGTGCCGTCAATCAGGTTGCGCTTCAGACGATCGGCAATGCTGTCCTCAGCCAGATAAGCGTTCACAACGGTGGCACCAGCCCCAACAAGAACTGCAAAATAATGTGGGTCGATGCACTCGGCCGAGCGCACATTCAACGAACAAAACGTCCGCAGCCCTTTGCGTGTCAGATGGCTGTGCACGGCGCTGGTGGCCAAGATCATCGGCATACCAACGCGGGTTTCACTCACGCCTTCATCTGTCAAAACCAGATGCCCAGCACCTGATCGCACAGCATCCTCAGCCTCAGCCCGGATGCGCTCCAATGCGTCCCGCAAAGTGCCGGCACCTTTGGTGAACGTGCAATCAATTGAGACCACATCCGCGTTGAAATGCTGAACCAGCGCATCCCATTGCGCATTGCCCACAAAAGGGCTCTCCAGCACCATGATTTCGGTCTGGGCACCACTTTCATCCAGCACGTTCTTCAGATTGCCAAAACGGGTCTTCAGGCTCATCACCCGGTACTCACGAAGCGAGTCAATCGGCGGGTTGGTCACCTGGCTGAAGTTTTGCCGGAAGAAATGGCTCAGCGGGCGATATTGCTTGGACAAAACAGCGCTGGGCGTATCATCCCCCATGCTGGCAATCGCCTCTTTGCCGTCCTCAGCCATAGGCGCAAGAATTTGTTCCAGTTCCTCAATGGTATAGCCAGCTGCGGCCTGACGGCGCCGCAAATCCGACCCCTCAAACTTAGGCACCTCAGTTATGCCTGACAGGGTTTCTTCAAGGTCTTTGATTTTGCCGACCCACGCCCCAAAGGGCAGGGCACGGGCCAGTTTATCCTTGATTTCCTTGTCGTGATACAGCGTGCCGCGTTTCATATCCACAGCCAGCATCTGACCGGGACCCAACGCGCCCTTTTCGATCACAGAGGCCTCGTCAATCGGCACCATTCCGGTCTCGGATCCGGCAATCACCAGCCCGTCACCCGTAACCACATACCGCATCGGACGCAGGCCGTTGCGATCAAGCCCAGCGCAGACCCAACGTCCATCCGTCATCGCCAAAGCAGCAGGCCCATCCCATGGTTCCATCACCGAATTGCAATAGGAGTACATATCGCGCCAGGCGAGCGGTAGTTCTTCGGCCTGTTTTGACCAGCTTTCAGGCACCATCATGGTTTTTGCCATCGGTGCGGAACGCCCCGCACGCACCAGCACTTCGAACACACTGTCCAATGCCGCACTATCGGATGACCCAGCCGAGATGATTGGCTTGATATCCTCAGCTTGATCCCCGAAAGACGCCGAAGCCATGCGTATCTCATGGCTTTTCATCCAGTTCACATTGCCCTTCAATGTGTTGATTTCACCGTTATGGGCCAACATCCGAAACGGCTGTGCCAGCCACCATTGCGGAAAGGTGTTGGTGGAATACCGCTGGTGATAGATCGCAAAGGCAGATTTGAACCGCTCATCCTGCAAATCGGGGTAAAACTCGCTCACCTGCTCGGCCAGCATCATACCTTTATAGATAATACTGCGACAGCTGAGCGAGGCAATGTAAAGCCCGCCAATTCCGGCCGCAGTCGCGGCTTTTTCAATCCGACGGCGGATCACATACAGCTCGCGCTCAAATTCCTCTTCCTCAATGCCCTTGGCGTTTGAGATCAGGATTTGCTCAATCTCAGGTCGGGTCGCGTTGGCCTTCTCGCCCAGGCACGTCACATCCACCGGCACATGCCGCCAGCCATAGATCGTGTGGCCCATGCGCAGCACTTCGGTTTCTACAATCGTGCGGCAGGTTTCTTGTGCGCCAAAATCTGTGCGCGGCAAAAACACCTGTCCCACGGCAACCAGTTGATCTTGTCGCGGCTCGTGCCCGGTGCGCTGAATTTGGTCATAGAAAAACGCCACGGGGATCTGCACATGAATGCCGGCCCCATCGCCGGTCTTGCCATCCGCATCAACAGCACCGCGGTGCCAGATCGCCTTGAGCGCATCAATCCCGGCTTCCACCACCCGGCGCGTCGGCTTGCCATTGACGGATACAACCAGCCCAACTCCGCAGGATGAATGCTCTTCCTCCTGTGCATACATGCCATTCTCAGCCATCCACTTGCGCTTGGATTCTTCGTTTTTGGCCCAGTTAGAGTCTATAATGGTCATTGGGTGTCTCCATCTTCGGGCGCAAACAGCGCTATCGTTTCATTCGTGGTCAGCTTTTGGTGTTCACCGGCAAGCGCATAGCCATTCGGACATTCATCGGCAAAAAATTCGATCTTCATTGCGCCGTTCGCTGCATTTTTAAACAATCCCGCCGCAGGGTGGCGCACGCCATCTGCAACCGTCCCGTACCAGAGCGTCGATCCGCAGATCTCGCAAAAGCCCCGTTCGGCCCAGTCTGAGGATCGAAAGGACTTTGCTGGCCCCGACACCTCAACACTGCCCGGAACAGTGGCAACGGAAATGAACATCCCGCTGGTGTGCTTTCGGCACATGTCACAATGGCACGCCCGAAGCGCGCGCGTCTCGACCTTGGCACGCACACTCACCGCCTTACAAAGGCACTGACCTGTGATTGCTTCTGTTGTGTCCATGAGCTCACTCATTCTGCGGCCACAGCTTGCGCTGCTTTCATGTCTTGCAAAATGGCCTCTGCCGCGTCGCGCCCATCACGGATGGCCCAAACCACCAATGACGCGCCGCGCACAATGTCGCCCACCGCATAGACCCCCGGCAAGCCCGTGCGCCCGCTGGTAAATTCGGCTTTCACCGTGCCCCAACGGGTCACTTCCAGCTCTGGCTGATTCCACAATGCGGGCAGGTCTTCGGGCTCAAATCCAAGCGCCTTGATCACCAGATCAGCAGGTTCATCCATCACAGCACCTTCGATTTCTTCAGGGCCTTGACGGCCGCTGGCATCAGGCGCTCCCAGACGCATTTGCTGCACTTCAACCGAGCTCACAGGATCACCTGAAAATCCAATTGGTGCGCTTAACCATTGAAAAATAACACCTTCTTCTTCGGCATTTTGCACCTCACGCTGGCTGCCCGGCATGTTGTCACGGTCACGGCGATACTGGCATTTGACCGATTTAGCCCCTTGCCGTATGGCCGTGCGCACGCAATCCATTGCCGTGTCACCGCCGCCGATGACAACCACTTTCTTGCCCGCCGCGTTCAGTTCACCACTGTCAATTTCGGGCACTTTATCGCCAAAGCTCAACCTGTTGCTGGCGGTCAGATAGTCAATCGCACGCACGATACCGCTGGCACCAGACCCGGCGCCTGGCAGGTCGCGTGATTTATACACACCCGTTGCAATCATTACTGCATTGTATTTGTTGCGCAATTCTTCAAAGGTAACGTCTTTGCCAACATCACAATTCAGCACAAATTTCACACCACCTTTTTCAAGCTGGTCAACCCTGCGCAGCACCACGTCTTTTTCAAGTTTAAAGCCGGGGATACCATATGTCAGCAGCCCGCCGCCGCGGTCATAACGATCATAGACTGTGACTTGCACACCGGCGCGGCGCAGCACATCCGCCGCGGCCAGGCCACCGGGGCCGGCGCCAATAATTGCAACAGATTCAGGGCGTTCCGTGGTGGGTGCAATGGTTTCAACCCAGCCCTTTTCCCAGGCCGTATCAGTGATGTATTTCTCAACCGATCCAATCGTGACGGTGCCGTGCCCCGATTGCTCGATCACACAATTGCCCTCACACAGCCGATCCTGCGGGCAAATACGTCCACAGATTTCTGGAAAGGTATTTGTGGCTTGGCTCAGCTCATAAGCTTCTTTTAGGCGGCCCTCAGCCGTCAGGCGCAACCAGTCCGGGATGTTGTTGTGCAAGGGGCAATGGCTCTGACAATAAGGCACACCACACTGACTACACCGGCTGGCCTGCTCTTTGGCTTTGGCGTCGGCGTATTCGGCATAAATCTCGTCAAAGTCCTGACGACGCTCTTCAGCAGCACGCTTTGCAGGCATGTCACGATCAACGTTTACAAATGTTAGCATCGGTTGCTTGGCCACAACGAAATTCCTCATCTCAACAGTGCTCGGCCTGTCTAAGGGATGGTACAGATAAATAAAAGTCATTAGTTATGACCTATTATGAATTATTTATCGCCAAAAGACCTGACTGGCCTACATTTTGCTAATATTTTAATTCCGTTTCGGACCCAAATGCGATCTTCCCTCTATTCTGCAATGGTTTATAGCTGCGACCATTGGTTTATGCAGGGTTTGGGTCATGCCACTTTTCCATCTGATTCTCGTCGCAGCCATTCAGGGCCTAACCGAGTTTCTACCTGTGTCCTCATCGGGTCATCTGATTCTACTGCCTCATTTGACGGGCTTGGATGACCAAGGGCAGGCCATCGACGTGGCCGTGCATGTGGGTACGCTTTTTGCGGTGATCCTGTATTTCTGGTCGGATGTGAAACTAGCGTTGTCGGGCCTGCCGCGTGCGATGCTGGGCAAAATTGATACCGAAGGATCGAAACTGGCATTTCTGCTGGTCATTTCGTCTATTCCGGTGGTGGCCTTTGGCCTGATCCTGAAACTGACCGGATTGGATGAGGCTCTGCGTTCAATCACGGTGATTGGCTGGACGATGCTGATCTTTGGCATTGTATTATACTGGGCCGATCAGGCTGGCAGCTCAGAGCGCACAACCAAGGATTGGGATTTGCGTGATGCGATGGTTATGGGCGTCTGGCAGGCCATTGCGCTGATCCCCGGCACCTCACGCTCGGGCATCACCCTCACCGGTGCGCGGTTTTTGGGATATGCCCGGCATGATGCGGCCCGGTTGGCGATGTTGATGTCTATCCCCACGATCATCGAAAGTGGCGCATTGCTGGCAGGTGAATCTGCGTATAATGCCGATATAGCTGTGCTGCGTGATGGGGCCATTGCCGCTGGCTTTGCCTTCGTTGCGGCCCTTTTGGCGCTGGCGCTAATGATGCGGCTGCTGCGCAGCATCAGCTTTACACCCTATGTGATTTACCGCGTGGCTCTGGGCCTCGGGCTGCTGGTGATTGCCTACGCCTGAGCATTTCCGAAACGTCCGATGTTCCTTAGGACTGTTGGCGCGTAGGTCATAAATGGGCGTAAGATCATGCCGTTCACCGTCACTGAAGGCAGCAATCAGGGTTTAGAAAACCCCATGCCTGATTATTCAGATCGCAGATTGGATGCTGATTCCTGTATGGCCGCATATTGTCCGGCGGGGCGGAACCGCCACAGATAATCCGGCAGCACCGCTTCGACTGCAACAGGGTGAATACCCAGATCAGCAAAGCCCTTTGCGCCTTTTGCCACGACATTGTCATGCTTCAGGGTTTTGACCTGATCACGGGTGATCTGCGCAGGGATGATGCCCAGCGACAGCGTCTGCCCGATCTCCATGAAAAACGCCATAATGCGGGCGATGCCAAACGGAATGCTCACAATCAAACGGCGGCGGCGCACCACACGCAGCATCAGCTGCATCAATTCACGAAAGCTGTGCACCTCGAGGCCACCCAATTCGTAAATGCCGCCAGCGGCTTCACCCTCGACGCCCATCGCGGCGGCCTTGGCCACATCATCGACATAGACGGTTTGCATTTTGGTATCACCACCAACCACGGGCAAGACGGGGCCAAAGCGCGTCATGCCGGCAAACCGGTTAAAGAACCCATCTTCAGGTCCAAAGATGACCGAAGGCCGCAAGATCACAGCATTGGGAAAATGGCGAAGCACGCCCTCTTCGCCCAGCGCCTTGGTTTTGGAGTAGAGGCTTTCTGCCTCGGTATCGGCACCAATAGACGACACATGCACCAACTGTCCGACGTTCAGTTCCGCAGCGATCCGGGCGATGCGTTCAGCGCCTTCGTGCTGAATGGCGTCAAAATTGTTGCGCCCTTTATGCTCAAAGGTGCCAACACAGTTTACCACCGCATCAGCACTCTGCATGACCGCACGCACCGAATCGTCATCTCGGATATTGCAAAACACAGGCTCTACCTGGCCAACTGCCCCATAAGGTCTGACATGCATTGCCTCGTTCGGACGGCGCACAGCCACACGGACGCGCCAGCCGTCTTTGGCCAATCGCCGGGCAACGTAACGGCCCACAAAGCCCGATCCGCCGTAGATGGTGACGAGTTTCGACATGTGATGGCCTCCCGGCTTTGAATAATACCATATACTTCCTAGCGCTCCGCGCCAGTTTGGACAAGGCGATATGGTGAATGCGGTATTTCACCAAATCGGCGTTGACAGCAAGGCGGTCCATGGCTACATGCCTGCTTCACGACACCTGCCCAGGTGGCGGAATGGTAGACGCGCTAGCTTCAGGTGCTAGTGTCCGTATGGACGTGGAGGTTCGAGTCCTCTCCTGGGCACCATTTTGATTTGCCTACCGCCTTCGGCTACTTGAGGCTGGTTTGGTTCTCGGTTTGTCCTCTCACTTGCACAAAATAATCTAATGAAATAGATATTTGTCAATTATTTGGGCATAATGTCCTGAATACTATCCACCTTGCTGCCCACCTTTCAATTGGTGCTGTGCCTAATGCATACTGGCTCCAAGTGCGGACATGGTGATCGCCCTTGTTGACGGCTGAGTAGAATAGATCGACCCGTCGTCACTGGACTCAAGGCCGTCGTAAGACGTTGTCATCCCGATCTCGGAAACGACCTCTACACAGACATCTCTATGTCCGATAGCCATTTGTACAGGGAATTAGTTAGCGCGTTCGATGATCCTTATGTAGCGTTTCAGGGCAGCATGGTAGAGCAAAGCAGTTGGGAAGAGGCCAAGCGTACGTTAATCGGATCATTGCCGGTCAAGGCGTCCAAACGTGAGCGGATAAGGTTGGATATGGTGATCCGTGACACACCTTGGAACACGTTTTGAACGCAAGTGCATTTCAGCTTCTATCTGGTCACGAATTTCAAAGGATTTCCCTGTGAACATGGGCCAACAGGTTCTCGAAAAACGCTGAACTGTTATGAAACACGCCACGTCTGGCAATTTGGTTGAGTGACGCGCTTCTCCGATGGGCTTGCAGTCAACGACTTCTCCGAGTCTTGTGTCACCGGTGCTGCGGCGCAATCAGATGGCAGCTTAGGGGAAACGGCCTGCTTTTTGTTACTGGCGCTTACCTCTAACGGGACAATGTCACCCGATAGCAAAAAGGCGTCAGATATAGATGCCCGAGAAGATCACAGCCAAGCCGGCACCGACCAACAAGGCGGTCTTGAGACCCTCGCGGGCACTGATCAGGCCGTAAGACACGAGGACCAGCCCGACGGCGATCCGCAGCATTGCAATGATCGCAAGAACGGGGCTTTCGAGCAATCGGATAATATCGGGGTTTGCGATCATACCCAGCGGGATGAGGTAGAGCCCTATGCCCAGAGCCATTGCGGTCAGCGCGACCTTCAGCCAGTTTTCTCCGATCATCCCCGCCGCGATGAACACCGCGCCGCAGACGGGCGGCGTGATCGTCGAGAGCAAAGCAAACCAGAAGACGAAGAGATGCGCCTGCAAAGGCTCCAGACCCAGTTGGATCAGCGCCGGCCCGGCGACGGACACGCAGATGACATAGGCCGCCGTCGTTGGCACCTCCATCCCGAGGATCAGACAGGCCAGTGCGGTCAGGAAGAGCGACGGCCAGAGCAATCCGCCCGATCCTTCGAGAATGAGAGAGGTGATCTTGACGCCGAGGCCTGTGATCGCAAGCACACCGATGATGATCGAGGCGCACAGAATGATGGCTGCAATCATCGACACTTGTTTGGCGGCATTCATGACTGCGCCTTGAAACCGCTCGGCAATCTGCGCCGGCCTAAATTCAAGCTCCGCGTTGAAAAAAAGCAGTAGCGCGGCGGCAAGGATCGCCAGAGCGGCGGCATATTCGGGTGTGAACTTTCCGCCGAACATTGCCAAAAGCAAGACCGAGAAAGGCACCAGGAAAAACAGCGATGTGATAACAACGTCACGCCGCGCAGGGCGGTCCGCCGCATCTACGCTTTTGAGCTCAAATCGGGTTGCGTAGGCATTGATGCCAACCCAGACAGCAAGAAAGTAGAGAAGAGCAGGCAGGATCGCCGCCGCCATGATCGACGTGTAGGGCACCCCCGTGAGTTCAACCATGACAAAGGCGCCCGCTCCCATCAGCGGCGGCATGATCTGCCCGCCCGAGGACGCGACCGCCTCGACGGCTGCGGCCAGCCGCTTGGGATAGCCAAGTTTGGTCATCGCGGGCAATGTGATGGCCCCGGTTGAGGCGACGTTGGCCGATGCCGAGCCCGAGATCGAGCCGAAGAGCGCCGACGAGATGACGGAGACCTTCGCGCCGCCGCCCTTGAGCCGACCGGCCGCAGCGGCAGCCACGTTCATGAACCCTTGTCCGGCTTCGCCTGCGTTCAATACCGCGCCGAAGATGACAAAGATCGACACCACGCCCACGGACACGCCTGTGAGCGATCCCCAGATGCCGCCCTCGGCAATGGTAAGCGTGCCGAGAAAGCTGGCGATCGGGGTGCCTGAATGGCCGAATTGACCGGGAATGTACTGTCCGTATAGCCCGTAGAGCAGGGCGGTGGCGGCGACCACCGGTAGCGGCCAGCCTATGGCGCGACGGGCCGCTTCCAGCGTCACCACCAGCAGGGTGATCGCGATGGCGATCTGCATGTTGCCTTCGAGAAAGCCGTATTGATCGCCCAACGCGTCGTGGTTGACTGCGATCCAGACCGCCGCCGCAATACCCAGTGCGGCCAGGAGGGTGCCACTGATCCGCCCCATGCGACTGTTGTTGCCCGGCACCAGCACGAATGGCAGGATAAACGCCATGTGCAGCGGGCGACTGACCAGGTTTGGCACCAGGCCAGAGAAGACCAGCGCAAGGTGATAGGTCACGAGCGCAGCGGCAAGGACCAGCCAGAAAGCCGTGGCGACGCGCCCTTTAGGAATGTCAGGCATGAGAGTGGTCTTTCGGGAAAGCAGAGGCACAGGCCGGAGGCGATCTCCGGCCTGCCAAAGAGGCCGCGCGTTACTTCTGCGTGTCGCTCAGCTCGATACCGGCTTCATCGTAATAGCGCAGGGCACCGGGGTGGATCTTGCCTTTGATATTGCTCAGCATGGCTGGATCGACACCATTCCACCAAGGCGATGTATCGCCGAGCTTGGCCTTGTTTTCCCAGAACGTCTTGGTCAGTTCATAGGCCGTGTCATCATCCATTTTGGTCGTGGTGTAGGCCACGACTGGCAGCGATGTTGTTGAAATGTCGCTGTCTTGTCCGGCATAGGTGCCGGCGGGGATCTTCAGCTCGGTGCGCTTGGTCTCGGCGACCTGCGCGTCGGTCATGGACAAGACGGTGACGGGGGTCGAGGCCGCCGCTTCGATCACATTCGGCGCGGGATAGGAGCCTGCGGTGACAAAACCGTCGATCTGGCCATTCTTGAGCGCGGCAACGGCGTTGGACAGTTCGACATCCGCTATCTTCACGCTGTCGGCCACGCCGAAGAGTTTGAGATACTTTTCACCCTCTCGCGCACCAAAGGAGCCCTTGCCCAGCAGAATGGTCTTGCCTTCGAGGCCCGAGATGTTGGTCACACCGCTTTCGGCTGACATAACAAAATGCATGCTCAGCGACGGGATCGGGAACAGCGCACGAATATCGTCGAAGGCGGGATTGCCCTTGCCTTCGAACATGGCCTTGCCCTGCTGTGCGAGGCCAACCAGCGTCGGGGGCGTGGTAAAGACGTAATCTCCACCGCGCGCCCGCACTTCCATCACGTTCTGAACAGACCCCTGGCTTTCTTCAACGGTGACGGAGATTTCGCCGTCGGTGCCAGCCTTCATCGCCTCGGCCAGTTCGACGCCCATCTGGTAATAGGACGACCCGGTCTTGGCCGATTTATAGGTCACGCGCGTTTCAGCGGAGGCGGCCGAGACGGCCGTTGCTGTCAGGGCGATGGCCGTTACTGCGCTCTTAAGTATCATGTTCATTTTGTTTCCTCCCTAAGATTCTGAATTGTCTTATACGACCTGACGTCCCAGGTCGATTCCCACCGGAAGATGCCAGGAACATCGCCGCCTCTGCCACCTCTTCGGCAAAGATCACGCGGCGCAGCGGTACGCACAAGCGTGGTGAGCCCGCCGTTGGTTGCGGCATAGGAAATCCGATCCAGCGCACTCTGCAACGCAAAGCCACCATTCAGACTATCCACTACGAAACTGGAACCACGACTATTCAACTCACAGACTCAGCAACTGATCAAATCCGCTCATAAGTCGCATTGGCGCAGCGCCCAAAAAACCGTCACCCCCCCACTTGAATGCTCAAGATTTAGACAATTGGCCCCACAGCATGGGTCCGATGGAGGGGAGGCATCTTGCACCTGCGGCATTTCATGAAGCCGATGTGCCCAACGATACATGCACCGCATCCCCGCGACATGACGTTGAAACGAACAAAATTACGGAGAGTGATTCAATGAAGAGACTACTATTTGGAACCGCCGCTATCATTGCTGCCGCCACTGCTGCACAGTCTCAGGACTGCGCAGATCCTATCAAAGTTGGCGTGTTGCATTCATTGTCAGGCACAATGGCAATTTCAGAGACAACACTGAAAGACACGGTCGAGATGCTTGTTGATAAGCAGAACGCAGCGGGCGGCCTTTTGGGCTGCGAGATTGAAGCCGTTGTTGTTGACCCTGCATCTGATTGGCCGTTGTTTGCAGAAAAAGCCCGTGAATTGCTCACCGTTGAAGAGGTTGACGTTATCTTCGGCTCCTGGACCTCAGTATCGCGTAAATCCGCGTTGCCCGTCCTCGAAGAACTGAATGGGCTGATGTTCTACCCGGTGCAGTACGAAGGCGAGGAATCATCTCGCAATGTGTTCTACACTGGCGCGGCCCCCAATCAGCAGGCCATTCCTGCGGTAGATTACTTTGTTAAAGAACTGGGAGTGGAACGTTTCGCGCTTCTGGGTACTGACTATGTCTATCCACGCACCACAAACAACATTCTTGAGGCCTATCTGACCACCGCAGGTATCGCCAAAGAAGACATCTTTGTGAACTACACGCCCTTTGGTCATTCCGATTGGGCGACCATTGTTTCTGATGTCGTCGCCATGGGCGAAGAAGGTCGTCCCGTGGGTGTCATTTCAACCATCAATGGCGACGCAAACGTCGGCTTTTATAAAGAACTGGCCGCCCAAGGCGTCTCGGCTGACGATATTCCTGTCGTGGCCTTCTCTGTCGGCGAAGAAGAACTCTCCGGTCTTGATACCACCGATCTGGTCGGCCACCTGGCCGCTTGGAACTATTTCCAATCCGCCGACACCAAAGCCAACGCCGAATTTATCGCATCATGGAAAGAGCGCATGGGCGAAGAGCGTGTGACCAATGACCCGATGGAGGCCCACTATATTGGCTTCAACATGTGGGTGAACGCGGTTGAGCAGGCAGGCAGCACCGATGTGGATGCGGTGCGCAGCGCGATGTACGGACAGGAATTCCCGAACCTGACCGGTGGCACCGCAGTTATGTTGCCCAACCACCATCTTGCCAAGCCTGTGCTGATCGGTGAAATCACCAAAGATGGTCAGTTCGACATCATCAGCCAAACAACAGAAGTCCCAGGCGATGCCTGGACAGATCACCTGCCTGAATCGGCCGTACTGACGTCCAACTGGCCCGAACTGGGCTGCGGTATGTACAACACCGAAACCAAAAGCTGCGTGCAGATCGAATCGAACTACTAATCTGTTCCTCTGACATCCGTGCGCCGGGCCTTTGTCGCCCGGCGCATTCATTTAATACCCAAAGGTTTCATCCCGTGCTTCGCATCTTATTCTTTCTTCTGGTCGTCCTCGCTGCGCCTCTCTCTGCCCAGAGTTACGGCCCTTTGCAGACAGCGTTGCAAGCAGAACCTGACCTTGTTGAACGCGCCTCGCGTCGGACAGTGAACGATGTTCTGGCACGTCTGGCATATACCGAATCCCCCAATTTGCAGGCCTTTCTCGAAGCATGGTCAGATCGCCGTGTGGTCATGCGGGGGGCTGATGGCCTTTTCTTTATTGCTGAAAAGGACGGTGACACCTACGTGCTGACCGACATCGACACCGGTGCGACAAGCCAGTTACCCCGTGACGACGCCAAAGAGCTGCGCCCCAACGCAGGTGTGCGCCGTGTGATCGGCACAGCATTGATCGAATTTCAACTGAACGACCCGCGCCGCGACGCCCGCATTGATGCTTTGACAGCATTGGAACGCGCCGGATCAGCAAAATTGCTTGAACCACTGCGCGCCTCGATGGTGGATGAGCCGGACACAGAGGTGGCCGCCATGAAGGCAGCACTTGAGCGGCGTCTCACGGCGCGGTTCGACCCTGATCCAGCTGCGCGGATCGCGGCGATTGGCGACATGTCCGACAGCATCGCAATCGAAGATCGCGCAGCTCTGTCACGTATCCTGTCCACCGACATCAAAGTCGTCGCAGGCACCCCGCCCGACACGGATAACGTGGCCCGCGTACTGACCCCCGGCGATGACCTGCCATTGGCAGAGGCCCACGCGCTGTTGGTCGAAGCTGGACTGGCCAAAGCCCCTGTCACACCCGAGGATCGTGATGCGGCGTTGATCGCCGCAATTGAAGGCGCCACGGTTGCGGGCGTGCCAGTGTCCTCGCTCAACGACGAAAGCGCCCGCTGGGCCGCATATGGCACCCTATCCGGAGCCACCCGCCCCGAAACAGGCTGGGGCACGATCCCCACGTCGGATTTTGACGACATCACCATTTTTGAGCGCTTTGATGAGCCGAATAGAGATGTGACAGACGCAGCAGAGGCTGCGTCTTGGGCGGTGGAAACCCGTCTCGCACTGCATCAAACCGCTGATCTGGGGCTGGATGCGCTGTCCCTTGCCTCGATCTACTTCCTTGCTGCTGTGGGCCTTGCCGTCACTTTTGGGGTGATGGGCGTTATCAACATGGCACATGGAGAGTTCATCATGATCGGGGCCTACACAGGCTACGTCGTGCAAACCATCATTCCCGACTACACATTGTCGCTGATTGTGGCGCTGCCGCTGGCCTTCCTGATCGCCGGGGCCGCCGGTGTCGCGCTGGAGCGGCTGGTGATCCGCCATCTGATGCACCGCCCCCTGGAAACCCTGTTGGCAACGTTCGGTATCTCGATCGCACTGCAGCAGATCGCCAAGAACATCTTCGGCACACAGGCACGTCCGCTGACCTCGCCCGATTGGCTGGCCGGGTCCTGGGTAATTTCCGATGCCATCTCAATCTCGTGGATCAGGGTCGCGATCTTCTTGCTGGCGCTGGTGTTTCTGACCGCCATCGTGTTGGTCCTTAAGCGCACGCGGCTGGGGCTAGAAGTCCGCGCCGTGACCCAAAACCCCGGCATGGCCGCCAGCATGGGGATCGACTCGGGTCGTATCGGGATGCTGACCTTCGGGCTTGGATCCGGCATTGCGGGTGTCGCGGGTGTTGCCATCGGCCTTTACGCACAAGTCACCTCAGAAATGGGCGCGGGTTACATCGTGCAAAGCTTTATGACCGTTGTGGTCGGTGGCGTCGGATCGGTTATTGGCACCCTCGCGGGCGCGGGTCTGATTGGTGGCATGCAAAAGGGCATTGAGTGGTTGAACCCCTCAAACACATTGGCTGCTCAAACCTACATGATCCTATTCGTGATCGCCTTCATCCAGTTCAGGCCACGCGGAATCGTGCCGCAAAAAGGAAGGTTTGCCAAATGACGCTTCTTCGCACTCCTCACGTCGCAACTGTCCTGATTTGTCTGGCATTTTTCACCCTCGGAGCAACCGTTCTGGCCGAGGCAGGCCTTGTTTCAACCTCCTTCGTCAAAACGCTGGGAAAGACGTTGTGCCTGTGTCTCGTTGCCGTCGCGATGGACTTGGTCTGGGGCTACACGGGCATCCTCTCGCTGGGACATATGGCGTTCTTTGGCATTGGCGGATACGCAATTGGCATGTGGCTGATGCGCGCGCGCACCGAAGGGATCGTGGCGGCACAACTCGACCGCGCGGCCTTGCCCCCAACCCCGGCAGAAATCGACCAAGCAGCGGCTGTGCAGATCTTTGGTGTCGTGGGATCAGATGAATTCCCGTGGATGTGGGCCTTTTCAGACATGCTTTGGGTGCAACTACTGGCGGTCGTCGCCGTTCCTGGCCTGCTGGCGCTGGTCTTTGGCTGGCTGGCTTTCCGTAGCCGTGTGACCGGCGTCTACCTGTCAATCCTGACACAAGCGGGCACACTGGCGCTGTCGTTGTGGCTGTTTCAGAACGATAGCGGATTGCGCGGCAACAACGGGCTGTCGGGGCTGCAAAACATCCCCGGTGCCACCGAAATTCCACAAAGCACGCTATCGCTTTGGTTCCTATGGGCCTCAGCGGCGGCGCTTGCGTTGACATATCTGTTAGCGGCTTGGGTTGTGTCGGACCGGTTCGGGTCAGTGCTGAGGGCGATCCGCGACGATGAAACGCGGGTGCGGTTTCTTGGATACAACGTGGAGGCATACAAACTTGCCGTTTTCACTGGCACTGCCATGTTGGCCGGTATCGCAGGGGCGCTTTATTATCCCCAAGCAGGCATCGTAAATCCCGCCGAAATCGCCCCTATTGCGTCGATCTATCTGGCGGTTTGGGTTGCCATTGGAGGGCGCGGGCGTCTGTATGGCGCGATCCTTGGCGCGGCGGCGGTATCTTTGCTGTCGTCCTGGTTTACGGGTGGCGGTGCACCGGACATCAACCTGGGGATTTATGAAATCCTCTGGACAGATTGGTGGCTGGTGTTGCTTGGCTTTGGCTTTGTTGCTGTCACCTTGTTTGCCCCCGAAGGTATCGGAGGTCTGTTTGACCGTATCAACCGTCCAAAACGCGTGGGTGACCTTGGCCCGGACATGGGTGCCCTGCGTCAAGAAGAAGCACGGGAGACCTCAAAATGAGCGCATTGTTAGAAGTGTCCGGCGTCACCAAATCCTTTGACGGGTTTCGCGCCATCGACAATCTCTCCTTTTCTATCGGAGAGCCGGAGTTGCGCGCCGTGATCGGCCCAAATGGGGCGGGAAAGACCACCTTCATGGACATCGTCACCGGCAAGACACGGCCCGACACCGGAACCGTCCTTTGGGGCGAAAAGTCAACGGACCTGACACGCCGCTCCGAGGCCCGAATCGCGCGGCTGGGGCTGGGGCGAAAATTTCAGAAACCGACCGTATTCGAAGACCAGACCGTGCGTGAAAACCTTCGTCTCGCGCTCAAGGGCACGCGTGGCCCGCTGCCCGTGCTGTTCAAGCGACGTGCGCACGCAGAACGGATTGCAGAACTGGCGGAACAGGTCGGTCTGTCAGATTCGCTTAGCGTCAAATCCGGCGCCTTGTCGCATGGGCAAAAACAATGGCTCGAAATTGGCATGTTGTTGGCACAGGAACCTCGCCTGTTGCTGGTCGATGAACCTGCGGCGGGCATGACAACGGCAGAGCGCGAAAAGACCACCGCGATGCTGGTCGAAGCGGCAAAGACCCGCGCCGTCGTGGTTGTTGAACACGACATGGAATTCGTGCGCCGCCTGAATTGCCGTGTCACAGTTTTGCACGAAGGCCGCGTTTTGGCGGAAGGGGCGCTGGATCACGTCACCGCCAACCAACAGGTGATCGACGTTTATCTGGGCCGCGAAGAAGGACATACCGATGCTTGAAGCGCGCAACCTGACATTATCCTACGGCGGATCTGTCATCCTTCCCGGCCTCGATTTTGAGGCGCGTGTCGGCGAAGTGACAGCGGTGATGGGGCTGAACGGCGTCGGCAAGACCTCGCTTCTTTCGGCCTTGGCGGGCCGTCATCCATCCGGAGGTGAGGTGGTCCTCAATGAAATGCCTCTTGCACAGGGTGCACGGGCCCGGTCCCGCGCGGGGATTGCCTATGTGCCCCAAGGGCGCGAGGTGTTTCCACTGCTCACCGTGCAAGAAAATCTGGAAACCGGCTTTGCCTGTTTGCCGCGGACGGATCGGCATATCCCTGACCATATTTTTGAATTGTTTCCAATCCTGCACAACATGCGCACGCGTCGTGGCGGCGATCTGTCGGGGGGCCAGCAACAGCAATTGGCAATTGCCCGCGCATTGATCACACGCCCAAACGTGCTGCTGCTGGACGAGCCGACAGAAGGGATACAACCCTCAATTATCGCAGATATCGGGCGGGTCATCAGCGGCCTGCGCGAAGCCGGCGACATGGCCATCGTGCTGGTTGAACAACGCTTCGACTTCGCATGGGGGTTGGCGGATCGTATCGTCGCGATGGAGCGTGGAGAGATCATCCACAATGACTCCCGCGCAGCATCAGATCGCGCGCATGTTCTGTCACTCGTCTCGGTGTAAGGTCCGGATCGCGCGCTGCCCATATATTGGGCATTTCGCCTGTTATTTGTGCAACTTATCTGCAGCCATGCCCTTGGGGCAAACCGAAACTCCCCGCCCTCTGTAGGCCCGCCCCGCCCCGTGTTTGAAGAAATGCGGTACAAGCAACCCCGAGAGCCGCTATCAATATCTCGACACATATCCCGTGCAATAGCACCCGCCCGATCCAGCCGCGCGCGTTGGGTGGTGGGGCCGTCACGGTTGCAGCCGATGAGACCGGCAGAACCCGGCTGGTATCCCTGCGTCAGTCCGGCGCGACAAAACTGATCTTCCCCAAAAAAGAGACACATGACATCGAGGCCATCCTGGTCAACACGGCTGGCGGTGTGACAGGTGGTGACCGTTTTGATCTGACCGCCAACCTGGGTGCCGGCGCGCGCCTGGTGCTGACCACGCAAGCCGCGGAACGCGCCTACCGTGCGCAAGCCGGTGAGGTCGGCGGCGTGACCACAAGGCTGAATGTGCAAAGCGGTGCGCGGCTGGATTGGCTGCCCCAAGAACTGATCCTGTTCAACGGCTCAGCGCTGCATCGCAGATTGGATATCGACCTTGCGCCCGATGCGCAGCTTTTGATGGTCGAGCCGCTGGTCTTTGGCCGTGCGGCGATGGGTGAAACGTTGAACAACATCACCTTCCGCGATCGCATCACAATCCGGCGCGCGGGTCAGCCTCTCTACATGGATGCACTAAACCTGAGCGGCGACGCCGCCGCACGGCTTGCACGCCCCACTGTTGCCAATGGGGCCGGGGCAATGGCCTGTGTGGTGCTGGTGCGACCTGATGCTGCTGCTGTGTTACCAAAGGTCCGCGCGGCCTTGCCCCCCACGGCTGGCGCCAGCCTCATTGGCGAGGACACGCTCGTTCTGCGCCATCTGGCCGAGGACAGCTTTATGCTTCGTCGCGATCTGGTGCCGATCCTCGAACATCTTTCAAACCGCAATTTGCCAACCTCCTGGAGGCTCTGACCATGCAATTAACCCCCCGTGAAAAAGATAAACTTCTGGTGGCCATGGCCGCAGAAGTGGCCCGAAAACGCCTGTCCCGAGGCGTGAAATTGAACCACCCTGAAGCCATTGCTCTCATCACTGACGCCGTGGTCGAGGGCGCGCGCGACGGTCGGTCCGTGGCCGACATGATGGAAGCCGGAGGGCAGGTTATCACCCGCACCCAATGCATGGATGGCGTGGCCGAGATGATCCCCGAGGTGCAGGTCGAGGCGACCTTTCCTGACGGGACCAAACTTGTCACCGTTCACAACCCGATCCGATAGGAGGCCGAGATGATCCCCGGAGAAATCTTTCCTGCCGAAGGAACGTTGACCCTGAATGAAGGCCGCGACGCGATCACATTGATCGTGGCAAACAGCGGCGACCGTCCTGTGCAGGTCGGCAGCCATTACCATTTTGCCGAGGCCAACCCCGCGCTGGTTTTTGACCGCTCAACTGCCCGCGGTATGCGGCTGGACATCGCATCGGGGACAGCCGTGCGGTTCGAACCGGGCCAGCGGCGCGAGGTGCATCTGATCCCCATTGGTGGCGCGCGTCGTATCATTGGCTTCAATCAACAGATCATGGGGAGCCTTTAAATGGCAACTGAAATTCCACGGTCCAGCTACGCCGCCATGTTTGGCCCAACCACCGGCGACAAGGTGCGGCTGGCTGACACCGACCTGATCATCGAAGTCGAGCGTGACCTCACCACCTATGGAGAAGAGGTAAAGTTCGGCGGCGGCAAAACCATCCGTGACGGCATGGGGCAAAGCCAGATCTCACGCGCGGACGGCGCTGTCGATACGGTCATCACCAATGCGCTGATCGTCGACCACTCCGGCATCTACAAAGCGGACGTCGCCCTCAAAAGCGGTTTGATCCATGCCATCGGCAAAGCGGGCAATCCAGACACTCAATCGGGCGTTGATATTGTGATCGGGCCAGGGACCGAGATCATTGCCGGAGAGGGGCGTATTCTGACTGCTGGCGGCATGGACAGCCATATTCACTTTATTTGTCCCCAGCAGATGGAGGACAGCCTGCACTCTGGTGTGACGACCTGTTTTGGCGGCGGCACCGGGCCTGCACATGGCACCCTGGCCACCACGTGCACACCGGGCCCTTGGCACATCGGGCGTATGCTACAATCCTTCGACGGTGTCGCGATGAACATCGGCCTGTCGGGCAAAGGCAATGCCAGTCAACCCGAGGCGCTGGTCGAGATGGTCAAAGGCGGGGCCTGCGCGCTGAAACTGCACGAGGACTGGGGCACCACACCTGCCGCCATTGATTGCTGTCTTGGGGTGGCCGATGACATGGACGTGCAGGTGATGATCCACACCGACACGCTAAATGAATCCGGCTTTGTTGAACACACCGTCGCTGCCATGAAAGGCCGCACGATCCACGCCTTTCACACCGAAGGCGCGGGGGGCGGCCATGCCCCGGACATCATCAAGATCTGCGGCGATGCCAATGTGTTACCATCTTCGACCAATCCAACACGGCCCTTCACAGTGAATACGCTGGAAGAACACCTTGATATGTTGATGGTGTGCCATCACCTCGACAAATCCATCCCAGAAGACATCGCCTTTGCCGAAAGCCGCATCCGCCGTGAAACCATCGCCGCCGAGGACATCCTGCATGACATCGGTGCGTTTTCGATCATCGCCAGTGACAGTCAGGCAATGGGGCGTATCGGCGAGGTGCTGATCCGCACATGGCAAACCGCCGACAAGATGAAGAAACAACGCGGACGCCTGCCCAATGAAAAAGGCGACAACGATAATCTGCGCGTGCGCCGCTACATTGCCAAATACACGATCAATCCGGCCATCGCACAGGGTGTTTCGCACGTTCTGGGCGATATTGCAGTGGGCAAACGCGCCGATCTGGTGCTCTGGTCGCCTGCGTTCTTTGGCGTAAAGCCGGAAATGGTCTTGCTGGGCGGCACCATCACGGTCGCGCAAATGGGCGATCCGAATGCCTCGATCCCAACTCCGCAGCCTGTCTACACGCGGCCCATGTTTGGCGCCTATGGCGGGTCGCTGGTGAACTCCTCGGTCAGTTTTGTGTCGGGGGCCGCACAATCGGCTGGGCTTCGCGACACGCTTGGGCTCGCGAAACAAACGGTCGCTGTGAAAAACACGCGCGGAATCGGCAAAGCCGACATGCAACTCAACGACGCCTTGCCCGAAATCGAAGTGCACCCCGAAACCTATGAGGTCCGCGCGGATGGTGAATTGCTCACCTGTCAGCCCGCGGAAACCCTGCCAATGGCACAACGGTATTTCCTGTTCTGATGGTCAGTTTCATCAGTCAATCGGTTCGCCCCGCAGGCGCATGGACCAGCGCATTCGATGTCTGCGTGCTGACCTACGAAGAACGTTTCTTGCGGCGCAAACTTCTGCTGACAGCCCATGAGGACAAGCTGCTTGTGGATCTGCCAAAGACGACAAGTGTCGACCATGGCGATGCGTTTGAACTGACCGATGGTCGGCTGATCGAGGTGGTTGCGGCGCATGAAGACCTGCTACAGATCACAGCGCCCAGTCTATTGCCTTTGGTCTGGCACATTGGCAACCGCCATTGCCCCGCCCAACTCGAACCAGACCGTGTCCTGATCCAGCCTGACCACGTTATCCGCAAGTTAATGGAGCGTCGGGGGGCAACGGTCACGCAGGTATCTGAACCTTTCACACCCGAAGGCGGTGCCTATGGTCACGGGCGCACACAGGGGCATTCACACGGGAACGATCATGGGCACGACCATGACCACTGAGGTTCTGACACTGGCGCAATGGCTCTCCCCGGCCTATCCGGTGGGGGCTTTTGCCTACTCCCACGGGTTGGAGGCAGCCATCGGTGCAGGCTGGGTAAACGACGGCGCGATGTTGCAGATTTGGTTGCACGATATCCTCACGGACGGCAGCGGGCACAACGATTGCATTTTGCTGCGTGCTGCTCATGCGGGGCAACGCCCTCTTGGTGAAATCAACGCCACCGGCCTTGCCTTTGCGGCCTCCGCTGAGCGACGGCGCGAGGCGCTGCTGCAAGGTGCGGCCTTTGCCAAGACCACCGCCGCGATCTGGACCTCTGACGCGGACGAGCTGATTTACCCTGTCGCCGTAGGCACCGCAGCAGCCACCCTCAACATCGACCCGACCCTGGCCTGTGCCATGTACACGCAAGCCATGATGTCAAACCTGATTGCAGCAGCACAACGCCTGATGCCGCTGGGCCAAATCCAAGGACAGGCAATCCTTAAGGACCTCACCCCGACCTGCCAACGCATCGCAGAGGAGACCGCCGGAACGACGCTGGACGATCTGCACGCCATTACTTTCATGTGCGACATCGCATCTATGCAGCACGAAACCCAATCGCCAAGGATCTTTAGAACATGACACGAATGAATGGCCCCTTGCGCGTGGGCATTGGCGGCCCTGTTGGTGCCGGAAAGACAACCTTAACTGCAGCCTTGGCGCGGGTCTTTCACCCCGATCTGTCAATCGGCGTAATCACCAACGACATTTACACACAAGAGGACGCAGAGGCGCTAATGCGTATGCAAGTGCTGCCCCAGGACCGTATCATCGGGGTCGAAACCGGCGGCTGTCCACATACGGCGATCCGCGAAGACGCCTCGATCAACCTTGCCGCCATAGAAGAGATGAACGCACGGCACGACCACCTCGATCTGGTGCTGATCGAAAGTGGCGGCGACAACCTGTCAGCCACCTTCAGCCCGGAACTGGCGGACCTGACGATCTACGTGATCGATGTGGCCGCCGGCGAAGAGATACCCCGCAAGGGCGGCCCGGCGCTCACGCGGTCCGATCTTCTTATCATCAACAAGACCGACCTTGCACCACACGTTGGTGCCTCGCTTGAGGTCATGGACCGCGACGCCACGCGGATGCGCAGCGGGCGGCCTCATGTGTTCTGCAATCTGCGAAAAGCGGACGGTGTAGATGCGGTTGCACAATTTGTCAGGGATCAGGGTGCTTTGGGATCTGTTGCTATCCACTAAGCATCACCGCATTTTTGCCGTGCAGGTGTGCTCATTTCACTTCTTCATTCCGTTGCTTGATCGCCTTAATCACCTTGCCGCCGATTGACCAACGATGCACCTCGGAGGGGCCATCATAAATGCGAAATGCCCGTACGTCCTGAAAGATACGCGCCACAACGGTATCATCTGTCATGCCTTTGCCACCCAAAACCTGCACTGCGCGATCAACCGTGTTCCACACCGTTTCTGAACATTGCACCTTGGCCATCGAGCTTTCCGTCGTGCCGCGCCCGCCATTGTCCAACACCCAGCAGGCCTGCAACATCGACAACCGAGAGGACCGGATTTCCATCTCGCTATCAGCCAGCATGAAGCTAACGCCCTCATGTTGACCCAGCGTTTTGCCAAACGCCATGCGTTTGCTGGCGTAATCAGCGGCGATATCCAGCGCCCGTTGCGCTGACCCCAGCCAGCGCATGCAATGGGTCAGACGGGCAGGGGCAAGGCGGATCTGAGCGTATTGAAACCCCTTGCCCGCATCACCCAGAATATCCTCTTCCTGCAACACAAGGTTTTTGAATTCGATCACCGAATGGGCACCACAAAAGCTGCTGTCCATGGTGGTCTGGTTTTTGGTTATGATAATCCCGTCACGCGGCATCTCACTGAGGAACATGGTCGCCTCGCCGTCATGCTCGCCGCCCTTGATCTTGGCCATGATGATCATGAATGCGGCCCCGTGCGCGCCTGTGATAAACCACTTGCGACCGTTGATGACATACCCATCATTGGTCAGCTCGGCGGTAGTCGAGAGCAACATCGGGTCTGAGCCGGCCCCGTCAGGTTCGGTCATGGCAAAGCAGGAGCGCGCACCCTGAACCAGCGGTTTGAGATACTTCTCGCGCTGCATTTTTGTGGCGGCAACATCAAGCAAATGGGTGTTGCCCTCATCAGGGGCCGCGCAATGCATCGCCACGGGACCAAGCATCGAATACCCCGATGCCTCAAGAATAAAGGCGCGCTCAACCATGTTTAACCCCAAACCGCCAAATGCCTTGGGACCGTGGGGCATGAACAAACCTTCGGCCTTGGCCAGCGCGTTCATCTCGTCGCGCATTGCATCACTTGGCCCATGGGAATCCCAGCGCGGGTCTTTTTCAAACGGGATGATTTTGTCGTAAACAAAGGCACGGGTTTTATCAGCTAACTCGGCAATATGCGGAGGGGTGGTGAAGTCCATGTTCAGTTCCTGCTCTAATGTGTTTCTATCTGTTCCAGCGCAACGGCCAGCAAATCGGGGATGACTTTGCCCATCTCGCGCCCACGTTCAGGGTCAGCGGCGGTGCCGTCTTTGATCCGGCGCAAGATGCCCTCAAGAATGGCGACCATACGAAAGCAATTGAACGCCATATAATAGGGCCAATGCGGGATACTGCTGATACCGGCGGCCCTGCAATAAAGCGCGATATATTCGTCCTCGGTGGGCAACCCATGGGCGATGCGGTCAACCCCCGCAAGGCCGGGAAAAGCCCCGCCCGCAGGCAGGCGCCACTGCATGCATTGATAGGAAATATCAGCGAACGGATGGCCCAAAGTAGAGATTTCCCAATCCAGAACAGCCAGCACCTGGGGTGCATGGGGGTGGAACATCATGTTATCCAGCCGGTAATCACCATGCACCAGCGTAACACGGTCATCGGCGGGGCAAGGGGTGGCCTCCAGCCATGCCATCACGCGGTCCATATCGGGGCGCTCAACAGTTTTACCGTCACGAAAGGCACGGCCCCATCGGGCGATTTGGCGTTGGTAATAATTGCCCGGACGGCCGAAATCCGACAGGCTTGTGGCCTCAATATCAACACTGTGTAGCGCCCCGAGGGTTTGCGCCATGCGCTCGTAATAGGCGTGGCGTTCGGGTTTGGGTATTTCGCTCAATTGCGGATCCCAGATAATCCGCCCCTCTATGTGATCCATCACATAAAACATCGCGCCGATCACGCTGTCATCCTCGCACAGATGCAGCATCGCGGCGACAGGCACGCCGCTGCCCGCAAGCGCCTTTTGCACGCGGTATTCGCGGTCCACCGCATGTGCTGACTTCAACAAATCACCAAACGGTTTGCGCCGCATCACCAATTTGCGCCCGCCTTGCATCTGCAGCAGATAGGTCGGGTTGGACTGCCCGCCCTTGAACCGCGACACCGATTGCAGCGGCCCCGCATCCGGCAGGACTTTCAACAGATACTCCGACAAGGCTGCTTGTGAAAAATCCAGATCAGATGTGCCTGTCATATAGTCCTCGTTTTTTGGTTCAGCAGTTTGGTCAACGTGTCATGATCGACAAATTCGGCAATCGGATCATTGAAATTCGCCCCTGCCATGATGCAGCCGCGTTTGAAATCATCCATGTGTTTTGTCATCCAGATCACAGCCTGATCAGGATCATTGGCACCAATCGCATCATACACCCGTTGGTGTGCAGTGATCATCCTAGCTGTGGCTTGTTCCAGCCGTGTCACCACAAAATCCGTCGAGGCATATAGCAAAATGCCCAAAGGGTCGCGCGCCACAGTCAGGGCGCGGTTGCCAGCAGCATCAGTGATCAGGCGGTGAAATTCCATGTCCAGCCGGATCACCGCTTTGGCATCATGGCATTGCTGTTTGGTTTGGGCGATGTTCTGCGCCAGCTGGTCCAGCTGCGCAGGCGTTATGACCGCGCAAGCCAAACGACAGGCCAGCGCCTCCAGTTCGCGTTCAACCTGCCATAAATCCTGCAAAGTCACACGGTTCAGGGTGGCGGCACGGATGAAATTTTCTGACGATCGGCGCGCGTCCGGGGCACTGACAATCAGGCGCCGCCCACTGCCGCGCGTCACCAGGCCGCTTTGTTCAAGCAGGCGAATACCTTCGCGTACCGTGGTCCTTTTGACGTGGAACATATCGCACAGACCGGCCTCGGTCGGGATCGGTTCGCCCATCGCCAGATCACCCCGCAATATCGCTGATTCAAGCTGGCGAAACACAGCCTGATAGGAGGTATTTGTGATGATCGGCTCAAGCTTCAGGGCCATAACAAGCGCTTTCAAAAAGGATGGTCCCAACTATGCAGCGGACTGTATATGCAAAGCCTACTCATTTGTCAGACAATCAGTCAATGATGAATATCAAGCAAGCGGACACATTGGGACCCCACACTCCTAGCCGCTATTATCGCCAGGGGCGGCGGGGCGAATAGAAGCTTCCGTCGCCGAAACACCTAGGTCAGCGGCCGCAGGCCTGCCTGAAATCTGAAATGAACTGGCGACAAAATTGATGATTATGTGGTGTTCTGCTATGGTCACCTGCAATCTCAATTGGTTAGGTCGCCGCTTCTTAAACACCCATAAAATATAGATATTTTTATCATTCGTGATATAATAGAGGGGGCAACCAAAATCCTACGGCGAATTAGAAATGGAATTCCAAACCTTAAGTGGAGTATGTGGGGCCTCTGCTGCACGAAGAGAATGAGTACATGACAAACCACCTTTACCAAAATGATCTGCCTGACGGGCTGGACCTTGGCCCTGTTGTGGCCATTGATTGCGAAACAATGGGATTGAACCCGCACCGTGACCGGCTGTGTGTGATACAGATGTCAGGCGGAGATGGGCATGCGCATATGGTGCAGGTTGGAATTGGCCAGACCGAGGCACCAAACCTAACGGCGATGCTGGAAAACCCAGACGTTCTAAAGCTGTTTCACTTTGGTCGCTTTGACATAGCCGCGATGTTGAATGCCTTTGGCGCACTGACAGCACCTGTCTATTGCACCAAGATCGCCAGCAAGCTGATCCGCACATACACAGATCGCCATGGGCTGAAGTATCTGCTTCAGGAATTGGTCGGCGTGGATATTTCCAAACAACAACAATCCTCGGATTGGGGCGCTGAGGCATTAACCGATGCACAGCTGGAATATGCCGCATCAGATGTTTTGTATTTGCACCAGCTGCGTGACGAACTGAACAGACGTCTGGTGCGTGAAGGCCGCGATGGCTTGGCGCAGGAGTGTTTTGATTTCCTGCCCACACGCGCCAAGCTCGACCTGACCGGCTGGCCCGAAATTGACATTTTTGCTCATTGATGACCTGGGAGGGCGATCTCTATTCTCGCCTTGTGGCCTGGATGAAGATCATCCTTCCTCTGGCCGCGCTTGCCTTGCTATCCACCTTGTTCTTGATCTCACGCACAGTTGATCCGACCCAGAAACCACCGGTCGCTCAGGTGGATCTGGAACAACGCGCCCATGATCAAGGAGTCACCAACCCATCGTTTGCAGGAACCACCAGCGGCGGTGATGAGGTGGTGTTCAAGGCCGCGCGTGCACGCCCGGATCTGAACGATCCAGACCGCCTGATCGCCGATCAGGTGGTGGCCGAAATACGCCTGTTCACTGGCACCGTAATTGATATCTCGGCTGACCATGCCGATATGCACCAAGGTAACTATACCGCTTCCATGGATGGCAATGTGACAATCCAAACCACCACTGGCTATTTGATCCACACAGATGCGGTGGATACCCGGTACGACCAGCTGTACGCTGAAACGCCTGGCTCGGTGACCGGGTCGGGGCCGATTGGCGATATTGTGGCGGGTAAAATGCGGCTCACATCGGATGAGGCAAGCCAGGATGCGGAATTGCTGTTCACCGATGGGGTGAAACTGATATACAAACCCAATAAACCCAAGGAATGAATTTCGTGCGTCTGCTTACTTTGATCGCTCTTTCGTTATGTTTGCTGAGTGCGCCCGTTGCCTCTGTGGCGCAAGGCGCACAAATCGCCTTTGGCAACACCGAGCAAAATTCGGACCTCCCGGTTGAAGTGGCGGCTGATAATCTGGCTGTCAGTCAGAGCGATGGAACAGCAGTATTCACTGGCAATGTATTGATTGGCCAGGGCGAGATGCGCCTGTCTGCGCCGCGTGTGCTGGTGGTCTATCTGGAAGATAAATCCGGGATCAAACAACTTCAGGCCTCAGGCGGGGTAACGCTGGTCAGTGGCGAGGATGCCGCCGAAGCCTCAAAGGCAAGCTATAACATCGAAACCGGCCTGATCGAAATGCAGGGCAATGTGCTGTTGGTGCAGGGGATCAATGCTCTGACGGCCGACAAGATGTTTGTTGATACCAAAGCAGGCACAGCCCGGATGAGCGGCCGCGTCAAAACTGTTTTGCAACCCGAGGGCGCCAATTAGATGGCCAAACCCGAGTTGCATATCGCCCACGAAAACACCGGCTTGCGGGTGCAGAACCTGCGCAAAAGCTATAACAAACGGGTGGTCATCCGTGATGTGTCGATCGACTTGCAGCAAGGCGAAGTTGTGGCCCTGCTTGGCCCCAATGGCTGCGGCAAGACCACGACATTCTATGCGATTGCCGGGCTGATTTATCCCGAAGGTGGGCATGTCCTGATCGACGGGCGTGATGTAACCAGCCTGCCGATGTATCGCCGCGCAAAGCTGGGGATTGGGTATCTGCCTCAGGAAATGTCCATTTTTCGCGGCATGTCAGTAGAAGACAACATTCTTGCGATTCTCGATATTTCATATCCAGATCGCCATAAACGGCGCGAGCGTCTGGAAGAGTTGCTGTCAGATTTTTCAATTGAACATTTGCGCCGCGCCCCTGCGCTCGCCCTGTCAGGTGGCGAGAGGCGGCGTGTTGAAATTGCCCGCTGCCTGGCCGCCAACCCACGCTATCTGTTGCTGGACGAGCCTTTTGCCGGTGTAGATCCCATTTCGGTGGGTGATATCCGCACCTTGGTTGCGGACCTCAGAAAGCGCGGCATTGGCGTGCTGATCACCGATCACAACGTGCGCGAAACACTGGAAATCGTGGACCGCGCCTATATATTGCACGATGGGCAGGTGTTGATGTCGGGCACCCCAACTGATGTGGTTGAGAACGAAAACGTGCGTCGAGTCTATTTGGGTGACAATTTCCGTATCTCTTAGAGAACGGCAACCAAAATGCAGAAAATTGCCGATGATCGCACTGATCTTCATTGACAATGCCTGCCGAACGGGCGTCAATTAGGGCATGACAACTCGACTATCTGTGCCGCTCCAAACATGGCCCTTCTCTATCGGGCCCGGACGAGAACAAGCATATCGAATGTCATATTTCCTTACTCAAGTCTGATATTCGTTCGGCTTTGCCGCACCGTTTTAGGGCTTGGTTTGTCAATTAAAGGAGACAAGATGCGTTATCAAATCAGTGGAAAACAGATCGACGTAGGCACCGCCCTGCAAACTCATGTTCAAAATGACCTGGGAAGCGCTGTGGCCAAATATGCAGAGCGCCCAACCGACGCCAACGTGATATTCTCCAAAAGCGCCAATGAATATGTCTGCGAAACCACTGTGCATCTGTCCACCGGACTAACCACGCAAGCCAAGGCTCATGCGCATGAAATTTACGAATCTTTTGATAAATGCTGCGATAAAATCGAAAAGCAATTGCGACGCTACAAACGGCGTTTGAAGGACCACCACAAGGATCGCGCTGAACCGGTTGAACTTATGGGCGCTTCCTCGTATATCCTCGCCTCGGAAAGCGAAGATCAGGAATCAGAGCCCGACAGCCTGCAGCCTATGATTGTCGCAGAGATGGAGACCCAGATCCCATCCCTGACAGTCGGAGAGGCGGTTATGCAGATGGAGCTGGCAGGAGCACCGGTACTGGTCTTTCGCAATGATAGCAAAGAAGGGTTGAATGTCGTGTATCGCCGGGATGATGGCAACATCGGCTGGATCGACCCTTAAACAAAATTTGGTGAGGCGGCGTGAGCCATCTCGCCACGGAGCAGTAAAATATGGATATGACCACGATCCTCAAACCTGAGGCTATTCGGGTACTTTCCGCCGCGTCCAGTAAGAAGCGGTTGTTTCATGCGTTAGGCGATATCGCTGAGCAGGCCTATGGCGTGCCACAAACCAAAGCGGTTGAAGCCTTGCAAGAACGCGAAGCCCTGGGGCCCACTGGTGTGGGCCATGGGGTGGCGTTGCCACATGCCCGCATTGATGGGTTGGATGGCGTTGTCGGGGCTTTAATCCTTATGGATAATGCGATTGATTTTGATGCCGTAGACCGTCAGCCGGTTGATTTGGCATTTGCGCTGTTTGCCCCACATGATGCGGGTGTTGAGCACCTCAAGGCGCTGGCGTTGGTGTCACGCACCCTGCGAGACCAGTCTTTGTGCACCAAGCTGCGGGCGAATTTGGATGAGGCGACTTTGTTCACCATCATGACCGAAACACAATCTATGCAGGCCGCCTAAAGCGTTTCGCATGAAGCCTGACAGAAGCTAAAGGCGATACTCCATAGGCGTTTAGCCCCAGCGCTTGAACCCGAACATCATATAGTCACGCTGATAGATTTCACTGACCAGCGCTTCGATCTCGTCATCATATATATCTGACAGGGCAATCGGATTGTCCGCTTTGGCCACATCCGGCTTGCCGGGTTTCAGATAGCCCACTTGCCGGGCAAGGGCGGGCAGATAGCTGTCCATCTCGGCCTCGCGGATGATCATATCCGGTAGGGCGAAAACGCTCATCCCCTGAATGACCGCCGCCTGACTGGCCCAGTTGGCATCCACTCGAATGCTGGTTTGCCCCGCCAGATTTGCGCGCAGAAACTCCAGAAACCCAACAAAGGCTTCGCGGTGGATACGCCGATCATAGTCGTCGTCAACTTGCCCCGGCAGTGGTACCTTATAAAAATTACGCAGTGTTTTGCGAATTTCAGTAAAAGTGCCCGGCCCTCGGTTCAAAATTCTGGCGCAAAATGCTGCATGTGCCCGTGCGACTGGATGGCGAACCACCGTAAAGCTGCGATGACCCTTTTTGGCCCGCTTCCATTGCCGCAGTGATTTTTGGTTGTGCTTGACGGACAGCGTATCGGCCTCAACACCGTCCAGTGCGGCTATCCAGTTCACCACTTCCGCCTCTGGCCCAGATCGGATGGGCATATACAATAGCGGAACATGCGCACCAGTTACAAACCCCGGCACACCGGGGCCACGGCGCGGTTCGAAATTGGGTGTGCGGGTCAGATTAAAGGCATCCCCCCCTGCCAGCAGGGTTTGCATATCCTCAAAATTCGCCACCTTATCGACCAGGGCGCTGGGGTTCTGCTTTTTCAGCGTATCATCCAACGCCTCAAGCTGAGCCTCCACACCCAGATACCGCGCCAGACCGTTCATCACTTCAACCGATTGCAGGTCTTCATAGGCCACATAAAATGCAGTCTGTCCGGTGGTTTGCAGCCGGTTCAGCAAAAACACCTGAAACTCTTGCAAAGCAGTGACGTGTTTTTCAAACTCCACGCCGTCAAAGCTGATCTTGCTGTCCTTGCGGCGCTTTACATTGGTCAATTTCCACTGACCTGTCGCCTGTGCAATCTTCCAACTGACGTAACTGTCGGCCGGGTTGCGCGTCAGAATAATCTTGGCACAGCGTGGATCATCCAACACGATATCCAGCACGCGTTGGTCGTGATCATGGAAAAACCGAAACCCGCCCAACCCCTCAGAGAACTCTTTGACCGTATTGATCAGCAATGCCGGATCGCCATCTCGCATGGCCTGCGTAACGCCCAGTATTTCCGTCTTGTTTGGATAGCCTATGAAATGCGGATTGAACGCTTCTCCATGGCATTGCAGCCCGTCAAAGGCGTTCAGATTGGCCTCCAGAAAGTTGGAACCGGTGCGCATTTCAGCAAACACCACAAAATAATCAAACGCTTCGCTCATTCAGAATCACCGCACCAGATAAGGTTTTGGCTGTGTATGACCCGTATCACCGGGCCCATGCGAAACTGGGAAATCACCCATCAGATAGGGGTGCATGCCCTGGTTTTTCAGGTTTTGCAAAAACTGCCCAAACCCGGTGAGGTCTGACATCCTGGGCACTTCGGCCAAACCACGCAGGTTTTGCTGGCCAATTTCATCAATTATCGCCTGCAATGGCTCCATCGGGGCCTCAATGAATTCGGCCATAGACCAAATGCGCACCCGCGCCTTTGTCCAAGTAGAGCGCAGTGTTTTCAGGTGTTCGCTCTCGATCTGTTGCAGCCGCGCCGCTTCTTGCCGAATATCCGAAAAATTGCGGTTGGATTTGAACAAAGGCACGGCCCAGGCGCCAGTAATCACAGATATCTGCGCGTTGTGGTCTTTGGCGATTTCCCACTCAATATCCTGCACATCACCAGGGCCAAACTGAAAACACTGTCGCTCTCCACGGGTGTTCCAGATCAGGCTCGCCAAAAAGGCCCGCGGGTTATAGTCACGCAATTCGGCACTGTCGGATAGCGCGCCGTTCATCACCATCTGGCCTTCAGAAAACTCAGCCCGTTCCGGCGCAAAAAGATGGCCATGCACCCGCGCACTGGTGGCTTTACTCAACCAGCTTTCAAAATTCTCAAACAGATCGCTAAAGCCCTCAAACACCGAATACTGTGCGCAAGTCAGGCCGTTTTCACGCCCTTCTACCGGAAAGCGGCTTTGCATGATCAAGCCCGGACGGCCATAGGTGCGTCGATCTACTGCTTTGGCGAAAATACGGTCGATCTTACCGGGGTTCGGCTCGGTCCGATTCATGGCACCCGACATATCGGTCAGGAACGCATCATACAGCTTGTTGGCGAAAGGCCAGATTTTGCGCGCCACAAAACAATCAGAACGCCGCAATAGTTGCAAATGGTCATCATAAAAGATGTGCGGTTTGCCCTGATAATCAAATTTGGACAGCGTCAGGGATCGGCTTTCGATTTGGCGGGAATACAGCCGTGCAAGCGTTTGGAAATAACTTTCATCGGGGATCCACACCTTTTTGAAATAGCGGTCATAATTCACCCGTTCTGCGTCTTCCAGAATAGCTGACAGGGTTTGGCGCGTCAGACACCACCATTGGCTGCCCATATGTGGAACGATCCCATTGGGGATCTTGCGTTTGAACCGCACCATGCGTTGCAGGGCCACATAGCGGTCAAAAAGATTGCGGTGTTTGCGCCAGGAAAACGGGAACCTCAAGGTGAACCGCTCCTGATCGAGGCCGCCCATTGTCCAAGGCACATCAGCCGTGGTCGCGCTTTCGATGAAATCAGTGTGTGGGCGTTCTTCCAGGTAATCAATCAGCTCCTGTACCGGGCGCAATGGCAGACACGACCCCGACGACAGATAGACGTGGCGTACATCGGGAAACGTATCCAACATGATTTGCGAGGCTTCCTGCGTGGCAGCCACCAACCCCCAAGTGCCCCATTCACAACGATGCCGTTTGGCAAAGCGCACATCAGGCAAATCAGAAAGTGCCGCCTTAAACGCGGAATAGGATTTGCGTGGTACGGATTTATCCGCATGGATCACAATCGGGCAGCCGGATGCCGCCCAATGCCGGGCAATCTGCTCGGCCCGGCCAAAAGCCGTGTGCACCAGCATGATGATCCCAACGCTCACGATGTCAGCCCTTTCCTCATGCCCAGTTGCCCTTGGACATCAGTCCAAGAATTTCCAACTGCCGCCAGTTTATATATTTCTCTGACCATTTGCACCAAAGGTCTGGTGTATCGTCAAACTTCTCGGCGTATGCCTTGTATTCAACACTGGCCGAATAGTGTTGGCGGCGGGTCAGTTCTTCGGCGGCTTTGATGGTGAATGTATCAAGGAATTTGGCATGTAACAAAACGCCGCTGGCTTTTTCACCACCCCATTCATCATAGGTCAGGTTCAAACCACGCGGCAGCAGCATGTGGGTGGAACTGACATAGGTATAATGCTTGTCCCATTTCACCAGTGGAATTTTGTTCAACGCAGGTGATTGTTTCGGCTGGTTCGCAAAAAAGACGCGCGCCCGTGCGCCGCCCTGAATCCACAGGTTGCCGTATCCTTTATTCTTTTCAATCTGATAGTTGCCCGGATCAAACCAAGAGGCAATTTCAAGCGGGTTCTGACCGGGCCGATAGGGCACCGCATCAATTCTGCCTTTGGGGTACATATCCAGCAGCATTGCACCAAAGGATTTCACCTGACTTACATCCAACCAGTCAGTCAGCGCACGAATGGGGCGTGTGTCACAAAACGGATATACAAACAGCTCATCCGGGTCGACCACCAGCGTCCAGTGGCCGTGGGCGTATTTCTGTTGCAGCCAGTTCAGCCAATCCACTCCAAACCGCGAGCGTTTGTAACTGCCAGTCGTCGACCAGAGCGACACATCCTGTTGATCCGCCAGATACTCTGCCCCGCCATCGGTGCTGCCGTTATCCACAATAACAAAATGCGACACGCCCAGATCACGATAGTACTTCAGAAAATAGGGCAGGCGCACATGTTCGTCGCGCAACGTCGAAAACAGCAGGATATCCCCAGGCTGAATTTGATCCGTTCGGTTGGCCATGCACCGCAATGAGAAATGCTTGCGCCAGGCGCGTATTTTCGCGCGCTTGCGGCGGAGCCTCATGCGATATGATTGCCATACACTCACTCATCAACTCCTGAACCGCGCCGGTATACCGGTACCCAGACTAACCTCTGACACTTAATTAAACATTTTTCGAGATCAATTGTTGCCAAACTCGCAACAATCGCATCTTTTTCCCTTTGTGGCCTGAGGTTTAGGCGGTTCATACCCAGTTTCCCTTAGACATCAGGCCCATCGCCTCAAGCTGCCGCCAACTGATCAAGCGGCTCGACCCTTCGCACCACAGATCGGGATTGTCGGTCAGGCCGTCATAATAGCTGTCATACAGATCAGAATTGGCAAAGTGCTCGCGCCGTTGCTTTTCTTCGGCAGATTTATCAACAATTGTGTGCAAAAACTTGGTGTGCAGCAAAATGCCCGAGGTTTTTTCACCGCCCTGATCCTCATAAACGTGGTTCAATACCCGCGGCAAAAGAGAATGTGACGAGCTGACATAGGCATACCGGCGATGCCATTTTACCAGAGGTGTCTTGCTCATTGTGGGTGCCCGGCGTGGGCGATCTGCAAAAAACTGGCGCGCCCTTGGTCCGCCTTGAATCCACAGGTTTTCAAGATCGGCCTTCTTCTGGATCATGTAATTGCCGCCATCAAACCAATTGAGAATTTCAAACGGGTCAGCGCCCGGTTCATATTCGCGCTCTTTCAGCGGGCCTTTGGGGTACATATCCAACATCAGCGCCCCAAAGGACCGCCGGTTGTGGCGCTCCAACCAATCTGTCAGGGCGCGTAGCGGACGCGTGTCGTGGTGCGGATAAATCAAAATCTCATCGGCATCCACAGTCAGACACCAATGATCATGGGCATACTTACGCTGCAGCCAAGTCAGCCAATCGACACCGAACCGCGACAGCTTGTAACTGGCGGGCGTCGTCCACAACGATACATCGGGTTGCTTGGCCAAAAACGCGCGGGTGCCATCATCACTCCCATTTTCAACAATCAGAAAATGATCCACGCCCAGCGCTCGGTGGTGATCCAGAAAATGAGGAAGGCGCACTATCTCGTTGCGCATGGTTGAGACCGCCAGAATGTCATCCGGACCAATCTGCGCCGTGCGGTTCATCACCGGCGTTAACTGTCTGCGCTTTCGAAACGAGCGATACAAAAGCCTGCGACGCTTCCATCGCATTCGATAGGCTTTTGCCAGCTGTGATAGCCTGTCCATATCCGCGCCCGTGCCTTGCCGCCCTTGCTCAGAATGAGTTTATTTTTCGTAATGTCCAGTTTGATGCCACCGCCAGGCATCCTCGATCATCTGTTTGAGATCAGAGCGCCTCGCAACCCAACCCAATTCTTGTTCGGCGCGTGTTGATCCCGACACCAGCTTGGTGCAATCGCCCGCACGGCGTGGGCCTTCGATCACCGGCACCTCGCGGTTGGTGACAGCATGCGAATGATTGATCACTTCGCGCACAGAAAACCCGGTGCCCGTGCCCAGATTGAACACACGGCTGTCTTTGCCTTGCTCCAGCCATTTCAGGCCTAATACATGGGCATCCACCAAATCCATGACATGCACATAATCACGGATGCAGGTGCCATCGGGCGTGTCATAATCAGTGCCAAAGATGGTCAATGCATCACGTTTCCCCGCAACGGCATCCAAGACCAACGGTATCAGATGTGTTTCTGGTTGGTGATATTCACCCACGTCTGCATCAGGGTCACACCCTGCAACGTTGAAATAGCGAAAGATCACATGTGACAGGCCATGAGCCGTTTCAAAGTCGCGCAGCATATCTTCGATGGCGCGCTTGGATGCACCATAAGCGTTGATCGGGTGCTGATCACAATTCTCATCCAGAACCACATTGTCCTGATCGCCATAGGTCGCACAGGTTGAGGAAAAGACCAGCTTATCGCACCCCGCTGTCACGGCCGCTTCCAACAATGTCAGAGACCCAGCGACATTGTTGCGCCAATACTTGCCCGGCTGATTCATGCTTTCGCCAACTTGGCTGAGGGCGGCAAAATGCATCACGGCAACGGGTTGGTAAGTGGCAAACACCTCATCCAAGCGGGCACGATCGGTCAAATCGCCCTTCTCAAACGGGCCGAACTGAACCGCATCTTCCCAGCCCGTGCTCAGGTTATCAAAGGTAACAGGTGTATAACCTTCACGCGCCAGAACCTTACAGGCGTGGCTGCCGATATATCCGGCACCACCAGTCACAAGAACAGTCGTCACGCTGTAGTCTCCAACAGTTTATTGAGCCGCTTTGTCAGCATGGACAATATCGTTCAGATATCCCCACAGATCATCGCGCAGATCTTCACGTTCCAGCGCAAAGGCAACAGTGGCTTGCAAGAACCCCGCCTTTGAGCCGCAGTCAAACCGGCGACCCTTGAAGCGGAAGCCATACACTTCTTCGCCCGCTTCGCGCGCATCTGCGATGGCATCAGTCAGTTGAATTTCACCACCTGCGCCGGCCTTCTTCTTGTTCAGTTGCTGCAGCACAGTGGGGGTCAGGATATAGCGGCCAATTACCGCCAGGTTGGATGGCGCAGTACCTGGTGCCGGCTTTTCTACCATGCCTTTGGTGGACACAAGCGCACCCATATCTTCTTTGACATCCAGCACACCGTATGAAGAGGTCTGCTCATCCGGAACTTCCATGGCAGCAACCATATTACCGGGCTTTTCTTCAAACGCTTCGACCATCTGCGCCAAGCAGGGCTTTTCTGCCGCAATCACGTCATCAGGCAGGATAACCGCAAAAGGCTCATTGGCGATCAGACGCCTGGCACACCAGACAGCATGGCCCAATCCCAACGGTTTATGCTGACGCATATAGGCGATCTCGCCACTGTCCATATTGGTGGATTTCAGGATGTCCAGCAGCTCGTCTTTGCCCTTGCGGCGCAATTCCTGTTCCAGCTGCGGTGCATTATCAAAATAATCCTCCAGCGCACCCTTGCCGCGCGAGGTAATAAAGATAAATTCCTTGATGCCGGCCTCTCGCGCTTCATCAATGGCATATTGGACCAGAGGGCGGTCCACCAAAGTCATGATTTCCTTTGGAACTGATTTGGTTGCGGGCAAAAACCTCGTTCCCATCCCGGCGACCGGGAATATCGCCTTTGTTACCTTGTTACGCATTGCCTGCTCCTCAAAACCAATTTTTTAGTGATGTTACACAATTAGATTAAGAATTGCATGGCTTTACTGGGAAAAACACCCGATATTTGCCCGTTCGCGTCAGAAATGAAACAGTTCATGCGCGGCCTTGCAAAATTGCTCAATGCACGATCACTCCATACCCATTTCAAGCATCATGGCCTCAATCCGAGGCACATCTTGAGGGTTGTTTAACTCCCAGAACTGCCTGTCGCGGGCGTCAACTTCGGTGCACAGCACCTTGCGGCCTTGTTCCAGGAACCTCAGTTGCTCTAACCCTTCAAGGGTTTCAAGCGGCCCCGTGACCCAGGTTTTATATGCAGCAAGAGCATCCGGGCGGTAAGCGTAGACGCCCACATGATGAAATACCGGCGTATCCTCACCGTCGCCATAGATATGCCCGGTGTATGGGATTACTTCCTTTGAGAAATAGAGCCCATGGCGCGCGCCATCAAACACCGCAGTGGTGCCGCCAACCCGCCCCTGAGAGCGATCCTCCAGAAACCCGTTCAGTGCCTTGCCATCGCAGCGCAATACCGGTGTTGCAATATCAGCCGAAGGATCCGCTGCCAGATCTTTGACCAGATCCTCGACAAACCAATGTGGAGTCAAAGGCGCATCACCCTGAAGGTTCACAACGATATCAAAGTGTTCTCCCAGATTTTCAACTGCTTCGGCACAGCGTTCGGTGCCGTTGGTACACTCAGAAGAGGTCATGACAACCTCGGCCCCAAAGGCCTCAGACGCGCCCTTGATCTGCTCATCATCGGTGGCCACTACGACGCGGCTGACGCCCTGCACCTGACTGGCGGCCTCCCACGACCTTTGGATCAGGCTTTTGGATATGCCCGTGGCCCCCGTCAGCATCACCAAAGGTTTGCCAGGATAGCGGGTTGAGGCATAGCGGGCGGGGATGACAATGAGCACTGACATCAGGCGGGCTTCAGCTCAACCGCCGGGGCATAAGCAATGAAGAACGGATTGGCAAAAGTGTCTTTGCCATAGGTCAGCTCAGAATGATCATCAAACCGCACAACTCGACCACCCGCGCCATGCAAAACCGCATGGCCTGCTGCTGTGTCCCATTCCATCGTACGACCAACGCGAGGATAAATATCCGCCTCGCCTGTGGCGATCAGGCAGAATTTCAACGATGATCCAGCGCTTTTCATGTCTTTAACGGCATATTTGGCGATGTAGTCATCCGTCGCCTGATCACGGTGCGATTTGGAGGCAACAACCATCAATGCGCCATTGTCCGGATCAGAAACCTTGATTGCACCAAGCGGGCCAACGCTTTGTTTGTCCAGCGCTCCGGTTTCTTCGACCGAGGTGCCATCTGCCTGGGTGAAAAACATCCGCCCTTTGGCAGGTGCATAAACAACGCCGCGTGTGGGCACGCCATTGTCCACATAGGCGATGTTCACCGTGAAATCGCCGCGCCGGTGGATAAACTCCTTGGTGCCATCCAGCGGATCAACGATCAAAAAGGTATTGGCAGTCTCTGAATGCGACTCGGCCTGCTCTTCCGTCACCAGCGCCACATCCGGAAAGGCCGCGCGCAGCCCCGCCGATATGATCGCATCCGCCGCCTCATCTGCTGCGGTTACTGGGCTTTCATCAGATTTTAACTTCACATCAAAATCATCCGAGTTGTAAATTTCCATGATCTTATCGCCCGCCTCAAGCGACAGTTGCCGCATGACAGAGATCAGTTTTTCATAGTCCAAAGGCCTGCTCCTTCACGATGCCGCCATTTGGGCGAGGCACCGGTTGATCCGTTATGGTTGTCCCCTTATGATACGCAGCTAACGGGACAGCAAGAAATCCGTGACACTATCTCAAGGCAGAAAATAAAGCAGAGCTATGTTTCATAACGTCCAGTCCAAGTCGACCCTTCAGTCAATCGTCTCCATCAGCGAGCTGATTTACCACGCAACTGTGCGGGATGTGCGCAAATCCCATGGCAATGCCTTTCTGGCATTGTTTTCCAACATGATGGTCACAGTCATGTTCGTGATGGCCTTTTATATCATGTTTGTCATACTTGGGCTGCGCAGCTCCGCACTGCGTGGGGATTTTTTGCTGTATATCATGTCAGGCGTATTTTTGTTCCTGACCCATACCAAAGCCCTTGGGGCAATTGTCGGATCCGAAGGGCCGACGTCACCGATGATGCTGCATGCGCCGATGAATACCATTGTCTCAATCACGGCAGCCTCGCTCAGCACCTTGTATATCCAGACACTGACACTGTTGGTGATTTTGTTCATCTATCATGTGGCCGTCACGCCCATCACAATTGATCAACCTATTCCCGCTTACGGAATGTTTTTGCTGTCATGGTTTTCGGGTGTTTCACTGGGCTTGGTCATGCTTGCCATTAAGCCATGGTTCCCCGGTTTTGTCGGCATTGCCACCACTGTGTATCAACGGGCCAGCATGATCTGTTCGGGCAAGATGTTTGTGGCCAACACGCTGCCGGGATTTATGATTGCGATGTTTGACTGGCACCCGCTGTTTCACACGATTGATCAGGCGCGTGGCTTTGTGTTTGTCAATTATTATCCGCGGAATTCTGACTATGATTATACGCTCTATCTTTCGATCACATTGATTATGATTGGTATGATGGGTGAATTTTACACTCGCCAGTACGCCTCAAGCAGTTGGTACGCACGTCGATGAAGTGGATCATTATTGCTTTGCTTACACTGCTCTGTCCGGCGATGGCAGCAGCGCAAACCCTGCCCGCATTATATTCTGTTGCAGGTGTCGACGAAGACGATGTTTTGAACATCCGGGCCGAGCCCAGTTCTTCTGCCATTGCAATTGAATCCTACGCCTGGGATGCGCGCGATATTGAAGTTGTGGCCCTCGACCCGACTGGCAAATGGGGCCAGATCAATATCAATGAGACAACCGGCTGGATCGCCATGAATTGGCTTGAACCACAATTTGCCGCTGGCAACAGTTTGCTGCCTCGCCCGTTGGTCTGCTTCGGGAACGAGCCGTTCTGGACGCTTGACGTAGCCAATAAGCCCTTCGCTGAGCTGGGTTGGCTGGATGGGGTCACAATCCGGTTTTCAGGCCTTTATACCATTTCATCCGCCAGCCGGACGGGCCGCTATATGATGATTGCCGAGAACACCAATAAATCACTGCATGCCTTCGTAGAACGTAAAGCCTGCAATGATGGCATGTCGGATCGCGCCTATGGGTTGGATATAAACCTGCTGATCCGCAACGATGATGATACCAAGTATTTCGCCGGCTGCTGCTCAGTCGCGCCTTAGCGTCAGATCAATTCGCCTAGACACAATCGCAGCCAGAAACCCTCTGCTTCTGCTATCTTTTGGGCCTCACCAAGCGGCGCCTACCCGATGAGTGCCGGGCAATTCGTCAATCCACCACACGCAAGGTCAAATTGATCCGCCCACCTTTGGGCAGCAATGCAGATGTACCAAACTTGATACGGTCAACCCCGTGATAGGTCAGCCGCGCATCCGCACCCATTACAACCACATCTCCGGATGACAGCCAGAGGCTCTCGGTTTTGCCGCCGCGTGTGGCATTGCCAATGCGAAACAACCCCTGATCCCCCAAAGAGATGGACAGGACCGGCCAGCTAAAATCAGCCTCGTCCTTGTCCTGATGCATCCCCATGCGCGCGCCCTCTCCATAATAGTTGATCAGACAGCAGTCTGGCATTCGCTTGGTGCTGACCAGTTTGCGCCAAAGCACCAGTACCGAGGCCGGAATCGGTGGCCAATCCGTGCCATTGGGATGCTTCGTGACATAGCGATACCCCTCGCCATCTGAATACCAGCCATACTTCCCCGCCGACGTCAGCTGCACTGTCATCGCCTTTCCAGAGGGTGTTCGGGGTGAAAATGGCGGGGCCACGCGTGCCACGTCACGCAAATCAGACAACATTGCGGATTGTGCAGGGCTCTCCAGCAGACCCTTGAAAATCCCGAATCCCCGGACTGTTAAACTGCGTGTCACCATGAAATCGCGCGCCTTATGCAACAACTCGGTCCATTTTAGCCAAAAATAGCCAACTTCGCCCCTGACGAATGGTTGCAGGGCCACTATGGCCTGCCTATATACGCCCAGAACCGCGGAACTGTCTCTTGTGGCATCCGCTCTCTATGTGGGGTCCGTGATGCCATAACGGGTCGGGACCTCGCAACATCGCCTTAAGTAGAAGGGATCGAAAACATGGCCAAAGTTATTGGTATTGACCTCGGAACAACCAACAGCTGCGTTGCTATCATGGATGGCAGCCAGCCCCGCGTTATCGAAAACGCAGAAGGTGCACGCACCACACCCTCGATCGTCGCATTTACCGACAACGAGCGTCTGGTCGGCCAGCCGGCAAAACGCCAGGCCGTCACCAACCCCACAAACACAGTCTTTGGCGTCAAGCGCCTGATTGGCCGCCGCGAGGATGACGCGGATCTGGCCAAAGACAAAAAGAACATGCCGTTCAACGTCATTGATGGCGGCAACGGTGATGCATGGGTGGAAGCCCAGGGCGAAAAATACAGCCCCTCACAAATCTCTGCCTTCATCCTTGGCAAGATGAAAGAAACTGCCGAGAGCTATCTTGGCGAGGACGTGACACAAGCCGTCATCACGGTACCTGCCTATTTCAACGACGCTCAGCGTCAGGCCACCAAAGATGCCGGTAAAATTGCCGGTCTCGAAGTGCTGCGGATCATCAACGAACCGACAGCCGCCGCGCTGGCCTATGGTCTGGACAAAGAGAACACGCACACCATCGCGGTCTATGACCTTGGTGGCGGTACATTTGACGTGACCATCCTTGAGATTGACGACGGCCTGTTTGAAGTAAAATCCACCAACGGGGACACGTTCCTTGGCGGTGAAGACTTTGACATGCGCATCGTGAACTACCTCGCCGAGCAATTCAAAAAAGAAAACAGTGTTGATCTGACCAAAGACAAAATGGCCCTGCAGCGCCTGAAAGAAGCCGCTGAAAAAGCCAAGATCGAACTGTCGTCTTCGTCGCAGACAGAAATCAACCAGCCCTTCATCTCGATGGGTGCAGACGGTCAGCCATTGCACATGGTGATGAAACTGACCCGTGCCAAGCTGGAAAGCCTGGTTTCTGACCTGATCAAAGCGTCGATCAAACCCTGCCAGGCCGCGTTGAAAGACGCCGGCATGTCCGCCAATGAAATTGACGAGATTGTTCTGGTTGGCGGGATGACCCGTATGCCGCGCGTTGTGGAAGAAGTGACCAAATTCTTCGGTAAAGAGCCCCACAAAGGCGTGAACCCCGACGAAGTTGTTGCCATGGGCGCTGCCATTCAGGCCGGTGTTCTGCAAGGCGACGTCAAAGACGTGGTTCTGCTGGACGTCACACCGCTCAGCCTCGGCATTGAAACTCTGGGTGGCGTATTCACCCGCCTGATCGACCGCAACACCACAATCCCTACGAACAAGGGGCAGATCTTCTCGACAGCCGAAGACAATCAATCGGCTGTGACGATCCGCGTGTTCCAGGGCGAACGTGAAATGGCAGCCGACAACAAAATGCTGGGTCAGTTCAATCTGGAAAATATCCCACCTGCCCCTCGTGGTTTGCCGCAGATCGAAGTGACCTTTGATATTGATGCCAACGGTATCGTATCTGTTCAGGCCAAAGACAAAGGCACTGGCAAAGAGCATAAGATCACAATCCAGGCCTCGGGTGGCCTTAGCGAAGATGATATCGAAAAGATGGTCAAAGACGCCGAGGACAACGCAGAATCGGATAAGGAACGCCGCGAGTTGGTGGAAAGCCGAAATCAGGCCGAAAGCCTGATCAACTCGACCGAGAAATCGGTTGAGGAACACGGTGAAAAGGTCGACCCGACCACCATCGAAGCGATTGAGCTGGCCATTGCCGCGCTCAAAGACGATCTGGAAAAAGAAGATGCCACTGCCGACAAGCTCAAGGCAGGCATCCAGAACGTGACCGAAGTTGCGATGCGACTGGGCGAAGCGATCTATAAAGCTCAGGCCGAAGCAGGCGAAGACGAGCCGATGGCAGCAGATGAAGCTGGTGAAGACGATATCGTCGACGCCGACTTCGAAGACCTCGACGACGACAAGCGCGGCTAACGCAAGCACGGGAACAATTGGGGCTAGCCTGGGTGACCGGGCTGGCCCTAACCGTTCCGCCTAAAGGAGTTCCTCAATGGCCAAACGTGATTACTACGAAGTGCTTGGGCTCTCGAAAGGGGCATCGCCCGAGGAAATCAAGAAAGCCTATCGCACCAAAGCAAAAGAGCTGCACCCCGACCGCAATAAGGACAAGCCCGAATCCGAGGGTCAGTTCAAAGAAGCGGGCGAGGCTTACGAAGTTCTGAAAGACGCAGACAAGAAAGCCGCATATGACCGCTATGGCCATGCTGCCTTTGAAAACGGCATGGGTGGTGGTGGCGGCGGACGGCCCGGTGGTGGCTTTGGCAATCAAGGTGATTTCGCCAGCGCCTTTTCAGATGTGTTTGACGATCTCTTTGGCGATATGATGGGCGGCCGCGGCGGGCCCGGTGGGCAGCAGCGTGCCACGCGTGGGGCTGACCTGCGCTACAATCTGCGTGTCACCCTGGAAGAGGCATTCTCTGGTCAGCAAAAGACCATCAATGTTCCCACCTCCATTGCCTGTGAGGCCTGTAACGGCTCAGGCGCTGAAGGCGGTGCCGAGCCGTCAACCTGCCCGACATGTTCCGGTATGGGCAAGGTCCGCGCGCAGCAAGGTTTCTTCACGGTTGAGCGCACCTGCCCCACGTGTTCGGGCTTGGGTCAGATCATTTCGAACCCGTGCAACACCTGTCACGGCCAGGGCCGGATCGAAAAAGAGCGCGCGCTGAACGTCAACATCCCTGCTGGTGTAGAAACCGGCACACGCATCCGCCTTGCCGGCGAAGGCGAAGCGGGCATGCGCGGCGGGCCTTCTGGGGATCTGTACATTTTCATCGACGTTGCTCAACACAAGCTGTTTGAGCGCGAAGAGACCAACCTGTTCTGCCGTGTGCCGGTATCAATGACCAAAGCCACCCTTGGCGGCGATATTGAAGTGCCCACGATTGATGGTGGCCGCAGCCGGGTGAAAATCCCCTCTGGCAGTCAATCGGGCCGTCAAATGCGCTTGCGTTCCAAAGGCATGCCCGCCCTGCGTGGCGGATCAGCAGGGGATATGTTCATCGAACTGGCAGTCGAAACCCCGGTGAATCTGACCTCCAAACAAAAAGAGCTGCTGAGCGAGTTTGAAGCTCTATCTGAGGATAACAACCCGGAAAGCAAAAGCTTCTTTTCTTCGGTCAAAAACTTCTGGGACAGCATGAAAAGCTGACCTCCCGCTGACAACCAATTCCTCAAAAAGACGCGCCGCAATGCGCGTCTTTTTTTCTTCAGTGTCACTTTGGTTAAGGATTGAGTAACCAAACTATCTCAATCTTAAGACATGAGTAGTTCTAACGCCTTTGCTGAAATGCCCCTACCGCTCTTTGGCGGGGATGAGGCGCAATCCATACCCGTCTGGCCGCAAGGCCACCTGCCCTCCTATATCCGTGATCACCGCAAACGGCTGCGCACACGCTTTTTGGATGGCGGCGCACAGGCCATGCCAGATTACGAAATGTTGGAATTGGTGCTGTTCCGGGCAATACCGCGCAAAGATGTCAAACCTCTCGCTCGCAAACTGTTGGATGAATTTGGCGACTTCAACGGCGTTCTATCGGCCAGCCCTCATCAACTGAATCAAGTCTCCGGTGTGGGTGAGGCGGTGATATGCGAGCTAAAGATTGTCGAGGCTGCGGCTCATCGGCTGGCCCGCTCGCGCATCATTCAGCGGCAGGTGATTTCGTCGTGGGCATCCGTAATTGATTACTGCCACACCACCATGGCCCACCGTGAAACCGAGCAGTTTCGCATCTTCTTTCTGGATCGCAAAAACGTGCTGATCGCAGATGAAGAACAGGCGCGCGGCACAGTGGACCATGTGCCGGTCTACCCACGCGAAGTGGTCAAGAGGGCGCTGCAACTGAATGCCAGCGCAATCATCCTGATCCACAATCACCCCTCCGGCGATCCTACTCCATCACAAGAGGACATCTCGATGACCACCAAAGTGCAAAATGCATGCGATGCGTTGGGCGTTACGCTGCATGATCACATCATCGTTGGAAAATCCTGTGAGCTAAGCTTTCGCACGGAAGGGTATCTTTAGGACCTGCCACAAAACCTGAGCCGCTTTGATTTGTGAAATTTGGCGAAATGCTCATCTGCCATGGTGCATTTCGACTTTCCTCTATCTCAGGTCAAAGCCGAAATATCTTAACGCACCCACACCTCAACACGGCGGTTCACACGACGGCCCCACTCGCTGGTGTCACAAGCCATTGGCATCGCCTCCCCAAAGGCAATTGTCTCAATCCCGATACGCGAGAGATTGGCCGTTTCAGCTGCGCGGGTCACAGCCCGCATGACAGCCTCAGCACGCTTGCCCGCTATGCGCAAATTGCCCGGTGCTGGCCCTTGTCCATCGCTGAACCCGACAAACACCAGCCGACGGGCATCGTAGTGTCCCAGCTCAAGCGAGCGGGCCAACTGCAACACGTTGGACCGCGATTGCGCATCCAGCCGCGCCGACCCCGGCTCGAACCGGAAGGTGGTGGTCAGACGTCGCAAGGGCGCCAATGTGCTTACCATCTTCTGCAGTTGCTCAAGGCTCACTTCATCACCCGCACGGGCAATGGCATTGGCAAACCGATCACCCTGGGCGTTGATCTCAATCTCTTCGGGGGCCTGGTCCACAAACCCCGCGCGCCGGATCACCAGCTGCGCCGATGGATCACGCAAGTACGTCAGAAACTCACGCACCAATTTGGGGAAACGCCGGGCCGGCATGTACAAAAACAATGGCGTGGTCAGTGGATAATCTTCGGTTTTCACCGCTCGGCGTGTGGCCTGCATGGCGAACCCGCAATTGCCCTTCAATGCCAACGGCCATGTATTGCCTGTATCCGAACGGCTGGTCACGCCAATGGCAAACGGATCGGCCATCACCGCCTCCAACAACTGCTTATCGTTGGCATAGTGCATGGCATTTGCCACGGGTTTGGCCTGCGCAGGGGTCAAAACCTGATCTACCGTGGCTTGACCCAAGCCTGACTTACCATCCAGTAGATGCACATCTATCGGCGCATCCGGCCCGCCAAGCACGGCCCAGTTTGTGATGCTGCCAGACAGAACATCCGCAAGTTCCTGCGTGGTGATATCTTGTACAGGGTTTGTAGGCGAGACCACCGGCACCAAGGCATCCAATGCCAACACGCGGCTGCGCCCCTTGCCTGATAGATTACCCAACCCTACCTCGCGCCCGCGCTTGATCTCGTCGTCGCGCACCTCTCGCAAAGACATGACGATATCGGCCTCATTGGCCAGAAGATCGGCAAAGCCCTCGTCAGTATTGGTCAGCTGAAAAACAAACTCACCAACCGTTTGACCGCTGTCCTTTTCAGAGATCACATAAGTGAATTCGGTATCCGACAGGCTGCGGCGCTCCAAATCATAATCGCCCTTGATGGAAAACGCTTCGATCAAACCGGGCATCAGCACGCGGCCAATAGTAGGGGCACCCGCAAAGGTCAGCCTTGCGATGAATTGATCAAGATTTGGGCAACCCGGCCCCTCGCAACGCACGCCAGAGCCATCAATGGTCAATTCGCCGTAGATCGAATCAACACGATAAAATTCGCCGTCAAACCCAAGCAGATCGCCCGAGATTTCCACATCGCCATCCCGGGACGTCAGTGTGACATCCTGCGCACTGGCCTGCGGTGCGGCGACCAAAATTGAAAGTGCGGCGATGATCGCCGCACGTAAGATTGTCATAGGATGACCTCTGAAACGCCGCGGATTAGTTCCCGGCGATTTTCAGGTCATTTAGCAGGTTTTTCAACATAAGAAAGTCACCAACCGACGAACAATCTGGCATTGCCAGCACCAAGTCCTGTGTTTTCAGTGACCCTTCGGCAGTTTTCTGGATGGATTGCGCCTCAACATCGCGGCCACAGTTGGCCTGAGTGATCTCTGCTTCGACACTCATCACGATATCGCCGCTGCGTTTGGCAACACCTGATGGAAAGGTATAAACCTCGGCCAGCATAGCGTTATCTACATCTGCGGCACCCAGTTGGGACAAAAACCCACCTTGGCCCAAGGCTGCGCTGGATTGTTCACGCGGCGTATCCGCCCAAACATGGCCTTCTTCACCATACTCCGAGCCATACTCAAGCGCGTGCACTTGTATCCCGCTTTGGCCTTTCCATTGCACCACGGCACGATCGTAATATTCCAATGACGACACGGTAGCGTTGGCCACTGCCCCTTCACCATTGGCAAAAGCCACGATAAACACCGCGTTTTCAGACAAGGCAGGAACACTGAACTCAACACTGCCTTTGGCATCAGTCACTTGTGTGAACATCATGCCGTTGTGGTGCAAAGTGAATTTTTCGTTGATCATGCAAGGGGCGGCCAGGGACAGGCGTACCATTGCGGCGGCTTCGGCATTGGCTGTCAGATTGTACTCACACGCCAATTTTGGGGTGGCCTCTTCGGCGGGCATATCTGCCAGCGGAATATCATCCTTCAGCGCGACATTAACCACGAGACTATCCGGAAGGACGGCAGGCTCAGGAGAAGCCGGCAGTGCCGGAGCAGCTGATGTCAACGTGACTTCGCTCAGCTCAACCTCGTTGGTTGCAGAGGCCTTGGTGGCCATGCCGGCAGCATTTATGGCTTGCGCCTGGTGTTGCGGTTTTTCCGCAGGTGCGGATGCCCCGCTCTGCATGAAATACCCGATTCCAAGCGCGCATAGCAGCGTACCACCTGCTGTGATCAAACGTTTTTTCTGGATCATAACGACCTCCTACAGCTTTTGAAGCCATAGGAATGTACGAAAGGATTTAGGCCTTCATGTGTTCCTCAAGGGGTCTCAATCGGGCGTTCTTGCTGTGTTTCTTACACCAAACGCCCGTGGCAATGTTTGAACTTTTTGCCTGATCCGCAGGGGCAAGCCTCATTTCGGCCGGGGTTGCCCCAAGTGCTGGGGTCATCCTCAACAAAGCCTTCGAGGGCGTTCTCGGGATTGCCCACAGGTGTTGCCTGTTCTGCCGGTGCTTGCATGGCGGCCTGTTGCTCTTGCATTTGCTGCATCAGGGCGTCTTGCTCCTCCTGCGTCATAGGGCGGATTTGCGACAGTTTTTGTGACACATCCTGACGCAGACTGTTGAGCATGGTTTCAAACAGTCCGAACGCCTCGTTCTTGTATTCGTTCAATGGGTCACGTTGGGCATAGCCACGAAAGCCCACAACCGAACGCAAATGCTCAAGCGTCAACAAATGTTCGCGCCATTTCGTATCAATCGTTTGCAGCAAAACCTGCTTTTCGATCTGACGCATATTTTCAGGGCCAAAGCTCTCGGCCTTCTCGGACATCATTTTGTCAGCGGCTTCTTCCAGGCGTTCGGCGATATCATCGTCATCCACGCCTTCCTCAGCCGCCCAGTCCACAACCGGCACATCCAGATTGAATTGTTCAATAAGCGCCTTGCGCAAGCCTTCGGTATCCCACTGATCCGCATAGGTTTTAGGTGGCATATAGGTGTCGATCAGATCATCAATCACCTCGCCACGCATGTCTTGCACGATTTCGGACAGGTCTTCGGCCTTCATGATATCCAACCGTTGCTTGAAGATCACCTTGCGCTGATCGTTCATCACATCGTCAAATTTCAACAGCTGTTTGCGGATGTCAAAGTTGCGTCCCTCGACCTTGGCCTGAGCGCGCTCCAGCGATTTGTTCACCCAAGGGTGAATGATCGCTTCGCCCTCTTTCATGCCCAGGGTGGACAGCACTTTTTCCAACCGCTCAGAGCCAAAGATGCGCATCAGATCATCGTCAAGGCTGAGCAGGAACGATGACCGCCCCGGATCACCCTGACGGCCCGACCGACCGCGAAGCTGATTGTCGATGCGCCGGCTTTCATGGCGTTCTGTCGACAAAACAAACAACCCGCCAGCATCCTTGACCGCTTGTTCATCCGCCTTATGCGCGGCTTCAATCTTGGCTCGGATTTCTTCGGGATCATCATCAGGGGCCGCAGCAATCGCCTCCATGATCTTGAATTCAACATTGCCACCCAGTTTAATATCCGTGCCTCGGCCCGCCATATTGGTCGCAATGGTCACAGCACCAAATTTACCGGCATCGGCAACGATTTGCGCCTCTTGCTCGTGTTGGCGCGCGTTTAGAACATTGTGCTTGATTTTAGCGTCCGTCAGCAATTGGCTCAGCATCTCAGATTTTTCAATCGAAGTTGTCCCAACCAAGATCGGCTGGCCCTTCTCATTGGCCTCGCGGATCACGGTGATCGCTTCGTCAAACTTCTCTTTTGCAGTGCGGAATACGGCATCATCATCATCCACACGCGAAATCGGCATGTTGGTTGGCACTTCGACCACACCCAGCCCGTAAATTTCACTAAATTCTTCGGCCTCGGTCGCAGCGGTGCCTGTCATGCCCGACAGTTTTTCGTACAGGCGGAAATAATTCTGGAATGTCACCTGCGCCAAGGTCACGTTTTCAGGGCGGATTTCGACGCCTTCTTTGGCCTCAATCGCCTGATGCAGACCCTCAGACATGCGGCGCCCGGCCATCATGCGGCCAGTGAATTCATCAATCAGGATAACTTCGCCATCGCGGACGATATAATCCTTGTCGCGCGAAAACAGTTTGTGCGCGCGCAGACCCTGGTTGACGTGGTGCACAATCGTAGTGCTTTCTGGGTCGTACAGCGATTGACCTTCTTCCAGAATTCCCTCGCGCAGCAAAATCTGTTCCAGAAATTCATTGCCTTCATCGGTGAAGGTCACGTTCTTGTTCTTTTCGTCCATCGTGAAATGCTCTTCGAGCAATTCGGGGATCAATTTGTCGATTGAGATATACAGGTCGCTGCGGTCCTGCGCCGGGCCTGAGATAATCAAAGGCGTGCGCGCCTCATCAATCAGGATACTGTCCACCTCATCCACAATGGCAAAGAAATGGTCGCGCTGGTTCATTTCCTCAAGCGAGGAGCGCATGTTGTCGCGCAGATAATCAAACCCCAATTCATTGTTGGTGGCATAGGTAATATCGGCGGCATAGGCCTCTTGTTTTTCGCCGTCCGGTTGTTGGGGGTAAACCACACCGGTGGTCATGCCCAAAGCCGAGAACACATTGCTCATCCACTCCGCATCGCGGCGCGCCAGATAATCGTTCACCGTGACGATATGCACGCCCCGGCCGGTCAACGCATTCAGATAGGCAGGCAGCGTGGCAACAAGGGTTTTACCCTCACCGGTCTTCATTTCTGAAATATTTCCCTGATGCAGGAAAATCCCGCCCATCAGCTGCACATCAAAGGCCCGCAGACCCAACGCACGGCGCGCTCCCTCACGGCAATTAGCAAAGGCTTCTGGCAGCAGCGATTCAAGACTTTCTCCGCCCGATACGCGTGCCTTGAATTCAGCCGTTTTTTCGATCAGCCCCTCGTCCGAGAGCGCCTCAAATTCAGGCTCTAACGCGTTAATCTTCTCAACAAGCGGGCGCGTCGCTTTGATTTTACGGTCATTTGGCGTTCCAAAAATCTTTTTGGTGACAGTTCCAAATCCCAGCATAATTTATCCGTTCCGCTGTTTCGCTTATTCGTGAAGGGCTATTGCTTGCCCCGCCCGTTGCAGCACCCTACAAGATGGCAAGCATAGGCCGATTGGTCTTGATCTTAAGGCGATGTAAGGGGCTGCCCCTACAGTGTCAACGTTGAGCGCGATGAACGCACCCAATCCCTCGGGCCACAAAGGATACCGGTATGAAATTTCGACCCACTTTTCTGGCTGCAGCCACACTGGTCATAGCCACGTTACACACTATTCCAGCCCTGTCGCAGGACACGCCCAGCGCAAATACGGTTCTGGCCACTATTGATGACACTGACATCACTCTGGGTCATATGATTGCCCTGCGATCCAGCCTGCCACCGCATTATGACCAACTTGAGAATGACGTGTTGTTTGATGGCATTCTGAGCCAACTGATCCAACACACATTGCTGGCGCAATCATTAGAGGATGGGCCATCGCGACGCTCTTTGCTGCTCATTGAAAATGAAAGCCGTGCGATTGCTGCGAGCGAGGCGGTAGATGCCGTTACTGGCACCACAATCACCGATGCGCAGATTGAGGCCGCTTATAAGTCTGAATATCTACAAACGGAGCCTGACACAGAATACAATGCCGCACATATCCTGGTTGAAACCAAGGAAGAGGCCACATCGCTGGTTCAAAAACTGGCTGAGGGGGGCGATTTTGCTGCTTTGGCACAGGAGTTTTCCACCGGCCCTTCTGGCCCGAATGGGGGCGATCTGGGTTGGTTTAGCAAAGGCGTGATGGTTGAACCCTTTTTTGATGCCGTCGTAGCGCTTGATGCCGGTCAGGTTTCAGACCCGGTCAAAACCCAATTTGGCTGGCATATTATCAAGCTTTTGGAAACCCGCTCTCAAGATCGACCAGAATTGGCTGATGTACGCGAACAGTTGGAAAGCAGCCTGCGCGAAGAAGCCTTTGAAACCCATATTGCTAACCTTGAAAAGGCAGCCAAGATCGACCGCCCGGATATCAGTGCCATCAGCCCCGATATACTGAACAACATTGACCTACTGGAGAAGTAACCATGGGTGCCACGCCTGCCAAATCGCCATTAGCCCCAGCCAAGTTTCCTGATTTGCCTGAAATTGGCGGTGTCGAGTTTGCAGTCGCCGAGGCCGGTGTGCGGTACCAAGGCCGACCGGATGTGATGTTGGCCTGTTTGGCCAAAGGCACGGCGATTGCCGGGGTTTTCACCCGGTCCAGCACACGGTCAGCCGCAGTGCTGGATTGCCAGTCCAAGGTGGGTCGCGACAATAGCCAAAGGGCTGCAATCATTGTGAATTCTGGCAACGCCAATGCGTTTACCGGGCGCAATGGGCTGGCTTCGGTGAATGCGGTCACGCAGGCGGTTGCGCAGGCGACAGGCGTACCAGAGGGGCGCGTGTTTTCCGCCTCAACCGGCGTGATCGGCGAAGCACTGCCACATGACAAGATCAACGACAAACTGACAGAACTGGCGGATACTTTGTCACCCGGCGCCATTGAACAGGCCGCTGGCGCAATCATGACCACTGATACCTTCGCCAAAGGCGCGGGCACAGTGATTGACATAGATGGCCAAAAGATCCGTATTGCGGGTTTCGCCAAAGGATCAGGTATGATCGCCCCCGATATGGCCACGATGCTGGCCTATATCTTTACCGATGCCGCAATTGACCAATCTGAGCTGCAACATATGGTCTCGATTCTGAATGCCACGACATTTAACTGCATCACCGTTGATAGCGATACATCCACCTCGGACACTCTCTTGGTGGCGGCCACCGGTGCATCTGGTATCCGGGTTAGCGAAAATAATGTTGGTTTCATGGAAGGGTTGCGCCATGTGATGCTCGACCTGGCGCATCAAGTGGTGCGCGACGGGGAAGGTGCTTCAAAGTTCATCGAAGTATCAGTCACCGGTGCCGCTAGCGATGAGGATGCGCGCGTTCATGCTCTATCAGTCGCCAACTCTCCGCTGGTCAAAACTGCCGTCGCCGGAGAAGACCCCAACTGGGGGCGTGTCGTCATGGCCATAGGCAAATCCGGCGCGCGTGCAGACCGCGATACTCTGTCGATCCGTTTCGGTGATATAATAGTGGCCAGCGATGGCTGGGTCAGCCCTGATTATGACGAAGAGGCCGCCGCCGCCTATATGAAAAATCAAGAGCTTCAGATCCATGTTGATCTGGGCCTTGGCGGCGGAACTTCACGGGTTTGGACCTGCGATTTGACCCATGGATATATCGAAATCAACGCTGACTACCGGTCATGAAAACCATACTGGTTTCCGCCGTTGCCCTGATTGATGTGGATGGTCGTGTCCTGTTGGCACAGCGCCCCGAGGGCAAATCCATGGCGGGCCTGTGGGAGTTCCCCGGAGGAAAAATTGAACCGGGTGAAACACCCGAAGCCGCTTTGATACGAGAGTTGCACGAGGAACTGGGGATTGAAACCTGGTCGTCATGCCTGGCTCCGCTGACCTTCGCGAGCCACAGTTATGATGATTTTCACCTTCTGATGCCGCTTTTCGCCTGCCGCAAGTGGGAGGGCACGCCGCGCGGACAGGAAAATCAGGCTCTCAAATGGGTGCACGCGCGAAACCTGCGTGACTACCCCATGCCGCCCGCCGACATTCCACTGATCCCGATTTTGCGCGACTGGCTATAATCCGGCTGTGCGCTAGCCATCACGGCCTCGCAACATTATTGCGAATTGGCCTTCTATTTCACAACGAATCATATAATGTGAACATTGTGTAACAAAGTGTTCGGGTAACTATTTCAAGTTCATTCTGCGTGTCCATTCGGGGGGATATTGACATGCTACGCACTATACGTCTGGGTAAGTATATTTCTGTGCAAGGCGTCTGTGTACGCTCGCTGCCGAACGGCCTTATGGAAGTCCGTGTCGGAGATCGCATATTCTCAGGTACACCTGTCTCAAAAGCGGCATAAACCCAAAATGTAAAAAGGCGGCAGATGATTCTGCCGCCTTTTTTAGGTGGGTTTCTACGCGGCTTAATCCAGCTTCCGCTCGACCTCTTCGCGCTCGAAAATCTCGATCACGTCATCGGGACGAATGTCGTCGTAGTTTTCAAACGCCATGCCGCATTCCTGACCGGACTGCACTTCGGGCACTTCATCCTTGAAGCGCTTAAGCGTTTTCAGCGTGCCTTCGTGGATCACCACATCATCACGCAAAAGACGTACACCAGCCGAACGACGCGCAACGCCTTCTGTAACCAGACAACCAGCAACCTTGCCAACGCCAGTCACTTTGAAGACCTCTTTGATCTTCGCATAGCCGATGAAGTTCTCGCGGATTTCAGCGCCCAGCAGGCCAGAAGCGGCAGCTTTCACGTCATCCACCAGATCATAGATCACCGAATAATACCGGATCTCAACGCCCTTTTGGTTGGCTGAGTTGCGCGCCGGCGCATTGGCCCGCACGTTGAAGCCAAACACAGGTGCACCCGATGCCTCGGCCAGACCAATGTCTGATTCGGTGATCGCGCCCACGCCCGAGTGCAGCACACGCACGCGCACCTCGTCGTTGCCGATTTTTTCCATCGCCTGGACGATCGCTTCGGCAGACCCCTGCACATCGGTTTTCACCAAAATGGGCATCTCGGTCATGTTTTCGTTGGTTTTGGCCTGCGCCATCAACTGTTCCAACGATGTGCCAGCACCGGCAGCGGCACGTTTGTCTTTCGCCGCCTTCTCACGATACTCAGCGATTTCGCGCGCTTGGGCTTCGGTGTCTACAACGTTCAGAACATCACCCGCTTCGGGCGTGCCGTTCAGGCCCAACACCTCAACCGGCACCGAAGGGCCAGCCTCTTTGATGCGATCACCACGGTCGTTAATCAGCGCACGAACACGGCCAAACTGCTCACCGACAACAAAGATGTCGCCTTGCTTGAGCGTACCCTTCTGCACCAGAACCGTAGCAACCGGGCCACGGCCCACATCCAGCTGCGCCTCGATCACGGCACCTTCGGCGGCGCGGTCGGGGTTCGCTTTCAGCTCCAGGATCTCCGACTGCAATGCAATGGCTTCCAGCAATTCATCAAGGCCCTGGCCAGTGATGGCCGAAACCTCAACATCCTGCACTTCGCCTGACATTGCTTCAACGATCACTTCGTGTTGCAGCAGATCGGTGCGCACTTTGTTGGGGTCCGCATCGGGTTTGTCGATTTTGTTGATCGCCACAATCATCGGCACCTGCGCCGCTTTGGCGTGGTTGATCGCCTCAATCGTTTGCGGCATCACAGCATCATCCGCCGCCACAACCAACACCACGATATCCGTTACCTGAGCACCCCGCGCCCGCATTGACGTAAACGCCGCGTGGCCTGGGGTATCAAGGAACGACAGCACCGTGCCGCTGTCGGTGGTCACCTGATAGGCACCGATATGCTGGGTGATGCCACCGGCCTCACCTGACACAACTTTGGCATCCCGGATCGCATCCAAAAGCGAGGTTTTACCGTGGTCAACGTGGCCCATGATAGTAATCACTGGCGGACGCGGCACCAAATCTTCGTCTTTGTCATCAACACCGGCGATCACATCTTCCACATCGGCATCCGACACGCGCACAACTTTGTGGCCGAACTCTTCGATGATCAATTCAGCGGTATCTGCATCAATGGTCTGGTTTTGCGTGACCATCATATCGTTGTTCATCAACGTCTTGATAACGTCGGCAACTCGCTCGGCCATACGGTTGGCCAGCTCGGACACCACGATGGTTTCCGGCAGTTGCACATCGCGGATCACCTTCTCGCGCTCTTGAACGCCGCCCATTGCTTTCTGGCGTGCGCGCTCTTGCTTGCGTTTCATCGCAGCCATAGATTTTTGACGGCCACCCTCACCACCAGACAATGCCTGGTTCAGCGTCAGCTTGCCCGAACGACGGCCATCATGCTGGCCTTTGCCGCGGCCACGCTGATCGCGGTCTTTGGTGACTTCCTGCTTGCGCGGAGCCTGTTTGGTCGGGGCACTGCGGGGCTGTGCGGCGTCCTCAACCGGAGCAGCGGCAGCTACAGCAGCTTGCTGAGCAGCAGCGGCGGCTTCAGCAACCTTGCGTTCTTCTTCGGCCTTGGCGCGGGCTTTCTCGGCACGTTCCTTTTCCTCGGCCTCTTTGGCTTCGGCTTCGGCGCGGCGGCGGTTGCGCTCGGCTTCGCGCTCCAGCTCTTGGGCTTCGCGTTTGGCGGCATCCTCAGCTTCGCGGGCTTTTGCGGCCTGCAATGCCTTTAGACGGCGTTCCATTTCCGCATCAGAAATACCAGCGGGGCGTTTGCCTGGATTGACATTCGCCTGTGGTTTACCCGCAGCACCAGGTGCAGCACCCGGCTTGGGCACCACAACACGCTTGCGCTTGGTTTCCACCACGACGTTTTTGGTGCGCCCATGGCTAAAGCTCTGCTTAACGTTCCCCGCACGGGGACCGGTACGCACGCCCAAAGTTTTCTTTTCGTCGTTGTCGCTCATCTGGTTCAACTTCCTTTCCGGCGGGTCTTTTCGCCGTCCGAGACGCGCAGGCCCCTTAGCCTTGCCGCATCCTCTACAACACGTTGGGCCAAACCTCCAGCGCGCAGTGCGGCATGGATTGTGGTTTGTTTCCCAAAGGCCCGGCCCAGCTCGTCTGCTGTCAGCCAGCCTATAAAATCTCCGCCATACGGCGTACTTAACTTCGATTTACCCCGTTCCGACCCATCCGAGGCCTGGATCAAAACGGTGGCTTCTTCCATTTGCAGCCAGTTTTTGACCTTTTCATACCCGGCCACGGCATTACCGCCTTTGCGTGCCAGGCTGATCAGATCGATCACCCGTTTGCTCATCTGGGCCTCAAGCTGCGTCACGAGGTCTTCTGAGACGGTCACGGGCTGCTTGGCTGCCCGGGCAAAAAGCCCCTTGGTGGCGGCCTTGCTCAATGCCTCATGCGTGGCACTAACCCAAATTCCACGGCCCGGCAGCTTGCCTGCCAAATCCGGTACGATCTGCGCATCCGGGCCCACCACAAAGCGGATCATCCCATAGGTAGGATGCACCTCGCCCGTGGCAATGCACTTGCGCTCTGGACCGTTTGTTCGGTCTTTGGATTGCCCGCCGCGACCCATCAGGTGCCTCCGAAGCCTGAAAAATCAGGCTTCAGCCCCCTGTTCTTCTTCGCCGTCGTCATCGCCAACTTCGGCTTCGGCTTCATCTTCCTGCGAAATCAAATCATCCGGATCAACCCAGCCCAGCATCACGCGGGCGGTCATCACCATGTCTTGTGCCTCTTCCAAAGAGATCTCAAAGGGTTCCAGGATACCATCGTCTTTGATGCGCTCGCCGTCTTGGGTGGTCCAGCCGCCGGCCAACTCCCAATCGGCGCAGGTGGCAAAATCTTCCAGCGTTTTGACGCCATCTTCGGCAAGGGCCAGCACCATTTTTGGCGTCAGACCATCAAAACCAATCAGGCTGTCTTCGACACCCAATTCGCGCGCCTTGTCGAGTGCTTCCTTGGCTTGCGCTTCCAGAACGTCACGGGCACGCGCCTGCAATTCCTTGGCAGTGTCTTCGTCAACACCGTCGATGACCAGCAATTCGTCAATCTCGACATAGGCCACTTCTTCGAGGTTGGTGAACCCTTCCGAAACCAGCAACTGGGCAAAGAACTCATCCAGATCCAGATTTTCCATGAACAGGCCAGTGCGCAGTTCAAATTCTTTCTGACGACGCTCCGAATCTTCGGCTTCGGTCATGATGTCGATATCAAGGTTGGTCAGCTGACTGGCCAGACGCACGTTTTGACCACGACGACCAATGGCAAGGCTCAACTGATCCTCGGGGACTACGACTTCGATGCGCTCGGCTTCTTCGTCCAAAACAACTTTGGACACTTCAGCAGGCTGCAACGCATTCACAAGGAAGGTCGGCTGATCTTCGTTCCACGGGATAATGTCGATTTTCTCGCCCTGAAGTTCGTTCACAACGGCCTGCACGCGGCTACCGCGCATACCAACGCAGGCACCAACAGGATCAATCGAGTTGTCGTATGAGATCACAGCAATTTTGGCACGCGAACCGGGGTCACGAGCCACCGCTTTGATGTCGATGATGCCGTCATAAATTTCGGGCACTTCCATCTTGAACAACTCAGCCATGAACTCAGGCGCGGTGCGGCTCAGGAAAATCTGAGGGCCACGGGCCTCGCGGCGGACGTCCTTGATGAAACACCGGATGCGGTCATTCGGGCGATAGCTCTCGCGGCCGATCTTTTCGTTCCGGCGCAGGATGGCTTCACCACGGCCCACATCAACGATGACATTGCCGTATTCCTCACGCTTGACCTGACCATTGATGATCGTGCCTGCGCGGTCTTTGAATTCTTCGTACTGGCGGTCACGCTCGGCTTCGCGGACCTTTTGCAAGATCACCTGCTTGGCTGATTGCGCCGCGATACGGCCCATTTCAACGGGAGGAACTTCTTCGATGAACTGATCGCCCACTTTGGGGTCGTCCAGATACTGCTTGGCCTGCTCAACAGTGAACTCGGCCTGGTAATTCTCCAGCTCTTCTTCCTCAACCACTGTGCGCACACGGGTAAAGGATGCGCGACCGGTCTTGCGGTCAATCACAACGCGGATATCCATCTCGGCGCCGTAGCGGCTCTTTGCAGCGCGCGCCAGGCTCTCTTCCATTGCCTCAATGACCAACACGGGGTCGATCATTTTTTCGCGGGCTACGGCCTCGGCGGTTTGCAACAGCTCCAGTTGGTTGGCTGATGTGATTGCCATGGGTCAGTCCTCCTCAGAACCGGTATCGGTTTCGGTCTCAATATCATCAAATTGGTCTTCGTCGATCTGGCCCGCATCCTTGCGCGCCTTGAGCATGTCTTTGATCAATTCGTCGGTCAGAACCAGCTTGGCCTCGGCCAGCCAGTCAAATTGCAGTCCAATTGTGCCTTCTTCAACGTTGATCAGCACATCTTCGCCCTCAACGCCCGCCAGCATTCCTTTGAACCGCTTGCGCCCGTCGATCATCTCGGCTGTTTCCAGCTTGGCCTCATAGCCCTCAAACATCTCAAAGTCTTTGATTCGTGTCAGGGGCCGGTCGATACCGGGGCTGGACACCTCAAGCGTATATTCATCCACGATCGGATCTTCGACATCCAAAACCGCGCTGACGGCCGTGCTGATTGCAGCGCAGTCATCCACCTCAATCCCGCCCTCGGGTTTATCGGCCATGATCTGCAACATGGTGGTTTTGCCACTCATCAGCCGCACACGCACCAGCTCATAGCCGAGATCTTCTATCACCGGGGTGATAATCTCGGCCATCCGGCGGTCAATCGCTGCTTTGGCTATCAGGTCGTTGCTCATGGGGTCCTTGCCAGATGTCAGGCACAAAAAAACGGGCGCGCGGCCCGTGAAAATTTCCGGTGGAGCCGTTCGGTGTGGACCCGAAAGCGCCGCTGTTGATTGGGATATAGAGGGTGGTGGGTGAGTCTGCAAGGGGCTGATTACTTTTCCAACCAGAATGGCAAAGCACCAAAAACGATTGCGGCCACAAGAGCGATAAGACCTATCAATGTTCCAATAAAGAAATTTCGCGTCTGCACAATTTGCTGCTGAATTTTCTTGTTTAGTTCTTCACGCGAATATTCTGTTGTCCGACAGAAATCACGCAATTCACGAAACGCATTCATGTGAGCTTCATGATCAGTGGAACGGTCTCTGCCAGTATCGCGCGCCGCTGAAACTCTATCTTGAATCTCATCGCACCTTTTGAGAATTTTGATCCAATCTGGTATTATGTCAATAATCGTTACCGATTTGTATTCTTCCTTGAATATCGAAATAAATTCTATTGCTGATAGTATTCCCGCTTCGCTCGCTTCGTACGCAGCGCGTCGGCAATGTCGAACCGCATCTTTTAGGTGTTCAAATTCCTTTGAAGTCCCATCAGGCTCATCGGAAACTGACATCAGAAGGTGGTAACCCGCGTATCGCATTTCATTGATCGCGGGCACACCTGCTTCGTCGCGAAAGTCAGCTACTTCGCGGCAAAGTTGGTCAGCATTATCATATTCTTTTCTTAATTGATCAATGAGCGCTGAAACATCTTCCTCAAGCGCTGAAGAACCTTTTATCTTTGAGTCGTTCATACTGCTTATCTACGTCTTCCGTGGTATAGAATTTACCCTTCTGGAGACGGATATTGCCATGAGAGCGCTGGGCAACCACTTGATTTAAGGCATCTCTGCGGCGCACCTCAGTCGCCTTAGGAAGCCGGGGTACCGAAAACGCAGAAATAACTCGTGCGAGCAACATTGTTAGCCTCTTTGAAGTTAAGCGATGGCGTATGGACTTATTGTGCAATTGCGTCAAGTCAAAATTCCCCACATTCCTTTTGATTCTAGCAGAAAAGATTAATGTTAGAAAGAATCACAACTAACAATCTCGCTGCGGCATTCTGAATGTGACAAATCCGACTCAATCTACAAAACTGAACTTTAGTGGAGTAATTTTTGGGCCACAATCGTCATAACACTCTAATCGCTTATAACTTGAGCGAGCGTTGAACGATTGGTTGCGACGCCCGCCGCGTCAGTATTTGCCGCCTCACAAACGCCACCAGGAACATCGCCGTCTGGATCAGAACGATCGTAGGTGCAGGTGCGCTGTCGAAGAAAAAGCTGAGGTAGGTGCCCAGCAGCATCGACCCCATGCAGATGATCACTGATACCCACAGCATGGTGGCAAACCTGCGCACCAGTAAAAACGCTATGGCACCGGGGGTGATCAACAGGCCGATGGCGAGGATCAGGCCGGTGGCCGATAGTGTCGCAACGATGGTCAATGACAAGGCAGATAGCAGGCCGTAGTGCAGCCATGTCACCGGTAATCCCGATGCTTGGGCCTGGGCCGGGTCAAAGCTGTGCAACAGCAGGTCTTTCCATTTCACCATGATGCCCAGCGCCACCACAGCCGAGATTATGCCAGCGGTCAGCAGCTCATGCGGCTCAACCCCCAGCATATTGCCGAACAGGATGTGATCGAGGTGGGCGTTGGTTTCAATCGAGACATATAAAACGATTCCAACGCCAAACATGCCCGAGAATACCACGCCCATAACCGTGTCTTGTTTCACCCGGCTGTTGCCCGCCAGGTATCCGGTGGACACCGCACAGATCATTCCCGCCACAAAAGCTCCGATGATCAGTGGAATCCCAATGATATAGGCCAACACGATCCCCGGCAGCACCGCATGGCTAACCGCATCACCCATCAGCGCCCAGCCCTTCATCACCAGAAAACAGCTGAGCAAAGCAGCAGGCACCGACACGATGATTGAGATCAAAAACGCATTCTGCATGAACACGAACTGAAACGGCAAGAGGAGTGTTTCAGTATCCATCACATGCCCTCTGGTCTGGTCTGCAAAGCGGTTCGTGCCTTGCGTTTGGATGCCAACAACCCGTGCTTGGGGGCAAAGATAAACGCGATGAGAAACAAAAGCGTTTGCAGGCAAACAATCACGCCACCTGTTGCCCCATCAAGGAAATAGCTGAGGTAGGCGCCAACAAAGCTGGTAACAGAGCCTATCAGGACCGACACGACGATCAGCCGCGGAAACCTGTCGCACAACAAATAGGCCGTCGCCCCCGGTGTCACCACCATCGCGATCACCAAAAACGCGCCAACCGTCTGCATCGCAGCCACCACGCTGGCCGATAGCAGAACAAAGAACACCGCCTTCAACATGCCGGGGTTCAACCCGATGGTCCGGGCATGGTTTTCATCAAAGAAAGTGACCATCAGATCTTTCCATTTGACCAACAGCACTGCCAGCGTAACAAAGCCGATAATGGCCAGTTGCAGCGTATCTTCGGGTGTGATGGCCAGAATATTGCCCATGGTGATGGTCTGAATAGAGATCGCCATCGGGTTGATGGACACGATGAACAAGCCAAGGCCAAAGAACGATGTAAAGATCAAACCGATGATCACATCGACCTTCAGACCGGACCTCTCGGACAGCAGTAACATCGCCCCGGCGGCCAACCCGCCGGCAATGAATGCGCCCAATGCAAAGGGCAGGCCCAGCATGTAAGCCCCGGCAACGCCCGGCACGACAGAATGGGACAGCGCATCCCCGATCAAAGACCACCCTTTGAGCATCAGATAGGCCGATAGAAACGCACAGACCCCACCAACCAAGGCCGACACCCACATGGCGTTGGTCATATAAGAATACGCAAAAGGCTGAAGCAGATACTCCATCATTCCTCGCGCTCGGCTGTTTGGGTTTTCTCGCCGTATTGCACAAAAGGACGTTCGTCATCCGTCAGAATGATCACTTCGCGTGCATCATCATCGTCATGCAGCGTATCGCCACCAATGGTAATGTGCCGCAAAACCCCGCCAAATGTCTCAACCAGGTTTTCTGGGGTAAATGTTGTTTCAGTCGGGCCATAACCCAACACTGTGCCTTTAACCAAAACCGTGCGGTCACAAAATTCAGGAACTGATCCAAGATTGTGGGTTGAAACCAGCATCACCCGGCCTTCTTTGCGTAGTTCCCGCAGAAGGGCGACAATCTGTTCTTCGGTGGTGACATCAACGCCGGTAAACGGCTCATCCAACAAGATCACCTGTCCTTCTTGTGCAAGAGCGCGGGCCAGAAACACGCGCTTGCGTTGCCCGCCGGACAACTCGCCAATCTGTCGCTTGCGGAACTCTTGCATACTGACTCGGTTCAATGCCTCATCCACTGCCGCATGATCAGCGGCACGCGGGCGGCGCAATATGCCCATATGGCCATAGCGGCCCATCATCACCACATCCTCAACCAGCACCGGGAAATCCCAATCGACCTCCTCGGCCTGGGGCACATAGGCCACCAGATTGGCCTTTAGGGCCTCGCGCACAGTGCGTCCCAGAATGCGTATTTCACCCGTTGCTGCAGGCACAAACCCCATAATTGCCTTGAATAGGGTCGATTTACCAGCGCCGTTGACACCCACAAGGGCGGTCACCGTGCCGCGCGGTATTTCAAAACTGGCGTTCCAAAGGGCGGTATGACCATTGCGATAGGTAACTGTAACATCGCGAGCCATCAGGCCGGGTTCTGCGTTCAATTTTGGATCAATCTGGTTCATTGCGCATCCCCACTCAGCCCATCCGCAATGGTCTGTGACGTGACACGCAACAGGTCCAGATAGGTGGGCACTGGTCCGTCTGCTTCACTCAGAGAATCGACATATAACACCCCGCCAAATTGCGCCCCGGTTTCACGGGCCACTTGCCGGGCCGGGGCGGTGCTGACTGTGCTTTCGCAAAACACGGTCGGAATATCATGCGCGCGCACCCCGTCGATCACGGCGCGCACCTGTTGCGGTGTGCCTACTTGATCGGCATTCATCGGCCACAAATACAGCTCTTTCATGCCAAAATCACGCGCCAGATAGCTGAATGCGCCTTCACAGGTGACCAGCCAACGCTTGTCTTCTGGCAACGTTGCAATGCTCTTGCGCAAAGGTTCAATCGTACTGCGCAACTGGGCTTTGTATGCCTTGGCATTGTCCAGATAGAGCTGCGCATTGTCGGGGTCATATGTGCCAAATGCCGCCGCAATATTATCGACATAGATCAGCGCATTATCCAGCCCCATCCAGGCGTGCGGGTTAGGTTTGCCTTCATAGCTGCCCGTTGAAATCATGATGGGTTCAATCCCATCCGACAGTGTAACCGAAGGAATATCACCCATGTTACGTAGGAACTGCTCAAACCACAGCTCAAGGTTCATGCCATTCCAAAGGATCAGATCGGCATCGACAGCCTTGACGATATCGCGCGGCGTGGGCTGATAGCCGTGGATTTCCGCGCCTGGTTTGGTGATAGAAAGCACATCAGCAGCGTTGCCCCCCACGTTTTGCGCCATATCAGCCAGAACGGTGAAGGTGGTCACAACCTTCAGCTTGTCTTCGGCCTGTGCAACACCAGCGCCCAGCGTCAAGGCAAAGCCAATCCAGATCAATCCACTGCGAATTTTCGACATGATGCAGGCCTAACCTCATTGTTGCGTCACTCACAAAGATGAAATTGCGAGTCATTCGCAAAATGTCAAGGGAATTGCGAATGATTCTCAACAATGGTCAGCCGAGATCGGGCTCAAATCGGCTATTTTCGGCCAAGACGGTTCATGACGTTCACCAGCTCAGCACTTATTCCCGGCTCAGACAGGGCATGACCGGCCACAGGAATCATCCGCAGATCTGCATTTCCCCAGGCCTTGGCCAATGAATAGGCCCCGATAGGCGGGCAGATCATATCATACCGCCCCTGAACAATCGTGCCGGGGACATCACTGATCCTGTCCATCCGGTTCAGGATATGACCATCTTCCTCTAGAAAACCGGCATGTGTGAAATAGTGGTTTTCAAGCCGGGCAAAGGCGCGGGCATACTCCGGCGGGCTTGATCCGCCATGCCCGGATGACGTCACTGTGGCCAGCGCATTCTCCCACGAAGACCAGGCGCGCGCGTGATCTACCTCTGTGCCATGACGCCCCGAAAACAGACGCTTGTGATACGCCCCGATCATATCGTCACGCTCATCCTCGGGAATAAGTGATTGGAACGCCGCCCAAGTTTCTGGCCAAAATTTGCCGGCACCACCGCCATAAAACCAATCCAACTCGGCTTGGGTCATCAAAAACACACCGCGCAGCACCAGATGTTGCGCCCGGTCAGGATGGGATTGTGCATAAACCAGCGACAGCGTAGCGCCCCAGCTGCCACCAAAGACGACCCATTTGTCGATCTCCAATGTCTCACGGATACGCTCAATATCAGCGACCAGATGCCATGTGGTGTTGGCCTCAACGCTGGCATGCGGGCGCGAGCGGCCACAACCGCGCTGATCAAACAAGACAATCCGGTACACGGCGGGGTCAAAATACCGCCGCATCGCAGGGCTGCTTCCGCCCCCCGGCCCGCCGTGCAACACCACGACAGGTTTGCCATCTGGATTGCCCGATTGCTCAACATAAATGCTGTGCCCATCGCCCACATCCAGCATCCGCCGATCAAATGGTTCGATCGGGGGATAAAGATATTGAATTGCAGTTTTACGGTCCGAGCTTTTATCCATAAACAACCTATATACAGTGTTACGGTACAAAAAAGCATATGGAGAGCAGAATGCAAGCGGCTCAGTCCACGATTGACCAAGACGAGGTCGCCAAATTTGAGGCGATGGCGGCAGAATGGTGGGATCCCAACGGTAAATTCAAGCCGTTGCATATGCTCAACCCCTGTCGACTGGATTATATCACCGCGCAGATTGCCGCCGAATTTGACCGGGATCTGACACAGGACGCACCCTTTGCCGGGCTTTCGATTCTCGATATTGGCTGCGGTGGTGGATTGCTAAGCGAGCCGATGGCACGACTGGGCGCCAACGTGGTGGGCGCAGATGCGGCAGGGGGTAACATCCCAGTGGCCCGCGTGCACGCCGAACACTCAGGTTTAGACATTGATTACCGCCATACAACAGCCGAAGCGATTGCAGCCGGAGGCGAGCGTTTTGACGCCATTCTGAACATGGAAGTCGTGGAACATGTGGCAGATCCGCTGGAGTTTCTCACCGTGTGTAATCAACTCCTGAAGCCGGGTGGGTTGCACATCTGTTCAACCATCAATCGCAATCCCAAAAGCTATGCCGTCGCCATCCTCGGTGCGGAATATGTGATGCGTTGGTTGCCCAAGGGCACGCATGACTGGGCCAAGTTCATCACACCTGATGAACTGTTTGATTTGCTGTCTAACGCTGGATTAGAGCCTGTTGATCGCAAAGGCTTTGTGTTCAACCCGATCAGCTGGGCTTGGTCATTGTCGGACACAGACCTAAGCGTGAACTATGTGACAGCAAGCCTGAAGCCAGAAGCTTAGCGCATTCATACGTTGCGCGGTCCAAACCCACAGAATAGGGCGCTATCCATCGCGCCCTAGTTTGGCTCGTAATTCGCGCATAACCGGCAATGTGGCACGCACATTGGCCTCGCCCAGATCGCTCACCACTTCGGAAAACAGTGGCGTGATCGCTTCCAGCGCAACGTAATGCGCAGCGCGCCCCGCAGGGCTGATCGCTACCCGTTTTGAGCGCGCATCATCCCAATCAGGACGGATATGCACATAGCCCGACCATTCCAGCTTGTTCAATGTGTTGGTCATCGCCCCGCGGGTGACATGAAAACTTTTGGCCAGTTGCGCCGGGCTGCGTTCTCCTGCTGTGCGGGCCAGTTGATTTAGCACCGAGAAATGCGAAATCTCCATACCTTTGGGCAGCACTTTGCTTAACCGGTTCCGAATCAACTGCTCATTGGTCAGGATTTCACTGAACAGCGTAACCGCCAAAGCTGTGCTTGCAGAATCAGCCATCAGGGACCGCCGAATTCTGTATCATGTGTCATCGCAGGAATTCTCATACGCGCATTTGCCACTTTGGAGGGCTCAAGATCAACGGTTATGATGCCTCGGCCCTCGCCGCCATCCGCCAGAACCTTGCCCCATGGGTCAACAATCAGGCTATGGCCGTATGTTGCACGCGACCGTCCCTTGCTGGCCGCATGGTGGCCGGTCTGCGCAGGCGCCAACACATATGAGCCTGTCTCAATCGCGCGCGCACGCAGCAAAACCTCCCAATGCGCCGCCCCTGTGGCAGGCGAAAACGCCGCTGGAACAGCAATTACATCAGCCCCGGACTGGGCAAGATGCCGGTAAAGATGCGCAAACCGCAGATCATAACAGATCGTCATTCCCAGTTTGCCAAAAGGCATCTGCGCCACAACTGCACGATCACCAGGTCTGTAACCCTTAGATTCGTGATAGGTCTCGGTTTCGGACACGGCGACATCAAACATGTGAATTTTGTCGTACCAAGCCGCGATTTCGCCTTCTGGGGTGATGAGAAAAGACCGGTTGGCAAACCGCCCATCCGCATCTGATGTTTTTAACGCAAGTGACCCGATAAGAAGCCATATCTGGTGACTTCGTGCCGCATCGCGCAACGCCGCCAATGTCTGATCCTGGTCTTGGGTTTGCAGGACGGATTGTTGCCAGCTGCGGCTGGACGACACACAATTCGTCACCTCTGGGGTCAAAACAAACTGCGCACCCAAGGCGACGGCGTCGTCAATCAATCCAAGGGTCACCGGCAGGTTTTGTGCCGGATCATCACCACTGTTAAGCTGAACAAGCGCCGCCCGCATCACAGTCAGGCGGCAAGCAAGGCATCAAGCTTGCCGGCGCGTTCCAAGGCATACAGATCATCACAACCGCCCACATGGGTGTCACCGATAAAGATCTGCGGAACTGTGCGCCCACCATTAGCGCGTTGAATCATCTCTGGCTTGCGGGATGGATCTGACAGCACATCAATCTCAGAGAATTTGATACCCTTTTGGGTCAACAGCCGCTTGGCGGCAGTACAAAACCCGCATAACGGTGAGGTGTAGATTTCAATAGCACTCATATCCAAGGCCTTCCGATAGATTTGACCTCCTATTTAGGCGTCCTTCACCGCGCGCGCCAGTGTCAGCGTCATCACATCCTTTGCACCCCCCGTAAGACAGGCCTGCGCTGAAGCTGACAAAGTGGCGCCCGATGTCATCACATCATCAACTATCAACACCGTGCGCCCTTTCAGCAAATCTACTCGTCGCGGATTGAGAGTGATGCTTTGCTCCATTTCAACAAACCGCTGATCAAGGCTCAGCCCGCCCAGGCTTTGTGTGCGTTTCGGGCGGATCAGCAGATCGGGGCACACCTCCTGATCAATTGCCTTTCCCAGGCTTTGCGCCAGCATGGCCGATTGGTTGAACGTTCGGCGCAGCAATCGCAGCCAATGCAAAGGCACCGGGGCAATCAAGACACCGCTGTCGGGCAAGATCGGCTTCACGGCGGCCGCCAACCACCGCGCCGCTGGCCTCAAAACTTCATGCTGGTCGCCATGTTTTAACGCCAACACCAATTTGCGCCCATTATCATGATAGATCATCGCCGCCCGTCCGCGCGACCATGGCCTGGCAATACGCAGGCATTCATCACATTGTTCGGGCGTGCCGGTCTCCTCACCCGGCAAAGGGGCACCGCAGACATCACAGCAAAGCCCGGTGATCAAAGGCGTGTCGCGCCAGCATGGCCCACACAGGGCAAAATCATCCTCAACCAAATCACCACAAATTGTGCAGCGGGCCGGGTAAATCAAATGCAGAGCCGTTTGAACCCCCCGCAGCTTCACTCTATTGTTCGCGCCATGACGCACCCCTTGATTGATCGCCCCGCCCTTGCCCGCCAGCGTCTTCGCGCCCAGCGCGATTTTGCAGCATTCCTGCACGAACAGGCCATTGATGAGATCAAGGATCGGCTTTCAATCGTTAACAAATCCTTTACGCAAGCCGCTGTGGTGTCTGGTGCGCCGCATATTTGGCACTCTGCATTCATGGATGCCACACATGTTTCAGATGACGACACCCTTGATCTGGCTGAAGGCACGCATGATCTGGTGATCCATGGGTTGGCACTGCATTGGGCCAATGATCTGCTGGGTCAGTTGATTCAGGCTCGCCGGGCATTGAAGCCGGATGGGTTGTTTATGGCCGCTCTCTTTGGCGGAACAACGCTGCATCAATTGCGTGCGGCCCTGGCCCAAGCCGAATCAGATCTTTACGGCGGGCTGTCGCCTCGTGTGGCCCCTATGGGCGAAATCCGTGATCTGGGTGGCTTGCTGCAACGTGCCGGATTTGCCTTGCCTGTGGCCGATAGCCTGCCTCTGAGCGTCAGCTATGAAACACCACTACATCTGATGCGTGATCTGCGGGCCATGGGCGAGGCCAACGTCCTGTCGGACCGCCCCCGCAGCCCCATGCCCAAGGCGCTTTTGACGCGCGCCTGCGAAATATACGAAGATACCTATGCAGATAAGGATGGCCGTATCCTGGCCACCTTCGATATGGTGTTTCTGATCGGCTGGGCCCCTGCCCCCGACCAACCGCAGCCCCTTCGCCCCGGCAGCGCGTCAACCCGATTGGCCGATGTGCTGGGCGCGAAAGAAACACCTCTGAAAGATTGACGATAGTTCAACAATCTCTATGTCCAACTTCAGCCAAAGCACCTAGCCAGGGAACGCCCACCAATGCCCAATGACAATGCAGCCAAAAGACCTGAACACGCAAAAGCGGATCATCCCATGATTCCTAGCGCTAAAACGGGCATCCTGCTGGCCAACCTGGGCACGCCGGATAACTACGATTACTGGTCGATGCGCCGCTACCTGAACGAATTTCTGTCTGACCGCCGCGTGATCGACCTGCCACGCTGGAAGTGGCAACCCCTTTTGCAGCTGATTATCCTAACAAAACGCCCTTTTTCCAGCGGCAAAGCCTATGCTTCCATCTGGAACAAGGACAAGGACGAAAGCCCCTTGATGACCATCACCCGCGACCAGACGCAAGCCTTGGCTGCATCCATGAAAGCTCGATATGGGGATCAGGTGATGGTTAATTTCTGTATGCGCTACGGCAATCCATCAACCCAATCCAAAGTGCGCGCGATGGTGCAGGCCGGATGCCGCCGAATTCTGTTTTTCCCGCTGTATCCGCATTATGCAGGGGCCACATCTGCCACGGCGAATGATCAGTTCTTTCGTGCTTTGATGGAGGAAACCTGGCAGCCAACCGCACGGGTCGTCGAGCCCTATTTTGAGAACCCGCTGTATATTGATGCTCTGGCGCAATCGGTTGAGCGTGCCTACGCCAAGACCGATCTAAAGCCCGAAAAGCTGATTGTGTCCTACCACGGCATGCCCCAGCGCTATTTGCAGCAGGGTGATCCCTATCATTGCCAATGCCAGAAAAACACGCGGTTGCTGCGTGAACGGCTGGGATGGGATGAGACGCAGATCACAACCACTTTCCAATCGGTCTTCGGCCGCGAAGAATGGCTAAAGCCCTATACCGTGAAGGAGGTTGCCCGTCTGGCGCGTGAAGACGGGACAAAACGCATCGCCGTGATTGCGCCTGCGTTTTCAGCCGACTGTATCGAGACACTGGAAGAGATCAACGAAGAGATTCGGGAAAGCTTTGAAGAGGCGGGAGGCGAACAGTTCACTTACATTCCTTGCCTCAACGATGAAGATGCGCACATCAAAGCACTGAGCCAGATCATTGAAGACAACATTGCCGGCTGGCTAAACTAAAGCATCACACAAATAAAAAGGCAGCGGGAAAACCCACTGCCTTTTTAAAATTCCAAGGGTGTTGACCTTAGTCAGCAAGTACAACTGCGGCAACAACGGCCAGCAGAACCAGCGGAACCCAAATACCAGCAGCAGACGAGCTTGCAGCCGTTTCTTCAACGATTACTGGCGCTTCCATAATGGGCTCTTCCATGGTGCCAGCAGTACCAGCGGTGGCAGCAGCGGCAAAAGCTGCGGCGAGTGCGATTTTCTTCATTTTATCCTCCAGATGAAGGCCCATCACTGACGTGGCAGTAACAAGCACTCAAGACTTCCTTGTACGTTTCTCTAATCAGCAAATTTGGTCAAATGCAAACGCATCTACCCAGCCCTACCCGAAGGATCGGCGTATTTTCGTCAAATAAGCAACACTTGAGTGCCAACTTTCGTCATAGCGAACAGCTCAGAGATGTGTTGATTGTAAAGACCAATACACCCGTTAGAGGATCGCCGCCCGATCTTGCGCGTGTCATGCGTCCCGTGGATCCGATAATAGGTCCAGCTTAGGTAAAGCGCGTGCGTCCCCAAGGGGTTATCAGGACCAGGGCCGATATACTCTGGCCAATCTGGGTTCCGCTCCATCATCGATGGTGTGGGCCGCCAGCTAGGCCCTTCGACCTTGCGCACAACCTGCGTGCGGCCACGGCGCGTCAATTCGTCGGTCAAAGGAACGCTCGACGGATACAGTTTGTAGGTTTGCCCACCATCTGACCAATAGTGCAAAGCCCGAGAATCTATATCAACCAGAATCGCCCCGCCTTTGAGATTCGAAAAGTAGGGCTGCCATTCCAATCGTCTAAAGCTGGAAATATTGCGGCGCACTGTTTCAGTGACTTCACGTTCAATTTCAACTGTTTCGTCACCATCAACATCCTGCGCAAGTGCTGGCATGCCGACCATCGCCGCAGTTCCCGCCAGAAAACTGCGGCGTTTCATCTTTAAACTAGGATTATTGGCCATGATTTCTCTCCCGCCGTCACCCAAACTATGATGCATATATATGGCGTGAAAGACGCAGTCGCAATTCAAACAAACGATATTTGGCAAAGTTAAGCCCATGTGGGTTTGAAAGACAGCGCAACCCGAGATAAGGCTTCGCTAGGTGTAAATACAGGTGGGACGCTAAAATGGTGCGTATTCTTAGTCTTTTGTTCGCAGCTGTGTTGGCTTTGTCAGCCTGTACAACTGTTGAGCCACAACTCGGATCTGACGGCAAACCTCTGTCCAAAGTCTACCGAATCCGCTCAGGCGATGTGTCAAAAATACAATTCAGAATGCTTGATTCCGTCAATGCGCTGCGGCAAGCCGCTGGTCAGTCCCCGGTTCAGTTCGATTCTCAACTGAATGCCGCTGCCGCGACCCACTCACGCGATATGTCGAACCAAAACCGCCCTTGGCATTTTGGCTCAGACGGCTCATCGCCCATCGATCGTGTGCGCCGTGTTGGTTATTCCGGCAACCTGGTAGGTGAAAACATTTCGGAGACCTACGAAAACGAGGTCGAAACACTGGCCGCATGGATGGATCAGCCCGACACGCGCCGGGTGATATTATCACCTCGGGCACAGAAGATGGGTTTTGCCTGGTCACAAGAAGACAATGGCAAACTGTGGTGGACCTTGGTGATGGGGGAATAATCCCCCACCAATACTTGAAGCGCCTCACCTTTTCCCTGCCTCTGGTTAAAGGTGCTATGTTATGGATGGATCGTTACATAAGTGCCGTCGCTGACCATCGCATAAATCTCTTCGATGTGTCGGTTGGACACTGAGATACAGCCAGCGGTCCAATCCGGGCCAGTGCCAGATTTCTTGTTTGGCTTGCCGTGAATAAATATATCACCACCGGGGCTTTTGCCGGATGATCGCGCAAAAGCTACATCGTTATGATTCGGATATGAAATCCCCAACGACAGATGAAAATCACTGTTGGGGTTGCGCCGGTCAATACGGTATGTGCCCTCAGGTGTTTTACCATCCCCTTCGAACTGCTTGTGCCCTTCAGGCGCAAAGCCAAGGCCGATACGGTATTTCCTGAGTTTACGAGTCCCGTGCATCAGCCACATCTTGCGGCGCTTCTTTGAGATGAGGATATCCGTCACCTCGGGGCCATGGTACTGCCTGAACCGAGTAGCAGCCGTTGCTGATGTAGCGAAACTTGCCAAACCTGCCAGGGTGACAACAATTGCCGAACGTCGTGTAAAGCGCATCAGATTTTTCCTGTTTTCCGCCTGTTTTCCTGCCTGCGGGCTAAATACACTAAGAATACCAATAAAAGGTAGAGATTTTTAGCAGTCACAGAGATTTGAGCAAGAACTTTGATACAATTTCCACATGTGAGGACCATTTGAACTGATCCACCACTCGCAAATGCTCCAGCGTATAACCTGCCTCAGCCAACATTGCGGCATCACGGGCAAAGCTGATCGGATTGCACGACACATAGGCAATCAGCGGTACCTTCGCGGTGCAAATCTGTTCAATCTGTGCTTCTGCACCCGCGCGGGGTGGGTCTAAAACAATAGCATCATACCGCTGCAATTCATCGGGTGTCATTGGGCGGCGGAGCAGATCGCGCACCTCAGAGGTCACGGCCCGCAATCCATTGGCCATGCGCCACCCATGATCCAAAGCCGCAACCATCGCGCTGTCACCTTCGACAGCGTGCACTTCATGCTCTGACGCCAGATCAAGCGCGAATGTCCCACATCCGGCAAAGAGATCAAGCACATGCTTTGCCCCACTCACACTCTGGCGCACATCCGATTGCAACACCTTCTGCCCGTCCAGCGTGGCCTGTAAAAAGGCACCAGATGGCAGCGTAACTTGGGCTGCGCCAAAATGTTGTTGTGGAGCACGACGTGTCGCAACGGGTTCATCCGCCCAGGATAGTCGCGCCAGATCATGACGATCCGCTATCGCCGCCAAATCCATATACATGTTGTTTTCCAACGGTTTACCATTCAGCACACAGGCATCAACACCACCATCTGTGAGTGTCAGCATCACCGACAACGCATGTTTTCGGCTGGCGCCAATCCGCGCCAAATCAGCGGCAGCAGGCAAGGCGCGCATTAAATCAGGGTGCAAAAGCTGACAATCCGGTGTTTCAATCACCACATCTGAGGCGCGCGCGTGAAATCCAACCATCGCCCCTTTCTTGGTGCGCTTGGCCGACACGACCGCCCGGCGGCGCGACCGCGAAGGGGAACAATGTGTGGGCAAAAATTCGGTGGTCAGGTCCCGCGCGTGCAGGGCTTGGCGAACCACCTCAGTTTTCCAGTCTTTCAAAAACCCATCTGCGGCATGTTGCAACTGACAGCCACCACAGGCCGGGAAATGGCGGCACGCTGGCTTTATCCGATCAGGTGACGGCGTAACGATTTTGACGTTGTTCAGATGCTGGCCATCCAGCACACCGGTGACAACTTCTCCGGTCAGGGTAAGAGGCGCATAAATTGGACCATCGGCAATTCCATCGCCCTGATGGCCAAGCCGTTCGATCGTTATTGTGGTGGTCATGGGTGTGTCACCTCATCCAACAGGGCCTGCGCATCAAGTGTGAACCCTGAGTCGATCCAAAGCTGCTCGGCTGATCTCAGGGCTTGGCCAAGCTCTGGCCCAGAAAATTCAGGCTGAAGATCGACGGCCTTAAGTGGAAATGTGGCGCCAGCACCCAAATCGACCAAATCAAACTCAGCATTTTCCAAAGGGGTCTCTAACATTGCCGCACGCAACAACAGCGCGTCACGGCCCAGATCAGCACCATGTCTGTACCCAATTTCTGCCGCTGGCATTGGGTTGCTGGTTAACTCGTGCAGTAAAATCAGGCGCTTGGCCTGCGCTTTGCTCAGTCGCAGCAGTTGGTCAACATCCGCGCCGCCCAGCGCCGCCAACCGGCGAATGGCGTCAGCAGGTCGTTGCACCGATGCTTCCAAATGTATCAACGGCCCCAATGCCCGGATGTTCGCCCCCGGCAACACGGCGTTCAACACTCCGACCTGGCACATGGCGGCCACAGATATCGCCGGGTCCGGTGCTTCCAACAGTTTCAGAATTTCCGATCCAACCCTTTCACGCGAAAGGCCCGCCAAACCATCCAGATGTCGTGCAATGGCAGCCATCGCATCAGCGTCTAATCCACCTTCGGGATCACCATACCAAGCATGGAAGCGAAAAAATCGCAGGATACGCAGATAGTCTTCCTGAATGCGTTGCTCAGCATCCTCGATAAACCGGAACCGCCGCGCGTGCAGGTCATCCAAACCGCCCAATGGGTCAATCACTGTTCCGTCAGGCCCGGCATAGAGCGCATTCATCGTAAAATCCCGGCGACGGGCATCATCACAGACATCGTCAGAGAAGGCGACAACTGCATGACGCCCAAAGGTCTCAATATCTTTGCGAAACGTAGTGATCTCATGCGGCACATGATCCGAAACAACGGTGATTGTGCCATGGTCAATCCCGGTGGGGACTGGGTTCATCCCGGCTTGCTTGGCCAGTTTCATCACCTCGTTGGGCAGGGCATCGGTGGCAATGTCAATGTCTTTAACCGGCGCTTCCAACAATGCATTGCGCACACAGCCACCTACAAACAGCGCTTGATAACCCGCCCCAATCAGCATCTCGCACACTGATTGAGTGGCCCGCGCACGGATCCATGGGCCATCAACCTTCATCCGCGCGCCCCGTAGCTTCAGCCAAGGTAAACAGAATGCGCGCGGTCGCACCCCAGATGTAATAGGGGCCATAAGGCACGGTATGATATTTGCGCAATGTCCCGCGCCAACGTCGGGCCTGCACAAAATACCGCGCCCCGTTCAGAACATGTGCCAGCGGAACCTGAAACACCTCTTCGACTTCGCCCGGTTCGGGTGTCGGCGTAAAGGGGTGCAAGACGCGGGCCACAACAGGGGTAATGGCAAAACTGGTCACGGTTTCATGACCCGGCAACACGCCCAGCACCTCAACATTGTCAGGGTTCAGGCCAATTTCTTCGTTGGCCTCGCGCAGGGCTGCAGCGGTGATATCGGCATCGGTATCATCCTGTTTGCCGCCCGGAAACGCGATCTGCCCTGGATGATGTTGCAACGCCGAGGACCTCTTGGTCAGATACAGCATCGGTTGCCCATCTGTCACCAGGATCGGCACCAAAACGCCTGCCGGACGCAGCTTGCGCCCCTCTGGCAAAACAACATCCGGGTTGAGGTCATAATCTGACGACGGCGCACTGGTACCTGCCAGCCCACGCATCAGATTGCTTAGTGGATCAGACTTTGCCATCACTGGGCTCTTGCGCTTCGAAACCCAAAGTTGCCGGGTCCATCTGGTAATGCGCTCCACAAAACTGGCAATCGGCTGTGACTTGGCCGTCGTCAGTGGTCATCGTCCTAATTTCCTTGGCAGAATAGATCGACAGGCTCTGGCGCACGCGCTCCTCTGTGCAGGTACAGCCGAACTTGACTGGCTGGGCGTCAAACACCCGTGGTGTTTCTTCGTGGAAAAGCCGCACCAGCAAATCCGAAGGCGGCACAGATGGGCCGATCAGCTCCAGGTCCTCAACCGTATCAAGTAGCGCGTTCACGCGTGTCCAGTTTTCCCTATCGTCACCATCAACGATATCACGCGCCTCCAACAAGCCACCTTCGCCCGAGCCACCATCCTGCGCATAAGGTGATGCTTTGGGCATATGCTGCAGCATAACGCCTCCGGCGCGCCAATGTTCATTTTCGCCCACCTCGGTCGAGCGACCAAAGCTGAGGGAAAACCGTGTTGGCAACTGCTCGGATTGGGCAAAATAGGCCTCAGCGCAATCGCTCAGGCTTTCACCTGCAATTGGCGTGATGCCTTGGTAGGGAGTGTTGCCTTTGCCTTGGTCGATCAGCACGGCAAAATACCCGTCGCCCACTTGGGCAAACGGGGTGTCATCAGTCAGCCGATCTTTGTCAAAACTTGCATACGCGCGGATCTGGGCGGGGTCACCCTCGGCTTGCGGTGCATAAAAATCGGTGGCGATCATGCGCACAGGCCCATTGGATTGCACTTGCAACGACAGCTTCCAGCGCAATTTGATGGTCTGGCCAATCAAGGCCGTCAGCAGGGCCATTTCAGCCACCAATGCCTCGACCTGTGTGGGGTAATCATGCTGCCGCAGAATGCCATCCAATACAGTATCCAAACGCGCCACACGGCCACGAATATCTGATGCATCCAGCTGAAACGGCAAAACAGTGTCGTCCCAGGCGATTTTCTGTCCAAGTGTCATGGGGGGTTTCCTTACGAGCCAGATTTGGCATATCGCGTCTATATAGGTGAAGCAAGCCACGCACCAAGGGGGCAAGCGCATGATCAGACGATTTGGTGAGAAGCCCAACACCGCCCAGCGGTATCAGATGCGCCACGGCGTGTATGCCATCTTGCCCTTGCTGGATAAGCTGTTGTTGACTTGGCAGGATGACCCACATTTTGAGGTGCAGCTTCCCGGTGGCGGAATTGACCCAGGCGAAAGCCCCATTCATGCGCTACACCGCGAAGTGATGGAGGAAACCGGCTGGATCATTGCCGCGCCACGCCGATTGGGCGCGTTCCGCCGTTTCACCTTCATGCCGGAGTACGACATCTGGGCCGAAAAACTGTGTACGATCTATACGGCCCGGCCCGTGCGCCGCATTGGGCCACCGATTGAAGTTGATCACACACCCCTGTGGGCTGATCCCAAGTTAGCGGCAGAAAAGCTGGCCAATGAAGGCGATCGGCATTTTGTCAGACAGCACATGGGCTTGGTTTAAACTCTAGCAATACGGCCGAAACATCATCGTCAAAATCCCGGTCCGAGGCATATTCATTCAGCTTCCAGATGATTGATTCCAAACAGGCCCTGCCGCGGGTTTGTTTGAGGGAGGCCAGAATGCGTGCCAGCCCGTCTTCGCCCAACAGATTGCCATCCAGATCAGCACACTCCACCATACCGTCTGACTGAATAAGCAGGCGATCACCGGGGTGCAAAGTCACCTCAAACTGGTCGTAAGTCGCCCCTTCAATCAGGCCAACAGGCAAACCACCGGGGCCATCTATTTCTACTGTCCCATTGGCACGCTGAATGGCGGGGCTGGGATGGCCCGCTTGCGCCATGATCACGCGCCCGGTATCCAGATGCACCTCAGCCAGCAGCAATGTGAAATAGAGCTCAGTCTCCATCTCTTCGAGGATCAGCTGATTCAATGTTGCAATCGTCTCTGCTGGCGGGCGGCTTGTGTAGCCCCCAAAGGCCGATTTAACCAAAGCGACATTCTGATCCGGCGCCGAGGCAGACAGATATCCCGCCAATCGTGCGGTCATCAAAGCCGAGCTGATACCATGCCCCGATACATCAATCCCATAGATGCCAACCCGGGTGTCGTTGATCGGGAACATGCCCACCAGATCACCGCCGACATGGCCGCTGGATTGCAACAACAAGGATACTTCGGCATATCCAAAATCACGATATTTATCGCTGACCAGAGACTGCTGCAGTTTCTTGGCTTCGATCAGATCATTGTCGAGCGAATCGTATAGTTTTTGCAATTCATCCAAAGTTGATTTGATCAGGCGGTTCTTGTCGCCCAGCTCACGTTCCATCTGCAAAATGCGCTCACCTGCTGCGATGCGCGCGCGCAACTCGGGCGCATTGACAGGTTTGGTCAGAAAATCATCTGCCCCGGCATCCAGGCCATTGGCGATTTCGTTTTTTTCGCTTTTGGAGGTAAGCAGGATGAAATACCCATATCTTTCCCGCGGCATCGCTCGAAACGCGCGGCAAAATTCCAGACCATTCATACCTGGCATCATCCAATCGCTCAGCACCAAATCTGGCGGCACGTCCTCACACATTTTTAGCGCCATGGCAGCATCATCCGCCTCGCGCACACAAAACCCCCACTTTTTGAGGGATGCCGACAGGATTTTGCGTTGCAACCGACTGTCATCAACAACCAGTACATCGCGGATCACTGCGCCCTCGTCCTGCAGGGTTGCATTTGGCTGCTGCTCAGAATTTTGCACAGGCCTACCTTTTTAACCAACAAGCCCTCGGTACAGGCAGACACTTAACCAGATATGAATGATCAAATTGCGCGGAAATTGATGTCACCTTGCAAGTTTTTCTTAAGCTGCATGATCGATCCTGAGATGAGGTCAATGCAGGAAAGCCCGATGATCAACTGGAGCCGTGTCGAAGAATTGCGTGATGAAATTGGCAGCGAAGACTTTGCCGAAATTGTCGAGATTTTCCTTGAAGAAGTTGAAGAAACTATCGCCATTATCAGCGGTGAAGTGCCGCAAGACAAAATCGAAGGGCATCTGCATTTCCTTAAAGGCAGTGCTTTGAACCTTGGGTTTGAAGAATTTTCCACCCTTTGTCAGGCAGGTGAAACCGCCGCTAACAAAGGCGCGTTTGATATCATTGATTTACCCGCCGTGGTGACATCTTACGAGGGATCCAAAGCCGAATTTCTAAATGCGCTTAGCAGCCGTTATGCCGCCTAAAGCGGATTGCCTTTAACCTGAGGCAGACAAATGGCTAGATCCAGCATGGAATATGAACGTAGTGGGCATTTGGGCAAAAGCTCTGGTTCAGGCTCTACACGAGCGCTTTAGATCAGAAATTCTGACAACACTGGATCATTGGTGATATCGCGATAGTCAAATCCTTGCGCCACCAGTTTGGCAAAAAGCACCTCAAAATTTTTGGGCGTGGTGGTCTGTATCCCAATCAGAACCGAACCAAAGTTCCGCGCTGATTTCTTCAGGTACTCAAATCGGGCAATATCATCATCCGGACCCAACATGCCCAAAAAGTCCTTCAGTGCACCGGGTCTTTGCGGCATCCGCAGCACAAAGTACTTCTTTACCCCCGAATAGCGTAGCGCACGTTCTTTCACTTCGGGCAAACGTTCAAAATCAAAATTGCCGCCCGACGTGACACAAACAACTGTCTTGCCCTTGATCTGCTCTGCTACATCCTGCAGCGCATCAATTGACAGCGCGCCAGCTGGTTCCAGAACGATCCCTTCGACATTCAGGAATTCCATCATTGTGATGCACAAGCGATCTTCTGGGATGGTCAGAGAGTCCTTTATATCTATATGTGAGAGCCTCTCAAATGGGCGCTGCCCTATCTGCGCCACTGCGGCCCCATCAGCAAAGGTGTTCACATGAGGCAAGCGGACCGGCGCGCCTGCGCCCAGCGCCGCGTGCAAACACGCCCCCCCTTCGGGCTCCACCAGAGTATATGCACAGCGATCACCCAGATAGCTGACAACACCCGAAGACAAGCCCCCACCCCCAACCGGCAAAATAATCCGGTCTGGCAACCCTTGCATTTGTTGTTCAATTTCAACGGCTACTGTGGCTTGACCCTCAATCACATCCTCGTCGTCAAACGGCGACAGAAAATGCCCCTTCACCTGGTCACAATAGGCCTGCGCATTGGCCAATGTGTCATCAAAATAATCGCCAACCAACCGGATGGTGACCATCTCACCACCAAAGGTCTGGGTCTGGGATATCTTTTGTTCAGGCGTCGTCACCGGCATGAAAATCACGCCTTTCACCCCCAAAGAACGGCACATAAACGCCACCCCTTGCGCGTGATTGCCCGCACTGGCGCACACGAATTGCGACGTATCAGGCGACACGGCCAACACCTTGCGCATCGCATTAAACGCTCCCCGCAGTTTATACGATCGCACCGGTGTTGTATCTTCGCGCTTCAGGAAAATCTCTGCTTCGAACCGCTCAGAGAGATGCTCGCTCTTTTGCAGCGGCGTGCGTTTAAACAGCTTGCGCATGGCGGTCTCGGCGTCGCGGACCCTATCTTGAAACTCTGTCATGTCAAAACCAGTGCCGCAGGCAGGCATACCATGCAACCCCCGGCCTTGCTCAATCGTGCAAAACCCGATAATCGCCAGCCAAATACCCGCTTAAAGAAGGAATTCACCATGTCCGCGCCCAAGAAAGTTGTTCTGGCCTACTCAGGTGGCCTTGATACCTCAATCATTCTGAAGTGGCTGCAAACGGAATATGGCTGCGAAGTGGTAACCTTCACTGCTGATCTGGGCCAGGGCGAAGAACTGGAACCCGCCCGCCACAAGGCCGAACTGTTGGGCATCAAGCCCGAAAATATCTTTATTGAGGACGTGCGCGAGGAATTCACCCGTGATTTCGTGTTCCCCATGTTCCGGGCCAATGCGGTATATGAGGGGCTGTATCTTTTGGGTACGTCAATTGCGCGGCCATTGATTTCCAAGCGGCTCGTTGAGATCGCACAAGAAACCGGAGCTGACGCCGTGGCGCATGGAGCCACCGGCAAGGGCAATGATCAGGTGCGCTTTGAATTGGCCGCCTACGCGCTCAACCCTGACATCAAAGTGATTGCGCCTTGGCGTGAATGGGATCTGACCAGCCGCACCAAACTGCTTGAGTTTGCAGAGCAAAACCAGATCCCAGTGGCCAAGGACAAACGCGGCGAAGCACCGTTTTCAGTGGATGCGAACCTGTTGCACACATCCTCTGAAGGCAAAGTTCTGGAAGACCCCGCCGAGATGGCGCCCGACTACGTTTATCAACGCACAACCCACCCCGAAGATGCGCCTAATGAGGCGGAATTCATCGAAATCGGGTTTGAAAAAGGCGACGCCGTTAGCATCAATGGCCAGGCCCTTTCCCCTGCCAGCGTTTTGACCAAACTGAATGAACTAGGTGGAAAACACGGCATCGGGCGGCTTGATCTGGTTGAGGGTCGCTTTGTTGGGATGAAATCACGCGGCATCTATGAAACCCCTGGCGGCACTGTTCTGCTTGAGGCCCATCGTGGTATCGAATCCATCACGCTTGACCGGGGTGCTGCGCACCTCAAAGACGAACTGATGCCGAAATATGCCGAACTTATCTATAACGGTTTCTGGTACAGCCCTGAGCGTGAAATGTTGCAGGCCGCGATCGACGCCTCGCAAAAACATGTCACCGGTACGGTGCGCCTGAAGCTTTACAAAGGCTCGGCCCGCACGGTTGGCCGCTGGTCTGATCACTCACTTTATTCCGAAGCGCATGTGACGTTTGAGGATGACGCCGGTGCATATGATCAGAAAGACGCGGCCGGCTTTATTCAGTTGAATGCGCTGCGGTTGAAGCTGTTGGCTGCTCGGGATCGTCGCCTGAAAGGCTGATCTCAAACTGTACATTCTGCTTGTCAGGCGCATCGGTTGCGTTCTCTTTTTTCATGATGTCTTCATCAATCCCCAGGTCATCTGCGGCCTGAAGTGTCGTTTGATGATCCATCATAGGGGTTCCTTTGTTACAATTTGCGCTTGGTAGGGCGCTGATTGATGCCAAGGATTAAAATCATTTCACGGACGCGTGACATCGCCAATCCGTGGCTTTGAAATTGTGCAAAACCACGTCAGAGTCAGCGCATATGATGGAGGACAGGTAGATGAGTGTGAAAATGCGCGAAATCAAAGCCGTGCTTTTGGCAGGTCTGATCGCCGTTGGGCTGCTGGCCCATAGTGGTGCCGCCAAAGCGGCAGGAACAGAAGAGCTGATCGTGGCCGGCGGTTGTTTTTGGTGTGTCGAATCTGATTTCGAATCCGTCAATGGCGTGAAGGAAGTCATCTCGGGCTATACTGGCGGAACCAAGGAAAACCCCAGCTATAAGGATGTCACCAAAGGCGGCACTGGCCATTATGAAGCCGTACAAATCCTGTTTGATCCCGGCAAAATATCGCGCGAAAAACTGTTGACCATGTTTTTTCGCTCCGTAGACCCCACCGATGCTGGTGGCCAATTCTGTGATCGTGGCAAAAGCTATCGCACGGCCATTTTCGTCTCTAACTCTGGCGAAAAGGCACTTGCCCAGTCAGCGAAGAGCGAAGCACAAGCCGCATTGGGCGATAAGATTGTTACACCGGTTCTGGATAAATCCGAGTTTTATCCAGCCGAAGAGTATCACCAGAATTACTATAAGGGTAGGAACCTCGTAATCACCCGATTTGGCCCCAAAAAGCAATCCGAAGCCTACAAACGCTATCGCAAGGCCTGTGGGCGTGACGCCAAGGTGAAATCACTTTGGGGTGCTGAGGCGGCGTTTACCAATTAGCAATCAGCCAGAAACGCATCCACCTCAACACGCGTGGGAATGGCATCTGCTGTCCCATACCGTTGCACCTGAATGGCCGAGGCTGCGGCCGCCAATCGCATAGCATCATCAGGGCGCATTCCCTGATCAAGGCCCGCAGCCAGATACCCGATAAAGCAATCCCCTGCCCCAGTTGTATCAACTGGAGTTACCGGGAACGCCGGAACATGAAGCGTGTTGCCTGCTTCGATCCAATCGGCACCCGCCGCACCTTTGGTGATCAGAAGTTTTGGAACCTCCAGCTGTGACAATGACACATCAAGCGCAGTACTGAGCTGCTCCGATTCAACCGAATTCATCACCAGCAGGTCAACAAATTGCATAACCTCCTGAACGGATTTTGCTGAAAAAGGCGCCGCTGAATAGACAACCGTAAGGCCCTTTTCTCGGCCCAATTGTGCGGCTTCCACCTGATGTGATGTCTCATTCTGAAGCAGCAGAATATCCGAAGCTGAAGCAGCGCCAATAGCCATTTCAAGCTGATTTAGAGACTGTTTTTGGTTCGCACCGGGCAAAATGACGATGGCATTCTCACCGCCTGGATCAACATTGATGATAGCATGGCCCGTGGGTGCATCACCCGACGTGACATGCGCGCAATCCACGCCAAAACCGGCCATCGCCTCAATCGCCCAACCGCCGTCTGACCCAACAGACCCGATGTGCGTAACCTGCGAGCCTGCCAAACGGGCAGCCACGGATTGATTGGCACCTTTGCCGCCCAACCCGCGGGTCATTTCGGTTGCCGCCAGCGTTTCACCGGGCGCGGGCAGATGTGGAACACGGTAGATATAATCAGCGTTGATAGACCCCAGATTATAGATCATCCTGTGGTTCCTTACTCGCGCGGATTATTCAACCTTACATGCTGCCAGAACGGCCATGTTCAAAATATCATTCGTGGTCGAGGTCAGCGAACAGATTTGAATTGACGCATTAACCCCGGACAAGATGGGGCCGATGACCGTGGCGCCAGCCATTTCCTGCATCAATTTCACCGATATTGACGCTGAATGTCGTGCAGGCACCACCAGAATGTTGGCAGGACCGGTCAAGCGTTGGAATGGATAGTTTTCCTGAGCTGAGATGTTCAATGCAACATCCACAGTCATTTCGCCTTCATATTCAAAATCAGTACCCCGCTCGGCCAGAACACGCGGTGCCATGTGCATTTTCTCGGCCCGCTCCGAGCGCGGATAGCCAAAGGTCGAGAAACTGACAAACGCCACACGCGGTTCCAACCCCAGATGCCGGGCCACCGCAGCAGATCGTTCAGCGATATTAGCCAGATCATATTCGTCTGGCCATTCATGCACCAATGTATCCGCGATCAGAACTATGCGGCCATTGTGAAGCAGAGCCGTGACACCGACAGCGCCATGTTCTGCATCCGCATCAAAGACATGATTGATAAGTTCCAACACATTCGCAGATTTCCGCGTGGCCCCTGTCACCAACCCATCGCCGTGCCCATGCGCCAACATCAACGCCGCAAACACATGCCGATCACGCGCGGCAAGCCGGTGCACATCGTGTTGGTCAAACCCCTTACGTTGCAGGCGCGAATACAGCATCCTTTTATATTCGGGCAGATGTTCGGTGTTGGCAGCATTGACGATATGCAACTCACTGGCTGCATCTCCTATGCCGGCGGCCTCAAGTTTGGCCCGCACATCTGATTCGCGACCAACGACAATAGATTGCCCCAACCCCGAGCGCTGGTATTGCACAGCAGCACGCAACACGCGCGGATCATCACCTTCGGCAAAGATCATCCGGGCTTGTGCGTTTCGGGCCCGTGCATTTATCGACCGCAAGATTGTAGCCGTAGGATCAAGCCGCGATTTCAACGCCAGCTCATAGGCTTCCATATCAACCAAAGGTCTGCGTGCAGCACCTGTTTCCATACACGCCTTCGCAACAGCGGGCGGTATCGTAAAAATCAACCGCGGATCAAACGGCGCTGGAATGATGTAATCACGTCCAAACGTCAGCTTGCGGCCATAGACCATGGCAACCTCATCGGGCACATCCGCGCGGGCCAGTTTCGCCAATGCTTCTGCACAGGCGATCTTCATTTCGTCATTGATTGCACGGGCATGAACATCCAAAGCACCACGAAAAAGATAGGGAAAGCCCAAAACGTTGTTCACTTGGTTAGGATAATCCGAACGCCCGGTCGCCACGATGGCATCAGCCCGCACGGCATGGGCTTCTTCGGGGGTAATCTCGGGATCTGGGTTTGCCATGGCAAAGATCACCGGGTTGTCGTTCATCGAGGCCACCATCTCAGGGGTGACCGCCCCTTTGACCGACACCCCAAGGAAAACATCGGCACCGTTCATTGCCTCTTCTAATGTACGCAATTTGGTATTCGCCGCATGGGCCGATTTCCACTGGTTCATGCCCTCGGTGCGGCCCTGATAAATCACGCCTTTGGTATCACAGGCGATGCAATTGTCGTGCTTGGCACCCATGGATTTCAGCAGCTCAATACAAGCAATACCGGCAGCACCCGCGCCGTTTAGCACGATTTTTACGTCTTCAATCTTCTTCCCCGAAATATGCAGGGCGTTGATCAATCCAGCCGCACAAATCACCGCTGTGCCATGCTGATCATCGTGGAAGACAGGAATATCCATCTCTTCCTTCAGCTTTTGCTCAATGATGAAACATTCCGGCGCTTTGATGTCTTCCAGGTTGATGCCGCCAAAAGTTGGCCCCATCAGCTTGATCGCCGCTATCAGCTCGTCCGGGTCTTCGCTGTCCAACTCGATATCAATCGAATTTACATCAGCAAAGCGCTTGAACAGAACGGCCTTGCCTTCCATCACCGGCTTTGAGCCAAGTGCCCCCAGATTTCCCAATCCCAGTACGGCGGTGCCGTTGGAAATCACCGCAACAAGATTACCCTTGTTGGTATAATCATAAGCTGTTTCAGGGTTTTCGGCGATGGCCAGACACGGGATCGCAACACCAGGCGAATAGGCCAGCGACAGATCGCGCTGTGTGGTCATCGGCACAGTCGCCGAAATCTCAAACTTGCCGGGTGTGGGCTCCAGATGGAAGGCCAAGGCCTCTTCAGGAGTAAACTTGGGATTGGACATGCAGCGCACCTGTCTGAGATGAATTCAAACACTTGCATAGCGGGCCTTGGCCAAAGGCTCAACCGATCAAGGTTTGGCCTTTCGTCGAGGCCTTGTGCTTTGTAAGGTTCTGACCAGTAAACCTGGGGGTAAATCGTGACGTCTGCCAAATCAGCCGTGACGCCGATGATGGCGCAATATCTAGAGCTCAAATCGGGCTATCCGGATGCTTTGCTGTTTTATCGCATGGGCGACTTCTATGAGCTGTTTTTTGATGATGCCGTTGCAGCATCTGCGGCGTTGGATATTGCACTTACCAAACGCGGCAAGCACCTGGGCGAAGACATATCCATGTGCGGCGTGCCGTTTCATGCCGCCGAAGGATATCTGCTGACTTTGATCCGCAAGGGGTTTCGTGTCGCGGTTTGTGAACAGATGGAAAGCCCGGCAGAGGCCAAGAAACGCGGCTCAAAATCTGTGGTGCGCCGCGAAGTTGTTCGGCTGGTCACACCCGGCACTTTAACCGAAGAAAGCCTGTTGGACGCGCGTCGGCACAACTATCTGGCCGCTTTTGCCGATGTGCGTGATGAAGCGGCCCTGGCCTGGGTCGACATTTCAACCGGGGCATTTCATGTAATGCCTTTGGCCCCAGCCCGGCTTGGCCCGGAACTGGCCCGGTTGATGCCCAGTGAAGTGGTCATCGCCGACGGCGATATTGGTGCGCTAAGCGAGGTTATTGAAGAAACCGGCGCGGCTGTTTCCCCTCTTGGGCGAGCCTCATTTGACAGCACAAATGGTGAAAGGCGGCTGTGCCAGCTTTTTGAGGTTGGAACGCTTGATTCCTACGGTCAGTTTACTCGTGCCGAAGTGGCGGCAATGGGCGCAATTGTGGATTATCTGGAGATCACGCAAAAAGGCAAACTACCGCTTCTGCGCCATCCCCAACGTGAAAGCGAAGCGCGCGTCATGCAAATAGACGCCGCCACAAGGCGTAATCTGGAACTGACCCATTCCTTGGGCGGTGGCCGGTCGGGATCTCTGCTGGCAGCAATTGATCGGACCGTCACTGCAGGTGGTGGCCGGTTGTTGGAACGACGGCTTTCATCGCCTTCACGGCAGTTGGATGTGATCCAAGATCGACTTGATTCGATCAGTTTTACGCTGGAACAGAGCCACATTTCGACAGATCTGCGCGAGGCTCTTGGCAAGGTGCCTGACCTTGATCGCGCATTGTCACGCCTTGCCTTGGATCGGGGTGGCCCACGCGATCTGGCTGCCATTCGCAACGGGTTGGAACAGGCAGCTGAAATCGCGAAAATGCTTGATGCCCAGGAACTGCCTGTCAATCTGGCCTTTGCTTGCGAAGGTTTGCGTGGGCATAATGAATTGCTGAACGTGCTGGAACAGGCGCTGGTCGCCGAACCCCCGCTTTTGGCACGGGATGGTGGGTTTATTGCAGCTGAATATGACGCTGAACTGGATGATGCTCGTCAACTGCGTGATGAAGGCCGCGGCGTGATCGCCGGGATGCAAAGCGAATACGCCAAGGCAACCGATATTCAGAGCCTCAAGATTAAGCACAACAATGTGCTGGGGTATTTTGTTGAAGTAACATCTACACATGCCGACAAAATGCTATCGGCGCCCCTGAATGAAACCTTCAAACATCGCCAGACAACAGCCAATCAGGTGCGGTTCACCACGCTACCGCTCAGTGAGATGGAGACCAAGATCCTCAACGCTGGCGGCCGTGCGTTAGATATCGAAAAGCGGCTATATGACAGCCTGAAAGCCTCTATTCTGGCAACCGCTGCTCAGATTGCCCAGGCCGCAGCGGGGCTGGCAGAACTAGATTTAGCCACCAGTTTGGCTGATTTGGCTCGCGGTGAAGATTGGTCGTGTCCCAAAGTTGATAACAGCCGGGCGTTGCATGTTGAGGGCGGGCGGCATCCCGTGGTCGAACAGGCATTGCGCAAACAAGGTGGCGCGCCTTTTATCGCCAATGATTGTGATCTGGGGCAAGGCAGCGATATCTGGCTGCTGACCGGCCCAAACATGGCTGGTAAATCCACATTCCTGCGCCAAAACGCCCTGATCGCATTGCTGGCGCAAATCGGCAGTTACGTTCCGGCCAAGGCGGCTCATATCGGATTGGTCAGTCAGCTATTCAGCCGTGTCGGTGCCTCGGATGATCTGGCCCGTGGGCGCTCTACCTTCATGGTGGAAATGGTTGAAACCGCCGCCATTTTGAACCAGGCAGATGATCATGCCTTTGTAATTCTTGATGAAATCGGGCGCGGTACAGCCACTTATGATGGGCTTAGCATTGCATGGGCCACGCTGGAACATCTGCATGAGGTAAACGGATGTCGCGCACTTTTTGCCACGCATTATCACGAAATGACCAACCTCAGCGATACGCTGGACCGGGTGGAAAACGCGACAGTGACTGTAAAAGAGCACAAAGGCGATGTCATTTTTCTGCACGAGGTGCGCAAAGGTGCGGCTGATCGCAGCTACGGTGTACAAGTCGCAAAGCTGGCCGGCCTGCCGGAACAGGTGGTTAACCGCGCGCGTATCGTGCTTGATGCCCTTGAAAAGGGCGAGCGTGAAGGCAGCGGAACACGTGATGCATTGATCGACGATCTGCCGCTATTTGCTGCCACGCCTGCGCCCAACCCCGTGGTCACCCAAGAATCAGACGTCGAAGCGCGGTTGCAAAATGTGCTACCAGATGAGCTGACCGCGAAAGAAGCGCTTGATCTGATCTATGAGCTTAAAGGCCTGTCAAAATAGGCTGATATGGATTCTGCTGTACAGCGGCCCGGTCGGTGACTGATACTGGAAGCCTGACCGACATCAGATGTTGGAAATAGTGTGATGCCATTGGATGGCAGGCTTTTAGGTGTATCAGAGCCGTTTTTGGCTTTGTTAGAGACGAATTATCCCTACGATCGTGCCAATGGTGAAGTAGGTTCCTTTGGCATCATTAGATCACCAACTGCCGCTGGCCCCACCGCCCGAAGATGACCCGCCACCAAATGAGGATCCTCCTCCAGATGAGGACGAGGATTGGCTGACCCTCGGTATCACTTTTTTAATCGAATACTGCTCAGAGCAGTTGTGACAATCATAATCAATTCGTTTTAAACCAGTGGAACTTGTTGTTGCGCTGGAGAGAACGGTCGTGGTGCCCTCTAGTGTTTTAAACCCGCAGGAGCGGCAAGCGCTGTAAGGTGTAAACCATGCTTTGTAGGCCTCAATTGTAAGGTGTTCGCATTTGGGGCACAGCCAGACATCATAATCAACGCTTTTTAGATCTTCCTCGATGCGTTCGCCGTCTTTTAGATGCTGGTCATCCCAATGCTCTGCCAGAAGCTGCATCTTAGTGCCATCAATGGGACAACGGCGCTTTTTGTAACGCAATCGACGCCGGTAGAGCCATGTAGCTAACCCGAGTATACCAGCAGCAATAGGCCATATCGCCCATTTCAAAGCTGTCAGAGCCCGAGACAGAAAACCGCGTATCTTTTGGCTGGTGCTGCCATCAATTTCACCGGGATATTCACCAACCAACTCGTAGATTACAGCTTCTACACCACTTGCAATGCCTTGGGCGTACTCATCATTCTTGAATATTGGGGTGATTGTTCTGTCAATAATGCGCTTCATTGGTGCATTGAGATTATTCCCATAACCCGAACCTACCTCAATCCGCATTTTACGGTCATAGCGTGAGACAAGCATCATAACGCCATCATTTTTTAAGGCGTCACCAATGCCCCAATAGTTAAAAAGGCCTGTTGCAAATGGTTCAATCTCGCCGAAATGACCATAGTCAGACATCAGTTTGACGGTAACGACAGTAAATTCTATCCCACGTTTTTCACGCAGCTCCATCAGGTCTTCACGAATGGCCTGTTCCTGAATGATATTCAGTAGATCGGCGAAGTCATTGACGTAAAGCTCGGTGTAGTCGGGATACGTTTGTGAATACGCCGGAAGGGAAAGGAGAAGGGCGAAAAGATATGAATAAATACGGATCATGAAATCACTGTAGCTGAAAAAGGGGGCCAAATGCCCCCCAATGTTATCCTGTATGCGATGAAACCCCAACTTGGGCTGGCCGCAATATGCGATCATGGATCATGAATCCCTGCGCTGAAACCTGAATGATATCCCCAGCTTTAGTGCCGGGCAGGGGGGCTTCGAACATGGCTTCATGGAATTGAGGGTCAAACCGGTCCCCAACTTCAGGGGCGATAACAGTGATACCATGTTGGGCGAAAACATTGCGTAGCTCACGCATTGTCAGCTCAATCCCTTCGATCAAGGCTTTGGAAACCTTGCGCTGTTCGTCGGTGGCAGTGTCCAACGCGCGCTTCATGTTGTCATACACCGGCAGTATATCACGCGCCAGTTTAGAGCCGCCGTACTGATGCGCCTCACGGCGATCTTTGTCCGAACGCTTGCGCGCATTTTCGGCCTCAGCCAATGCACGCATAAACTTGTCTTGCAACGCGTCACGCTCAGCACGCAAGGAGTCAACTTCGGCTTCTTCATCCGAAATCTCGCTCATGTCCTGTTCAAACTCGTCTTCCATGGCCCGCTCAATATCGTCCAGGAAATCTTCTTCTTTGGGCTCTGCCATTTTTCACCTCTAGCTTCGGTCAGCGATCAGTTTGCCAACCAATTGAGCCGTGTAATCCACAATCGGCACAATCCGTCCGTAGTTCAGACGCGTCGGGCCAATTACCCCTACTGCGCCAATGATCTTTCGATCAGCGTTCATATAAGGAGACACCACCAAAGAGGAACCCGAAAGTGAAAAAAGTTTGTTCTCAGACCCAATAAAAATGCGCACACCTTCGCCTTCATCGGTCAGTTCAAGGAATTCAGCGATGTCACGCTTGCGTTCAAGATCGTCAAACAAGGTTTTAATCAGTTCCAGATCTTCTTCTTCAGCCTCGGATTGCAAAAGATTCGACCGCCCGCGCACAATCAGGCGTTCATAATTCACTTCACCATCATCCCAAACGGCAAGGCCGCTTTCGACCAGAGAATGCGCCAGTTGGTCGATCTCTTGCCGGCGCTGGGTTATTTGACCCGCAATGTCGTTTTGAACGTCTGACAAAGTCTTGCCTTCAATCAGAGCATTCAGGAAATTTGCCGCTTCTCGCATGGAGCTGGGTGTTTGGCCCGGTGGAGGCGTGAACACCCGGTTTTCAACATGGCCATCTGCCGTAACCAACACCACCAATGCCCGGTCAACGCCTAGGCTGACAAATTCGATATGTTTGATCGGGGCTTCGTGTTTGGGTGTCAGCACCAAGGACGCACCATGAGTGACGCCAGACAGCGCCGAGCCAATGCGATCAAACGCGCCTGCTACATCTTCTGAGTTGTTGCCAAGCGTGGCGTCAATCATCTGCCGGTCGCTATGTTGCAAATCACCGACTTCCAGCAATCCATCCACAAACATCCGAAGGCCCTGTTGTGTCGGCACGCGCCCGGCACTGATATGTGGAGATCCCAAAAGACCCAGGTATTCCAGGTCTTGCATTACATTTCGGATCGTCGCGGCTGACACCTTTTCGCTCATGTCGCGGGTCAGGGTGCGCGACCCGACAGGATCTCCCGTTGCCAGGTACGATTCAACCACCCGCCGAAACACCTCGCGCGAGCGGTCGTTCATTTCTTCCAATATTTGGCTGGCTTCGGACATGAATAAGGGTTTCCTATCTGGCCTGCCATTAAAGACGCAAGCGCCAAAAGGTCAATCGGGCTTGCGAAGCTGTGTTGCGCCTCGTATCTCGGGATCAACAGAAAAAAGGATTTTCAGATGCGCCCTTCGGGAAGAGAACTAAATGAAATGCGTTCGGTTTCGATTGAAACAGGTGTGACCAAACACGCCGAAGGGTCTTGCATGATCAAAATGGGTGACACCCATGTATTGTGCACCGCCACGATCGAAGATCGGGTTCCACCGTTTATCAAAGGCTCAGGCCTTGGTTGGGTGACTGCGGAATATGGCATGTTGCCACGCTCCACCACGAGCCGGATGCGGCGAGAGGCATCAGCAGGCAAGCAAGGTGGCCGTACTGTCGAAATTCAGCGGTTGATCGGTCGCAGCTTGCGCGCGGGTGTTGATCGTGTGGCCTTGGGTGAGCGCCAGATTACAGTTGATTGCGATGTTATTCAGGCTGACGGCGGAACACGTTGTGCCTCTATCACCGGGGGCTGGGTGGCATTGCGCGTGGCCGTGAACAAACTGATGAAAATGGGCGATGTGGTCAGCGATCCTCTGGTTGATCCTGTGGCGGCGATAAGCTGCGGTATTTACGCAGGCCAGCCCGTAATGGATTTGGATTATCCCGAAGACAGCGAAGCCGGCGTGGATGGAAATTTCATCATGACCCAGTCAGGTAAGCTGATTGAAGTACAGATGAGCGCCGAAGGATCTACCTTTAGCCGCGACCAGATGAACCAATTGATGGATCTGGCTGAAAAAGGCGTGGGTGAGTTGGCCGCCATGCAACTTGCAGCCGCCAATGCGTAAGTTTGAGGGCGATACCCTGCTTGTGGCCACCCATAATACTGGCAAGCTGGAGGAGATCGGCGCGTTGCTGACCCCCTTCGGCGTGTCAGTGGTGGGTGCCGCCGAGAAGGGATTGCCTGAACCGGATGAAACCGAAACAACTTTTGCCGGAAATGCGCGGATCAAAGCGCATGCCGCGGCAAAGGCCACGGGGCTGCCCGCACTGTCCGACGATTCCGGGATCGAGATTGATGCATTAGGCGGCGCACCTGGTGTCTATACGGCGGATTGGGCTGAAACGGGGCAGGGGCGTGATTTCGTCATGGCCATGACACGCGCCCATGATGAACTGTTAAACATCGGTGCCTCCAAGCCGTGGATCGCCCGGTTTTGTTGCACGTTGGTTCTGGCCTGGCCCGATGGCCATGACGAGGTATTTCCCGGTTCAATTGAGGGGCAAATCAGCTGGCCCATGCGCGGTGAGCAAGGTCATGGATATGATCCGATCTTTGTGCCCGAAGGATATGACATCACGTTTGGCGAAATGGACCGCTGGGAAAAGAACAAAATCAGCCACCGCGCGGATGCGTTCAACAAATTGGTAAAGGGCTGCTTTGCCCTGAATAGCTGATGGACGACTGGGAAAACGGCGGTTTTGGTCTTTATCTGCATTGGCCGTTTTGTCAGGCAAAATGCCCTTACTGCGATTTTAACTCCCATGTTTCGCGCCAGATTGATCAAACCGCTTGGCGGGATGCCTATCTGGCCGAAATTGACCGGTATGCTGCCATGGTACCAGGCCGTGTTTTGAACTCTGTGTTTTTTGGCGGCGGAACACCCAGTTTGATGAACCCCGATATCGTGGCCAGTATCATTGATCGTATTCGCAAAAGCTGGCCCGCAGCAAACGATCTTGAGATCACTCTGGAAGCAAACCCCGGCTCTGTCGAAGCAGGCCGATTTCGCGCCTATGCAGAGGCAGGTGTGTCGCGGGTTTCTATGGGTGTTCAAGCTCTAAATGACAATGATTTAAAATACTTAGGTAGGATTCACACTGTCGCAGAAGCGCGCAAGGCATTTGATATCGCCCGCACTCAATTTGAAAGGGTATCCTTTGATCTGATCTATGCGCGGCAAAATCAAACCGTTGAGGATTGGCGCAGTGAATTGAGCGAAGCACTCTCAATGGCCGTGGATCATCTGTCACTTTACCAGCTGACGATAGAACCCGGAACCGCGTTTGGTGATCGCTATGCCGTCGGAAAACTTAAGGGCCTGCCGCCAGAAGACAGCGCTGCTGATATGTATGAGGCCACTCAAGAAATCTGTGATGCAGCTGGATTGCCCGCATATGAGGTATCTAACCATGCCCGTCCTGGCGCCGAATCCCGGCACAATCTGATTTATTGGCGTTACGGAGATTACATTGGGATCGGTCCGGGCGCTCATGGGCGTGTGACAGTTGATGGCCAACGGCTTGCCACCGAAGCCTGGTCGATGCCTGATCGCTGGTTGTCTTCTGTGTCTTCAAACAGTGCCGAAAAGCCAAAACAGGCTCTTTCAGGTAAAGATCAGGCGATTGAATACTTGATGATGGGCCTGAGGATAAAGGGCGGGATTAACCGCAGTCGTTATGAGCGTCTGGCAGAATACGCTCTGGATGAAAGCAAGCTTACTCACCTGCTGGATCTTGGACTAATTGAACAGGGGTCGGGCCATCTATGGGCCACCGCTCGTGGTACCATGGTCCTGAATTCGCTCATCGAAGCCCTGTTGCCTGATACGTAATGCAGATCCTTTGGCTTATAATCGGTTTTGCCTCTTTGGGCCTCGGCATTCTGGGCATTGCATTGCCACTATTGCCCACAGTCCCATTCATCTTGTTGGCTGCATTTTGCTTTGCTCGGTCTTCAGAACGGCTTCACGCATGGCTATTGTCGCACCCAATGTTTGGCCCAATGATAGAAGATTGGCATGAACGCGGCGCAATAAGCCGGAAGGTCAAACGCCTGGCAACCTTCTCTATTCTTGCGGTATTTGGTATATCTGTTGGTTTGGGCGCGCCGTCACTCGTGCTGACAATTCAAGCTGTCGTTCTGGGTTGTGTCATGGTCTTTATTTGGACACGCCCTAACGGCTAGCGCTCAGCATACGGCAAAGATCATCCAGTTCTTCCAGTGTCGAATAGTTGATCGTAACAGCGCCGTTTTCTTGTCCTGGCTTGTGATCTATTGCTACTTTCATCCCCAGATTGGCCGAAAGATCGCCCTCAAGCATCTTTGTGTCTGCATCTTTATCGTTTGATGACTTGCGCGCGGGCTTGCCCTTCTCCGCAAAGATATTGGCAACACCTGATTTGGCCAGCTTTTCAGTTTCACGGACAGACAGGTCCTTTTTGATCACTTGTCGGGCAAGTGCTGCAGGATCATCCGCTGTAATCAACGCCCGTGCATGCCCCGCAGACAGCTTGCCATCACGCAGATACCCACGAACTTCTTCGGGCAAGCCCAACAAGCGCACACAATTGGCAATGTGACTGCGGCTCTTGCCCAACACTTCCGCCAGCTTTTCCTGGGTATGGCCAAATTTTTCCATCAGCTGACTATAACCAGCGGCTTCTTCTACCGGGTTTAGATCCGCGCGCTGGATATTTTCAATAATGGCAACTTCAAGAACCTCAGTATCATCAAATTCTCTAATAATAACAGGTACTTGATGAAGTTTAGCCATCTGAGCAGCACGCCACCTGCGCTCTCCTGCGACGATTTCATAATCACCCGAACGGCGCGGGTGCGTGCGCACGATCAAGGGCTGGATGATGCCCTTTTCACGGATGGAATTTGACAGATCTGTAAGCTGCTCTTTGTCAAAGGTGCGCCGGGGCTGATCAGGATTGGCGTTCACCTTTTCAATCGGAACCATCAGATCAGGTTGTGCAAGCGCAGTATTAACCTCGGGCGTTTCAGCCACATCGGCCATCAACGCTGACAGACCACGGCCGAGGCCTCGTTTAGGTTTCTTGTCTGCCATAACTCTAATCCTTATTGGTGTTTACGCGGCCGTACGAGTTTGGTTTTGCATCAGCTCTTTTGCCAATGCCCTGTAGGCCTGCGCGCCTTTTGAGGCGGAATCGTAACTTATCACCGGCTGCGCAAATGAAGGTGCTTCGCTTACCCGCACATTTCTGGGCACACGGGTTTGAAACACCAGTTCGCCTAGGTTTTCACGCGCATCCTGTTCAACCATAGAGGACAGGTTATTGCGACTATCAAACATGGTCAAAACGATCCCCTCAATCCTGAGATTAGAGTTCGCTGTTTGGCGGACCTCTCGGATAGTCAGCATTAGTTGAGACAATCCTTCCAGGGCAAAAAACTCAGATTGCAAAGGTACCAAGACCGAATGAGCAGCAACCATCGCATTTACCGTCAACAGATTCAAAGACGGCGGGCAATCAATTAGGATATAGTCCAGATCATAGGTATCTATCGCTGGCTGTCGAAGGGCATCATGCAACATATAGCTTCGTTTTTCATTAGAAATCAGCTCCATGTCAGCCGAGCTAAGGTCAACAGTAGCTGGTATAATCGACAGGTTTTTTGTTTGGGTTTGCTGAATTACTGAGTTTAGATCAATTTCTTCAAGCAGCAGTTCATAAGTGGTAAATTCACGATCCTCAGCGTTGATCCCAAGGCCGGTAGAGGCGTTTCCCTGGGGGTCAAGATCAACAATCAGTACCTTTGCGCCCGCTTCAGCCAATGCTGCGCCCAAATTGATGGTTGTTGTCGTCTTGCCAACACCGCCTTTCTGGTTGGCAACCGCGATGATCTTGGGTCCGTATGGTCGTGTGGGATCAGACACGAGATACTCCTGTAACGCTAAGAATGACGGGGCCGGCTTCGGTTAAACTTGTATCAACGCGGTAATCGAAATTCCACAACGATTGCGCGTCAGACAGTTCTTTTTGCCATTGAGCTCCTTTGGGGAAAAGCGCCGTTCCATCCTCGCTCAAGTGGCGTTCTGCAAATCCCAACAGATCTGTCAGATCAGCCAGCGCACGCGCCGTCAAGACATCGGCGCTCAATTGGTCGGTCTGTTCAATCCGCTGATTTAACACTGTCGCTTTTGCGCCCGTTTCACGGATCACCGTGCGAAGGAAAGCGCATTTTCTTGAGTCGCTTTCGATCAGAACCACCTCCTTGGGCGATCCGGTTTCAAGAGCCATAATAGCTATCACAAGCCCTGGAAATCCACCGCCTGACCCCAGATCAACCCATGTTTTACAGGGGTTTGGGGCCAATGACATGAGTTGAGCAGAATCCATTATATGCCGCGTCCAAAGGTCACGCAAGCTCGCGCGAGAGACAAGATTAATCTTTGGGTTCCACTTTTCAAGAAGGTCTGCGTAAACCTTGAGGTTTGCAAATGTTTCACGTGAAACATTCAGATCCTCGGCAGAAATCATGCTGTTTTGCTCCGCGATTCCTGTCGTATGCGCATTAGAATTAGCGTCAGTGCAGCAGGAGTCATCCCATCAACACGCCCGGCCTGAGCCAAATTGGATGGGCGCGCAGCCAACAGCTTGGCAGTCAATTCGTTAGAAAGGCCCTCAATCATTGAATAATCGAAATCATCAGGAATGTCCTTTTCCTCGTCCCTACGCATCAGCTCAACGTCTCGTAGCTGTCTTTCAATATAATTATGATAAAGCGCATCTCGTTCTAGCTGTTGACGGCTTTCATCATCAACAAGCGAGAGGTCATCATTCAGAGGCAGTATGTTGTTAAAGCCAATATTAGGGAAAGCCAGCAGCTGGAACGCGGTACGGCGAGAGCCGTCCTCTTTGACATCCAGTCCGTGTAATTTCAGCTGCTTAGGTGTGTAAGTTTCTCCGTCCAAAATTGCACGAGCTGAAGTCAAACGCTTGATCTTGTTTTCAAAAATATCCCGGCGTTTTAACCCAACGCAACCAATATTGATCCCAATTGGCGTCAGTCGTTGATCGGCATTATCCGCGCGTAGGGACAAACGGAACTCTGCACGAGAAGTAAACATGCGATACGGTTCAGACACGCCACGAGTCGTTAAATCATCAATCATTACACCGATATAACTGTCTGATCGGCTGAAGATCACCGCGTCTTTATCCTGAGAGACCAGCGCCGCATTCAACCCAGCAACCAATCCTTGCGCTGCCGCTTCTTCATAACCAGTGGTACCGTTAATCTGTCCCGCCAAATACAGCCCGGGAACATCCCGCAACGAAAGCGTTGAGGTCAATGCGCGGGGATCTACATAGTCGTATTCAATTGCATATCCAGGCTGCACGATACGTGTGTTTTCCAGGCCTTTGATTGAGTGAACATAGGCTTCCTGCACATCAACGGGCAGAGACGTTGATATACCATTGGGATAGATCAAATCATCCGACAAGCTCTCTGGCTCCAGGAATATCTGGTGAGATATTTTGTCTGCGAAGCGAACGATCTTATCCTCGATGGACGGGCAATAGCGTGGACCGATTCCATCAATATGGCCGCCGTACATTGCGGATTTTCCCAGGTTTTCCTGAATAATCTGATGGGTAATCTCATTTGTATGGGTGATCCCACAAGAAATCTGACGGGCTGATGTTGCCTTGGATAAAAAGGAAAACAGTGTTGGGTCATCATCACCGGGCTGTTGTTCAAGCTGATCCCAAGCAATGGATTTGCCATCTAGCCGAGGCGGTGTACCAGTTTTAAGACGTCCAAGTGACAGGCCGAAGCTGTCAATCCTTTCAGCCAATTTAACCGAGGGCTTATCGCCCATACGTCCACCAGGACGCGATACATCACCGATATGGATAACACCCCGCAAAAACGTACCAGTGGTCAGGATGACAGAGCGGGATTCGATTCTGGATCCATCGTCAAGGATCACGCCAGAGACGCGGCCAGACTTCATGACAAAATCACAGGCCTCGCCCACAATGATATCCAGATTTTGCTGGCCCTCAATTTCGGCCAGCATCGTTTCGCGGTAGATTTTGCGATCCGCCTGCGCCCGCGGGCCTTGTACAGCAGGGCCTTTGCGGCGATTAAGCAAGCGAAATTGAATCCCGGCGGTATCAGCCACCCGGCCCATCACGCCATCTAGCGCATCAATTTCACGCACCAAATGACCTTTGCCGAGGCCGCCAATCGCTGGATTGCAGGACATCACACCGATGCCTTCACGGGTCAGAGTGACCAATGCAGTAGACGCGCCCATTCGTGCCGAAGCATGCGCCGCTTCACAGCCCGCATGCCCCCCACCAATGACAACCACATCAAAATGTTTCACGTGAAACAATCCTCATTTCCCAAGGCAAAAGCTGGCAAAAATCTCGTCCAGAATATTCTCTACATCCACACGCCCTACCAGAGAATCAAGAGCACGAATAGCAGAACGAAGTTCTTCGGCAGCAATATCAGTTGAGCTATCACCCGCCAAGGCCAACGATGTTGCGGCATCCAAATGTTCTATTGAACGCTCCATCGCCAATTTGTGGCGAAGCCGGGTTGCGATCCCTACACCAGAGGCACGAGCACTGAGGCTATGCGTGATATGGGCCACCAGATCAGAAATACCATGACCCGTAACGCCAGATACTGACCCGACAGAACTGCCCGAGAGATCACCCTTGGCGATCAACACCAAATCATCTTTTTCCTGTTTGATATCAATGCTTTGTACGCTATCAACCAGAAAAATACGCAGGTCGGCCTGTGCTGCACGCTGCCGCGCCCGATCAATGCCAATACTCTCAACAGCATCGTCTGTATCCCTGAGGCCGGCCGTATCAAGGAAGGTAACGGGCAGTCCGCCAAGATCCATACGCACCTCAATCACATCACGGGTTGTACCGGCGTGTTCCGATGTGATCGCTGCATCGCGCCCGGCGAGTGCATTTAGCAAGGTGGATTTGCCTACATTTGGCGCCCCCACGATGGCAACCTCAAACCCGGCGCGAATACGTTCAGCCGCCTGTACGCCAGTGGATTCTGCATGAAGGCCTTGTTGTACGCGATCAATTAGGCTGCTCACCTCGGGCGATACATCAACCGGAACATCTTCGTCAGCGAAATCAATCGTTGCTTCCAGCAGGGCAGCGGCACGGATCAGATCGCGGCGCCAGGACTCTGCTTTTGTTCCCAGCTCGCCCGAGAAAACACGCAAGGCTTGTTGGCGCTGCGCCTCGGTTTCAGCCTCAATCAGATCAGCAAGACCTTCGACCTGGGCCAAATCAAGCTGGCCATTTTCCAAGGCACGACGGGTGAATTCACCCGACTCAGCATGGCGCAATCCAGGGATTTTACCAAGGAGATCAAGCACCGCAGCGATAATAGCTGGGCTTCCGTGGCACTGAAACTCAACCACATCTTCACCGGTAAAGCTGTGATCCTTGGCAAATGTCAGAACAAGGGATTGATCAACCAGCTGACCAGCAGGGTCAACCACATTGCGCAATGCGGCCAGACGCGGCGATGGCAGACTGCCACAAAGGCGCGACGCCGCTTCATAGGCCGCAGGGCCAGAAAGACGGATAACAGCGACACCGGCCTTGCCCGGCGCTGTAGAGAGCGCAAAGATCGTATCCATCGGGATCATCCCCCGGTCAGGTCGAGCTTAGGTATTCATGGAATCAAAGAAATCCGAGTTCGTCTTGGTTTGTTTCAGCTTGGAAATCAGGAACTCGATGGCATCTGTTGTGCCCATAGGGTTCAGAATTCGGCGCAGGACGAAGGTTTTTTGCAGGTCGATCTTGTCCACCAGCAATTCTTCTTTGCGTGTGCCGGATTTCAGGATGTCCATGGCAGGGAAAACGCGCTTATCCGCGACCTTGCGATCGAGCACGATTTCCGAGTTACCCGTACCTTTGAATTCTTCAAAGATCACCTCATCCATGCGCGACCCGGTTTCGATCAGGGCGGTTGCAATAATGGTCAACGATCCACCTTCTTCAATGTTACGCGCAGCACCAAAGAAACGTTTGGGGCGTTGCAGCGCGTTGGCATCCACACCACCGGTCAGAACCTTACCAGAGGAGGGCACAACAGTGTTAAACGCACGACCAAGGCGCGTGATGGAATCGAGCAGGATCACCACATCGCGTTTGTGTTCAACCAGACGTTTGGCCTTTTCAATCACCATTTCAGACACAGCAACGTGGCGCGTGGCTGGTTCATCAAAGGTAGAGCTTACAACCTCACCTTTCACCGAGCGCTGCATGTCCGTCACCTCTTCGGGACGTTCATCAATCAGCAGCACGATCAGGTAACATTCGGGATGGTTCTTCTCAATGCTGGCAGCGATATTTTGCAGCAAAACGGTTTTACCCGTGCGAGGCGGGGCCACAATAAGCGAGCGTTGACCCTTGCCGATAGGAGCCACCAGATCAATGATACGCGCTGACCGGTCTTTGACCGTCGGATCGGCAATTTCCATCGTCATGCGTTCATCAGGATAAAGCGGTGTCAGGTTATCAAAGGCGATCTTGTGACGGGCTTTCTCGGGGTCTTCAAAGTTTATCTGTGTCACCAAGGTCAAAGCGAAATAGCGCTCTGTGTCCTCGGGCTGCTTCATCTCGCCATCAATGGTGTCACCAGTGCGCAACGAATGCTTGCGAATGATTTCAGGAGATACATAAATATCATCCGGGCCCGGCAGATAGTTGGCATCGGGTGAGCGCAGAAACCCAAAACCGTCCTGCACCACTTCAAGCACGCCATCGCCAAATACGGTCCAGCCTTCCTCGGCCCGTTCTTTCAGGATCGAGAACATCATCTCGCCCTTGCGCATTGTCGAGGCGTTTTCGATCTCCAACTCTTCGGCCATGTTTAGCAGGTCTTTGGCAGTCTGCTTTTTAAGGTCAGCGAGGTTCAGACGCCCACTAACTTCTGGAACATCTGTTGTTTCAACTTCTGGCTGGTCGATATCGGACATGGGAATACACCTTGGCACGCGCCTTGAGAAAGGCGGTTGTGACATTTCATCAATGGAAAACAGGCCACCCGGACGGGCGCTTGGCACGCTACATAGGCTTTGACCCAGTCAGAGTCAACGCGCCCTAGAACCTGACAACCACCGCAATCACGATCACAAACATCAAAACTGTCGGCACTTCGTTCATCAAACGATATGTCCTGCCAGAGAACCTGTTTTGACCGTTCACAAAATCCTTACGACGTCTGGCAAGCCAATGATAATGCCAGGACATCACTATGACAGCAGCGGCCTTGCACCATGGCCAAATCAGCGACCAATCAACAATGCCCGGTGTAAACACCAACATCAGGCCAAAAACCCAAGTGGCGATCATTGCCGGATTCATGATCAAGCGTAGCAATTTACGCTCCATTTCCTGAAACACTATATCTTTGTCATCACCAGGAACTGATTGCTCTGCGTGATAAACATACAAACGTGGAAGATAGAACATACCAGCCATCCATGAGATCACTGATATGATATGGAAGGCTTTCGTCCATGGATAAAGGTATGCCAGTAAATCGCCCATTAATTCACACTCCAAGCTGTCCTTCCTGATATAAATAAAAAGAAAGATTAGAAAGGATGATGATTTAAGTAGTGCCGCCCAAAGCTGTGGATTAATGAGATATAGGCAGTGTTGTACACAGAAAACCAGGCAGTGTATAACTCATGGGATCATTCTTCACTTTTAAAGCATTAAACTTATATATCAATAAGTTATACCATTTATAAAAGTAGGATTACGCTGGATAAAACAGGGGTTAAACTAGGTCAAACTCCACTGTTCACATACAATGAGTTATCCTGTTCCACAGGGGTAAAACAACCGAACATATGCCTGAAATTAGACATGATCACCTGTTTGGCCAGTTCGGCATGGATTTCTCATCAAAGTGTTCTTAAACAATTGTTAAACTTTACACCGAGTTGTCCACATGAGCACTTCTCTTATTCTTGCTTCGGGATCTGAAACCCGACAGGCATTGCTGAGGCAAGCAGGTATCGCGCATGAGGCAATAGCTGCGCGCGTTGATGAAGATGCGGTCAAACAGTCCTTACTCGCGGAAGGGGCATCCCCAAGGGATGTGGCTGATGCATTGGCCGAACTCAAGGCGCGCAAGATCAGTGATAAACACCCCGGTGCCATGGTGATTGGATGCGATCAGGTATTGAATTTTGACGGCAGAATTTTGTCAAAACCAACCTCCCAGAAGGATGTGATAGATCAACTGACAGCCATGCAAGGCAATTCGCATGAATTACTGTCTGCTGTAGTTGTTTGCGAAGGGTCACGCCCGGTTTGGCGGGAAGTAGCCAAAGTAACTCTGGTAATGCGACCCCTTAGCGGTGACTACATACAAGCATATGTTGACCGCAATTGGGACAGCATCCAACATTCGGTTGGCGGATACAAATTAGAAGAAGAAGGCGTGCGCTTGTTTACACAAATCAAAGGTGACTATTTCACGGTTCTGGGCCTGTCGATGCTGAGCTTGATTTCATATCTCAACACCCGTGGAATATTGTCACAATGAGCATCAAAAAAATCCCCCTCGCCGGCGTGATCGGGTATCCAGCGGTGCATTCTAAATCCCCTCAGCTGCACGGGCATTGGCTCAAGACTTATGGCCTTCCTGGGCATTACGTTCCGATGGACGTCACCAGTGATGACTTAGAAGATGTCATTCGCACGCTGTCCAAAATGGGCTTTGTGGGGGTTAACATCACGGCGCCTCACAAAGAAAAGGTGATGGAGATTGCTGATCTGGTGACAGATCGGGCCATTCTGATTGGCGCTGCAAATACGTTGATTTTCCGCAAAGATGGCAAAATCCACGCGGATAACACTGATGGGTATGGGTTCATCCAGAACCTGAAACATAACGCGCCAAAATGGGATGCTACAGCCGGACCAACGGCCATGTTTGGCGCTGGTGGCGCTGCGCGGGCTGTTGTCGCGGCGCTGCTGGATGTGGGTGTGCCGGAAATTATGATATCCAATCGCACGCGGGTGCGCGCGGAAGCCCTGAAAACAGAATTCGGAAAACGCATTCAGGTGTGTGATTGGGTGAAGGCCGGCAATATGCTTGATGATGCATCATTGGTGGTGAACACAACATCGCTGGGCATGCTGGGCAAACCACCTTTGCGGGTGCCCCTTGATGGGTTGAACAAACGCGCGGTGGTCACTGATCTGGTTTATGCACCCCTGAAAACGCGGCTTTTGGCTGAGGCCGAAAAAAAGGGCTGCACCACGGTGGATGGACTGGGCATGTTATTGCATCAGGCCGTCCCTGCTTTTGAGCGCTGGTTTGGTGTGCGTCCCGAAGTGAATAGCGCGACACGCGCGGCGGCACTGCGATGACTTTTAAGCTAGGTCTGACCGGCTCCATTGGGATGGGCAAATCAACAACCGCGGAAATGTTTGTCGCCGAAGGCTGCGCGCTTTGGGATGCTGATGCGGCGGTGCATCGGCTTTATGCCAAGGGCGGTGCAGCAGTTGCGCCGATGTCGGCTGCATTTCCTGACTGCATCGAAGATGGAATGGTATCCCGTGAACGGCTGAAAGAACTGATTTCCCAAGATGCGACTGTTCTCAATCGGATCGAGGTGATCGTACACCCGCTTGTGGCCAAGGATCGCACAGCTTTTCTGGAATCCTCGCAGGCCGATATAACTGTCCTGGATATCCCCCTGCTTTTTGAAGGAGGATCAGCCGCATTTATGGATGCCATTGTAGTGGTCAGCGTGGATTTTGAAGAACAAAAGAAGCGCTTGATGCAACGCGCCCGCATGACGCGGGAACAACTCAAGGCGATCATGGAAAAGCAGGCGCCTGATGCGGAAAAACGCGCAAAGGCGGATTATATAATCGAAACTGACACGCTTGATCATGCACGAGAGCAGGTGCAGGCCGTGGTCAGGGATATCAGGGCAGGGCTGGCAATTGCGTGAGATCGTACTTGATACGGAAACCACAGGGTTTGAACCAGAACAAGGTGACCGGATCGTTGAGATCGGCGCGGTTGAACTGTTCAACCACATGCCCACGGGCAAAACCTATCACCAATACATAAACCCCGAACGCGCCATGCCCGAAGATGCCTTTAAGGTGCATGGGCTGGGCGACGACTTTTTGCGCGGCCAGCCGGTGTTTGCCAAAATCGCCCAGGATTTCTTGGATTTCGTGCAGGATTCTAAGCTGGTCATCCACAACGCTTCGTTCGATATGAAGTTTCTCAATGCTGAGTTGGGCTGGCTGAAGCTGCCAAAACTGCCAATGGAGCAGGCACTGGATACGCTGGCGATAGCTCGCAAGAAATTTCCCGGCTCGCCTGCATCTCTGGATGCTCTGTGCCGCCGGTTCAACATTGATAACGCAGCGCGCACATTGCACGGTGCTTTGCTCGATTCTGAGATATTGGCCGAAGTGTATTTGGAGCTGATCGGCGGCAGGCAACCCGATTTCGCCCTGGCTGGAAATAGCGCAACAAATGTGGCTCAGGGCACAGATACTGAATGGCGGGCGCAAAAACGCGCCACGCCTTTGCCGCCCCGCATTACCGAGGCAGAAAAGGCCGCTCACCAGGCCATGATTGACAGCCTGGGCGACGCGGCACTTTGGAAAAAGTTAGGCTAAGGGCGTTTTGGCCTCTTCAGCGGCAGCCGCCTGACGACGGGCGATTTCAGTGCGATACAGCGCAACGAAATCAATGTTTTCCAGATTCAGCGGCGGAAAGCCTCCATCGCGGGTCACATCGCTGACAATCCGGCGCATGAAAGGAAACACCATGCGCGGGCATTCCACCAACAAGAAAGGGTGCAGCTGCTCGTCTGGCAGACCCTCAATGTGGAACACGCCAGAGTATTCCAGCTCAAGCAAGAAAAGCGGTTCACCGCCTTCTTTGTTTTTTGATTCGATATTGAGCTTGGTGATGACTTCGTACTGATTTTCAGCCGGGCGCTTCTTGGGCTCAAGATTGACGCTTACAGTCACATCCGGAGTCACTTCGCCACCTACGCCGCGCTGGGCAAGCAGGTTTTCAAATGACATGTCACGAATGAATTGGGTCAGAATGTTCATCTTAACTTGGGGCTGCTCTTGTGCAGCGCCATTTTCTTTCTCAGCCATCAGGGCCTCCAGCGGAAAATCAATGTTCGGCGGCACACTTAACAGGATGGTCAAGCCGCCTCAATGCCTGCCTTAGTGCTTTGTCCAGCCAGATGTGGGATGTGTTGGCTGTTTCGTCGGCGCAACCTCGGTATATTCGCCTTCGATGATGGTTTCGCGGCCACGGCTGGGGCGGTATGGCTCGCGCATTGTCTGGCTCCCGCCGGGGCCCATATCAAACCGCTGAACCTTCACGCGGGATCGCAAATATCTGAAAACAGCACTGCGAACCGGGGGCATAAGCAGGGCAAAGCCAACCGCATCGGTGAAAAACCCCGGCGTCAGCAACAAGGCGCCTGACACCAGAATCATGGCACCATGGGCCAACGGTTCTGATGGATCCTCAAGGCGTGAAAACGAGCCACGCAAATTGTTCATTGCCATCGCGCCTTGGGTTTTTACCAAATAGGTGCCCAAAATAGCCGTCAACACGACGATGCCCAATGTGGGCCACAGGCCAATGAAGCCACCCACCTGAATGAACAGGGCAATCTCAATCAACGGTACGGCTATAAACGCCAGAAACAGCCACATTTGCAGGCCTCCATGTTTTTGGTCAGGCGCGATGGTGGACTTGACCGTGTACCTCACCTACATAAGAGCCAACGGGGCATGTTTCCATGCCCTACCTGAAATGAGGTAGTCATGAATTCGCCTATTCTTCAGCTGCTGGTATTGGCTGGCATTGCTGTTTTCCTGATCCTGAGGTTGAAAAACGTGCTGGGCACGCGTGATGGGTTTGAAGGCCCGCCGCGTAATGCGTCCAGCCCGGCCCAGGAGCGTCGTAACGAATTTGAAGTGGTTGATGGCGGCCCGGACCGCGACATCACCGATCATGTCCCCGAGGATACAGATGCAGCCGGCGCCTTGGCTGATATGAAACGGATTGAGCCAGAGTTTGGGGTCACCGACTTTTTGCAAGGCTCACGCGGGGCCTATGAAATGATCCTGATGGCGTTTGAAAACGGCAAGCTAGACGAGGTGATGCCCTTTCTATCCGAAGAGGTGTATGAGACCTTCGTTCAGGTGGTTGATGCGCGCCAGGAACAAGGTCTGACCATCGACGCTGAATTTGTCGGACTGCGCGAAACCGCGCTGGCGGATGCGACTTTTGATCAATCCAGCAACCGGGCGGAAATCACTGTGCGCTTTGTTGCCGAGTTGGTCTCGGTCGTGCGCAACAAAGATGGCGACGTTATCGAGGGCGCACCGGGCCAGTCGAAAAAGCAAAAAGACATCTGGACCTTTGAGCGCGTGATGGGATCAAACGATCCGAACTGGCGGCTTGTTGCCACGGGCGAATGATCAGAACGTGGGCGGCAATAACATTCCTTTGGGCGTCCCTTGCGGGCGCCCTTGCCGCGAATGAGCTGACCCACACATTACTGAGTTTTGATGATCTTCAAGGTTGGGAAACTGATGCGCATGACGACGCGCTGAGTGTTTTTGTAAACACCTGCACCGATATGCGCGATCCCGATTGGCGTTCACTTTGTGCTTTGGCTCAGCAACAACCGGATGCGAAACCCTTCTTTGAATTGTTCTTTCGCCCAGTGCTGATCGAAAACGAGTCACGCGGGTTGTTCACCGGCTATTTTGAGCCAGAGTTGCAAGGCGCACTGTACCCGGATGCGCGTTATCGCTATCCGCTGTACCGCGAGCCGCAGGCATCAAAACTATCCAATCCATGGTTCACTCGCCGTGAGATAGAGACCGGTGAATTCATGCGAGGCCAGGGGTATGAGATCGCCTGGGTTGATGACCCGGTAGAGCTGTTTTTCCTGCAAATCCAGGGCTCGGGACGCATCAAGCTGCCCAATGGCAATGTGGTTCGTGTGGGGTATGGCGGGTCAAACGGACATGAATACCGATCAATCGGTGTCGAACTGGTGCGCCGGGGCATCTACAAAGCGCATCAGGTATCGGCGCAGGTGATCAAGAACTGGGTCAAACGTAATCCGATCGAAGGTCAGGAACTGCTGTATCATAACCCATCCTATGTGTTCTTTCGCCGGATTGAAGACGTGGCCGCCAGCAAAGGCCCTAAAGGCGCGATGAACCGCTCGATCACCACGATGCGCACCATTGCAGTTGATCCGGCCTTTACCCCGCTGGGTGCACCGGTCTGGATTGAAAAGGGTGGTAAAACCAAGATCAACCGACTGATGGTGGCACAAGACACCGGCTCGGCGATCAAGGGGCCGCAACGCGCCGATATTTTCTTTGGCACGGGTGACCGGGCTGGCCGTGAGGCCGGAAAGCTGCGTGATCCGGGCCGCATGGTGGTGTTGCTACCTATCCAACGTGCCTATGCGATGTTGTCGGAGCAATTGTAATGGCCGGTCGGCGTCCGCGTCCGGACGAATTAGAGCTGTGGCGCAAAGTGGCGCAAAACACCCAACAAATGCACGCAGATCACCAGCGATCTGAACATCCCATAACCAATCTGAAAACACCCAAACCCAAGCGTCAGCCGATAGAGCCTTTCACGCTGGGCCAAACATCAAATGGCACAGCCCCTCCCCACAAAACGTTGCCCGGCATACGTGAACAGGTGGCAATGGCGCCATTGCAGATGGACAAAAAGACCTTTGGTCGGCTGAAACGCGGCAAGGTTCAGCCCGAGGGCAAATTGGACCTACACGGGATGACGATGGATCAGGCGCATCCCAGGTTGACCCAATTTATTCTAAGGGCACATGCCAGTGGCAAACGTCTGGTTTTGGTGGTCACCGGCAAAGGCAAAGCGCGTGATGATGGCGGGCCGATCCCCACACGGTTGGGCGTGTTGCGCCACAATGTACCACAATGGCTGGCGCAGGCCCCTTTGGCGCAGGTGGTTTTGCAAGTGAGCGAGGCACATCTGAAGCACGGCGGAGGCGGGGCATATTATGTGTATCTTCGCCGGACGCGGTAAGTCTAGTTTGGCCACTCCAACTCGCTTTTATAGCGGGCCACACCAATGATCATTATGAGTGTGGCAAAGACAAAGTAACCAGCCACCCAGAGGTATTGCACCTCAATCCCCATCCCTAAATCAATCCCCATCCCGGTAATTCCCGGCCCAATCGCAGAGCCCAGCACCATGACGGCAGCTGCCATTGCCTTGATTGACCCCAAGTGCCTTGTGCCAAAGAACTCGGCCCAAAACGCGTTGGGCAATGTGGTGTTTGCCCCTGTCGTCAGCGCCAGAAAGAAAAAACCCAGCAGCATGGTGGTGTGGCTATCCGCATAGGCAAGTGTGATGAAGGCCGCGACCATGGGCAACTGGTAATAGGGGATCAGACGCGGTGTGCCAACCTTGTCCAGCGCCCAACCTGACGCCATCATCGCAAGGATGCCAACCACAGTGTAGAATGGAAACATTGCGACCAGCTCAACATGTGTTATGTGTTTCACCTCGGCAAAATGCACCTGATGAAAAAAGAACGCGGTGTTGAATGCGCCCGGCCCCAAGAGGGCAGGCACCATGAACCAGAAAAGCGGATGGCGGAATGCCTGATTACGTGTCCAGTTCTGCGCCTCCATCCCCAACGATTGATCAGAATGGGCCATGGATTGCGGTGTGCGTTCCTCGCGCAATAACATCAGCAGAACAGGGATACCGGCGATGGCGATGATGGCCGCCATTCCCCATAGAAACCGCCAGTCATAAATCACCATCAGTGCTACGAAAATCAGCGGCAGCACCGCCTCGCCCAGGGCAAAACCGAGGGTGGCGATGGACAGGGCCTTGCCGCGCGTGGAGACAAACCACCGGCTCATGGCGACAACCGCGATATGGCTGGTCATGCCCTGGCCAGAGAACCGCAGGCAAAAGATCACCAGCGGCAACAACCACCACACCGGGTTAAGCGCCATAAACAGGCAGGCCGCCATCAACATCAGCAAGATGACAGCCCCCAGACTGCGCACCCGAAACTGATCAGTCAGCCCGCCGGCCCAAACCATAACAATGGCTGATGCAGTGGTGCCAACGGCATAGATCCCGCCCCATTGCCCGTGGGATATCTGAAACACTTCACGGATCTCACCGGCAAAAATTGAGATGAAAAACGTCTGCCCAAAGCTGCTGAGAAAGGTCAGCAACATCCCTGCAGAAAGCCAACGTGCGTTTTCACGAAGGAAAGTGAGAACAGTCATAATTCTGTGTCGCGTGAAACAGCACCAAAAGGAAGCGATTTCAGTTGGTCAGGTAATCCAGAGGGGCGAAACCAATTTGAACCACACTGTGTGGTTACAAAACATACCTGCTCAGATCAGCCGATTTTGCCAGCTCGCCCAGATTGGCGTCAACAAATTCGCCGTTCACGACCACCTTGTCACCAGCGCGGTCCGGCGCGGTATAGCTAAGCTCTTCGAACACACGTTCCAGCACGGTGTACAAACGGCGGGCGCCGATATTTTCAACCGATTGATTCACCTCAGCCGCGATATGCGCCAGCGCCTTGATGCCGTCATCAGTGAAGGACACCTCAACCTCTTCGGTGCCCATCAGGGCGGTGTATTGCCGGGTCAGGGCGTTATCGGTTTCCGTCAGGATGCGCACGAAATCTTCTTCGGTCAGCGCGCGCAACTCCACACGAATGGGCAAGCGGCCTTGCAGCTCGGGCAGCAGATCAGATGGTTTTGCGATGTGAAACGCACCTGATGCGATAAACAGAATATGATCGGTTTTCAACGAGCCGTATTTGGTGGACACAGTCGTGCCTTCAATCAGCGGCAGCAGATCACGTTGCACCCCTTCGCGCGATACATCGCCACCACGCGCATCAGAACGGGCGCAAACCTTGTCGATCTCATCCAGAAAAACGATGCCGTTTTGTTCAACCGCATCAATCGCGGCTTTGTGCACAGTTTCATCATCCAGCAGTTTGTCGGCCTCTTCGCCGATCAGAATTTCATAGCTCTCAGATACGGTCATCTTGCGGCGCACTGTGCGCCCGCCAAAGGCTTTGCCGAACATATCCCCAAGATTCATCATGCCCATCTGGCCGCCGGGCTGGCCGGGAATATCCATCATGCCGCCCATCGGGTTGGTGGTATCTGCCAGATCCAGCTCAATTTCAGTATCGTCGAGCAATCCATCCTTCAGTTTCTTGCGAAACATATCACGGGTGCCCTCGCGTGCATCCGGGCCAGCAATGGCATCAATCACACGGTCTTCGGCCTGAGCATACGCTTTGGCCTTAACATCTTCACGCATCCATTCGCGGGTATCTACAATGGCGCTGTCTACCAAATCACGGATGATCTGCTCTACGTCGCGGCCAACGTATCCCACCTCGGTAAACTTCGTGGCCTCAACCTTGATAAAGGGGGCACGGGCCAATTTGGCCAGACGGCGCGAAATTTCGGTTTTTCCCACACCGGTTGGCCCAATCATCAGGATGTTTTTGGGATACACCTCATCACGCAGATCATCTGCCAACTGTTTGCGCCGCCAGCGGTTGCGCAGGGCCACGGCCGTGGCGCGTTTGGCGTCATTCTGGCCGATGATAAAGCGGTCCAGCTCGGATACGATTTCGCGTGGGGTGAGATCGGTCATGGGGACTCCGAATAAGGTGGCAGACGGGTTTTGCCGGGGAAATCAGGCAGGGCCTGCATAAGGCGTACGCGCAGGGTGGTCCAGAAGGTGCCGAGATAAGTGACAATCGCGCCAAGGACAAGCATGACCATGGGAATTGAAAGATCACCATCGCCCAATTGCAGCGCCCAAAGGATGACATAGGCCAGATACCCCAAACCCGCAGTCAAGAACGAGCGGCGGTCAATGATCAATGCAAAGACCGTGATCAGGATCAGACCGATGATCGTCAGCAACATGCCCATTAGACCTTGAACATTATACGCCGTCATCATCACCGTGTTGACCAACGCAGGAGCGGCCAGAAGATGCAGCCAGAAGGCTGACCGCGCCAGGCGGCCAAGGCGGAGCGGATCACGCATATCAAACCAGATACCAGCGATGAATGCGAGCACACCAAAGACCAACGTACCAATGGCAAAGCTGCCGCCCTGACGCAGATCAAACAATGTGTCCCAACTGGAACTATCCATGTCACCCGGAGTGATGGTGCCGGTGATACCAAACACCACAGACAGGCCATATAGCCCTGCAATAAACATCGAAAACGGCACGCGGAATGTGCGGTAGTGAAATAGCATTGCCGCGATGCCCAACAGCCCGATCAAGGCAATAACCCAGCCATGATCAGGCAGGCCGATGACATCAGTCAGCCAGGTGATAAACGTGCCGACACCCAAGCTATACCCCGAGACAAGCACAATGGATGGCAATGTCATCCGGCGTTTGAGCGTAAAATATTTGGCTGCAAACCAGCTGAGTAGGGCAAGCGCCGGAGCGATGGCCAATACGCCCCCGATGGAGGCGGCAAAGGCCACGGCGCTCGAAATCAGTAGGACTAGTCCAACTGAGATAAAAATCTCGGCAAAGCCTTTGAACAACTCAAACGGTTCATCCTCAGGCAGGCCCTGGGCCAATCGTCCTGCGCGTTGATGGGCCAGCGTGCTGAGGCGTGCGGCTTGTGCTTCGTCAATGATGCCGGCGGCAGTGGCGGCGCGAAGATCGTCTTCTGAAAGGTTCATGTTAAACGGGGTCCGTAGATTGTTAAAAATACCATTAGCAAAATCCCTTTATCAGAGTGTTCAGAGGAACCTAAGCATCGGTTTTGGAAACACAAGCTTTCACACATTCTTCACGCCGGATAAGCAGTATGTCATCCGGGATTACAAGTGGTTCTATTTCTAGGTTGGAGGGCTAAGTCCGAGAAGATCGAAACACCAATAGAGGAATTTAAAATGATCAATCGACGTAATTTTCTGACCACCGCAGGCGCTGTAGGTACCGCCGCCTTGCTTGTATCCACCGCTTCAACTGCCATCGCACAAGAGATGATGACCACGGCCACCGGTATGTTTGAGGGACGCAGTAATCACGTAACCAGCGGTTCGGTTAAGGTGATTGAAGAGGGCGGGCGCACATTTGTTGAGCTAGGCGATGATTTTTCGCTTGATGGTGGCCCTGATCCGCGTGTCATTTTTGGCAAGGATGGCGAGCATAACAAAGACGCCTATCTGGGCGCATTGCTGTCCCTGAATGGCAAGCAACGCTATGCTCTGCCGTCAACCTGGTCTGCGACTGATTACAACGAAGTTTACATCTGGTGCGACGTGGCCGGAGTGCCCTTGGGTGTTGCCAGCCTGAACTGATTTTTATGAGCTGAGAAACAAAGGGGGGTTGATGGCGAAGGCCGTCAGCCCCCAATCTTTTCGATCGTCAGATTACCATTGGTGTAAACACAGATATCCGCGGCGATAGCCATCGCATCCCGCGCCACTTGTTCGGCTGATTTATCGGTGTCCATCATCGCGCGCGCAGCGGCCAGCGCGTAATTACCGCCTGATCCGATGGCGGTGACGTCATGCTCTGGTTCCAGAACATCACCTGCACCAGTGATCACATAGAGCTCGGCACCGTCGGTGACGATCAGCATCGCCTCCAGCTTTTGCAGGTATTTATCTGTGCGCCAATCTTTGGCCAACTCCACACTGGCGCGTTGCAGCTGACCGGGTGTCGCCTCCAGCTTGGATTCAAGGCGTTCCAGCAGCGTGAATGCATCGGCGGTGGACCCGGCAAAACCGGCCACCACATCGTAACCGCCGGGGGATAGGCGACGCACCTTGCGCGCAGTACCTTTGATGACAGTCTGGCCAAGGCTGACTTGCCCATCACCTGCAATAACCACCTCGCCGCCTTTGCGAACGCCGATAATGGTGGTGCCGTGCCAACCGGGGAATTGATCGTCAGCCATAGGATGAGCCTTTCGTTTGGGTGGTCTCTATATGGCGTTTGCCGGGGGCGGTCGCAAGAGAAACACAGATTTGGTGTGTGAAGGCAGGGCGGTGCCTACATGAAAAAAGGGCGCTCAAAAGCGCCCTCATCCCAAATATTGATCTAAGCTTAGATCGAGTCTTCAATCCAGCTTTGCAATGTGGCCTTTGGTGCCGCGCCGGCACGGTTTGAAACCACTTCACCATCCTTGAAGATGAACAGTGCCGGAATACCGCGCACGCCCATAGCAACAGCCGAATTTGGGTTGCTGTCTACGTCAATCTTGGCAATCTTGACTTTGCCGCCCATTTCAGCCGCCAGCTCTTCCAGAGCAGGGCCGATCTGTTTGCAGGGGCCGCACCATTCAGCCCAGAAATCAACCACTACGGGGACATCGGAATTCTTCACTTCGGCGTCGAATGTTTCGTCGGTTACGGCAACGGTGGCCATGGGATTCTCTCCTAAAGGGGGGCAACACAGGCCATGAACCTAGGTAGGCCGGATGGCTTCGTCAAGATATATGGTTGTTGATGAGCGCATCTGTCACAAGATCGTGTGGCAGAGGCATAAGCGTGGCGGTTTTTGTCCAAAGCAGCGCCGTTTCGATTTTGTGGGCAGGATAGATCACCTGCAAGGCATGGGCATAAGCCCCCATTTGCTGCAGTAATCCGGTGGGGCATGTTTGCGGGTCGGGTGGCACCATCGCGTTTGATTTGAAATCAACGGCCAGAATGCGTGACGGCTCGATCACCAAGACATCAATCACCCCATGGATGCGACGACCGCCCAAGGTCTCCAAATTCGCCGAAACAGGAACCTCGCGCAGAATTTGCCCCTGAAACAACGGGGCGAGTTCAGGGGCCGCCAGCACTTTCGTGGCTTCGGCAAGAGCATCTTGGGCATCTGGGCCGGTTCCCGCCAAGCGTACTCCTATATCGGCCCAATCCGTGGGGTCATATGTGGGTAACACCTCTAATAAGTGGTGGATCAAATTGCCGCGCGCTTTGGCTGCATCTTCGTCCAAGCCATCTTCGCCGGGCAGCGCCTTGGCGCCACCCAATAGCGAGGGGCTGAGGGTTTCGGCTGCGCGGTGAACTTCCGGGGCAGTTTGCTCAAAATGAGGTGGTAGTATCGGCAGTGTGGCCTCACCGACAGGCCTTGCTATAGCTTTGGCTTCTGGCCAATCACCATGAGACAGGCGCAGTCCCTCTCCTTCAGCAAAGGGATGGGGTTGGGCATCCGCAGCCACCATCCCCGCATGAATTTTATCATACCAGGTATCGCCCTTTTTGCCCAAATCACCCGCTGCTGCGACAATCAGCCATTTTTCAGCGCGGGTCATGGCGACATACAGCAGCCGATCACGCTCGGCCTGCTCGGCGGTTTTGATCTGATTTATGACAGTCTCAATCGCGCAGGGCGAGGCATCAGCCCCCGTGCGCCACAAAGGCACGCCATCTGCGACAATCACCTGATCGCGCACAGATATCGTGCGCGGGCCGGTATCGGGCAGGATCACGATGGGGGCCTCCAGGCCCTTAGCGCCGTGCACTGTCATGACCCGGATACGATTGCCGGCACTGTCCATCTGCCGCTTGATCTCCAATTCATCGCTTTCCAGCCAGACAAGAAATCCGGTCAGGCTGTCCACGGCATTGCGCTCATAGGCCATGGCCTGCGCCAACAATGCATCAATGCCGTCTTCTGCCTCGGCCCCCAACCGCCCCAGAATTTTGCGCCGTCCATCATGGCGGGTCAGGATGCGCTCAATCAGGTCGTAGGGCCGCAGAAAATCTGCCTGATCCCGTAAATCCCGCAAAATAGCGTAGGTCTGCGGAAACTCCTCTGCCCGGGTGCGCAGTGCGGCCCAAAGATAGGGCTCGCTACGTCCATGAGAGAGGTCGTAAAGCTGTGCCTCATCCCAGCCCAGCAACGGAGATTTCAACGCAACGGCCAGTGACAAACTATCTTCAGGCGTGGCAAGAAAACTGAGTATCGCGGCCAGATCCTTGACCGCCAGTTCTGCACCGACCTTTAGGCGGTCAGCCCCGGCAATGGGGAGTGCGCGAGCTTTGCACTCGCGGATGATGTCGTGAAACAGATCCGATCGACGTTGCACCAAAATCAGGAAATCACCCGGCTCAACCGCGCGGCTGCGATAGGGGCCACCCTGTTCCGGGGCGGCAGGAATTGGGTGGTTTTCCCCGATCAGTGTTTCAATCGTTTCGGCAATGCGGCGCGCCAAAACAACCGAAGGGTCATTGGCCGCTTTCACATCCACCGGGTCGTGCCAGTTGGGCTTGTCCTCTTTTTCGGGCGGTGGGATCACTGGCCATAAATCAACCCGGCCGGGCATGTCGGCCTTGAATGCTTTGTGGCTCTGTTCCGGCGCAAAACCGCTTTGTTCAGCACGGCTGAAGGTGTGATCCACCAACGACAGGATCGCATGAGATGACCGAAAAGAAAACGCCATTTCCATGTCTTGTAAGGGGGTGTTCCCACCTGACAACCGCGCTGCAAATTCAGCCTGCATACGGTCAAATTCGCGCGGGTCAGCACCCTGAAATGAGTAAATTGATTGCTTTTTGTCACCGACCACAAAAATCGTGCGCAGAGTATCACGCCGCGCACCTTCACCAGAGGTGAATTCCTGTGCCAGCCGTTCAATCACCTGCCACTGCACGGGACTGGTATCCTGGGCTTCGTCGACAAGAATATGGTCAATCCCGCCATCCAGTCGGAACAAAACCCAAGCTGCCACATTGGGATCGGTCAACAGATCACGCGCGCGCAGGATCAGATCATCAAAATCCAGCAGCCCACGGCGTTGTTTGGCCTGTTCATAGGCGGGCAGAAACACATTGGCAAAAGCGTGCAGCGCTTGGGTTTTGGCAATGGCGGCCTGTGTCAGACGCCTATCTCGTGCATCTGCAACCCGGTTCATCAGCTGGTCCAACTCAGGCATTATGTCGGTCAGGGTTTCACGGCAGCCCTTGGTTGGAAACGACCCGACCTTTGCACAAAACGGAGTCTTCGTTTTAGGGCCGGTCAAAAACACCTTTTCAAACATGGGCAAGGCACGGGCATTCAGCTCGCTGATGGTGCGAAGGCGAACACCAGCCTTGTTATCATTGACGCCACTGGCCAAAAGAGCAGGGATCAAAGTGGCCAGCAGATCAGCCTCTGAACCAAGGAAAACCTGAGCTGCAATATCGTCGACGGTTAGGTTTGGGTCTTGCCCAAAATGCCGTGCCAGCGTTTCATCATTCAACGGCGTTTCAAAATGAGCCCGGTGGCGCACAATCTCGGCGGTCAGATCTTCAAAACTGTCGCCGCCATAATGGCGCGCCACATCATATAGAAGGTGCGATCGTGGGCCATCGGCGATCTGTTCGGTGATGTCACTGCGCAAAAGGGCGGCGTCACGTTCGTCCATTTCCTTGAACTGCGGTGTTACCCCAGCTTCCAAAGGAAAACGGCGCAGAAGCGATGAGCAAAACGAGTGGATCGTCTGGATTTTCAAACCGCCCGGTGTTTCGATCGCGCTGGCAAAAAGACGGCGTGCCAGCCGCAGGTCATCCGCCGGTATCGCGCCATCAAGCCCCAGCTCTCGCAGTTGATCGCGCAGGGGGGCGTCCGGCAGCATTGCCCACTCGCCCAGCCGTTTGAACAGCCGGTTTTGCATCTCGCTGGCAGCCGCCTTGGTATAGGTCAGGCAAAGGATATGTTGGGGATCAACTTTGCCCAGCAATAGCCGCGCCACCCGATCAGTCAGAACGCGGGTTTTACCCGAGCCGGCATTGGCCGAAAGCCAGGTCGACCGGTCAGGGCGCGCCGCTTTGATCTGTACTTGGGTGGCTTCATCACGCTGGATCATTTCAGCACCTCCTTGGCGGGGGCTGCGGTAATGTCCCACTCGCCAAAGCGCGACAGTTGATCGTATTCGGAAAAATCCGATTTGGAGTGCATCACGCGGCGCGCGGTATAGCCAGTGGAGGGTTCCAGATACGCACGGATCAGGGTCTCAAACTCGGCCCATACTTTGGCTGGGGGCTCTTCGTCCAGTGGGGCGGGCACCTCTTTCATGGCAGCGGATAACCCAATGAAAACCGCCTGCGTGACATCCGCGGGATCAATCCTGCCAAAACCCGAGCGCTCGGCGATCACCGCTTCAAGCAACAGCTGCTTATCAAAGTGTTTTTGTTGCTCACGGCTGGGGGCTGCACCGGTTTTGTAATCATAGATATGCAACGCACCGGTGGCATCCATGTCGATCCGGTCAGCGGTGGCCGTGAGGGTAAACCCAAGGTCGGGTATCTGCGTTTGACCACGGGCCTCAAACGCTGTGGGATGCGCGATTTTGCGGCGCGCATGTTCGGTCTCGACAAACCAGTCGGCGACCCGTTCCAGCCGTGCCAGCCAAGTGGCGCGGGTTTCGGCCCAAGGCACGTTTTGCGCCAGAACAGAGACTGTTTTCTGCATTAAGTAGTCCCGCGTACACAGCTGAGGATCACGGGTGCTGTCGCGGATGAAATCCTCTAGTACCCCGTGCAAAACGATCCCGCGCAGCAACGCATCCGGCGCGCGCATCAAAGGGTTCAGCGGCCGCAGCCTCAGAACGTGCTTGGCGTAGATGGCATAAGGATCACGGATCAGTCGCTTGATTTCAGTCACTGACAATTGCTTGGGTCGTGCTGATGTTGGCGGGCAGGGCGATGGGCGTGGTGCTGGCTTGATTGTGGGCGGAGTTTCCAGCGCTGCGGCTTTTTGCATCCAAAGATTGCCGCGGGAAATCATCGCCTCCAGCGCATCTTTCCCACCCTGATCAGGCAAGCCAGCCAACAAATTGGTCAACCTGTTGATCCAGCGCGAGGCGACCGTTTCAGCATCATCCGAGCGGATCGAGCGCGTCAGCCACACTTCGCGCGCGGCAACGGCCTGTTGGAAATCATGCGCAGACAAGCCGATGCGCCGCTCGGGCAATAACAACCCGGCCTGATGGCGTAATGCACGGTTCAACCATGGATCGGGACTGGGAATGCCGGGCCAGCTTCCTTCGTTCAATCCGGCGAGGATCACCAGATCAGCGCCCTGAACCCGTGCCTCCAACGTGCCCCAAATTAGGATATGAGGATGCGGTTCGTCCGGGTTGCGGACCTCTTCGCGTGACAGGATGGAGTGAAACAGGCTGGTGTAATCAAAGGTGTCAATCTCACCGCCATGCGGGGCCTGTTCAATGAGGGTTTGCACCACCTCATGGGCGGCACGCCCGGCGGTGTCTTTCCACAGCTCGTTTTGCCGCTCGGGCGCTGCGCCATCGCCAATACGTTCTGCCAATTCCAGATGTCGGGTGATCTGATCAATCAGCGCTGCCTCATCGGGTTGATGTTTACCCATAAGGCATGCGCACACCCAATCGGCCCAAGGTTGACCAAAGGCATCTTTTTGCGACGCGGCCCAGGTTTGCAAATCCTCTGCCTGTGGGTAAGGCACGCCCTTGTGACGCAGGTACAATTCCAGCTCGCGGGTGAGGCGCAGATGTGCGCCACGGTTGCCGCCACTATGGGCAAGCGGATGTTTGAGCACTGTCAAAAGATGCTCAGCCGTCAGACGCTGGCGCATCAGATCGCCGACATGCCGCAGAAAACGCCCCGGAGGCGACAGGTGCAAGGGCCGACCCGCGCTGTCATCGGGGCGAATATCCCACCGATCCAACGCCGCTGAAACCTGACGAGTCAGCGTTCGATCCGGGGTGATAAGTGCTGCGATCTGCCCATCCTCCGCTGCCTGTCGCAGTCGCATGGCAATGGTCAACGCCTCGATCCGGGTCGAGGGGGCCTCGAGCAGGGTCATAGCATCAGTCGCAGGGGCAAGCGGGCCTAGATCAGGCCCATCGCGCAACCATTGATCTGTGACCGGCACAGGCCGTAATGCCAAAGATATCAGTTTGTTACGCGCAGGATTGGGGGGGGCTGTGTTGTGCCACGCCTCTATATCGTCTCGCGTCAGGTTCAGCTCGGTCAGCAGTCGGTGAAAACGGTATTGCGGATGATCTTCACCCGGCATAGCGCCTTCGACGGTGTTGTGTAGCGCAGGCCAGGCATCGCCGGTCATTTCAAAATCAAATCCGGGCAATACCACAGCCCCTTGCGGCAACCTGGCAATCGCCTGCATCAGCATGGCCGTTGATCCACGAGAGCCGGTGGAGCCTGCAAGAATCACAGGTGTTTTGGGTGGCGCCACCTCCCATTGGGCGATCAGGCGGGTGATGATCAAGCGCTGGCGTTCCTCGGCGTCTGGTAGATCATCCCCTGTTGCAAAAACCTGTCTGACGATGTTCAAAAACGCCAATGTGCGTGCCCAATGGCCGGATTGATCGGTGATATCCAACGCCTCAATCACATCAGGTGAAACGCCCTCGCCGTGCATTTCATCCATGAGGCTGGCCAGACTATCGGCCAAATCATAAAGAGAGCTGCGCGGCGCCAGATCGGGTTGTTGTTCAAGCAGGCCCGAGATCAGCTGGGTCAATTCCAGCCGCCGACGCAGAGGCGAAACGGCGGGTGGAACATCGTGCAATCCCTTGTCCGCAGTCAGGTCAGTCACCAGGCTGACGCGCGGCAACAGCAGGGCAGGACCTTCATCAAACAAACTGCGAATACGGCGCGCCATGCGACGGGTGTTCACAATCACATGCACTGATGCCATTGCTTCGGGTGGCGTGCCTGTCATCCTGTCGGACAATCCCGAGATCAGGGCCTGAGGGAAATCTACCCCCGGAGGCAGGCCAAAAATGCGCGGTTGTTGTGATGGTTCAAACATGGCGCTGCTCCAGCATATTTTCGGCCAGGGCAATTCCGTCGGGCCGACCCACGTCACACCATAGGCCACCATAGGACACGCCATGCAGCCGCCCGGTTGTAAGCATTTTGTCCCAGAGCAGGTTTAGCGAGAACGACCGATCAGGGACATCATTCAGAAGATCGGGTTTGATGATTTGCACACCTGAATACACCATTCCGGGGCCGCGTTTTATTTGACCAGTCTTATCCAGCAGGAAATCGCCCTGTCCGGTGTGGCCAATGGCATTATTGCGCGGCACGCACAGCAACAACGCGTCCATCGCGGCGGGATCCCACGCATCTGCCAACAGGCGCAGCGGATTTGGCCCACGCCAGACAGCATCGGTGTTCATGGTGAAATGTGGACCATCGCCCAACAATGGCAATGCCGCCCGCAGGCCGCCGCCGGTTTCCAGTATCTCGGGTTGTTCAACCGAGAACCGAACGTTGCGCCCTGCAAGATGGTGTTTCAGCATCTCAGGTTTGTAATGCAGATTGGCCACGATGGTGGTTGCGCCATACTCCTCAACCAGCGCCAAAGCGTGGTCAATCAAGGGGCGCCCCGCCACGTTGATCAGAGGTTTCGGGCGATCTGCGCTCAGAGCACCCATACGCGTGCCAAAACCGGCAGCAAACAACATTACTGAGCAGGGATGGTGGGGCATTTGTCTTTTAGACCTTGCAATAGTGTTGCGGTGGGCGTGGGCAGAGTATCGGTGATAATCCGGGCCAGATCAGCCAGCGCGGGATGCGCCAGATCACGTTGCAACAAGCCCCAGACACGCGGGATTAGATCCACATAGTGAGCTTTGCTATCGCGTACGCAAAGGCGCGCAAAAACGCCCAGAATGCGCAGATTTCTTTGGGCCCCCAAAACATGGTAGTCGGCGGTGAACCTGTCCTTATCCTGATTGGCGGCGGTGACGTAATGTTGGATCATCTCAGCCTCAATTGCGGGTGGCACATCCCGGCGGGCATCTTGCAAAAGAGAGACAAGATCATAGGCGCGGTGACCCAGCATGGCATCCTGAAAATCCAGCAACCCAACCCGGGCAACTCCGTCACGCTCGGGCAACCAGAGCAGGTTTTCCGAATGGTAATCCCGCTGGATCAACACATCTTGTTGTGGCGCGTGTAGGGTTAAAGCAGCCTTCATTTCCGCGCCAAATTGCGCCTTGGCCAAGGTATCAGCACCGTGTGATGCGCCAAGATACCAATCATACGCCAATGCGGCGAGATCAGTCATGACTGAGATAGAATAGGGTGCAAGCGTGGCTGGGGCCGTGCATTCATGCAATGAAACAAGCACGTCCGTCGCACATGTATAGAGAGTGCTTTCCTGTTCAGGCCGGGCCGGGATAACCCGCGCAAACAGATCATCCCCCAGATCCTCCAACAGCAAAAACCCCTGTTCCTCGTCGGAAGCGAAGATTTCTGGTGCGCTGAAGCCCGCATGTGTCAGCCAGTTGGCAATCTGAATGAACGGGCGCACGTCTTCGCCTTTGGCCGGTGGTGCGTCCATCAGTACAGCCAATTGCATAGGATCGGTGCGAGCCAAACGCAGATAGCGCCGGTTTGAAGCGTCTCCGGCCAGCGGAGCAATCGCGGCATCCCCCCAACCGGCTTGCGCCAGAAACGCGGTAATTGCAGCTTCGCGGTCAGGCATTTAGCAGTCCTTTCATCAAGGGTGTCCAGTGGTCGGAAGTCCAGTTGAACCGGATGACACGCGCATCATCATCTGCGCCAGGATCAAGCGCAACAGACAACGCGGATGCAGGTGCCAAATCCGCCAAACGGTCGGGCCATTCTACCAGACAGATCGCGTCATCAAAGGCCTGGATCAAGCCGAGCTCTTCTATTTCGGTTGTATCAGTAAGGCGATAGAGATCGGCATGCCAGATCTCGGAGTGCCGGGCATTGTACGTCTGAACCAACGTAAAGGTGGGCGAGGGTATATCCTCGGGCTGGTGCAGAGAGGCCTGGATCAGGCAGCGCGCAAAATGAGATTTTCCGGCGCCCACATCACCGGTCAGCAAAATAACATCCCCCGGCTTTAGCTGCGCTGAAAGGAACTTTGCGAGCTGGCATGTTTGCTCAGGGCTGTCGGAGAGATAAGTGATCATGGCGCGAGAATATACGCGCCAACCGGGCCTGCAAGCGTGATTACTCGGCCATGGTCAGAGCGGGTGCTTCGGCATGTGCCGCTACTTTGGTAAAGGAGAGCATGCGCATTCCGCCGGGTAGGGTTTTGATCCGGTATTGAAACTGATGACCTGCCCGTGAATTTATTTGCCGGTCCAAGCTTGTACCATGTGGGATGGTACCGTCTCGCAGGTTTGCCTCAAACTGGGCCCAAAGGGTATCGCTGTGAAACTGATCACGGCAGGCGCTGATCAGAGTGCCAACCGACATATCCACAAAACTATTGCCAGGATCAATTTTGATCAGATCAGTAGCCGCGGTGTTGCACAGCATGATCAGATCATTGGGGGCGATCACGACGATGGCATGATCCAACCCGTCAATCACCGATTGGCCAAGGTCTATCTGAGTGCGGAATTGTTGAGTTTTGAGGATTTCAGCAGAAATATCCTCAAACAAAAACGCCACGGCACCATCTGGATGAGGCCGCCCGGTGACCCGATAGGTCACACCACCTGGAAGGTTCCAGATTTCCAGGTAACGGCCTTCATTTGCTTTGGCGATCACGTCGCGGATCTGTGTACGCATACTGGCGTAATTCTTGGGTTCAGGAAGCACCTGGCGTTCACGCAGTTCATCAAAAAAACGGATCACGTCAGGTCGCGCACTCAGAAAAGTGACTGCCAAGCCTGTGAGATCAACCAAAGCAGGATTGAAAAGGGCCAGCTGTCGGTTTTTGTCGAAAACGGCCAATCCGGTGGTCAGGCTTGCGAAGGTTTTGGTCAATGTCTGAACAAAATCGCGCTGGGCTGATTCCGCCTGGATCACCTGATCAATTTCTGTGGCAAAATGCAGAGTGGAGGAATTGCCAATGTCATGGGATGTGACTTCATACCAATTGGGTTGCTCACCATCGGCTTTTGGGACCGAAAAACGAGAGGATGCCGTTCCTGTTTGGGTCGGCAGATCATCCAGCGCGCGCTCGATCAAGGTGCTAGGCGCATTTTTCCAAATCAACTGGCCAGCTGCATTGGTCTTCCAAATCGGAAAGGGTGCGTGATCCAAAACGTCTTGTGCTTCGTTCATCGTGCGCGCGACCTCATCTGCTGCAAAACAAGCCGCTGGTGATGGCACCAAGGGATCAAGCAAAGTCATTCGTGTAAATTGGCCACTGCGGGTCAGTGTCAATTTGGATTGCGCACCTGGAACATGGTTTTCATAGTGGTGTTCTGTGTCTTCGCCTAAGGATTGCAGATTGAGGGGTAACGCACCAAACTGTCCGCCCAGCCAATTTCGAAACTCAGACCAACTGCTCAAATTTTCCAAATTGGGCAGGTGAGGGGCGAGGTCTTTGACGTCGTGATCCGTCAGCGTGTGATCGCAAAACAGAAAACTGTTGGTGCGCGCTGGGTGATTTGCGTTGTCTTGGGCAGACTGGCGGCGTTGGTCGAGCAAACCTGTAAACCACAGAACCAAAATTGATGCCGCAGACGACACCATAAGTAACCCCAATACGACAGGGAAGCTGAGCACACCCATGTTTTTACCTTTGACCAGTTATCAGGCTTAAGGTGGGTATCTCTGGTTAACACGAAGTTAACGTGCGGTAAATAAACATAAATTTAGTTCAATTATGTCTAAAAATGTTGGTTTTTTCCAAGTGCAGTACGCTCCTGAGCTGTACTGCTCTCAAGTTTGGCGCGTGACCAGCTCACTTCTACCACAGCGCCGGTCCGATCTGCATGGCTGGCCTGTGAGTGAAAGGAATCAAATCCGTTGGCAAAACTCAGCTCGGCCCCCGAGCGTTCCAGCAGCGTTTTTGCAATGAACAGGCCCAGACCCATGCCCTCATATTCTGGACGATTGGGGTCACTGGGTTGTGAGCTGTGACGCACGAAAGGCTCGCCAATGCGATCCAGCATACCGGGTGGATAACCCTGCCCGTTGTCCATGATGCGCACCGTGATTGATAGGGGCGTCCAGCTGGTTTCAACCCAGATGGTATCTTGGGCAAAATCCACGGCATTTTGTATCAAATTACGAAGGCCATGAATAATTTCGGGTTGGCGTTGCACGATTGGTGGCGCGTTGTTTGGGCTCGCTTGGACACCATGTTGAAAGTGAATAACAATGCCGCGGTCCATATGCGGCTGTGCGGCCTCTTCGATGAGGGCGCTAAAAGGGGCGGTACGCATGTGCAAATCATCTTTGCCCGCCCGGCCCATAGAGCGCATGATATCACGGCACCGATCGGCTTGTTCTGATATCAAGATGGCATCTTCGTGCAGTTCGGGATTGTCGGCCAGTTCTGTTGCCAATTCTGAACTGGCCAGTTTGATGGTGGCCAGTGGTGTGCCCAATTCATGCGCCGCTGCCGCCACAACACCCCCCAGGTCTGTCAACTTTTGTTCGCGGGCCAGGGCCATTTGTGTGGCCTGCAACGCATCTGACATGGCTTGCCTCTCAGAGGCGATCCGCCGCGAATAGACGCCCAAAAAGACCACGGCAATTACAATGGCTGCCCAGTTCCCAAAGAGAAACAGATCAGGCACCCGCAGGATTAACCCCTGTTCGGTGCGCAAAGGCAAATGGACCTGCATGAGCACCGTCACGATGAGGGTTGCCATGATGCCCAGAAAAATTGTGGACCGCGACGACAGAGCCGCGGCTGTGGCCATCACTGGCCCGGCAATCAGAACTGAAAAAGGATTATTCAACCCGCCTGTCAGGTACAACATCAGCCCCAGCTGCAACATGTCATAGAGCACGATGAGCAGAGTTTCACTTTCACTCAGACGTTTGTTTTTTGGATAGATGAACACAGCCACCAGATTGGTGATCACTGACACGCCGATCACCAGATAAAGCAGGCCAATATTAAGTGTCAGATCATACATTTTCTGGGCAATGATAAGCGCCGAAATCTGGCCAAAAATCGCCCACCACCGCAGCAATACCAGTGTGCGCAACCGAATCCAGTTGTGGTGCTGGCGCGGTTTCAGCATCCCATGTGAACTATCTGTCATCTGCGCTAACTCGCCTCATTGAAAGTTCTGTCAGCGATGCTAGTTGTTCCCCAAGACAAGGCCAAGGCCTAGCCTGTGAATTGGTCTGAATCCTCAGGAGAGTAAAATGACCCGGATTTTTGCAATTGGTGCAACTGTTGTTGTCGTGGTTTTGTTGGGTGGACTGTATGTCATGACATCCGGCTCTGGTGGAGATGACCCGTTTGGCCCGTGCCGCTCTGCCCAGATTGCTGGCGGTGCCGATCAGATTGGCGGACCTTTTACACTGGTTGATGAGGATGGTCAGACCGTGACCGATGCGCAGGTGATTGACCAACCCAGTCTGATCTATTTTGGGTATTCTTTTTGCCCGGATGTTTGCCCAATGGATGCAGGGCGCAACGCCGAGGCTGTGGCCTTGCTGGAGGAGCGGGGCACAATAGTGAAGCCAGTGTTTATCTCAATTGATCCTGCCCGCGACACGCCAGACGTCATGAAGGAATTCACCGATTATCTGCACCCTCGGATGTTGGGGCTGACCGGATCAGAGGAACAGGTCAAAGCTGCGAGCAAAGCCTATCGGACTTTCTATCAAAAGCAGGAACCGGAAGAGGGTGAAGAAGATTACTATCTGGTGGATCATTCGACCTTCTCCTATTTGGTTTTGCCGGAACATGGCTTTGTTGAGTTTTTCCGCCGATCAATTGAGGCCGAGGAAATGGCCGATCAGATTCAGTGTTTCGTGGATGCTGGATAGCCTGCTTGTTTGACGCCGACCCTTGCGCGCGTTTAGGATGAACGCCACGGCAATTCACGCAGGCAGGAGGCGGCATGAACGCAGATCTCGGCACCATTGGTGATGATAAATCACTTCTGCTGGTAGATGATGATGAGCCATTTCTGAGGCGTTTGGCGAAAGCCATGGAAAAGCGCGGTTTTGAAGTGGAGACGGCAGGCTCTGTTGCGGCGGGCACGGCCATTGCTACAGCGCGACCTCCGGCTTTTGCTGTGTGTGATTTGCGTCTGGAAGATGGCAATGGGTTGGATGTGGTGGAAGTTATCCGTGAAAAACGCCCGGATTCCCGAATAGTTGTACTGACGGGCTATGGCGCGATAGCCACGGCGGTGGCCGCCGTGAAAATCGGCGCGACGGATTACCTGTCAAAGCCAGCGGATGCGACTGATATCACCAACGCTTTGTTGGCCTCCGGAGACGATATGCCCCCGCCCCCGGAAAATCCGATGAGCGCGGATCGCGTGCGCTGGGAACATATTCAACGGGTGTATGAGCTGTGTGATCGCAATGTTTCCGAAACCGCCCGACGGCTGAACATGCACCGGCGGACGTTGCAGCGCATCCTGGCCAAACGTTCACCCAAGTAGGTTGGGTTTTAGGGATGCCCCTTTTGAGGGCGCTCCCACCCGCCCACCCCGCGCCCCCAAAAGGGGCGGCGCTTTGATACATGGCATGGGATTGATGTCACAGGGCGGTGCCTCCGGCGGGGAGACTTTTGGCAAGAAGATGGAAGTTGCTCACAGATCAAAGCGTTTAGAGACTTTATCCACGAGGGTGCCATCATCAAGTGAGATGTTGTGATCCAGTTTGTAGTCTTCAAATCCCCGGCTTTGGTAATAGGCCAGACCGCCTGTGTTGTCAGCGCGGATCGTGGCATTGATCCATCTGAATCCAAGTGTGCGGGCGGCGGAACAGCTGTGCTCAAAGAGAGCTGATCCGATGCCCATTTGTGCGTGTCCAAGGGCAGTGAACGTGCCGATATCACAAGCCTCGGGCGGAAGTTTGTCATGTGGTTCAAGGAGCTGAAAGCCGAGCAGGGTGCCTGTGTCATCCTCGGCGATGAGCCAGGCAGATTTACCCGGATAAGCCTGCATAAAGGTGATGAGAGTATTGCGATCCACCGGAGTGGTATGCGCCGTGGTGCCGCCTTTTGCGATGATGGCATTCAGCAGATCGACCATGGCGGATGCATCCATCGGGCCAGCGTTGCGCACATGGATCATCAGAGGCGTTCCAGCAATGTTTGGTGACGCGCGGTGAAGTCGGCACGCGCCTGCATAGGAGCGCGAAGCACAATGTCGAGCCCTTTGACCATATCAGGATCAGGAGCACCGAAGAACTTGTTGGCTTCGTCAGTGGTGAAGCCAGCGATGCCGGTGGCCTCCATCCAGGCGCTGATTTTGTCAGCCTTTTTGATCTGTCTTTTCACAGCCAAGGGAACGGCGGCCGGCAGGCCAAAGCGCAGGTGGATCGCAGCAGAAAGGCGTTTGTCCAATTCGTCATAGCCCGGTCCAACGGCGGATTTTACCGGTGAGATCATATCCCCAATCACATATTCTGGCGCATCGTGCAGAAGGGCTGCTAGCTGCCATTTGGGATCAGGTTTTGGCGTCATCCGGGTGTACAGAGTTTCCACCAAAAGCGAATGTTCAGCCACTGAATAGGCAAAATCTCCCAAGGTTTGCCCATTCCAGCGAGCAACAAAAGCCAGGCCATGGGCGATATCCTCAATCTCAATATCCAGCGGCGTGGGGTCCAACAGATCAAGCCTGCGACCCGAAAGCATTTTCTGCCAGGCACGGGGGGGTTTGGGCACGGGAACTCCTGAAGTCTGGTATTGTGCGTCTGCCAGAGATAGCCGCGTCAATCAGACAATGCAAAGCACAGGTTACGACGTATGCGATTGTTCCGGTATATTTGCATAAAGGTTGCCCAGCCAAAACAGTCGCCTGACTCCGGGATTCCGCTGATAAACACCTTGCTGAGGGCGTGTCGCAGTAATCCTGCATTGCTCAACCCATGACCCGGTGCTATTTGCCTAGCGAAATCGTATTGTAAGGAGCCAACCCCATGGCGAATGACTACATTGTAAAAGACATCAGCCTGGCGGCGTTTGGCCGCAAGGAACTGGACATTGCAGAAACTGAAATGCCGGGCCTTATGTCTCTCCGTGCTGAGTACGGCGAAAGCAAACCGCTGAAGGGTGCCCGGATTGTTGGCAGCTTGCACATGACCATCCAAACCGCCGTTTTGATTGAAACGCTGGTGGTTCTTGGTGCTGATGTGCGCTGGGCCTCGTGCAATATTTTCTCAACTCAGGATCACGCAGCCGCGGCCATTGCCGAAGGTGGCACGCCTGTGTTCGCCATCAAGGGCCAGACGCTGGAAGAGCATTGGGATTATCTGGACAAGTCCTTCATGTTCCCCGAGGGCGCAAACCTGATCCTTGACGATGGCGGTGATGCAACTTTGTATGTTCTGCTGGGTGCGCGCGTTGAAGAAGGCGAAACCGATCTGATCGAAACGCCTACATCGGAAGAAGAAGAAGCGATCTTTGCACAGATCAAAAAGCGTATGGCTCAAACTCCTGGCTGGTTTGTGAAAACCCGCGCTGACATTCAGGGCGTATCGGAAGAAACAACAACCGGTGTTCACCGCTTGTATGATCTGCACAAGAAGGGTCAGCTGCCTTTCCCAGCAATCAACGTGAACGACAGTGTGACCAAATCGAAATTCGACAACAAATACGGTTGTAAGGAATCGCTGGTTGACGGCATTCGCCGCGCCACTGACACCATGATGGCCGGCAAGGTTGCTGTGGTCATGGGTTATGGCGATGTGGGCAAAGGCTCGGCTGCGTCGCTGAGCGGTGCTGGTGCACGTGTGAAAGTCACCGAAGTTGATCCGATCTGCGCGCTGCAAGCCGCCATGGACGGGTTTGAAGTGGTCGTGCTGGAAGATGTTGTGGCTGATGCCGATATCTTCATCACAACCACCGGCAACAAAGACGTGATCCGCATTGAGCATATGCGCGAAATGAAAGACATGGCGATCGTTGGCAACATCGGCCACTTTGATAATGAAATTCAGGTGGCTGCGCTGAAAAACGCCAAATGGACCAACATCAAAGAACAGGTGGACATGATCGAAATGCCCAATGGGCACCGTTTGATCCTGCTTTCTGAGGGTCGTTTGCTGAACCTTGGTAATGCCACTGGCCACCCATCGTTCGTAATGTCTGCATCTTTCACCAATCAGGTTCTGGCCCAGATCGAGCTGTGGACCAAAGGTGACGACTATGACAACCAGGTCTATATCTTGCCCAAACATCTGGATGAAAAGGTAGCCCGCTTGCATCTGGACCGCATCGGCGTGAAGCTGACCGAAATGAAGCCTGATCAGGCGTCGTATATCGGAGTGAATGTTGATGGTCCCTACAAGCCGGAACACTACCGTTACTAAGCAATAAATCAGTTTTTAGCTGGTGATGGGCGTCTGTCTTTTGACAGGCGCCTTTGCTTTTTCAGCGCCATCAATCAATGGTGTTAAAAGACCCTAGAAGATGAACGACACCACGTTGCAGCAGCTTGGTTTTCAGATCACTGCCATGGCCCACCACGAAGAACAGCATGGCCAGCCCGCCATCAACGCCGCCCGCGAGATCAAGCAGCCATGCACCCGCTGATGCGATACAAGATGTGGAAAGTGACCCTACGTTTCAGGGGGAGAAAGTGAGAAAATTTTCCCTTTGTGCAACTCTCATCTGCCGTTATCGTGCTGGCAGCGCCCGAGCAGGGCGGTACATCAATTGAAATTCCGGCACATGGCCGGCCTCGTGGGAGAAGCCTTATGGGAAAACGCGACGACCTTATCGCGCAATATGCGGACGATCTGAAAAACAAATGTGGGATGACCCCCGATATGGACCTTTTGACGAAGGTTACTATCGGTTGTGGCCCTGCAATTTATAATGCTGACGCCTCTACAGTGGCTGGCAGCCAGCCGTCCGAGCTGGAAACCGTCAAGGATAACTTCCTGATCAAGAAACTGGGCCTGGCCGATGGCCCGCAGTTGATGGATGGCATCAATCAAGCTTTGCAAACCTATGGCCAGTCCGAGCGCAACAAGTACCGCGCCGTTGTATATTACATGCTGACCAAACATTTCGGCAAAGAGTCGGTCTACAGCTAAGCCAGACCTCTTTTGACGTTATAAACGCTCGCCTGTTTTTGGCGGGCGTTTTTCGTGTCGAAACAGAACGGTTTAATATTGAGGTTTATTCGAAGCACTTGGAGTTTGCCTGAACGCACCCGCTCGGGTAGCTTAAACAAGCTCAAGCTAGGACGGCTGAACCAGAAATTTCCCCCAAGATGCGTGTGGTGCGTAGGGATCGTGGGGATGTGAAGGGTTCAGTCCTTTGGTCTGGACCCTTCACTCTTTTTCAAATCATGGCCGTGAATCGCCACCGCCTAAAACAGCATCAAAACCGCGCCGATGATGGCACAGCCAAATGTAGCATAGCCGCCGTCAATGATTGTCAGCTTGAATGTGCGTCCACCATACCCGTTGTTGATCATGAGCCAGGGCGAGATAAAAAACAGCCCGATGCCCAGCCCTGAAATCAGGCCTTTGCCAAATGTGTCAATCCCGGCCAGCGCAAAAACGTGGCGCATCATGCCGGCCACCAACACCATGGCGATGGCGGCCATAATGTAGGGCGCGGCACTGGTGTTGAGGGGTTTGCCATTCTCATCCACTTCGATCCCGGCCGCTTTGGTCCAGGGCTTGGCAAGCGCCATGTACCAGATTGCACCAAATCCAAAACCGGCCGCTGCGGCCACGATCACGTTTATCAATTCCATTGGGTATCCTCTGTTTCGCGCATGTTGTAGGCCAACCATGCCCTAAAACCGCAAATTGGCCTAGAGGCTTATCCCAGCGAGATCACAGATGACCTTCCATTCATCGGGTGTGACAGGCTGAACAGACAGGCGAGAATTGCGCACCAGCACCATTTCGGACAGACGCGGATCTTGTTTGATCACCTCCAGCGTCACAGGTGTTTGCGCGGGGGCGATGGCCTTTATATCCACACATTCCCAACGCGGATCATCGGTTGTGCTGTCTGAATGCGCCGTGGCGCAAACCTCAACCACGCCAACCACGGCCTTCTCTTTCTGGCTGTGATAGAAAAAGCCCCGATCACCCACCGCCATATCGCGCATGAAATTGCGGGCTTGATAGTTGCGCACGCCGTCCCATTCTTCACCCGCGTCACCTTTGGCCACCTGGTTGTCCCAACTCCAGGTAGAGGGCTCGGATTTGAACAGCCAATAGCGCATGATCAGATGACTTTCTTCCAGGGTATCAGCTCAACTGAGGCAAACAGCCCGGCGTGCCCATATGGATCGCCAGCGACCCAGGCCTCGGCAGCGGCGATGTCTTCCACCTCCAGAACCACAAGTGAGCCGATCATCTGGTCTTTATCATCCAATAACGGCCCGGCCTGAGACACAACGCCCGAGCTTTTCAGATAGGCAACATGGGCATCACGATTATCGAGACGGGTTTGCAAAGCGCCGGGTTTGTCCCGGCCAATAAGGGCGATCAGCATCATTCTTCCTTTTGTGGTCTTGAAAGCAGCATATCCATTGCTTGGGTCACCTGCAATTTCCCAGTGCACAGGGCGACAACAGCAGCAGTGATTGGCATGTCGATGTTCATTTTGTCCGCTTCGGCCAGCACGGCCTGGGCCGTGGCGGCGCCCTCAACAGTGATTGAGGGGTCAAATGCTTCGCCACGGCCAAGGCTAAGACCAAACTGGTAATTGCGCGATTTGTCCGACGTACAGGTCAACGCCAGATCACCAAAACCAGACAGCCCTGCAAGCGTAGTGGGATCGGCCCCCTTGGTCTGCGCCATACGGCACATTTCGGCAAATCCCCGTGTCATCAGGGCGGCGCGAGCGCTTTCCCCCAGGTCCGCACCCATCACCGCCCCGCAGGCAATGGCCATCACATTTTTCAACGCCCCGCCCAGTTCGGCGCCGATCACATCTGTCGTGCGATAGAGCCGCAAGCAGGGTGTGCCCAGTTGCGCTTGCAAGGCTTTGCACACCGGCTCATCAGTGCAGGCCAGTGTCAACGCCGTGGGTAAACCCCGTGCAATGTCAGCCGCAAAACTGGGCCCGGTCAAAATGGCAGGCGTGGCATCGGGAATGATTTGATGGATCAATTGCGTGGCGCTCAGGCCGCTGTTCAGCTCAATTCCTTTGCAGCAGGCAACGAGGGACTGGCCAGCAAAAACATCCATGTGATCGCTCAGCATCTGCCGCAATGTCTGCATTGGAACAGCCAGCAGAAAGGTCTGATGTGGTTGCTTGTCTGACAGCTCAGACGTGACTTTGATTTGATCAGGCAAGGGGATTCCCGGCAGGCGCTTGGCGTTGGTCAGGTCAGTTTGCATATGGCGTGCATGATCTGCACTCCGTGTCCACAAATTGACGCGCCCGCGCTGCGCCAGAGCAATAGCCAACCCAGTGCCAAAGGCGCCTGCACCCACAACGGTAATCATGCCTTTGCCCCTTTCTTGCCGCTGCCCAACATGGCCGGGCTGGTTTGATCCAACGGCCAGCGTGGACGTGCGGCCAGTGTCATATCATCCACCATGCCTGCGGCAAAACGTTCAGCCCCAACATAGGCAATCATGGCGGCGTTATCGGTGCACAATGCCAAGGGTGGGGCCGTAAACATTGTGTTCGTCTCGGAACAAACAGTCTCTAATCCTGCCCGAATGGCCTGATTTGCGGCCACCCCACCTGCGACGGCCAAGGCCGGGTTTGTTGGCTGTTCCTGTGCATAGATTGCCATAGCACGCCGTGCTTTTTCTGCCAGAACATCCCGCACAGCGGCCTGAAACCCGGCACATAAATCAGCGCGATCCTGACGGCGCAATCCACCATGCTGGGCGATCAGCTGATCACGGGTGCGCAATACAGCCGTTTTGAGACCCGAAAATGACATGTCGCATCCTGGCCGATCCAACAGGGGGCGGGGCAAGGCAAATCGCTTGGGGTCGCCTGTTTTCGCCTCAGCCTCAACCGTCGGCCCGCCGGGTTGGCCCAGGCCCAAAAGCCGCGCAGTTTTGTCAAATGCTTCGCCGGGGGCATCGTCAATCGTGCCGCCCAGACGGGTGAAATTATCCACACCCCGAACAATCAGAAACTGGCAATGCCCTCCCGAGACAAGCAACATCAGATAAGGATAGCTTAACTGGTCTGTCAGGCGCGGCGTCAGAGCATGGCCCGCCAGATGGTTCACGCCGATCAGCGGCAGATTGGCTCCGGCAACCAGCCCCTTGGCGCACATCACACCTGAGATCACGCCCCCGATCAACCCCGGCCCGGCGGTGACGGCCACAGCCGTCATTTCGCGTAACCCAAGCCCGGATTGCTGCAATGCCTCGGCCACGCAGATATCCAGCTTTTCAGCATGGGCGCGTGCGGCGATCTCGGGGACGACACCACCAAATGGGGCGTGAAGCTTGTCTTGGCCATAAACAACAGACGCCAAAATCTGAGGGCCATCCGCCTCGGACACGCGCACCACAGCTGCGGCTGTATCGTCACAGCTGCTCTCAAGGCCCAGAATGGTCAGGGTGGGTGTCATCGGTGCGCCCGTTGCGTGATTATGTTTGCGCAGGTAACACCTCAGAGGTGCCCTACACAACTGCGGAGCCAACATGACGACCACAGTGCTGATCACCCGGCCAGACCCAAACGGGTTTTTGTTGGCCGATGAACTGCGTAACCGCTGGGGCTGTGGCGTTCGGCTGGTGGTGTCGCCGGTACTGCAAATTGATGTTGTCGGCGCTTTGCCTGACCTGCACGAGGTCAGTCGGCTGATCTTTACATCAAAACATGGCGTTGCGGCGTATGTCAGCCTGTCTGCGCGGCGCGATTTAGCATGTTACGCTGTTGGGCCCGCCACGGCGCAGGCTGCACGGGAGGCCGGATTTACAGTGGCCGAGGCAGACGGGGATGTAGAGGCCCTGTTTGATCGCATCATGGCTGATGATCCAAGTGGCCACTATCTGCACATTCGAGGAGAGCATTCAGCCGGTGATTTGGCCTCCCGGCTAACGGCGGCTGGCCGCCCGACATCAGAATCCGTGGTGTATCGGCAGGCGGCCCAACCCCTGAGTGAAGAGGCGCAAGCCTGCCTTGGCCGGGAATGTCCTGTGATTCTTCCCCTTTTTTCACCCCGTAGTGCACAACTAGTATTTTCCCAGATCAACCCAATCGCACCTGTTCTGGTGGCTGCCCTTAGCAACAATGTCGCATTGAGCGTGCCAATAGACGTTGTAAACAGCCTGCATATCGCCACACGACCTGATGCCGAGGCGATGTTTGTGGTGATGGATACCCTTTTGGCGCAAGCCAAGTTGCTTGAGGGTGCAAAATGGGCGCAGTAAGATCAACAAAGGCTGGTTTCAGCCCAGATTCGATTAAAGGTGGTTTAACGTGGCACGCAAGAAGACATCAGCACCTGAAAAAGAGGCTGCCCAACCCAAGGCGGATGTATCCCCCGATGTTGAGGATCATGCGACAGATGTCACTGATGGTGCCGTATCTGAGGATGCTGAGACGTTAGAGGCCCCCTCGCAAGACGAAACTCGCGCTGAGGACACAGCACCGCAAGAGGCGGAGCCGACTGAGGATGATGCTACTGTCATCCAAGAGGTGGATCCTGAGGTACAAGAAGACGAATCTGATGCACCAGAGAGTGATCCGATTCCAGCGGCCGATCCCATTGCGACACAAACTATAGTCGAGCGCAAAGGCGGCTTTATCCCGATGCTGTTGGGCGGATTGGTTGCCGGTGGGATTGGCTTTGGTGCTGCATATTACCTTCTGCCGCAAATTGGCGGGCAGGATGGCGAAGCCTTCCAACAAGACGTGAGTGCCAAACTGGATCAGAACGCAACTGCCATCGCGGGCCTGACACAGACCGTCAATCAGATGCCCGAAGGCCCTGATATGATTGTCATTAATGCTGCGCTGTCTGATATGAACGCAGCGACCGAAAGTCTGGCGTCCCGCCTGGATGCACTCGACTCAGAGTTCTCAGCGCTGGACGATCGCCTGACCACTGTTGAAAAGTCGCCAATTTCCGAAGGTGCGTCGGATGCCGCTGTGGCCGCCTATGAGCGCGAGTTGAAGGCCCTGCAAGATAGCATGGCTGCACAACGAAGCGAGCTTGAGGCGATGGCATCCGAGGCACAGAGCATGGAAAACAACGCCGAGGAAACTGCCAAAGCCACTATGTTGCGCGCGGCATTGACCCGCGTTCAAACGGCGTTGGATACCGGAACGGGGTTTTCCGCGGCCGTGGGTGATTTGCAGGATGCTGGTGTGAGCGTTCCTGCCGCACTGAGCGACGTGGCCGAAGACGGTGTGCCGTCACTGGCGCAATTGCAAGCCAGCTTTCCGGAGGCTGCCCGTGCAGCCTTGGCCGTATCGCGCCGTGAGGCTGCAAATAACGGCGACGAAAGCGGCTTTTCAGCATTCCTGAAAAATCAGCTGGGCACTCGTTCGCTTGAGCCGCGCGAGGGGGATGACCCGGATGCGGTGCTGTCGCGTGCTGAGGCTGCGGTGCGTGATGGCCGGCTGACTGATACATTGGCCGAAATCGAAGCTCTGCCTGCAGTAGGGCGTGCTGCACTTTCGGACTGGACCACCCAAGTGACGCGTAGGCAAGGTGCGGTTGCCGCAGCCGAAGCCTTGGGTCAAGAATTGAACTGAACGCAGAAGGGCGCGTAACATGCTTTGGTCGATAATCAAGATTGTTGTTTTTGTCGCGCTGGTTGCGGCAACGGCCTTTGGTGCGGGGTATTTGCTCGAGCTGGATGGCGGTGTGCGTATTCAGATGGCAGGGCTTGAATTCAACCTGACGCCGCTGATGACGGTGATTGTTCTGTTCGTGATGGTTGTGGCAATCTGGGTACTGCTGAAGCTGGCCTCACTGCTGATTGCGGTTCTAAAGTTCATCAACGGTGATGAAACCGCCATTTCGCGCCATTTTTCGCGCAACCGTCAGGAGAAGGGGTATAAAGCGCTGTCAGAAGGTGTGATGGCACTGGCTTCGGGTGAAGGGGATTTGGCGATGGCACAGGCCAGCAAAGCCGAAAAATACCTGAAAAAGCCTGCGCTGACCAATCTGATCACGGCCCAGGCGGCTGAGATGAAGGGCGACCGGCGCAAGGCCGAAGAAGTGTATAAACGCCTGTTGAGTAATGAAAAAACCCGCTTTGTTGGCGTGCGTGGCATCCTGCGCCAAAAGCTGTCGGATGGTGATACTGAAACCGCGCTGAAACTGGCGCAGACAGCCTTTGCGCTGAAACCCAAGCACGAAGAAGTGCAAGACATGCTGTTGCAGCTTCAGGCCCGAACCGAAGATTGGACCGGTGCGCGCGAAACACTGAAAGCCAAGCTGAAATATGGCTCTTTGCCGCGCGATGTTCACAAGCGGCGTGATGCGGTACTGGCCCTGTCCGAGGCGCGTGATGTGTTGGATGACGGCAATTCTATTGAGGCGCGCGAGGCCGCGATTGAGGCCAACAGGCTCTCGCCTGATCTGGTGCCCGCAGCCGTCATGGCCGCGCGTAGCTATATTGAGCAAGGCTCCAAACGCTATGCGACCCGTGTGATCAAAAAGGCCTGGGATGCCCAGCCACACCCTGATCTGGCGGCTGCCTTCGCCGAAATCGAACATGACGAAACCCCGCAACAACGCATCAAGCGTTTTGCTAAGCTGATCAAAGCACATCCCGATCACCGCGAGAGCAAACTGCTGGCAGCTGAGTTGCAGATTGCCGCCGAGGATTTCCCCGCTGCGCGTCGCGCCTTGGGTGATTTGATCGAAACCGATCCAGATGCGCGCGCCCTGACCATCATGGCCGCCGTTGAACGTGGTGAGGGGGCCTCTGATGCGGTGGTCAAGGGCTGGCTGGCACGCGCCTTGTCGGCTCCGCGTGGACCGCAATGGGTGTGTGACAATTGCCATCACATTCATGCGGAATGGGTACCTGCCTGCGAAAACTGTCATTCCTTTGACACACTGAGCTGGACTGCCCCGCCGGAGTCTTTGGTGACGACATCAACGGGTGTTGAAATGTTGCCCCTGATCGTTGGCGCGATCGAGGATAACAGTGACGAAGATGATACCGATACCAAGGTTGAAGCTGATTCTGATATCGTTGATGCTGAGGTGATCGAAGCAGAGTCCGAAGTCGCCAAGCAAAGCTGAACACCCACGTCAGGGAGTTGTCGCGGATCGTGGTCCGGGCGCTGGGTGATTGATTTCAATCGTGACGCTGGGGCTTTCGCAGATCGAGCCGAATGCCGCCGTGATTCCATTGACGCTGCGGATATTCCGAGACAGTATCTTTGTTGTGCTTCATTGAATGCGCCTTCAGAGATACAATCGGAGTGGATGTCTAATGAAATACGTGAAGCCGGATAGTCTTCATGCTGCCTCGGTGTTGCTTGCCCAAGAGACAGGAACATCGCGTATCCTGGCGGGCGGTACTGACGTACTGGTGCAACTGAGATCTGAGATGGTAGAGCCGGATCTGATCGTTGACCTTAAACAACTGGATGGCCTGCGCGATATCACCGCCGAAGCTGGCGGGTTTCGCATAGGCGCGGCAGTTTCTGGCGCCGAGATGGGCGAGCATGCTGACCTGTGTGCTGCATGGCCCGGCGTGGTTGAAGGGGTTGAGCTGATTGGGTCAACCCAAGTGCAGGGGCGCTGCACCATGGTGGGCAACCTGTGCAATGGATCACCCGCTGCCGATAGCGTGCCAGGCATGGTTGCGGCAAATGCCGTGGCCCGTATTCAGGGCCCGGATGGCGAACGTGATTGCCCGGTTCTGGACATTCCCGTCGGCCCTGGCAAGACATCACTGGCCAAGGGCGAGATTATCACCTCGATCTTTTTGCCTGCCCGCCCTGCAAATGCGTCGGATGCCTATTTGCGCTTCATTCCGCGCACAGAAATGGACATTGCTGTATCTTCAGCAGGGGTGAACCTTGAGTTGGATGGCGCGGGTACTGTGATCGGTGCGCGTGTTGCCTTGGGTGCTGTGGCACCAACTGTGCGATTGGTGAAAGATGCCGGCGCTGCCCTGATCGGCTCCAGGCTGGATGACGCAGCTATTGCCTCGATGGTGGGCGCTGTTGAGGCGGCCTGCTCACCCATCGACGACAAACGAAGCACTATCGAGTTCCGCACAAAAACTGCAGGCGTGTTGGCGAAACGCGCCGCATTGATCGCCTATGAACGCGCCGGAGGCACATCATGAAGAACACCCATGTAACCACCACCGTCAACGGTGACGCGGTTGAATTCATTTGCGAACCCGATGAGACATTGCTGGACGCCCTGCGAAACCGATTGGGCCTGACGGGTGCCAAAGAGGGCTGCGGTACAGGCGATTGTGGTGCCTGTTCGGTCAATCTGAATGGTCGGCTGGTTTGTTCCTGTCTGGTGCTGGCGGCCGAGGCCGAAGGCGCTCAGGTTGAAACCATCGAAGGCATGGCAGATGGCGAAGCGCTGCACCCATTGCAACGTATCTTTATTGAAAAAGCCGCCCTGCAATGCGGGATCTGCACACCGGGCATTCTGGTGGCTGCCAAGGCGTTGTTGGAGAAAAACCCCGACCCCTCTGAGACCGAAATTCGGTATTGGCTGGCGGGCAACCTGTGTCGTTGTACTGGCTATGACAAGATCATCAAGGCAGTGCAGGCCGCTGCCGCCGAAATGAGGAGCGCGTAACATGGCTCTTGATGGAAACGAAAAACGCGAATTCAAGGTTATTGGCCAGAGGGTCAACCGCCCGGATGGCATAGACAAGGTCACTGGCAAGGCGCTGTTTGGCGCTGATCTGACAGCGCCGGGCATGTTGACAGGTCGCATTTTGCGCAGCCCTCACGCCCATGCACGGATCGTGTCGATTGATACCTCCGCTGCTTTGGCCATGCCGGGCGTAAAGGCGGTTGTCACCAATGCCGATCTGGCCGAGCCACAGGATGATTTCTTTCGTGATATCAAAGACAACGTTCTGGCCCGTGACAAGGCGCTGTACGATGGCCATGCGGTTGCTGCCGTGGCGGCCACCAGCCGTTCTGCGGCGCGCGCTGCGATCCGTGCCATCAAGGTTGAGTACGAACAGCTGCCTCATGTGACCGACGTGGATGACGCGATGAAGGCCGATGCCCCTGTGGTGCAGGCAGGGCGCGCTGACGAAAGCGTTCCGGCAGGATCATCACCGAATGTCACCAGCCATTTTGAGTTTGGTCACGGTGATCTGGAGGCCGGGTTTGCCAAGGCTGACACAATTTTGGAGCGCAGTTTTAAAACGGCGGCCACCCATCAGGGATATATTGAGCCACACGCCTGCCTGGCGACCCTTGGCCATGATGGCCGGGGCGAATTGTGGTGCTGCACCCAAGGTCAGTACAATGTGCGCACGATCTGCTCACAGGTCTGCGGTATCGAAGCCACGCAACTGCGTGTCACCGCCTCTGAAATTGGCGGCGGCTTTGGCGGTAAGACCACTTGCTTTATCGAGCCTGTCGCATTGGCGCTGGCCCGCAAATCGGGCAAACCGGTCAAGATTGTCATGTCACGCGAGGAGGTATTCCGGGCTAGCGGGCCAACTGTTTCTTCGTCTTCAGATGTTAAAATCGGCATGACCAAGGATGGGCGCATCACAGCGGCTCAAGCCAAGCTTCGCTATCAAGGGGGTGCGTTTCCTTGCGGCACTGTCGAATTCGGTGCGCAGGCGGCCTTTGCGGCTTATGATCTGGACGCGGTGCAAACGCTCGGCTGGAACGTGCTGACCAATCGGCCCAAAGAAGTGGCTTATCGTGCCCCCGGCGCGCCTATGGCGATTTATGCCGTAGAAAGCGTGGTGGACGAGCTGTGCCAGGAGTTGGGCCTTGATCCGCTGGATGTGCGTTTGAAAAACGCAGCGCGCAAGGGCACATTGGCGTCCTATGGGCCGACATTCAACGACATCGGCCTTGTTGCCACGCTTGAGGCCGCCAAGGCGCATCCCCATTATGGCGCACCGTTGGGCGAAAATCAGGGGCGCGGGCTGTCCTGCGGGTTCTGGTTCAACTTTGGTGGCAACACTTGTGTATCGTTGAACATCAACCATGACGGCACTGTGGGTGTGGTTGAAGGCAATCCGGACATTGGCGGCTCACGCGCGTCGATTTCCATGATGGCCGCCGAAGAGCTGGGCATTGGGTACGACAAGGTGCGCACGGTGATCACCGATACCAACTCACTGGGTTTCAACGATGTGACCGATGGCAGCCGCGTGACCTTTGCCGTGGGTCTGGCCACGATTGAAGCCGCCCGCGCCGCTATCCGTGAGATGTGCAAACGGGCCGCGCAAATCTGGGGTATCGACGCAGAGGCAGTCGTCTGGGAAGACGGAGCTGCCAAGCCATCAGGCCCCAATGCCGGGGATCACCCGCCCATGACTTTGGCCGAGATTGCCGCCGTGATGGACAATACCGGCGGGCCGATTGCCGGCCACCACGAGGTAAACGCCGATGGTGCCGGCGTTAGCTTTGGTGTGCATCTGGTGGATACAGAAGTGGACACTGAAACAGGGGCTACGAAAATATTGCGCTACACGGTGTTTCAGGATGCCGGCAAAGCCATCCACCCTGACTATGTCGAAGGTCAGATGCAGGGGGGTGCCGTGCAAGGTATCGGTTGGGCCTTAAACGAGGAATATATCTATGGCGAAGATGGGCGTTTGCAAAACGCGGGCTTCCTGGATTACCGCGTGCCCGTCGCCTCGGACTTGCCAGAGATCGAGACAGTGATTTTGGAAATCCCCAACCCTGGCCATCCGTATGGTGTGCGCGGTGTCGGGGAAACCCCGATCGTGCCGCCTTTGGCCGCGCTGTCCAATGCTGTGTCTCGGGCGGCGAATGTGCGCATGCACGAGTTGCCCATGTCACCGCCGCGCCTGCTCAAGGCGATGTCGGAGCGCTAGAGATGGTCAAGGTCAAGCTTTGGGGTTCCTTGCGTGACCTTGCCGAAGGGCAGGATGTTGTCGACGTAGACGCCCGCAATTTCAAACAATTGCTGGATCAGCTAGAGCTGCAATATCCCGCCCTCAGCCCGCAGATCAAACGTGGTGTGTCACTTGCTCTGGATGGGGTTATCTACCGCGAGGCGTGGTTCACTCCGATCAGCGAGGACAATGAGATCGTTCTCATGCCGTATATGGTGGGGGGGTGACGCCCTGCCTTATGTCTCGACAAGTTTAGACGTTAAGCCACGCGTAATATCTCTCTGCTAATCCTTAACTCGGGTGAGTAAAAAAGGTGGTGGAGATGAGTGCGCAGGCTAATGTCGCGCCTATCATCATCAAGAAGAAGAAAGCCGGAGGCGGTGATGGGCACCATGGTGGTGCCTGGAAAGTAGCCTATGCCGACTTTGTGACAGCCATGATGGCCTTCTTCCTGTTGATGTGGCTTTTGAACGCGACGACGGAACAACAACGTAAAGGTGTGGCTGACTATTTTAGCCCTACGATTCCGATCAATCGGATTTCGGGGGGCGGAGATGGTGATTTTGGTGGCGACAGCGTGTTTTCAGAAGAAACATTGCCGCAAAATGGCACCGGCGCCACCAATCAGCGCCCGACCGAAGGTAATCAGGCGCGTGGTGAAATGGGCGTGACCGATGCCGAGCAATCCGAGCAATCTGCCGCAATGGCTGATGCTAAGGAGGCGCTGGAAGATGCGCTTACTGGTCGCAGCGGTGAAAGCACCATTTCAGAAAAGACCCGTCGGCACATTCTGACCCGCGTCACTGATGAGGGGCTTGTGATCGAGTTGTTTGATCTTGAAAGCGGGCAACTGTTCCTGAAAGGCACAGATACGCCCACACCTTTGTTGGGCGAATTGGCAGACTTGTTGGCGACGGTCAGTAAACTGGTGGAAAACACTATCGCTGTCGAAGGGCATACAAGGGCTGAACCTATTGTTGTGGCCAATAACCCGGTTTGGGATTTGTCCACTGCACGGGCGAACCGTATGCGCCTTATGATGCAGCAAAGCGGAGTTACAAGCGAACGCATGCGCCGCATCACCGGACACGCTGATCGTGAGCCGGTGGTGAGAAACACAATGGCCATTCGCAACAACCGGTTGGAGGTTATCTTGCTGAGATCTGATATCTGAGATTATCTCTCTGTCGAGAAATACAGCGGATTTTATATGTTAGCGCCGTGGTAAGAAGACTTGCCTATGTCTGAGTGTCGAAACCTATCGATGCAGCAGAAAGGCGTATCCATGACAATTTCATCCTCTCTCAATGCTGGTGTGGCGGGGCTTAGTGCCAACGCGACACGGCTTGCGGCAATTTCAGACAACATCGCAAACTCGGCCACCTATGGGTACAAACGGGTTGAGGCAGATTTTCAATCCCTTGTGATTTCGTCCGACGGGGGCAGCTATTCCGCGGGGGGCGTGCGATCCAGCACTCAGCGCCTGATTGATCAACGCGGCTCACTCGTCTCAACCAATAACGCCACTGATTTGGCGGTTCGTGGGCGTGGCATGTTGCCTGTTGCCCGGGCGAGCGAAGTCGAAGTTGGCAATGGTGACGCACAGATGCTGCTGACCACAACCGGTTCGTTCCGCACTGATGATGAAGGGCGCTTGGTCACCGAATCGGGGCTTGTTTTGTTGGGCTGGCCTGCCAACCCTGACGGAACTGTACCAGAATATCCCCGCGACACCGCTGATGGGTTGGAACCGGTACAAATCAACGTCAACCAACTGACGGGCGAGCCAACAACTGAGGTTAAGCTTGGCGTGAACCTGCCTGCCACAGAAACCGAGGCAGGGTCTGCGGGCACCCCGCAACAACTGTCGATCGAGTATTTTGACAACCTCGGGAAATCTGAAAACCTGCTGATTGAATACACACCAACAGTGCCGGGTGCTGGTGCATCAAATGAATGGACGATGACCATCGCCGATTCTGCCCAGGGCGGTGCTATCATCGGCGAATACACTTTGACCTTTGATGACGCGCGCGCCTCTGGCGGGACAATGTTGGGTGTCGCGACTGTTACTGGCGGGGCTTATGACGGTGTGACGGGCAGTATGATTGTCAACGTTGCTGGTGGCCCGATGGAGGTTAACATCGGCACCTTGGGCGCCGCAGATGGCATGACCCAGCTGTCGAACAGTTTTGCACCCCTTTCAATTTCCAAAGATGGATCGCCCGTGGGCAACATGACTTCGGCTGAGGTTGATGCCAATGGTTTCGTTCGGGCATCATTTGATACGGGTATCACGCGGATCATCTATCAGGTGCCTTTGGTTGACTTGCCCAATCCTAACGGGATGGTTGCGTTGGATCAGCAAACCTACATGCCATCGCCCGACAGCGGGTCGTTCTTCCTGTGGGACGCTGGTGATGGCCCGACTGGTGATGTGGTGTCATTTGCACGCGAGGAATCATCCACAGATGTGGCTGGCGAGCTGACGGATATGATCCAGACCCAGCGCGCCTATTCTTCAAACGCCAAAGTGATCCAGACCGTGGACGAGATGTTGCAGGAAACCACCAACATCAAGCGTTAATACGGTTTCCGCTGTAATCCTTCTTTCAGAAAAGGCTTCCTCATGAGCATTTCAAGCGCCCTAAATGCCGCGATAACCGGATTGACCGCCTCGGCCCGTGCGGCCGATGTGACATCATCCAATCTGGCCAACGTTCTGACCGAAGGATACGCCCCCCGCCAGCTGGAGCAAAATTCCAATGGCTATGGCCGGTCGGGCGTTAGCATCACCGGGATCACCCGTCGGGTGGACCCGGTGCTTTTGACAGATCGGCGTGCTGCGGATGGGGCGTCAAGCTACGCCGAAACACGTGCGGAGTTCGTCACATCGTTGGAACGCACATTGGGCACTCCTGACGATCCGGCGTCGCTCTCGGGTAGGTTGGCGGCGTTTGAGGCCAGTCTTCTTTTCGCATCCAACAATCCTGAAAACAGTAATGCTCTTTTGGAAATGGCGGTACGAGCGGGCGAATTGACTCAAGGGTTCAACACGGCATCCAATGAAATAGAGCGCGACCGTACAGATACCGAGGGCCAGATTTCCAGCACTGTGGATAGGGCCAATACCCTTCTCGGCAACATCCAACAGCTGAATGTTGAAATCGCTAGTCACACCAACAAAGATCATTTGTCCGCCTCGCTTTTGGATCATCGCCAACAACAGATTGATGAACTGGCAACACTGATCCCGGTGCGACAAGTGCCGCGGGACAATGGCACATTGGCGCTCTTTACACCCGGCGGCGCAATTCTTCTGGATGGCACGGCAGCCACATTGGAATTCAACCCATCAAATGTCGTTGCTCCGCACATGACCCTTGATAACGGGCTACTCTCCGGCCTGACAATCAACGGTGTGGCCGTGCCCCCATCTGGGACTGGCAGCCCGGTTGAAGGGGGCCGCCTCGCCGCATTATTTTCGGTGCGTGATGATCTGGCGGTAGATGCGCAAACGCAACTGGATGCGCTCGCTCGAAATATGCTTGAGCGATTACAAGATCCAAGCTTGGATGCAACCCGTGCGCCAGGCGATCCGGGCCTCTTTACGGATGGCGGGCTGGTGTTTGCCCCGGTGAATGAGGTGGGCGTGGCAGGCCGTATTTCCCTAAATGCCTTGGTTGATCCCTCTCAAGGTGGCGAGGCTTGGCGGCTGCGTGACGGGTTAGGTGCGCTCACTCAGGGGCCTGCGGGCAATGGCACATTGTTGGTCGAGCTTTCCACAGCACTCTCTTCTGATGTTGGCCTCGCGTCTGGGTCTCTGGGCGGCACTGCGCGGTCGATGACCGGTCATCTGGCCACCTATTCATCACAACTCGGGCAAAATCGCCTGACACTGGATCAGGCGCTCACATTTGCTTCGGCCCGGCAAAGTGAATTGGTCAATCTGGAGCTGGAAAATGGTGTCGATACAGATGCCGAACTGCAACGGCTTTTGTTAGTCGAGCAAGCCTACGGAGCCAATGCCCGAATGATCCAAACGATCGACGAAATGATGCAAGCCCTTTTGAGGATTTAACCTATGTCATTCAATTCTATTGGTGATCTCGCTCAGGGCTTCGCCTTGCGCCATCAAAACACTGCCCTTAAACAACAAATGGACCGCCTCGCAACAGAGCTGGCTAGCGGTTTAACAGCGGATGTCTCGCAACACCTCTCGGGAAATCTCCTGCATTTGGCCGATGTGCAACACAAACTTGAACTGTCGCAATCCTATCAACGTGGCGCCGATCAGGGCCGGGTTGAAACGTCAGTGATGCAACTCGCGTTGGACTCAGTGCAAACCACCACACAAGACCTTAGCCTGACCGCGCTGACCATAGGCGCCTCCCCCGGAGCGATCGACTTTGAGGCGTTTGCCAACGAAGCGCGCGGTACACTTACCACGGTTTTTGCCGCTCTGAACGCAAATGTCGGAGGCCGGTCGCTGTTTTCTGGTGATGAAGTTGCACGGTCGCCGCTGGCCTCATCCAGTGATTTTATCGCGGCAATTCAGGCAGCCGTAGCAGGGTCAGTAACTGCGGGTGACGTCACCACGGCGCTGGATACGTTCTTTGATCCGGCGGGTGGGTTTGAAACACTGATCTATCAAGGGGGATCTTCCGCAAGAAATGCCTATCAACTGGGGGATGGGGAATCTGTTTCGCTTGACTTGCGGGCCAATGATCCAGCAATTCGCGCGGTGCTGAAGCAGATTGCGATTGCTTCGGTCTTGGATGATCCCGGCGTGACCTTAACCAACGGTGAGCAACACACCCTGACACAGCAAATTGGGCAAGACTTACTTGGGGCTGAATCGAGGATCATCGATATACGGTCCGATCTGGGCTTTGCCGAAAGCCGCATTGACCGCGCAGCCACGCGTCTCTCGGCTGAACAGACCAGCCTATCGTTGGTGCAAACTCAATTACTGGCAGTGGATCCCTACGACACAGCAACCGAGCTTGAAACCGTCCAATTGCGGCTTGAAACGCTCTATACAATCACGTCGCGTATGTCGCGGCTCAATTTGGTGAATTACCTGTGATGAACATACGCAAACGTCTTACAAGCTGCCTCATCGCTCTGTCGCTCTTCGTGCTCCCGGTGTCGGCCAGCCCGATCCGGATCAAGGATCTGGTAGAATTTGATGGGGTGCGTGGGAATGACCTGGTGGGGTATGGCCTGGTGGTTGGCCTGAATGGCACTGGCGACGGCATTCGAAACGCACCCTTCACCGAAGAAATCATGTCAAATATCCTTGAACGATTGGGCGTGAATATCACCGGTGAGCAGTTTCGCCCAAAGAACGTAGCAGCGGTCTTTGTTACCGCCAGCCTGCCACCTTTTGCACGCACCGGCGGACAAATTGATGTAACAGTTTCCGCTATCGGTGATGCAAAGAGCCTTCTGGGCGGCACGTTGGTTATGACCCCGCTTAATGCAGCAGACGGTCAGATCTATGCTGTGGCACAAGGGACAATCATCGCAGGCGGTGCCGCTGTCGAAGGTGTTGCTGCAGGGGTGGTTCAAGGTGTGCCTACATCCGGAGTGATCCCATCTGGTGCACGAGTCGAACGAGAAATCGAGTTTGAATTTGCCTCGCTTGATACGTTGCGTTTGGCTTTGCGTGAACCGGATTTTACCACAGCGGGGCGGATTGAAGAGGCGATCAACAAAACCTATGGGAAACCTGTGGCCATCATGTTGGATTCTGGCACGGTGCGGATCAGTGTAGATGCTGCTAATGCACGTTCAGCCGCCCATGCGTTGGGCCGAATTGAGAATATTCTAGTCGAGCCAGAACGCAAAGCACGCGTCGTAGTCGATCAACGCTCAGGCACTATTGTTATGGGACAAGAAGTTCGAATTTCACGCGTTGCGGTATCTCAAGGGAATTTAACCCTACGAGTGGAAGAACTGCCGCTGGCTTTGCAACCCAACCCCTTTGCCGCTGGGGAAACTATCGTTCTACCCCGCACCAATGCCTCGATCGAGGAAGAACCAGGAACAGGACTGGCCGAAGTGCCACCAGGCACCTCATTGTCGGAAGTGATTGCAGGGCTCAATGCGTTGGGCGTATCGCCGCGTGACATGATTGACATCCTCAAAAGCATCAAGGCGGCCGGCGCTCTGCATGCTGAATTCGTGGTAAGGTAATGTGCCTGTTGGCCTGGTCAGAAGTACCCTCTGACCAGGCTGTCGGCGATCAATTGCCAACCATCTGCAATTACGAAGAAGGCCAGTTTGAATGGCAGCGAGACAACCACCGGAGGCACCATCATCATGCCCATGGACATCAAGATGGCTGCAACAACCAGATCAATGATCAAGAATGGTAGAAAAACAAGAAATCCAATCTGAAATGCACGAGAAATCTCGGACAAAAGAAAACTAGGAATAAGAACTGACAAAGGCGCATCGGCGCCTGTGGCGATATTTTCAGCATCCGGGCGCAACGCCGCCATCGCTGCAAAAGTGTCTCCATCTACGCGGCCCGCCATGAAAATACGAAAAGGGGTCAGCGTACGACTGATAGCATCTTCAAAAGACAGTTTATCTTGTAGCAAAGGATCTATCCCCTGTGACCAAGCGGCGATAAAAACCGGCTCCATTACGAAGTAGGTCAAAAAAAGTGCCAGACTGATGATCAACATATTCGGAGGCGATTGCTGTAGCCCGATCCCCTGCCGCAGTATCGACAAGACCGTCACGATAAAAGGAAAACAGGTGATCATGATTGCCAAGCCCGGGGCAAGGCTCAGTACAGTGATCAACAGCATCAGTTGAATAGTGCGCGCGGATAGGCTGCCCTCATCCCCCAGTGAGATGGTTATGTCTTGCGCCGAGGCGGGAGCAACCCAGAACAGAACCACCAGGCTGAGTACAAGGATAAGCAGGAATGTGCGTTTCATCCCAGGCCATCTTGCAGATCTGCGACTTCTGTTAGGCGTACAGCAAGCTGTCCTTGTGCATCGCCCTCCATCTCTTCCAGCTCCCCGCGCGCGATCAGGCGGTCACCCACATACAGTTCCACTGGATCATCCACGCGTTTGTCTAGCGGTAGAACGGCGTCCTGCCCCAGTTTTAACAGATCACGGATCAAAGGTCGGGCTTTGCCAACCGAAATCGTTATTTCAACGGGGACCGAAGAAAAAGGGTTCTTCGGTCCACTTGCGTTGGTCGGTGTTGCGTTCACATCATCTGTCATGCTGTTTTCCTCTGGGCTTCTTCAAAAAATCCGACAACAGCTTGATCGATGGATGTCAGAACTTCGTTCAAATTGATCTCACGTTCCTGGCTGCCAAACCGGATGTAAACTTGGCCGTCAGCCAGAGATGGCTCTTCGACAAACGTGATATCTTGCTGTGTGCTTTGATTCAGTAAATCGCTGATTGTTGCGCTGTTGGCGGGAGCTACGACGATTTCAATCGGTTGTGAGCCATGTTTTTTGGCCAGATCATGCAGCAATTCTGAAATCTGTGATCCAAGAGTTTTTTGTACCATTGCAGGTAGCACGGCAGATACCATCTGATCCAAAAGCGGTTTAAGCGCATTTAGTGAGGCGACATGCGCCTCCTGATAAGTGAAAGATAAGTCCTGGAGGTTTTGTTCAAAATCAGCAGAGATCCTGCGGCTGTCGTCGGACCCTGATTTAGCGGAATCATCCCACCCGGCCTGATACCCTTTTTCAAAGGCTTCCAGCTTCTGCTCTTCCAAAGACACATCGGTTAGCGAAACAGGTGTCCCCTGTGCAAGAGACCCAAAATCTTCGAGTAAATGCGAAATACTCATCAGGCGTTCTCCTCCTCGCCTTCCAACCAACTGCGTAGAATCTCAACCGTTTCTTCTTGACGCTCACCGATCAAATTGCGCAGACGTTCAACTGGGTCTTCTTGCCCTTCACCCTCGGTCAGAGACAGCAAGCCGCCCTTGGCGTCATCAACTATGTCTTCACCATTGGGTAGCGTCGTCATACCTACGGGTGAAAATGTGCCGTCATCAATTTCACCTGTAAGGGGGGTCAAATTCTCTGCCGGATCATTCCGGGGGGGTGGGCTCAACTGCGGCAAAGCCTGTTCTACGGGGCCACTGTTTAACAATGGGCGCACCACGAAGAGACCAAGCACAAGCGCAACAATCGCCAAAACGGCTGCCTGAATGATTGACATCACGTCAATCGCCAGCTTGTCGAACAATGAGGCCTGAACAGCAGTACCTCCGGGAACGGCGGGCTCAAATTGCATTGTCTTCAATGTGATGACGTCGCCGCGAGTCTCATCAAAGCCAACCGCAGACGCCACAAGTTCACGCAGAGAACCCAATTCTTCATCGGAACGGGGCACAAATTGTTCCGCCCCATCTGCGCCTGTGTCCAGCGAGCCATTGACCAATACCGCCACAGTTAGGCGTTTGATTGCACCTGGGGCCATGGTCACCTGACGTTCGGTCTCGGACACTTCGTAGTTCACGCGTTCACGCGTTTCTGATGCCTGACTGGATGAGCTGTCGCCACCCGCTGCATCTCCGGCAGGCAGATTTGAAGCGACGGTCACGTCGCCACCACCCTGATCCGAGGCCGTATCTGATCTTTCTTCGGTGTCGGTACTGATAGCGACGCGGCTATCAGGATCAATACGGCGTTCACGGATGGATTCGGTGCTGGTAATGGTATCAAGGCTTAGCTCAACCACTGCATTTCCGGCCCCCACACGTGCTTCCAACAGGCGCTCAACCTTCTGGCGAATCACATCGGCGCGGTCATCAGCTGTGTTCGACGGGGCCTCATCTGCGGCACCGATCAACCCGCCTTGACCATCAATAATTGAGACATCATCGGGGGTTAGGCCAGCCACTGCAGAAGCCACCAAAAACCGAAGCGCGCGTGCGTGTTTCGCAGTGATTCCGCCACCCTCGGACGAGATTGAAACTGAAGCAGTGGGTGTGACATCACGTTGAAACGGGTTGGATCCACCACTGGCCAGATGCACCCGCGCCATATTGATCGCAGGATGTGAGACGATGGTGCGCGCCAGCTCGCCCTCTTTGGCACGCCAGTATGCGGCGTCAAACATCTGAGATGTGGTGCCAAACCCAGAAAGCGTGTCCAGCAGCTCATATCCTTTGCCGGAATTAGTAGGCAGGCCTTCGCTGGCCAATGTCATGCGCAATTCATCGCGCCGGGCCGAATCAACAAAAATCGACCCGCCGCGCACCTGGTAAGTCGCGCCCTGTGCCTCTAGCGCGCTGACTACCTCGCCTGCGGGGCCGCTTTCCAGCCCTGCATAAAGCAACGTCAAATTGGGTGCAGATGCCATACGGGCAAGGGACAATACGGCGGCAAACATGGCCGCAGTGGCCAACACCACAATAACGCGACGACGTGCATCTAGGGATGTCCATAAAGTAGCGAGCTGCTGCAATTCTTTGCCTCCTGACCTAGGCGTTCTGCCGGTCTATGGCATCGACATTGGCTGATCAGCCTTAACAATCGGTTAGTTCTAACCTGCTTATAGTTATCCAAACGACCGCGGAGGTAATACGCTTGGCTGATCCTGATGAAACCGAAGATGACTCGCCCAAAAAGAAGTCAAAGCTGCCTTTGATCATTGGATTGGTGCTGGCGTTGGCCAGTGGCGGTGGCGGGTTTTATGCGGTGCAGTCGGGTCTGCTGTTTGGTGGCGATTCGCACCAGGCTGGCGAACACGCGATGGAGGATGAACACGCGGCCGAAAAGGTGGCGCATATGCCTGATGTTGTCTTTGTGCCTGTGGATCCTTTGGTGATTTCACTCAGTGAACGAGGCAGCCATTTACGGTTTCGCGCGCAGCTGGAGGTGGGCAGCGCCTATACCGATGAGGTTACTCAGTTGATGCCGCGTGTGGTTGATGTGTTGAACAACTATTTACGCGCGCTTGAGGTGGAAGACATCGCTGATGGAGCCTCGTTAACGCGATTGCGAGCGCAGATGTTGCGCCGCATTCAAATTGTGACTGGCGGTGGGCGGGTCAACGACCTGTTGATCATGGAATTCGTACTGAACTGATGAGGGTGTTATGGAAATGATTGCAGATATTTTGCTGGTTGCTGGCGCATTGGGGGCCGGATTCTATTGCTATATTCTGGCGCGACGGCTTGCACGGTTCAATGATCTGGAAAATGGCGTGGGCGGGGCAGTTGCTGTGTTGTCAGCGCAGGTGGATGACCTGACCAAAACGCTGCAAGCCGCTCAGCATACCGCCAGCACGTCTACTCAGTCGCTCGATGGTTTGACTGATCGTGCAGAAGGTGTGGCCAAACGTTTGGAGTTGCTTGTGGTTTCCATGAATGACTTACCTGAACCGGCCTCTGCGGCGGCCCCGGCCACCGCGCCTGCGCCAGTGAACACAGTTGCTGCAACAGAAATTGTTCCCCCGCCTGAGGTACCTGAACAAGAAGCTCAAATAGCGCCCACTGCCGGACCAATTTTCCGGCGTCACTCAGAACCTCAGGCAGGAGCGGCGTAATGAAAAAGCCCAAAACATCCCTGCGCCGCAAACGCCGCTTCTCAAATCGGGGGGGGCTGGTCATGATTGCCACCCTGTTATTGGGATCGGCAGTGCTTCGTATGGGCGATAATGCTGGTCAGGCGTTTGCCCTTGCCAACGATGAGATGGAAATCACGCCACTTGAACCAGCGCCGGTGTTGGCGCAGTGCGAGACATCTGAAGACCTCCAACCCGTTTTGATGGCCTTCCAGAACCGCGAAGCGCGCCTGTCTGAGCAAGAAAATGCCCTGCGCGACAGGATGCACGCCTTGAAAATCGTTGATGAACAGGTGTCCCAAAAGCTGGCCGCCCTGACAGCGGCAGAAACAGCTTTGCGCGATACGATCGCTTTGGCTGAAACTGCGGCAGAAGGAGACCTGGCACGCCTCACCAAAGTCTATGAAACGATGAAGCCCAAACAGGCCGCTGCTCTGTTTGAAGAAATGACGCCAGAATTCGCCGCAGGTTTCCTCGGACGAATGCGCCCGGATGCAGCCGCTGCGATTCTGGCGGGAATTTCGCCGGAGGCGGCACATACCTTCAGCGTCGTTTTGGCCGGAAGAAATGCCGAAGTTCCCAAAGAATAATGGAACTGTTCGCACGGTTTCTTAACCCCAAGATGTCACATTTGCCCTGATTGGGATGAACGGAGAATACCATGATAGGGCTAGTCGGAATTCTGGTAATTTTCGTAATGGTGTTCGGCGGCTACATTGCCGCTGGCGGAAAGCTCGGGATCATTATGAAAGCGCTTCCGTTTGAACTTATGATGATTGGGGGCGCCGCTGTCGGTGCCTTTCTGATTTCTAACGATATTCCTGCAGTCAAACACACTATCAAGGATATTGGAAAGGTCTTTAAAGGTGCCAAATGGAAGCACGAAGATTACCGCGACCTGCTGTGCCTGCTATTTGAGCTGATTCGCCTTGCCCGCTCGAACCCGGTTGGTATTGAAGAGCATATTGAAGAGCCAGACAGCTCTTCCATTTTCTCAAAATACCCCAAAATTCAGGCGGATGGTGAAGCGGTGGCACTTATTAGTGACACTCTTCGCTCAGCCTCGATGAACTATGATGATCCACACCAGGTTGAAGAGGTGTTGGAAAAGCGCATGGATGCCAATATGCATCATGCCTTGCATTCCAGCCACGCCTTGCAATCCATGGCCGATGGTTTGCCTGCCTTGGGTATTGTGGCCGCTGTTCTTGGGGTGATCAAAACAATGGCCGCCATTGACCAACCGCCAGAAATTCTTGGCAAAATGATCGGCGGTGCTCTTGTTGGGACATTCTTGGGTGTATTTCTGTCATATGGGCTGGTTGGTCCGTTTGCGGGCAAGGTCAAAGCGGTGGTCGAAGAAGATGGTCACTTCTATCAGCTTATCCGCGAAGTGCTTGTGGCAAATCTTTACAACCACTCCACCAACATCTGTATTGAAGTCGGCCGTCAAAACACGCCCTCCCATTGCCGCCCCAGCTTCAACGACCTGGAAGAGGCATTGAAATCTGTCAAACAGGAAGCGGCCTGATGCGCCTGGCGATTCTCATTTCTTGTATTTTTTGTTTTGCGGTAGCTGCGCAGGCGCAAACTGTTCAGGTCCGCTCGGGTGAGCATGATACATTTTCACGCCTTACCGTAACATTGCCCAACCGAATGGAGTGGGTGGTCGAACCAACCAGAAATGGCGCGCGGCTTGTTTTCAACGCGTCTCGTCTGAAGCTGGACCTCAGCGAGATCTATTCCCGAATCCCTCGGAACAGAATTTCCGACGTAAAATGGAATGGCGCAGAAAATGCACTACAACTCCATTTTGATTGTGCTTGTGAAGCGACGGCGTTTTGGCATGGTAAATCAATGCTGGTTCTGGATGTTCGTGAGACCCCGGAAAATACTGAAGCAAAACCCACGCAAACCCGCTCGCAAGAGTATCGAGACCTTTCTAACCCACCTTTTAAGGGTCAAAAACAATCGAGCGTGATTGACCTACCATTAACGGGCTCGCCTGACGGAAATCTGCAAGACACAGAAACGACCGATATACCGGTAACAACATTGCAACCCGAAGTTCGTGATCGGCTATTACAGCAGGTTGGTCGCGCTGCGTCTCAGGGATTGTTGTCACCCAGTATTAAACGGCCAGAACAACGTGATGCTGCCAGCAGCAGAGATTCAGCGATCAAGCCAGAGGCACTTGCTCCAGATCATGTAAAAAACACACAAGCCTCTGATCACGTTAATCTCAAAGCCCAAAGCAGTATCGACCGGGATTTTCTGGGGTCACATCTAGCACAACAGCAAAACCTGGAGGCATCAGGATGTCTAGCGGACCGTCGAATTGATGTTGGATCTTGGGGGAATAACGATCCATTTGGTGATCAAATTTCAAAATTGCGCCTGCAACTGACGGGTGAATTTGACGCAGTAAATCCAAAGATTGCTGAGCAGTTGGTCCGGGCATATCTCTATTTTGGTTTCGGAGCTGAGGCTCGCAGTTTAATGAAATCGATGCCGCCGGAACATACAGATACGGCGATTCTGATTCGACTGACGCGCATTGCTGAAGACGGCCATGCAGGCGTAACGCCTTTCGCAAAAAATCAGTTGAGTTGCGCCTCGCCTGCTGCATTGTGGGCGGCTTTGTCGTTTGAAACACTTCCCACTGGCGTTCCAATGGATACGGATGCGATCTTGCGCGCCTTTAATGGTTTACCCGATCATCTGCGTGCCCACTATGGTCCGATCCTGGCTCAACGGTTTATATATGCCAACCGCCCAAAAATTGCAGCAAAGCTCTTGCGGATTCTGGATCGCAATGAAGACACGCAAAGCCCGCAATCTGACATGGCTTCAGCGGATTTACTGACCACCAATGGAGATGAAGAAAAGGCCGATCAAACCCTGCAGGATGTGGCTGCGAGCAATGCAGAACCCTCGACCGAGGCACTAGTCCAGATGATCGATCAACGGTTTGATAACAAGCGGGAAATATCATTTGAATTGGCACAATTGGCTGGCGCCTATGCCTTTGAACATCAGGATGATGAGGCTGGTTCGGCCCTTGCGCGGGCCTATGTCCGGGCGCTTGTGGCTTCAGGTGCAATCGACCAAGCTTTTTCTGAGTTTGAGCGCATTCAACCGCAGCTGCAACCGGAGGAAACTGTCGCGCTTCAATCGGATTTGTTGCACAGGTTGGCGCTTCAACCAGAGGACATTTCTTTTCTACGCCATACTCTGCCGATTACGTCTGAGCAGGCAGAGCAACTGCGACCAGATGTTGCAAATGCAATGGCTGATCGATTATTAACTTTAGGCTTTGCGGATCAAGCGGCAACATTCGTTATGAGAGATTTGACGCAAGATCATAGCAGTGGGAAAGATCGCCAATTGCTACGTGCGCAATTGGCCCTTCACAAACAAAAGCCGCGCCAGGCGATTGTTGAAATGTTGGGTATGATCGGTTCTGATGCCAATCTTCTGCGAGCCCAAGCGCGCAGTATGGTGGGCGAGCATAGCGCAGCTTATCACCTCTATGTCGCTGCGGGTCAGACACAAAAGGCGCAACGGCAGGCTTGGCTGGGCGACAAATGGGCTGAGGCCGCAGCGCCAGGCGATCCGGTTTTTGAAAGTCTGGCAACGCTATTGGACAGCACTCCCACAGAGGAACTCACAACTTCTGTCGGCAGCATCGCGGTGTTAGCTCAAAATCGAAACTTGGTTGAAGGCAGCTTGGCGATGCGCAGCGCGTTCGACGCTCTACTCAATGCCAACCCGGTGCCCAGCCCTTCAACTGAGTGATGCAGATCATACAGCCAGTTACCAAATCTAAATCTCATGCGCATAGCGTGGTGTTACCCCACTGTTTGGTGGTGGATGTAAGGATCTCAGAACGTGATCAAAACGGTGAAACTATCATGCATATTCCTGGGTTCCGGGTTCCTTAACGGCTGGATTCTGAGTTCAATACTCTTCGTTGCGCTGTGGCCGACTGCTGGGTTGGCGTCGGCTAATATGGCGCTCCTGTGCGACAAGGTTTCCAAGGTGGCCGCGGCAGAAAGCGGTGTGCCTTTGGCGGTTCTACGCTCCATTACACGAACAGAAACGGGCCGCACGCGTGATGGTACGTTACAGCCATGGCCTTGGACGGTGAATATGGAAGGTGTCGGCAAGTGGTTCGACTCAGAAGATGCCGCTCGGGCGTATGTTTTTAGACACTTCAAGCGTGGCGCACGCAGTTTTGATGTGGGCTGTTTTCAGATCAACTATAAATGGCATCATGAGGCATTCCGTTCGATTGATGAAATGTTTGATCCTTTGACAAATGCCAGATACGCCGCTGATTTCCTGAACAGACTGCATCAGGAAACCGGCGATTGGTCCAAGGCTGCAGGCGCATACCATTCTCGTACGCCTGAATATGCCACCAAATATCGCAGCCGGTTTGACCGTATCCGCCGAGATATGCAGGTACAGCCGCCTGTCAGTATGGCCAATGCAGCATCCAGTCCGATTGCGGCTTCGCAAAACCGGTTGCGTTTAAACACCTACCCATTGCTGCAATCAGGTTCCAATGGCGGCGCCCGCGGGTCTCTGGTGCCCTTGGAGCAAGGCACAGGGCAGGCTTTGATTGGATTGGCGCAACCACTGTTGGGATCCTGAGTATGGGGCAGTTAAGCTTTAGCAACATTTTCCAACCCACTGTCATGCTGGCACTAGCCCTCATGGCGATCATCGTGATGATGATCCTGCCAGTGCCTGCTTGGGTGTTGGATGTCGGGCTGGCGGCTTCATTTGCGTTGGCCATTCTGATCTTCACGGTGACGCTTTTTATCGAGCGCCCGCTGGATTTTTCGGCCTTTCCGACCATTCTTTTGGCCTCGCTGATGTTGCGGCTTTCTTTGAATGTTTCTTCGACCAAACTGATAATCGGTCAGGGGCATACAGGCACTGATGCAGCAGGTGAAGTAATCGAAGGCTTTGCCAACTTTATCATGGGTGGCAGCGTCTTTCTTGGCCTGGTGGTTTTCGGCGTTTTGCTGATCGTGAATTTCATGGTTATCACCAAAGGTGCTGCACGCATGGCCGAAGTCAGCGCGCGTTTTGCCCTAGATGGTATGCCTGGCAAACAATTGGCGATCGACAGTGATATGTCCGCTGGTGCCATCAACCACCAAGAGGCGAAAGAACGCCGCGAGCGTGAGCAACTGGAAACCACCTTTTTTGGCTCTCTGGATGGTGCATCCAAATTCGTGAAGGGCGATGCGGTTGCCGGACTTCTCATTACACTTCTCAATCTGATAATGGGGTTGATCATGGGCGTTATCGTGCATGATATGCCTATTGGCCGTGCGTTCGAAACCTACACAATTCTAACTGTGGGTGATGGGCTGGTCACTCAGATACCGGCGGTAATTATCTCTATTGCCTCAGCACTTCTGCTGGCGCGGGGCGGCGCACAAGGGGCGACCGATTTGGCGCTTGTCGCACAGTTGGGCCGTCACCCCTCGGCATTGGCCACGGTTGGCGTTCTTATGGGGTTGTTTGCACTGGTTCCGGGCTTGCCATTTGTGCCGTTCATGCTTGGTGCACTTGCATTGGGGGCGATGGCCTTTGCCATGATGCGTGCGCGAAAAGACAAGGATTTGCTCAGCGACCCGACGGATCAAACTGTTGAGGCCCCTGCTGAGAAATCCCTCGGTGATATACTGGAACTGGATGATATCCATGTGGAGTTTGCCACGGACCTAGTTAATTTGGTACTGGATCCCGGCACTGGGCTCGATGTGCGAATTTCCAACATGCGCACCCATATCGCCACCCGCTTCGGGATGATTTTACCAGAAATTCGGTTGACCGATGATCCTGGTATTGCCCAGGGCACTTATGTGATCCGCATTCAGGGGGTCGAACAGGCTCGCGCCGTGTTGCATCCTGATCAGATAATGGCACTTGATCCGGCGCGGCATGCCGATCTGCCATTTGGCGAGGATGTGCAAGAGCCGGTCTATGGAGCACCCGCCCGCTGGGTTTCCACTGACGCTCAAGAAGACCTGGCGATCAGTGGTGTTACGCTCGTTGCCCCAGCAGAAGTGTTGGCCACCCATCTATTAGAGGTTATTCGCCGCAATCTCAGCCGCCTTTTGACGATGAAATCTATGCGTCGCCTTTTGGATGAAATGGTTAACCTCAGTGATCCGGTTCGCACAGAGGCCAACCGCAAACTTCTGGATGAAATCATCCCGGACCGTGTACCTGCCGACCTGCTGCATGCGGTGCTGCGGCTTTTGTTGGCCGAGCAGGTTTCAGTCCGCAATCTGCCACTGATTCTTGAAGCGACCGCCGAAGGCCGTCAGCTTTACAATGCGCAGCCCGAAGCGATATGCGAACATGTGCGCCAGCGTCTGGGCTTCCAACTGGTCGCCAATTTGCAACGAGAAGATGGCAGCCTGCCACTTATCCAGCTGTCCCCTGAGTGGGAAGATACATTTTCCACTTATCAGATAGATTCAGAACCTAATCGCCTTGATGTGGCACTGCCTCCTGAGCTTTTTAACACCCTGACAGAAGCTGTCTCATCCGAGGTCAGCAAAGTAGGTGATCAGGGCATTTATCCTGCAATTGTCACGTCAACCGCACGACGGCGCTTTTTGCGCACGGTTTTGTCGGCACGCAATATTTCAAACCCGGTCCTGTCGTTTGAGGAAATCGGTGTTGATGCAAAACCCGCCCTAGTTGGCATGATCGCCGCATGAACAATCTGGCAGCAGTTCTAAACCTGTCACAAGATGTGTTGTGGTTGCACTTTCTGGTGCTGTTGCGCGTGGGCCCGGTAATGTCACTGTTTCCTGGGTTTGGCGAACGCTCCGTGCCTGCCCGAATCAAACTGGTGCTTACGCTGGCCATGACCGTTATTGTCGCCCCTGCCTCTCAACCGCATCTTGAGGCGTTGGTGGTTAACCAGCCGCCCATCGGATGGTTGGTGGTCAGCGAGACATTGGTCGGCCTGATAATCGGCATTGGGATTCGCCTATTTGTCCTGTCTCTACAAACCGCAGGTTCCATTGCGGCGCAATCAACCTCCCTTTCGCAAATATTAGGCAGCGCAGGGGTCACACCCTTGCCTGCTATGGGGCACTTGTTGGTTGTGGGGGCGCTGGCTTTGGCGATGTTATTGGGCCTGCATGTGCGAGTCGCGCAGATGCTGGTATTGACCTACGGCGTATTTCCAGCAGCTGTCATGCCTGAGGCCGCAACAGTCGCGGCTTGGGGCGTGCGCCAAATCTCAGGTGCTTTTGCCCTGGCCTTCACGTTGGCCGCGCCCTTTGTGATCGTGTCTGTGCTGTACAATCTGACCCTCGGTATCATCAATCGGGCTATGCCTCAGATGATGGTTGTCTTTGTCGGCGCGCCGGTGATCACCGCAACTGGGATGGGCTTGCTTTTGTTTTTGGCACCTACAATGCTGTCACTTTGGGTTGATGCATTGCAGGGCTTTATCGCCAACCCGTTTGGGGGCTGAACCATGGCTGACAAGGAGGATGACGCCGAAAAATCACATGAACCAACGCCACAAAAGTTGCTGGAGAAACGCAAGAAAGGTGACATTGCACGATCAGCCGATTTGACCACCGCCGCGACATACGGGGGTTTCCTTTTGGTGGGGCTGTCTATTGGAGCCGACACGATTGAGCAAATGGGCTCTTCCATGGCGGCGCTCGTGGGTCAATCAGCTGCGATTGCCGATTTGGTATTTGAAGGTAGCGGTGCATCGGGACTCAGCGGATTGATGGCCAGTATTGGTTTGGCCTTGCTGGGCTGGTATCTGATACCGGCAGGTATGGGCCTGCTATCGGTTCTGGCACAACGCAGTTTCATCGTCGCAACTGACAAGGTGAAGCCAAAACTCTCCCGGCTTGATCCGATCGCCAATGCGAAGAAGAAATTCGGTATTTCCGGCCTGTTCGAGTTTACAAAAAGTTTTTGCAAACTGTTGTTTTACTCCATTCTGTTGGGGTTCTTCCTGACTTACAGAATTGATGAAATGGCCGGGGCCATTCACGCGGAACCACACATGATAGGCGCATTGATGCTTCGGATGGTGGTCGAATTCATGTTTGTGGTGTTGCTCATAGCGCTTCTAGTAGGCGCCGCCGACTTTTTGTGGCAACGCCATGATTTTCTGCGCCAGAATCGCATGTCCTACCGAGAGCTTCAGGAGGAACACAAACGCCATGAGGGCGATCCGCATATGAAGCAAAAACGCCGACAGAAGGGGGCTGAAATAGCGGGGGCTCAGATGATGGCTGATGTGCCTGACGCCGATGTGGTGATCGTAAACCCAACCCACTATGCTGTTGCCTTGAAATGGAGCCGCGCGCCCGGATCTGCACCCACCTGCGTGGCCAAGGGTGTGGATCACATCGCTCTGTCAATTCGTGAGCTGGCCGAGGAAAACGGCGTTCCTATCCGACACGATCCACCCACCGCGCGAGCCCTGTACGCCACGACGCAAATCGGAGACGAGATTGATTCTGATCACTACCGGGTTGTGGCTGCTGCTATCCGCTTTGCTGAAACTCTACGTCGTCGCGCGAAGAAATTCGGATGACCCGCACAGCAAGTACCGAATTGGCTGAGCTGACCAACATATTGTTTCAGGCTGAACAATCCAAAATGCGTCAAGTGGTCGAGCAGGAAGCTGCTTTGCGCCGCGATCTGGCCCAGTTAGATGCGAGCCGCGAGGCAAATCTGGCACTTCCGACCGCAAAACTGCGTGCCGTGCGGCAGATCGGGGCAGATGTGCAATGGCAAGCCTGGCTGGGGCGCACGCGTGCTGATCTCAACCGTCGGTTAGCCCTGTGTCTTGTGCAAAAAGAACGAATGATGAAAGCGCTGCAACAAGCACATGGCCGAAAGTTGGCCGCCGACCAGATCAATACCGCTGCGCAAAAGGCCGGCGCATGTCACCTCGACAAGATTGCGAGGGAAAGCGAAGAGTCGTTGTCTGTTCTAAAGAGAATTCAGGCGGCACAGGCCCAGAATTAGACGGGTTCCAGAATCATACATCCTGTCGGGCGATATCAGTTATGACAACCCCGGTGACAATTTTCCCAACCACATTTTGCGCCGCTTCGGTCAGTGAAGCTCGCAACACATCCAAATTGTTTCCATCGGTAAACCGGCCTTGAAATCCACCTATGTTGGCGTGATCAAACATCACCTGCAGCAACGCGTCACGCAGTTTGGGTTCGCGCGTGTAAATGATTTCAGTTTGGCCTGCATCCACTTCTATGCCCACAGACATCACAACCAGAGATTCGACTAAATCAACTGAAACAACGGGTATAACGAACTGGTTATTCAACTCGACATACTCTGGCATTTCTGCTTCGGCGGGTCCTTCTTCGACCATATGAGTGTCAGGCTCAGACATGTCCCCACAGGGATTGTGGTTTGCCATATCTGTTGGTGAAGACTTGAGTATGATCCCGGCACCAATACCGGCGCCCGCACCAATTAGGATGAGTAGAATGGGAAATAGTTTTCTTATCATTTTGTCCTCTTAGAAAGGCAATACAGCATCTAGAATCTGCTGGCCGTAACGGGGCTGTTGCACATCTGTGATCTGTCCTCGTCCGCCATAGGACACCCGCGCCGAAGCGATTTTATCGTATGTGATCTCATTCTGGCGCGATATATCTTCGGGCCGCACAAAGCCTTCAACCAGCAGCTCGCGCAACTCAAAATTGACACGTACTTCCTGACTGCCAGCAATCTCCAGAACGCCGTTGGGCAATACCTGCATAACAGTTGCGGCGACACGCAGAGTCAGTTTTTCGTTGCGTTTGACCGAACCATCACCGCCAGATTTGCCCGAACTGTCCAGTTCCACGGCATTGTCCAAAGACGCACCGTCTGGCAAATCTTCATTGATGCGCTGGGGAAGGCCGAACAGATGTGGCACGCTCAGGTTTTCAGATCCACTGCGTGACCGAGATGTGGAATTCGAAATCTCTGCCTTTTCGTCAATTTCAACCACGACGGTCAAGATGTCTCCGCGTTGCAGCGCACGCCGATCCCCCAACAAGGATTGTTTGCCACTGGCCCAGAGCGAAGCAGCGTCGGTATCACGTGCTGGATCGGCACGCAGTGGCAAACCAGGGTTTAACATTGCAGACCGTTCATCTGATTCCAGCTGTGGCGTCATTGTGGGAGGTTTGCCGATGTGATCCATGCGCGCACAGGCCGCTGAAGCAAGAATTAGGCCAAAACAGAGACTGGTTTTTATCATTCTGATCCCTTTCAACGAGACACCATCACGCGGCCATCAGGCATCACCATGCCCATAACCGTGTGGCGCGATGATAGGTTCATGACGCGCACATACTCTCCAATCCCCGCCCGCGCGAGCGATCGGCCTTCGGTAGTAATCATCAAACCGTTGGCATTAAACACCAGGGGCACAATCTGGTTTCGATCCACCATTGCAGGCGGGCCAATATCGCCAGGCCGGATTGGTCGGCCGGCATAAAGTGTGACTCGTGCTTCTTGTCCGATGATTTGTTGAGACCCAGTAAAGGCACCAGGGACATCAATCTTTTTCAGCACTAAATCCTGAGCCGTCAGGATGGATTGCGCGCGGATCGTACGGGCGGCAAACACGGTTTCGGCGCCTACAGGCGTGACGGAGAAAAAAAGCGCAATGAAGATAAGAACGCGCATCATCGCACCTGTGTCGTTGCGCCAAGCATCTGATCCGCTGCGGAAATTACTTTGGAGTTCAACTCATAGCCGCGTTGTGCCTCGATGAGTTCAGTCACCTCGCGCACCGGATCAACGGAACTGTCCTCAAGGTATCCCTGGCGGAGGGTGCCCAAGCCATCCTCGCCGGGAGAGCCAATAATTGGCTGACCTGAGGCTTCGGTCTCGGTGAACATGTTACTGCCAATCGCCTCCAACCCTTTGGGATTGGTGAACCCGGCCATGGTAATTTGACCCAGCAACTGCGCTTCTACATTGTCCTGGAAGTAGGCATATACTTCTCCTGCCGAGTTGATCGACAGACTGCGTGCGTCCGATGGTATGACGATCTCAGGGGCAACTGCAAAACCATCAGATGTAACGATTAACCCCTCGCCGGTGCGCTTCAGCGCTCCATCGCGAGTATAGGCAGCTTGGCCAGATGGCAGTGTCACCTCCAGATACCCGCGGCCCTCAATAGCAACGTCCAGATCACCATTGGTGGCAGAAAGTGAGCCCTGTGACAGATGCATGCTCACTGCTGCGGGGCGCACACCCAAACCCAATTGAACGCCTGTCGGCAAAACTGTGCCATCGGCAGCATTCACTGTGCCGGCACGCGTCAATTGTTGATAGTGTAGATCGGCGAATTCGGTCCGACGAGCATTATACCCCGTCGTAGACATATTGGCGAGGTTGTTCGAGATTGTCTCAACCCGCATTTGTTGGGCCGCCATACCAGTCGCGGCAATTTTCAGGGCTCTCATCGGGGGATCCTCTCGGGGTTAACGAATGAATGTTTTTAGGGCTGCGCGGATACGTTCGTTCTCCGCATCGAGAAAGCTCTGACCCATTTCATAGGCGCGCTGTACCTCGATCATCCGGGCAATTTGACTGACCGGATCAACATTGGCGCTTTCCAGAAACCCTTGTAAAACGCGACCATCCAGCACCGGATCAGTCCCGCCTGTCGTGCGAAACATCACACCGTCTTCGCGGATCAGATTGATTGGGTCGGTTGGTTGCACTAGCCCAAGTTGCGAAAGGGGGCGGCCATTTGCGCTAAGAGTTCCATCAGAAGAGACCGCCAGATCAGAGGCGTCGGGCGGCACAAAAATCGGTGCCCCGCCAGCATCCAGAACCCGAAATCCATCGGGTGTGACCAGATCTCCAACCGCCGAAAGAGAAAAACTGCCCGCACGGGTCAGCCGTTCACCTGAGGGGGTTTCGATCAGAAAAAACCCATTGCCTTCAATCGCAAAATCAAGCTGCCCACCGGTTTGCGTTAGGCCACCTTGCAGGGTTGATGTGTTGCGAATATTGGCTTGCGCCATTGAGATGGAAGGCCCACCTTCTGTCCGTTGGACATACTCACCAAAGATCAGCCCCTCTTGACGAAACCCGGTGGTGGCCGAGTTTGCGATGTTGTTGGCAATCACCTGAAGCTCGCGGGTCAACCCGACCTGCCGCGTCAATGTGGTATAGCTTGCGTTTTCCATCACTTACCCTCCGATGATCAATGGGATCAAACGCGACTGAAAGAAGGACACAAGTGTTTCGGTCATGAACCCCATGGTCAGCCAGAACACAGCGACAATCGCGGCCAGTTTTGGAACGAATGTCAGGGTCAGTTCTTGGATTGAGGTCAACGCCTGGAATAGCCCCACTGTTAAGCCTGCGATCAATGCAACGCTCAGAATAGGGACTGAGATCATAACAGCAATCCATAGCCCCTGACGCATCGTATCGAAGAATACCACTTGATCCTGCATCGTCTTACACCGGCATCCGCAGGATTTCCTGATAGGCCTCAACTACTTTGTCACGCACGGTCACGGCGGTTTCCACAGCCAGTTCTGTCTGGGCCAGCGCGTGCACCAAGGCATGCGGATCGGCGTCACCTGTCATGGCTGCCTGTGCTGTCGCTTCGCCTTCTTGCAAAGTGGCCGCAAAATCCCGAGCCAGGTTTATTGCGGTTTCACCCACACCCGCCACTTCGGCCTTTGGCGCAGTGGCGGGGCGGCTTGCTGCGTATTTTTGCACAGCATTCAGGGAACTGATTTCCATTCTGGAACTCCTCTTTCTGCCGAATTTATCGGCGTAGTAGTTCAAGCAGACTGGACGACATTTGCCGTGCCTGATCGAACATTTTCAAATTGGCCTCGTAACTGCGTTGCGCTTCACGCGCGTCGGCAATTTCAATCACAAGGCTCACGTTTGACCCTTCATAGTGGCCTGTATCATCAGCCAGCGGATGGCTGGGGTCATACATCTGCGTCAGTGCAGATTTGTCCAAGTGCACGCGCCCGGTTTCCACATGGCCAACCGTTCCTGAGCCACCAAATTCGGTTTCAAAGCTCACGGTTTTGCGGCGGTATCCCGGCGTGTCAGTGTTGGCGATGTTTTCTGAGACATGACGCAACCGTTGCGCCTGGGCCTTCAACCCGCTTGCCGAGACAGAAAGTGCGTTTTGAAAATCACTCATCTATCTACCCTCACCCACGGCCCAGAGATGTGCGCAACAAGCCCATCGAGGATTTGTAGATCGCCAATGCGCGGTCGTGCTGTCGCTTGGCGTCCACTGCGTGGAGCATTTCAAGTTCAAGCGAAACCGAATTCCCGTTCGGATCATGTTCACCTTCACGGGTGAACATGCTGGCCTCAAACTGGCTGCTTTGAGCAGCAAGATGAGAGGCACGGGTGGTCCGCAGACCGGGCCCGGTGGATGTGGCGCTGACAATTTCGGAAAATGGTTTGATATCACGCGCTGAATAATCGGGCGTATCGGCGTTTGCCATATTCTGCGCCAGGATAGTCTGGCGCTCTCCCGCATGCACGGCCATGGCATGGGCGGTGCGGAAAATGCTGAGTGTTTCGAACATCGGGGCTTCTCCCTCGGTGAATTTCAACCAAGGTTTAACCCTGATTCCTTTAGAAATTGTTTTCAGAAGTTTTATGGAGAGTTCGATGATCAATTCAGACATGGCCAACCTTCAAGCCGAGATAGCGACGTTATCACCTGTGCGCGTCGTTGGGCGTGTATGTGCGGTGCAGGGGGCGACGCTGCGCATCAGCGGGGTGTCGCACGAGGCACAATTGGGTGACAGGCTGCGCGTCTTGCGCCGTTCAGGTGATGCCCTGTTGGGTGAGGTTTTGCAGATAGATGAAACATCTGTCCTGATGTTGCCGGACGAGTCACCTCAAGGTGTCGCCTTGGGGGATCGGGTTGCGCTGTCTGGGGCCAGCTCCATCGCACCGTCAGATAGTTGGATTGGCCGAATTGTAGACCCGTTTGGCGTGCCGATGGATGGCCTTCCTTTGATGCGTGGTGCCGCTCCTCGCCCTCTTAGGGCGGATCCTCCAGCGCCAGCACAGCGGCGTTCCTTGGGTGCGCGTCTGGGCACCGGTATGACTGCGTTCAATACGTTGTTGCCAATTGTCCAAGGGCAACGCATCGGACTTTTCGCCGGGTCGGGTGTGGGCAAGTCCAGCTTGCTTGGGCATCTCGGGCGTCACATGCAGGCTGATGTGGTGGTTTTCGCTCTGATCGGTGAGCGCGGTCGTGAGCTGCGTGATTTTGTGGAGAATGTGCTGGGCCCCACCGGGATGCAGCGTTCTGTGATCGTGGCGGCAACGTCAGATCAATCTCCTTTGGTGCGCCGACGCTGTGCCTGGGCTGCGATGAGTGTGGCAGAACATTTCCGCGATCAGGGCAAACATGTATTGTTGCTGGCTGATTCGATCACCCGCTTTGCCGAAGCACACCGCGAAGTCGCAACCGCCGCAGGTGAAATGCCTGCTTTGCGCGGATTTCCTGCCTCAACAGCCCATACAATAATGTCCCTATGTGAACGTGCCGGCCCCGGAGAGTTGGGGCAGGGCGATATCACTGCAATTTTCTCGGTTTTGGTTGCAGGATCGGACATGGATGAGCCGGTGGCCGACATTCTGCGTGGGGTGCTGGACGGCCATGTTGTATTGGATCGAGCGATTGCTGAACGCGGGCGATACCCGGCAGTGGACTTGTTGCGCTCAGTCTCGCGTAGTTTGCCGGGTGCTGCCAGTGAAAATGAAAACAAGTTGATTCAAAAAGCGCGCACATTGTTGGGTGCCTACGCACGCTCTGAAACCATGGTCAAAGCCGGGTTATATGCCGATGGCACAGATCCTGAGTTGGATATGGCAATCCGCGTCTGGTCAGAACTGGACGCATTTTTGGCCGAATCTGAATCGATCTCAGTGCAAAACAGCTTTGATCGGTTATCACTGATCCTCAGGCGCGCGGGAAACACTGGTAAAATGGTGGCCCGGTCACCGGAAACGGCCACAGTGCATGGGTAAATGTTACCAGATCAGCAAGGATATTGCAGGCAATATGCTTGGATCGGCGTTCAAGTCATCCAAAATTAGTGGCGGATTGCAATAGGGTAAGAGCAATGGAATTGCTGCTCATGGAACTACCTGCGTTGATTTGATCCATGAGCAAGAATCGCTCAATCAACTGATCCAGTTTTTCAGGGTCGGCCAGATCATCGATGGAGGTTAACCCAAGTTGACTGCTGGCGCGATCCTGAAACTCAACCAACTGTCGATCCAGATCAAGCTGGCCAAACCCAGTTGGAAACCCAAGCACTGTTTCAAAAACTGTGCGCAAGGGTTCGGTGCCCATAACGCCAAACCATTTAGCATTTTCGCTATCGCCTTCCAGGGCAATACCTGGCAATTCGCGCTTCGCATTCAGGGCCAGGCGCAAGGCCAGATCCTGATCGCCAACCGCCACCTCAAACGATCGCGCCCGAAACTGATCGACAATCTCTTTGCCAAAGCCGCTTTGGGTGGTTCGTGGGCCGAACAAGCGATCAAATCCAAATGCCTCGGCCAGATTTTTATACCGCTCGTCGGTCAGTTTATTTGCAAGCGCATCAGTATCTTCGGTGCCTTCGCTCAGGATTTTTTCAATCAGGGCGCGGCTATTGATGTCTTCTTCCAAACCAAACGCACCCAATGCGACACGCAACAGGCGCCGGTCTGAAACCAGCTCCTCGGCTGTGCTTATATTGCCGATGTTTTGTTCAAAATAATCGGTGTCGCGGGTGAGTTCTGGAGATTTGTTAAACACCTCCGTTTGACGCTCCATCGTTGCGTTTAGAAATACCCAGCCAGTCAGGCCAGAGGTAGGTACAATAGGCTGGAACATTATTGCACGCTGTGCGCCATCAGGCGATCCTCTCGCGGCAACAGCGCGCGTAGAGACTTAAGGCACTGGTAGTACTGTTCTCCCAACAGCGCCTCGGTTGCCCGAGCCAAGTGCGTATGGCTGTCGTGGTCTATAAAGACCTGACTCAGCTCTTCGATATTTCGCAGCAACTGCTGTCTGGCATCTTCGGGTGTGACATCACCTGAGAGTACCAATTGTGTCGCATAGCACACCCTTCGAACCGGGGTAGTTGCCTCTTCCGGATGGATTGCATCGCGCAGGCGCAAAATATTTGCATCGGGAGTCATGATCGACAGGCGTGATCGCCGATCTCCGTTTTCAATCACGGCACCATTGACCAACACACGTTCTTTTGGGCCGAGTTTCAGGACGAGTCCGCTCATGTCTTGGTGCTCCTGTCGCGCAATCCGCCCATGACGGCAGTGTTGATTTCGACCAGCGCGTCGGCCGAGGCCTTGCGCATGAGCACCTTGCTGCTGTGCAGGCGCGTGAATTCTGCCAAATACACAATGCGTGCGCGCAGTATTTCTGGCAGTCCATTGTTGTCTCCGATCGCGTCAGAGGCGAGCAATGTCCACAAACGACGGTTGTCGTGGATAGCAGAAGCCAAAGCGGCAACATCTGCCCTTTTAACAGTTTTTAACCGATGAGTGACGCGTGCAAAGGCTTCGTATTCTGCGCCGCGATGAGTGCGAATAGATTGAGTTTTGCTGCCATATGCCTGTTTTGCCTGTAGAAGAGCATCCACGACAATTTCCTTCCGAGTTATTATGGAAAATCAGTGGGTACGAGGGCGCCAATCAGACGCCCTCGTGATAGATTTAACCTCGGAACAGAGACAAGATGTTCTGCGGGCCTTGGTTGGCAATCGACAGCGATTGCGTGGCCAGCTGTTGCTGAACCTGCAATGCCTGAAGGCGGGCTGAGGCCTCTTCCATATCGGCATCTACCAGGGCGCCGATCCCTGACACCATCGCGTCTGTCAGTTTCCCGACAAACTCGTTCTGGCTGGAAATCCGGCCGGCCGAAGCACCCAAAGCTGCGGCACCATCAATCGCGGTTTGCAGAAAGGTCTCGATCTCGCCCAGGGCGGTGGCCGCCGTGGTCGTATCGGTGATCGCAGTCAAATCCGCAACCAGATCGACATCAGTTTCAAAATCCGCCGTGTCGACATCAATGGTGGAAGCTGTCGGCGCAGCGGTGCCCACACGGTCAAGCGAGGACAAGATCGACACAGACGTGGCCCCATTGCCATCCACATCCGCGGCGAGCAGGTTGGCCCCGTTGAACTGTGCAGCCCCGACGATCGACGCCACCTGAGCGGCACGTTCGTCAATGTCGGCCTGGATCTTGGCATGGTCAACATTCTCGGATTGTGCCGAGACGACCAAACCTTTGATTTCCTGAAGCACGCTCACCACCTGTTCTGCCGCCGCCGAGGCTACAGCGACGGTGCTTTCACCCAGTGACAGGGCGTCCGAGATGGCCTTAAAGCCACGTACATCCGAATCCATCGTCTTGGAAATCGCCCAGATAGCTGAATTGTCTTTGGCTGATCCGATTGATTTCCCGGTCGAGATGGCTTCCTGGGTTTTGGCCAGGCTTGAATTGACTGATTTCAGGGTTTGCAGTGCCACCATGGCACTGGAGTTCGTCAGAATGCTGGACATAGCATTTTCCTTTAGCTTAGACGCTTTTGCGCCTGTTACACGTCCCGCCCCCACTCGGGTGACGGCCTAAGCTGTCTTTCTGACCTATGCGGAAGGTGTTGCACGATCCGCGCCACCCGTTGTCGGATGCATCATCAGAATGCTCTGGCAAATACTAAAGGAGTACTAAGCCGGGCCAGTGAACTGCCCGGCATTTAAAATAAATCGTCAGGCGCGTTTCTCAACCCGTCGTTCAACTTCACCTTGGATGGTCTGTTTCTGGCCTGTCTCGTCATAGGTCTCAAGTGTACGCCGGATGCGGCGCAAAACGGCCAGCCGCGCGGCCACCTTGCGGATACCTTGTAGTGCACCGTCCAGCAGGGCCTGATTGCGCACGACCTTGCCCTGCAGCGCAGCAAGGTCAGTGTGAAACTCAGGTTCTAATGCGTTCAAAGCGTCGATAAGCTGCTCTTTCTCGTCTGCGATCTCGGCCATGATGCTCAATTTGCCTTGCAACAGGGTATCACGTTCTTTTTCCAGAAGTTCATCCAGACGATCAATCAGCTTTTGTGGATTGGTATCGCTCATTTTTCTTTCTCCATCATTGCGTTGTAGAAGGTTTCAGCCAAGCCAATACCGCCGTTTTGCACCAGTGCATCCGCCAGAGCTTGCCTGTGAAACGATGCAAACTGATCTTCGCCGACGCCTCCGCTCAGGCTGTTGGATTGGGTGCCCAGACCGGCGGACTTCAACATTTCAGCCAGAAAAGTCGCCTCCAGCCTTTCTGCCGCTTCGCGTGCTGTTGGGCTGGGTGTGATGCGGGCGTGAACCCGGTTTGGGGTTTTGATTTGGGGAATTGGTAAAAGATCAGTCACCGGAATACCTCGAATTGCAGAAACTCTGTTGGTTGCCGAGGGTCATTTGATCGCAAATCGGTAAAGAAGCAGTAACCAGCTTTTGGCATTGTGCCCTCCAACGGAAGAATTCCTGGAGGCAGAGATGCAACATTTGTCTATGACACACACCATTGCCGCCATAGCGGGCAAGACTCAGGCGCAAAACCTATCCGCCGAGTCGAGCGAGGCATCCGCAGAATCACCCAAAGCCAAATTTGCTGAGTTTCTTTGGCCAGAGGGGTCAGATCAGGATGAGAAGACCACGAATACACCAGTATTAAAGGAAGAAGAGCCGTCAACTGTCAGCCCAGATGAGGCCACTGATTCCTCCGGGCTGAGTGATGTCGACCTAACAACAACGTCTGCTTTGCCCGCAGACTCGCATGATTCCAGCGATGATGCCACGCGGGATGATGCATCTTTGACGCGTCCTCAACAGCCCGCTGTGCCAGATTCACCAAAAGGCCCGCTGCCTTCTGATCACGGGCGCACTGACGTGCCAACACCACCTGTTGCAACGGCGCAAGCCATAGGTCTTCGACAAAATGCACCCGTGAACAATCAAGCGAATACGCCCGTGGGCGCCCGATCAGCCGATGCTGCCAAGCACGTGGACAAAGAGCCATCAAACCCGACCTTGAGGGAAATGGCTATTCTGCCAGATAAGGCAAGTAGGTCCAGTGATTTGGAGACAGGGACTGTATTGCCTGATGGGCGTGGCACCAATCCAAAAGATACATTCTCCGATCCGGCCCCCAAGACACAGAGCGCCCAGCAGCCTTTGGCGCAACCCGTTGACCTGAATCAGGCGGGCGCACAAAATCCACTGGCACGTTTGCAGACCCCTCAGGTCAATCTGGCGCGCTCAGCAGGCGATACTCAAGGCGCAGCGATTGCTAGGCTCGCTCGGGGAATTGACTCTGTTGAAACGCCGCTTGGTGGCGCTTTGGTCCAACCATCCCAACCCAAACTTGAAACTCTCGGGGCTGTGGGCGCTCAGGTCACCAACGTGCCCGGTCCTCTAAACGCGCGTGCCGTGATGGATAGCGCGCTGCAATCCCAGACAGGCGGGCGGTCGGGCAAGGCCGATAGGTCGCGCATTGAAAAAGCCGCCCCGGATGTGATGCCGTCACCATCGGCGCCCGTGCTATTCTCCTCACGTCCGATGATGGTGATTCAACAGCCGCCCTTGACTGCGGCACCTTTGAACACCGACCTGAATGTTGAGCGCTTTCCCATCGAAACGCTGCCCATCTCCGAACTGCGCCTGACTGGCGAACCAGGTGCCATGAGGGCCACCCCAGACAACCCGATGACCCGCGCCGAGATGCCGCGCCATATGGCCATGCAGCTGGCTGATGCCGCACTACGTGGGGGTGCAGGGCGGCCCATTGACCTGGTGTTGAACCCTGTCGAATTGGGGCGCGTCAAGATCAGCCTGCAAACGACAGATGGTACTGTGGTGGTGCAAGTCTCGGCTGAGCGGCCCGAGACATTAGACCTGATGCGCCGCAATGCCGAGGTGTTGGCGCAGGAATTCCTCGATATCGGATATGGCGAGGCGCAGTTTTCATTCTCGCAACAAAATTCCGGCGATGCAGACCCGAATCAACCCTTTGATCAGGCCTCCGATCCTTCCGCAACTTCAGACGGCATGACCCGGTCTGAGCTGCCTGAGGCACCAACTCTTACATCAATCATCACTGACCGCGTCGATATTCGCGTCTGAAGGAGAACAAAATGGAAATCGGATCAACTATTCAGAACACCGGCCTGAATTCGCAGCCCACCGCTGGCAGTGATCAAGGGGCAACAGCGATCAGCTCTGATTTTGAAACCTTTATCAAAATGCTGACCGTACAGATGGAAAATCAGGATCCCCTAAACCCTGTGGATGGGTCTGATTTTGCGGTGCAGCTTGCCACCTTCTCGAACGTCGAGCAGCAGGTCCTAACCAACAATTTGCTTACCTCGTTGAGTGAACAAATCGGCGCACAAAGTGTGTCACAATTGTCTGGTTGGGTTGGAATGGAGGCTCGGGCCCTGATGCCTGTAGAGTTTTCAGGTGCTCCGGTCACCCTAAGCCTGCAATCTGATCCCGCAGCAGATACGGCCGAATTGGTGGTCAAGAACGAGCATGGCACCGAGGTTGCCCGTCAATCGGTGACCCTGCAATCGGGTGAGTTCGATTGGGCCGGTGTTGACGATCAAGGCAATCCGCTGCCCTATGGCACCTATGAAATCAGCGTTGAATCCTTCACAGCAGATGAACTCACCGCGACGCAACCGGTTGAGGTGCACGCCATCGTCGTAGAAGCGCGCAATGATCAAGGCACCCCGGCGTTGTTGATGAGCAGTGGCCAGACCGTGTCATCCTCCCAAATTCTTGGGTTGAGCGACCCGTCCCTGTAAGCCCTGGCACCCAACGGCGGCTTGCCAGTCCTTGCCGCCTGAACTAGCGTATCGGCGATCTCTGTTAGATAGGTTGATCTGCGCGATGACGGCTGACTCCCCCGACGATTTTCAGCCGCGTCTCGCGCGCGCACTTGCCAATCGGGGCCTTGTTCCAACCAAGGCCACCTGGCAAACGCTGGCGGGGGGCCGCACAAATCTCTCCTGGCGGATAGAGCATTCAGGGGTGGTTCAGGTGGTTAAGCTCTATGCGCCAGCTGGGCAAAACCCGCTTTTTCCCAACGATCCCGCACAAGAGGCCGCGATTCTACATCATTTGTCTGGCCACAACCTTGCACCCGAAGTGGTTTATGCAGGTGAAATTGCGCAACGGGCAGTGCTTATCTACCCCCACCTGAAAGGCAATCTGTGGTTATCAGATACAGCCCAGGTGGCGCGCTTGCTGCACCGTGTTCACAGCCAAGAGAGGCCAAGTGGGTTGAGGCAAACACCCAACGGAAGCGCGGCGCTGGTGCGCCAAACGCTCCGTATTTTGGAAAATTGCCTCTCGCCTCAGGCTCTTGAGCTGGCGCAGATGCAGCCGATGGGCGAGGTTGCTCCTTGTGCGCGGCGTGCCCTGCTGCATGGTGATCCGGTGCCGGGCAATATCATCGTCACGCCAGATGGTGCGCGCCTGATTGATTGGCAATGCCCTGCTAAGGGTGACCCATGCGAGGACATCGCGTTGTTTCTGTCGCCCGCAATGCAGATGGCGTATCGTGGCTCGGCGTTGGCAGCAGATGAGATTGCGCAGTTCCTTCGCGCCTACCCGGAGGCACAAACTGTGCAACGGTACCGCGATCTGGCCCCGTGGTACCATTGGAGAATGGCCGCATATTGCCTTTGGAAGCACGAGCAAGGCCACCATCAGGACCATTCATTTTCACAGTTAGAATCGGTTTATCTTGTTGCTGGGAAACAGTTTTTGGCGTGATTCTGGCCCAGAACTACACCTAGTTGGCATGTTTACGCTAACCGTGCAGTAAGGTATTGGGAGCAATTGAGGTGTAGGATCTAGATATATATATATTAAATCAATGACTTAGATGGGGTGTGGCAAATTTGCTAAACTGCGCGCTCTCGGAAATTTGCAATAAAAAACCGGGTTTTAAAGTTATTCTACTTATGCAATAGTCACGGAGATCCTATCTAATAGGGATCCAAGGATCTCGAAATACCGGTTTTGGAGAATGTGATGACAAAATTTACAACAATTGCTGCAGTAGCTGCCATGTTGGCCGCTTCCGCAACTTCAGCTTTGGCAGGTAACCCTGTTCCTGTTGAAGACCCCTACATTGCCCCCGCCGTTCCTGCTTCTAGCAGCGGCAGCTTGGGTGGCGGTGCTGGTGCTGTGATTGCTGGCGTTGCAGCTGCTGCAGTGCTTGCAGCTGCTGTATCGGACGACAGTGATACTGTGTCGACCCACACGCACACAGGCAACTAAAAAATCCAACAGTCGATCGCGGAGAAATTCGCAATCGGTTGGTAAAAAATTTGACCCGATCCCTTAGTGGGTCGGGTCAATTTTTTTGGGCTTCACGGCATTATTATGACGCAGGCCTCGCCCGCCCTGTTTGGCTTTCGATTAGACTTGCCACGAGCCAGCAGAAAAAGTTGAAGGTGCAGGTCAGCGAAGTTGCTGAATAACGGTGGTACCGTAGAATTCGTTAAGCCATTGAACTGACTGTAAAACCCGCCCAGACGCATCTACGGTGTAGATGTTGGTCATATCACGATCATCGCCATGACATGTCTCGGTCATTTGAATGGCCATCCGGTTTATCTCACCGATGTGCACAGGTGTGTCTGGACCGCGTGACACAGTGCAGTTGAGCCTGACTTCATAAATTATATCCTCGCCGTTCAGGTAGCGCTGTACGCGAGTGGAAGACCCTGATTTGCGCGCGGAGATCAATGAGAGCGTCTGATCTACATCTGACGACATCAAATCTTGATTCAGACCACGCGTTGCGGTCAGAACGCCATTCTTGGTTGTGATGCTTCGCCGATCAGAACTGCCCACATCTGCCCACGTGCGGTATGCACCATTGCTGGCAATTTGGCGCAACAAAACATTGTTCTTGGTTTTTTCAAACGTCGCCAATGACAGAGGCCCGTTGACTGCATTCAGCGTTGGGCCGATGGCTGTTGAAATCTGCTGACTGTCAGTGACAACAGGTTCAGGCGCAGGCTTCAAATAGGATCGAGCCACGGCAAGACCAGGTCTGTCACTACGCGTGTTTGTACATGCTGTTACGCTTAAACCTGCTATCATCAGGGCTGCAAGGGTCCAGGTCTTTGTGTTCATCGCCAGAACTTTCCCCAGCTATTAGCAATCTCAGGCTGATGAGAATTGCGTATTGTTTCATACAAACGTCCATCAACATTCACCCTTGCCCCGCCATCGCGCAAGAATGGGCGTAGTGTCATGCCAGTCGTCTTTTTGGTTGGTTTACCTGTGGCCCAAGACAGAGGAATTTCAAACCGGATCCCTTTGTCGAAGGATCCGTCGCCAAATTGAACCGATGAGATATCGGTCTTGGTCATGAACGCGCCCACTTTCCAGCCATTGGCGAACTCGCGGTCAAGGGCCAATGTCGCGCCCCAATCTCCGGCCAGATAGCGGCCAACATCCACTTGGCTGTGAAAGCCATTACCAAAATCATAATAGGCCGAGGCATGACCGCTGGCGCGCGGAATGACACCGCCGGGCGTGGTGCGTGACCGAAGACCAAAGCCCTGGTCAAACTCGCGCGGTTCCAGATAGTTCGCCTCAACCCCAAAGGCGAGGCGGCTGTCTACTGGCTTCCAAAGTAATTCACCGGAAACACCTGCATAGGCAGATTCCAGATACCCGACGGTCAAACGGCCATATATATCAGAGGCGGGGCGAAAGTATTTTGCCAGCGTTAGTTTATCAACGACAGGATGTTCGTTCTGCAGATATCGGGCCTGCTTTGTACGAACATGCGGAATGGTCGAATTGTTGATTGTCCGCGCTTTATCAAGGTTGCCCCCGATGGTTTGCGATAGGGAGCCAGTGGCGATCAGACCCGACCCAAAGTTGTACTCGGCCCGCGCGCGCACACCGGCATCTGCCATGACCGGGTTTTCCGCATCAAAGAAAATGGTTTTGATGAACGGCTCAACCCACCAGTTGAGCTGAGGATACAAACCGTCCACCGCCTTGGGGTAGTCGGCAAACTTTAGTGAGTCATCAAACTGGGCCGCGTTTAGGGCTGCGGATGCGGGCGCATTCTCAAGCCGCTCCAGATCGGATCTGCTAAAAGTTAATGTGCTGGCAGGAATGCCTTGAGTCATCAAAGTGACGCGGATCGTTTCCACGGACGTTGGCAAACTACGCGACAGGTTGCGCAACGTTCGGCCAAGCGCTTGGGACTCGGCGCCATATTTGTCATTACGAATGCGGACATGGGCGGTTTTGCCTTTCAGGTCAATACCGTCCAGATCAATCTGGTCTTTATCCAACCCGGCAACCACGGCATTGGTGATAACCTGTTTGCTTGTTGGGTCTGTGGTCCATCCCAGATCCGATGCAGATCCGGCTGGGCGCACCGCTACCGGTACAGGCCCCAATTCAACGCCACCAGGTGCTGGGCCATGTCTGGGGTTAAGCGTGAAGTTCACGCGTGCACCAAATTCACTACCATGTAGTGAGTAGGCACTCAGATGCACATCGTCTTGGATTTTATAGGTGACGCCAAAGTTCCAAGGGGTCTTTCGCTCAAAAATCCCGGCTGCATTTTCCTGATCATAAGCATCCGAAGAATACTCAACCCCAAATGACAGCTTGTCATTTATATCATAGCTAGCACCGCCAAAGAACGAATAATCACCTTTGAACCAGTCATCGAAGGAAAACTCGCCGCCTTGTGACAGGAAGTTAAAACCGGGCCGCGTGCCGCTTGATCCAAAGCTGTTGTAACTGCCAAATCTGCCCCAACCGATACCACCAGTCACCCTCAACTTGTCACCAATGGATTTGGTGGCCACGATATATTCGCCACCCAGCAGGCTCGTTCCGACAAAATCTTGCAGGCCAACGGCCACTGCTGGCGTATACTGTCCTTCGTCAAATACGCGATACTTCAGATCGAAGCTGCGATCATAATAGGTCGTGAACTGGGGGGACAGATTTTTAGTGCCGGCCAAACGGAAGCTACCGGTCAGGCGTGGGGTAATCTGAAACGAAAGGGTGGTTTTACTGCTGCCGTCAAAATAGGAAACATTTGTGTTCAATTGCCCATCGGGCGCCATTTCTGCCGTTGGCATGTCTATCAGGCCACTGGGCGTGCCATAAGTGTTGACAACAGTCGTTGTCAGATTTTCAGGCACCGCCGCAACGGGCCAGGCCAAGGCCACTGCAGTCAGAGCTATCTTGCTGGACTTTTGGGTCACACCAGGACCTCCCACCACGTCATTCAATGTTTGCACTTTAGCGAAGTCATCCAGCCACGACAACGCCGTGATGTGACGATGGGCGGGTTGCTACATGGTGTTACAAAATGGCGACGTTTTCTGAGCCCGGCGCGTTAGCTTAGGGATAACAGCGCCACTGTCACAGACCCGCCCAACACTGCCCCGGCGCTCAGCAGAATGATACGGCGTGGCCAGCGGCTTCGTTTATCGGGAACAGGCGGTGTTGAATGACGGATCAGCGCATTTTCAACCAAAATTGGCAGGCGTGGGCCATAGCGCGCCAGAACGGCCAGCGTTTTGCCCAGGTCACGCGCCATCGCTGCAGGGCCAATGCTTTGCTTGATATAACTTTCCACCACTGGTCTGGCGACCTTCCAGATGTTGATATCCGGGCTGAGCGAGCGCGCCACGCCTTCAACCACCACCATGGTGCGCTGAAGTAAAATCAGCTCTGTTCGGGTTTCCATGCCGAACCGCTCGGTCACTTCAAACAAATAGGTTAACAGATTGCCCATACTGATCCGGCTGGCATCCATTCCAAAGATCGGCTCACCCACTGCGCGCAAGGCACGCGCAAATTCATCAACATCGCGGTTGGCCGGCACATAACCAGCTTCGAAATGGACTTCGGCAACGCGGCGGTAATCGCGCTTGATGAACCCATAGAGTATCTCGGCATATACCCGGCGCGTGTATTCATCGATATGGCCCATGATGCCAAAATCATAGGCGATGATATCGCCATTGGCAGCGACTTTCAGATTGCCCTGATGCATATCCGCATGAAAATACCCATCGCGCAGCGCATGGCTGAGAAACAGTTGCAAGATATTTTCGCCCAGTTTCACCCGGTCATGCCCGGCGTTGTCCAGGGCAGCGTTGTCACCCATGGCCACGCCATCGGCCCAGCCCATGGTCATCACCCGGCGCCCCGAGGCGTTCCACTTGATATCAGGCAGCTGAAAGCCGGAATCTTTGCTTGTATTGGCGGCAAATTCACTGGCCGAGGAGGCCTCAAGCCGCAAATCCAATTCGCCCAGCACCACACCCTCAAAATGTGCGATCACATCTGTGGGCCTAAGTCTGCGCGAGGAGGGCGACAGCAGCTCGATCACCCGTGCTGCAAGGTAGAAGGCATCTATGTCCTTACGAAATGCCTTTTCGATACCGGGCCGCAAGACTTTTACGGCCACGTCTTCGCCAGTTTCACGCAGTTTTGCCTTGTGCACTTGCGCGATAGAGGCTGCCGCCACCGGCTCGCTGAAATCTGTGAACAGATTTTCGACCGAATCGCCCAACTCACGCGCGATGCTGTCTTTGGCCACATTCACCGGAAAGGGCGGTAATTTATCCTGCAATATCCGCAGTTCAGTGGCCAGACCACCCCCCACCAGATCAGGGCGCGTGGACAGGACCTGACCGAACTTGATGTAAGCCGGACCAAGTGCCGTCAATGCGCGCAGGGCTGGCGGTTGGCTGCGATCCCCACGATAGCCCAACCATTGAAACGGCCAGGCCAGAAACCGCAGCGTGCCACGCACCAATGGGGGGGCATCCATCGCATCGAGGATAAGCCCCATTGCGCCAGTGCGTTCCAATGTGGCGCCTGTACGGATGAGGCGCAAAATATTATGTGGCCCGCGCATCGCCTAGATCTTCCAACCCGAATGCAGACAGGCAACACCCATGGTCAGGTTGCGATACTTCGCGTTTTCAAACCCGGCCTTTTTGACCATCTCCAAAAACGTCTCTTGATTCGGAAATTGGCGAATAGATTCAACGAGGTACTGATAGCTGTCACGATCACCGGCAATGGCCTGACCCATCCGTGGAATGATGTTGAAACTATAGAGGTCATAGGCTTTCTGCATCAGTTCATTCGGGATCTGGGAGAACTCTAGCACCATCAGTCGCCCGCCGGGTTTCAACACGCGAAACGCCTCGTTCAGGGCCTCCTGGGGCTGCGTCACATTGCGAATGCCAAAGCTGATTGTGTAGACATCAAATGTGTTGTCCTCAAACGGCAGCGCCATTGCATCACCAACAATCCAGTCGAGACTGTCGGCCATCTGATCTGCCTCGGCCCGCTTGCGGCCTTCTACCAGCATCGGTTCGGTCAGATCCAGCACCGTGGCATGGCCTGATCCAGCCCGCTTCAAAAACCGGAATGAAATGTCACCGGTCCCACCCGCGACATCCAGCAGTTTTTGCCCAGCGCGCGGTGCCAGCCAGTCCATCATCGCATCTTTCCAGATACGGTGAATTCCCATCGACATGGCATCATTCATCACGTCATATTTTGACGCCACACTGCCAAAAACGCCCTGCACCCGGCCGGCTTTTTCGGCCTCGGGTACGGTCTCAAATCCGAAATGGGTGGTTTTCTCGTTCATTGGTAAACCCGTCTGAATTTCGAATGTTGTTATAGACTTGTACCCGCCGAATACAATGTGTCCGTTTTGACGCCATCAACCATCGCGCCCTCGGCATTCTCCCAACTCTGAAACAGCGTGATGCGACCAGCGTGCGACGATATTCTTATTCTCACTACAAAGCCTGTCTGGCGGTTCTGATGTGGCGCGCTTATGATTAATTGGCAAGTTGTCTCACTCGGTGCTGTCCCATGCCTGAACTTCCCGAAGTTGAAACTGTCCGCAGTGGCCTGACCCCCGCGATGCAGGGTCAGGTGATTGTTCAGGCAGATATCAACCGCCCTGATCTGCGTTGGCCTTTTCCTGAGCGCATGGCCGAGCGGCTGACAGGTCAAACGGTGCTGCAATTGCGCCGCCGCTCCAAGTATATTCTGGCCGACCTCTGCTCGGACGAAACATTGCTGATCCACCTTGGTATGTCGGGCCGGATGCTTGTCTCGGGGGATCCGTTGGGGGCGTTTGCGCATGACCATCCTGCACCACAAAAGCATGACCATGTTGTACTGCATATGGCCAATGGCGCGCGGATCACATTCAATGATCCCCGCCGGTTTGGGGCGATGGATCTGATGGACACCGCCACCGCCGAGACACATCCCCTGCTGGCAAAACTTGGCCCCGAACCCTTGGGCAATGCCTTCAGTGAGGCCTATCTGGCCGCGGCGTTGAAATCCAAAAATACCCCGATCAAATCAGCCCTTCTGGATCAACGAATCGTTGCGGGCTTGGGCAATATCTATGTGTGCGAGGCGTTGTTTCGTGCCCGCATTAGCCCCAAACGCCGCGCTGGGCAGATTTCCGCGCCCCGTGTTCATGCCCTTGTTCCGATCATTCGTGAGGTCTTGGCCGAGGCCATTAAAGCCGGGGGTTCTTCTCTCAAGGATTTCCGCCAAGCTGATGGTGAACTTGGATATTTTCAACACCGTTTTGATGTTTACGACCGTGAAGGCGAGGCCTGCCGAAACGAGGGATGCACCGGGGTTGTTCAGCGCATCGTGCAGTCGGGTCGATCGAGTTTCTATTGTGTCAAGTGTCAAAGATAGGTTGAACAGCCCGTCCACAGTGCTATTCCTTTTCCTCGAACAGCAACAACCGAAAGCAGACCAATGGCTTTTGAGACGATCATCGTCGAAGTAGAAGACCACGTCGCCCTCATCACCCTTAACCGTCCTGATGCGATGAACGCACTCAATGACCAGCTTATGAAAGAGCTGGCGGCGGCCATGGGTGAGGCACAAGAAAATGATAAGGTGCGCTGCATCGTCGTGACCGGATCGGACAAGGCCTTTGCGGCCGGTGCCGACATTAAGATGATGAGCGAGAAAACTTTCGTCGAGGCATTCCTTGGCGATCTTTTTACCGCGGAACACAATGCGATCACGCGCATTCGCAAGCCCGTCATTGCGGCCGTGTCTGGGTATGCCCTTGGGGGGGGCTGCGAATTGGCGATGATGTGTGACTTCATCATCTGCTCGGACACCGCCAAATTCGGGCAACCCGAAATCAACCTCGGTGTGATGGCTGGCATGGGCGGCTCGCAGCGGCTGACGCGCTTTGTCGGCAAATCCAAAGCCATGGATATGAACCTGACAGGCCGTTTCATGGATGCCCAAGAGGCAGAGCGCTCGGGCCTCGTATCCCGCGTTGTGCCGGGTAAAAAGCTGATGGAAGAGACAATGGGTGCGGCTCAAAAGATTGCCGAGAAATCCATGATCACCGCCATGGCCGTCAAGGAATCAGTGAACCGGTCCTATGAGACAACCCTTTCCGAGGGTCTGTTGTTCGAACGCCGCGTGTTTCATTCTTTGTTTGCAACGGAAGATCAAAAAGAAGGCATGGCCGCCTTCATCGAAAAACGCGAGCCTCAGTTCCGGGACAAATAACTAAAGGGTGCGCAATACACACGCACCCTTTACACTGACCTGGCCAATCGGGCGGCCTAAACGGCCCCGGCGTGATCCGAACTATAGCTCTCCAAATAGGTTTCTCAGGCCTGTCGTGGCCGTGTTTTTCCACAAGGTTCAAAAGGCCCTTTGCAAACAACCCAAACTTGGGTATATGCGGCGGCAATACATGCGCGTGCGGCCCGCTCTGGCCAGAATCACCCCGGTTGATGCCAAGTCCGGTTTGGGTTTGCTGACGTGCATAATGAAACAGTAGAACCCGAAACAAAGGTTGATTCAAAATGGCCAATACGCCTCAGTCCAAAAAACGCGCCCGCCAGAACGAGCGTCGTCTTGCCGTGAACAAAGCGCGTCGTTCGCGCATCCGTACACACCTTCGCAAAGTGGAAGAGGCGATCGCCTCTGGCAACAAAGATGATGCCACGGCAGCTTTGCGTGCCGCTCAGCCCGAGATGATGCGCGGCGTCACCAAAGGCGTTTACCACAAAAACACGGCTTCGCGGAAAATGTCGCGCTTGTCGGCTCGGGTCAAAGCCCTCGGTTAAAGAATCCACGTTAACTCGTTGATAGGAAAAGGCGCTCTTTCGGGGCGCCTTTTTTCTTTGGATATGCTGAAAAATTGGCTCAATAGATTCTTTTTGATCAATCGATGTGTCAAGCGCGAAGATAGGTTGAAATGGTCACTGACAGCTTGTTAGTTTTGGAGTGCGATTCACGCTTGGGGGGACAGGCAGAGGCGCTTGAGATTGGCCACATCACGCTGCGTGACTGGTCTCAGGACGCATTAAACCTGCTATGTTCTACAGGTATGCACACGACAACAAGATCGACCGCGCTCGTTATTGGGAATGGCGTTGGCATGATGATTTCGTTGCTCGGTGTGTACACTAAAGACTGAAATGAACCACCGGCTCTGCTGACGATTGGCAGGGTGCCACGATGTTTTGTTCTTCCTTTTTGTGAGCGCTTGAAGGGGCGACGCCATTTGGCGCCAGACGGACAAAAGTAGATAGAGTTGTGGAATTGGGTGTGATGACAAAAACAGATTGGGAAGAGCTTAAAGAAGAGCTTTTGAAATCCGTCGGGGCGAGTAACTTCAAAAATTGGATTGAGCCACTTGAGCTTTCTGGCGTTGATGATGGCATTGCTTTGTTTCATGTACCGACCAGCTTCATCGGCAACTATGTATCTCAGAATTTTGGCGAACGGATCTTGTATCAAGTCAATCTGATAGCCCCTGATGTGCGTCGTGTTCAGTTCAAGGTGCCAGCCAACGCTGCACGCAAACCCGCGCAACCCAAAAACGCGGTAAAGCCAAACCACTCGACTGCACAAACTGCCACACAAACCCGCGCGGATGATGAATTTCTGATTCCCGCCGCGCCGTTGGACGAACGCTTCAAATTTGAGAGCTTTGTGGTGGGCAAGCCAAACGAGCTGGCCCATGCCGCTGCCAAACGCGTGGCCGAGGGTGGTCCTGTGACGTTTAACCCGCTTTTCCTTTATGGTGGTGTTGGCTTGGGCAAGACCCACCTGATGCACGCCATCGCCTGGGATCTGCAACACAACCGCCCCGAATTGAATGTGGTCTACCTGTCGGCAGAGCAATTTATGTACCGTTTCGTTCAGGCCCTGCGCGACCGTCGTATGATGGACTTCAAACAGATGTTCCGCTCGGTGGATGTGCTGATGGTGGACGATGTGCAATTCATCGCGGGAAAAGAAAGCACCCAAGAAGAGTTCTTTCATACCTTCAACGCGTTGGTCGACCAAAACAAACAGATCATTATTTCGGCTGATCGCGCGCCTGTGGACATCAAGAACCTCGAAGAGCGGATCAAGTCACGCCTGCAATGCGGCCTTGTGGTGGATTTGCACCCTACCGATTACGAATTGCGCCTCGGCATCCTGCAATCCAAGGTCACCCGCCACCGCGCCCAATATCCTGAACTGGATATGGCCGAGGGTGTACTTGAGTTCCTCGCCCACCGGATCAGCACCAATGTGCGTGTCCTTGAAGGCGCTTTGACGCGTCTGTTTGCCTTTGCATCATTGGTCAAACAAGAGGTGACGCTGGAACTGGCCCAGGATTGTCTGGCCGATGTGCTGCGCGCATCCGAACGCAAAATCTCGATCGAGGAAATTCAGCGCCGCGTGGCCGAGCACTATAATATCCGCCTGTCTGAAATGATCGGCCCAAAGCGCCTGCGCAACTTTGCGCGTCCACGTCAGGTGGCGATGTTTTTGTGCAAACAGATGACAAGTCGCTCTTTGCCCGAGATTGGCCGTCGTTTTGGCGGGCGTGACCACACGACCGTAATGCACGGCGTCAAACGCATCGAAGAGCTGCGCAATCAGGATGTCCAGATCGCAGAAGACCTCGAAATTCTGCGCCGAACACTGGAAAGCTGAGCATGCCAACGGGCAGGTGGCCTTGACGCCCCTGCCATTCCAGCCGACAAGTTAAAAAACGCTTGAGCCAGAGAGGGAAGGTGATACCTTGCCCCTCCCGGCATGGGCTGGGCATCTATGACGGAGCGAGGGTATGAAATTTAGTATTGAACGCGGCACGCTGTTAAAAGCCGTGTCACAGGCGCAATCGGTGGTCGAGCGGCGCAATACAATTCCGATCCTTGCCAATGTTCTGATCGAGGCCGAAGGCGATGAAGTTTCATTTCGCGCCACGGACCTTGATATCGAAGTGGTGGACAAGGGCGCGGCCAAGGTCGAACGGGCCGGCGCCACAACCGTTTCTGCCGTCACCCTGCATGAAATCGTGCGAAAACTGCCCGATGGCGCGCTTGTGACGCTCACGGATGACAGCGCCGCCGGTCGACTAACCGTTGAGGCAGGGCGCTCCAACTTCAACCTTGCTACGCTGCCCAAAGAAGACTTCCCTGTTATGGCAACGTCTGAATATGCCAGCAATTTTGCGGCCAAGGCAGGCGTATTGCGCCGCCTGTTCGACAAGTCCAAATTCGCCATTTCAACCGAAGAGACCCGGTATTACCTGAATGGTGTCTATATGCATGTTGCCGAAGGCGATGGCGGCAAACATTTGCGCTGTGTCGCCACCGATGGCCACCGCCTGGCCCGCGTCGACAGTGATCTGCCACCGGGTGCCGAAGAAATGCCCGGTGTGATCGTGCCGCGTAAAACCGTGGGCGAGCTGCGCAAACTGCTGGACGACGACGATTTGGAAATCGCCGTATCCGTGTCTGAAACCAAAGTGCGCTTTGCCACACCCGAAATCATCCTGACCTCGAAGGTTATTGACGGCACCTTCCCCGATTACACCCGTGTGATCCCGCAGGGAAACACCCGTAAAATGGAAGTGGACGCCGCCGAGTTTGCCCAAGCTGTGGACCGGGTTGCAACTGTTTCATCAGAACGCTCGCGCGCTGTGAAGCTGTCCCTTGACGAGGACCGTCTTGTGCTGTCCGTCAACGCCCCCGACAGCGGTGCTGCCGAAGAAGAACTGGCCGTGGCGTACAACGACGAGCGGCTGGAAATTGGCTTTAATGCCAAATATCTGCTGGAAATTGCCAGTCAGGTTGACCGCGAAAACGCTGTGTTCCTGTTCAACTCGGCCGGTGATCCGACCCTGATGCGCGAAGGCAATGACACAAGTGCCGTTTATGTGGTCATGCCGATGCGGGTGTGACGACTGTCGCAGCCTCCGGCGGGGATATTTTTAGCAAGAAGAAGGGCGGCAAATGACCGGCCTTTATCTCTCACAACTCAGCCTGTCGCATTTCCGGTCGCACCTTAGCGCGAAAATGGAGCTTGATGGCCGCCCGATCGCCATTCACGGGGCCAACGGGGCGGGCAAAACCAATATTCTGGAAGCGGTATCGCTGTTTTCCCCCGGTCGCGGTTTGCGGCGCGGCGCGGCACAAGACATGGTGCGTCGCCCCGAGGCGCTGGGATGGAAGCTGAAGGGCGTGCTGCATTCCTTGCATCAGGTGCATGAGGTCGAGATCTGGTCGGATGCAGGGGCCGCACGACAGCTAAAGATAGATGAGAAAACTGCCTCTCAGGTGGCGCTGGGCCGTATTGCGCGGGTGTTGTGGCTGATCCCGGCTATGGACCGGCTGTGGATCGAAGGCGCGGATGGGCGGCGGCGGTTTCTGGACCGTATGACGCTCAGCTTTGTGCCGTCGCATGCGGAGGTATCGCTGACCTATGAAAAGGCCATGCGCGAACGCAATCGATTGCTAAAGGATCAGGTGCGTGACGGCCATTGGTATGTCGCCGTTGAACGCCAGATGGCCGAAGCGGGTGCTGCCATCCACGCCAACAGGCAATTGGCGCTGGAACAGCTACAGGCAGCGCAGGCCGAGGCCGAAACAACATTTCCAGTGGCCGAACTGGAGCTGAGCATGACCGAGGGTGAAATGCCCCAAGGTGTGGCCGACTTCCGCGAGGCGCTGTCAGAAAGCCGGTTCCGGGATCTGAGCGCCGGGCGCACGTTGGTGGGCCCGCACCGCGCCGATTTATACGGCGTTTATGCGGCCAAGGGCGTGCCCGCCAGGGATTGCTCCACCGGGGAGCAGAAGGCGCTGCTGGTCTCGCTGATATTGGCCAATGGCCGGGCTTTGAAGCGTGATTTTGGCGCTCCTCCGATATTGCTGCTGGATGAGGTGGCCGCCCATCTGGATAGCAATCGCCGTGCGGCGCTCTATGATGAGATTTGTGCGCTTGGGTCTCAGGCGTGGATGACAGGCACCGGGGCAGAGTTGTTTTCTGAGTTGGGTGACCGCGCGCAACATGTGGTGGTGACAGAAGAGGGCGGCTCGTCTGACGTGGAGTTGCAACAGTTGGGCTAGGTGCCTCAGCCCGTGAATGGGGCGAAAACCTTCGCGCTTTGCATTGCATCGGCCATATCTGAGGCCTTTCGTCAACGGGCTGCCTCTCACTCCGAGATCACCTCAACGGATATGGGAAATCCCGTTGTTGGCGATGGGCGTGAATTGCAAGAAACCGCCCGCCGCAGCCCAAGTTTCACCTCTTGTTATAAATACCACGACCACCCACAAAATCTTGTGGTCTCTGCGTGACAAACCCCCTGAAAAATCGTATAAAATCGGAAAAATGATAAGGACTTTTCGTATGGCCGAGCCCTCCGCATCACCCGAAGAATATGGTGCTGATTCTATCAAAGTTCTCAAGGGCTTGGAAGCTGTGCGCAAGCGACCCGGCATGTATATCGGGGATACGGATGATGGCTCGGGTCTGCACCATATGGTGTATGAGGTTGTCGATAACGGCATTGACGAAGCCCTGGCGGGCCATGCTGACGTTGTGACGGTGACAATTCACGCCGATTCCTCGGTGTCTGTCAGTGACAATGGCCGTGGTATTCCGGTCGATCTGCACGAAGAAGAAGGTGTGTCAGCGGCCGAGGTGATCATGACCCAGCTGCATGCCGGCGGCAAGTTTGACAGCAATTCCTACAAGGTGTCGGGCGGGTTGCACGGTGTGGGCGTGTCTGTGGTCAACGCGCTGAGCGATTGGCTGGAGCTGCGGGTCTGGCGCAACGGCAAAGAACACGTCGCCCGGTTTGAAGGCGGCTTTACCACAGAGCATCTGAAGGTTGTCGGCGATGCAAATGGCCGCAAGGGAACAGAGGTACGTTTCCTGGCTTCAACCAATACATTCTCTAACCTCGAATACTCGTTTGAAACGCTGGAAAAGCGCCTGCGCGAACTGGCGTTCCTGAATTCGGGCGTGCGGATCGTACTGACCGATGAACGCCCGGCCGAGCATCTTAAATCCGAGTTGTATTATGATGGCGGCGTCAAGGAATTCGTCAAATACCTAGACCGCAGCAAGACCCCAATGCTGGCTGAGCCGATTTTCATCATTGGCGAGCGCGATGACATCGTTGTCGAAGTGGCGATGTGGTGGAACGACAGCTATCACGAAACGGTGCTGCCCTTTACCAACAACATCCCGCAGCGCGATGGCGGGACACATATGGCGGGCTTTCGCGGGGCTCTCACCCGCACCATCAACAATTATGCCCAGACCAGCGGCATCGCCAAAAAGGAAAAGGTCAGCTTTACCGGGGATGATGCGCGCGAAGGTTTGACCTGTGTTTTGTCCGTCAAAGTGCCTGACCCCAAGTTCTCAAGCCAGACCAAGGACAAGCTGGTGTCCTCTGAGGTGCGCCCGGCAGTTGAAGGCCTGATGAACGAAAAGCTGGCCGAGTGGTTTGAGGAAAACCCCAATGAGGCCAGGATGATCGTTGGCAAGATCGTCGAAGCCGCACTGGCGCGCGAGGCTGCCCGCAAGGCGCGTGATCTGACCCGGCGCAAAAACCCGATGGACATGAACTTTCTCAGCTCCAAGCTGAAGGATTGTTCTGACAAGAACCCGGCCAACACTGAAATCTTCCTGGTGGAGGGTGACAGCGCCGGTGGGTCTGCTCAGACAGGCCGTGACCGCGCCACACAGGCAATCCTGCCGCTGAAGGGTAAAATCCTGAACGTGGAGCGCGCCCGGTTTGACCGCATGTTGGGCAGTCAGGAAATCGGCAATATGGTGATGGCTCTGGGCACTGGCATTGGCCGTGATGAGTTCGACATTTCCAAACTGCGGTACCACAAGATTGTCATCATGACCGATGCTGACGTGGATGGCGCACATATTCGCACCCTGTTGCTGACGTTCTTTTACCGGCAGATGCCTGAGCTGATCGAAGGTGGATACCTCTATATTGCGCAGCCGCCACTGTACAAAGTGATGCGCGGCAAATCCGAGGTTTACCTTAAGGACGAGGCCGAGATGCAGGATTATCTGATCCAGCAGGGTACTGTTGATGCGGTGCTGCGCCTTGGGAATGGCGAAGAAATCATAGGTAAGGATCTGGTGCGTGTAGTGGACGAAGCGCGCCAGACGAGCCGGATTCTGGACGCCTTTCCAACCCATTACCCACGTCACATTCTGGAACAGGCCGCGATTGCCGAGGCCTTTGTGCCGGGCCGTGTAGATGGCGATGTACAAGGTGTGGCCGATGCTGTTGCCGCGCGGCTTGATCAAATCGCTTTGGAGTACGAACGTGGTTGGCAGGGCCGCCCGACACAGGATCATGGTATTCGCCTGACCCGTATCCTGCGCGGTGTTGAGGAAGTGCGGACATTGGATGGTGCTGTTTTGCGCGGCGGTGAAGCGCGCAAACTGTCACAAATGACCAAACCCTTGCGGGAAATCTATGCACTGCCCGCAACATTGTCGCGCAAAGACCGGGTGCAAAACATCCATGGCCCGCTTGATCTGCTGAACTCGATCTTATCGGAGGGCGAAAAAGGCCTGACTTTGCAACGCTACAAGGGCCTTGGTGAAATGAACCCCGATCAGCTGTGGGAAACCACACTTGACCCCGAGGCACGCATTTTGTTGCAGGTGAAGGTGGCGGATATGGCTGATGCCGATGATCTGTTCACCAAACTGATGGGCGACGTGGTGGAACCGCGCCGCGAATTCATCCAACAAAACGCGCTGAATGTGGAAAACCTCGACTTCTGATCCACCGGCACAGGCCCCTCCCATTCCAAGCGGGTGCGCTGCGCCAAGGCCTTTGGCCTGTTCGGTGGGCGTGTGGGTTGGGCTGCGGCTAGTGACGCATGATTGTCTTCCTGCTCTGACATTTCTATTCTGTCCCTCCCTACGGAGGAACAATGCACAGGGTTCAGGTCATATTGGCGTTTTTGGCGGCGGTGGTCATTTTTTCTGCCGGGGTCTGGTGGATTGGCTATCGCGCGGCCATCGGCCAGGTCTCTGATCAAGGTGCCGCTGTGTTGCGTTCGGCTTCGGATCGGCTGGTTGGGCAGTTGAGCCGCTATCGCCTGCTGGCCGTCACAATGGCGGATCATCCTGATATTGTGGCTTTGGCAAATGGTCAGGGCAGCCCCGCCATTGTGGAGCCGCTTTTGTTGCAAACAGCTGACTTCAGCGGCGCGCTTGAGATCTCGTTTCTGTCGCCCTCAGGTCAACGCATTGCCAGTTCAACAGGCGATCAGGGGACCACGCCGCTAGTCGGTCAAACAGTATTGCAACGCCCGATGACCGGGGCACTTGGGTTCAGCCATGGCCAATCTGATGACCGGACCCTGCGGGATTTTGCCTTTCTGGCCCCTGTACATACCCCGAATGGAATTGCAGGCACCCTGGCGGTGCGTGTCGATATGGAAACGGTCGAAGAATCCGATTGGCGCGGCGCGCCACAAGTGGTTCTGTTCACCGATGACACCGGTCTGATATTCATTTCCAACCGCTCTGAGTTGTTGTTCCGGCAATTCTCGCCCACTGAAAAAGACACAGGGTTTGGCCCTGACCAAAGCTGGCAGGTGCGGGGGCTGACCCTGTGGTCCACCTCCGAGAGCCGTTATGTGCCGGACCGCGCTGTGTATGAAACGCGGCCTCTGCCTGTGATCGGTATGACCGGGCATTCATTGATTTCCACCCGCCCTGCAGAACGTATCGCCCTGTTGCAGGCGGCGGTAACGGCTGCACTTTGCCTGGCCTTCGGGGCGATCCTGTTCTTGGCGACAGAACGCAGGCGCACCCTTGCTCAGGCCAATGCCCGTTTGGAAATGCGTGTAACCGAGCGCACCCAAGAGCTGACCCACACCAACACCCAACTGCGCCAGGAAGTCACCGAACGGCAGGATGCCGAAGCGGCGCTGCGCCGTGCACAGGCCGATCTGGTGCAAGCGGCCAAACTCTCGGCACTTGGACAAATGTCAGCAGGCATCAGCCACGAGTTGAACCAGCCCCTGATGGCGATCCAATCCTTTTCAGAAAACGCCCAGCTGTTTATGGTCAAGGATCAAACCGAGCAGGCCCACGCCAATCTGGGCCGTATCGCTGAACTGTCACGTCGTATGGGCCGGATCATCAAAAACCTGCGTGCCTTTGCCCGTCAGGAAACAGAGCCGATGACACGCGTTGATATTGCGGCCGTTATTCAGGCCGTGTTGGAACTGGCCGAAACGCGGATCACAAATGAGGCTGTTCGCCTTGAATATGAGCCATCCAAAACGCCGGTCTTTGTGCAAGGCGGAGAAGTCCGCCTGCAACAGGTGATCATGAACCTGTTGAGTAATGCGATGGATGCAATGGGTGGTCAAAATGACAAGCTGATTGAGATCCGGATCACCGCCGATGCCGGGAATATTCTGGTCAATATTCGTGACAACGGGCCGGGGCTGGATGACCCCGAAAAGATTTTTGATCCGTTTTATTCCACTAAGGAAGTTGGTCAATCCGAAGGCATGGGACTGGGGCTGTCGATTTCATATGGGTTGGTCCAGAGTTTTGGCGGCGCCATAACTGGGCGCAATCATCCCCAAGGTGGCGCGGTCTTTCAAATCAAACTGGCCGCGGCCCACACTCAGGAGGCCGCAGCATGAGTGCGCGCGTATTACTGGTGGATGACGACCAATTCGTGCGCGAGGCATTGGGCCAGACTTTGATGCTGGCCGACTACAGCGTGACCGTCGCCGCCAGCTTCGTTGAGGCCAAGGATCACATCACACCTGAGTTCGAGGGTGTGATCCTGTCGGATATTCGGATGCCGGGTAAAGACGGATTTGACCTGCTGGCCTACGCACGCCAAATAGATAGCAATCTGCCGGTTATTTTGCTGACTGGCGAAGGCGATATTCCCATGGCCGTGCGCGGCATGTCGGATGGTGCCTATAGTTTTCTGGAAAAACCCTGTCCTCCTAAAGAACTGCTTTCTGTGGTTGAACGGGCCATGCAAACCCGCCATCTGGTGTTGGAAAACCGCAGGTTGAAGCACCGGTTGGAAACCGGCGATGCCGCGGCCCGGCTGCTGTTTGGTACATCGCATCTGGCTGATGCCCTGCGCCAGAGTGTTCGCGCCGCTGCACGCACAAATGCTGCAATCCTGATCACCGGTGCGCCGGGTGCGGGCATCGCCAAAGTGGCCCATGTGATCCATCTGCTTTCATCTGCGGACCAGCCATTTGAAAGACGCGCTGGTGCGGTGCTCACCCCAGGGGGTCTTGCCGATGCTGTGTCTTTGGCCGGGTCGGGTACCCTGTTTATTGATGAGGTGACCAGCCTGCCCCCCGACACCCAGCTTGCGATCTATGACGTGTTGGATCCCGGTATTGGCCCTCGCCCGCGCATTCTGGGTGGCAGCTATCGTGACGTCGAAGCCGAGGCACATGCCGGGCGTTTCAATCCCGATTTGTTTTATCGGCTCAACGTTGTGTCTGTGCATATTCCGGCGCTGAAGGACCGGCCCGAGGATATACCAGTGTTGTTTCGCCACTATGTGCAATCCGCGTCCGAACAAGCCCAACTGCCGCAGCCCGAGATCCCACCAGATGTTTTCAGCCGCCTGATGTCGCGTGATTGGCCGGGCAACGCCCGCGATCTGATGAACGCGGCCACGCGGTTTGTGTTGGGCCTGTCGGATTTTGAATCGTCCACTGTGCTGGGCCTGTCCGATCAGATGATGCAGGTCGAAAGCGCTTTGCTTGTTCAGGCCCTGCGCCAGCATGCTGGCAATGCGACCGAGGCCGCCAAAGCGCTGAGACTGCCCCGAAAAACCTTTTATGACAAACTTGCACGCCATGGCATACGCGCGGAAATCTATCGTAGTTAAACCGTGTTTGATCTGGCTCGACGCAAAGCAATACCGCTGTTAGGGTTGATCTCAAAGGCAAAATGACCGCGCCAAAGCGGCAATCAGGAGCAGTGCAGATGACATCCCCCACGACCGATATACCCAAAGGTATGATGGCCCGTGCCCTATGGGCGGCTGAGAATACACCGCAAAGCCGCAATCGCGCAGTCGATTTTTATCGCGCTCTGGCGATTAGTTTCGTCATATTCGGGCATTGGTTTCTTGTGGCCCCGGTGATCCGGAATGAAGAAGTTCAACTGACCATTTTGCTGGCCGAACAAGAGTGGACCCAGTATTTGACCTGGCTGTTTCAGGTCATGCCGGTTTTCTTTTTTGTGGGTGGCTTTGCCAACGCGCTGTCATGGGGATCGGCGCGCAAAGATCCCGAAAAACGCCGAGCATGGGCATCGGGCCGGTTGGCGCGGTTGTTGAAACCCACGGTGCCGCTTGTGTTGCTTTGGGCTGTAGCGGCCTTTGTTGCATCTCGCATGGGTGTGGCCAGCGATATGATTATTGCCACATCGCAAGCCGCCCTAGTGCCGATCTGGTTTCTGGCGGTTTACATCGTCATCACCATGGTGGCGCCGGTGACATATTACGTCTGGGAAAAGGCAGGCATCTGGTCAGTGATTGCTCTGGCACTCGGCGCCATCGCGGTTGACAGCATCGCCTTTGGATATGATCAGGGCTGGCTGCGCTGGAGCAACTACGCCTTTGTGTGGCTGGCCGTGCATCAGCTGGGCTATTGGTGGCAAGGTGCTGCGCGGCCGGGGCTGACAGCATTGGGCCTGATCGCGTTGGGCGTGGTCTGGCTTTATGTTCTGATCGTGCAACTGGGGTTTCCCGTGGCGATGGTCAGCGTTCCGGGAGAAGAGATTTCCAACACTCGCCCGCCCACAACGGCAATGCTGGCCATAGGGTCCGTGCAGATCGGGGTGATCTTGCTGCTTACCAGTATGATTTCAAAATGGCTGCAACGCACCCGCCCCTGGGCAGTGGTGATCCTGTTCAACCAGATGATCATGACAATCTATTTGTGGCACATGACGGCGATGATCCTGATCATCGGGATTGCCGTTCAAATGGGGGGCATTGGACTTGAGGTGCAACCGGGCAGCGGCGCGTGGTGGAGCATGCGCCCCATATGGTTTGGCTTGTTCATTGCCACATTGGTGCCTCTGGTAGCGATCTTTGTGCGGTTTGAATCTGGCAGCCGTGGCGGCAGCGCTGCGGTGCCAGGGCCATTGCAGGCCATTCCAGGAGCATTGATCACCTGTGGTGGCTTGGTGATGGTGGCCATGACCGGTATTGGCGCTGATACGGCGCTGGGCGTGAATTGGCTGGCACTTGGGTTGGTTGTCGCCGGTGTTGTGCTGGCAACAAAGCGTGTAATCTGAGTGTCACGGCCATTCAGGCCCAGAGGGATGTGTGGAAAAACGCACATTCCCGACCTGAGCATGTGTGAGATTCCGCCCACTTGCGGGCTCTCACGACACCAAAACACAGGTAAAGCGATTTAACACAATGTTTAGGTGGAGCTTTTTGCGCACCCGGATAAGCCCCTAGTTCCCCTTGTCACAAAGTCTCTCCTGCGCTCAAATGACGGTATTCGCATCTGAAAAGGTGCTGATTGCCTGTGAAATGATCGATTCGGGAGGAAAAAGATCATGAAATTCCTATCCACAGTTGCCGCCGCTGCATTGGCCCTAGGCGTGACAACGACCACCACATTTGCCGCCTGTGACGATGGCGAGGTTGTGATCAAATTCAGCCATGTTACCAATACCGATAAACACCCCAAAGGCATCGCCGCCTCGTTGCTGGAGCAACGCGTCAATGACGAAATGAACGGCAAAGCCTGCATGGAAGTGTTCCCCAACTCGACGTTGTATGATGACAACAAAGTGCTTGAGGCGTTGTTGCAGGGTGATGTGCAACTGGCTGCCCCTTCGCTGTCAAAATTTGAGGCATTCACAAAGAAATACCGTATTTTCGATCTGCCATTCATGTTCAAAAACATTGATGCCGTGGATACGTTTCAGGCGTCTGATGCCGGGCAAGCGCTGAAGGACAGCATGCAGCGCCGTGGCCTGCAAGGTTTGGCCTTCTGGCACAATGGCATGAAACAGATGTCAGCCAACGTGCCACTGATCGAACCAACAGATGCCAATGGCCTGCGGTTCCGTGTGCAATCATCCGATGTGCTGGTTGCCCAAATGGAAGCGATCGGCGGTAGCCCGCAAAAAATGGCCTTCTCTGAAGTCTACGGCGCGCTGCAACAAAAGGTTGTGGATGGCCAGGAAAACACCTGGTCCAACATCTACGGCAAGAAGTTCTTTGAAGTGCAGGATGGTGTGACCGAAACCAACCACGGCATCATTGATTATCTGGTGGTGACGTCGGTGGAGTGGCTCGACAGTCTTGAGCCGGACACCCGTGATCAGTTCCTGACCATTCTTTCTGAGGTGACTGCCACGCGGAACTCAGAGAGCTTCAACGTAAACCAAGCGGCGCGTCAATCGGTGCTGGATGCCGGTGGAGTCGTGCGTGAACTGAGTGCTGAACAGCGCCAGTCATGGGTGGATACGATGAAACCCGTTTGGGCACAGTTCGCCGATGATGTCGGTCAGGAAAACATCGACGCCGCACAAGCGATCAACGAAGGCAGCTAAGCTGTCAAATGCAGGGCCGGCTCACCACCGCTGGCCCTGCTTCAGGTATCGCGCCGTGGGAGGACCACATCATGCATCCCAAACAGGGTGAGACATTCATCGACCGGCTTGAGGAAAATCTCATTGCCATATTGCTGGGCACCATGACGCTGATCACTTTTGCCAATGTGATCGCGCGCAAAGGTTTCAATTCAAACATCCTTTGGGGGCTGGAACTGACGGTGTTCTTGTTTGGTTGGCTGGTCCTGTTGGGCGCATCCTATGCGGTCAAGAAAGGCGCGCATCTGGGTGTGGATGCCATCATCAATATGGTTTCGCCGCCGGTGCGCCGGGTTCTGGCCCTCATTTCGGTTGCGATCTGCATCATGTTTTCCCTGCTATTGCTCAAAGGCGCATGGGATTATTGGGCCAATTTTGCCAACCTGCCTGCCACCGAAGGGCGCTGGTTTCCGACAGGGTTTGAGGACAAGTTCCTCGCCAAGGGCTGGTATGAGGTGGATGACATCCCCCATCCTGCCTTCCTGAAATGGATGGAGGATGTGTTTAACGAAGGCGAAAGCTATTCCAAAATGCCGCGGCTCATCCCTTATGCTGTGCTGCCATTGTCCATGGGTCTGCTTTTGTATCGGTTCATCCAAATCGCCGTTGCCGTCTGGATCGGCAAAGTCGATCGTATTGTCGCCAGTCACGAGGTTGAGGATGACCTGGATGACCTGCACGCGCAAAGCGGGGAGAACGCCTGATGTCTGTTGTCCTGCTCTTTGTCATGGTCATTGGCTTCCTGCTTATCGGGGTGCCTATTGCTGTCAGTCTGGGGATGTCCTCGGTTTTGTTTCTGCTCTGGCATTCCGACACCTCGCTGGCTTCGGTCGCGCAGACGTTGTTTGAGGCCTTTGAGGGCCACTACACCCTGCTTGCCATCCCGTTTTTCATCCTCGCCTCCAGCTTTATGTCCACCGGTGGCGTGGCCCAACGGATCATCCGCTTTTCCATTGCCTGTGTTGGGCATCTGCGCGGGGGGTTGGCCATTGCGGGCGTGTTTGCCTGTATGATGTTTGCCGCTTTGTCGGGGTCATCCCCGGCCACTGTGGTTGCCATCGGGTCTATCGTGATCGCCGCGATGAAACAGGCCGGCTACACCAAGGAATTCGCCGCCGGTGTGATCTGTAACGCCGGTACGCTTGGCATCCTTATTCCGCCGTCTATCGTCATGGTGGTCTATGCCGCCGCGGTCGAAGTGTCCGTCGGCCGGATGTTTCTGGCTGGCGTGATTCCCGGCCTTATGGCGGGTGGCATGCTGATGATCGCCATCTATGTCATGGCCCGTGTCAAGAACATGCCTGCGGGCGAATGGCGCGGTTGGAGAGAGATTGGCGCATCTTTCCGCGATGCCGCCTGGGGCCTTTTGTTGATCATCATTATCATGGTGGGCATCTACGGCATCCCCGGCGTAACCGGCGCGTTTTTCACCCCGACAGAAGCGGCCGCTGTGGCATCGGTCTATGCGTTTTTCGTGGCCTGTTTCATCTACCGTGACATGGGCCCCTTGGCGGCGCGGGACGGTGGTGAACGCCTTAGCCTCATGCAAAAGCCAACAGCTTTGCTGAGCGCATTCACCCACGCCGACACCCGCAAAACTCTGCTTGACGCAGGCAAGCTGACCGTCACCTTGATGTTTGTGATCGCCAACGCGCTGATCCTGAAACATGTGCTGACCGAGGAACAAATCCCCCAAGCCGTGGCCAACGCCATGTTATCCGCTGGCTTCGGCCCGGTGATGTTTCTGGTCGCGGTCAACGTGATCCTGCTGATCGGCGGGCAATTCATGGAGCCCTCCGGCCTGTTGGTCATCGTCGCGCCTCTGGTGTTTCCCATTGCGATTGAGTTGGGCATTGATCCCATTCATCTGGGCATCATCATGGTGGTCAATATGGAGATCGGGATGATCACACCACCTGTTGGGCTGAACCTCTTTGTCACCTCCGGCGTGGCCGGAATGCCAATGATGAGCGTGGTACGCGCCGCATTGCCTTTCCTGGGTGTGCTGTTCATTTTCCTGATCATGATCACATATATTCCATGGATTTCCACCTATCTACCCAACTCACTGATGGAGCCTGAAATTGTCCGATAACTCCGTTAACCTTGTGTTGCAGTTTCGATTGACCTGAGGGGGTCGGCTGTGGCTGACTCCGCATGGGTAATTGTGGAATTCGGTTATGATGTTTTTAGTTGGTTTGATGGGCCTCATGGCCGTAGGGGCTACGGCGGTCTATGGATTTGAAGGCTCAATAGCCGAAGATGACAGTGATCCATCACTCAGAAGCGGCCCCGATGACGAGCACAATGAAGACGCCGAATCCGACGGTCTGAGCAACCTCATGTTTGCCGAAGAACCAGATGTTTTGCCTGACGATAGTACCATCGACTGGGGCGGCGAAGATGATGACACCATCGAAGGAACGGCGGGTCTTGATCAACTGAACGGCTATGAAGGCAATGACGAAGTTCACGGCCTTGAAGGCGATGACCGGCTTTTGGGCGATGATGGCGACGACAGCCTTTATGGCGACAAAGGCAACGACGTGCTGCATGGCGGGTCAGGGTATGACATTCTGTTTGGCGGCGATGATGATGACGAGCTGTATGGCCATGATGATGATGACACGCTGTACGGCGAGGATGGCAATGACAGCCTGATCGGCAGCGATGGTGATGATGTATTGCACGGCGGGACGGGCGATGATGCCCTGCACGGCGATCTGGGCGATGACACGCTTGTGGGCGGTGAAGGTGCTGACACACTTTTTGGCGGCTGGGGTGACGATGTCATCAACGGCGTTCCTGAGGGTGCCGATGATGGCACAGTGGATTACCTCAATGGCGGCGGTGGCGATGATCTGATCGTGGCGGGCAAAGATGATATCGTATCCGCAGGTGAAGGGGCCGATACCATTGCTCTAGGGGATTGGCTCAACCAAGAGCATCAGGCCGAAATCCTTGATTATTCGGTGGCCGAAGACAACTTGATGGTTGTCTATGATGACACCACCGACGATGAGCCGGACATGAGCATCGAAGAAGATGAGAACGACCCGGACCGCCAGCACGTGGTGATGAACGGTGTACGCATCGCCGTAGTGGAAAGTGACGAAGAGGTGACGCTGGATCAGATCATTCTGATTGGCCATTCCACCCTCAACAGCCTGACTGCGGCATAAGCTTCGCTGTCGGGAATTTCTCTTTCCTTTCAGAAAAATATCCCCTATACGCCCGCAATCCCGTTCACTCACGGGACATCTCTATAGGACCTTGCTGGACGACATCCCGGCTCGTGCCCTCAACCCTTTGAACAAAGGAGATCCCGATGTCGATCACTGTTGAAGAAAAAGCCCGCGTAATGAAAGAATTCGGCACCAAAGAAGGCGACACCGGTTCGCCCGAAGTACAGGTGGCCATTCTGACCTCGCGGATCACCACCCTGACCGAGCACTTCAAGACCCATAAGAAAGACAACCACGGACGCCGTGGCCTTTTGAAAATGGTCGCCCAGCGCCGGAAGCTTCTGGATTACGTCAAAGCCAAGGATGACGCCCGTTATAAGGACCTTATCCAACGCCTCGGCATCCGCCGTTAAGAATTCGATCCCGTATGGATCATGCGCCCGTCTCGAAAGAGGCGGGCGTTTTTTGATTGTTCTAGTGAGTCTTGGCGGACAGGATGGGTGCATATGGCCCTAACATGCGCCTCTGCACCAAACGCACTCACGGGTTTCTCCGAAGATGCACTTACAACAATGAAGGGGAGATCAATGGTAAAACCTAAGGTGATTTTGGTAAACGACCTGATGCAATCCGGGTATCAATACGAATTGACCGCCCCTGCGGGCCAACAGTTCGGAGCTAGTTTCGAGCCCCATTATGCACCCGGTGAGATGCTTGAGCTTGGCGTATTTGAGGGTAAGTATCTAAATGATTGCCAGGAAGAATTCCCAGCCAGCTGGTTTCAAAATGCCAAGCTTTCTCAAAAAGCAGATGCCAGTGTGAACCACTTTGGTATCAAGAGTCGCCAGCCACTCAAAGTCTGGCGTGAAAAGGGTTGGATCATTGGTCCAGATCCACGCGGCTGGTTCCAATGGTATTGCCGATACTACATGGGTAGGCGGCTTGACACCATCGACCAAAAGCAAATCAAACGTTGGAAGGGGTTCTCTCGGCACGCACGACAAGTGCAACTAAACTGCGATCCCGCAGACATCTTTTGTCGACCACGCCAGAGACAAGCGCTCTTACAATGGGCATACGACCCATTCATCTGAATGGGTTTCCCTATGCAGCGCACATCTGTTTTACCTTTGAGGTAACCATTGATGACCAGTAAAACACACGCCCCTTCCCAAATCCCCAAAACTCCTGTATCTGCGCCCAATCTGAGACGTGATGCCCCGGACCCTGGGCACATGAAAGAATGATTGGGGTCGGCGGCAATGCGGCCGCCATTGAAAAAGGAGGACTTGGGGTTCGCCCAAGAGTGCCTCCAACTAGGAAACGATAGATGTTTAACGAAGTGAAAAAATCAATGCAGTGGGGCGAAGAAACGCTCACACTGGAAACGGGCAAGGTTGCCCGTCAGGCAGATGGCTCGGTCATCGTGACACTGGGCGAAACCAGCGTCATGGCCAACGTCACCTTTGCCAAGAAACCGAAACCGGGCTTGGATTTCTTCCCCCTGACGGTTCACTACCAAGAGAAATATTATGCAGCCGGCAAAGTGCCCGGTGGCTTCTTCAAGCGCGAAGCGCGCCCAACCGAAAAAGAAACACTGACAGCCCGCCTGATCGACCGTCCGATCCGCCCGCTGTTCGTGCCCGGTTTCAAACATGAAACCCTGGTGATGTGTACTGTTCTCAGCCACGATCTGGTTAATGACCCCGACATGGTTGCGATGATCGCCACCTCGGCCGCGCTGACCATTTCGGGCGCTCCGTTCCGTGGCCCAATCGGCGCATGTCGCGTGGGTTTTGAAGACGGTGAATACACGCTGAACCCGATGTGCGAAGACATGCACGAGCTGCGCCAGAACCCTGATCAACGCCTTGATCTGGTTGTGGCCGGCACCAAAGACGCCGTCATGATGGTTGAATCCGAAGCCTATGAGCTGACCGAAGAGGAAATGCTGGGCGCGGTGAACTTTGCCCACGAGCAAATCCAACCGGTCATCGACCTGATCATTGATCTGGCCGAAGATTGCGCCAAAGAGCCATTTGATTTCCAACCGCCCGATTACAGCGATCTGTATGCTGCTGTCAAAGCGGCTGGCGAAGATCAGATGCGTGCGGCCTTTGCCCTCACTGACAAGCAAGAGCGTACCCTGGCTGTGTCCGCGGCGCGTGATGCTGTCAAAGAAGCACTGAGCGAAGAGCAACTGGAAGACGCCAATCTTAGCTCGGCGATGAAAAAGCTTGAGGCCGGCATCCTGCGCGGCGACGTTGTCAAAACCGGCAAACGTATTGATGGCCGTGCACTGGACAAAGTGCGCCAGATCGAATGTGAAACCGGTCTTTTGCCACGCACGCATGGCTCGGCTCTGTTTACCCGTGGCGAAACCCAAGGTCTGGTTGTGACCACTCTGGGTACCGGCGACGACGAACAGATGATCGACAGCCTGCAAGGCATGTTCAAATCGAACTTCCTGCTGCACTACAACTTCCCTCCTTACTCGGTGGGTGAAGCTGGTCGTGTTGGCCCTCCCGGACGCCGCGAAATCGGCCATGGTAAACTGGCGTGGCGCGCGCTTCAGGCGGTTTTGCCTGCGGCAACCGACTTCCCTTATACCGTGCGTCTGGTGTCAGAAATCACTGAATCCAACGGTTCATCCTCGATGGCGTCTGTTTGCGGCGGCTCGCTGTCGATGATGGATGCAGGTGTGCCCCTGAAAGCGCCAGTTGCCGGTGTCGCCATGGGCCTGATCCTGGAAGAAGACGGCTCCTATGCGGTTCTGACCGACATCCTGGGTGACGAAGACCACCTGGGCGACATGGACTTCAAAGTGGCAGGCACTGAAAACGGTATCACCTCATTGCAGATGGATATCAAAGTGGCCGGCATCACGCCTGAAATCATGCAAAAAGCCTTGGCACAAGCCAAAGAAGGCCGTTTGCATATCCTGGGTGAGATGAACAAATCAATCAGTTCAGCCAGCGAGTTTTCGGTCCACGCGCCACGCATTGAAACCATGCAGGTGCCAACCGATAAGATTCGTGAAGTGATCGGTTCGGGCGGTAAAGTGATCCGTGAAATCGTTGAAGTGTCGGGTGCCAAAGTTGATATCAACGACGATGGTATCATCAAGATCGCCTCGCCCAACAACGAGTCAATCCAGAAAGCCTATGACATGATCCACTCGATCGTGGCCGAGCCGGAAGAAGGCAAAGTTTACAAAGGTACGGTTGTTAAGATCGTAGACTTTGGTGCCTTCGTGAACTTCTTTGGCAAGCGCGATGGTCTTGTGCACGTCAGCCAGATCGAAAACCGCCGTTTGAACCACCCGTCCGATGTGCTGAAAGAAGGCCAGGATGTTTGGGTCAAATTGCTGGGCTTTGACGACCGTGGCAAGGTGCGTCTGTCGATGAAGGTTGTAAATCAGGAAACCGGCGAAGAAGCTGCACCTGAGGCAAAAACCGACGACTGATTTGCGTCGACTTTGAAATTGAAAAGCCCCGGTGGAATGACCGGGGCTTTTTTGATTCTAGGGGTGTCTCGCCCTCGATACCCGGCGGGTGGGCGGCATGGAGTGTGAAGTCTGTGCACACTCCTATGTGACAGGGTTTTGTGACGCGACGTCATGCCCCAAATGCCCCCAAAGGTATGGATTTCCATACGGGGTGAATCCTTGGCTTTTTCCCCATTACACACCAATTGCATTGCGAGATATTGGTCACAAGTATGACATGTGATGAAATTGTTAATACAATTGTAGGTAATGCTAGTTACCATGGATTCATCACATGTTTGCGGTGCGCACCACTCACGGAAACGCGCACCATCTGGCCCCAGCAGAAATGCTGGGGTCTTTTCACATTGCGGGTTGCCTTGCCCGTGGCATTCGGGCCCCAACAAGGCTGCGCGCCTCTCGATGTGTCAGCATAGGGCGTGCGGCGATGTGGCGTAGCTTTCTTGCCGCTTGCCTTTGCGTTGCCGACATCTGCTGTGCTGTAATGGAATCGGCTATATCCCCCAGGAACAGGCTTTCGCATAGCGCCCCGGCTGCCTGAAGAATGTGATGATCGCTTAGCAAGAGATGCACATATGTTATCCGCGCCACCTGATGTGCAGTCACGCCCGGCTGGCTGATCATTGCCTGGGCTGGAATCAGAACCTCATGATTGGTAAAGTTGAGCTCTGCCATTGGCGAGCGGATAAGCAAACGGTGCTGGGGAGAAACGACAAGTGGGCGGTCATTTCCGATGGTGCCTTCTCGCATCATAACAGGTATCGCGTTTCCAGATCCAATCACCGTCGTCCTGCCAATCCACAAGACAGGCTGATAACCAGCATCAAGCGTCCAAACCTTTTGGCCGGCCTCAATATCTGTTGCCGCGCACGGGCCATTTCGTGTCAGAATGGGCGTATCGGCGGCGAAGCAAACAACAGAATGCGTATAGCTTGGAACCTGATCTGTGGTGTAGAAGCCCGGAGAGTTGCCGCCACTAAAATTGTCCCAATACCAACCTTCCAGATCGAAATCGGGTGACCAGACCACCTGTGTCAGACTGCCACTTTCGTCATAGCCCTCAAAGACGATTGCGCCGCCATCCCCTGATAAAGGGTCTGAGCGAATAACAACGGCGTCTTCAATAGTGCTGCCTCCGCCATTCCCTCCCCAAGATAGATCATATGTATCCCCAAGGGAAAATTCGTTTGGGCTGGGGTCTCCGCTGTTTGAGGTGACAATAAAATCCTTGCTGCTGTTTGGCGGATAGTCAAAAGTTGATGTGCCCAAACCGTTGGTATTGCTATTGACATTATTGCCAGTAGCCACAGCAAATTCATTGTCGGGCGCTTCGAATATTTTAACCATGACCACCTCAAAGAACGGTGGTCAATGTCACACAAATCTAAGAACAATTTCTTTGTATCGTCGCAAAACTCTGCGTGATTTAAATCAAACTGGCAGGGCTGTCGTGTTGACCACCGTGCGCAGGGCAAAGCTGGATTGCATCTTGGACACGCCCGGTAACCGGGTCAGATATTGCCGGTGGATACGGGCAAAATCCTCGGTGTTCTCGGCCACGATTTTCATAATGTAATCGGCCGTACCCGCCGTTAGATGGCACTCCAACACGTCCGGAATGCGCGACACAGCTTTTTCAAAGGCCTCCAGCACATCATCCGCCTGCGTTGATAAGGTGATTTCTACAAACACCGTTGCCGCGCATCCCATTTTGCGGGCATCCAGCAAGGCGACATAGCCACGAATGTACCCGTCACTTTCAAGCCGTTGAACACGCCGGTGGCACGCGCTGGCTGAAAGATTCACCTCCTCAGCCAGATCGGCATTGGAAATACGTCCGCGTTTTTGCAATGCGCCCAACAGGCGATGATCTATCAAGTCTAGCGCCATCTTAGCAGACCCTCCTAAGGAATCAGCATAATATGAAACTATCTTCGATGAATAGTCCAAAATGTCGGGGATATTTCATATCAACTTGCGCGCTCTCCGCGCCATCCTAATCGTATATGGAGTGAGGAGAATCGCCATGAAAATCGGATGCCCAACCGAGATCAAGCCACAGGAGTTCCGCGTCGGGATGACCCCCAACGCCGCCCAGGAAGCTATCAACCATGGTCATGATGTTATCATTCAGGCCGGAGCGGGCGCGGGTGCCGGGTTCACCGACGAAGATTATATCGCTGCTGGTGCTGCGATCATCGACACCGCCGAAGAAATCTTTGCCACTGCTGATATGATCGTAAAGGTCAAAGAGCCTCAGGAAATTGAACGCAAAATGCTGCGCGAAGGCCAGCTGTTGTTCACTTATCTGCACCTCGCCCCGGATCCCGATCAGACCCATGATCTGCTTGCGTCGGGTTGTACCGCGATTGCGTATGAAACTGTCACTGATGATCGTGGCGGTCTGCCTCTGCTTGCGCCAATGTCCGAAGTTGCGGGTCGTTTGGCACCACAGGTTGGGGCCTATACGCTGCAAAAGGCCAATGGCGGGCGCGGTGTTTTGATGGGAGGCGTTCCGGGCGTTGGTCCTGCCAAGGTCGTGGTGATCGGTGGCGGTGTTGTCGGAACACATGCTGCCAAAATTGCGGCTGGAATGGGGGCACAGGTCACCGTTTTAGACCGCTCGCTGCCACGTCTGCGGTATCTGGATGATGTTTTTGGTGGCCAGTTCAACACCGGTTATTCGTCTGCGGGCCTTCTGGGCGAACTGCTGAGCGAAGTAGACATGGTTATCGGCGCGGTTCTAATTCCAGGGGCCGAAGCCCCCAAACTGGTGCGGCGCGCGCAATTTGCCACCATGAAACCCGGCGCGGTTCTGGTGGATGTTGCGATTGACCAGGGTGGTTGCTTTGAAACCTCCAAGGCCACCACCCACGCTGATCCGATTTATGACGTGGATGGTATCATGCACTATTGTGTGGCCAATATGCCGGGCGCTGTGGCGCGCACCTCAACCATCGCGTTGGGCAATGCGACCATGCCGTTCATGCTGGCTCTGGCCAACAAAGGCTGGAAACAAGCCTGCGCCGATGATGCGCATCTGCTGAATGGGCTGAATGTTCATGCCGGTCAGCTGACCTATTATGCGGTTGGCAAGGCGCTGGGGATTGATGTGATCTCGCCTCAGATGGTTGTGAAAGGGTAAGCCAAGCGCATTGATGATGCACAGCAGGGCACCGGCCAAGTCTGCAACGAAACCTCTTGAGGTGCACGGATGTGCCAGTTAGACCAACGCCCAAAGGAGCGCATCTTATGAGCCTGAACAGCTTTGGCCATCTCTACCGCGTCACCACATGGGGCGAAAGCCACGGACCCGCCCTGGGGGCGACGGTTGATGGCTGCCCTCCAGGTGTGCCCGTGGACGAGGCGTTTTTGCAGCAATGGCTTGATAAACGCCGCCCCGGCCAGAACAAAAACATGACCCAGCGCAACGAGCCTGATGCCGTGCAAATCCTGTCAGGTGTGTTTAACGGCCTCACAACCGGTACACCGGTGCAGCTGATGATCGAAAATACCGACCAGCGCAGCCGTGACTATGGCGATATTGAACAAACTTTCCGCCCCGGCCACGCCGATATCACCTACCATCTGAAATATGGCCTGCGCGATTATCGCGGCGGTGGTCGCAGCTCGGCTCGTGAAACGGCAGCGCGTGTGGCGGCCGGTGGACTGGCCCGTGCGGCGCTCAATGCGCTGGCTCCGGGGATTGAGATCAAAGGCTATATGACCCGCATGGGTGAGATAGAGATTGATCGCTCGCGCTTTGATTGGTCCGCAATTGACGGCAATGATTTCTGGATTCCCGATGCCGACGCCGCCCCGGAGTGGGAGGCCTATCTGCAAAAGATGCGCAAAGATCATAACTCGGTCGGGGCCGAAATCGAAGTTGTCGCCCGCAATGTGCCCGCTGGGTTGGGCGCGCCGGTTTATGGCAAGCTGGACACCGATCTGGCCGCCGCAATGATGTCTATCAACGCCGTCAAAGGTGTCGAAATAGGTGAGGGTATGGCCGCCGCCCGCCTGATGGGCACCGAAAATGCCGATGAGATATTCATGGGCGCAGATGGCCCTGAATATTCCTCAAACCACTCGGGCGGTATTCTGGGCGGTATATCCACCGGGCAGGATGTGGTTGTGCGCTTTGCGGTCAAACCCACATCGTCGATCCTGACACCACGCAAATCAATCCGCATGGATGGCACGCCCACCGAGGTTGTCACCAAAGGCCGCCATGATCCATGTGTTGGCATCCGCGCCGTGCCCGTGGGCGAAGCGATGATGGCTTGCGTGATATTGGATCACCTGCTGCTTCATCGTGGACAAGTTGGCGATGGGCCTCGTGGTGTGATTGGGTAGGCAAAGTTGGTCTTGGATACCCGTCCGCATCTCTGAGCCTGTCTCAAAACTGAAATTCTGCGATGATCTATGTGAATCCCATCCGACCACCTGTGCGACAATGCCTAGCAACCTGCCAAATGCAATAATCGCAAGCAGAGCACATTTTGCCCTACTTCAACCCCAGTCAAAGCGCGCGAAATTATCGCTATTGCTGGATTTGCAGTGAGACGTCCATTGTTTCCCGCGCCTGTCCCAATTGGAGCCCCGTCACCGGAGCGGCATCGATTGAGTCGCGCCCTGTGGCCAATCGAACATAGCGTTCGTCTGGGGAAATCCCGTTTGACACGTCAAAGGCCACCCAGCCCAACCCATCAATATGGACTTCGGCCCACGCGTGGCTGGCATCCTGATCTATCCTGTCATCCATCATCAGATATCCGCTGACATAGCGCGCGGGTATTTCAGCGTGACGCACAGCGGCGATAAAAATTTGTGCATGATCCTGACAGACTCCACCTGCCAGATGAAGCGCCTCTTCGGCTGTGGTGGTTACGGTCGTGGCACCGTTGCGATAGGGGACAGCCTCAAGGATAGTGTTGGAGAGAGCATGTAGTTCACCTAAATCCCCCGTTGAGGTAGAAATCATGCGGGACAGCTCTGCAATTCCTGATCCTGCTTTGGTTCGGTCGGTGGTCTGCTTGAAATGCCACAGAGGTGCGCTGCCGTAGATCTTGCCAAGAATTCCATCAGATGAATGGGTTTCTACCTCACCCGAGGCTGTCAACGACACTCGCGTTGCACCGCTGTCAATCTGAACCAATGTGCAGTGGTTCTGGTATTGATCAATGCAAGTCAGCTCTGACGTGCCGCCTTCAATGGCCAAATTCCAATTCAACACTGTTTGGTGGCGATCCGATACCGGCGTCAGGCGCATCTTTTGTAGCCCGTACTGCACTGGGGCATCATAGGTGTATGTTGTCGTGTGGCTGATACTAAGTTTCAAAATCGCCGCCTATTTGTTAAACCGATAATCCTGTTCGATCTGTGCACCGAGCGCGTTGTTTTGACGGATGAAAGCGCTGATGAATTCGTGCAGGCCTTCGTCAAAAATCGACCTGATGGTGTGTTGGCGCAGATTCGCAACTTGCTCATCAATCAGATCATGACATGCGTGGCGTTCGCCGTAATCCTCAGCCAGATAAGCCAGAAGTTCCCGCAGAGTTTTGCTCGCGAAATACAATGATCGTGGAAAACGTGAATCAAGGATTAGAAACTCGGCAATACCCGAAGACGTCATTTCGCCATCCCCAAGCCAGCGAAAGGAGCGATGGGCGGACACAGATCGCAAAACAGTTTCCCATTGGACGTTGTCCAAAGGAGAGCCGACAAAATTCGCCGACGGCAACAGCGTGTAGTATTTTACGTCAATAATCCGCGCCGTGTAGTCTGCGCGTTCAATCGCCGTGCCGATTCGGGCGAAGTCATAATTGTCATTGCGCAGCATTGTCCCGTGCAGCGCACCACGCACCAAGGCACTGTGACGGCGTACTTCGCCCAGCAACGCAGGCAGTTCCGTGTCCGGAATGGGCGATTTCAGCGCTTTCTTCATCGCCATCCAGTTTTCGTTGACCGCTTCCCATACCTCGGTGGTGAGGGCGGTGCGCACCATGCGGGCGTTCGTGCGTGCCTTGTCGATCACTGTAATCGCACTCGATGGATTTCGCGTGTCCCGCAACAGGAAATCCACCACATTTTCAGAGGTGTAGCTGTCATAGATCGCGTCATAGCCACGGCGCACGCCAGCAGTTGTGACGACAGATTTCCAATCTGATGCGGTGTCATTGGACCGCGTCAGCGCGATCCGAAATCCTGCTTCGATCAATCGTGCGATGTTTTCGCTGCGTTCCAGAAATCGGAACATCCAATAGAGGCCGCCTGCGGTTTTTCCCAGCATCGCTTATTCCTCCAGAACCCAGGTGTCTTTGGTACCGCCACCCTGACTCGAATTGACAACGAGAGAGCCTTCTTGCAGCGCAACGCGTGTCAAACCTCCGGGCGTAATTTCAATACCGTTTGGCGAGACCAGCACGAAGGGCCGCAAATCTACGTGGCGAGGAGAAAGACCCTTTTTGACAAAGATCGGCACAGTCGACAAAGACAGAGTCGGTTGCGCAATATAGTTGGCAGGGTTGGATCGCAGCTTTTGCTCAAAATCGGCTAGCTCTTTCTTGCTGGCGGCAGGGCCCACCAGCATGCCGTAGCCACCCGATCCATGAACTTCTTTGACGACAAGCTCTGCCAGATTATCCAGCACATATTTCAATGCATCAGGTTCCGCGCAGCGGTAGGTTTCAACGTTTCTAAGGATCGCCTTTTCGCCGGTATAAAACTCGACGATATCGGGAATGTAGGAATAGATGGCCTTGTCGTCAGCAATTCCTGTTCCCGGCGCATTGGTGATGGTGATGTTTCCTGCGCGGTAGACATCCATGATACCGGGCACACCCAGCATCGAATCCGGCCTGAAATTAAGTGGGTCAAGATAGTCGTCATCAACCCGACGATACAAAACATCGATCTGCTTGTGGCCTTTGGTTGTGCGCATGGCGATATGGCCGTCCACGACACGCAAGTCATGCCCTTCGACCAATTCGACACCCATCTGGTCAGCCAAGAAAGAATGCTCGAAATATGCGGAATTATGGATGCCCGGCGTCAGGATGGCGACCGTTGGCTTTCCTGTGCAATTTGGCGGCGCACATGCGGCCAGAGATTTGCGCAGGTTTTTGGGATAATCGCTGACCGGCTTTACCCGGTTCTGACTGAACAGCTCCGGGAACATCTGCAACATCGTTTCGCGGTTTTCCAACATGTACGACACACCGGAGGGCGTGCGTGCATTATCCTCAAGGACGTAGAAGTCATCTTCGCCCGTGCGCACAATGTCGGTGCCAACGATATGGGTGTAAACATCGCCGGGCGGGGTGAGCCCTATCATCTGCGGCAGAAAAGCATCGTTTTTGGCAATTAGATCGGTGGGGATGATACCGGCGCGCAAGATTTCCTGACGATGGTATATATCATACAGAAACATATTGATGGCGCGCACACGTTGCTCAATCCCTTTGGCAAGTTTTGTCCACTCGCGGCTGGAAATAATCCGCGGAATCAAATCAAACGGAATCAGGCGTTCTTGCGCGGCCTCCTTCCCATAAACATTGAAAGTAATGCCCGTGCGTCGAAAAAAAGCCTCGGCATCTTTGGATTTTGCCTTCAAACGCGAGGGATTCTGTTTTGAGAACCAAGCCTCATATGCATGGTAGGGCGCGCGGACGCTACCTTCTGCGGCCAGCATCTCGTCAAAGTGAATTGGTTTTGTATCCATACCGAAAGCCTAGTCTAACTGAGCAGGACCACAATGCTAACCCTCGAAGCAACCAAGTTAACTTTTGTCGGCAGACCTAAAAGTCTAATTTTTGTGCACAGCAATAAGTGAGCATGACGTTTTGGCCGCTGGTTGTTGCAACTGCACGGGCTGCACTCCAATCATGAACAAACGGACGGGTGATTTTCGGACAGTTTTTCGACGCCAATCGTGCGATGAGCCGCCGCAACTGCGCCCAAGGAGATAAGCATGTCGATCACTGCAAGTATCTACCATTTGACACATTACAAATACGATCGCCCGGTGACGTTAGGCCCGCAATCCATCCGCCTGCGCCCCGCGCCCCATTCGCGCACACGGGTGATTTCACACAGCCTCAAGGTGTCTCCTTCGGCCCATTTTGTGAACCACCAACAAGACCCTTATGGCAATTGGTTGGCGCGTTTCGTTTTCCCGGAACCTGTGCGCGAGTTCAAGATCGAGGTCGATCTGGTCGCTGATATGTCGGTCTATAATCCGTTCGATTTCTTCGTTGAGGACTCCGCCAAGGATTTTCCTTTCAGCTATGACGACGACATCGCACCGGACCTCAGCATTTATCTGCGGGCTGATCCCGTTGGCCCGTTGTTGCAGGGGTTTCTTGCCACCATTCCGCGCGATCGCATGGTGACGATTGATTTTCTGGTCATGCTCAATAGCCGTCTGTCGGGTGACATCAACTACGAAATCCGTATGGAACCGGGCGTGCAGACAGCCGAAGAAACCCTGGGGCGCGCCGCAGGATCGTGCCGCGACACCAGCTGGTTGTTGGTGCAGGTTCTGCGTAATCTTGGCCTCGCGGCGCGGTTTGTGTCGGGCTATCTGATTCAGCTTAAACCCGATCTTGTGGCCATCGACGGCCCTGCAGGAACCGACAAGGATTTCACCGACCTGCACGCATGGGTCGAGGTTTACCTGCCCGGTGCAGGCTGGGTCGGCCTTGATCCAACCTCTGGTTTGTTGGCGGGCGAAAGCCATATCCCCCTGGCCGCCACGCCCCACTATCGCCATGCCGCACCCATTTCAGGTGTGGCCAGCGCGGCAGATGTGGAATTTTCCTTTGATATGCAGGTTACGCGTACAGCGGAACATCCCCGCATTACAAAACCCTTTTCAGACGATGCTTGGGATGCGCTGAACACTTTGGGCCGTGACGTTGACAAACGCCTCACCGAAGGTGACGTGCGCCTGACCATGGGCGGCGAACCGACGTTTGTTTCGATTGATGACTTTGAAAGCGACGAGTGGAATTCTGACGCCGTCGGCCCCACCAAACGCGGACTTGCAGACAAATTGATGCGCCGCCTTCAGGGCAAATTCTCCAAGGGTGGGCTTTTGCATTATGGGCAGGGCAAATGGTACCCCGGTGAAACTCTGCCACGGTGGACGTTTTCCCTTTATTGGCGCAAAGACGGTCAACCGATCTGGCACGATCCCGATCTGTTGGCCCGCGAAGACACTGATGAAGACGTAGGCCCAGGTGATGCACAGGCCTTGCTTAATCGCATTGCGGCGTTCCTTGCGGTGCCCGAAGATAATGTGATGCCGGCATTCGAAGACCCTGCTGAGTGGATCATCAAAGAAGGCAATCTGCCTGCTAATGTCACGCCTGAAAACTCCAAGTTGACCGATCCAGAAGAACGGGCGCGCATAGCCAAAGTATTTGAACGCGGACTTACGACGCCGGCGGGCTATGTGCTGCCTGTGCAGCGCTGGCAGGCACGTGCCTCCAGTCGTTGGATGTCAGAGGTGTGGAACCTGCGTCGTGGCAAAGTGTTCCTTGTCTCCGGTGACAGCCCTGTTGGATATCGGCTGCCCTTAGGCACATTGCCCCATCTGCCCGAAAGCGAATATCCCTTTATCAACCCGCAAGACCCAACCGAACCGCGAGATGCGCTGCCTGATCCCGTGGTGCAGACCACGCCCAAACAGCCCGACCAGAAAATCGCCCACCGCACCGAGGCGACCTCAGGGCAGGAACAAGTCGAGCAGACCTTGGGTGATCTGGACGGGCGCGTGCGGACCGCAATTTCTGTGGAAGCACGGGATGGTCGGCTTTGTGTGTTCTTGCCGCCCGTTGAAAAGCTGGAGGACTACCTAGAACTTATCGCCGCCGTAGAAAGCGCGGCCAAAGACATCAACCGCAAGGTTCTGATCGAAGGCTACGCACCGCCGCATGATCCGCGTGTCGAGGTGATGCGCATCGCCCCTGATCCGGGCGTGCTAGAGGTCAACATTCATCCTGCCGCAAACTGGGAAGAATGTGTCGCTACAACAGAAACGGTCTACGAAGAAGCGCGCCAATGCCGTCTTGGGGCGGATAAATTTATGACCGATGGCCGCCACACGGGCACGGGCGGGGGCAATCATGTGGTTGTGGGCGGTGCCACACCTGCCGACAGTCCGTTCCTACGCCGTCCCGATTTGCTCAAAAGCCTGATCTTGTTTTGGCAACGCCACCCCAGTTTGTCCTATCTGTTTGCTGGCACCTTTGTGGGCCCGACGTCGCAAGCGCCGCGCATCGACGAGGCCCGCCATGACATGCTGTACGAATTGGAAATCGCGTTTGACCAAATCTGGCCCCCGACAGACGATGACGTTCCGCCGCCGCCGTGGCTGACCGACCGTCTGTTGCGCAACGCGCTGATTGACGTCACGGGCAACACGCACCGCACTGAAATCTGTATCGACAAGCTGTTCTCGCCTGATGGGCCAACGGGGCGCTTGGGCCTTGTTGAATTTCGCGGCTTTGAGATGCCACCCGACCCTAGGATGAGCCTTGCTCAGCAGGTTTTGCTGCGGGCGATCATTCTGCGGTGCTGGGAAAACCCGATCAGCGGTGATTTGACCCGTTGGGGTACGACACTGCATGACCGGTTTATGCTGCCTGCCTGCATTTGGGAGGATTTCAAAGATGTTTTGGCCGATCTGAATTCCCATGATCTGACGCTTGATCCCGCATGGTTCAAAGCGCAGGCCGAATTCCGATTCCCGTTTTGTGGCGAAGTGACCTACGAAGGGATCACGTTAGAGCTGCGTCAAGCGCTTGAGCCGTGGCATGTGATGGGTGAAACGGGCGCAATTGGTGGCACGGTGCGTTATACAGACAGCTCAACCGAACGGTTGCAGGTGACGTTGAAGGGCGCAAATCCAGACCGCTATATTGTCACGGCAAACCGTCGCGTTGTGCCTCTGACTGCGATGCCCACAAACGGGACCCGCGTGGGGGGCGTGCGCTACAAAGCATGGAAACCAGCAATGTCTCTGCATCCTGTGTTGGAGGTCGATGCCCCTCTGACGTTTGACATTTTCGATACGTGGACGGGTAAATCACTGGGTGGTTGTCGCTACCATGTGGCGCATCCAGGAGGGCGCAACTTCGATACATTCCCCGTGAACGGCAACGAAGCAGAAGCCCGCCGACTGAGCCGGTTCGAAAAGATGGGACATACGGTTGGTAGCTTTGTTCCCGCCCCTGAACGCCCACATCCAGAATTTCCCATGACGTTGGATTTGCGGCGCCGGGCGGGGTTGTAGCGGCGCTGCGACGACCGGTCCTAAGTGCGCTTATAGCTTGGAAGATGCATCAAGGCCTCGCGCAAGGCATCGCCCCAGCTTTCAGATATGGACTGATAATATGGATCGTCTGCTTCAATCCGCGGTTGTTGATCTAAGATCAGGCTATCTGTTTCGTAGATCTGTAAATCCAGCGGCAGCCCCACCGACAGATTCGCCTTGATCGTTGAATCAAACGACACCATCAACAGTTTGATCGTGTCTTCAAAACTCATGTCAGGCTCATATGCCCGAACCAGAATCGGCTTGCCATATTTTGCTTCACCGATCTGGAAAAATGGCGCGTCTTCAGTTACTTCGATGAAATTTCCTTCGGGGTATACCAAAAACAGCGTCGGCTCGCCGCCCTTGATTTGTCCACCCACGATGACCGTCGCCTTAAAGCCGGATCCCGCCACCTGACCGGTCATAGTGCCGCCTTGAATGACTTCTTTCAGGGTTGCCCCAACAAGGCGTGCAACCTGAAACATGGTAGGCTGTTCTAGAATGGTTGGGTTGCGATCAGACGGAGCCTTTGAACGTTCCTCTAGCAAGCTGATCAAAGCCTGCGTTGTCGCGAGGTTGCCCGCTGTCATAATCGTAATCACCCGGTCTCCCGGCAACTCCCATGTGAACATCTTCTTGGTTGTCGAAAAGTTATCAACGCCCGCATTCGTGCGCGTATCCGACATGAAAACGAGGCCTTGGTTTAGGCGAAGGCCGACACAATAGGTCATTGTCTTGGGTCCGAGATAAAAAACAGGCAGTTGATTAGCGTTTGCATCTAGTGCCGAAAGGGCGGCGGTACAACCAAAGAAGCCCCGCAATTTTGCGGGGATTGCGCTGTGTCACCTTATTGTCGGCATCAATTGCGAAAAACTTCGACGGTTTGTTCCTCAAGATTCATCAATCCGTATGACGTGATAAACGGCGTATCGGCTGCATCGCGCCCAACGCAAATGCATACCATGTCAGTCGGCTCGGCCATGCCGGTCGGATCAACCAGATGCCACGCTCCGTTCAGATAAACCTCAGCAACCGCGTGGAAATCCTGGGGTTTAACATCAGGCGCATAGACACTGACAAAACGTGCGGGGATACCAGCAGCACGGACCAACGTGATGAGAATATGGGCATAATCGCGGCAAACCCCCGCCAACTTCTGAAAACTGTCGGTCGCAGTGTCACCCAATATGCTGGCCCCAGCGTCATATGTGAAGCTGCGTTTGACCCAGTCGCACATGGCACCCACCAAGGCGCCCCCTGTCTGATCGCCAAACTGTGTCGACACAAATTCCAAAAACTGCTCGGGGTGGCAATACCGTGACGGCAAAAGATATTTTACGACTTCACCGGGAATCGCGATCCGTGGAGTCGAAGATAAGCTGTCGATCGACTGAGCGCTCCGCGACACGGCAACCTCTGCCTGAAACTCGCATTCAAACTGCTTATCAGTCTGCACCCACCTGCGCGTGCCCAAGCCCTCTTCGCCGATAATTTCACTTTGCTCTAATGCGCCACCAAACCTGATCTCAGTGGTGTGGACCTGCTGGACGTCATTTGAAAACGGCTCGATCTGCAACAGCAAATCAGTGGGCTGCATGGCCGTATAAAGAAGATGGGCCTTGATCGAAAGAAGCATAAGAATATCCAAAAAATTTGCGCGAGTTCAGGAAGGGACTGTTTCATTAATCTTGGCATTTTGCCAGTTTTGGTCTTTTTAGGTTCTTCATGCCGCGGGCTTCCCTCAACCACCATCGGTTTCCACGTGACATACTTTTTGTGCTGTGCGTTGATGCTTACGGCAGAGGCTTTGTCCGGTTATTTTCAGACGCTTTGGTGCGGAGGTGATGCGGTAACACCAGGCAGCGATGTTGCCCGCGTTTCGGCGAAAGATAGCAGCGGTTTGATCTTGGACGGATAGGAACATCTGGGCCTGTTTATACAGACATCTATGCTAGCGGAGAGCAGCCTAACAGAGCGATACAACTTAGGCAAAATGTACTGATGAGTCGACCTGAAACTGCGGAGGAGGTCGCGTATTCAAATGTATGGTTATGTAACAGTGCTGCGTCCTATTGCACGGGAACCAATCTTGATGTGGCTGGTGTTCGTTTGTCCCATGTTTTTCTGAAAACCGACCTTTGGACCGAAGCGGCGAAACACCTTTTGTCCGAATTACAGATCCCTTGTGTAGAAGGGTTCGCACAGTCGTCGTCAGCTCTTGCTGCGCTGCTTGGACATCTGCACTGCCAGAATACCCGCCATAATAACGGCCACGCCGATCATATCGTTGATCCGCAGCGCTTCACCCAACACCAGCGCAGCAATGGCCACACCGAAAAACGGATTGATGAAATGAAACGTCGCCGCCCGCGTCGCGCCAATACGCCCCACCAGCATGAACCAGACCAAAGTGGCCGCCAGTCCGGGGATCAGCGTGGTGTAGGCAAAGGCAGCAATCAGCTGCCAGCTCCAGACAATCACGATGGATTCAGTGGCAATGGCAGCAACGCTCAGCGCAGCGCTGCCCACGAGCATTTGCAAGCCGACAACCATCAGGAAATTTCCGCCGGATGTTGCCCCGCGCACAGCCAAAGTGGCAAAAGTCAGGGCGATCACGCCGCCGATGCACAGGATCAGACCATACATATCAACACCGCCCTGCAGCCGTGTTCCCATGATGATGCTTACCCCGATCACACCGCAGATCAATCCGATAATCGCCAGAGGCGTCAGCCGTTCCCCAAAGATGATCCACCCAGCCAAGGCCACCAGCAATGGCATGGTTGATGCGAGGATGGCGGCCAATGACGCTTCAATCGTTTGCATCGCCACAAAGTTGAGCCCGAGATAAAGCGCATTCTGACAAATGCCAAAGATGATCGTGGCGCGCCACTGCGCCCGCGTCAGCCGCCAGCTTTGTTTTAGTATCAAGGCGATGATCACGCCCAGCAGGCCCGAAATCAGGAACCGTATCGACAGCGCTGTCAGCGGTGGGGCAGATGCCACTATAATGCGCGCTGAGGTGAAAGCGCTTGACCACATGATGGCAAAGGCCAACCCCATCATGATCGCGCGAAAATCCATACTGCCCTCATCACTGCCCTGTCATTTGGGCATGTCACAACACCTGACAAAAAGAAAGGGCCGCTTGATGCGGCCCCGTCCAACCTCTGTGATAGCGTCGGTTTAACCGTTCACGCTGTCTTTCAGCTTTTTCGAGATTGTCATTTTGACAACCTTGTCTGCGTCTTTGTGGATCTGTTCGCCAGTGGCGGGATTGCGCACCATGCGTGCAGGGCGTTCGCGGCAATAGATTTTGCCAACGTCGGGCAAGGTCACTGCACCACCACCGGATACTTCACGGGTGATGATAGCCACGACTGCGTCGAGTGCGCCGCCTGCGGATTTCTTGTCGGTGCCCATTTCTTCGGCCAATGCTGCCACGAGTTGGGTTTTGGTCATCGGTTTTGCCATCTTTGTGGTCTCCTTACACTGCCCAAGCTTGGGCCTCACCCGCGCAATTTAACGCCATATGGTGGGTGAACACAACAAATAGAGGGTGTACGGGGCGAATTTTCCTGCATTTTGTGCCGGTTTTTGCCCTTTAAAGGAAGGCAGTTTCGTCAAAACTGCGCAATTTGCGGCTATGGAGACGCTCCAGCGGCATTTTAGCCAAAGATTCCATTGCCCGAATTCCGATCATCAGGTGACGCGAAACCTGTGATTTATAGAAATCTGACGCCATGCCAGGCAGCTTTAATTCACCGTGCAACGGCTTGTCGCTGACACATAGCAGCGTTCCATATGGCACCCGAAACCGAAACCCGTTGGCAGCGATTGTCGCACTTTCCATATCCAGTGCCACGGCGCGGCTTTGGCTCAGGCGTTGTACCGGGCCGGAATGGTCACGCAGCTCCCAATTGCGGTTGTCAAAACTGGCCACGGTGCCGGTGCGCATGACCCGCTTTAGCTCGTATCCTTCAAGCTGCGTCACCTCGGCGACGGCCTGTTCCAACGCAATTTGAATTTCCGCCAGCGCCGGGATCGGCACCCAGCCGGGCAGATCAGCATCCAGAACGCCGTCTTCGCGCAGATAGGCGTGAGCCAATACGAAATCACCCAAGGATTGCGAATTGCGCAACCCTGCACAATGCCCGACCATCAGCCAGGCATGTGGGCGCAATACAGCAATATGATCGGTCGCGGTTTTGGCATTTGACGGCCCCACCCCAATATTGACCAAAGTGATCCCCGAGCCATCCGCCCGTTTCAGATGATAGGTCGGCATTTGGGGCAGTTTTTCGGGATGGGCGATCTCCTCATTGGGATCGGTGATTGCCACATTCCCGGTGGAGACAAACTCGGTATAACCACTGTTTGCATCTGCGAGCATGCGACGGGCGTAGCTTTCAAATTCGGACACATAAAACTGGTAGTTGGTGAACAGAACGTGGTTTTGGAAATGTTCAGGCTCCGTGGCGGTGTAATGTGTCAAACGGGCGAGTGAGTAATCTACCCGCTGGGCAGTGAATGGTGCCAGAGGTTCGGGCGTGCCCGCTTCGGGTTGATGTGTGCCGTTGACAATATCATCGTTGGTGATGCGCAAATCCGGCACATCAAACGCATCGCGCAGGGTAAAATCGGCAGCGCCTTCCTGGGGCACGGTAATGCTCGGATCATTGGCCACTGCAAAATGTACCGGGATGGGCGTGTCGGACAGCTGAATGCAAATCGGAACCCGGTGATTGTCCAGCAACAGGCCAATCTGCTGTTCCAGATAATGGCGAAACAGGTCAGGCCGCGTAATGCTGGTGGCATGGGTGCCCGGTTCGGCCACATGGCCAAAGGCAAGGCGGCTGTCGATTTTGGCAAAGCTGGTCGTGGTAATCCTGATCTCAGGGTAATACGCGCGGATACGGTAGCGTGGTGGGCTGCCTCGCATGGCGGCACTAAATTCGTCACACAGAAATCTCACCGCCTGATTATATAGCAGGCACAGCTGATCCACCGCGTCACGCGCCGAGGTAAACTCTTGTGGGCCGGGGCTGTCTGGCGTTGAAATCTGACGGGTTGGATCAAAATGCGGCATCTGGGTCTTTCATTGTTTGGGCGCACGTTGACACGCGGCTTAGGCACAATCAAGCTGCGCCCACACGATCGGAGGTTTCCATGGATTATGAAACAACAGAGGCGCCAGAATTTGGCGCATCCCTGTGCGGGCTGGGGTTGAATATTCTGGTGCGGGATGTGGCTGAACAGGTGGATTTTCTGACGACGGTGTTTGGCATGCAAGCCTTCCAGCCCACCGCCGATTTTGCGATCATGACCTACGCAAATCAGGTGTTTCAGGTTCACGGCGATCATACCTATCATTCGCACCCTTTACCCGGCCTTTTGCCCGAAGCAGGTGCACGCGGGGCTGGGGCTGAATTTCGCCTTTACGACACTGACCCGGATGAGGCCGAAAAGAAGGCCATTGCCTTTGGTGCGCATATTCTTGCCCCGCCGCTGGACAAGCCCCATGGCCTGCGTGAAGTCTATATCCTGTGTGAAAACGGGTATGCGTGGGTGCCGTCGCGCCCACTTTGATCTGTCGCCATTTCATCCCGCAACCTATTCAGCGGGGGCAGGGCTTGAGCCTTGCCAAACCCGCTGTTGCGCGACACATATGAGGGATGAGCAAAACACTTTTATCCTTTGGGCATGGTTATTCAGCGCGGGCACTGGCCAAACAGTTGGTGCCCCAGGGTTGGCAGGTGATCGGAACCACGCGCAAGCCCGAGAGAGTCTGCGCATTGCAAGCTGAGGGCGTGACCCCGGTTCTTTGGCCGGGCGGTGATCTGGGGCAGGCGTTTGAACAGGCCACTCACCTGCTGATCTCAGCCGGGCCAGATGCTGATGGTGATCCGGTTCTGAATGGCTTTCGCAATGATATTGCGCGGATTGCCCCGCGGCTGGAATGGGTTGGATACCTGTCCACCACCGGCGTTTACGGCGATCACAAGGGTGGTTGGGTGAATGAGGACACAGCCCTGGCCCCCTCTACCCGGCGTGGTCAAATGCGTGTCGAGGCCGAAGCCGAGTGGCAGACAATCCCGGATCTACCCCTGCATATTTTCCGACTGGCGGGCATTTATGGCCCCGGTCGTGGCCCGTTTGAAAAAGTTCGCCAAGGCACCGCCCGTCGGATCATCAAACGCGATCAGGTGTTCAGCCGTATCCATGTCGAAGATATTGCGCAGGTGTTGCAGGCCTCAATCAGTCAACCCAATCCGGGGGCTGTCTATAATCTGTGCGATGATGACGCGGCTCCGCCAGAAGACGTGATTGCCTATGCCGCTGAACTGCTGGGCGCGCCTGTCCCACCTGCCGTGCCCTTTGAAGAGGCCGACATGACCCCCATGGCGCGCAGCTTTTATGCTGAATCCAAACGCGTCAGCAATGCACGCATCAAGGACGAGCTGGGCGTGAACCTGATCTATCCCAATTATCGTGTGGGGTTGCAGGCTCTGCTGGGTTGAGAAAATCCCATCCGCACGTAGCGCCCTGACGCAGAACTCTAGCCCTTATATTGATAATTCATGCATCCTGCTTTGACATCCATTTGCTTTGGATAGGCGATCAATTCCGGGTGCTCAAACCCAGCACAAATGCGATAGGCCGTATCCGATATCTTCTCGTACACATAAGGCGCTTGGGTGAACGGGTCGGCCATGCGCGGGGCGGGGGTGCAATCTGCAATCGTGTCCTGTTCTGATGGCAGGGCAACTGGCAATACCTTGTCGTTGGCATAGGCCAGACAAATCACATGCCCACTCAGATTTCTGACGTCTGACATCCTCGCCTTATCACGCTTTTCCTGTTTGCCAGTGGCCGGCCCGCCGACCGACCAGATACCAGCGGCAATGGTGGCCAGCACGATGATGCCAATCACAATGGGCGGGCCTGATTCAGCTTTCATTTGCGTCCTCCGTCATATCCACCCGGAAGTAGAAAAAGATCAATCCGGCCACACCGGCCACCACAGCGGCCTTGGCGATAAAACGCGCCGTCAGATCACCATTCAGCAATGCATAGATCACATAGATCAAATCCCCCAACAGCGCGATGGCGGCCAGAAACAGCGTGATATACCCAAACCATTTGCGCACGCCTGACCGCCTGCGCCCGGCATTGGCCTTGATGGATCGGTTTGCCCGCACATTCAGCATTGCAAACAATGGAAAGAACACAATAAGCGAGGCAATAGAGAAGCGCATGTCGCGTTTGCTATAGTAGCTGTATTTCTCGTGAAGATCTGGAATCCACTGATCAATCAAATACATAAGCAGTGTGCTCAGATGCCAGGCTGTCATCGCCAAGGCCACAAACATCAATCCGTAAAGAAATGCCTCACGCGCCGAAACAAACGGCCGGGGGCGTGGCACGGGCGGAGAAAACTCACCTTCCGCCCAATTACCCAATGCGTCGCGGATTTCGGGCGTACTCCATCCGGCCTGCTCAAGTGCTGCGGATATATCATCGCGCGAACGCCCCGCATTCAGCGCGTCATAGACAAAACTGGCCAATTGATCAGAGGATTTCATAGCGCTCTCCTATTGCCTTAGGCTTGCGGGTCAGTTTGCGCATTGAAGCAACGTATTGCAAACATATGCCGCCTCAAAGCGCGCCAACAGCGGCGGCAAACCTGCTGACCTCATCTTCGGTATTGTAATAATGCACCGAGGCGCGCGTGAGCCCCTCGGTCAATCCGCGCGGTACCATATCCAACCGCGCCGAGGTGGTCAGTGCCACCGACACATTCATTTTTTGGGCCTTCAGTGCCTTGAAAATGTCCTGCGGGGCGACACCATCCTTGGTGAACGTCACAATCCCGCTTTTGCGGGTGCCAAGATCCTGAACATCAATGCCAGGGATATCTGTCAGCGCCGCGCGCAGCTGGTTCGAAATTTCAACCACACGCGCTTCAATTGCGGGCAGGCCAATGGCGCGGGCATACCCAACCGCCACCCCAAGGCCGATCTGCCCGGCCATATACCGCTCCCAGTTTTCAAACCGTTTGGCGCCGGGGGCCCATTCATAACTGTTGGGCCCTGTCCATGTGGCGGCACGCAAATCAATGAAGGGCGGGTCAGTCTGATCAGCCAAAGCACGGCGCATGTACAAAAACCCTGTGCCACGCGGCCCACGCAGGTATTTGCGGCCCGTGCCCGAAAGGACGTCACAGCCAATGCGTTGCACATCCACATCAATCTGGCCGACTGACTGGCAGGCATCCAGCACATAAAGCAGCCCGTGCTCGCGCGCGATACGCCCCACTTCATGGGCAGGGTTCACCAAGCCGCCTTGTGTAGGCACATGTGTGATGGCAATCACGCGGGTTCGCGGCGTGATCAGGGCAGGGATGGCCTCAACATCAATCTGGCCGCTGGCATCCGATGGCACCAGGTCAATCTCGATTCCACGGCGCTGGGCCAATTGCAAAAATGCTAGATAATTCGACACATATTCCGAAGCATGAGTCAGGATCCGGTCGCCCTCTTTCAAAGGCAGCCCATAAAAGGCCATGTCCCAGGCGCGGGTGGCGTTTTCAATATAGGCAATCTCGGAGGGATCAGCGTTCAACAGGGCGGCGAATTCAGAATAGAATGCAGCCAGCCCATCGGCGGCGGCAGCTTCGGCTTCGTAGCCGCCCAACTCGGCCTCAAGTGCCAGATGCCCGGTAAGGGCGTCAACCACAGGCTGGGGCATGAGCGCCGCACCAGCATTGTTGAAATGCACCATATTGGCACAGGCAGGCGTATCGCCGCGCAGCGCGGTGATGTCCATCATGCGCTATCTTTGCCTACGTTTTCTTCAAAGGCGACTTTGAACGCGGCTTGTTTTTCGGCCGAGGCATCAATCTGATAATTCTCCTTCCACTCGGCCATTGTCATACCATAAAACCCCTCTCGGGCCTCATCCTTGGTCATGTCGATGCCGCGCTCTGCGGCGGCTTCCTGATACCAGCGGCTTAGGCAATTGCGGCAGAATCCGGCCAGATTCATCATGTCGATGTTCTGCACATCCGTGCGCTTTTCCATCAAATGATGGCGCAGGGTGCGAAAGGCGGCGGCCTCAAGTTCGATACGGGTTTGATCGTCCATGGTCTGAGTTTCCGGTGTTAAATACGCATTGTCATCTGATCGTATCAGGACCGTGAAAGGCACACAATCACATGGTACATCAGGTCACATCAGGCGCAGTGCGACATAAGGGGCCAGAGCAAAAACGATTGTCAAAACCTTGAACAAGGCCAGCCAAGCATAAAGTATGATGCGCACCTGATCCGGGTCTATTCCAAAAAGACGGGCGTGCAAGTTTGCCACCCAATCCCGCATTGCGAACATTGAAAATGTGGCGAATGCCAGAAAGGCGAAACTCACCACGCTCATCCAGCCAAAGAATGATGTCAGCATATCCTGTGTCATGGCGAAGCTCCTTTTTGATGGTTTGCCTTTACCCCAATAAGTGGGAGGTCGAGGTCCACACGGCAAGAAGGCGGGTCAGTTGGCCGCAACCAGGATTGCAATCACAGCATGCGTTTCACATAGGGCTGCTGGATGTCCGTCAGTCGCACAGTGAGGCTGCCAACATCCCGTAGAAAGCGTAGCATTATATCAAGGGTCATCTGGGCCAGTTCGGCACGGATCTCATCGCTCCGACCGGGCAATAACAAAAGCGTGGCATGGGCAAAGCTTTGCGGCTCCACTCCGATACGCGAGGCAGTGGCGGCTAAGGTACGCACGCGCACAGTGTCTGGGGCCGAGACCGAAGGATGAGCCGCAAAGCCTTCCCATAAAGCATCACAAAGCGCTTGCAGATCATGGCTGTCGTGGAGTCCGGCAGAATGCTCAATGACGATATGTGGCATGAAAGCCCCCTCAAAGACTAAAGCGTTTTACCTTTAACCTGACAATTGTGCGATGCAGCCCGCGACAAGTACAACCAGAAAATTACAATTTTCTGGCACATTTTCTTTGAAGAAAATGCTCAGCGATCAGACGTTTGCGATGTTGGCGGCTTGCGTCAACAAAGGGGCTAGCCGTGCGGCCCAGGCTTGCTGGTCGGCTTCGGTTTCAATCAGGTCATTGCGCAGCTCAATCAGGATATTAGGCCGCTGATACGCAATTGCATGGCGTGCCACAGCATCGCCAGGCAAATGGCCCCCATAGGGTTCGTTCTCGCCCACGCACAGGTCTGGCTCAGCCCGGCACAGATCAGCCATAGGACGGGCCAGTCGGGTGTCCGTCGCGTATAATACTCCGATGTGCCAGGGCCGCGGGTTTTGGCCCTTCAATTGTGGTGTAAAGCTGTGAACCGACACGATGACCGTGTTGTCTTGTCGCGCTGCCATTTCGGCAAGGGCTGTATGATAGGGCCGGTAGCAACGGTTCAGACGCATGTCACGTTCACCATCATCAGCATGGCGATTGCCGGGAATAATCGTACCATCATACAGCTTCATCAGCAGGGTCGGGTCATCTTCACCCCGGTTGGGATCAATCACCAGCCTAGAGAAATTGGACAGGATCGCTGGCGCGTCAAGGTGCTGTGCCAAGGCCCGTGTAACCCCTTCGGCCCCCACATCATAGGCGATATGGCGGCCCATTTCGCTGGCATCCAGTCCCAATGTGCCACCGTTCACAAAGGGTGGCACCGTGTTGGCCGCGTGATCGCAAGTGACCAGCCAGCGGGCCGTACGATTTGCCCCATCTACAAAATAAGGTTGATATGTCATGTATTCTTCAAGTCCTTTGCGTAGGCTTTAGGCCAGTTGCCAAGGAAAGTGAATTGGGCAATAACTCAAATAAGTCGCTGTTAGCGTTAACGATATGATGGTGATCATATAGTCATTCACATCACCAGGATTGACAGGGCGCCGGGTTACACCCCAGTGAGCCTGAAACGCCTTGCGAGGCGATACGGATAAGGACCAAAAAGCATGAGACGCTACCGCAATGTAAAGATCGTGGCCACCCTTGGCCCGGCCTCGGATACCTATGACACCATTCGCGCCCTGCACGAAGCCGGTGCCGATGTGTTCCGGTTGAATATGAGCCACGGCGATCATGACAGCATCCGCGAAAAGCATCGCATCATCCGCCAGATTGAAACGGATTTGGACAGCCCGATTGCCATTCTCGCAGATCTGCAAGGCCCCAAGCTGCGTGTGGGGGCCTTTGCCAACGGCGAAGAAGAGCTGGCGCCCGGTGCAGCGTTTCGTCTGGATCTGGACGCAGCCGAAGGCACAATTGAGCGGGTTTGCCTGCCACACCCTGAAATATTTGCCGCACTGGAGCCCGGAGCAAGCCTGTTGGTCAATGACGGCAAGATCCGCCTGAAAGTTACCGAATGTGGTACGGATTATGCCGAAACCGAGGTGATCATTGGCGGCACGATTTCTGATCGCAAAGGCGTGAATGTGCCGGATGTGGTGCTGCCACTGGCGGCGCTTAGCAAAAAGGACCGCGCCGATCTGGAATTTGCCTGTCAGTTGGGTGTCGATTGGCTGGCGCTCAGCTTTGTGCAGCGTGCCGAGGACGTCCAAGAGGCCCGCGCGCTGTGCAATGGCCGTGCGGCGATCCTCAGCAAGATCGAAAAGCCGTCGGCGGTGGAGTGGTTTGACGACATCCTTGCTGCCTCAGACGGGATCATGGTGGCACGCGGCGATCTGGGAGTAGAGCTGCCGGTGCAAAATGTGCCGCCCATTCAAAAGCGGCTTGTGCGCAAGTGCCGGACGGCTGCGAAACCGGTCATCGTGGCCACACAAATGCTGGAGAGCATGATAGAAAGCCCCGTCCCCACCCGCGCCGAAGTCTCGGACGTGGCTGCGGCGATCTATGAAGGCGCGGATGCGATTATGCTGTCAGCGGAATCCGCAGCAGGCGAATATCCGCAAGAAGCCGTGACCACGATGGACAATGTCGCCCGCGAGGTCGAAAGCGATCCGACCTATACCGACATTATCGAAGCGTCGCGCAAAATCACGCGCAAATCCGTGGCTGATGGCATCGTCGCCGCTGCGCGTGAAATAGCCGAGGCAACGGACATCAAGGTAATCTGCTGTTTCACTCAAAGTGGCACCACTGCATTGCTGACTGCGCGCGAACGTCCCCGTGTTCCGATCATGGCTTTGTCCAATCTGCGTGGGACGGCGCGGCGTCTGGCGCTCAGCTGGGGCGTGAATTGTGTGATGTGCGGAGAGTTGGAGCGCTTCAAACTGGCTGTGATCAGTGCTGCCCGCGCGGCGCGCGCGCAAGGGTACGCCGAACCATTGGATCAAATCGTGATCACGGCAGGGGTACCCTTCAATGTGCCAGGCACCACCAATATTCTGCGCATAGCACCTTGTCAGGAAAGTTTGATTTATTCCACTGATCCGGGGTAAGCTGCTCCAAATTGTACCTTATAATTGTTCTGGAGCTTTAAATGGACCCTGATCTGACCCTCGTGATTGGTATTGTTCTGGGCGTGTTTTCGATTCCGTCAATTCTGTCTGCCGTGTCCGAAGGTCGTGCCCCTCGGGTTGCGGCGTTTACAATCATCGCGTCGGGTGCACTTATCCTTTGGTCGATTTCTTCGCATCCCGGTGGGTATTCGCTGGATGATGTGCCCGGTGCGTTTGTGCGTGTCGTCGCCAAGTTTATCTAACCTCTGTGGACCTGCTCACGCCCCAAAGGCGTGCAATCTGCCAGCAAATGACCCCCAAGGCATCAACTGACATCCCGATCACACACTTCAAGTTATAGGCGCTGGTGTCTTTTTGTGTTTTGCTGGCCGCGGGCTGGCGAAGTTCCTTCAACCCTCAAGCCGTGTCAGCCAGAATCCCCCTTGCCTAACTGGGCCTCGCAGCGTATACGCCAGCTTCACCGTGAGACCGGCCAGAGTGGCATGCCGAGTCGCACGTTTACCGCCCATATCTAAGAGGAGTCGGAAATGCCCAAGATGAAGACCAAATCGAGCTGCAAAAAGCGGTTCAAAGTGACGGCCAGTGGCCGCGTGGTGGCCGCTCAGGCCGGCAAGCAGCACGGCATGATTAAACGTTCCAACAAATTCAACCGCAATGCGCGTGGCACAACCACGCTCAGCAAAGCTGACGAAGGTATCATCAAACCGATGATGCCTTACGCACGCTAAGGAGGATTTGACATATGGCACGCGTTAAAGGTGGGGTAGTTACCCACGCCCGTCACAAGAAAGTCATCAAAGCCGCCAAAGGCTATTATGGTCGTCGCAAGAATACCTTCAAGGTTGCCACGCAGGCCGTTGACAAAGCAAACCAATACGCCACCCGCGACCGTAAGGCCCGCAAGCGCAGCTTCCGCGCGCTGTGGATCCAACGGATCAATGCGGCTGTTCGCAACCACGACGAAGCGTTGACCTATTCGCGCTTCATCAATGGTCTGGGTCTGGCTGGCATCGAAGTGGACCGCAAAGTGCTGGCCGATTTGGCCGTGCATGAACCGGCCGCGTTCAGTGCCATCGTGGACCAAGCAAAGACCGCCCTGGCCAAGTAAACGAGCCAGTCGCCTTTCGAGGGGCAATTTCTTAGACGTCGTCGGGTTTATACCTGGCGGCGTTTTTCATTGCCCTTCATGGGCAAAGGAATCATCGGAACTTCCCCCGACATTACCTTCCTTCCGCCACATTTTTTGCACAGCGCTTTGCGATATTCACCACAGGCAGAATGCCGAACCGCGTGAACCGCAAGGAATGTAACGATGTCGACACAAGTACAACAGTCTGAAAACAAAAAACAAACGCTGAGCGAAAAAGCCCTGCGTTTGCTGGCCGCTCATGACCGTGAAACAAAAAACTTTGACCGGTTTCTGGCCGCTGGCCAAACCGCAAATCGCTGGGCCTGACCACTGCGATTTCTAAAGAATTGCCGCTGGCTACGATCTGACTGATTGCAGCTATGCGCCCTGTTGGAGCCTCGCAATCGCTCTCATCGTCTTAAGATGATTGCCCACAGACCCCGGTTCTAAGGTCGAAACTCCCAAAGTGACCCGCGCCGCTTGCGCACGCGGGCCGGTCTTTTTAGCTTTCAGCCTTGCTCTTTTTCAACACACCGCGGAAATCGGGTTTGCGCTTTTCGCGGAACGCTGCACCTCCCTCTTTGGCTTCGTCCGTGGCGTAATAATGTGCCACCGTCTGGAACCCCATGTTGGCGATGCCCTTGATATTCTCGCTGTCTGCGTTGAAGGACCGCTTGGCGATGGCGATGGCTGTAGGGCTGCGCTCGACGATTTCGGCGCACCAGGCATCGACCTCAGCATCCAGATCGGCCTCGGGGACGACCTTGTTGACCAGCCCCATTTCCAGCGCTTCCTGGGCCGAATAACGGCGGCACATATACCAGATTTCGCGCGCCTTCTTTTCGCCGACAATACGCGCGAGATAGGCGGTGCCAAAGCCCGGATCAACCGAGCCGACCTTGGGGCCGACCTGGCCGAATACCGACTTGTCCGAGCAGATTGTCATGTCGCAGATCGTCGCCATGACGTTGCCCCCGCCGATGGCAAAGCCGTTGACCTTGGCGATCACTGGCTTGGGCGCATCGCGGATCAGGGAGTGGATTTCCTCGACCGGAACCCCCAAAACACCTTGCACAGCGCGCCCGGATTTCTTGTCGCCGGAATCGCCGCCCACACCAAAGGCACGCCCTCCGGCCCCGGTGATGACGATCACTGCCACGTCGTCATCCCAACCAGCAGTCTTTAGCGCGTCGATCATCTCAAAATAGGTGGTGACGCGAAAGGCATTCATCCGTTCGGGCCGGTTGATGGTGATCGTCGCCACATTATTGGTGACATCGTAAAGTAGGTCTTCATAGGCCATTTGGAGTTCCTTTTAGTTAATGACAGCAGCAATTTGATGAATATTTCTGCATTATCCCTAGCAAAACCTATTACATTCCACAATGTGAAACGCGTATCATTAATTTGACAATTGCGCGAATCCGACCGACAGTCGGGCAGGTAAACCGGGCTTTTGGCCGGGTTTCTGAGGGAGATGTTAGTGATCCACCAAGACATAAACCGCCCAGACCCGGCGCTGATGACGCGTATCAAACCCATCGCCACCAGCACCTATGCCAATGCGTTCGACGAATGCGGGCTGTATCACAATGTGATGGACGGTATTTCTGCTGCTGCACCCGGCATGGCCCTGTGCGGACCTGCGGTGACAGTGAAACTATCGGTTGGCGCGCCGGGCACCTATACTTCGGCAGATTTCGCCGTGGGCGCGATGATTGACGCGGCACAGCGCGGCGATGTGATCGTCATTGATGCTGCCGGATGCCGCTATTCCACCTGGGGCGGCATGGCCAGCTTTGCCGCCAAATTCAAAGGTGTGGCGGGCATCGTGGTCGACGGAGCCACCCGCGACCTTGAGGAAATGGTGGAATTCGGTTTTGACGTGTTCACCCGCCACATGGTGCCTACAACCGGGCGCACACGGCTAAAGCTCGAGGCGATCAACATCCCCGTATCGGTCGGCGGCGTGTTGGTCAGCCCCGGCGATATTGTCGTGGCCGACGGCACGGGTGTGATCTCAATTCCCAATGCGCAATCCGATCAAGTGGTGAGTTTTGCCGAGAAATGCCAGCAAGACGACAACGCGGCAATGCAAGACATGAAAAACGGCCTGAGCTTCAGTGAAGCCATGGCGAAGTATAGGAACATCTGAAAATGACTGAACCGACTTTGGCGAAAGCCCTGATTGATGGCTTTCAACACCATGATATCAAGCGCATATTCGGCGTTCCCGGTGGAGGTTCCGCCCTCCCCATCATTGATGCCGCGCGCGAAGTGGGGATTGATTTTATCCTGGCGCGCAGCGAAATGTCGGCGTCCATTATGGCGGCGGTAACGGGCGAAATTTCCGGCGCGCCGGGGGTGGTTTTGGCCTGTTGTGGCCCTGGTGCCTCCAGCCTTGCCACCGGCACGGCCTATGCCAGCCTGGAACAGGCGCCGATGCTGGTGCTGACCGATGGCCCGGCGGCATCGCTGCATCAGCGGTATGACCAGAACGCCCTGTTTGCGCCAATCACCAAACATCAGGGGCGGTTAAGCCCCGAAGGCGCAGTTGGCGACATCGAAGACGTTCTGTCTCTGACCAAAGAGGCCCCGCTGGGGCCGGTGCAGATGAACATCAACGCCACAGGGGCCATCACGCCTGTCAGCGATGGCAAGCGCCAAGTGACGCGGCCAGCGCCAGTGACATCCGGGTCGCCGGAGGAGGTGCGCGCGTTGTTGGAAGAAGCGCGTAAACCGGTTGTTCTGGTGGGCCTTGAGGCGCGCTATGGCGACGCACCCGCCGCCGCCTTGCGTCTGGCTGAGGCGCTGAATTGTCCGGTGCTGTCGACCTACAAAGGCAAAGGCGTTGTACCGGACCGGCATGATCGGATGGCGGGCATGTTCACCGGCGCGGTCAGTGAATTCAAGGCCATAGCAGATGCGGACCTGTTGGTGACCTTCGGTGTTGATCCGGTCGAATTTATCGCCAGCCCCTGGCATCACGACGCCCCGATCGTGGAGATCCGCGCCGCTGACACGCCGCATTTGCTGACGCAAACCGCCGCGCGGATCATCGGCCCGCTGAGTGCCAGTGCTGATGCGCTGTGTGTGGGCGACTTTGCCTCGGATTGGTCCCCAGAGATGATCGCTGCCCTAAGGGCGAACTTGCGCGAGTGCATTGAGGTGAAAAGCAACACGCACACCGCGCAATCAGTGGCCCAGGCCATCGTCGCCGCCGCTCCGGAGCGCATAAGGGCGAGCGTTGACGCCGGGGCGCATATGGTGTCGGCCATGGCTGTGCTTGAGGCCGATCACCCCTTTGGGGTTCTCAAATCCAATGGTCTGTCGACTATGGGATATGCTGTGCCGGCCGCGATTGCCTCGGCGTTGAATGATCCCGATATTCCGGCAGTCGCCGTGACCGGAGATGGCGGATTGCTGATGTGCATGGCCGAACTGTCCACCGCCGCCGCGCATGGCTGCAAGGTGATCACGGTGGTGTTGAATGACGAGGCACTGTCGCTGATCGACATCAAGCAGCAATGGCAAAGCCTTGAAACTGGCGGCGTAAAATTTCCCCCGACCGATTTCGCGCAGGCCGCCAAGGCCATGGGTGTTGCCGCCTGGCGGGTTGGCCCGTCGGATGATCTGGGCGCGGCCATGCGGGCGGCCTTTGCGGCTGATGGGCCAGCACTGGTGGACGTGGTCATTGATGCCAGCGTTTACAGTGCGCAGGTGGCGGCGCTGAGGGGCTAATTAGTCGACCATCAGCTCATCGACGAACCGCCCGAACACCTCGACTGGCTCGCGCTCGGGGGCATAGTGATTTTCCGGCGCGCTCATATCGGCATATCCAAGCGCCAGACCGCAAATCAGCATTTCATTCGGTGGTATCGCCAGCCGTTTCTGAATGATCTTGTGATACCGGGCAAATGCCTGTTGCGGGCAGGTATCCAGCCCCTTGCCGCGTGCCGCCAACATCAGCGTTTGCAGAAATAGCCCGTTGTCCAACCACGACCCGAATTTAAGATCACGATCAATCGTCAGGAACATACCCACAGGAGCATCAAACAAGCGAAAGTTCCGCGCGTGTTGCGCCTTCATCTTGGTCTTGTCGCCTTTTTCGATCCCCAGCGTGCCATAAAGGCCCCAGCCATTGGCCCTGCGCCGCGCCAAATAGACATCGCCCAATCGTTCCGGCGCGTAATCGTATTCTTCGCGGTGGTCTTCGTCCGCGATAAACGCCGCTACAATTTCATCGCACAGCTGGTCGCGCGCGGCCCCACGCACCACATGCACATTCCAAGGCTGTATGTTGGTGCCACTGGGCGCGCGTGCAGCCAGTTCCAGCAGGTCACGAATAGTATCATCCGCCACCGGATCAGGCAGAAAGGCCCGGATTGAGCGACGCGACAGGATCGCCTCTTGCACTGTCTGCGGCGGCTGGTGGCGGGCTGCGTTATCTTCTTGCGTCATGGTCATTCACTTCGTTGGCCTTGGGCGTCTTAATGTTTCTTACGCAGGACAAAAACTATCATACGGGATTTGAATGTGGCACTGCCGTCTGGGTTAGCATGAAGTTTCCATGCGGTCTCGACCTGCGAGTCCACCGCCGGGGTAATCCGGTCTTTCAGCCAGGGAAGGTGCATCATTTTGGCGCGAAAATCATCTAGGTCTCGAAAGTTCACTGGACGCAGATAATCGGTTTCCCGGATAATCTCAAACGCTGCGGCATCTGCGATTGCCTGCAAGGCGGCGGCGCGTTCCGGGCCTTCGTCATGGAATATGCGTACAACCTCGTTGAAATCACCTTCATAGGCCGGTTCGCAAATATAGACCTGCCCATTGGGGCGCAGCACGCGGGCAAATTCTTCAAATGCCGTACCCATCTGCGGGATCGGCACATGATGCAGTGATTTCATCATCACGATCAGATCAAGGCTGGCGTCTTGCAACGGCAAGGTCTGGGCCGCACCGGTCAAAAAGCGCACGGTTTTCCCGTCTTGGGCAATGTTGCGGGCGATCCTGTCTTTATCAATGTCGATAGCCGTGACGCTGGCCGCACCCGCATCTGCGATCCGGCGCGACAGCCACCCGGCCCCGCAGCCCAGATCCAGCACATCTGCGCGCGCCAGATCAACCGCCTGTTTCAGCGGGATCAGTTCGTCAGACTGTTCGAGCGGCGCGTTCATGTCTGTGTCTCCAGCAGGCGACGCGCGCGCGACACAACAGGTGCATCAATCAGCTTGCCATCAAGGCGGATCGCGCCTTTTGCGCCTGTGGCCGCATCCACCACCCGTCTGGCCCAGTCCAACTCTTCGTCAGAGGCTGCAAAGCCCCGGTTCACCACCTCAACCTGAGCCGGGTGAATGCACAGCTTGCCACCAAAGCCCAGCCCGCGTGCGCGCGCCGTGTCACGTTCCAGCCCTGTCATGTCATCAAGATTGACGTTGACCCCGTCCAGAGGTGGCTCCAGCCCGGCCATAGCTGAGGCAAGGACAATACGGGATCGGGCATAAAGCAGCCCCTCGTCTTCGTCCTCAATGCCGGTGTCCAACTGGAAATCAATTGACCCGAACCCCAGCCGCGTCAACCCCTTCACCGCCACGAGATCACCCAGTCCCCACAGGCCGCGCGCGGTTTCGATCAATGCAATAACCGGCAGAGGCCTGGGCAGTGCACTGATGAACGATCGCAATGCAGCGGCGTCCTGCACCATTGGCACCATTACGGCAAAGATACCAGGTTCGGCCAGCAGGGTGACGTCATCCGCGTGCCAGGGCGTATCCATCGCGTTGATCCGCACCACGGCCTTGCCACCCTGCCGCAGCCAGGTGGCGATGTTGGCGCGGGCGGCGTCTTTGGCATCGGGTTGTACGGCGTCTTCCAGATCAATCACAGCGGCATCGGCGCCACTGGCAGCGGCACGATCAAACCGTTCGGGGCGATCTGCGGGGACGAATAACAAGGATTGGTGCATGGGCGCGTCTTTCAGGGCAGGGGGGCAGTGGGGTCAATTCGCAAGGTGTTGGAATAACTGAACCGCCCGGCGGGGTAGAGATTGATGGCAACTTCATAGGTGCCAGTGGGGTCAGACAGGTAATGGCGGGTAATGCGCAACGCCGATTCGCCAGGTGTGGCGCGCAGTTTCACGGCATCGTCATGTCCCAGGGTGACGGCGGTGATCTGCTGGCGCACCTCACTGGGGATCACCCCGTAACGCGCCTCGATCAATGACCAGATCGGCAGGCCAGACCCTTCGATATCGCCCAGAACACCGCGATAGTCCTGCGCGATATACACATCCGTCAACGCCATCGGCAAGGCATCCGGGTCCATTCCGCGCAAGCCCTGAAGGCGCGCCCAGGTCTGACCCTCGGGGCAGCCCAGCAGCGTGGCCGTGTCGTCATCGGCCTCGATATCGCTGACATCCAGCACGTTGATGGCCATGTCCTGCGCATATTGATAAAGGTCGGCGACTGTATCCCCCACCTGCATGTAGCGCTGAGCAATGTGATCGGTGTGAACGATTGTGCCAACACCGGCACGCCGTGTCACCAGACCCAGCGCCTGCAATCGGCGGATCGCCTCGCGGGCAGTGTGGCGCGAAATGTCGAACTGTTTGCACAAGGCATGTTCGGTGGGAAGTGCTGTGCCCACCGCGTAACGCCCTGACAAGATGTCATCAATCAGCGTCTGGGCCACCACCGCATAGCGGGGGCGGGCCGCTTGCGAAGGGCTGCGCTTCACTCTGTTTGCTCCGGCAAAAGACGGTCAGTATCGGCCCCAAGGCCGGGTGCTGCATTTTGCGGCAGTACCTCTCCGGGACAGCGGATCGGGCTGGCCAGCAGCTTAATCTTGCCCAGTTTGGCATGGTCAGTGTCCACCACCAGATCCTGTTCGGCAACAAACGGATTGTCCAGCGCCTGCGCCACGTCATTGACCGGAGCCACTGGCACATGGCCGCGCAGACGCTCCAGCCATTGGGCGGTGGTGGCGTGGGACAGGACGCCGTCCAACTCCTGCGTCAGGGTATCGCGGTTTTTCAGACGGGCGGCGTAATCGACATAGCGCGGGTCAGTTTTCCACTCTGGCTTGCCGATCTGATCGGCCAGCACACCCCAGAACTTTTCTTTGTTGCACATGATGAACAACCAGCCATCGGATGTACGATAAAGCTGGCTTGGCACCAGTGACGGATGGCCCGAGCGCGGCGAGCGCCCCACCACATCGCCCTCGTTCAGATACCAGGTGGCGACGTAGGTCAGATTATGCAGCGCCACGTCGAACAGGCTGACGTCTATGTCGCGCCCCTGCCCGGAGCGGTGCGCGCCCAGCACCGCAGACACCATCGCCAGCGCCGCAGTGGTGCCGGTCATCATGTCAACGATCGACAGGCCGAACCGGGCGGGCGGACCATCCGGCTCGCCGGTCACTGACAAAAACCCCGCCTCGGCCTGCATCAGATAGTCATAGCCCGGCCATGACGCCCGTGTGCCCGTGCGCCCATAGGCCGACAGATGCGCACAGACAATGGCCGGATTGGTGGCCTTCATCGCCGCGAAATCCAGCCCCAGTTTGGCAGGCAGATCACCGCGCAGGTTGTTGAACAGCACATCGGCATCTTTGACCAGCTTGCGCAGCCCTGCCATGCCTTCGTCGGATTTCAGATCAAGCGCCACGCTTTGCTTGTTGCGGTTGAACGATTGGTAAAACAGGCTGTCGCCCTCTTCCACGAAATGCGGCCCGACCACGCGCCCGACATCACCACCCGTGGCGGCGTTTTCGACCTTGATCACCTCGGCACCCAGATCGGCCAGATGCTGCGTGGCAAATGGCCCGGCACCATATTGTTCGATGGCGATTATTTTTATCCCGTCCAGAGGCAGGCTCATGCCGGGTTCCTATCAACCAGTTGTTTGGCAATAATGATGCGCTGCATTTCATTGGTGCCCTCGCCGATCACCAACAACGGCGCGTCGCGGTACAGGCGTTCCACATCATATTCCTTGGAATAGCCGTATGCCCCGTGGATGCGCATACATTCAGATGCATTTTCCATAGCCGCCTCGGTGGCGGCGTATTTGGCCATGCCGGCCTCCATGTCGCAGCGGTCGCCCCGGTCATAGGCAGCCGCCGCGGCATCGGTTAGCAACCGCCCCGATTCGGCCCGCGTGGCCATCTCGCCCAGTTTCAACTGGATCGCCTGATGGTTACAGATCGCTTTGCCAAATGTCTTGCGTTGCTGGGCGTAGGCAACCGCCAGATCAAGGGCAGCCTGTGCCACGCCGACACCGCGCGCAGCCACATTGATGCGGCCCAATTCCAGCCCGGACAGGATTTGTTGCAGGCCCCGCCCTTCGACACCGCCAATCAGGCAATCGGCCGACACGCGGTAGTTTTCAAACAGCAATTCACAGGTATCAATGCCGCGATAGCCCAGCTTTTCCAGCTTGCGCGCCACGGTAAAGCCCTCGCGCTTTTCGGCGATGAACAGGCTCATGCCTTTGTGGGCCGGTGTTGTCGTGGGGTCTGTTTTCACCAGCAATGCCAACACGTTGCCGTATTTCGAATTGGTGATCCATGTCTTGGTCCCATTCACCACATAATCGTCACCATCTCGCACCGCCACTGTGCGGATTGATTGCAGGTCGGTGCCGCAATCAGGTTCGCTCAAGCCGACGCCGCCGCGCAACTCGCCAGTGGCGAAACGTGGCAGATAGCGTTGTTTCTGGGCTTCGGTGCCGTGGCGCTGCACTGCTGACGACATAATGAGGTGCGAATTGATGATGCCCGACAGTGACATCCAGCTGCGGGTGATACGCGCAACGATCCTTGCATAGGTTGCGGTGGTCATGCCCAGCCCGCCGTATTCTTCGGCGATGATGCAGCCAAACAGGCCCATCTCCTTCATCTTTTCGACGATGTCGTGCGGGTATTCATCGCGCGCTTCAAGATCATGCACAAAAGGGTCAACCTCGGCGATCAGAAACTTGTCCAAGGCATCCAGAAGTACGGCTTCGTTTTGGTCAGTCATGGTGGTTTCCTATTCCGGGTTGCCGGCCAAAAGCGCCGACAGGCTGTGTACATCCGCCAGATCATCCAGCCCCAGAACCGCATCGCGGATCTGTGTGGCACGGGCGACTGACACGGCTGTACCGGCGTTTTCAAAATACTTCGCTTCGATCTCGGCGTTGCTAAGCGGGCGATCGGGATTGCCGCGATTTACCTCTTCGCGGTGGCTCAGAACGCGGCCATCTTTCAGCGTTATGATCACCTCTCCGGAATAGTATTTCGGGAAGGGCGCATCGACGTAATCCTCGCAAGTCACCTTGCCCGCCAGCATCAGCGCGGTTTCATCCCCCAGCGCCTCTTGCGTCAGATCGGCCAGCCCGAACCGTCCGTGCAACAGCCCCGAAGCCACAGCCCATGGAACAGAAAACTGCGCGTCATAGCTGTTTTGCGGGGTTTGTTTGGTCTCAATTGGTTCGCAAACTGTCTTGTGAACGCCCGCCGGTACAAAGGCGCGGATACTGTCGATATCACCAGGTTTCAGCCCGTGTTCGGCACGCAACGCCGCGGCGGAATCGGCACAGCTATGGGTAAAGTGACAGGCAGGGATCGGCTTGACCGCAACATTTTCGATCTCCCAGACCTTGCCCAGCCCGGCGGTGGCAAGGCCGATGTCGATGTCGGCCAGTTGCTCTTTGTCCAGATACAGCGGAAACAGACCGAATCGCCCCTCATAGACGGCGTTTGGTCCGGTGAACCCGGCGCGCGCCATTGCCGCCGCCGTGATGCCGCCAACCCCGGCCCAGCCGGGATGCATCCGCTTGGTCCAGGCCCCGTCCTGCAAGAACTCCATGCTGCCAGATGCCATCGACAGGGCGATGCCCTGCGCCATCGCCAATTGCCCGGCATTCAGCCCGGTCAGCTTGCCCGCAGCCATGGCGCAGGCGAACACGCCGACCATGCCGGTGGGGTGAAAGCCGACCTGGTGAAAACCGCCCTTGGCGACTGATCCCAGACGGGTGGAAACCTCCATCCCGGCAATGAAGGCGGTCAGCATGTCACGCCCCGACAGATGCCGGTCTGCGGCAACACCCATGGCGGCCGGAAAGGCGGCGGCGGTGGCGTGGATCACCCCTGCAACATGAGTGTCGTCATAGTCCAGCCCATGCACCAGCAGCGCGTTCAGCATCACCGCATCGCGCAGCGGCAGGCGCGCACCAAAGCCGATCACCTGCCCGTCGCCGGACCCAAACCCCGACAGCGCGCTGAGCGTGCGGTGGGCAAAGTCATATTGCGTCGAGGCCAGGGCAATCCCCACCGCATCGAGTATCAGGTGGATCGCCCGGCTGCGAATGTTGGCGGGGATGTCGCCCGCCTCAAGCCCGGTTACGAAATCAGCCAGCTGCGGCGCGATCAGCGCCACTTGGGTGTCCATGTCTTTCGCCATTTCAGTCGCCTTTTCGGTCTGTAAATCAGTAGTTGGAGGCACCAGCGCGCGCAGAGTCACGCGAATGCACCAATGCGTTGCGTTCAAACGTCATGAAAACGCTGCCGTCCTGTTTGCTGCCGGTGGTGCGCACCGTGACGATCCCCTGACCGGGGCGTGATTTGGACGGGCGCAGGGCCAGAATTTCGGATTCGGCGTAAACCGTGTCGCCGGGAAACACTGGCCCGGTTAGGTTGATGTCCTTCCAGCCCAGATTGGCAACCGCCTGTCCGCTGATTTCCGGCACCGTCATGCCGACAATGATCGCCAGCGTCAGCGCACTGTTGACCAGCGGCTTGCCAAATTCGGTGCTCGCGGCAAAATGTGCATCGCAATGGGCCGGGTGCTGGTTCATGGTCAGCAAAGAGAACTGGATGTTGTCCGCCTCGGTGATGGTCCGTCCGGGGCGGTGTTCATAGATATCCCCGACTTTGAAATCCTCGTAATACATCCCGATTTCCGCGCGATAGCGGTTCTCTGCAATCTTTCTCATCGTGTCTCCGGAACTTTGAAATGTCATTTGTCCGGACATTTGTAGCGGCGCGGCAAAATGCTGTCAACGCAACATGCATGCACCACCACATGCAAGAAGCAGCCATGCGGTTGTCCAATGTCGTATCGTTCATGTGAAACGGCTAAAACAGGGCAGAGAGTCTGGTGGTTACATCCTGTTGCGAGGTCCGGAGATCAGGCCCTTGCCGCCAGCATCGTGGCGATTTCCCTGAGGTTGTCACCGGTCCCGACAGTGCGGGCCAGGTCAAACATCGTCTCGGCGCGGGCGCCGTAAACCGGCTCGACCAGCGACATGAATTTGCGCTGCATCCCGCCCCATCCGATCGGATTGCCCGGATTACCACGCGCCAACGGCGTGTCTGCGGTCAGTTCGCTACCATCTTCAAACGTGACTGTCATTGACGCCGAGGTCGAATTTTGACTGTCATCCGTGACCACCTGAACCATATCCATCACCCTGCGCACATCGGGGTTGTTGAGCCGCTCTGGCGTGAAATCCTGCTCGGAGGCATCGAACCCGCACAGGCCAAGGGCGGCGCAATAAGCCACCGAAAACTTGCCCTCAAGCGGTTCATTCACCTGGGTTTTCCCGGCGAACCGCAGCACCATTGGATAGATATCCGCCCGTACCGAACGCAGCTTGCGATTGCCGATTTGCGCGGCGATGTCTCGTGCGCTTTCGACCGTCGGGTGAACCAGCAGGCAGGCGGCGTAAGGTTTGAAGGTGTTGTTGTGCAATTCAGACGGGCCGCTGAAATCAAGTTCCGAAATCCGGACCTCCTGATCCTGAACAAAGGCGGATGCAAGCGTGTCACCGTCGGCCTCGATCAAGCCTTGGCCTGCCTCGAATCCTGCTGCGCCCATCTGCGCAGCCAATATGCCATCCATCGCAGCCTTACCGGCGTGGAACGGTTTTGACATGGTGCCAAACGATGCCACCAGCCCGCCCGCCGTGGTCGCGGCGACGCCCATGGCGTTGACGATCTGATCCTCGTTCAGCCCCATCAGCGCACTGGCCGAAGCCGCAGCCGAAAACCGGCCCAGCACCGAGGTCGAATGAAACCCCCGTTTATTGACCGTTTCACCGAAGTCCTGACCGCCAAGGCGTGCGCCAACCTCAAATCCGGTGATGAAGGCATTCAACGCCTGTGTGTCGGTGCTGCCCTGCTCCGAGGCCAAGGCCAAAGTCGCCGCCCAGGTCGGCCCGCTGAAATGCGCCAGGGCGCCCAGATGGGTGTCGTCAAAATCCAGGCAATGGGCGAAGGTGCCATTGACCAAAGCCGACGCCATGGGCGATTGTCGGCCCGCTTGAAACATCGGCGCATTGCCGGGTGCGTTCCAGGCGCTGGCCATTTTGCGCACCGTGTTTCCGGCCCCTTGGGCATGAGCCCCGATCAACACCGCGAGCCAATCTGCCAGACACATGCGTGCGGCGTCCAGGTCATCCTCGGGCACGGTGCGTGTCATGAAAGAGGATACATATTCGGACAGGGCGGCGGCGTTGTTCAGGGTGCTCATGGTGGTTACATCACTCCATCTTTTTTCAGGGTTTCGATTTCCGTGTCGGTGAATCCCAAGCCCTTGAGAATGGCATCATTGGCTTCGCCCACATCAGGCGCGTGGGGCCGGTGACGCCGCGCGATGCCCGAGATCGCCAGAGGGTTGACGATCTGAGGGATGTCGCCTTCTTCGGGGTGGGCGGCAGTTTCGATCAACCCGCGCCCAGCAACATTTTCCGAATTCAGCGCCTCGTCGGGCGAATAGATCGGGCACATTGGTACGCCGTGACGTGTCATTTCGTCGATCAGCTCATCGCGGTTCTTGGCGCCGCAGCAGGCGGCGATTGCGGCACGGTATTGATCGGCCTTGTCACCGTGATTGGAATGGCGATCCTCGGGTTGTTCATCGTGGTCGATCAGGTCGGGGCGATCAATCGCAGTGCAGAAATTCACCCACAGGCGTTTTTCCAAAAGCGCCACGGCGACCGCCTTGTTGTCCTTGGTCAGATAGGTGGCATAGCGCGGATTGCCGCCCCAGACCTCGATCGCTGGCAGGCCGGTATTGCCGGTGTTGCGTGACATCGCTCCGGTTTGCGAGATGTTGCACATGGCGAACAGGCTGTCGAACATGGCCACGTCCAGATTGCTACCTTTGCCGGTGGCGCGCTGTTTCAGAATCGCCGCCAGGATACCGATGACGGCCATCGTGGCGCCTGCATAATCAGCCGCCTGAAAACCGGGCACATCCGGGGCCTTGCCCGGCTGCGCCGACAGGCCAGCAAAGCCCGACAGCGCCTGAATGACCAGATCATGCCCCGAGATATGCGACAATGGCCCCGTCTGGCCAAACCCGGTGATCGAGCAATAGACAATAGCCGGGTTCAGTTCTTGCGCTTGGGCATAATCGATGCCCAGTTTTTTGGCCACACCGGGGCGAAAGGTTTCAAGAACCACATCGGATTGTGCGATCATCTTTTTGGCGATGGTGCGTCCTTGTTCGGTGGCCATGTCCAGCGTCACACTGTGCTTGCCGCCGTTAACCGAGTTGAAATAGACGCTGCGTTTCTTGAAGATAGGCGGGTTGGCGCGACTCATGTCACCGCCACCGGGGCGCTCTACTTTGACGACTGTGGCACCAAGATCTGACAAGAGCTGGGTACACCAGGGGCCGGGTAGAAGCCTGGAAAAGTCGGTGATCAACACGCCGTCCAGCGGTAGATCGGCAGTATCGTCATCGGGACGGGTCAGCAGCGACAAAAGAGATTCATGCATGTTGTGAGATGTATCAAGCGTGGTCAATGTATTACCTTTTCTACCTTTTGAGTGGTCTTGGGCGTATGTGTCAGGTGAGTTATCTGCGCCAACGCCGGGGTGGTCAATGTCGTTGCAACCCAGGTCACCGGCGCCCCGATCAACATCCCGTTTGACATCCCAACTGCAGACAGATTACTAAATGAAACATGTCCCGTCTACCGGAATGTGAATTTGGGGGGTCCATTAAGGTGAGCGGACGCCGCCGGGCTTTACACAAGAAAACTGCGGCAATGGGCTAGCCAATGGACCACAGGAGATTTTCATGCAGATTGAATTTGACGGTAAGGTTGCTTTGATTGTCGGTGCGGCGCAGGGCATTGGCTTTGCTACGGCAACGCAGCTGCTGGCCTCTGGGGCCAAGGTTGCCGTAGCTGACATCAACGGTGACGCAGCCAAGGCCGCTGCCGATCGTCTTGACGGTGATGCCACCCAGACACTGGGTTTGCAATGCGACATATCTTCGATGGACAGCGTCGAGGACATGGTGGACCAAGTCACCAAGACCCTTGGTGCTCCTGATATTGTGGTGGTTTCGGCGGCCTTGCTGGACGACAAGCTGTTTCTTGATTCCGGCCCCAAGGACTGGCGCCGCATTATTGATGTCTGCCTTTATGGCCCGCTGAACGTGTTGCACACAGTATTGCCGGGCATGACAGAACGCGGATTTGGGCGGATTATCTGTATGGCCTCGGATTCGGCGCGTGTTGGTCAGGCGCGCCTGTCATATTACGCCGCAGCCAAGGGCGGTGTGATCGCCCTGATCAAATCCGTCGCCCAAGAGGTCGGTCCTGAGGGCGTCACCCTGAATGTCGTTTCGCCCGGTGCCACCGACACCGAATTGCGTCAGGCCCGTGAGGCTCAGACCAAGGAAGCCATCGGCGAAGAACGCTATGCTGCGCGCACCAAAAAGGTGCTGCGCATGTACCCCGCACGCCGTATCGGCCTGCCAAATGATCACGCCAGCATGATCACTTATCTGGCCTCCGATCATGCATCATGGATCACCGGACAGGTGATCAGCGTCAATGGCGGCTTTGTAATGCCATGAGGAAAGACACATAATGGACTTTAGTTTTACATCCGAACAACAGCTTATCCGCGAATCCTGCAAGGCCATGGTCGAACGCGATGTCGACCCGGTTCTGGCGCGCCATGACGCATCAAAACCCCTGCCCAAGGCTGCGATGCTGGAGATTTACAAATCCCTCGCCAACATGGGTCTGATGGCCCCTCGCCTGCCCGAAGAGGACGGCGGCGCGGGCCTGTCGATGCTGGATTATGGCTTCATGTTCGAAATCCTGCCGCCGGTGGTTTCGATCTCAATTCTGGCGCAGGAATGCACCGCAGCGCGGATCTATGCCGAAAGCACGCCGGAACAAAAAGACATGTTCCTGCCCGGCATTCTGGATGGAACCAAAATTTGTTGCACCGGCACCACCGAACCCAACATGGGGTCCAACCCGCGCGAGGTTCAGACCCGTGTTGAGACGGACGGAGATGAATTGGTGATCAACGGTACCAAGTTGTGGATCACCAACGCCGGCATCGCTGATATCTTCAACACCACCTGCTCTGAGGGCAAGGACGAGCGCGGCAACAGTAAGCTGCGCCGGATTGTGGTTGAACGCGAACGCGCCGGTGTGCAAACCCGCGAAGTACCCTGTCTGGGGCTGCGTCAGGGACATCTGGGCGAGATCCTTTATGACAATGTACGCGTGCCCAAGGTCAACTCACTGGGGGCGTCTGGCGATGCCGCGCGTTTGTTGACGCTGACGTGGAACGGCAACCGCCCTCTGGTTGGGCTGGCGGCGGTGCATCTGGCGCAAAAGGCACTGGATGCGGCGGTGGAATACGCCGGGGTGCGCAAACAGTTTGGCAAATACATCGGTGGACATCAATTGGTGCAGCAACAGCTTGCCGATATCGAGACCGCAGTCGTGACCAGCCGGATGGTATGCTATTACGCGCTGAACGCGATGGACAATGGCGAGCGGGCCAATGGCACCTCGGCCATGGCCAAACGCTATGCCACCACTGCCTGCGAAAAGGCGATTTCCGAAGCGATGCAGGTGCATGGCGCCATGGGTGTCGCCGAGGAAACCGGGCTTGAGCAGCTTTATCGAGATGTACGGATGCTGCCGATCCCGGATGGGGCAAACGGCATATTAGCGTTGATTCAAGGGCGTGAATTGGCTGGGATCGACGCATTCCGTTAAGGTCTTTTCTGGGAGGAGAGATGGCGTTGGCGCAAAAAGGTCCACTGGACGGTGTGAAAGTTGTTGAACGTGTCGGCCGTCTGGCGGGCAGCGTTTGTGCGGCGCGACTTGTCGATCTTGGGGCTGAGGTTCTTCGTGTTCTGGTGTCGGATGATCCGCTGCCCAACGAACCCGCCGACTGGAGAGCGCATCCATTTGCCGCCTCGCATGGCAGACTGATCGAACTGGACGGCAAGGCGGCTGATTTTGTGAATAGCTGGTCTGATCTGGCGTCTGGGGCGGATATTGTCATCGTCACGCCGTCGATTGGTGCGGACGGGATCGCCGATAGCCGGATGCTGCACAGCCTTGATAAGGACCGGCAGGTGATCTGCGCCTTGTCGCCTTTTGGGCTTGCCACAACAGGCCCTCCGCTGGTTGATCCCAGCGAGGCCGAAATGCAGGCGATCAGCGGATCACTGGCAACTACGGGCGATATCACCGGGCGACCCATTGTTGTGGACCTGCCTATTCTTGAGCTGTTCTGCGGCATCAACGCGGCAACTGCCGCTGTGGCAGCCCTGCGCGTAAAAGAGCGCTCCGGGCATGGGCAGCTTTTGGATATCTCGTTGTTTGACACCTGCTTTACCCTGACGGGAACGTTTCTGGGCAAGGTGCTGACCGGCCAGGCGCGCGGGTTTCGCAATGGCTGCCGCCATCCGCTGGTGTCACCGTGGAACGCATATGAAACCAGCGATGGCTGGGTCATTATGTGTACCACCAACAACCAGAACTGGCTGGATCTGACCGCGATTATGAAACGCCCGGAATTGGCGGATGACCCTGAGTATGCCACCGCGGCCGCGCGGATTGGCAATGTGACCAAGGTGGACGGTATTGTCGCCGACTGGGCCGCAAAAAGAAGCACCGCACAGGCACTGGAACAATTGCAGGCCAGGGGCATCCCTTCGGGAACCGTTGCCGATACAGTTTCGGTTGCCGCCGCGGGACCACCCGTGCCATGCCGCCGCACGCCTGCCAAGGCAGAGGCGGCGCCATCTGACGAACCAGTCCCGGCCCTTAGCATGACTTGCGAGGGCATAAGGGTGCTGGAAATCGGCCCCTATACCGCCGGCCCTCTTGCGGGGCGGTTTTTGGGAAACATGGGCGCAGAAGTGATCAAGATCGAGTCCAAGGACGGCGAGGATTCTCGTCTTTGGGTGCCGCTGGTTGATGGGATCAGCTGCTATTTCGCCAATTACAATGCCGGCAAAAAGTCGGTGGTTCTGGACCTGCGCTCAGCCCCCGGAAAGGCCAGTTTTCTGGAACTAATCAAGTCGGCGGATGTGTTGTTGTTCAACCTCAAGGCGGGCGCACTTGAGCGGATGGGGCTGGGGCCGGATGTGCTGCATGCAATCAATCCCCGGCTGATTTACTGCGCGATTTCAGGCTATGGGCTGAACGGGGCGGGCCGTCCGGCGCTAGATACGGTTATTCAGGCCGAGGCCGGGGTGATGTCACGGATTGTGTCGGACTTCGGGCCGGTCAAAGGTGGGGTTTCCATTGCCGATCTGGCCGCCGCGCATCTGGCCCCGCAAGAGATCATCGCCGCATTGCGTCAGGCACGCCGGACGGGCCGGGGCGCGACGCTGGATATTTCGATGTACGACACAGTGGCCTGGATGACGGGCCTTTGCGCCCCTCTTGGTGCGCGGGTATTGCCACCCTGCCAGATGGTGCAGGCCGCGGATGGCTGGGTGTTGGCGCTGGCGGACAAGATTGAGCTGCACGCGCCAGACACGCGCACCGCCAAAGACCTGATCGAGGAACTGGGACGTGCAGGCATCAAGGCCCTAAAGATGCTGGAGCTGGATGAGGTTTATGATCTGAGCGTCGCCAAGCGCGAAGGGTTGATGGCCTATGAACACGCGGGCGGGGGCGGGAACTGTGTAATTTCAGCGCCCTACGCCTTTGATCGCACTCCACTGAGAACGCCAGCAACTGTGCCCGAGGTCGGGGCCGACACGCTGGACCTGACCGGGCACGGCCGCGAAACTCACTGAAATGAGAAGCTGAATGAACCAGATAAAAACCAAGCCCGCTTCGAATTATCTGACAGGTGTCACCATTGTTGAGATCGGCGCCCGCATATCCGTTGCCGTTTGTGCCAATCTGCTGGCCGAAGCCGGGGCAGAGGTGTTTTTCATTGAGCCGCCCGAGGGCGCGCGTGCAAAGACCCGAAAATGGGCCAGCCGGGCGGTATATGCGGCGGGCAAGATCAGCGTTCAGGCTGACCCCGACAATACCACTGACCGGGATCAGATGGCGGCGTTGATCGCGGCGGCAGATGTGGTGTTGATCTCGGGCGACGTTGACACTGATGATTGGAGCGATCTGGTGGCCGAACAAGCCACAACCACCATCATCTGCGACTTCACCGCCTTTGGCCGTGATGGCCCGATGCAGGGGAAGCCCTATGATGACGCGCTGGTTCAGGCGATGACAGGGCTGGCCCATACCACCGGCTTTGCCGATGGCCCGCCGGTTACGCTGAAAGTACCGCTGCTGGAGTATTCCACTGGGGCGTACGGGGCGTCGGCGGTGATTGCCGCGCTGATGGCAAGGGATCAGGGAGGTGCGCCTGAACGCATCGACATGGCGCTTTATGACAGCGGAGTTAATGCGTTGGCGACGTTCCTGCCGGCGCATTTTGGCGGCAAGGCACCGATGAGGGTGGGCAATCAGCATTCCATGTGCGCGCCGTGGAACGCCTATGAAGCCAATGATGGCTGGTTATTGCTGTGTTCTGCGTCCAATCCGCCTTGGCAGCGGTTGTGCGATGTGATGGGCACGCCACAGCATGCCAGTGATCCGAAATACGCCGAACTGGCCGCCCGGATGGAAAACCGGGATGAAGTGAATGACATTGTACAGGGTTGGATCGGCCAGCGCAGCGTTGACGAAGTTGTTGAATTGCTGATGGCGGCCAATGTGGCCTGCGGGCCCATACTAAAGCTGGAAGACGGGGCGAAAGACCCGAACCTGAAACATCGCAAAATGATCCGCACTTTGCCCGATGGCGAGCAGGAAGCCAACCTGCCGGGCGCGTTGCTGAAAGCCGCCAGCGGCGGCGGTACGGTGGCGGATCACATACCGCAAACCGGCTCAGGGCGCACGCGTGCGCAGGATATTATCCGCGATGCCGTCGCGGGCAAAACCACCGAACGGGGGCAAGGGCAGAGCGATCTGCCGCTCAAGGGTATCCGGGTGCTGGAGATCGGCCAATATACCACCGCCCCTTTGTCAACCAAGCACCTGGCCACGTTGGGTGCCGAGGTGATCAAGATCGAGCCACCCGCAGGAGATGCCGCCCGCGACTGGCTGCCAAAGAATGACGGGCTAAGCATATTTTTCGTGATGAGTAATGCCGGTAAGACGAGCATTTCACTGGATCTCAGAACCGAGGAAGGTCAGCAAATATTCACCAACCTGTTGGAGAGCGCCGACATCTTCATGGAGAACCTCAAGCCTGGCTCGATGGCAAGGCGTGGCTTCGGGCCCGAGCGGCTGGCCGAGATCAATCCAAGGCTGATTTACTGTGCCATCTCTGGGTTTGGCGCAGATTCTGTCTATGAGGAAAGGCCGGCCTTCGACACTGTTGTTCAGGCGATGGCCGGTTTGATGAGTGCGAATGCGGCGCAGGGCGTGCCGCTGAAATCTGGGGTGTCGGCCTGTGATTTCATGGGCGGAGAGGTGGGGCTGTTCTTTGTGTTGGCTGCTCTGCGAAACCGCAAACGAACCGGGCGGGGTGAATGCCTGGACCTGGCCATGCAGGACATTGCTGTGTGGATGACCGCATCGCTTTGGGGCAAAGACCCTGAAGACCCCGATGGCCATCTGGTGCTGGAATGTACGGATGGCTATATCTGCGTTGCAGGCTCGCCTGATGAATTGGCCACAGTGAAGGCTTCGGATCACTGGCGCGATAAAAGCCGCGATCAGGTGGTGTCCGAATTGGTGTCGCAAGGAATGATGGCAGCGCCCATACAAAGCATTGCCGACATGCTGGATCACCCGCAGACGAGCGCGCGCGCCTTGTTGCAGATGCACGATGGGATGGACGGCTTGAAATGGCCATTGCTTGGCTCGCCAATGAAATTTAGCGCGCTACAGCCAGATATCGCAGATGTCATTGGCTGGCCGCAAAAGGTAGACAAAGAAATGCGGCTCAGGCTGGGTATTGCCTGAGCCGCACAGTTTGTTTTCTGGCCCAACACGATAGCCGCAAACGCTGTTAGCTGGGCGCGTCGCCAGCAAGGGTGACACGGTGCATGACCCTTTTAAACCCATGGTAGTCGTTGATCGGGTTATGCTGCGCCGCGCGATTGTCCCAAAAGGCGATTGACCCCGGTTGCCAGCGAAACCGACAGGTGAATTCTGGCTGGATCTGATGCTGGAAAAGGTAGTTCAGAAGTGGCGCACTTTCCTCGACGGTCATGTTTTCAAATCGGGTTGTGTGCCCGGCATTGACATACAGCAGTTTCCGCCCGGTTTCAGGGTGGGTCCGCACCACCGGATGTGCCGAAGCGATTTCCTCGCTGGCGGCGGCTGTGGCTGAGGTTTTCAGCCGGTCTTCTCGGGTGGCCGAGGCATCGGCTTTTTCAGTGGAATTTACCGCCCGCAACCCTTCCAGCATGGATTTCAGCCCATCAGACAAGGTTTCATAAGCCTTGTACATATTGGCAAACATTGTGTCGCCCCCATAGGGCGGAAGTTCGCGCGCAACCAGCATTGTCGCCTTGGGAGGCTCGGGCAGATAGGCCGTATCGGAATGCCAGACCCCGCCAAAGTTCACGGTTTCATGGGCCAGCTTGATGACGGGTGCAATCTGCGGAATGTCCTCGAGCCCCTTGACCAGAGGGTATTCAAGGACCTCGCCAAAGCGTTTGGCAAAGGCCAGATGTTGTTGCGGGGTAATATCCTGATCACGAAAGAAAACAACAAAGTGGTCAAGTTGTGCCTTGCGAATCTCCTCGATCATCTGGTCGGTGATCGGTGATGCTAGGTCAATTCCTAGGATTTCTGCCCCTATTGCGCCTGACATCGGTTCAATTGAAATACTGTTGCCTGCCATTACCTGACTTTCCTTCTTTGGTTTGCGCCAAGCCCGGTTTCGTCCATACTGTTTTTGCGTGTGCAATATGGATTTGGGCTAGCGAAAATGCCACATCCTCCTGCCCGTGATTTGCGCAAGAGAGTATCCGGCACCTGCCGGAACAGCGGCTTTATGACATAAAGATCTTGTTTTTGAAATGCGTTTCAATAATGTGGACTGGTATGTTTGTTCATGCTATCTGATGAGGGGTGAAATCGGGAGAGATCTGAGGCGGGGGAGCGTTGACGATCTGAATAAGCGCCCGAAAGCCCGCCAGATACAAATAATATTCCAGGGAGGAAGAAGAATGAAAAAAACCAAAATGATCAAGGCACTGATGACATCTGTAGGGGCTTGCACCCTTGCAGTTTCCATGGGCATGTCCGCATCCGCCGCCGAAAGAACTCTGCGCTTTACCACGCAGTTGCCAGCCAAAAACTTTGCCACACAGAATGCTGTGGAATTCACCCAATGCGTTGCCGACAAATCCGATATTACCATTGAAGTCTACGATTCTGCCCAGCTTTATCGTGACAAGGAAGTGCCGCAGGCGGTTGCCTCGGGTGCGGTCGATATGGGTATGACCACCACCGCACGTTTTGCCGGCACTATTCCCGCGATCGAGATCCTGTATGTGCCTTTCGCCATGGGTGGGCGCGATGATATTATTGGCCATCTGGCTCCGGGTGCAGAACTGCGCACGATGTTGGACGCAGAGCTGACCAAGACCGGTGCACGTCCGATCTATTGGATGGATTACGGCACGGCCGTGTTCGTGTCCAAGGCAGACAACCCGATTCGCAAACCAGCCGATGTTGAAGGCATGAAAGTGCGCGTATTTGGCAAAACACTGGGTGATTTCGTAACCGCCCTTGGTGGGGCACCAACGCTGACATCCGGGTCCGAACAGTTCCTGGCCTATCAGCGTGGAACAGTAGATGCCGGCATGACCGGGATCGGCTCGGTCAAGTCGCGCAAACTCTATGAAGTCATGGATGTCGTGACCCGGTCTGAGCATGCCAAGATTGAGTTCGTCATGTTTATCAATGATGGAATCTGGAACTCGCTGTCTGGCGAAGAACAGGCGTCCATGACCGAGTGTGGATTGATATCCGAGGCAAACTTGCGCGAATCTATCGCTTTGGTTGAGGCTGATGCCGCCGCCGATACCATCTCTCACGGCAAGGAGGTCGTCGAGATGACGGAGGCCGACCGTGCCGAGTGGAAAGCCGCTGCTCAGCCGGTGGTTGACGCCTATCTCGCCAACTCGGGTGAGCTTGGTCAAAAGGTGTTGGCGATTATCAACCAATAGGCCGATAGGCAAAAACCGACAGTTCAGGCGGACCGCGATGTGGGCCGCCTGACAAAGATTACCTGATTCCTCAATAAACACGGGTGTTTGATGCTTCCATTTATCGACAGTGTTTCCGAACGATTTTCCCAGATCGCCAGTGTTCTGTTCTTCGTGATCGGCTTGATGATTTCGTATGAAGTCATTTCCAGATATGTGTTTTTTGCCCCCACCAGTTGGGCGGAAGAAGGCGCACGGTTGTTGCAGTTATGGGCGACCTATCTGGCGATGGGCTATGTGCTGCGTGAGGACGGGTTGATCCGAATCACCGTGCTAACTGAGATGATCGGCGCGCGCGGACGTCAGGTGCTGGAAATCATCGCGCTACTGTGGATTCTGGTATTCAGCGCATTTGCCTTCTGGCTCGGCATTGACGTGGTCATCGAAAGTATCGAAACCGGGCGCGCCACGGCCACCATGAATCAAGTCCCGAAATTTTGGACCGAATCCGCCATTCCGATCGGGTTCTTCATCCTGATCCTTCAGGCGCTTGCCCAACTTTGGCGCCAGATCCGTAAATCACCCAATGGCGAAGAACCGCACGAGCGGACCATCGACCTGAGCATCTGAGGAAGAAACCTTGACCGCATTTATTATTCTCGGGCTTCTTCTGGTCCTACTGATCCTTGGCATCCCGATCGCTTTCGTTATGGGGGGGCTGGGGCTTGCCTTGTTGCTGCTTGATGGCTTCAACCCGGTGATGATCCCGCAAGGGCTTTACTCCAGCATCGACAATTTCATCCTGCTGGCTGTGCCTTTGTTCCTGTTGATGTCCAATATCTTGTTGAAGGGTGGCGTTGGCAAAGACCTGTTTGCTGCCGCCCAAAGCTGGGTTGGCCACTGGCCCGGAGGCTTGGGCGTTGCCACAATCCTTTCGTGCGCCTTGTTTGCGGCGATATCCGGGTCATCCGTGGCAACGGCGGCAACTATCGGCACTGTTGCAATTCCGGAAATGACCAAACGCGGCTACGAGAAAAGCTTTGTTCTTGGTCTGCTGGCTGCCGGGGGCACACTTGGCATCCTCATTCCTCCGTCGATCATCCTGATCATCTATGGTGTCATCACCGGAGAATCCATCATCAACCTGTTTACTGCGGGCATCGGGCCGGGGCTGTTCCTAGCGTTCATGTTCTCGGTCTATTCGGTGGTCTATTCGCGCTACAAGGGCCAGCTTGATGTGTTGCCCCGCGCCGGTTGGGCAGAACGCTGGCAGGCGTCCTTGCGCGCCTCTCCGGTGCTGTTTTTGGCAGCTGTTATTGTTCTGGGAATCTATTTTGGGGTGTTCACCCCAACCGAGGCTGCCGGGGTTGGCTTTGTGTTGGCGTTGATCATCACCATAGGGCGACGGTCGATCACCATCGCGCAGATATGGGAAGCCACAAAAGAGGCGATGCAGACCACGGTGACGATTTTTCTGATCATCGCCGGGGCCAAGATTTTCTCCAAGGCGATCACCCTGTACCGCATCCCGCAGGATGTGACTGTCCTGGTGTCCGAAAACTTTACTCAGGCCGGCTCGTTCCTGATTGTGGTGTGTCTGATCCTGCTGGTGATGGGGCTGTTCATTGAAAGCCTGTCCATGCTGCTGATCATGGTCCCTGTGCTGTATCCGACACTGCTAACCATGGGCATCGATCCGGTTTGGTTCGGCATCGTCTTTGTCATCATGGTTGAATGCGCGCTGATCACCCCACCTGTGGGGCTGAACCTGTTCATCGTGCAAGCGGTTGGCAATGCAACCCTGTGGGAAGTGTCACGAGGTGTCTGGCCGTTCATCCTTATCATGCTAGGAACAGTCGCAGTTCTGTATTTCTTCCCGGCGCTGGCACTGTATCTGCCATATAACTTCTGAGGAAATATGACCGACTTACCCAGTTGCATTTACCGTCGGCAAGGCCCGTGCTGAAATATCCCGGAACCGGGTCTTTGCCGGACTGGCAAGTTGGCATTGTATTCGTCCTCATCTCCACCACTTTCTTGGGGGCGCTGGTAGCAACGGCGGGCTATCTGGTGCCGGCATTGGCGGTTTCAACCAAGGAAACCCTTGGTGTGGATGCCGCCTTCATCGGATATCAGGTTACACTGGTTTTCGGTTTTGGCGGTTTTTCCTCACTGGTTTCGGGGGGCTATGTAGCGCGCTATGGACCTTGCCGTGTTCTGCAAGTGGCGCTGCTGATCAGCGCTGTGGGGTGCCTGCTCTATAGCGTGCCCAACAAGATCGTCCTGACTGCCGGATCGGTGGTTATCGGTTGTTCCTATGGCATGACCTACCCCTCAGCGTCGGTGCTTTTATCGCGCTTTGGCAACCCGGAACGGATGAATTTCCTGTTCTCGTTTCGCCAGATGAGCACCTCTCTTGGGGCGGTGCTTTCAGGCCTCCTTGGACCATTTATAGCGATTCTTTGGGGTTGGCAGGCGGGCTTTGTCCTGTTGGCAGGAACTTCAATTATCTTCATGTTTTTGATCAATGGCCTGCGGTCATACTGGGATGATCTGGCTGATCCGAAATATTCAATTTCACCACCGTGGACCGGCGTGCGGATGATCGTGGCAAACCGGCCGTTGCTGATGACATGCTGCATTGGTTTTGGGTTTAGCATGGTGCAGGTCGGGGTCCTGGCGTTCTTGGTGCTTTTCCTGTCCGAGGAGGTCGGGTTTTCCCTGTCCAAAGCAGGGTTGGCCCTGTCGCTGATTAATCTGCTGGGCGCGGCCAGCCGGATGTTCTGGGGCTGGCGGGCTGATCGTATAAAAAATTCACTTCTGGTGGTTGCAGTGATGGGCGGAGTCACGGCGACAACGATCGCTGTTTTTTCCTTTGCTACGCCAGACTGGCCCCAATGGGTGATATTTGGAACGCTCAGCTTTTTCGGCTTTGCCACGTTTGGCTGGTCCGGTATCGTCATGGCCAATATTGTCCGGCGTACAAACCCCGACAAAATTGCTGAAACGGTAGGCGGCGCACTAGGTTTCATGTTCTCAGGGGCCTGGGTCGGACCAAGTGTGGGATCAATCATATTGCAATTGACTGGAAACTATCGCCATGTATTTGGGTTCTTGTTAATCACGGCGCTGATTGCGGCAATTCTGGCAGTGAAAGTTTCATTTCAGAAACCATGAGCAGGAGCAAAGCCATAAAGGGTGGATGTCAACAATGCTGATAAGATCTGTCGTCAGGGCGTTCGCCGTCTTTGAGTGTTTCACCGAGGACGCTCAACGCCTGACTCTGCACGAGATTTGCCAAAAACTCGACTTGCCTAAATCCACGGTTTTCAGATTGCTGAACACGCTTGTCGAAATCGGATATTTACACCATTTGGATGACCAGAGCTACTGCATCTCTCTTCGGGTTATGCGGTTGGCCAGTCTTGTTCCGTCCACTCTGGACGTGCGCAATACGGCAAAATCTGAACTGCGTAAATTAGGTGAACTGACCGGCGAAACTGTGTCCCTCAGCATCCTGGAGGGCAACGAACGTATTGTTCTGGACGTGATCGAAAGCCCCTCGCGATTGCGTTCTATCGTGCGGATCGGAGAGGTCGTGAACCTTCAGGCCGGCGCTGTCGGGCGGGTATTTATGGCCTGGCGGGACGAAGCCCTGATTGAGGCGGTTTATGATAAAGACAACCAGCCACCAACGCTTCGTTCCGAACTGGCCGAAGTCCGCGAACAGGGCTACGCCTGTACGAACGGCGATCGGGTTGCCGGAGCCTCAGGTATTGCGGCACCGATCTTTGATATGAACGGTGTTTGTGAGTATAGCGTGTCAATCGCCGGCCCCGAACTTCGTATCATGGGTAAGCAGGATGAGTATGTCGATCATCTGGTTACCAGTACCAGACGGATTTCCCGTATTCTCGGTCATAGTGTAGCCCCCTAATACAATCAGTTTCTGTGACTTTTCTGAGGTCTGTCTGGGTCATGCCCAGGCAGATGTTAAGGTGTATTTCGTCGATATCCTCTTGATATATCATTTATTAACAATCACTTATCAAAATAATTCCATTTTTGGAACGCATTTCAAAATTGCATAGACACCATGTCGCCTTGCTGGTAACGTTTGGTCTAATCGCATGTTGCCGCGCATCGGGAACGCCACGTTTTGGCCTCCGGAATATGAGCAATCAACAGGTATCAAAGACCCCTTCATGCGATGAAACCGGGCTGGAATTCGTCTAGCCAGAGACAAGGTGTGCATGTGATGAAAAAACCCTTTGAAACCCCATTTGAGTTTCAAACTGTAAAGGTCGAAGAGGTTGAGGATCACCTGCTTGTGGTGACGTTCAATCGGCCCGAGGCTGGCAACTCCACCAACACGCAGATGGGGCGCGAGCTGTTGGAACTGTGGACCGGGCTTTATATCAACCAGCAGGGCATCCGCTGTATTGTGCTGACCGGTTCCGGCGAAAAGATTTTCAACGCCGGCGGTGACCTGAAAGAGCGCAACAACATGACCGACGAGCAGTGGCAGCAACAGCACGCCCTGTTTGAGAAGTGCCGTATGGCATTGCTTGACTGCCCGGTGCCGATCATCGCGGCGGTGAATGGCGCGGCTTATGGCGGTGGCCTTGAAACGGTCGTAACCTGTGACTTTGCTTATGCCGCGCGGCGCGCGCGGTTTGCCCTGACCGAAATCAAAATCGGCATCATGCCCGGCGGCATGGGCACGCAAAACCTGCCCCGCGCCGTTGGTGTCCGTCGCGCCAAAGAAATCATCCTGACCGGCAAGCCGTTCTCGGCGGACGAGGCCTGCGAATGGGGTGTGGTCAACAAGGTCTGCGACGATGACAAGCTGATGGAGGAGGTTCTGGAAACCGCCCGCACCATCTGTGGCAACGCGCCTTTGGCGATTTATCAGGCGAAAAAGTCAATGAATGTGGCGACGCAAGTTGACCTTAAAAATGGCTATGCATTTGAAATTGAAGCCTATAACCGCCTGGTTCCAACCGAGGACCGGCTTGAGGGTGTACGTGCGTTCAACGAAAAACGCGCGCCCCGGTTCCAAGGTAAATAGGGGGCGACCATGGTCCGAGAGTTAGATGTCGAATGTCGTGAAGTTGGCCTGAGGGACGGTATTCAGATCGTCAAAACCTTTGTGCCGACGCAAGAAAAAATCCGCTGGATCCGCGAAGAAGTAGCGGCAGGCATGCCAAATATGCAGGTCTGTTCCTTTGTGCCACCCAAGCTGTTGCCACAATTTTCCGATGCCATCGACGTGGCAAAGGCCGCGCTGGAACAGGACGGGTTATGGGTCTCGGCGCTGACGCCAAACCTGCGCGGGGCTGAAACGGCGCTGGCGGTTGGGGTGCATGAAATCGACTTCATGAATTCGGTCTCGGAAACTCACAGTCAATCGAATGGTCGCCGCTCAACTGCACAGGCTCTGGCCGAATTCAAGCGCGTGGTTGCCTTGCGCGACAGCCTGCCAGAGGGCAAGCGTTTCAAACTGGCCGGTGGATTTGCCACTTCGTTTGGCTGTTCGTTCGAGGGACATGTTCCACATAAAAACGTCCTGAAATCCGTTGAAAATTTTGTAAAAGCGGGCGTTGACGAAGTCGTGATCGCCGACACAGTGGGCTATGGCAACCCACGCGACGTGAAATCACTGTTCAAAAAGGTCATCGACAATTTCGGCGATGACGTGATGGTCGGCGCGCATTTCCACGACACCCGCGGACTTGGGCTGGCCAATGTCTACGCCGCACTTGAGGCCGGATGCCGACGCTTTGATGCCTCTCTGGCCGGGTTGGGCGGCTGTCCCTTTGCGCCCAATGCCACCGGTAACATCGTCATGGAGGATCTTGTTTTTCTGTTAGAAGGAGCAGGGCTACACACCGGGATCGACGTGGATAAATTGCTGCCGATCCGAGACATAATCACTGATAATCTGCCCGATGAACCGCTGCATGGCACCTACGCCAAGGCCGGGGCCCCCAAAGGGTTCCCATGGGCGTCAACCAACTCAACACAGGAATAAGGTATGAGTGAGCAATCAGTCGAGTTTGCCCTTGGCAATGACTATCCTGAATTTCGCCGCGAGGTCGCAAAGGTTTGTGCAGATTACCCGCCCTCCTATTGGGAATATCTTGAAAACCAGCCACCATCAGGCAGCTATCCGACCAAATTCGTCGAGGCACTGACCAAAACCGGCTTTCTGTCGGCGCTGATTCCGGCGAAATACGGCGGTCTTGGCCTGCCTGTGCGCGGTGGCGCTGCAATTTTGGAAACCATTCACGCCGAAGGCTGCACCGCCGGGCCTTGCCATGCACAGATGTACACGATGGGTACGATCATGCGTCATGGCAGCGACGAACAGAAAGACAAATACCTGCCACAAATCGCCAAGGGTGAATTGCGCCTGCAAGCATTTGGTGTGACCGAACCGACCACCGGGTCGGATACCACCCAGCTCAAGACGCGGGCGGACAAGGTTGATGGCGGTTACATGATCAACGGTCAGAAGGTCTGGATCAGCCGTGCGGGTCATTCCGATTTGATGCTGCTTTTGGCGCGCACCACCCCTGCCGATCAGGTCGAAAAGCGCGCCCATGGGGTATCCACTTTCCTTGTGGATATGCGACTGGCCAAGGAAAACGGCATGGTCATCACACCGATTGATGCGATGATCAATCACAATACTACCGAGATTTTCTTTGATGATGTGTTCATCCCCGAAGACAGCCTGGTCGGGCAAGAGGGGCGGGGGTTCCGCTATATTCTTGATGGCATGAACGCCGAACGCTGTCTGGTGTCCAGCGAGACCATCGGCAACGGGCGATACTTTCTGCGTGAGGCGGTAAAGTTTGCGAATGAGAACAAACGGTTCGGACGCCCCATGTCGGCTAGCCAGTCGGTGCAATTCCCGATTGCCCAGGCCTATGCTCAGCTTGAAACTGCTGATCTGATGGTGCGCAAGACCGCGGCAATGTTTGACGCCGGGATGAAATGCGGGGCCGAGGCCAACATGAGCAAAATCCTGTCGGGCGAGGCCGTCTGGGCCTGCGCGCAGGTCGCGCTTGGCATATTTGGCGAATCCGGAATGGGGAAATCGTCGTCTATTCAGCGCAAATGGCGGGAATCGCGTACCGCGCGCAATTCGCCGATTTCACCGAATATGGTACTGAACTTTGTCGGCCAGCATGTCCTTGGCATGCCGCGCTCTTACTGATGAAATAGGGGATCTATCCGATGAGTGATGCACTGTTGATGATGCGGATTGACGACGATGACTACGATGAATTCCGCGACCCGCTAAAGGCACTTTGCGACGGTTTTCCAGGGGCTTACTGGCGGGCCCTTGAGGATAAACCAGCCGATCAGCGATACCCGACCGAGTTTGTCTCGGCCCTGATGCAGTCTGGTTTTCTGGGTGCGCTGATCCCCGAGGAATATGGCGGCGCTGGCCTTTCACTGCGCATTGCGGCGGTTATTCTTGAGACCATTCATTCGACCTCGTGCAATGCGGGGGCGGCGATTGGTCAGATGTATCTGGCTGACATTCTGGTGCGCCATGGCAGCGCGGCGCAAAAGCAGACATACCTGCCCGGCATCGCCACTGGCGAGACCAGCTTTCTGGCCTCGGCGATCAGTGAAACCGAGAGCGGTAGCGATCTGGCGGGAATGGCGACAACGGCGCAAAAACGCGGCGATACATACGTCATCAATGGTGCGAAACAATGGGCCAGAAATGCGCTGCACAGTGACCTTTTGCTGCTTTTGGCGCGCACGTCGCCGGGTAGTGCCGACAACCCAACCGCTGGGCTGACCGCCTTTCTGGTTGATATGCAGGCCGCGAAAAAGGCAGGCTTGTCGGGTCAGGCGATTGACTCGATGAACAATGACGGGGCCAGCGATCTGGTGTTTGACGGCTTGGAATTGCCGCTGGATGCGGTGATTGGCGAAGTTGGCAAGGGCCATGACTATTACCGTGAACTGGCTCAGATCGAGGCTATTCTTTTTGCTGCTTGTGCCTCGGGTGATAGCGCATTCTTTGCTGAGCGGGCCGTCAATTACGCCAAGGAACGTGTCGTGTTTGGACGCCCCATCGCCTATAATCAGGGCATCCAGTTTCCCATCTCAAAGGCCTATATTGAGGTGCAGGGCGCCAAGCTGATCGGCAACAAGGCAGCGGCTGTTTACGATTCGGGCCAACAACCAGGACCACTTGCCAGCATGGCCAAGCACATGGCCTGTGAGGCCGCGTGGCTGATGGCGGATGCGTGCTTTACCACCCATGGCGGGTTTGCCTTTGCCCGGGAATACGACATCGAGCGCAAATGGCGCGATGCGCGGGTCATGCAGATAACACCTCAGTCCAGCACCCAAGCGCTGTCTGACATTGCAGTGAATGATCTGGGGATGCCCCCATCAATCTAGCCCAAAAAAACCGAACATATGACCACGAAGGAAGCAAATTGTGGATTATAAACTGATCAAGACCGAAAAATCTGGCCACGCCTTTATCATCACCTTCAATCGCCCCAAGGTGCGCAATGCGATCAGCACCGGGGTGATGGATGAATTGATGGCGGCCGCCGCCGAGGCTCAGGCTGATCCCGACATGCGCGGTATCATCGTCACCGGCGGGCAGGAGTTCTTTTCGGCAGGGGCGGATCTCAACGACGCGCAGGCGCTCAGCTCGCCGTCAGAAACACTGACATACCTGCGCAAATGGCATAAAACCTGCGCTGCGTTTGAGGAAAACAACCTGCCGACCATCGCCGCAATCGAAGGGTTCTGCATGACGGGGGGCTGCGAATTCATGTTGGCGCTCGACGTGCGGATCGGGGCTGTTGGGTCAAGCTATGCCATCACCAGCGCGCGTATCGGCACAGTTGCGGGCGCAGGCGGCACGATGCGTCTGCCGCGTATCGTCGGGCCGGCCAATGCGATGGAAATGATGTTTGACGCCGATCCGGTGGATGCTGAAAACGCCTTTCGTATTGGGTTGATCAACAAGCTGGTGCCCAAGGGATCTGCTCTTGAGGTGGCCAAGCAGCGGGTCGAGCATTGGGCTACACGCGCGCCGCTCAGCCTTCAGTTCATCAAGCACACGGTGCACAAGGGCATGCAAATGGATCTGACATCGGCGCTGGATTACGAGAGCTTTATCGTCTCGACGATCTATGAAACCAAGGACCGGCGCGAAGGCATCGGTGCGTTTCTTGAAAAGCGCAAGGCGTCGTTCAAAGGCGAATAAGGTCACAGGTTTTGTGAGCAGGATCAGTCGGGGCAAATGCTTCGGCTGGACCTCCTCAGCCTCAGCCCTGAATGACACCCAGGCTTGTGATCTGTCGGCTCAAGTTCGGCGATCCTCGGGGCGTATGCCTAACGCCGTATTGACCCAACCGCCAAACTGACAGACGATCCCGGTGCACACCACAAGGGCGCGCAGTTGGATCATAAGAGCTTCATATCATCATTGCCGCGTGACACGCTCGCGGGGTTGACCGAATTGCGTGATGCGCCCGGAGTGCTGCATCTGGCAGGTCATGCCGGGTTGATCATCTGGTTTGGCCTCTGGATTTCTCAAGGCTGGATGTTGTGGCCACTGGCCGTGCTGGCACAGGGCGTCACTCTTTGTTTCCTCTTTACGCTGGAACATGAAACCACCCACAAAACACCCTTCAAAACGCTTTGGATCAATGAATGGGTTGGCCGTATCTGCGGTGTGGTGATCTTGCTGCCGTTTGAGTGGTTCCGCTATTTTCATCTGGCGCATCATCGCTTTACCAACGTCCCAGGCAAAGACCCCGAACTGATCTCTGGGGTCAAGCCTGAAACATGGTCTGCCTATCTTTGGCATGTATCTGGCCTGCCATTCTGGATGGGTATGATCACACAGATTACACGCAATGCTCTGGGCCGCGATCCGGGGGCATATGTGCCGCCAAGTGCCCATACCCGCGTGACACACGAGGCGCGCCGGATGCTGATCATCTATACGTTCGCGGCACTCAGTCTGCTTGTCTCGCCTCTGCTATTCTGGGTGTGGCTGTTGCCTTGCCTGTTGGGGCAGCCGGTCTTGCGACTGTATCTGCTGGCCGAACATGGCCGCTGTGCCTTTGTGGCCAATATGTTTGAAAACACCCGCACAACCCTGACCAACCATGTGGTGCGGTTCTTGGCGTGGAACATGCCCTACCATATCGAGCATCATACCCTACCACTGGTGCCATTCCACAAACTGCCCGATGTGCATGTGCATATGCAGGGCCATCACGGTGTGCTGGTCAAGGGATACACCACATTCACCAAAGACTATGTGACTGGGTTAAACCCGCAAAACACGGCCCAACCGGATTAATATAAACCCGCCCGCATCCGTCGTTTGATGCGGGCGGTATTGTTCAGGCCTGCGGTGTCAGCAGGGTTGCACAATGTCGCCCGGCAGGGGGTTGACCAATGTGATGCGGGTTCAGGATCAGCACCCACATCGTGGCATATCCGGGGGCCTTGGCACGCGAATATGAACACCCATCGGGTGTGGTGAACCACTGGCCTACATAACTGGCAGGCGGTGGCGGGGTCTTGGAGCGTTTCGCGCGCGCGTTTGCATCTTCTGGTGCAACGCTACTCAACGCCAGCGCCAAGGCCGGAATAGCAAGCAAAGCTTTCATCGGTTTCATGGGGGGTTCCTTTTCCTCAGGTGCTCATTCTGGGGTCAGGTTGCCGCCAGTGCACGGCGCACGAGGGGCGCAATTCTGGCAAAACCATGTGGTTTACACCGGGTTTTACGGGGATTTGTGCAAAATCCGCAGGGTCCCGGCCAGATCGGCCTGCTCAAAGGGCCTGTCTCTTGCATTCATACGGGCAGGCGGCTAGCACAGCCCAAGACACTTCCCAAGGATCGACCCATGAGAGACCTGCGCGACAAATACATTGCCCTGATCGCCGACGCCCCTGACGAGGCAACTCTGGAAGACCTGCGCGTGCAGGCCGTTGGCAAAAAGGGCGAAGTCAGCCTGCAAATGCGTGCGCTGGGCAAAATGACACCCGAGGAACGCCAGGTCGCCGGGCCTGCGCTGAATGCGCTGAAGGATGAGATCAACTCGGCCCTCTCCGCCAAGAAGGCTGCCATGGCCGATGCCGCCCTTGATGAACGCCTGCGCACGGAGTGGCTCGATGTCACTCTGCCGGGCCGCCCACGCCGCGCCGGTACGATCCACCCGATCAGCCAGGTGAGCGAGGAAGTCACCGCCATCTTCGCCGACATGGGCTTTGCCGTGGCCGAAGGCCCGCAGATCGAAAGCGATTGGTACAACTTTGATGCCCTGAACATTCCATCCCACCACCCCGCGCGCGCCGAGATGGATACTTTTTATACCCGCCGCGGTGCCGATGATGACCGTCCACCACATGTGCTGCGCACCCACACCAGCCCCGTGCAAATCCGCACCATGCAAGCCGAAGGCGCGCCCTTGCGGGTGATCGCTCCGGGCCGTGTGTACCGCGCTGATTATGACCAGACCCATACCCCGATGTTCCATCAGGTCGAAGGGCTGGCGATTGACAAAGACATCTCCATGGCCAACCTGAAATGGTGCCTTGAGGAGTTTGTGAAAGCCTTCTTTGAGGTCGAAGATGTCGAGTTGCGTTTCCGCGCCTCACATTTCCCCTTCACCGAGCCATCTGCCGAAGTCGACATCCGGTGCAGCTGGGAAGGTGGCACATTGAAAATTGGCGAAGGCGATGACTGGCTTGAAATTCTTGGCTCTGGCATGGTTCACCCCAAGGTTCTGGAGGCTGGCAACATCAACCCGGATGAATGGCAAGGCTTCGCCTTTGGCGTCGGCATCGACCGCATCGCCATGCTAAAATATGGCATCCCCGATCTGCGGGCATTCTTCGATTCAGACCTACGCTGGCTGCGTCACTACGGCTTTGCCGGGCTTGATGTCCCGACGTTGCATGGCGGGTTGAGTAGGTGAATTGGTGTTGTCACGTTAACTGTCTTAGTCAGAAAGGCTAGTGTTTGCGCACGTTCAACGGATGCCCGCCGCCATTCGCCAGGCGTCAAATGCCTCCATTCTGTGATATCGGATCGTTGTAGCGGAGCGGCGGCGGGCGGGTACTGAGAACTGATTTCGGGTTGTCGAATGGATCGCAGTGAACCGGTGAAAGCTTCCTGGCGATCGAAATCCTTGCATCGTTCGTTCTCGTTTCCGAAACGGCAAGTGGCTGTTCTCGGCACGATTGTTCAGCCCCTTGTGAGACCAATGATCTAGGCTAGGGGCAATTTCCCGCCTCGCTGCGCCATATGACCGCAATTTGTCAGAGATTGTCCGTTTGGGCACCAATTTATGGTGCTTCATAAGCTTAACGAGCAAGCGTTTTGCCGCTTTGGTATCGCGTTTGGATTGCAGAATTTCCTCAAGAATGAACCCATGCTGATCAACTGCACGCCAGAGCCAATACTTGCGGCCTCTGATCTTCACCACGACTTCGTCCAAATGCTAGATATCGCCGATTGCCGTCTCTCTGCGACGCAAATTCCGTGCGACCTGAGGGCCGAACTTTAGCATCCATCGCCGGATCGTTTCGTAGGAGACCTCAATCCCGCGTTCCATGAGCAACTCTTCGACCTCCCGAAGACTCAGATTAAAGCGCGCGTACAGCCAAACTGCATGGGCGATGATCTCTGGGGGAAATCTGTGGCGTTTGAAGTTGATAATCTGGTTCTGCATCCTGTCATCTAGCAACAAAACACTGGCGGCACAAACTTAGGGCAGTTCACGTGACAATACCCTTTTCTTTTCTGTGCCTTAAAACGTATTTGCCGAAAGAAATAATGCGCTCTATATCACATTAAGGCACTGCAAAACTGGCCCAACCGGCGCAGAATCCGCATGTCACATTAAAACCCGCGCAACCTCTACGGGCACGCGGGTCTGGGTCATCAAAATGCAGTCGGGGTTTACTTGGCCATCGCGTTTTTGACGAGGCCGATCACAGCCATCAGCACTCCGCCGCCGATACCGCCCGAGGCGACCTGACCGATGATTGAGCCGATATCCATGCCGCCGCCTGCCATACCGCCCGCACCTAGCATCGACAGCACCTGGCCACCAATGCCACCGCCCACGATACCAGCGATCGAATTTCCCAGCACTCCGAGATTCAGATTCTTCATCACGCCGCCGGCCACATTGCCGCCAACTGCGCCTGAAAGCAAACCAATCAGAAGTTCCATTTATCTTCCTTCCCGTAAAACAAGCCCTGTTCACAACACCTGCCCAAGCCGGACCCACCCACTCCAGACAAGCCTGATAATAAGGGTATCGGGAATTTTAACCAAAGGGGAAAATTATGGGGTCTATTCCCCGTGGCGCAAAAGCCTCTGCTTCTGGCGGCCCCAGTCACGTTTGGCGTCGGAGGCGCGTTTATCGTGGTTTTTCTTACCCTTAGCGATGCCCAGCTTGATTTTCGCCATCCCGCGATGGTTGAAATACAGCACCAGCGGGACCAGCGTCATGCCTTTGCGTTGCGTCTCATTCCACAATCGCGCCAGCTCTTTTCGTGAAACCAGCAGCTTGCGGCGGCGCTTTTCATCATGGCCAAAGGTCTTGGCCTGCTCGTATGGCGCGATATAGGAATTCACCAACCACAGTTCGCCATCCTCGACGGCCGCATAGCTTTCGGCGATATTCGAGCTGTTCTGGCGTAGGGATTTCACCTCGGACCCTTCAAGGATCATACCGCACTCAATGTCATCCTCGATGGCATAATCATACCGCGCGCGCCGGTTCTCGGCGACGACCTTGTAGTTGGGATCTTCCTTTGGCTTGGCCATCTGGCGTTCCTATTCCTGCGCGGCGGGGCTGTCTAGCGGCAGGCCAATATAAACCTGATGTGTGGCGGCACAACCCGTAGCGTACAGCCCGCCTCGCAGACATGTATGGCATGCGCAGCATGCAATCAGCGTTACAGCAGGCCCTTTTCACGCAGTTCTGCGCGTATTTCGGCGTCATGCTGCCCTTTTCCAGGCACTGGCCCTGGTTGCGTGACCTCACCATCAAAGCGTGGTGCGGGGGCAGGTTGCAACGGATCTGTCTGCCACACCTTGCGCGCAGCCATATGTGGTTCAATGGCTGCATCTTCGGGCGCTAAAACCGGGGCGACGCAAGCATCTGTCCCAGCAAAGAGACTTGCCCAGTATTGCACAGGCTGGGATGTGAAAATCGCCGCCAAATCAGCCGTTTGAACAGGCCATTGTGCCGAGTCAAATTGTGCGGCAAATCGCGGATCATCTGTCAGGCCAAGGCGCTCCAGAAAGATCGCGTAAAACTTGGTTTCCAGACATTGCACCGACAGGTAGCCGCCATCAGAGCAGCGGTAAATTTTGCTCCAATGCGGGCCATCAAGCAGGCTTTCTCCGCGTTTTTTCAATAAGTTACCGCTGGGTGCCATGGACATCAGCAGTGCCATCATATGGGCTGATCCGTCGACAATCGCCGCGTCCACCACAGTGCCTTTACCGCTTTTTGCCGCACTCAGCATCCCGGCCAGTATTCCGGCCACCAGATACAGCGCGCCGCCGCCAACATCGCCCACCAGCGTTGCTGGCGTTTGCGGAACGTCGCCCGCTGCCGAGGCGTACCAAAGCGCACCCGAGGTGGCGATATAGTTGTAATCATGCCCGGCTAAGTTGGCTTTGGGACCATCCTGCCCCCAGCCCGTCATACGACCATACACCAGCTTGGGATTGGCCTCATGGCTCGGCTCTGGTCCCAGCCCCAAACGCTCCATCACTCCGGGGCGATTGCCTTCGATCAAGGCATCGGCACTTGCGATCAAGGCACGGGCCACTTCAAGATCGGCACTATCCTTTAAGTCCAAACTGATAGAGCGTTTACCACGATCCAGAAGATTGCCCTGACCCGCAGTTGGATTGGCGCTGACGGGGCGATGGATGACGATCACCTCAGCCCCAAGATCAGCCAGCATCATAGCGGCAAAGGGCCCAGGTCCAAGCCCTTCAAATTCAACAATACGATGACCTTTTAGCATGATGCTTCTCCTTATAATCGCGGTTAATACCGCCGCTGAATCGGTTTACCCGAGATGACACTTCTTTTCTTCTGCCTTTCACGCAGAAACACAAACAAACCTGACCCAAGGATCAAACCAATCCCGGCCAGTACGACGCCACTGGGCAAATCGCCCCAGATCATCCAGCCCCAGAATATCGCCAGCGGCAGCCCGGCGTATTCAAACGGAGCCACCGTCGCGGCATCCGCCATTCGATAGGCCTGCGCCAGCGTGTATCCCACGATGGCCGAGTTCAGCCCCAATCCCAGGAACAACCAGACATCGCGCCCCTCCGGCACGACCCAGGCCCGCAACAAAAAGATCAGGCTTTCGTTTTCCAGCCCCTCGGCATAGTGCCCGTCACCGGCCACGGTCCAAAACCCCAGGCTGACAATGATGAAAGCGCCCTGAACATACACCGCCATGGCCGAGGCCTTGGAGGCCACGCCAAGCATGCGGGTCATCACCTGATTAAGCGCATAGGTTATGGCCCCGATCACCGGCAAAAGGTAGATAATAAAGGGGGCGTCCCTCTCGGCGCTGCTTTGCCAGGGCTGCGTCATGATCACCACTCCAAGTAGACCAACCACCACCGCGCCAACGCGCAATGGTCCCACTTTTTCGCCCAATAGGGGGATGCTCAAAAGCGTGATGATCAATGGCGATACAAAGAAAATCGCGGTGGTATCAGCAAGCGGGAGGGAGGCCAGCGCAGCAAAGAAGCTAAGATTGGCGATCACGATCAGAATGCCGCGCAGCAAGTGCAACCAGGGTGTGTTGGTTTTCAGGATGCCCCAGCCGCCTTCGAACTGAACAAAGATCAGGCTGAACAATATGCCAATGGTCGATCGGGTGAACACCATCTGATGTAACGGATAACCGCCCGACAATAGCTTGATCAGCATATCGTTGAACGAAATCGCAACGATAGCAATCAGGATCAGGCCAATACCAAGGCCGGGATTGTTGGCTTTGCCAGACGTGGTCATGCGGGCGCTTCCTTTCCCATCCGCAGTAGCACGGCTTTTGGCGCTGGAACATATGTGTTTCATGCAGGCCCTGCTTGGCGGGATGAGAGGCATGAGGTAGGGTGGCAAGACACATCAATTGGAGGAACGCAAGCCCATGCAAATGAGTGACGAACGCGATATTCAGGCTGACCGTGCCACCGTTTGGGCAGCCCTGCTTAGCCCCGAGGTTTTGAAGGAATGTGTGCCCGGCGCGCAAGAGTTGACTGGCTCGCCCGAAGAGGGGTTTGATGCAGTGGTCGTGCAGAAAGTCGGGCCCGTGAAGGCCACATTCAAAGGCCATGTTACCCTGTCGAATATGGTTGAGCACGAAAGCCTGACATTAAGTGGAGAAGGCAAAGGCGGCGTGGCCGGTTTTGCCAAGGGGCAGGCCAATGTCCGCTTGGAGCAGAGCGACACAGGCACCCGTCTAATTTATGATGTTGAGGCCAAAGTAGGCGGCAAACTGGCGCAACTGGGCAGCCGCATTGTTGATGGCTTTGCCAAGAAAATGGCTGATCAGTTCTTTACCCGGCTAGAAGACGTCATCGAGGGACCAAAGGACGGCGATGATGCCCCTGAAGCCGAGAAGAAAGGCTGGTTAAAGAGGTTGATCAGTTAGGCGGCTTGCCAATCACCGCTGCAATGCGTTTGCCAATTTCCGAACTGGCCTTGACTGAGGGGTGGATCATGTCAATCGCGTAATACGTCCGGTCGCCGTGGGGCACCAGATCGGCCAGTGAAAGGAAGTGCACGCCTGCATCCAGCCCTGCCAATTCCTTCACCCGATTTTCAAATTCATCGCCTTCATCTTTGCAGTACTCAATAGGAGATCCAAGCCCAGGTGAACGCAAATATCCAACATATAGGACCTTTGCCCCGTCGTGGCGCAGTTTGGACACCAGTCCGGGGATCACACCTTTGCGCCCGTCTTCGGAAATCAACCGCTCCATCTTGCCGCGGCACGCAAAGCAACCACAGCCCAGCCACAGATCATTGCCCCCGCCATTCAAAATGACCCAATCCCATTTGCCGGGACGGTATTGTTTGGGAATGTTCAGACCCGCAGCACCAGAAATGGGCAACGCATAGATCATCCGCGCGCCAACAACCGAGCGGTCAATCACCTGTTCGCCCAATTGTTTTTCCACCGAATGTGAAATCGCCTGGCCTTGGCCATGATGCACGGCCATCAGGCTGTCGCCCATCAGCAGAATGCGCGCATGTTTCTCGCGCGTTACGTCCTCGCCACAGCCAGTAAGAACCAAAAACAGCGTAGCAATCCAGATGAATGGTCGTGTCATATTGTTGTTATGCCCGCAGCGGTTTTGCGCAGCAATCCTTTTGCCCAGACGCCCCCGTCCAGATAATTTGCGGCCACTATGGTCAGATTGTGTCAGTAAGGCGACGGGAAATTCGGCCCAATGACTAGAACACAGTGTTTCCCAAGGCTACTCTGCATATATGAACAAAGGGTTCTGCCAAGACAATCAATTGCGCGCTGTGTGGATTGGCGTACATCAGGTACAATTCAGCAAAGGTTTCACCCATGACCCAGATCGTCGACATTACAGACCTGCGCAAAACCTACAAAGGTGGGTTTGAAGCGCTCAAAGGCATTGATCTGACCATCCATGAGGGTGAGATTTTAGCACTTCTCGGGCCCAATGGTGCCGGAAAAACAACACTGATTTCAACGCTTTGCGGTATCACTACCCCTTCAGGAGGATCGGCGCGGGTTGGTGGGCATGACATTGTCACTGACTACCGTGCCGCGCGCAGCCTGATTGGGTTGGTGCCCCAAGAAGTGGCGCTGGAACCGTTTGAAAAAGTGATCAACACCATACAGTTTTCGCGCGGCGTATTTGGCAAACCAAAGAACGATGCGCTGATCGAACGTATTTTACGGCAGCTGTCACTTTGGGACAAACGCCATGCCCGCACCCGAGAGCTTTCAGGCGGCATGAAGCGCCGGGTGCTGATTGCCAAAGCCCTGTGCCACGAACCCCGTGTGCTTTTTCTGGATGAACCCACTGCCGGCGTTGATGTCGAATTGCGCCGCGATATGTGGCAGATCGTTGAGGGGCTGAAAGCCGATGGGGTGACCATCATCCTGACGACGCATTACATCGAGGAGGCCGAGGCGATCGCCGACCGAGTGGGCGTGATCAACAAGGGCGAATTGCTGCTGGTTGAAGACAAAAACGCGTTGATGGCGCGTATGGGGCAAAAATCGCTGCGGATTGACCTGCGCGAAGCGGTCAAAACTGTACCCAAAAATCTGGCTGAATATGATCTGGATCTTGCCAAAGACAACCTTTCCCTGACCTACAATTACGATGCGCGTGGCGAAGGCACAGGCATCACCCGTCTGTTGCAGGCATTGGCCAAAGAAGGGCTGCAACTGCGCGATCTACACACCAGCCAATCCAGTCTGGAAGAAATCTTTGTCGGTCTGGTCCATGAAGAGGAGGATGCCGCATGAACGTCTTTGCGATCAAAGCCATCTATATGTATGAGATGAAGCGTTTTTTCCGCACGTTGATGGAAAGCCTGCTGTCACCGGTCATTTCCACCTCGCTCTATTTTGTGGTGTTTGGTGCCGCCATCGGCAGCCGCATTGATCAGGTCGAGGGCATCACATACGGTGCCTTTATCGTACCGGGGCTGATCATGCTGAGCGTGATGACCCAAGCCATCAGCAACGCCAGTTTCGGCATCTATTTTCCCAAATTCATCGGCACAATTTTTGAATTACTGTCAGCGCCTGTGAACTTTCTTGAGATTGTCATTGGATATGTCGGTGCTGCGGCCACCAAGGCGCTTATGATCGGGATTATCATTTTGATCACTGCTTGGTTCTTTGTGGATATTCAGATCATGCACCCTTTTGCGATGCTGGCGTTTTTGATCCTGACCTGCCTGTCTTTTTCGCTGTTTGGCTTCATCATCGGCATTTGGGCTGACAACTTCCAACAGTTGCAATTGATCCCTCTGCTGATCATCACACCGCTGATCTTTCTGGGTGGGTCATTTTATTCGATCACCATGTTGCCACCCATCTGGCAGACGATCACGCTGTTCAACCCGGTGGTCTATCTGATTTCGGGGTTCCGCTGGTCATTCTTTGGGCAGGCGGATGTGCCCGTGGGGCTGAGCCTGCTGGCGATTATGGGCTTTACGGCGCTGTGCATGGCGGTGGTCTGGTGGATATTCAAATCGGGTTACAAAATCAAAAGCTGACACCAAACGCAGCGTAACTTTTCAGCCACATCATGGCGCGTGGATGGCTGGCATCTTGTTTGCAGGCTGGTGGCACTTTACATCCACCTGCATGAAGCACCTGATCCCTTTCGCCAAGTCCGAGCCTCTGGTCGCCGTGATCCGCCTTGCCGGGTCCATCGGGGGCACCAGCCGTTCTCAGCTCAATGATGAAACGCTTGGCCCGGTGATCGACAAGGCATTCAAGAAATCCAAACCGGCGGCTGTTGCCCTGGTCATCAATTCGCCGGGTGGATCACCTGTGCAATCGTCGCTGATAGCCGCGCGCATTCGCCGTTTGGCCGAGGAACACGCCGTACCTGTGCACGCCTTTGTTGAGGACGTGGCCGCATCCGGTGGCTATTGGCTGGCTATTGCGGCCGATGACATCTGGGTTGATCGTGGATCAATTGTTGGCTCCATCGGCGTTATTTCTGCCGGGTTCGGCGCGCCGGTGCTGTTGGCCCGGCAAGGGATTGAACGGCGGGTGCATACATCGGTAAAATCCAAATCCATGATGGACCCGTTCCTGCCCGAAAAGAAAGAGGACGTCGCCCGGCTCAAACAAATCCTGGAGCAGATGCACGAAGGTTTTGTTGACTATGTTTTGTCACGCCGCGGAGACAAGCTGACCGATCGCAAAGACATCTTTACCGGTGAATTCTGGCTGGGCCGCCGCGCCATCGAAATGGGCCTGGTGGATGGCGAGGCCCACATCATGCCCAAGCTGAAAGAGCTCTATGGTGAAAAAGTGCGTATCCGCAATTATGGCCGTCGTCGCAGCCTGATCAACATGTTTGGCGCCTCACTGGCCAATGATGCCGTGGCCACCATTGAGGAACGTGCGAATTTCGCACGTTACGGGCTGTGAATTGATCTTCAAGATAGTCACCCTCTTTCTGGTCGGGATGGGCGTGTTGGCCATGTTTGGCAAACTGCGATTTCCGGGACACAAAAGACTGGAGTCAGCCAAATGTCCGAAATGCGGGCGCTATCGAATTGGCAAGGGGCCATGCGCCTGTAAAAAGGGCGATAACACATGATTATGCCTTGGCTATTGTCGGGTCTGGGGCTGGTTATTCTGCTGCTGGGCGGTGATGCGCTGGTCAAGGGCGCGGTGAACCTTAGCCTGCGCGTGGGGATTCCTGCGCTGATTGTCAGCCTGACAATTGTGGCTTTTGGCACATCTGCCCCGGAATTGCTGATTTCGGTCAACGCGGTGCTGGAAGGCAAGCCGGGCCTGGCCTTGGGCAATGTCGTGGGGTCAAATACTGCCAATATTCTGCTGGTTCTGGGGGTGCCTGCCTTACTGGCGAGGCTGCATACCAGCGGGTGCCAGTGCCACAAGACCTTCCTCTATATGATCGCTGCAACGTTGCTTTTCATTGGGCTGGCGTTTCGCGGCGCGTTTGATGTCACGGCCGGGATTATCCTGTTGGCTGCGCTTAGCTTTGTGCTGTTTGATGCCTTTCGTGACGCGCGCCAACACCGCAAGGCCGCCGCCGCCATGGCATTGGCCGCAACCGAGGATGACGAGGCCGATGTTGAAGGCGCCGACCCTGATATGCCGTGGTGGCAGATCATCCTGTTCTTGTTGCTGGGCTTGATTGGCCTGCCCTTGGGTGCGGATTTGCTGGTGGATAATGCCTCGATCATCGCCAAGGCCTTTGGGGTTAGTGACGCAGTTATTGGCCTGACACTGGTTGCGCTTGGCACATCCCTGCCGGAACTGGCGACCACTGTGATGGCCGCCCTTCGCAAACAGGCAGATGTGGCTTTGGGCAATGTCATCGGGTCAAACATGTTCAACCTGCTGGCAATTATCGGGATCACCTCGCTGGTTGGAAATGTTCCTGTCACGCCCAGCTTTTTGCAATTTGATCTGTGGGTGATGCTGGGTGCATCCTTGCTGTTGATTCCATTTGTGTTTCTCAAACAGGATATCGGCAAGGCTTGGGGCATTGTCCTGACCTCGCTTTATCTGATCTATATTGTCATCGTTCTGATCTGAGCAGAGGTGTGTTGATGAAACGGGCATTGGTCACAGGTGCGGCCAAAAGGCTGGGGCGCGCGATGGCGTTATCATTGGCGCAACAGGGCTATGATGTGGCCGTGCATTACGCCAGCTCCGGGGATGACGCTGACAACACAGTCTCAGATATCCGTGCCATGGGCCGCGCGGCCACGGCGTTACAGGCCGATCTGCTGGATGAAACGCAGGTGACCGGCCTTATCGCGCGCGCGAGCGAAGCATTGGGCGGGCCGCTGACAGTTCTTGTCAATAATGCCTCTATATTTGAGCATGACACGCTTGGAACCGCCACGCGTACAAGCTGGGACAGGCATATGGAAAGCAATCTGCGCGCACCCTTCGTGCTGACTCAAGGGTTTGCCGCACAGGTCCCCGACCCCGAGCATGACACCAATGGGGAACCAATCGCACAGGGGTTGGTGGTGAATATGATTGACCAGCGTGTGCGCAAACTGACACCGGAATTCATGAGCTATACATTGGCCAAATCCGCGCTCTGGACCCTGACCCAGACAGCCGCGCAAGCCTTGGCGCCGCGGGTGCGTGTCAACGGCATTGGCCCCGGCCCGACGGTTCGTGGCATCCGCCAAACTGTGGAAGGTTTTGAACGCCAACGCGCCGCGACACTGCTTGGCCGAGGCCCGGATGAGACAGATATCTCGCAGGCGCTGAGCTATCTTCTGACGGCCCGATCTGTGACCGGTCAGCTGATTTGCGTTGATGGTGGCCAGCATCTGGGGTGGCAGACCCCTGACGTGCTGGGCGTGGAATGACCCCGCAAGTTTTGCACGTTTCACCTCAAAGTCACGTAATCGTTACAAAAACTTTAATGTTATCAATGTTTTGGCAGTCGCCCTATTTAATATGATTTATAATCAATGCGTTAGTAAGCCGCCCAAAAAATGGGCAAATTGACGAACTAGGCCGAAAACAAAGGAAATTTTCGTATATGCTGAAGTTATCTCCAGACTTATCCACAGGAATCGTGGACAGGTTTTCTCTTGCTCAAACCCTTATAAGGTTGCAGCCAACCCCGAGAATCATGCCCGGACATATATGAGCGACCAGACCCAACCCATCACCGGACACGCAGTGATCCAGTCCTATCTCAAGACTCTGGACGGATCACCGGGTGTTTACCGGATGCTCGATGCGCAAGCGCGGGTGCTTTATGTGGGTAAAGCGCGCAATCTGCGTGCGCGGGTATCGAGCTATGCCCGTCCCACCGGCCACACACCCCGCATCGCCCGGATGATTGGTGAAACCGCCTCGATGATGTTTCTGACCACGGCCACGGAAACCGAGGCGTTGTTGCTGGAACAAAATCTGATCAAGCAGCTAAAGCCCAAGTTCAACGTGCTGCTGCGCGACGACAAGAGCTTTCCCAATATCCTTGTGACCCGCACACATGATTTTCCGATGATCAAGAAACATCGCGGGGCAAAAAAGGAGAAGGGCAACTATTATGGCCCCTTCGCGGGGGCAGGTGCGGTCAACCGGACTTTGGCGCAATTACAGCGGGTGTTTCAGCTGCGCAATTGTTCAGATCCGATGTTTGAAAGCCGCACGCGCCCCTGCCTGCAATATCAGATCAAACGCTGCACAGCACCTTGTGTGGGCCATATCACCAAAGCTGAATATGCCCAGCAAGTGCAGGACGCCGAGCGATACCTGTCAGGCCGCAGTACAGAAATTCAGGAAAAACTGGCCACCCAGATGGCCGCGGCCTCAGAGGCATTGGAGTTTGAACGCGCCGCAGCCCTGCGTGACCGGATCAAGGCCCTGACGCAGGTGCAAACGTCGCAAGGCATCAACCCGCGTACTGTATCTGAGGCCGACCTGATCGCCTTGCATCTGGAAAACGGTCAGGCCTGTGTGCAGGTCTTTTTTATCCGCGCCGGGCAGAACTGGGGCAACCGCGATTTTTATCCGCGCGTGGGCGAACATGTGGACCAGGCCGAAGTGCTGGAGGCCTTTATCGGCCAATTCTACGACAGCAAGGAGCCACCAAAGCAATTGATCCTGTCGCATCCGTTAGAGGATGGCGACCTGATGCAAGCTGCCCTGAGCGAAAAGCTGGGTCGTAAGGTCACGCTTCTGGTGCCGCAAAAGGGCGAGAAAGCCGAGCTGATTGACGGGGCCTTGCGCAACGCAAGAGAAAGCCTGGCGCGCAAGATGTCTGAAACCGCCACACAGGCCAAATTGCTAAAAGGGCTGGCCGAGGCCTTTGATTTGCCCAACATCCCGCAGCGGATCGAGGTGTATGACAATAGCCACATTCAGGGCGCACACGCCGTTGGCGCGATGATCGTGGCAGGGCCGGATGGCTTTGCCAAAAACCACTATCGCAAGTTCGATATCAAGGGTGACAACCTCACCCCCGGTGATGATTTTGGCATGATGAAAGAAGTGCTTATGCGCCGCTTTAAGCGCCTGCTGAAAGACGACCCTGATCGCGCGCAAGGGCTGTGGCCTGATCTGTTACTGATCGACGGGGGGGCTGGGCAGGTCAGTGCTGTCGCTCAGATTATGCGAGAAATGGGTGTCGAGGATATCCCGATGATTGGCGTCGCCAAGGGCGTGGATCGGGATCACGGCAAAGAAGAATTCCACCGTCGCGGCCAACGCCCCATTGCGCTCAGGCACAATGATCCGGTGCTCTATTTTATCCAGCGTCTGCGCGACGAGGCACACCGCTTTGCCATTGGCACCCACCGCGCCAAACGTTCAAAGGCAATGGGCGCCACACCTCTGGACGATGTGCCGGGAGTTGGCGCAGCACGCAAACGGGCATTGCTGGCACATTTCGGCTCGGCCAAGGCGGTCAGCCGGGCTGCACTCGCCGATCTCAAGGCGGTGGAGGGTGTATCAGGTGCACTGGCACAAAAGGTTTATGACTTCTTCCATGAACATGGCTAATGCGCGTGGCAGAAAAAGCGATCCAGAGTTTTTGCAAAACGCTTGGCACAAGCTGACGCTGAACATCTTTCGCCTTGTACAAATCCGGGATAGACAGAAACAATGACGTGGAACATACCCAACATCCTGACGGTTCTGAGGCTTCTGGCGGCGCCCTGCGTGGCGGTGATGTTCTTGTATTTCACGCGCCCTTGGGCTGACTGGTTTGCACTGCTTTTGTTTGTCAGTGCCGCAGTCACTGATTGGTTTGACGGCTATCTGGCAAGGGCTTGGAAACAAACCACCAAATTGGGCACCATGCTCGATCCGATTGCCGACAAAGCGATGGTGGTTATCGCGCTGGCGGTCATTTTGGGTTATTCCAGCATGTCCCCATGGTTGGTGCTGCCAACCACCGTGATTTTGTTCCGCGAGGTGTTTGTCTCGGGGCTACGCGAATTCCTGGGGGATACAGCCGGAACGCTGAAAGTCACCCGTCTGGCAAAGTGGAAAACCACCGCACAGATGGTGGCGATTGCCATTCTTTTTGCCCAAGGGGTGTTTGAGCATTACTTCGGCATGTTCGCCTATGGTATGGATCTTGAGTTGGTTGATGCCATTCTGGCCGGCGAAGAAGAAGATTTGCACGGGCTGCACTGGAAGCACGTTGGCATGATCTGGAGCGGCCACGCCGGTCTATGGCTTTTGTGGCTGGCTGCCGCATTGACCCTGATTTCGGGCTTTGACTATTTCATCAAGTCGATGCCCTTCCTAAAGGACGAAACATGATCGACGTGCTTTACTTTGCTTGGGTGCGCGAACGGATCGGGCACCCCAAAGACCAGGTTGAAACCGGGGCCGCCACTGTCATGGATTTGATCGAAGAACTACGCGCAAAAGAAGACCGCTATGAGGCCGCTTTTGCTGATCTTAGCGCCTTGCGCGTGGCCGTTGATCAGGAGTTGACGGATTTTGATGCGTCGTTGACCCACGCAAAGGAAGTGGCGTTTTTCCCTCCGATGACAGGAGGGTAATTTGGATATCCGAGTTCAGGAAGCCGCGTTTGATTTTGGGCAAGAGGCCCAGAATTTCGCCACTCGTCAGGTGGGCATGGGCGCAATCGTCACCTTCACCGGCATCGTGCGCGATGTGGCAGCTGGCCTCGATGTTATGGAAATCGAGCATTACCCCGGCATGACCGAAAAGGCGCTGACCAAAATAGCCGAGGATGCTGCAAGCCGTTGGAATTTGGGCGATATTGCGATCATCCACCGGCATGGTAAACTCTATGCACAGGATATGATCATGATGGTCGCCACGGCCTCAGCCCACCGCAAGGACGCGTTTGAAGCAGCCGAGTTCCTGATGGATTACCTTAAATCCCGCGCACCATTCTGGAAGAAAGAGCAGACCCGTGAAGCTCAGGATTGGGTTGCAGCCAAGGATGAGGACGAAGACGCATTAACCCGGTGGGATGAGGGTTGAGATGCGCGCGATCCTGGTGATCCTTGACAGTTTTGGCATTGGCGGCGCGCCGGATGCAGACAAGTTTGGTGATGCAGGGGCGAATACACTTGGGCATATCCGCGCGGTCTGTGCCACAGGTGGCGTCAGTGACGAGCGGCCCAACGCTGGCCCTCTGAACCTGCCCAACATGGCCGCGATGGGGCTTTATCATGCGCTGGCATGTGCCAATGATGGTGACGTTGGCGGCGGGCCCGACCTGCAAGGAAGCTGGGCCGCGGCCACTGAACAGGGCGCGGGCAAAGACACCCCATCCGGGCATTGGGAAATCACAGGTTTTCCGGTGACAGACCCACCTGCTGTGTTTGCGAACAAGACGAACTCATTTCCGCAAGACTTGTTGGACCAGATCGCAGAGGCTGCCGATCTGCCGGGCTTTTTGGGAAACAAGCACGCCTCGGGCACAGCTGTGGTTGAGGATCTGGCCCAGGACCATCTGCTAACCGGCAAGCCGATCCTTTATACTTCGGTGGATTCTGTGCTTCAGATTGCAGCACACGAAGAGGCGTTTGGGCTGGAGCGTCTGTTGGATCTGTGCCGCATTGCACGTCCGATTTGTGATGCTTACAACATTGGCCGGGTGATCGCGCGCCCCTTCACAGGTGATGCGGCAACGGGGTTCACCCGCACCGGCAACCGCCGTGATTTCACCATGCCGCCCAAGGGCCGAACGTTGTTGGACGATCTGCATGACACGGGCCGCCAAGTGCTGGCCATGGGTAAAATCGGTGACATCTATGCACACCGTGGCATCACCCAAACCCGCAAGGCGCATGGCAACATGGCGTTGTTTGATCTGACGCTTTCGGCACTGGATGATTTGCAAGAGGGCGGATTTCTGTTTGCCAATTTCGTGGATTTTGACACGATCTATGGCCATGGCCGCGATCCGCTGGGGTATGCTGCCGCACTTGAGGCGTTTGACGCACGACTGCCCGAGCTATTTGCAACCCTGCGTGTGGGCGATATGCTGATCCTGTCGGCGGATCACGGCAATGATCCCACCTGGAGAGGCACCGATCACACGCGTGAACGGGTGCCGGTGCTGATCCGAGGGGCCGGGACAACAGGATTGGGCGTGCGAAACATGGCCGACATTGGGGCCAGCATTGCCGTACATCTGGGCGTTCCATCAACCGGCACCGGCCAGAGTTTCTTGAGCGACATCGAAAGGCTGACATGACCATTGCCCAGGCTGACGCCCCCCAGCTAACCACCGGGCAATTGCCCGCCACCACCAACCTTGCGCGGTTTGAACGCAATGCTGGTTGTGCGCTGGATCTTGATCTGGTGCAGGCTGTGCAGGCGAATACCTCGGCAGTTGAACGGCGCGCCGCCACCTTTGGCACGCGGCGCAGCGTCAAAAAGACACATCAGGCGGCTTGGCTGCTGAGGGCGATATCGGTGATGGATCTCACCACGCTCAGCGGCGATGACACCTTGGGCAAGCTGCGCCGTCTGTGCGCTAAGGCGCGCCACCCCGTGCGGCGTGACCTGATTGAGGCGCTGGGTGTCCAAGACCTGCATATCACCCCGGCGGCCGTTTGTGTCTATCACGAGATGGTCGCGGCGGCGGTGGACGAGTTGGATGGCTCGGGCATTCCGGTGGCGGCAGTATCTACCGGGTTTCCCGATGGCCTGTCATCGTTTGATCTGCGCGTCAGGGAAATCGAAGCGTCGGTTGCGGCCGGGGCCAGGGAAATCGACATCGTCATTTCACGCCGCCATGTGCTGAGCGGAAACTGGCAAGCGCTCTATGAGGAAATGCAGGCTTTTCGCGCGGCCTGTGGCACAGCACATGTAAAGGCCATTTTGGCCACCGGGCAACTTGGCAGCCTGCGTAATGTGGCGCGTGCATCCCATGTTTGCATGATGGGTGGCGCGGATTTCATCAAAACCTCAACCGGCAAGGAAAGCGTGAATGCCACGCTGCCTGTCAGCCTTGTGATGGTGCGAGCCGCGCGTGACTACGGCGAGCGGACCGGCTTTAAGATCGGCTTTAAGCCGGCGGGTGGGATATCCAACGCCAAGGATGCGCTTGTTTACCTGTCGATGATGAAAGAAGAGCTGGGCAATGATTGGCTGGAACCGGACCTGTTCCGTTTTGGCGCGTCCAGCCTGCTGGGCGATATTGAGCAGCAATTGGAACACTTTGTGACGGGGCGCTATTCAGCCGCCTTCCGGCATGGCATCAGTTAGGGGCGCAGACATGGATATCGCAGAATTGTTCCGCACGATGGACTATGGCACCGCCCCCGAAAGCACGGCGATGGCGCAGGCGTGGCTGGATCAGCACAACCGCCGGTTTGGCCTGTTCATTGATGGCGCATTCACAAAACCCGGCAAAACCGGGTTTGAAAGCCGCTCACCTGCCACTAACGAGGTCTTGGCAAACCTGACCGAAGCCAGCCCGAGCGATGTGGATGCCGCCGTTGCCGCCGCGAAAAAAGCGCAGAAATCCTGGGCCGCTTTGGGGGGGCCTGGCCGTGCACGCCACCTTTATGCCTTGGCGCGATTGATGCAAAAACATGCGCGCCTGTTTGCGGTTTTGGAAAGCCTCGACAATGGCAAACCCATCCGCGAAGCCCGCGATGCAGATGTGCCATTGGTAGCGCGGCATTTCTATCATCATGCCGGCTGGGCGCAGTTGATGGATACGGAGTTTCCCGATCATCAGCCCATTGGCGTGGCCGGGCAGATCATCCCATGGAACTTTCCGCTGCTGATGCTGGCATGGAAAGTGGCGCCCGCACTGGCCACTGGCAACAGTGTTGTGCTGAAACCAGCAGAATATACCCCGCTGAGTGCATTGCTGTTTGCGGACATCTGCATGCAGGCCGGATTGCCCAAGGGTGTGGTCAATATTTTGACGGGCCATGGTCAGGTGGGCACTCAGATTGCCGCGCATCCGGATGTGGGCAAGCTGGCCTTTACCGGCTCTACCAAAGTGGGGCGATTGCTGCGCGAACAGACCGCCGGGACGGGCAAGAAACTGACGCTGGAGCTGGGCGGGAAATCCCCGTTCATCATCTTTGATGACGCCGATCTTGATAGCGCGGTCGAAGGGCTGGTCGATGCAATCTGGTTTAATCAGGGGCAGGTTTGCTGTGCCGGGTCACGCCTGTTGGTGCAGGAATCTGTGGCCGAGCGGGCTTTTGCGAAGATACGCGCCCGTATGGCACACCTCAGGGTCGGTGATCCGCTGGACAAGTCGATTGATGTGGGTGCCATCGTGGATCCGGTGCAACTGGCCCGGATCAAGGATATGGTCGCGCTGGGTGTCCGTGAAGGAGCTGAATTGCACCAACCCGATTGCGACATGCCCGCGACGGGGTGCTTTTATCCGCCCACCCTGATGACCAACGTCGAGGCAGGTGCCACCCTGGCACAAGAAGAAGTGTTTGGCCCGGTTCTGGTGGCCATGACATTCCGCACACCTGGCGAGGCGGTACAGCTGGCCAACAACACGCGCTATGGCTTGGCGGCGAGCATCTGGAGCGAGAATATCAACCTGGCACTGGGTGTCGCCCCACAAATCAAGGCCGGGGTTGTGTGGATCAACTGCACCAATCAATTTGACGCCGCCGCCGGTTTTGGCGGTATGCGCGAAAGCGGTTTTGGCCGCGAAGGTGGGCGCGAGGGCCTGTATGAATACCTGTCGCCCAAGGCGCTTGTATCACGCAAACCCATTGACGAAGGCGCGGCTGTTCTGCCTGTTGAAACAGACGTGCTGCGCGCGGCTGTGGATCGTACCGCCAAGATGTATATCGGGGGCAAACAGGCCCGGCCCGACAATGGCCACAGCTTGGCGGTGACCACCCCCAAGGGCGCGCTGATCGCCCATGTGGGCCACGGCAGTCGCAAGGACATCCGCAACGCAGTTGAGGCCGCAACCACAGCAGGGTCGGCTTGGGCCAAGGCGCCGGGGCATACCCGCGCGCAGATATTGTATTACATCGGTGAAAATCTATCAGCCCGTGCCGGTGAATTTGAAGCCCGACTGCGCCAGATGACCGGCAGCAATTCCAAAGCGGCCAAAGCCGAGGTGGAGGCATCAATCAACCGGTTTTTCACCTATGCCGCATGGGCCGACAAATACGATGGACATGTGCATGATGTCCCCATTCGTGGTGTCGCCATGGCCATGAAAGAGCCCGTCGGCGTGATGGGTATCATCTGCCCCAATGCAGTGCCTTTGCTGGGGATCGTGTCATTGATCGCGCCAGCCATCGCCATGGGAAACACGGTGGTGGCCGTGCCGTCGCAAGTGCACCCCCTAAGTGCCACAGACCTTTATCAGGTGCTGGACACGTCTGATCTGCCGGGCGGAGTGGTGAACATCGTGACCGGGCCGAAGGATGAACTTACAGCCACATTGGCCGATCATTATGGCGTGGATGCGCTGTGGTATCACGGCCCGGCTGCGGGATCGGCTGACGTGGAACGCCGCGCTGCGGCAAGCCTCAAGCGCACATGGGTTAACCATGGATTGGCCACTGATTGGCACAAGGCGGATCAAGCCGAGGGCGATATGTTTCTGCGCCACGCCACCGAGATCAAAAACATCTGGGTGCCTTACGGCGAGTGACGCCAATTGCAGTTGAGAATTTTCTGGATGGACGCGCAACCCGGTGAGCAGGCTGCCATCCGAGCGATGCCCAAGGGCGGCAACAACCGTACCCACCTGATCAAACATGATTGGTTCACCGCTCAACATATATTGAAAATCGGCACTGTCGCTATCCACGCCAAACAGCCGCGCATGGGGGTGACTTCACCCTCCCAGCCGGTACGGATCATCCAGGGTGTTGTCGCGGGCATATTGTGGGGTCAATTGATCTGCCAACATTCCGTTTACCACCAGACCGCCGGGAGTTACCTGCCGAAGTAGATCTGGCACCACCAAGCATATTCTCAGATAACGACTAGTCAACTGCCATCAACACGTGCAGTTTGTCAGAGTTACATGTTCTGGAGATCCCATGCGCCCTGTTTTGATAGCTTTGATCACTCTTGGTCTGTCTGCCTGCAAAGAAGAAGAGGTGGCCACTGATCCTCCTATACGAGGGCTGAAAACCCATCTGATTGAAAAGTCAGAACAATCCACCATCCGGCGCTTTCCTTCTGTGTTGGAACCGACATCGCTGAATGCGCTTTCGTTTGAAGTTAGCGGCAAGCTGAACGAAGTGGCATTACAGGTTGGCCAACGTGTTGAAGAGGGCGATATTCTGGCCAGCCTTGATCCGGTTGCCTTTGAAATCCAGGTAGACAGCGCTGAGGCGGGCGTCTCGTCGGCCCGCGCCGCATCTGAAAATGCAGATGAAACCTTGGTGCGACAAGAGGATCTGTTGGACCGTGGCGCCGCCACCAAGGTGACAGTTGATAACGCCCGTGCCGATGCCACGGCCAGCCAGGCGCAACTAGAGCAAGCCATCAAGGCGCTTGATACCGCCAAGGACAATCTGACGAAATCTGTCCTGAAGGCCCCATTTACGGGCATTATCAATTCTGTGGACGTACAGAACTTTGCAACGGTTTCCCCCGGTGCTGCGATTGCTTCGATCTATTCACCCGATGCGTTCGAAGTATCATTCAGTGTAAACTATAACGTTGCCAGCCAATTGGTGCTTGGCACACCGGCGCAGGTTCGGCTGGCGGATCGCCCGGATATCAACCTGCCCGCGCAGGTCAGTGAACTGGGCTCGCGGGCTGATTCCGTTTCCAGCTTTCCGCTTGTCCTGACTTTGAAAGATACGTCCCCAGTTCTGAAGGCAGGCATGGCTGTAGAAGCTTCGATCGAACTGCCGTTACCTGCTGCCGAAGGCTATACCATTCCGCTGAGCGCCATGCTCAAAGAGGGCGGTTTCCAAACCAAAGGCAGCAGTAATCCAAACGATCCGGCACCGGGGGCCGTTTATGTTTATGACGAGGCCACCCAAACTGTGCAGTTGCGCATAGTGGTCGTCGCTGGTGTGCGAGAGAATTCTCTGCTGATAATCGACGGGCTGTCACCGGGCGAGAGGATCGCATCGGCTGGCGTATCATTTTTGCACGAAGGCCAGAAAGTCAAACTGTTGGCGGAAGAGGACTAAGAATGGAATTCCTCACCCGCTTTGGGCTTGAAAAATCCCGACTAACTGTTCTGGTCATGATTAGCCTGCTGCTGCTGGGCACAATGACCTATCTGGGCCTGCCCAAACGTGAAAACCCGGCCATCACCATTCGTGCGGCGGTGGTTAGTGCACAATTTCCGGGTATGTCACCAGAACGAATAGAAGATCTGATCGCCATACCGCTAGAACGCGCCGCACGAGAGATATCTGAGGTGGAAGACATTTCCACACTGATTATGACGGGCAATGTGGTGCTGAATTTGACGGTGTTCAATTCGGTGTCCAAAGCAGCGCTTGATGGCGTTTTTCAGGACATTCGAAACCAGATGGAGGATGCCGCCAAAGATCTGCCCAGCGGAACCAAAGGCCCGTTTGTAAACACCAATTATGGCGATGTTGCCATCGCCACCATCGCGGTAACAGGCGATGGGTTTTCTTATGCCGAAATGTATGATGCCGCCGATGATCTGCGCGCGGGCCTTTATGAGATGGACGGGATCACCAAGGTCTCCATCTATGGCGAGCAGGAAGAACGCATTTGGGTGGAAATCGACAGCCGGAGGTTGGCTGCTGTGGGGGTGCAGATCCAGCAGGTGCTCAGTGATTTATCGGCGCAAAACGTAATTTTGCCGGCCGGGCAGCTGGATGCTGATGGGACCAACTTGATCCTTGAGGCAAATGGCGATCTTACCACTGTGGCCGAAGTTGAAGCCGTACTGACCAAGGTTCCTGGGCTGAATGGTCTGGTGCGTCTGAAAGATCTGATGAATGTGCGCCGTGGGTATGTGGACCCGCCGCAAAAGCCGATCTATTTCAATGGTGAACCAGCGCTGATCGTCAGTGTCGAGATGGCAGATGATCGTGACATTCAAAAAATAGGAGCCGGGCTTTCCACTCTGATCCCAGAGTTGGAGTCCGCTCAACCCATCGGCATCAGCTATGCCATCTCAACCTTTCAGGAAACCAACGTCACCAATGCCATCAACACCGCGCTGACCAATGTCGGCCAAACCTTTGCGATTGTTTTGCTGGTTATGCTGATTTTCCTGGGCTTGCGTCCAGCGATGATTATCGCAAGCATCGTACCTTTCACCATGATGTTCGCGTTGATGGGCATGTCCCTCATGGGCATCGACCTGGAGCAAATCTCGATTGCTGCGGTGATTATTTCGCTGGGGCTGCTGGTTGATAACGGGTTGGTTGTGGTCGAAGACATCGAAGAACGCATCAACAGTGGCACACCGCCCAAACAGGCGGCCATCAGCGCCTGTGGGCAGTTTTTTATCCCGCTTGCGGTTGCCTCTGTCACCACAGTTTCAGCCTTCATTCCGATGCTGATCCTAGAAGGTACAGAGGGCGAATTTGCCTTTTCGCTGGGGGCTGTGGTGGGGGTAATGTTGGCGGGGTCGTGGTTTACTGCGCATTACATACTGCCATTTTTGGCCGCTGCATTCCTGCGCCCCAGAACGAAAAAAGCCAAAGGCGAGAACGCATTGGTGCGTGGCTATGGCGCCATTACCCGGCGGTTGTTGCCTTGGGGTATCCCGATCATTGTGGTGTGTTATGGCCTCGTCATGGCGGCCTCAATGGTCTTTGGTCAGCTCAAATCCGAGATGTTCCCGCTCAGTGAGCGCTCAGAATATCTGATCTATCTCGACCTGCCCAAAGGCACCTCCATTCGTGAAACACAGGCCGAGGCCCTGTCGGTGAACAAGTGGTTGACCAATGCCGAAGCCAACCCCGAGGTGCGTGACACAACAGTGTTTGTCGGCAACGGTGGCCCACGGTTTTATCTGGCGCTTAGCCCTGCCGATACTGATGCCGCCTCTGCTTTCATCCTGATCAACACCTACAGTTTCGAGGGCGCGGTTGACGCCGCTGAACGCGCACGACGATACTTATACGAAAACCACCCGGCGGCGCGCGCCCGCGTGACCCGCCTATCCATGGGTGGCGGCGAATCCGGGATTGTCGAGGTTGAAATTTCGGGGCCAGACGCGGATGTGATGCTGAGTGCTGCCAAACAGGTCGAGGCGGCCTTTGCCGAGGTGCCGGATATCGCACTGAACCAGAACGACTGGGGCAACAAAATCATCAAGGTGGTCATCGACATCGCGCAGGACAAGGCGCGCGAGGCAGGGGTCACGTCTGAAGATATTTCAAACGTGATGGACACATATTTTTCCGGGACCGCTTATTCCACCTTCCGGGAGGGCTCGGAGTCTATTCCCATCATCGCGCGGGCCGAAGATAGCTTTCGAGATAGCCTTGAAGACCTGGGCAACTTGTCGATCCCGGCTGGCAATCAGTTAATCTCGCTCAATCAGGTGGCGACATTCCGGCCCAGGCTGGAGCTGTCTCAGTTTCGACGTGAAAACCAGCTTCGCCAAATTATCATCTCCGGCAAAAGCAGCTCCCTGGCGGCATCCGAAGTGGAGGCAATAATCGCCCCAACGCTGGATGCCTTAGACCTCGGCCCTGAATATAAAATCATCATTGGTGGCGAAAGTGAACAAAGCGGTGAAGCAAACGCCAAGCTGGGGGCGGGTATGCCTTATGCATTGGCGGTGATGCTGGCGGCTTTGATGTTTCAGTTCAATTCGGCACGTCGCGTGTTGCTGACATTCATGACCATTCCGCTCATCATCGCAGGCGCGCCGCTGGCGTTGTATTACACGGATCGGCCAATGTCGTTCTTTGCCATTTTGGGGCTGATCTCGCTTATGGGGATCATCATCAATAATGCCATTGTGTTAATTGATCAGATTGATATCGAACGAAAGAGCGCCGATCTGGACGAGGCCATTATCATCGCGGCCAAAAAGCGGGTGACGCCCGTGATGCTGACCTCACTGACGACTGTATTGGGGTTGATGCCCATGGCCATCTCGGGCGGTGCATTGTTTGAACCGATGGCAACCTTGATGGTGGGCGGGCTGTTGTTTGCCTCGCCGTTGACGTTGTTTTTTGTACCACCTGTGTATCGTCTGTTGTTCCGTAATTGGCGCGGGGTCCAAGCGGAAAACGGCTGAAGTCACAGCAAGGAATACAAGGCAGATGGTGCAATTCAGGCGCGATCACGCGGCTTTGCTTTGCCTCATACGGCGAGATGTGCCATGCTGAACCACATATTATGACGAATTAAATTACGCCTCATTTTTGTGAGAGAGCTATGCCAAGAAACATTGTCCTTTTGTTGGACGGCACTGCCAATGCTCTGACGGCCAACACCACCAACCTGCCGCGCCTATATAAGGTGCTTGAAAAGTCGGACACACAGCAGGTGTTTTACGACCCCGGTGTTGGCACCTTCGAAGAAGGTAACAGCTTCTTGTCTTGGTATCGGCGCTTCAAAGAAGTGCTGGGCATGGCCACGGGTTGGGGGCTGGACCGGAATGTGAAACAGGCCTACCGCTATTTGTGCCAGGTCACCGGTGACACCGATGAAATCACCGATGAGATTTATCTGATGGGGTTTAGCCGCGGATCCCATACCGCGCGGGTGCTGGCAGGGCTGATCCACCAGATCGGCTTGCTCAGACCTGATCAGATGAACCTCGTCGATTATGCCTATGATGCCTATAAACGCATCAGCAATTCACGCTCCGATGAGGCCGGTGCTTCGGTCCCGTTTGAAGCTGTTGATGCCTTTACCTCCCATCTTAAACCGCGCCGGGTGCCGGTGCGCTGTGTGGCGGTCTTTGACACCGTTTCATCCATGATCGAAATTGATGGCATGCGTCTGCGGTTGCGCCCTTATGCCAACACAACCAACAATCCTTGCATTAAATCCCTGCGCCATGCGGTGGCGATTGACGAACGCCGCATCATGTTCAAGCCCCGCTTGTGGGGCGACACGCAGGAGTATTGGGGCAACCTACCGATCAGGCCCAAGACGCCCGCAAAACAGGACGTGCAAGAGGTTTGGTTCAGCGGTGTGCACGCCGATATCGGCGGTGGTTATCCCGAAGATGAAGCGGGCCTTGCCAAGGTCACGTTGAAATGGGTGCTGGATGAATTGGCGCCAATGGGGCTGAAAATCAACAAACGCGCCTTCAACAAATATGTGTTGGGCACCCACAAAGACAGATACATCGAACCCGATCCATTGGCCGACCCGCATGACAGCATGAATTTCGGCTGGAAGATCATCGAGTTCATCCCCTTCAAGCACAACAAATTCAGCCGCACGCCGCGCGAGACATTTCTGGGCTGGTATCTGCCCCTGTGCAAACCCCGCCACATCAAGGCGGGCTCAAACATCCATACCTCTGTTTTCAAACGCAGAGGCACTGAACAAGATTACCTGCAACCCAATATCCCTGATGAATATACCGAAATCTGATTAAACAACGCCCCCCAAAGGGAGGTCTGCCATGTCGTTATATGCGCCCCGCACCTTGTCTGTCTTTGCCTTTGATCCGGCAGTGGCGGGTAAATTTCAAAACCGGCGGGTGAAAAATCTGGTCATATCCCTGCCCTGGGAAATGGAGCGGCTGGAGGAGAAGGACCCCTTTGTTGGCCCGCGCGGCGAGTACATCGAAGTGGTGGATTATGACCCTTCCAGCGGCGTGTTTTATGAACCCGTCAACCTCAACGATCCCACGGTGCGGCTGAATGATGGGTTGGCGCCAACTGTCGACAACCCGCAGTTTCATCAACAGATGGTCTATGCGGTGGCGATGAACACGATTGCCGCGTTCGAACAGGCGCTGGGGCGTGTGGCGCTTTGGGCACCGCGCAGCTGGAGGCGCTCAAAATCCGAAGACGGCGTGCAGGATGATCCCGACAAGGGCTTTGTGCAACGACTACGCATTTATCCCCATGCGCTGCGCGAGGCGAATGCCTATTACGACCCACAGAAAAAGGCCTTGTTATTTGGCTATTTTCAGGCCGGGCCGGAAAACCCGCAGATGCTGCCCGGTTCGATGATATTCACCTGTCTCAGCCATGACATCATTGTGCATGAAACCTGCCACGCGCTTCTGGACGGCATGCATCCCTATTTTGCAGAACCGACAAACCCCGATGTATTGGCGTTGCATGAGGCCTTTGCAGATGTGGTGGCGATCCTTCAGCATTTTTCGCATCCCGAGGTGTTGGAAGACCAGATTGCCAAAACCCATGGAGACCTTGAACGTCAAAGCCTGCTGGGCCAGTTGGCGCAGGAATTTGGCCAGGCGTTGGGCCGGGGCCACGCCTTGCGTGATGCATTGGGCAAGGTCGTTGATGGCGAATGGCGACCCAAAGAGCCAGACAATCGCGCACTGGAGCGCACTCAGAGCCCACACGCGCGCGGGTCCATCTTGGTGGCGGCGGTCTTTCGGGCGTTTCTGGCGATCTACAAAGACCGGGTCGCGGATTTGCTGCGCATTGCCAGCGATGGGCGCGGTATCCTGCCCGACGGAGAGCTGGATCCTGATCTGAAACGCAGGCTGGCACGAGAGGCTGCAAAATCAGCCCGGCATCTGCTGCAAATGTGCATTCGTGCGTTGGATTATTGCCCGCCGGTGGATGTCACCTTTGGCGATTACCTGCGCGCATTGATCACTGCGGATGCCGACCTCTATCCGCAGGATGATTACGGCTATCGCGCGGCCCTGATTGAGGCCTTCACAGCCTGGGGCATCCGCCCCAAAGGCATGCAGATTGTGACCGAGAAAACCCTCCTGTGGCCCACGATTGAAGAAGCATCCTCCGATGCCGAAACCGACTTCTTTGAGTTTACCGAAGATTTTGGCACGCTGTTGAACAACCCCAAAATGCGCAGTGACGCCATCAGCAAGGTTTCAAAAGCGCCCGACAGTGACGGGTATCAAATGCAGCTGGCCCTGGAAGAGGTCGCGCGCCTGATCGCCCAAGCGTTGGGCGAGGAGGACGAAAGCCGCTCGAAATACAAAGGGCAGACCATGACCCGGTATTTCAACCAACACGAAGTCATGTCGCGCAACCTGCTGGAGCTTGGGCTGGCAGCGGATCGCAAGGTCGAACATCTGGTGCGCTATTTTTATGGCGAATTGTTTTGGGGCATGATCCACGAGCAAAAGCACGAAGGTATCTACAAACTCATCGGGATAGACCTGCGCGAAGATGCCCCCAAAACCATCAACCGATCCACCTATACCGGCAAGCCCGCTTTGCAGGTTCATTCGGTGCGTATGGCCAACCGCGTTGGGGACCGCGGCCAGATCGAGCGTGAATATGTGGTGGAGCTGGTGCAATCGCGCGCGGGGTATTTTGACCCTGATGATCAGGCCAAGGCCGATAGCATTGGCTTGGACAAACCGCGTGATTTTGTGGCGCGCTCGGGGGTGACCCTGCTGATAGATGCGCGGTCATTCCAAATACGACGGATTATCAGAACCGATGGCATGGTCAGCTCTGACCGGGTGCTGGACCGCCACCGCAGCTATCGCAAGGACAGATCGTTCCACCCCACAAACGCCTTTGACGGGCTGGGCCGGGATGATGATGCCGAGGCATCAACCGCCTTTGCCGCCCTGCACCGCCACGCCGGTGAAGGAGGTTCAGCATGAGCCGGATGAAAGCCCCAAAATCTGGCGTGCGCGTGCGGATGTACCGGCAAGGACAGGGCGATTGCTTTCTTTTGGCGTTCCCGCGCGAGGGCGGCACGGTGAATAACCCTGTCTATTTGCTGATTGATTGCGGCTATATGGGCGGCTCTCAGTTTTCGGATGTGGCCTTTCAGGATGTGATTGATCACATCGCGGACTCTACCGGCGGCTTCATTGATTATGTGGCGATCACCCATGAGCATGCCGATCATGTGAATGGCTTCAACCGCCGGGGCGGCGATGGAAACCGGCTGTTTGACCAGATCACCTTTGGCCAACTTTGGCTGGCCTGGACAGAAGATGGTAGCGACGGCGATGCCAATAATCTGCGCGAGCGATTTAGGGATACGCTTGTGGCGCTCGCCCTGGCCGAAGATCGTATTGCGGCCAGTGATCTTGACCCGGCCTTTGGCGCTGATGTGGCCCATCTGCTGGAGGTCGAGCTTGGCCCCAAAGCGGATCGACAGGCGTTTGCCGCCATACTCAAGGCACAAAACGGGGCGCGCTTTGGCGCTGTGGACGGTATTACCAATAAAACGGCGATCAAATATCTGCGTGACACCGCCCAATCGGGGCCTGAATTCTTGACGCCCGAGCAGGATGCCTTTGCCATGGGCGGCACGACGGGCGCACAGGTCTATGTGCTGGGCCCGCCGCGTGACGAAAACCTGCTGACCAGCCTTGATCCCCAAGGCGATGAAGAGTTCCATATCGGATCAGATTTTGCTCTCAGTGGCGAAGCGGCGGCGTTCAACATGGCCATTACCGGGGGTGGGGATCAGGGCAATGTCTCGCCGTTCGCAAAGCGGTATGCCACGCCTGAGGATGAGGTATTTGCCCAACCTGTGCCACCACCAGACCAATTCAACCCTGCGGAGGCTGAGGAGCTGGTGCGCGATTATAACGCCACTGTGTATTGCGAAGCTCTGAGCGGCGTACCTCAGGAGGATTGGCGGCGGATTGATGGGGATTGGCTGCGCGCAGCAGGGGCAATTGCGCTCAGGCTGAATCACGAGGTCAATAACACCAGTCTGGTGCTGGCCTTTGCGCTGCCCAACACTGGCAAGGTGTTGTTGTTCACTGGCGATGCACAGCGGGGCAATTGGATATCCTGGTCAGATCTGGAGTGGGAGGGCGATGATGGCCCGGTCACGGCAAAAGACCTGCTGGGGCGATGTGTGTTTTATAAATGTGGGCACCATGGATCACATAATGCCACGTTGGATGGGCAATTGGACAGCGACCACGCCAATCTCAGCTGGTTTGCCCAAGGCCCATTCGCCCAGGATTTCGTGGCGATGATCCCGGTGCATTCTGCCTGGGCCAAACGCAAGAATGGCTGGAATCATCCACTGCCATCCATCCATGAGGCGCTGATGAAAAAGGCGCGTGGCCGGGTGATGCGCAATGATCGCGCCCGTGTGCAACGCCCCCGTCCCGGACAGGGCCACGGCAAACTGACGGATGCGGAATGGGACGCCTTCAAAGACCTGAGTATCGAGGCGAAACTCTATAAGGAATACATAGTTCTGGATGAATGATACGCTTTAAGCGCCACCATCACGCCAATGCATCCCACGGTTCAGCAAACAGTGCTGCACCCTGCCGGGATAATCGCTGACGATGCCATCCGCTCCGGCATCAATCATCGCCTCAATGTCGGCCTTGTCATTGACCGTCCAGGTGGACACCAACAATCCCAACGCGTGCGCCTCGCTCACCAGGTCTGGGGTCACGTCCATGTAATAGGGGCACCACATCTGACCGCCTGCATCCTTGATTGCCTGCGGAACAGACACCGTCATCGCCGCATAATCCGGCCCCACCAATGTGGCTGAATCCTCGCCGGGTTCGTCCACGTTTCCGGGCAATTCCGACAGGTAAGAGGTGGGCATTTCGGGTGCTTGTCGGCGGCATTCGTCCAACAGATCCCAATCGAAACTATGCAAAACGGTGCGCGGTTCCAGATGCCTTTTGCGCACCTCCTGAACAACCGAGGCCACCACCTGCGCGCGTGCGCTGGTGTCGTCTTTTATGTCCGGGTCGGATTTCAGTTCCAGCAGCAAGTGCATGTCGGCGTGTTCGGGCTGTGCTGCCATATCCAACAGATCACAAAGACGTGGGATGCGAACACCTGACATAAATGCCTGATCCGAAAAGCGCTGACCGTATTCTGATTGCCCGTCCAGACCACCGACATCCAGTGTCTGCAATTCGTCAAAGGTAAGGTCGGCCACTTTGGGTTCGGCGCCTGTTTTCCAGTTGCCATCCGGCGCGCGTGTCGCGGCGTTTGCCAGGCGGTGATTATGCGTGATCACCGGGATTTGATCGCGGGTCAGGACCACATCAAACTCAAACGCCACCACGCCGATACGGTAGGTAAAGGCAAATCCCTCCATGGTGTTTTCGGGCATGACCCCGCGCGCACCGCGATGGCCGATCAGGCGGATAATACCGCCGCCCCCACGAAAGCCATTCAATTGTGGAAATTCAGTCACGTCTCGATCCGTTTGCCAGTGTCAGGGTCAAAAAGATGAAGCAATTCATCCGCGATTTTAAACGCCATCACCGACCCGGCCTTGGCGGTTACATGGCCGGGCAGAGAGGCGACGATCTCAGTCTCGCTGCCCTCAAGTGTGCCGTGCAACAAGGTGTTGGCGCCAAGATGTTCAAACAGACCGACAGTGATGCGAATGTCGCCCTTCGCGTCGGCTTGCAGATGTTCGGGGCGCAGACCCACAATGACAGTGCCGCTTGCCGCGCCCGCGCCTGTGATCGCCACGCCATTGCCCAGTGTCAATTGGCCCGCGCTGGCTGTCGCTGGCAGAAAGTTCATTGCGGGGCTGCCGATGAAACCTGCCACAAACAAGGTGGCGGGCCGGTCATACAGCTCAATCGGGGTGCCGAATTGTTCGACATAGCCGCCATTTAGCACCATCAGGCGGTCGCCAAGTGTCATTGCCTCAACCTGATCATGTGTCACATAGATCGAGGTCACCCCCAGCCGTTGTTGCAACTTGCGAATTTCCAGCCGCATCTGCACGCGCAGCTTGGCATCGAGGTTCGACAGGGGTTCGTCAAACAAAAACACCTGAGGATCCCGCACAATGGCGCGCCCCATGGCAACACGCTGGCGTTGTCCTCCAGACAGCTGGCGTGGCTTGCGATCCAGATAATCCCTGATTTCCAGAATATCGGCGGCTTCTTCAACGCGGGCTGCGATCTCATCCTTGCTGATATTGCGGATTTTCAGGCCATAAGCCATATTCTGACGGACCGACATATGCGGGTACAAAGCGTAGTTCTGAAACACCATTGCGATATCACGGTCAGCTGGTTCCAGCTGGTTGACCACACGATCACCAATGCTGATGTCGCCCGAAGTGACCGTTTCTAACCCCGCCACCATCCGCAACAGCGTGGATTTTCCACAGCCCGATGGCCCGACAATCACGACGAATTCACCGTCACTGATCTGCCCCTCCACGTGGTGCAGAACTTCGGTATCGCCGTAGGCTTTGACAAGGTCTTTGAGGGTGATGGATGCCATGATTTCTTGCCTATTTGTCTGTCTCGGTGAGGCCCTGAACAAACAGCCTCTGCATTGCGACCACCACAAAAACCGGCGGGATCATCGCCAGCAAAGCAGTCATCATGATGATGTTCCATTGTGGGCTTTGTTCCGCGGCCTCAAGCATCTGCTTGATGCTCATCACGATGGTGGTCATATCGGAATCGGTGGTGATCAGCAGCGGCCAGAGGTATTGGTTCCAGCCGTAGATGAACAAGATCACAAACAGGGCCGCGATGTTGGTGCGGCTGAGTGGGATCAGGATATCCCAGAAGAACCGCAGGGGGCCTGCGCCATCAATGCGCGCACTTTCCAGCATCTCATCGGGGATGGTCAAAAACACCTGCCTAAACATGAAGGTGGCCGTGGCCGAGGCGATCAGCGGTACTGATAACCCCCAATAACTGTTGAGCATTCCAAGATTTGCGACCACCTCAAACGTGGGCAATATGCGCACCTCAACCGGCAGCATGAGGGTGATAAAGATCATCCAGAAAAAGCCCATACGGAACGGAAACTTAAAATAGACAATGGCAAAGGCCGAGATCAGCGAGATGGCAATTTTGCCCACGGCAATCATCATCGCCATGGTCAGTGAGTTCAACAACATGCGCCAAACAGGGGCGGATTGTGAGCCCGACAGGCCACTGCCAAAGAGGGTTTGTTTGAAGTTCTCCCAAAAATAACTGCCGGGCAGCATTGGGATCGGGGCTTGGGTCATGCGCACTGCATCATGTGTCGAGGCCACAAAGGTAATCCAGATCGGCAACGCCACAATGGCAATGCCAAACAGCAGTATCATATGTGAAACAAGGTTCAGGAGGGGGCGATTTTCGACCATCAGTATTCCACCTTCCGTTCCACATAGCGGAACTGAACCACGGTCATCACGATGACAAGGAACATCAAGATCACCGATTGCGCTGCCGAACCGCCCAGATCAAGCCCGACAAAACCATCGTTGAACACCTTGTAAACAAGGATCGTTGTGGCATTGGCCGGCCCACCTTGGGTGACAGCATGAATAATGCCAAAGGTTTCAAAGAACGCGTAGACAGCATTGATCACCAGCAGGAAAAACGTGGTGGGTGAAATCAGTGGAAAAATCAGATCCCAGAACCGGCGCACAGGGCCTGCACCATCAATGGCAGCGGCCTCAATGATAGAGCGCGGGATGGATTGCATCGCAGCAAGGTAGAACAAGAAATTGTAGGCAATTTGCTTCCATGCGGCGGCAAAGATGACCAGCGCCATGGCCTGCTTGCCGTTCAGGTAGTGGTTCCAGTCGATGCCAACCATATCCAGCAGAAACGGGAAGATGCCCAGCGTCGGATTGAACATGAACACCCACAGCGCACCGGCCAGCACCGGGGCCACAGCATAGGGCCAGATCAGCAGCGTGCGATACGCCGTTGCCCCGCGCACCACGCGGTCGGCAAACCCGGCCAGTATCAGCGCCACGGACATCGACAAAAACGCCACCGCAACTGAGAAGAAGATCGTGCGCCCAAAGGTTTGCAAATATTGCTTGTCATCAAACAGCAGGGTGAAATTTTCAAACCAGACAAATTCGGTGCTGAGACCAAAGGCATCTTCAATCAGAAACGATTGATAAACCGCCTGACTGGCGGGCCAAATGAAAAAGATCACTGTGATCAGGATCTGCGGGGCCACCAGCAAGTAAGGCAGGGCCGAAGACGGAAAATGGACACGTTTGAGCAAGGAGGCCTCGGGTGTTGGAGCATGGTCAGCGCCCGGCGAACGAAACCGCCGGGCGCTACATCTGTCAGGTCAACTTAGTTGGCAGACCGCTCGAACTTGCGCAACAGGGCGTTGCCGCGCTCGGCGGCTTCGTTCAAAGCATCCGTCGCCGATTTATCACCGGCCCAAAGCGCCTCAAGTTCCTCATTGATCACATCACGCACCTGCACGAAGTTGCCAAACCGCACGCCACGCGAATTCGGCGTCGGTGCATTCAGGCTTAGCTGCTTGATCGCAGTGTCTGTGCCGGGGTTCTTGTCATAAAAGCCCTGGCTTTTGCTTAGCTCATAGGCGGCTGTGGTGATCGGCACATAGCCGGTTTCCTGATGCCACCAGGCCTGCACCTCAGGCGAGCTGAGATAGGTCATGAATTGTGACAGGCCCTTGTATTCGTCGGCCTCATGTCCGGCCAGCACCCACAATGTGGCTCCGCCGATGATCGAGTTTTGCGGCGCATCTGCCACTGAGGTATCCAGCGGCAGCATTGTTTGACCAAAAGCGAAACTGGCCTGATCCTTGATCGAGCCATAATAGGCCGAGGAGTTCATCCACATGCCACATTCACCATTGGTAAACAGTGGCAGGCTGTCGCCACGACGACCACCGTATTTGAACAGGTTGCCTTCGGACATCGACGCAATGTCATCCAGACGGGCGGCGACTTGGCCATTGTTAAAGGTGAATTCAGTGTCGAACCCGGCAAAGCCGTTTTCCTTGGTGCCCATCGCAATGTTGTGCCAGGCCGAGAAGTTCTCGACCATGACCCAGGATTGCCACCCAAAGGACACACCGCAATCCATGCCATTGTCGACAAGCGCCTGAGCCGCAGTTTTTACATCATCCCAGGTTTTGGGAGGCTCAACGCCCGCAGCGCTCAGGGCATCGGCATTGTACCACATCACCGGGGTCGAGCTGTTGAACGGCATCGACAACAATTCGCCCTCAGAGGTTTGGTAATACGAGATCACGGCAGGCAGATAGTCGGATTTGTCGAACGCCTCGCCGGAATCGGCCATCATTTTTTCGACCGGGTAAATCGCCCCTTTGGCGGCCATCATGGTGGCGGTGCCAACTTCGAACACCTGCACCATATGCGGGTGTTCCTTGGCGCGGAATGCGGCCACGGCAGCGGTCATGGTTTCGGTGTAATTGCCTTTGTAGGTTGGCACGATTTTGTAGTCAGATTGTGTCGCATTAAAATCAGCGGCGATCTTGTCAACGCGCTCACCATTGGTGCCGCCCATGGCATGCCACCATTGAATTTCGGTTTGTGCAAAGCTGACAGTGGCGCTGATGCTCAGCGCAGCCAAGCTTAGGCTTAGGGTTTTCAAAGACATTTCATCCTCCCGGAAATTTTTGAATCACCGGGGGATGGTTGCGCAGCAGAAAAGATAACTCAAGTAAAAGATTTGTATCAAAAAACATAACAAAACATTATATGTTGACTAACACTATTCCCGATAATCTCACTGTAAGCCGAGGTAACCCATTGAGTTTCAAGCTCAGACAACTCGAAGCCTTCAGGGCAATTGCCCGAACCGGTTCCATCACCCGTGCGGCGGTTGAGCTGGGTATATCGCAACCCGCAGCCAGCAGATTGTTGGCGGACTTCTCAAAATCGGTGGATTTCCCCCTGTTCCGGCGCGAGGCAGGCAGCCTGATTCCCACAGCGGAAGCAGAGTATATGCTGGCCGAAACCACCCGCGTTTTCGAGAGCCTCAACCACCTTGAGGATTTGCGGCATAATCTGAAAAAACGCGCTGCCGGACATTTGCGCATTGCGTGTTTGCCCGGCTTCGCCACCAGCCATTTGCCCAAGATCCTGACCGAATTTCTGAAAGGCCGACCGCAAGTCACAGTGACACTGGAGCCCGACCGCCCCGAGCGCATTCTGGAATGGATCATCGGGCAGCAATATGATTGTGGTATTACCGACGGGTTTGGCGGCCACCCCGCCACAGACAGCACAGATGTCACCATCCGCACTGTGTGCATCATGCCCAAAGGACACCAGCTGGCTGACAAGGCAGTGATCAACCCATCGGATTTACGCGGGGAAAAACTGATCCATTCGCGCCGCGACAGCCCCTTTTTCCAGCACCTGCAAGCAGCCTTTGCTGATAGCAACGAAAAGCTGAGCACTTGGATCGAGGTCCGTCAGTTCACCACCGCCTGCACCATCGTGAGTGAAGGCCAAGGTGTGTCGATTGTCAGCGCGCTGGATGCCGAGCAATACCGCGATCGAGGCATCGAGATACGCCCGTTTGTGCCGCAGATCACGCACCGTTTGTCATTGCTGCGCCCGATCAGCGGCAGCAATTCCCCCCTTGTTCTGGATTTCCTGCGGCAGTTCTCTGAAAGCCTGACACCGTTTTCAGTACCCTGAGGGGAAACGCCCGGAACGCGGGCTATGCAATCACCTCAAATCTGTCCACGTCTATCAGGCCATGATCGGTGATTTTCAGGTGGGGGATGACTGGCAAAGCCAGGAAAGCCAGTTGCAGGAACGGCTCCTCCAGGGTCACGCCCAGCCCATGTGCAGCACGCCGTAAGGCCACAAGATCAGCCTGAACATCTTCAAAGGGTTTCAGGCTCATCAATCCGGCGATGGGCAAGGCCAGCTCGGCCAGAACGCGGCCCTGATGGGCCACCACAAACCCGCCATCAATGTCCTTTAGCCGGTTTGCGGCCAGTGCCATGTCATCGTAATCCACGCCGACACAGGCAATATTGTGGTGGTCATGGCACACAGTCGAGGCAATAGCCCCGCCCTGCAACCCAAAGCCGCGCACAAAGCCGGTGGCGATATTGCCGTTCTTGCCGTGCCGTTCAATCACGGCGATTTTCACCAGATCGCGGGTGATGTCAGGGCGTTTGTCGCCATCTTGTGGCAGGATGTCTTCGGTCAGGTGTTGGGTGATGATCTTGCCTTGGATGATGCCGATCACCGGTGTTTGCGCCCTATTGCCTGCCGTGCGAAATGAACCTGCCGTTATCGCAGGTGCCTTCACTGAGTTTAGCGCCACCGGTGCAATGTCCTGACGCGCGGCAAAGGCAGCGGCATCAGCCACACGCCCTTGGCACATCACCAATTCGGCGCGGCACGAGGCCAGATCATCAAGCACCACGATATCGGCCCGCTTGCCCGGTGCGATCAATCCGCGATCCTTCAGGCCAAACGCCTCGGCCGCCGAAAGGCTGGCGGCGCGGTAGGTGGCCAATGGCTCGGCTCCGCCTGCAATTGCGGTGCGGATCATGTAATCCAGATGGCCATGTTCGGCGATATCCAGCGGATTGCGATCATCAGTGCAAAAACAGATATAGGGTGAATTGCGCTCCGTGATCAGGGGCAGCAATGCTTGCAAATCTTTTGAGACTGACCCCTCCCGGATCAGTACACGCATCCCCTTTTGCAGCTTTTCCAGGGCTTCCTCGGCGGTGGTGGCTTCATGCTCGGTGCCAATACCGGCCGCGATATAGGCGTTCAGGTCAAGCCCACGCACCAAAGGCGCATGCCCGTCGATATGGCGCCCCCGGAAGGCCTCAAGCTTGGCCATGGCGCTTGGGTCTTTGTGGATCACACCGGGGTAGTTCATGAACTCGGCCAACCCTATCACCGCAGGATGGTCCATGTAGGGTGTCAGGTCTTTGGCCTCTAACTGTGCACCGGCGGTTTCCATCGTGGTCGAGGGCACGCAAGAGGACAGTTGCACCTTGATATCCATCAGTGTGTGGGCGCTGGCCTGAAGGAAATATTCGATGCCCTTGATGCCTGCCACATTGGCAATTTCATGGGGGTCACAAATGGCGGTGGTCACGCCGCGCGGGCAAACACAGCGGTCAAACTCAAACGGCGTCACACAGGAGCTTTCGATATGCAGATGGGTGTCAACAAAGCCGGGCACCAATATTTTTCCGGTAACATCAATGACCTCGCGCCCCTCATATTCTGCGCAAGTGCCAACGATCATGCCGTCACATATCGCCACATCCCCATCCAGTAATGCACCGGTAATCAGGTCTAAAACCTGCCCGCCACGCAGAACGATGTCGGCCGGTTCGCGGCCATGGGCCTGATCAATCATTTGGCTAAGGGGTGGCAAATCGCCCATGAGGATGTCCTATTGCTGTCCGCGATAGCACAAGATCACACAACCGCAGGGCCGGGCGCAAGGGCACTGGTCATCCCAATGGGGGCTGTCTACGGTGGTTTCGTCGGCCATATTTTCGGGCCTGGGAACAACGCATTCAACATGAAAGGCTCATCGGATGAGCGCCACGCAAGCCCCGCAGCATTCCGGCTATGACATTGTGATTGTGGGTGGGGCCATCATGGGATCCAGCACCGCATGGTTTTTGTCCCAGGACCCTGATTTTGATGGCCGCGTTTTGGTGGTGGAACGCGACGTGACGTATCAGGCGTGTTCAACCGCGCATACCAACAGCTGTATGCGACAGCAGTTTTCTGACGGGTTGAACGTGCGCATTTCGCAGTTCGCTGCGGATTTTGTGAAGAACCTGCGCAGCTATATGGGCGGTGATACGCGGGTGCCCGAATTGGGCATCCATTCGTTTGGGTACATGTATTTGGCCGACAACGAGGATTTTGCCAATGTTCTGCGCGAAAACCAAAAAATGCAGCGCGCAGCCGGGGCGGCCACTGAATTGCTGACCCGTGACGAGATCGCAAAACGCTATCCGTTCTATGCGCTGGATGACATCGTATTGGGGTCAATCAACACGATCGACGAAGGCTATTGGGATGGCAGCGCCGTGTTTGACTGGTTGCGCCGTCAAGCGCGCGAAGCTGGTGTGGAATATATCAACAATGAAGTGATTGGCATGACACGTTGCGTCGCGGGGGATGCCATTGAAAGCGTGACGCTAAAATCCGGTGAGGTGGTGACCTGCAACAAGGTGGTAAATGCCACCGGCCCACGGGCTGCCCGCACGGCAGCGATGGCTGGCATCAATTTACCGGTGGAACCGCGCAAGCGCTTTACCTGGATAGTCTCGGCTGAGACACCGCTGGACCGGGATTTGCCGCTGACAATTGACCCCTCGGGCGTGCATGTGCGTGAAAACGGCGGCGGCACCTATCAGGTGGGCGCGCATTCGGCGATTGATCCGGCGGTTGATTATGATGATTTCACCATGGATCACGCGCTGTGGCAGGATCACGTCTGGCCGGTGCTGGCCAGGCGTATTCCGCAGTTTGAGGCGATCAAAGTGCAATCTGAATGGGCCGGGCATTATGCGTTCAACACGTTGGATCAGAACGCCATCACCGGCCCACATCCTGAGGTCAGGAATTTCTACTTCCTCAACGGGTTTTCCGGCCATGGATTGCAACAATCCCCCGCAATGGGGCGCGCCACGGCCGAGCTGCTGGTGCATGGAGCCTACCGCAGCCTTGATTTAAGCCCGTTTCATTATGATCGGATCACGCAGGATCAGCCCATCATAGAAAAGGCCATCATCTGAGGCGGGCCACTACCGCTGCGCAAAGCGCCGATTTCAGGTCAGGTTGAGGCGGGCAAGGGCTGTGTCGAGCGGGCGCAGATCCTCAACCTCCAGCCGCACGGGCAGGGTGACAACCTTTTGGCGGAACTGTGCGGGCAGGCGCACGGCATCCTTTTCGGTGGTGACCAGTTGCGCGCCCAGTAATTCCGCCTCTTTTTCCAGCCGAGCCAGCAACGTCGGCGTTAAGGTCTGGTGATCTTCCAACGCCTCGCATCGGAGCAGATCAGCCCCAAGCCCTTTGAGCGTGGCAAAAAACTTCTCCGGGTGGCCAATTCCGGCAAAGGCCAGAAACGGCGTTCCCGTCCAATCCATACCGGTTTCAAGTGTTGCCAGATGGCCCTTTAGATGTGGCAGGGCAATGGCCGCACGCCATGTTTGTAACAGCGCATCTTGCGCTTTTGGCGGGCCGATTGACAGCACCAGATCAGCCCTAGCCAGGCCGATATTCACCGGTTCACGCAGAGGGCCTGCAGGCAGGCACAACCCATTGCCAAACCCCTTGGCGGCATCAACCACAATCACCGAGAGATCCTTGGATACATCGGGGTTCTGGTGGCCGTCATCCATAACGATCACGCTGGCACCCGCATCCTGTGCCGCCTGTGCTGCTGCGGCCCTGTCGCGTGCGATCCACACCCGGGTGAAGGCCGCCAGTAATAAGGGCTCATCGCCAACGTCTTGGGCCGTGTGCTGACGCGGATCAACCTCACATGGGCCCCTCAGCGTTCCGCCATGCCCGCGCGAGATAACAAAAGGGGTGTGCCCCTTGGCTTGCAGATGTTGAACCAGGGCAATCACTGTTGGTGTTTTTCCGGTGCCCCCGGCATTCAGGTTGCCCACACAAATCACCGGGATAGCCATCTTTTGCCCGGGCATGCTGCGTAGGCGACGTGCCGTGGCCCACGCATATAGCGCCCCAATGGGGGCCAGCAAACGTGCCAGCAAAGCGGGCCTTTCAGGTAAGCTGTACCAAAATGCAGGTGCTCGCATTACGCCCCCCTCACCACATCAAGTGTGTCTTGGATCAGGTCCAGAATACGATCCGTCGCTTCGGCCCCCTGCGAGGCGACATCCCATGCCGCATGTGCCATAATTGCCGCCTGATCCGGGGCAATCAAACTTTGTACAGCCGCCGCCAGCGTATCAGCATCGCGCACAATCCGCGCGGCGCGGGCTTCGGCAAAGCGTGAATATTCGGATAAATATCGCCGCATGTTGGGACCATACAGGATGGCCGAGCCATGTACGGCTGGCTCGTTGGGGTTGCAACCCTCCATCCCGTGCACCAGTGAATGGCCAATGAAGCTGACCGGTGCCAGCCGATACCACAGACCCAACTCGCTGCGGCATTCGCCCAGAATGATCTGGGTGGTTTCTTCGGGCATATCGCCTTCGGCCCAGATCACTGTGGGCAGGTTTTCCTGGCTCACTCTTTGTTGGATCGCCTGCTGATGATCCTTGTTCTGCGGCACAATGATCAACAATGAGCGGTGCGCCGCGCGCCCGACGATGCGTCTTGCGCCCAACACGATATCCAACTCGTCGGGATGCAGGTTGGCGGCCAACCACAAGGGACGCGCTCGCAGGCAAACGGCCAGTTCTTCGCGTTCATTTTCGTTGTAGGGCAAGGGCACGGCCTCGGGGCGCAAGGGCGGGGCTTGGGTGATGTCCTCATCTGGCACACCGATCCGGCGCAATACGCGGGCTGTGTCTTCGGATTGCACCTGAATTTGCGCGAACTTGTCCAACAAAGAGCGCGGCAAATCCGGAAACCAGCGCCAGCCACTGCGCATCAATTGCTCTTCTTCGGCATCCAGCAGAAACAGCGGAATGTTGCGACTGTCGGCACAGCTAAGCAAAGCGGGCCGTAGATCTCCGCCCGTCCAGAGGCACAGATCGGGTTTCCAGTGCTCCAAGAACACCTCGGCTCCGGCCACTGTTTCAGGGGGCAGATCATCGCGCACTATCAGCGCGCTGTCGATGTCGGGCAGGTCAATATCATGCGCCGTCGTCAACAGCATATGCACACCGGGGCGTTGCTGTGCCAGACGCTCGGCCATTTGGCATAGGGCGGCAGCGCGCGTCGGATCGGTGGCATGACCCCAGATCAGCTCGCCTTTGGGGCGCGCGGTGGCGGGAGGCGCCGGGGCATAGGTGGCGCGCCGCGCATAGGCCATATAGGCTGCAAGGCTCAGCGAACGCGCCATAGATCAGATCATCGGGGCTTTGAATTGACAGTCACCGGGAAGAGCCGGTTCACCGCCAAAGACAGGATTTAGCCGTTGGATCATAAGAGAACCTTCCTGAAATCATGTAGGCGCGCAGGGTATTCCTTTGCCCGGTGGGGTCAAGCAGATGCAGGGCTTGACGACAAGGCAGCAAGCGGGCAACCACAATGGCGTTGATATGACGTCAGGTTGTCCGATGGCCAAGCCCTTTTTGATCCTGCAATTGCGCCCCGAGGCAGAAGCCTCGGACAGTGAATACCATGCCATTTTGCGCAAGGGCGGGCTGCGCGAGGATCAGGCGCACCGTATTCGGCTGGATCAGGAGGATTTGCCCGCAGGGTTAGACCTGAGCGCCTATTGCGGCGTGATTGTTGGCGGCGGCCCTGGATGTGTCAGCGATGCGCCTGAGGATAAATCCGACATTGAAGCCCGTATCGAAACGGCAGTTCTATCCTTGATGCCACAAATTACTGAGGCCGATTTGCCCTTTTTGGGCTGCTGTTACGGCATTGGTATTCTGGGCAAGCAATTGGATGGAGATGTCAGCAAGGTGGCCTTCGGTGAGCCGGTGGGCACTTCGGAGTGCACGACCACAGCGGAGGGTTTGGCTGATCCGTTGTTGGTCGGCGTGCCCGAAAATTTTCAGGCCTTTGTTGGCCATAAGGAAGCATTGCAATCTTTGCCCGATGGGTGCACCCATCTGGTGGCTTCGCCGACATGCCCGTTTCAGATGATCCGCTTTGGGCAAAATGTGTATGCCACGCAGTTTCATCCCGAGGCAGATGGTGCGGGTTTCGAAATCCGGATCAACATCTATAAACATCGCGGCTATTTTCCACCCGAAGCAGCGGATGATCTGATTGCGATGTGTCGGGCCGCGGACGTACACGCGCCCGAACGTATCCTGCGCAATTTCGTGGCACGTTACCTAGCTGACTGAATCAAAGGTCTCAGCCAGGGGTCAGCGTGTGCCGGGTTTACACGCGCCACCGTTCATACATTGCTCGGCCTGGGCCAGCATTTTTGGCGTTGGCTTGGCAAAGCCGAGGCTGCCACAAGGATCAGCCGCAAATGTATAGCCCGCGCCATCTTTGCGGATAAAGGCAAGATAGGGAATGCCAGACACCGCGCCGCCGCACCAAGGACCCAAACACTGCACCTCTAGGGTGAGGTCACGGTCAAACGGATGGTTGAACCCTGATTGTGACAGGGCATTGCCTGTCATATGCGCTTTGATTCTTGTGGTGGGCGGGCTGTCATTTCCAGAGGATTTTGGCAGCTTGGGTTCGTTGAATTTCAGCGTGCCATGCACCACCAGATAGCTTTCTTCGGCGTCGGCTGCGCGGCTATAGCTGCTCGCTACATCCGGGCGCATACACGACAGGGACAACGCCGGGGAGGCGACCGCCATCAAAGCCGCGGCGAATGCGGTTGCACGGATCATCACAGATACCCCTCAAACTCTTTCAAAACACGGGCGTAAACATCACGCTTGAATGGCACGATATTGGCTTGCAGCTCGTCGGTGGGCATCCAGCGCCAAGCGGAAAATTCTGGGTGTTGCGTCTGTATGTTCACATCGCCATCATGCCCATGAAACCGCAGCAAAAACCATTTTTGTTGCTGCCCGCGAAACTGGCCTTTCCACAGGCGTGGCACCAGATCATGCGGCAGATCATATGGCACCCAACCGTCGGTTTGCGCCTCTACCATGACCAGATCAGCGGTCACGCCGGTTTCCTCCCATAGCTCGCGCAGGGCGGCCTGTTCGGGGTCTTCACCGGGATCAATGCCCCCCTGAGGCATCTGCCAGGCCTGCGCCCCACTATCGAGGCGCTGGCCCACAAACACCCGGTTATCGGCATTCACCAACATAACCCCTGCGCAGGGTCGGTAGGGTAGTTTTGCAATCTCTTCCCGGGTCATGCCGGTCTCCTGTAGTCTTTATACATGTGGTCTCTTTTGACCTAGTTCAACCATCCGGGGCAAGGTGAACAACGCCTTGAATGTGATCCACATGCGAAGGTGTGCCGGAACAACATACAATAAAGTTTCGGGTTTTCGGAACAGAGGCTTAGGAAAACCGAAGGAATAAGAAACATCTCGCGGCGTCAGCCAATCTGGCCTAAGTTAACATCACAAGGACAAGGTAGCGCGATGACCCAACAGCAGCCCCGGATCAACACCTCACCGAAAGTGTCGGATGAGGTCAGGAAAACCACGTGCTATATGTGTGCCTGCCGCTGTGGGATCAACGTGCATATGAAGGATGGAAAGGTGGCCTATATTGAGGGCAACCGCGATCATCCCGTCAACAAAGGCGTGCTGTGTGCCAAGGGCAGTGCGGGGATCATGCAGGTGAATGCCCCATCGCGCCTGCGGGCTCCGCTAAAACGGGTTGGCCCGCGCGGGTCTGGCCAGTTTGAGGAGATCAGCTGGGACGAAGCATTGGAAATGGCCACCGGCTGGCTGGAGCCGATCCGCAATGAAGCCCCTGAAAAACTGGCGTTTTTTACAGGGCGCGATCAATCACAATCCTTCACCAGCTTCTGGGCACAGAATTTTGGCACTCCTAATTATGCAGCCCATGGCGGGTTTTGTTCGGTCAATATGGCCGCCGCTGGCATCTACACCATGGGCGGGGCCTTTTGGGAATTTGGCCAGCCGGATTGGGATCACACCAAGTTGTTCATGATCTTTGGCGTGGCTGAAGATCATGACAGCAATCCCATCAAGATGGGCATAGGCAAGATCAAAGCGCGCGGTGCAAAGGTGATTGGCGTCAACCCGATCCGCTCGGGCTATAACGCTGTGGCGGATGATTGGGTTGGCATCACGCCGGGCACGGATGGGTTGTTCATTCTGGCGCTGGTGCACGAGTTGCTGCGCGCCGGGAAAATCGATCTGGATTATCTGGCCCGGTACACCAATGCGCCCGTGCTGGTGAACCGCGATTCCAAATCGCCTGAGTACGGGCTGTTCCTGCGCGATGACGATGGCAAGCCGCTGGTGGTGGATCGTAACACCGGCAAGCTGACGGCGTTTGACACGCCCGGCGTGAAACCCGATTTACATGCCACGCACCGCCATGCGGGCATCACCCACAGACCTGTGATGCATCTTTTGGCATCGCGCTATCTGGACAAGAAATACGCCCCAGATACAGTGGCAGACCAATGCGGAATTAAGCCAGAAAAGATCAAAGCCATCGCCGCCGAAATTGCCCGTGTGGCCTTTGAAGAAGAAATTGTGCTTGAGCGTGAATGGACCGATTTCCGCGGCGAAAAGCACTCGGTCATGAAGGGTCGGCCGGTCAGCTTCCATTCCATGCGCGGAATTTCAGCGCATTCGAACGGGTTTCAAACCTGCCGGGCACTGCATGTGCTGCAAATCCTTTTGGGCTCGGTTGAAGTGCCCGGTGGTTTCCGCTTCAAACCGCCCTACCCCAAACCAGTCAGCGCCCACCCGACCCCACATTGCAAAGTGACACCGGACATGCCGCTGGATGGCCCGCATCTGGGCTTTGTGCGTGGTCCCGAAGACCTCGCGCTCAAGGACGACGGCACGCCTATACGGATCGACAAGGCCTTTACCTGGGAAAATCCGATGTCATCGCATGGCATGATGCATATGGTCATCAGTAACGCACATGCGGGCGATCCCTATAAGATCGACACGCTGTTTATGTATATGGCGAATATGTCGTGGAATTCGTCGATGAACACCTCAGGTGTGATCGAGATGCTGACCGACAAGGACGAGGACGGTGAATACAAGATTCCCCATATCATCTACTCGGATGCCTACAGTTCAGAAATGGTGGCATATGCCGATCTGATCCTACCCGATACGACGTATCTGGAGCGTCACGATTGTATCAGCCTGCTGGATCGCCCGATTTGCGAGGCCGATGCGGCAGCAGACGCTATCCGCTGGCCGGTGATTGAGCCTGACCGCGATGTGCGCGGTTTCCAGACTGTGCTGGTGCAGCTGGCCAACAAGATGAAGTTACCGGGCTTCACCAACGAAGATGGCAGCGCAAAATTCGAAGATTACGCCGACTATATCACCAACCACGAACGCAAGCCGGGGATTGGACCACTTGCGGGTTGGCGACTGGGAAAAAATGGGCTGACTCATGGCCGCGGTGCGCCAAATGGCAGTCAGATCCAAAGCTATATCGCCAATGGTGGGTTCTTTGTTAAGCACATTCCACAAGAGGCCTCGTATATGAAGCCGTGGAATATGGACTATCAGAACTGGGCCGTTGAAATGGGCATCTTTGATAGCCCTCAGCCTTACGTCTTTGACCTTTATGTTGAAACCATGCGTCATTTTCAACTGGCGGCTGAAGGGCACGGCGAACACCAGCCCCCAGATCACTTGCGCGAGCGGATCAAATCCACGATGGACCCGCTGCCGATCTGGTATCCTCCAATTGAAGATACGCATGTCGATCTGGAGGAATACCCGGTTCACGCGCTGACCCAACGTCCGATGGCGATGTATCACAGCTGGGGCTCGCAAAATGCCTGGTTAAGGCAGATCCACGGACACAACCCGCTCTATCTTCCGACCAAACTGTGGGAAATGCACAGCTTTGGCGAAGGCGATTGGGCGCGTGTATCGTCTGTTCATGGTGAAATTACTATACCAGTGGCGCATATGGCGGCGCTGAACGAAAACACAGTGTGGACCTGGAACGCGATCGGCAAACGCAAAGGGGCCTGGGCGCTGAAAGAGGACGCGCCCGAAGCCACCAAAGGGTTCTTGTTGAACCATCTGATTCACGAGCTTTTGCCCCCCAAAGGCGATGGATTACGCTGGTCAAATTCGGACCCAATCACCGGGCAAGCTGCGTGGTTTGATCTACGGGTGAAGATTGAGAAAGTGGACGCCCCGGCAGAAAGCCAGCCAGAAATGCCACCCATTCAATCACCCGTGGGCACTGGCCCAGACGAACTGACGTGGAAGGTGGGACAATGAGCACACCAAATTTCTTTGAAGAAATTTGCCAAGAAAAATTGAATTTTCTTGCGGGGCTGAAATGACGGCACTTCCCGAGCATACTCAGAAGAAGCTGGGGCTGGTGATCGACCTTGATACCTGTGTTGGCTGTCATGCCTGCGTGATCAGCTGCAAGGGTTGGAACACCGAAAACTATGGCGCTCCGCTAAGCGATCAGGATCCTTATGGCGAACCCTCGGGCACCTTTCTGAACCGGGTGCATTCCTATGAGGTGCAGCCCGAAGAGGGCGCGGCCCAACTGATCCATTTCCCCAAATCCTGTCTGCATTGTGAAGACGCGCCTTGCGTGACTGTTTGCCCGACTGGAGCCAGTTATAAGCGGGTCGAGGATGGCATTGTCCTGGTCAATGAAAGTGATTGCATCGGATGCGGCCTCTGCGCCTGGGCTTGCCCGTATGGCGCGCGCGAATTGGACCAGGCCGAGGGTGTGATGAAGAAATGCACCCTATGCGTGGACCGGATTTACAACGAAAACCTGCCCGAAGAAGACCGCGAACCTGCTTGCGTACGTACCTGCCCCGCCGGGGCGCGGCATTTCGGGGATCTGGGGGATCCTGACAGCGACGTCAGCCAATTGGTGGCGGAACGAGGCGGCATGGATTTGATGCCTGAACAGGGCACCAAACCAGTGAACAAATACCTGCCACCACGGCCCAAGGATCAGATGGATCAGATCGATGTATTGGCCCCGTTCCTAGAGCCCGTCGCTGAGGAAACCAAAGGGTTCCTTGGCTGGCTCGACAAAACTCTGGAGAAGCTCTGATGCATCCCGCACCGTCTGTCATCGTCTTCACCACGCTCTCGGGTCTCGGGTTTGGCCTGCTGTTCTGGCTGGGCCTTGGCATGCCATCTGTCACCGGGTGGAGCGCCTTTGCCTTTTTCGTCATTGCCTATGTACTGGCGGTGGGCGGGCTGATCTCATCCACCTTCCACTTGGGCCATCCTGAACGAGCGATGAAGGCATTTACGCAATGGCGCACATCGTGGCTCAGCCGCGAAGGCGTGGTATCGGTGGCTGCATTGCTGGTCATGGCGGGGTTCGGAGCAGGCTTGGTATTCATGTCCGCAAACTGGGCAGTGCTGGGCTGGCTGGGCGCATTGCTTTCTTTGCTGACGGTCTATTGCACCGCGATGATCTATGGGCAGCTCAAAACCGTGCCACGATGGAAACAACCACTGACGCCGGTGTTGTTGTTGACCATTTCGCTGGCCGGGGGCGCTTTGTTGGCGGGTCAGGTTTCTTATGCGCTGATCCTGCTGCCACTGGCGGGCGTGGTGCAGGTGGCGTGGTGGGTCATGGGTGACAAGGCTCTGGTTGAGAGTGGGTCAAATTTGTCAACGGCCACAGGGCTGGGCCAGCCCGGACAGGTGCGCGCATTTGAGCCGCCCCACACCGGCACCAACTATTTGCTGCGGGAATTCGTGCATGTTGTCGGGCGAAAGCACGCGGTAAAGCTGCGCGGAATTGCTTTAATTCTGGGCTTTGCGCTGCCAGTGGTGCTGCTTTTGTTGCCGTTCAATCATGTATTCGCGCTATTTGCTGTCGTCAGCCATCTGGCCGGGATCGCCGCGTCGCGCTGGTTGTTCTTTGCCGAAGCCGAACATGTGGTGGGGCTGTATTACGGCAAACGATAGCGGCGGGTTCACCCCCAGCCGTCAGTCCATTCATCAATGACCGGATTGATCTTGTTGTCTCGAAAGCGCTTCCAGCGCACCCGAATTGCCCAGACAATTGCCGCGAGTACCGTCAGCAAAATGATGTTGAACCAAGGTATGATCCGCACATCAGGGCCATCCACCGCGCGCACTGAAACCGCGTTGGGATAGACCGACAAAAATTCATTGCGCCACCCATAGTGTTTTAGGGCGGCCCAGCGTGGGGCGGCTGAGGTGGATTTCAGATCCGATGCCTCGGCCTGAAGGTTTGACGTGTCAAATTTGAAATACGGCGGCCAGCCCCAACCGGTATCCTCATTGCGATACACCATGACCTTGCCATTGGTTTGCACGCTTTGGATGAAAAACACATCCCGGTTGGCTGTGCCCTCTTTCTCTCCGGTGCCCTGATTGGCCCAGAAGATTGAGTTCTCGCCAAAATCCACCCGCTTTTCATAAGTGTCGGAGATGCGCACGATGTCATGTTGTGGCAATGTGTAATGCAAAAATCCGGCGATGATCAGCCAGAACAATCCCCAAAACACCAATTTCACATAGACCATTGAGGCCTCCTTGCCCAAAACCGCCGACACGCGCGATCTGACCCGCAATCATACATGGTCACGTTATCTTAGGTCCAAATCATAAACACAACCAATGGGAGGTAAGATAGTGTGTGATGTCCCCTCAATGAAGGGCGCGGTGGAAATTATGCCAACCCGGCGCGCCAAAACGCCGTGGCGACACAGCCGACCTCGCGCCAATTATCACCTTGAGTGAAACGCATGGCTCAGGGATCAGTGCTGAGTATCTCACCGATTTTCAGCGCGCGCATCGGATTGCCATCAACCTTGAGCTTGCCAGTCATAAACGCCGTGGCCGGATTTTGGCTGCCTTCGACAATGTTGCTAAATACATCCGATTTGGCAGTCAGGGTGATCTCTGCTTTTTGGTCACTCACCACGGCACCGGTTTCATCCACAAAAAGAGTGCCCAGGTCCGGCATGTCGAGACAAACTGTGCCTTTGATCCGGCCCTTGGCACGGGTTGTAACGATCTCGCAGATTTCGGGCAATGTGGGCATGGCGCTGACTTTCGATGTTTGGTTTTGCACAGCATCCTGTTTTTGCGTCTGTTTGCCCAGAGTGACGTTGGATCACTTGGTTTGCCATCGACACAACCTATGTTATGAACGCAGTTCACATCTGAGGGTATCATGACTGAAAAGATTGAAAAGCGCCACAAAGCGTTGCGCGAAAAACTGGTGGAAATCGCTGAGCAACGCATTGCCGCTGACGGGATGGAGGCGGTGAAAGCCCGCGATCTTGCCAAAACTGCGGAATGCGCTTTGGGTGCCATCTACAATGTGTTTGATGATATTCGCGAAATCATCCTGATCGTAAACGGGCGCACTTTTCAGCGCCTTGGCGACGCAGTGCAACACGATCTTGCAGGGCGTGAAAACACGTCACCGACTGAACGTCTGATTACCATTGCCAATGCATATCTCGATTTTGCCGTGGAAAATACCAACCTCTGGCGCAGCCTGTTTGATATTCCATTTTCGTCTGATCTGAATGCACCACAATGGTACTGGAACGAGCTGGACCGATTGTTCCAATACATCGCGGGCCCGGTAAATGAGTGTTGTGCACAGATGTCAGACACAGACCGCACCCTCATGACACGCGCGCTGTTTTCATCAGTGCACGGGATTGTGTCCTTCGGGATTGAGAACCGAACAACGCCTGTTGCGCGGGATGAACTGGAACGGATGATAGAGCAGATCATCATTGGAGTATCCGGAAACAAATAGTTTCTGAACAGTGTTCACAAAACTCTTGAACAGCGCGGCTGCCTCCCTATATCCCATTCATGAACAACGTTCACAGAAGGGACTTGAATATGTTTGGAACACTTAGAACCTTGGTTATCGGGGCAAATGCCAGAACAGAGGATCGTGTTAAAGATGCCTTTGCGATCGAACTGATTGACCAGAAAATCCGCGAATCCGAGGCACAACTAAAAGCAGCCAAGGCGACGTTGGCCGCATTGGTTCAGCGGCAGCGTTCGGAAATCCGTCTTTTGGATACGCTGAAAACGCGACTGGATACCATGACCATACGCGCCAGCGAAGCGATGCAAGCAGGGCGCGATGACATGGCACTACAAGCCGCAGAAGCCATCGCCACAATGGAAAACGAAGCCCAGCTGCGCCAAGAAACTGTCACCCGGCTGGATGGGCAGGTGACACGCCTTCGCGGCTCACTGGAGGTGGCGCATCGTCGGTTGATTGACCTCAAGCAAGGGGCCATCACCGCGCGTGCCATCCGACGTGAACAACAGATGCAAGGTGCATTGCGCACAACGATTGCCAACACGTCTGCCGCGGATGAAGCCGAAGAGCTGATCGCTCGTGTTATCGGGCGCGATGACCCGTTTGAGCAATCCGAAATCCTGTCTAGCATTGAGAATGACCTGTCACACACCACGCTGGAAGACCGCATGGCCGCCAACGGTTTTGGCCCAGCGACCAAGGTAACAGCCCAGCAGGTTCTGGACCGGCTGAAACAAGACTGACAGGCCCGTCACCAATCTGAATCCTCAAAATTTACGGAGAACTCAAATGTACAATCACGATAAAACTGACAATTCCATAATTATGTTTTTTAACGCCGCTGGGGTGGTTGCCGCCTATTTGCTGTTGGCCCTGTCGCTTTATAAATCGGTCGACGTGCCACTGGCCACCAAAGGGTTTTGGGGCATCGGTATTCTGCTCTTGACGCTTAGCCTTGTGAACTTTGTGAAATACCGTTTTGACAACCAGCAACGCATTGACCGGATCAACCGGATCGAAGAGGCCAAGAACGAGAAAATCCTGGAGGATTACGTTGGTGATAGCTTCGGGCCTGACCGCAATGACGGCTGACTGAGACCCCATATCGGGCGGCCCGGATTAGGGCCGCCCTTTGTGGGTGCAGTTGGGTTAACCCACCACGTTGAAGTCTGGCCCATAGGGATAGCCCGTGATGTTTTCATTGCCGTCTTCGGTAATCACCAGCACATCATGCTCTCGGTAGCCACCGGCGCCGGGTTGACCCTCGGCGATGGTCAGCATCGGCTCCATTGAAATCACCATGCCGGGTTCCAGCACTGTGTCGACATCCTCGCGCAGTTCAAGCCCGGCTTCACGGCCATAGTAGTGGCTCAGCACGCCAAATGAATGGCCATACCCAAAGGTGCGGTACTGTAGCAATTGGCGGTCTTCCAGAAAGTCGTTGATCTGCTGGGTGATCTCAGCACAGCTGACACCGGGCTTTAGCAGGCTCATCCCAAATTCATGTGCGGCGACATTCGCCTCCCAGATTCTAAGGCTGGCGGGGTCTACCTCGCCTACAAACATGGTGCGTTCCAGAGCCACATAATAGGCCGAGATCATCGGAAAGGTGTTCAGGCTCAGGATATCGCCGCGTTGCAATTGGCGCGCTGTGACAGGGTTGTGCGCGCCGTCAGTGTTGATACCTGACTGGAACCAAACCCAGCTGTCACGGTATTCCGCATCGGGGAAAACGCGGGCAATTTCCTGCTCCATCGCGTCACGCCCTGTCATCGCCACGTCAATCTCGCGGGTGCCGACCTTGATTGCATCACGGATGGCATAGCCGCCGACATCGGCAATGGCGGTGCATTTGCGGATCAGCGCAATTTCAGCATCAGATTTATGCATCCGCTGCACCATCGTGTGCTCGGTGATGTCCACGGTTTTGTCCGGGCTCAGGAAGCTGTCCAGTTTGGCCTTTTGCATCAAGGTCATATGGTCACCCTCATAGCCGATCACTTTGCCGACCCCCGAGACCGACCGCACAGCGCGCCAGTAATTATCGCGCTGCCAGTCGGTATAGGTGATGTTATCTTGGTGGCTGCGACGCCAGGGCTGGCCTGCATCAATGCCTGCGGAAATTGTCACACTTTCACTTGGTGTTACGACCAACCCATAGGGGCGGCCAAACGCGCAATACAAAAAGCCAGAATAATAGGCGATGTTGTGCATAGAGGTAAAAACAACCGCCTCAACGCCGGTGTCTTCCATGATCTGACGAAGCCCCGCCAGACGCCTATCATATTCAGCGGCGCCAAAGGTAGGGGTGGCCTTTTCACCATTGTGAAACCGATAGAATTCAGGGCGTGCAGTATCAGCGGATTTAGTGGTGTTTGGATGTGTAGTCATAGTGACCCTCCTAAAAAGAAAGGTCCCGGCGTTCAGGACTTTTGGGATATATCGGCCCAAGGGGCGACGCCATCGCTCCGGCCATAGGGTTTAATTGACCATCGTACAGATTCTGGCAAGATAAATTGTTTCGCATCACAACAGATAGCGCAGAGACGGCGAAACATGCGCAATGCTCTTTTGTGTTTCGTAGTGCGTCGCAAATCGTTGCTGGACATGTTTTTGGCGATACGCTTTGTTTTGCGACACAGTTTAAGGAAAATAGCGACATGCCCGCAGCCCCCGGACCTTTGAACCTGATTACCGATGTGGCGGGCCTGCGCGTTGGCAATGCCTCGGATGCAACGATCAAAACGGGGGCCACTGTGCTGCTGGGCGATGCGCCATTCACGGCTGGTGTGCATGTCATGGGGGGCGCGCCCGGCACCCGTGAAACCGATCTGCTGGCCCCTGACAAAACGGTGGAACAAGTCGATGCGCTGGTGTTGGCAGGTGGCTCGGCCTTTGGTCTGGATGCGGCCTCGGGGGTGGCGGATGCACTGCGTGTTGCCGGGCGCGGCTTTGCTGTGGGCGATCAACGCGTACCCATTGTGCCGGGCGCGATCCTGTTTGATTTGCTCAATGGTGGTGACAAGGATTGGGCTGAAAACCCATACAAGCAACTCGGAGCTGATGCCTATGCCTCGGCTGACAAGTCGTTCTCGCTCGGCTCAAGTGGCGCAGGGATGGGGGCCACCACGGCCAATCTCAAAGGTGGGCTGGGCTCTGCTTCGCTGGTCTTGCCATCGGGGCACACGGTGGGCGCATTGGTGGCGGTCAACGCCTTGGGGTCCGCCACGGTGGGGGATGGGCCACATTTCTGGGCAGCCCCATTTGAAATCAGTGACGAGTTCGGCGGGTTGGGTGGCGCGCCTGATTATCACGATCTGCATGTGCCTGCGACCAAACTGGCACAGCATTCAAATACAACGATCGCCATTATCGCCACGGATGCAGCGCTGTCACAAGCACAATGCACCCGGCTGGCCATGGCAGCCCACGATGGGTTTGCCCGCGCATTGCTGCCATCGCACACGCCAATGGATGGCGATCTGATTTTTGCGGCATCTACCGGTGCGCGCGCGCTGGATAATCCCATTGCCGACATACTGGCCCTTGGCCATGCTGGCGCCACATGCATGTCGCGCGCGATTGCCCGGGCTGTCTATCTGGCCAGCCCGGCGGACAATGACGTGCTGCCGTGTTGGTCGTCCCTGCACGGCTGATATGCCCCGCAATCACGACAAAAGCGTGCGGGTCATAGTGCTGTTGGGGTCAACCAAATCATCAATAACATCAAAATGATGCTTGCCGCGTTGCACCACATGATCGGCGTCCCAGGCCTCGGCCAGCCAGCGTGCCTGATCCACAAACACCGGGCGTTCATCCGCCCCGACCCAAACCGTGACTGGCACATTCAGACGGCTGGTCATCAAAACAGGGCTTTCAGCAATTGCAGTCGCGTCGTCCAAGTTGAAATCGGAATTCATCTGGGTATGTATCAGCGGGCGCAGGTCCGAAACCGGAGAGATCGCCATCACGCGCTGCAAACGCTCCGCAACCGCTGGATCAAGCAAGCCCGGCTGCATCATCCGTGACACCAGATGCCCGCCCGCGGAATGGCCCGCCAAGATCACCGGGCCGTCAACCATACCGGCAATGACATTCACCGCCGCCGCGACTTGGTGCGTAATATCGCCAATCTGCACGTCCGGACACAGATCATATGACGGCATCGCCACGGCCCAACCATGGGCCAAAGCACCCTGAGACAGGTGGAACCAATACGAGCGATCAAACTTTAGCCAATACCCACCGTGCACAAACACAACCAATCCTTTGGCCGGGTTTTCTGGATAAAACAGATCAAACCGTTGCCGCCCACTTGCCCCATAAGGCAGCCCGTCACGGCGTCGCCCGGCAGCACCCTGAACAAAAGCCCAGTTCTTTGCGGCATTCAACCAGCGGGCGGGATAGTCCTCAGCCCCTTCAATATATGGCCCGTTGGCATAGGCATCATCATAATCCATGGCGCTTCCCGCTTTGTGGTACTGGACAAGCCTAGCCCAAAATGGTTTGGCTAAGCGAGATCAAAAGCACCTAAAGGAGATCTGCGATGTCCGCGACTGACCTGAAATCAATGTTGAAAGATCCAAGCCTTCTGGCTGAACTTGCCTATTCCAATGGCCAATGGATTGATGGCGACGGCGGAACCTTCGAAGTGCACAACCCTGCCACCGGTGAGGTGGTTGCCAATGTCGCCGATATGTCGCGGGCACAGGTGGCAGACACAGTTGCCGCGGCTGAAGTCGCGCAAAAGGAATGGGCCAAATGGACCGGCAAGGAACGCGCCGCAGTGCTGCGCCGCTGGTTTGATCTGATGATGGAAAATCAGGATGATCTGGGCCTGATCCTGACCGCCGAACAGGGCAAACCATTGGCCGAAGCCAAGGGCGAGGTTGCCTATGGCGCGTCATTCATCGAATTTTTTGGTGAAGAGGCCAAGCGCATCTACGGCGAAACCATCCCCGGCCATCAGCGCGACAAGCGCATTACCGTGATTAAGCAACCCATCGGCGTGGCCGCGTCTATCACGCCGTGGAACTTTCCCAACGCGATGATCACCCGCAAGGCGGCCCCTGCATTGGCGGCGGGCTGTGCCTTTGTCGGGCGTCCAGCGGCAGAAACGCCGTTGTCAGCCACCGTCATGGGGGTTCTGGCCGAGCGCGCGGGAATTCCGGCAGGCGTGTTCAATATCGTGACGTCTTCGCGCTCATCCGACGTGGGCAAGGAATTCTGCGAGAACCCTGCCGTGCGCAAACTGACCTTCACAGGGTCCACCGAAGTGGGCCGCATTTTGCTGAAACAGGCCGCTGACAGCGTGATGAAATGTTCGATGGAGTTGGGCGGTAACGCCCCTTTCATCGTGTTTGACGATGCCGATCTGGATGCCGCCGTGGAAGGTGCCATCATGTGCAAATTCCGCAACAACGGCCAGACCTGCGTTTGCGCCAACCGCATCTATGTGCAGGCCGGTGTCTATGATGCCTTTGCCGCCAAGCTGACGGATGCTGTCTCAAAGCTGAAGATCGGCAACGGCATGGATGACGGCGTGGCGTTGGGGCCACTGATCAATGCGGATGCCATCGACAAGGTCAAAGAGCATGTGGCCGACGCCAAAGCCAAAGGCGGCACAGTTGTCATGGGCGGTGGTGAACCAATGGAGGGCGAAGGCTTCTTCTTGCCGCCGACCATTATCACCGGGTGTACTCAGGACATGCAGGTCGCCACGGACGAAACCTTTGGCCCAATGGCACCTTTGTTCAAGTTTGAGACCGAAGACGATGTGATTGCCATGGCCAACGACACGATCTTTGGTCTGGCGTCGTATTTTTATGCCAAGGATCTCAGCCGTGTCTACAAAGTGGCCGAGGCGCTGGAATATGGCATCGTGGGTGTGAACACCGGCATTATCTCAACCGAGGTGGCCCCGTTCGGCGGCGTCAAACAATCGGGCCTTGGTCGCGAAGGCAGCCATCACGGCATCGAGGATTACCTTGAGATGAAATACATCTGCATGTCTGTCTGATCCGTCGCTGATTTAGCAATGCGCGGCTCCTTTCGGGGGCCGCGTTTTTTGTTGATAGGTATTTTCATCATTGCGGTGCGTGAATCAGAAACTTTGACGAATTGAAACCCAATGTGATTTTCCCACCAAGGATTGACCAACCTGGCGCGTCCTACAATTGTGATGCGTATGACGGTCAGTGATGAAAACCTTGCAGCAGCCGCAGGTGAAGGAGACGCAAATGCGTTCTCCCTTCTGCTTGAGCGGCACTATGACGGTGTGTTCCGGCTGGCGTTTCGGCTGACCGGGGCACAGGCCGAGGCCGAAGATCTGACCCAAGACATCTGCGCCGCTCTGGCCGCCAAGCTGGCAAAATTTCGCGGTGAGGCAAAGTTCACCACATGGCTGTGGCGCGTGGTGGTCAATGCAGCACATGATCGCCGCCGCCGAGCTGCCACGCGGGCGCGCCATGCGGAGGGCTGGGGTGATTGGGAGAAATCCCGCCTCGCTGAAAATGACGAAACCGCTGAGGCGCTCGATTGGTTGACCCAAGCGATGCGCGCCCTGCCCGATGATCTGCGTGATACATTGGCGCTGGTGCTGGACGACGCCACCCACGATCAGGCCGCTGAGGTGCTGGGCATTTCCCCCGGCACAGTCAGTTGGCGCATTTCGGAAGCCAAGAAACGCCTGCGCACCCTGCGCAAGAAGGAGGATCAGATATGAATGACGATGATCTGGACGATCTGAAATCTGCGTTTCAGGCGGCAACACCTGCTCCGGATGCCGCCAAAAAGGCGGCAAATATCGCGCTGGCTAAAAAAACCCATGCCGATCTCCAAGGATCGGTGGATGACACTCGTCTTACTTCTGAACGCCCACAATCCGGGCTTTTCAGAGGAGTGAAAACCATGATTGCCAATCTCTCAACCCGCGGCGCATTGACCGCCACAACCGCTGTGCTGGCCGTGGGCCTTATTGTCACATTGCCACAACTGACCGAAAAACCCGCAGCGCTGCTGGACGGGCTGGCTACACCAGAACCTGAATCCAGTGTCGCGCCCTCCCCAGAGGTTGTCCTCGAAGAGACCGATCTGGATCAGGGTGCGCTGTCTCGGACCGAAAATGACGAAAGTGGCGTTGTCACCCTTGACGCACCGACACCACCGCCTGCGGAAGGCCGCTCGCAAGCCGCTGTTTCCACCGATGGTTATGGCGCCTCCCAGGATATGGCCGATGCGGCGCCCGACGCTCCTTTGGCCTCAGGCCGTCAATCTAAAATTGAAGAGCAGAGCATTGCCAGCGCCAAACCAGCCAGCCCCGAGCAAAAGCGCAAAGTGACCGGTGGTCTTATTGCCTCACAACCGATGCCTGCAGATACCGTGACGGCCCTGCCACAAAGCAATACCGAGGCCTATCCTGACGTGCCTTCCAGCCCGCTGAAAATCACGACCGAGGCGCCTGTCTCAACCTTCTCGATTGATGTCGACACGGCGTCTTATGCGATCCTGCGCAGCACCATATCGGGTGGGCGCCTGCCTCAGCCTGACGCCGTACGCATTGAGGAAATGATCAATTATTTCCCATATGATTACCCCGCACCCGAGGCGGATGGGCACCCTTTCCAGCCCACGGTTTCTGTGGTGCCAACCCCGTGGAACCAAGGCACACAGCTGGTGCATATCGCCATTCAGGGCGAAAAGCCGGCGCTGGAAGATCGCCCGCCACTGAACCTGGTGTTTCTGATTGATACCTCGGGGTCGATGAACCAGCCCAACAAACTGCCTTTGCTGAAACAAAGCCTGTCGTTGATGTTGTCACAACTCAGCGCGCAGGATCAGGTGGCCATCGTCACCTATGCCGGCAGTGCGGGTCAGGTTCTGGCCCCCACATCGGCCACCCAGCGCAGCACCATCCTAGGCGCACTTGATCAATTGTCAGCCGGGGGATCAACCGCAGGCCAAGCCGGGTTGCAACAGGCCTACGCCGTGGCCGAGGGCATGGCCGAAGAGGGCGAAGTCACACGTGTGGTGCTGGCCACGGACGGTGATTTCAACGTTGGGCTGTCCAACCCTGACGCGCTGAAGGACTACATCGCCGACAAGCGCGAAAGCGGTACATATTTGTCCGTCATGGGCTTTGGGCGGGGCAATCTGGATGATGCCACCATGCAGGCGCTGGCGCAGAACGGGAATGGCCAGGCGGCCTATATTGACACGCTGAGCGAGGCGCAAAAGGTGCTGGTGGATCAGTTTTCGGGTGCATTGTTCCCGATTGCGGATGACGTCAAAATCCAGGTGGAGTTCAACCCCGCCCAGATTTCCGAATACCGCCTGATCGGCTATGAAACCCGCGCGCTGAAACGTGAGGATTTCAACAATGACAAAGTGGATGCCGGCGACATCGGGGCAGGCACAGCAGTAACAGCCATTTACGAAGTCACCCCTGTTGGATCTGATGCGCAATTGAGCGATCCGCTGCGCTATGGCGAGGCCGTTGACCCCGGCAGGCCCTCAGATGAGCTGGGATATCTGAAGCTGCGCTACAAAGCGCCGGGCGCACAGACCAGCACATTGATCGAAACGCCGATCCGGCCTGATCTGAGTGCAGCCACGGGCGAGGTCGGATTTGCCATTGCCGTGGCGTCCTTCGGTGAATTGCTGAAAGCATCTGATTTCACCGGTGACTGGACGTACAATGATGCCGTTGCCCTGGCATCGGCCACAAAGGGCGAGGACGCTTACGGCTACCGTGCTGAATCGATCCGTCTGATGCGTCTGGCAGGCAGCCTGTCCGAGCAGTAATCCCCCGATTGCTTGCCAAGATGCAAGAAGCCCCGGGCGTGACCCGGGGCTTTTTTGTTGCGGTGGAGGTCCCGGATCAGGTCCGGGACGGTGCGGCCTAGTTCACGGCTTTTGCGTCAACCACATCTTTGGCGACCGTTGCACCACTGGCAATTTCGATCTGGCGGGGTTTCAGTGCTTCGGGCACTTCACGCACCAAATCAATGTGCAGCATGCCATCGGCGTGGGTCGCACCACTGACGCGCACATGATCGGCCAATTGGAATTTGCGTTCAAACGCGCGGGTGGCGATGCCACGATGCAAGAAGCTGCGTTCGGACTCATCCTCGGTTTTGCGGGCGGTGACAATCAGATGCCCTTCGCGCACTTCAACGCCGAGGTCTGCGTCACAAAAACCAGCGACAGCGATGGAAATCCGATAAGCATCATCCGCAGTTTTTTCAATGTTATAAGGTGGGTAAGTCGGCTGGGCGACATCACTGGACAGTACTCGGTCCATCATGTCTGCAACTTGGTCAAAGCCGACAGTGGCACGGTAAAGCGGTGCCAGATCAAAGTTTCGCATGGGTCATCCTCCATTGAGCGATAACAGATATTGCAACCCTCCCATCACGGGACAGGCCATTGAAGACCGGCCTGATGATCAGCGCCGGACCCCTTTTATTTGGGATGCCGTGAATTGGGTTTCAAGCCCTCAGGGTTTGGCAAATTTCGCGCCCGAGGCACGCTTGGTTTCGCCCACCTTTACGCGGCGGTTGGTGGACTGGTCGGTGGCCGCTTTGGGCATGGCGCGCAAATCGCGTTTCAACTGATCCACCAAAGGTGGTAAATCCATGCCATAGGCCGCCGAGGATCCACCCCCGCTGATCAAGGTCAGAATGCGCGCCCTGCCGTTTTCACGGACAAAGACCGGCGCACCAGATGATCCAAAAGTCACATTGCAATCAAAAGCGATCAACCCCTTGCCACGGCCCAGCACCGAACATTCGCGTTGCCATGACAACGCCTGATCACGGCCCCGGCCATAGGATAGAACACTGACCTGTTGGCCTTCATTCGTCCGCTTTTGCAGAATGAACGGATCGGCTTGTGATGTGGGAATAGGGGCTGCTAGCTCAAGCAGGGCGGCATCATAGCGGATGGTTGAGGTCCCGAAAGTTTGGTTCGGATCATAGCGTTTATGGGCTGCGATACGCGTCACGGATTGCTCTGCAATCGCTGTCCCGTCGGCCAATCCTGCGCGAAACCGCATCGTTTCGGCGGATTGGAGGTGCCCTTGTCGATCAAACACGCAATGCGCTGCCGTGAGCACCAGATCAGACGCGATGAGCACGCCAGTGCAATAGGTGTCGCGCCCGATGTCGACACGGCCCACACCCTCCCATCCGAGCAGATCATCCCGGTCTGTCAGGCGCAACAGGCTGCTGCCCGCATGCAGTGGTGCACCCACAGTGGTCACCATGAAAATGCATAGAATACAATGCAGTATGGTGCTGGTTCTGCGCATCACGGCTTGGCGAATTTTGCGCCGGTTTTGCGCCGCTCACCATTGATGGCCATCTTGGGGGCAGGGGCCTGGAACACCCCTTTGCCAATGGCCAATTCACCGCGCAGCAGTTCTAGAGGGTCTTCCAATTGTGTGCCCAGCGAAACCTTCTTGCCATCGACCTCGGCCATGGCTGATACTACGGAGACAACACGCGGCTGGCCGCTTTCAAAGGAAAACACCGGCGCCCCGGATGAGCCAAAATTCACATCACAAGACATAATCAACACGCCTTGTTGACGCGCCATAACAGCGCAAACTTCCTGCAAAGACGGCGCTTCTGAGCGGTCACGGGCATAGCTGACCACTCCAATTTCCTGCCCCTTGCGCGGTCGGCGATCCGTTTCAAATGGCACCACAGAGGTGTTGTTGATCGGGTGATGCAATTCCAGCAGCGCCACGTCATTGCGCACCCGGTCCGCCGCCAGTTCGCCTTCATAAATGAAGTCAGGATGTGTCACAGCACGTTTCACCCAGCGATAAGCCGAGGCGCGTCCATTGCGCCATCCGGCCAGAAACTCGACTTTGCTGTGGTCAATGCGTGCGCCGGTTTCACTGTCAAACAGGCAATGCGCCGCCGTGAGCACCAGATCAGGCGCGATCAACGCCCCGGTACAAAACCCGCGCCCGTCAATATCGAGCCTGCCCACTGCCTCCCAACCGCGACTATCATCGCCGGTTTGCAGCGCAGTCAGCCCGGAATCGCCAGCAACGGCAAAACCAGCTGACATCATCAGTGCCAACGCCAAAATAAAATGCCGCATACCTGTCCCGATACTATTTAGGCCTCAGGTTTCGGCCCTATCAGGGCTTTGAGGCGAAATTGCGGCAAATGCGGTTTGCCTGGCCTATTGACCCTGCAAAGCCGGGGGTTTCGGGCCGCCTGTGGCCCAGTCCAGCAATTCAACCGTATGCACCATTGGGATATCCGTTCCGCTGGCGATCTGCATCATGCAGCCGATGTTGCCAGCGGCGATGACATCAGGGGTCTGGGCCTCGATCGTGCGCAGTTTGCGCGCTTTGAGTTGTTTGGAGATTGCCGGTTGCATCAGGTTGTAGGTGCCCGCCGATCCACAACACAAATGGCTGTCTGCGGGTTCAACCACCTCAAAGCCCACGCGTTTCAGCAGGTCTTTGGGAAAGGTTTTGATCTGCTGACCATGCTGAAGAGAACAAGCCGCGTGATAGGCCACTTTCAGGCCTTTTGAGGCGCCCTCAGGCAGGTCCAGCTTCATCAGCACTTCGGAAATGTCCATTGCGATGTTCGATACCCGCGTGGCATCACCTGCCAGGGGTGTGTCGCGCAACATGTGGCCGTAATCCTTGACCGTGGTGCCACACCCCGAGGTGTTGATAACCACCGCATCCAAACCATCGCCGTCCATTTCGTGGGTCCAGGCACGAATGTTGCTGGCCGCAGCCGCGTGGCTCTGTGATGATTTGCCCATGTGATGGGTCAACGCGCCACAACATCCAGCACCTTCGGCCACAACCACCTCACAGCCCAGCCGAGTGAGCAGACGGATAGTGGCATCGTTGATATCGGTGTTCAGCGCCTTTTGCGCACACCCCGTCATCAGCGCCACACGCATTTTATGGGGGGCTTGGGGCGCAAAGCTCTGCGGGTCATCGTTGCGGCTGACGGGGGGCACTTGTTTGGGGGCCATTTCCAGCATCGCACGCAGCCGCGCATCCGGCATCAGCCGCGCAAATGGGCGCCCGATTTTTGCCCCCAGCAAAGCCACCCGAAACCGCATCGGATAGGGCAGGATTTTTGCGAGCAACCAGCGCAGCGCACGATCCCCCAAAGGGCGCTTGTAGCGTTCTTCGATATATTCGCGCGCGTGATCCACCAGATGCATATAATGCACGCCCGAAGGGCAGGTGGTCATGCAGGCCAGACAGCTCAGACAGCGATCAATGTGTTTGACGGTGCGGGCAACTGGTTGCCGGTCGTTTTCCAGCATGTCCTTGATCAGATAGATGCGCCCACGCGGGCTGTCCAACTCGTCACCCAGCACCTGATATGTGGGGCATGTGGCTGTACAAAACCCGCAATGCACACAGTTGCGCAGAATTTCATTTGAACGTGCGATGGCGGGGTTTTCGAGCTGGTGATCTGTGAATTCTGTCTTCATTTACTGTGCCACCATTTGTGCCAGATGCAGCCCGAACCAAGGCAATGTTGTTGCAATCGCCCCAAGAGCGACAGCGCCGCGCAGGGCCGGTCCTTTGTCTATGCGGCGACGCACCGCCAAAACGCACATGGCCGCCACAGCGATCCACGCCAACCACAGCACCAGCAGGATGACCACGTCAAAGTACTCCCACATCTGCCACGCCTCGCCTGCGCCAAGTGGCACCAGATAGGCGAACCCTATCAAGACGATGATCAAGGCCGCGAGTTGGGCAAAATAACCGGCATCCGGATCCTGCCGCACCAAGGCCCAATAGAGCAGCGGACCAGCCACAAATACCAGCAAATAGGTGGCAATGATGATCATGCCATCTGCCCCATCAAACCGGGATTGAGAATGCCACGGGGGTCAAATTTCTGGCGTAGCCCGCGCTGCAAATCCTCTAGGGGTTTGGGCAATGGATGAAATGCTTTGGCATCTTGCCCGCGTATCAATGTTGCATGCCCACCGCCGATTTCGGTCAGGGCGGCCCGGATCGCCGTTCCGGTGATGCCGGTTTCTTCGGGGCATAACAGCCAGATCAGCCCACCGCCCCAATCCAGTTGCGCACGCGGCCCATCCCCCATACGCGCCAGAAAATCAGGCGCATCTGTTGGCTTGAGAGAGATACGCCAGACATCACCGCTGGTGTGGGCATCGCCAAACATGTCCAGATCCCGAAGCCGTTGCCAGGCCACGCGCGAGACATCGTGCTCAACCACATTCATGTCGCCATATTCTGCCAGGCGGGTTTTCAACGCGTCGATACGATAGGCAACCGAGGCTTGCGTTCCCTCAACCCTCAGCATCGTATCGGGCTGGTCATTTGCGGTTAACGGGATATGTGCCGCCCCCGTCACCTCCCAAGGAGAGCCAAGCGCCGAAGACATCGCGTCGATGGCCTGCGCGGTTGGCGTGTCATGCAGGATGAGCGTTTGTTCGGTCTCGGGCATGGGCAGGACTTTCAGAGCGACTTCGCTCAGCACACCCAAGGTGCCATAGCTGCCGGCCATCAGCTTGACCAGATCATAGCCCGTGACGTTTTTCATCACGCGCCCGCCGTTGGAAATCAACTGCCCGCTGCCATCAACAAACTTTACGCCCAACAGGCTGTCACGACATGCGCCCACCTGAATGCGGCGTGGGCCAGATACGTTTGCAGCCACCATACCGCCTACAGTTGGCTGTCCGGTGGTGCCCAGTACTCCGCGATGATCCATCGGTTCAAACGCCAGTCTTTGGCCCTCAGCTGCCAGCGTTTTTTCAACCTCAGCCAAGGGTGTACCTGCCTTGGCCACCAAAGTCAGAGCGCCGGGTTCATACAGATCAATGCCGTTCAGACCTGTGGTGCGCAAAACCTGACCATCCCTCAGCTGACCAATCGGGCGTGTACCGCCGCCCTCAATGCGCAGCGGCCCCGTTGCACGGGCAACCATATCGCCAAGTTCGTCAGCAGATTGAGGTAGCAGCTCTGTCATCGTTCCCAAAACTCTCTTAAGTCGTCGTGAATTGCCAAAGGTCCACCAGCACAGACTGATCTGTCATTCTGCCGCAATCCGGCGGGTGTCGCTCGTTGCCAAAGGGAATACCTTGGCGGGGTTAAGCAACCATTTGGGATCAAACACATCCTTGACAGCCATCTGGATTTCCAGATCCGCGGGCGCATATTGATCCAGCATAAGATCACGTTTTTCGACGCCCACGCCATGTTCACCGGTCAGGCAACCGCCCACCTCAACACACAGTTTCAGGATCTCGGCACCGAATTCCTCGCACAGCTCCAGATCGCCCGGTTTGTTGGCATCAAACAGGATCAGCGGATGCATATTGCCATCGCCCGCGTGAAACACATTTGCCACGTCCAGGCCGAATTCTTCGCTCATCTGAGCGATGCGCCGCAGAACGAATGGCAGCTGGCTGACCGGGATCGTGCCATCCAGACACATGTAGTCGTTGATCTGGCCCATGGCCCCGAATGCCGATTTGCGGCCCAGCCAGATTTTGGCGCTCTCATCGGCGGATTGGCTTTCACGCAGCTCTACCGGGTTATGAGTGCGGGCGATCTCAATGATGGTGCCCAGTTGTTCGTCAATCTCCGCATCCGAGCCTTCGACCTCGACAATAAGCAATGCCTCGCAATCAGGGTATCCGGCCTTGGCAAAGGCCTCGCAGGCGCGAATGCAGGGACGATCCATGAATTCGATCGCCACCGGCAAGACACCTGCCTTGATGATGTCCGACACACAGGCACCCGCCACCTCGTTGTTGTCAAAGCCTATCAGCACTGGGCGGGCGCCTTCGGGTTTGGGCAGGATACGCAGGGTGGCCTCGGTCACAACGCCCAACTGCCCCTCAGACCCGCAGATCAGCCCCAGCAGATCATAGCCCTCCGCATCCAGATATGCGCCACCCAATTGCAACACCTGACCATCCATCAACACCATTGTCACGCCCATCAGGTTGTTGGTGGTCACGCCGTATTTCAGGCAATGCGCCCCGCCGGAATTCATCGCGATATTACCGGCAATGGCACAGGCCAGCTGGCTTGACGGATCGGGGGCATAAAAGAACCCCTGTTCTTCGACTGCGCCGGTCACACTCAGGTTAGTGCGCCCTGACTGTACGCGGATAAAGCGGTTGTCATAGTCGGTTTCCAACACGTCGCTGAGCCGGGCCACACCCAGGATCACGCTATCCTCGGTTGGCAAAGCCCCGCCCGCCAGTGATGTGCCCGATCCGCGCGGCACAACTGGCACGCCCATATCGTGACAAATACGCAAAACATCCGAGACCTCTTGGGTATTGGCAGGCAACACGGCCAGCAATGGCGGGCATTTATAGGCGGTCAGCGCGTCACATTCATAGGCGCGTGTGGCAACCGGATCTGAGATGATGGCATCGTCAGGCATCACCTGGCGCAAACGGTCAATCAATTCAGGCTTGCGCGCCAGAATGGCAGGGTTTGGAATGGGCATATCCATGGAGTCACCTTTGCATTGGTAATAAAATATAACCAATTTTTCGCCATAGCAAGCGCTTCTTTCTCATGGCTATGGCGTGCTTGATCTACACCAGCGTTGCTTAGCCAGACACTAACATCTCAATCACTAGGCAGATTGCCCCGGCATAATGTTTCACAAAGCCGCACGCAGTCGTGAGTATACCTCGACGTTAAACGCTCTATACTTTGGGTTATGATACGCATTTTTTCTCTACTATCGCTTCTGGCACCTGCTGGTTCTGCAATGGCCGGTGCGCCTGAAATTATTGATGCCAAGGTTCAGAAGTCCGGCATGAACTGGCGCATAGAGGTGACGCTAAAGCATGATGATACCGGTTGGGATCACTATGCAGACGGCTGGGATGTGGAGGATGCGGATGGCAATGTTTTGGGCCAGCGCGAATTATTGCACCCACATGTGGATGAGCAGCCTTTCACCCGATCACTGGGAAATCTGATGCTGCCCGATGGCACCCGTGAGGTGTTCATTCGCACAAGATGTTCCATAGATGGCTGGAGCGCAGACGCCGTGCGCGTAGAATTGTCTCCCTAAGCAACCCCTTTGTAGTGAGATTACGTGCCTTGTGTTTATCTGCGCCCTTCGCGCAGCCAACCCGCCAGCACCAGACCCGAAATCAAGACCAAGACCAGCCATGCCGGCAGGATCGGCGATTGGGTCAGGTTCAGTGTCTCATACGCGCCGCGTGGGGTGATGCCGATCCAGCCTCGCCCAACGGCCGGGCGGCCCTCCCGCACCTGACGAATACGCGGGGTGCCATCCTCTAGTGCCCGGATGCCACCACCTGTGGCCTCCACCATTGTTGACAGCGCTTCACCGCTTGCCAGAGTTTGCTCAAACTCCACAGGGGCGGCAGGGCCCAGCCCGATCACCGCTGAGAGGTCATCAACGCTCAGCCGGTAAAGGCCAATATCCGGGCCATCAAAACTGGCCTCAAACCGGCCCGGTGTGGTTTCGCTTAGCTCAATCTCGTGGGTTTCGCCTGACGGGGTGATCACGCTCACCGGGTTGGACGTGTCCGCCAGGGTCTGGCGAATGATGCGCATGGTCTGGCCCGTGGCCTCGGCCCACAGCGCTTCTTCTTCCAGTTCGGGTTCTTTCATCATCCAATGTGCCAAGCGGCGCAATAGTTCCAGTTGCGGCCCGCCGCCCTCATAGCCGCGGTTCCACAGCCATGCGTGATCAGAGGCCAGCAGCGCCACGCGCCCTTCGCCGACACGGTTGAGCACCAAGAGTGGCTTGTCGTCCACGCCCGACATCACCACATCACCGGCTTCGGCCACCACTTCGATCTGGCGCAACCAGCGGCCCCAGGGCGCATCCGCGTCAGGCGTCAGACCCGCTGTAACCGGGTGGCGTTGACCAAGTTCAGTCACTGTTGGGCGATAGCGTTCTTCCAGCACACGCGCGGTGGGGCGCGCAGGCACGATGGATTCAATCGGGGTACGATAGATGCTGTCGGCACTGGCAAAATCAGGGCCAGCAGCAATCAACACCGCGCCGCCCTTTTCAACATAATTGCGCACATTCTCAAGGTAGGCCGACGGCAAAATACCGCGCCGCTTGTAGCGGTCAAAGATGATCAGGTCGAAGTCCTCGATCTTCTCCAAAAACAATTCGCGCGTTGGAAAGGCAATCAGGGACAGCTCCCGCACCGGCACACCGTCTTGTTTTTCCGGTGGTCGCAGGATGGTGAAATGCACCAGATCAACCGAGCTGTCAGACTTCAGCAGATTGCGCCAGGTGCGCCCGCCGGCATGTGGCTCGCCTGAAACCAGCAGAACACTCAGCCGGTCGCGCACGCCATTGATCTGCACAAGGGCCGTGTTGTTGCGCTCGGTCAACTCGCCCGGCACAAACGGTGTTGAGAATTCCAGCACGTTTCGCCCCCCGTGGGGCAGGCGCAAAGGCAGTTCGATGTTCTTGCCCAGCGCCACGTCAAAGCGCTGCGGGTCTTCACCATCCACCGAAACTAGCAAAGGCACGGATTCCACACCATCGGGGGCTGCACCAATATCGTCTAGTGATAGTGTAAGGGTCACTTCCTCGCCCAGAATGGCAAAGGCCGGGGCGTTATCCACTTTGATCCGACGATCCCAGTCGGTTTTCTGGCCTGTGTGCAGCAAATGCAGCGGTGCGGGCACGTCGGGCGCGCGTTCCAGATCATGCAGGCGGCCGTCTGACAACAAGATCGCCCCCGCGATGCGGCCACGAGGCTCCTCGGCCAGGGCGTCGCCCAGAGCCGTCATCAGTTGGGTGCCAGAGTTGTCAATGCCGTCGGGCACGCTGATGTGGCGCAATTCAGTGTTGTCCATGGCAGCTATCTGTGCCGCCAATTGATCTGCGGCGAGGGCGGTGCGCTCGGCACGTTTTGATAGGGTTTGACTGGCGCTTTCATCCTCGATCAGCAGCACGATATCACTCAGGTTTTCGCGGTCTTCCTGCTGAAAGATGGGCCCCGCCAACGCCGCAAGAACCACCAGCGATGCCAGCCCCCTAAGCGCCCAACCCGACAGGCTCCGTTGCATCGCCAAGGCACAAATCGCCAGCGCCATGCCAGCCAATGCAGCGATCAGCCACCAGGGCAAAAGCGGGTCAAAGATGACAGAGGCGCTCATTGGCCCAACCTGTCCAGCAAGGCAGGCACATGCACCTGATCGGATTTGTAATTACCGGTCAGCACATGCATCACCAGATTGACGCCAAACCGATAGGCCAATTCGCGCTGACGTTCGCCGGCAAATCCACGGCCCACAGGAAACATCGGGTTGCCGCGCGCATCCATGGCCCAGGCTGACGCCCAGTCATTGCCGCCGATGACCACAGGCGTCACCCCATCATTGAGGTTGCGAAATGGCATGCCTTCGATCTTTTTGGCATCTGGCGGCGCGGCCTCTACCCAGATGCCTCGGCCTGCGTGACGGCCCGGAAAATCCTGCAACAAATAGAAGGTCCGGGTCAGCACATGGTCTTCTGGTATTGCCTCAAGCGGCGGGATGTCCAGCGGCGCGGCCAGTTTTTGCAATTTGGCCCCATTGGGTGATGATGCGCCAAAGCCCGAGACATTGGCATCCCGCGTATCAAACAGGATCATGCCGCCCGTGCGCAGATAGGTGTTCAGCTTGGCATAGGCTACATCCGATGGGATCGGCTGATCCGGGGTGATTGGCCAATACAACAGCGGAAAGACCGCCAGTTCATCGGCTTCAAGGTCCACGCCGATGGGGTTAGACGGCTCAATCGAAGTGCGAAAAAACAGCGTTTGTGACAGCCCGAGCAATCCTGCGCGGGCGGTATCATCAAGTTGCGCATCCCCGGTGAGAACATGCGCCAGCACCATCTCAGATGTGGCAGCAAGGGTTTTGTCATCCTGCGCATGGGCATCCTGCGGCAAGCCCAACGCCAGCAGCGCGATCAGCGCCGCGCGCGCGGGCAACAGCCGCCCTGACAGGCCAAGTGAGGCCAGTACATCCGCGGACAACAAGATCAGCGCCAGTGCCAGCAACCACCCCCCAAAAGGGTGTTGCGCCGGTCGGATAAGGCCGGTGACGGGCACATCCGCAGGCCAGCTGACGGGTGCTAGCGTGATGTCTGCGCCAATCACATTGCGTGCAATCCGGCGCTCGGGGCCGTCATACAACCCCGGCTGCAACGTCGGCCCCAAAGGATCAGAGATCAGCCGCTCACCCGCGACCCCCGGCAGGTTGCCCGCCTCAGACAAAGAGCCGTCAGCCGCAAGCACCTTGACGGGTTGCCACGTTGTGCCTGCCAGATCTTCGGCTGTGGGCAGGCTGGCAGCACCTGAGATTGCCAGCCGTTCCAACATCTGCACAAACAGACCCGACAAGGGCAAACTGGACCATTCGGCATTGGCAGTGACATGAAACAAAACCACCTGCCCTTGTCCGATACGTTTGCGCGTGACCAAGGGCGTGCCATCGCTCAGCTGGGCGATCACCCGGTTGGCCAGACTCGGGTCCGGCTGGGCCATGACCTGCGCGCTGACACTCACATCGCCCGGAATGTCCAAGCCGAAAAACGGGCTGCTGTCGCTGAATGGCGCCAGTGCCTTGGGTTCTCCCCAACTCATTGCGCCGCCCACTGAGCGCCCCCCGGCGCGCAGGCGCACGGGCATCAAGGGCGCTTCTTCCTGACGTGATATGTCACTGGCCGCCAGGCGTGGCCCGGCAAGGCGCAACAACATGCCGCCGTCGTTTATCCACTCCAAAAGCTGCGCCTGCTCGCCCTCGGCCAGGGTCGCCACATCTGCCAACACGATGGCATCAGGGTTGGCCGGTATGATATCGGCCAATGTACCATCCAGCAGATCAGCCGTAGGGATCAACGCCTGCTCCAGATAATGCAGCGGCGATAACAGCTCTAGCCCTTCACGATCTTCGCGCCCGGCGATCAGCGCCACCTCGCGGCGTTTGAGGGTATCGTCAGACAGGGTAATCGCACCGGCATGATCCTGACCCACGATCTGAAACTGCGTGAGCCGGGCGCGCAGTTCTGGTGGCAGGGAAATTGCGCCGATGGCCTCGGTGGTGCCGACATCAAAGGTCATCGGCAGGGTGGCCAACACCCGCAGAATACCTGATGGATCACGCCCGAAAGCAGCAACCTCGATCGCGCGAGCGGCCCCCGGACGCACCCGCGTTGCCCGCAGCTCCAGATTGCCATCCAGTAATGCCGCAGGGGTCAGCGCCAGAATGGCACGCGGGCTTTCATAGACCGAGACCGGGCCACGATCCTGCAAGGCGCTCAGCAATGCCTCACGGCCATCGCGGGCCAATCCGTCTGAGAACCAGCGGGTTTCATAGCGATCTTCACCCAGCCAGGAGGTGGCTGTCGCCATCGTGTCAGTGGTCGGTGCCCAGGCCTCTGGCCCCAGACCTGACAATCGACTGCGCCATACATCGGCTGGTTGAAACACCAATGCCTCGGGCGCACTTAGGCGCATCACAGCAACGGGGCGGCCATCACGCCCGGCCTCGCTCAGCATATCGTCCAACACAGCGCGCTGTTGATCCCAGTCGCGCGCAGAGGCCCAACTACTATCCAGCACCACCAACAAAGGCAGGTTGGCGTTGGTTTGTGCCTTGATGTGCGGGTTCAAAACGGGGCCTGCCAATCCGGTTATCACCGCCGCGACCGCCAGCATCCTAAGCAGTAACAACCACCACGGGGTGCGATCCGTGACGCTGTCATCATCCGTCAGCCCAATCAGCAGGGCCACACCGGGAAAGCGCCGCCGAATGGGCGCGGGGGGGACAGCGCGCAGGATCAACCACAAGATGGGCAGCAACGCCAAAGCAACCAATAACCAGGGGGCTGCAAATCCGATGGGGCCGATTGTCATGCGCCTTGCCCCCCATCAATTGCACGATACAGCCAGAGCAGGGCCGTTTGGGCGCTTTCAGAGGTATGATGGCACTGATACCGCCATCCGGTCAGAGCACAGAGCTGCGCCAGCTCAGCTTTGCGTTCGGCCAGCCGCTCCAGATACCGGTCGCGCAAATCGGACGCTTTGAGTGTCTCATGCGCCAAGGTGCCGCCAACAGACTGGAATATGGTTCGGCCTTGATAAGGAAAGGCCTCTTCTGCCGGGTCTAGAACCTGCATCACAATACCTTGCACGCCTCTGTCAGCGGCGCTGGTCAACGCATTTTGTGCGCCCGAGATATCACCCAGGAAGTCAGATATCAGCACTGCGCGGCCGTGGGCAGGCATGCCGCGCATGTCAGGGCTGCCATAGTCATCCTGAGTATCCTGGGCCAAAGCATCAGCCAATCGGGCCACCTGCGTTTCGCCCCGACGCGGCGGCAGGGCAGTGCCTGTCAGGCCCACACGCTCACCCGCACGGTTCAACAATATGGCCACAGCCAGCGCAAGCACGCGGGCACGGTCGGCTTTTTCGGGCAGGCCGCTTTCAGACGCAAAGCGCATGGAGGCGGCATTATCCACCCACAGCATCACCGATTGGGCGATCTGCCATTCACGCTGCTTAACGAATTGCGTGTCACTTCGGGCCGAGCGGCGATGGTCAATCAAACGGCGTGAATCGCCGGGCTGAACCGGGCGGTACTGCCAAAAATCATCGCCCAGTCCTGATCTTCGACGCCCATGTTCCCCCAACAACACAGCCCCCGCCAGCTGCTCGGCCCGCGCCAACAATGGCGGCAGGCGGGCGGCCTCGGTCTCGGCGTGTGTACGAAGGGGAAGCGGCTGGCTCACGCAGCGGCCTCAACCCGGGTGATGGACCTTGTGGTAGAGGAGATCAGATCACCAAGCGTATCGCCGCGCGCACGCGCCGCAAAGCTCAGTGCCATGCGGTGGGACAGAACCGGCTGCGCAAGGGCAGCCACATCATCCACATCCGGAGCCAGACGCCCCTGCAACATGGCACGCGCGCGCACCATCAGCATCAGGGCCTGTGCCGCGCGCGGACCGGGGCCCCATGCAACGGTTTCGCGCACGGCCTCGCTGACGTTGGGGTCCTCGGGACGGAAGGCGCGGACAAGATCCAGAATGGCCTCCATCACGCTTTCGCCCACCGGCATCCGGCGCAACAGGGTTTGGGCGTTGACCAGCTCGGCCGCAGTGAACACCTCATGGGCATCGTCTTCCTCCACTCCGGTGGTGGCCAGCAGGATGTCACGCTCGGTGTCGCGGTCAGGATAGGGCACATCAATCTGTACCAAAAAGCGGTCCAGCTGCGCTTCGGGCAGCGGATAGGTGCCTTCCTGCTCAATCGGGTTTTGCGTGGCCAATACATGGAAGGGCGGTGAAAGCGTGCGATCCTGCCCCGCGACAGTGACCTGGCGTTCCTGCATGGCTTGCAACAAAGCGGATTGGGTGCGCGGGCTGGCGCGGTTGATTTCATCCGCCATCAGAAGCTGGCAAAAGATCGGGCCGGGGATGAATTTGAAATCGCGGCTGCCATCAGCGCCGGTTTCCAACACCTCAGACCCCAGAATATCGGCGGGCATCAGATCAGGGGTGAACTGGATGCGGTTGCCATGCAGGCCCATCACCTTGCTCAGCGTTTCCACCAACCGGGTTTTGCCCAGACCCGGCAGGCCGATCAACAGGCCATGCCCGCCACACAGCAGCGCCGACAGCGCCAGATCGACCACATTTTCCTGACCGATAAAGCGCCGCGTGATGGAAGCACGCGCCTTGATCAGCCGCTCTTCAAGCGCTTCAATGCTTTTTACCAGATCTGTGTCATCGGCCATGGTAAAACTCCCTGTCAAATCTATACTCTTGGGGTAGAGTGTATCGCGCAGGATAGAAATGGCAAAAGCAATGAGCGACAAACAGATCACGACACCGTCAGCAGAGGGCATCGCTGCCTCTGCCAAGGCCGCATCAAAACGTGGTTTACCGCCAGTGCATCTGTGGAATCCGCCGTTTTGCGGGGATTTGGACATGCGCATTGCCCGCGATGGCACATGGTTTTATCTGGGCACCCCTATTGGGCGGCCCGAGCTGGTGCGGCTGTTTTCAACCATTCTGCGCAAAGATGGTGACGACTATTTTCTTGTGACCCCAGTTGAAAAAGTGGGAATCACCGTCGAAGATGCGCCTTTTGTGGCTGTGGATTTTGAGCCCTCGGGCACACAAGACGCACAGGTTTTGACGTTTGAAACCAATGTTGGTGACACCGTGCAGGCCGGGCCAGACAATCCGATCCGGGTTGAGCGTGATCCCGAGACAGGCGAGCCGTCACCCTATGTGCTGATCCGCGCCAATCTGGAGGCGCTGATTGATCGCAAGAGCTTTTACCGGCTGGTCGAGATCGGCGCGCATCACGATGGGTGGTTTGGACTGTGGTCAGGGGGCGCGTTTTTCCGGGTGATCCCCTCAGACGATCTGCCTGACAGCTGAACAAGCCCCGTTTTGCCGCCAACTTGACCATGTCGTTTGCCAAGAAACCCGGCCTGTCAGACCGCGAATTTTTCCGCCAGCGCGCTGGGCAGATCAAACTCGTCCAGCACCCGTGCGCGCCCTTCTGCCGACATCTTTAGAGCAGTCTTTGCAACAATTCTTTCTATCTTTTCAGCGCCTTGCGTGGGGGCAAAGGGTGCGAAATACCACTTCAAAAAAGTAAAGCAGATCACATCCTCCAGATCTTGCACTTCCGGATTGCGCTTGATCCCTTCTTTGCGGATCATTTTTTGAGCATTTTCAATATCTTGGGCGGTATATCCCGCCTCATTCATGATCTCTCCCACACGGGTCGCATGATGTTTGGCCAGCGCTGTCCGCCAGCTCAGATATCCGGCACGGCCTTCGGGAAAATCTTTTCTTTTCAAGACCCAACGTTCAATATGCTGGCCTCGTGCCGCAATTTTCAGCGGCTCTGACGCATCCGGAAAAAGCCGTTCAACCTCCGCACTCATCCGCTGCCCATAAAGCTGTGCTGCTGGTTTGCCTTCGCTTGTGTCCGGGTCATGCGCATTGGCCGTATCAATTGCGGCAAGGGCAATTTTCAGTTTACTCACAATAGTTTACTCCATGAATTCGCCGAGTCTTTTCAGAATATTTCCGCAAGGTCGTTATGCCTTCGCACTATTGTATGATGGCGTGATGCGCGCGCCAACCACCTTCAACTTGAAAACTGCCCGCGACAGACTTTCAGGTGTCACCCACAACCGCCCGGCTATCTGGGCCTTGTCATCAGGCTACGTCACTTTACAGGGCCTCTTTTTGCAGTTGCTCAACCGGATCAGGAAATCGGCAACCCGCTGTGCTCTGGTTTGCGCTTTGATTTGTTCATTCGAAACGCAGCCTAGATCACCTTGATCACGTCCTTGTCGATAGCCAGCATATAGCCCTTACGGGCGATGTTCTTGACCAGCAGTTCAGTTACCATCTGGTTGCCAAGTGCGTCGCGCAGACGTTTGATGCGGGTGGCGCCTGCGGCCTCTTCGCAGTCCGAAGACGAGCGACCCGAAATGACGCCTTCAATTTCAGCCCCAGACATCACGTCGTCATCCATGCGGGCTTCGGCCAATACAGCAAGCGTTTCCATAGCCGCCTCTGTCAGTTTGAACCCCATGTTGTTCAGATAGACAGTTTTTTCCTCGCGGCTGATCAGCAATGAGCTGACCTGAATGCCTGCACGTTCAATCTGTGCCATGCGGCGGTTAAGGGTGACCAGCATGACCAGAAACACCAATGCAGCGATCAACAAAGAGGCCGCAAAGACCAGCAATACGAAAATCACCATGCGATAGCTGATCAAGGTTTCGGAAAACGCAGTGCCGGACAGCGCGAGGATTTCGAGCAATTTGATCTCGGTTTCTGAGGTCAGCAGATCATTTTCGACAAATATCTGTTCCACCCGTGCATTAAACGCATTGGCGTCCGGCAGGCTCAGAAACAAGAACACGGCAGCCAGTGTCAGGATGAGGACAATCGCCCCCATGCCAAACATCACCACCCGGCTGCCCGAGCGACGTGCCTCTGAGGCGGAAGCATTGGGGTCTGTCACGCTCAGCTCTCCGTTACTGATAACACTTTTAGCAGTGTCAGGCCTTGTGCTGCCAAGATCGCCCTTAACTGGGCGGTGGCATTTTGCGACGTACAAGGGCCCGTCACCTGAGCCACATCATAGAAAAGCTCCAGCGGATTGTCCCGTTTGGCTTTGTATTCGGCCATGCAGGCGGATTTCGCCTGACTGGCTGTGACGCTCAGACCGAGGCTTAGCAAAGCGGCGGCGGCGTATGAGATGAATATGCGTGTCATGCCAAGAAACATGCGCTGAACCGGTTGGCTATTCAATATCCAAGCGATTTTGGCCCGTAACTTCGTGGCGATATCCAATAACAATTGACCGATATTGCCTGTCTTTCGGTGTGTGCCCCATCTTGGTTTCATTCCAAGGCGCCCATCTGCCGGGTGTCGCGTTCAACAGACCTAGAAAGGATATCAGACATGCACCGCAAGTTTATCGCTTTTGTACTTTCAGCTGCCCTGGCCACAACAGGGCTGGCCACATCACCCGCACATGCAGGAGACGACACTGAAAAATGGATCGCCGGAGCCGCGGCCCTTGCCATTGTTGGCATCGCCATCGCGGATCAGAAAAACCGCAAGAAACAAACCTATGAGCAATACTACGGCACCAACAACAGCCAAGGTCACGCAGGGAACCATGGGCATAACTCCTGGTCCAACGGCCATGGCCACGCTGGCAATCACACAGTTATCACGCCCAAGCCGTATCATAACGCGCATAAGGCATTGCCCAAGCAGTGTATTGTGAAGGAATACCTGCATGGCAAGAAATTCCACGGGTTCAGCCGTCATTGCCTGAAACGCAACCATGTGAACGTAAATGCCATGCCGCGCGATTGTGCCGTGAAAGTTCGTAACCCGCATACTGGACAGCGCAAGGTGGTCTTTGGGGGGCGCTGCCTGAAGCGGCGCGGATATAGCATCGCGCGCGCATACTAAAGAACAGGCCCGAGCAGTGCGAGGGGGCGGCCATTGTGCCGCTTCCTTTGCGTTTGGGCCTTTGCATCTGGGCGAGCACTATGATTATTGGCTTTATGTCTGGTCCTGATTTTTCCCTTGAGAGAGCCGCCATGGCGCGTGGTGCCAACGTGATAGCGGGCGTCGATGAAGTGGGCCGTGGCCCTTTGGCCGGGCCTGTAACGGCGGCTGCGGTCATTCTTGATCCCAATGACATTCCCGAGGGGCTGAACGATTCCAAAGCGCTCAGCGCCAAACGCCGCGAGGCGCTGTCTGAACAGATCATGAGCCGTGCTCAGGTGTGCATTGGGCATGCCAGCGTCGAGGAAATTGACGAAATCAACATCCTGCGCGCGTCGCATCTGGCAATGGAGCGCGCGATTGCGGGGCTGGCGCAGGTGCCCGACGAGGTTTTGATCGACGGCAATATGATCCCACGTGGCCTCAGCCTCCCGGCGCAGGCGATAATCAAGGGAGATGCCCGATCTCTGTCGATTTCGGCGGCCTCAATTGTGGCAAAAATTTGTCGAGATCGTGTCATGTGGGATTTAGCGCAACACTACCCCGGCTATGGCTGGGAGACGAACGCCGGATATCCATCCAAAAGCCACAAAGCAGCACTGCAAAATCTCGGGGTGACCCCTCACCATAGACGTTCGTTCAAGCCTGTGCACAACATATTGTATCAAGATAAAAACGTAACCTCCTGATTCAAAAAAGAATTTGACCCGCGAATCGGTTTGACTCATGCTCGTCCTCAACCAGCAGAGCGCAAAAATGCGCCAGGGACAGAGGCAAACAATGACGACATCCAAGACCAAGGGCGCAGCAGCGCTCCCTTTGAATACGATTCTGAGTGGCGATTGCATCGACGCAATGAACAGCCTTCCTGAGGCGTCCATTGACCTGATTTTTGCCGATCCGCCCTATAACCTGCAATTAAAAGGTGATCTGCATCGCCCGGACAATTCTCAGGTGGATGCAGTGGATGATGCCTGGGACCAGTTTTCCAGTTTCAAAGTCTATGATGACTTCACCACGGCCTGGCTGAAAGCGGCCAAACGCCTGCTGAAACCGGGCGGGGCGATCTGGGTGATTGGATCATATCACAACATTTTCCGGGTTGGGGCCGCGTTGCAAAACGAAGGCTACTGGATTTTGAATGATGTGGTGTGGCGCAAATCCAATCCAATGCCGAATTTCCGTGGCAAGCGCCTGACCAACGCGCATGAAACCATGATCTGGGCCAGCCGTGACGAGGGTGGAAAATACACCTTCAACTACGAAGCGCTGAAATCGCTCAATGAGGGCATACAGATGCGCAGTGACTGGGTGCTGCCGATTTGCACCGGCCATGAGCGCCTGAAAAACGAAGAGGGCGACAAGGCCCACCCGACACAAAAGCCCGAGAGCCTGCTGCACCGTGTGCTGGTTGGCACGACCAATCCTGGCGATGTGGTGCTGGATCCGTTCTTTGGCACCGGCACGACTGGTGCCGTGGCCAAGATGCTGGGGCGTGATTACATCGGGATTGAACGCGAAGCGGCCTATCGTAAGGTGGCCGAAAAGCGTCTGTCAAAAGTCCGCCGGTTTGACCGCGAAGCGCTGCAGGTTTCGACCTCAAAACGTGCCGAGCCACGCGTGCCCTTTGGACAGCTGATCGAACGCGGCATGTTGCGCCCCGGAGAAGAGCTGTATTCAGTGAACAACCGCCACAAGGCCAAGGTGCGCGCCGATGGCACGCTGATTGGCGACGATGTCAAAGGCTCGATCCACCAGGTCGGTGCCGCGCTGGAAGGCGCGCCAAGCTGTAATGGCTGGACCTATTGGTGCACCAAAAAGGATGGCAAACGGGTTTCGATTGACCTGTTCCGCCAGCAAATCCGCGCGGAAATGGCCGAGCGTCCGAACTGAATTTCATACATGAGAACACCGCCGGTGCCTGTGGCCTGACCACTTGGCACTAACTTTATGCCCCGCCTGTATTGGCGGGGCTTTTTTGTTCAAATGGGGGCCAGCCCCCAAACGCTGTATCAATTGGGGGCCAGCCCCCAACCCCCCGGGATATTTCCGGCAAGAAGATGGGTTAAGGAAAGCAGGTGGGTGCATCCCCCGGCTGCCATGGCGGGTATTTGTGCATAATGGCCGCGAAACGATCAGATGTTTTGAAGCGCTCAAGCCAATTGGCAAGGGCAGGCCATGGTTGGGCATTGAACCAATCCAGATCCACATGGGCGAACTGGCGCACGAAGGGCAGGATTGCCATGTCGGCCAGTTTGGGCGTGTCACCAAACACGAACGCCTGCGCACCAAGTTGAGTGTTAAGTCGGTGCAGGAATTCAGCGGCGCTGTCGCGCGCGGTGGGCGCGTCGATGCCATCATAGCGCGTGGGGTATTTATAGTGATCAAGCGCGGTTTTGAACGGCCCGTCACAGGTGGCAATCAAGTTATGGCCCTGATCCGGCATATCCAGCCAGCCCTCGGGGTCATTCTGGCGCAAGGCCCAGATCATGATGTCGAGGCTTTCATCAATCACCAGCGCGCCAGTGTCGAGACAGGGCACTGTGGCGCTGGGAGAGGTGCCAAGAAAGGCCTTGGGTTTATCACGCAGGACGACTTCACGCAGGTCTGTTTCGAGCCCGGCGCTGGCGACCCCCAAACGGGCGCGCATCGCATAGGGGCATCGCCGGAAGGACCACAGGACAGGGCGGCTCATGCGGTGAGCTGGGTGGCAGTGGCGCCAGTGATCGCAGCGGTCACGATCTGGCTTTCGGGTTGGTCGGTGGCAAATGTCACCTCGGTGAATTGCTCGGTCCGGCCCATGCGAGGGTTTTCCATCAGGATGTTATGGGTGCGCCCCAGTTGGGCGGCCAAATGGCGGGCCACCTGGCGATCCCCTGCAGCGCGCAGGCGGGCGGCGCGATCTTTGATCACAGCGCCATTCACCTGACGGGGAATTTTGGCAGCCGGGGTGCCGGGGCGTTTGGAGTAGGGAAAGACGGGCAGCCAGGTAAGGTGGCACTCTTCCACCAGCTTTAGCGAGTTCTCAAAATGCGCATCGGTTTCTGTCGGGAAACCAGCGATGATGTCTGCGCCAAAGGTCATCTCGGGGCGCAGTTTGAGGGCGTCTTCGGCAAACCGAATGGCGTCATCGCGCAGATGTCGACGCTTCATGCGCTTGAGGATCAGATCATCGCCATGTTGCAGGCTCAGGTGCAGATGTGGCATCAAACGTGGCTCGGTTGCGATGGCCAGCATCAGGTTGTCATCCACCTCAATGCTGTCGATCGACGATATCCGCAGGCGTGGCAAATCCGGCACCAACCTGAGGATGCGAATCACCAGATCACCCAAGCGAGGCGTGGATGGCAGATCAGCGCCCCAGGAAGTCAGGTCCACCCCTGTCAGCACCACTTCGTTATAGCCGCGATCAACGAGGCGTTTGATCTGGTCCACCACAACACCCGCAGGCACCGAACGGGAATTGCCACGGCCATAGGGAATGATGCAAAAGGTGCAGCGATGATCGCACCCGTTTTGCACCTGAACGTAGGCACGCGACCGGGTGCCAAAGCCATCAATTAGATGGCCGGCAGTTTCGGTCACTGACATGATGTCGTCAACTTGAGGGGTCTCAGACGCACCGATGAAATCGGCCGCCAGTCCGGACCATGTTTCGGGCTGCATCTTTTCGGTATTGCCGATAACGGCGTCCACCTCATCCATCGCCATGAAGGTCTCGGGCTCGGTTTGTGCGGCACAGCCGGTGACAATCAGACGCGCGCCGGGGTTATCGCGGCGCAGGCGGCGGATTTCCTGACGGGCCTTGCGCACGGCCTCGGAGGTCACAGCACAGGTGTTGACGACCACCGCATTGTCGAGACCTGCCATCTGGCTCAACTCTTTCATCGCCTCGGTTTCATAGGCATTCAGGCGACAGCCCAAAGTGGTGAATTTGGGGGCACTCATCCCAGTGCTTTCAGAAAGTCACCAGTGATGATGCCATCACAAACATGCATTGTGGGGCCCGTCATCCAGACACCATCATCGCGCCAATCCACATGGATCGTACCACCATCCAGATCAATACGAACGGATTTCCCCGTCAGGTCACGGCGGTTGGCCGCCACGCAAACCGCACAAGAGGACGAGCCAGAGGCCAGCGTCATCCCGGCGCCCCTCTCCCATACGCGCATTCGCAGGTGATCAGGTGCAAGCACGCTGACCACCTGAACGTTGGTACGCTCAGGGAACAGCGGGTGATGTTCGTGCAGCGGGCCAAAGGTATCCAGATCGACAGTTTCGGCATCCGCAACAAAAAAGGTGCAATGCGGGTTGCCCATGCCGGTGGCCACGGGCGCGCCATCAATCGGCAGGGCCAGGGTGTCCATCTCATGTGCCAGCGGAACCTCGTGCCAGTCCAGCTGAGGGTGGCCCATGTTCACCGATGTCAGACCATTGCCGGCTTCACGCGCATAAAGATCGCCGCGCGCGGTGGTCAGATGCAACGCATCGCGCCCGGTTTCATCCATCAAATAGCGCGCTATGCAGCGGGTGGCATTTCCACAGGCCGCCGAGGTTGAACCGTCAGTGTTCCAGAAGGTCAGATGCGCGTCTCCAGCGCCGTTTTCGATCAACGCCAATTGATCAAACCCAATGCCAGTTCGACGGTTGCCAACGGCAATAGCAAAGGCCGCGGATACATTGATTTTACGGGCACGCCCATCCAGAACGACAAAGTCGTTTCCCAGCCCATGCATCTTCATGAAAGGCAATCCGGTATGGTTATCGCGTGCCATGAGGCGGCATATAAACCCAGGGGCGTGATGAATCCAGCATTCGCTTGGAAAACCCTACGTTTTGGGGTTGACCAGAGGTACGGCTCTTTCTAGATAGGCCGCCTAGTGGGCCGTTAGCTCAGTTGGTAGAGCAACTGACTTTTAATCAGTAGGTCGATGGTTCGAACCCATCACGGCTCACCACTTCAACGCCAGTTAAACACCGAGTTTCAAAGCGATTACCTCAATGAAATGAGGTGCTTGCGCAATCTTTGGTTGGGTTTGATTGGTGTTGGAACGTAACGTGAACCTTGTAACGAGACGGTCATTACAAGGATCATCATATGCCCCATATCAAGTTCACAGACTCGACGCTCAAGAAGCTGTCGGCCACGAAAACAACATGGTTCACGGACCCCACGGTCAAAGGATTGCGCCTCTGCGTGACGAAAGGCGGTGTCAAAACGTGGTACGTCAACAAGTGGGACCCCACATCGCAGAAGACTCGGTCGGTCAAATTGGCCCAATGGGCGACCAAAGCCACACACTGCCGTTGGGCAAAGGATCAGGTTGGCAAAGTCGCGCATGACATAACTACAGGCAATGTGCAGACGCGCGATGAGCACGAAGCAGAGCAGGCCACATTGGGCGTCCCTACGTTTGGTGATGCTCTGGAACAATACATCGAACACCGCACACAGCCGCGCGCATCTGGAAAGGCTCAGATGAAGCCGGGAACGGCGTATGACTATCGCAACACATTTTCCAATCATCTGGTTCGTTGGGCCGATGTGCCCGTGAACGAATTGCCGATTCTTGAGATCAATCAGCATCTGAACAATTTGCAGCTTGAGAAGGCGCACGCGGCCAACCATGCGAGTTGTGTTGCAGGGGCCACTGTGCGGTTCATCAACAAGCTGTGCGCCCTTGCGCTGCCGATTCCGACGCTGCTCGACAACACCAAAATTCGGTCGCGCGTCCAGACAGGCAAGCTCGACATGTCGGTGCCGTGGTCGGATCGGTGGGACGAAATTCAGGTGGTCAAAAACGAGCATATAAGGCTGTGCTGGATGATCACTTGGTACACGGGCTTTCGCCACGAGGACAGCTTGCGGCCTTTGACGTGGAACCAAGTCGATCTGGACGAAGGCACGGTTACATTCGGCAGGTTGAAGAAGCAGGAAGATGCGCGGGAGATTGCCATTGCGGACGATGTGGTCAGGCTGTTTGAGCGGCTTTGGGAAATCCGTTTCGATGATTGCGATTGGGTGTTTCCATCGCGTCGGGAGGTGAACGGGCGGCGTGGTCACTTGGATGTATTGGACCGTTTGCCCCTGACGCGCGCGGGCGATCTGCGGCATTTGTGGATGACAACGGCGCGAGAGGTTGCCCCCCGACACGTTCACAGGTGGCTGGCACAGCAGACCATGACCGACGATGATCTGCGTATGCTCGGGCATTACGGCCAGCCAAGCCATGAGGAACAAAAGCGGTCGGCCAATGCGATTGCGTCGGCGATCAACGTGCAATTGGGCGCGCCACCTTCTTCCGTTATTGAACTGAAACGAAAGCGCGCCTAAATATTGACGACATACGCCTCCATGCCCGGGCGTAGTGACCTGACCGGGACTGGAAGGCCGAACGCGTGAGCGACGGCTTTTGTCGTCAGGAGCAGGAGACGCGTCGGTCATAGGCCTCATCATGAGGAATATGCCTATGACTATCGACGAGCTTTCAGAGCAGCTAAAATCTCTGCACAATGACCTGATACGGTCACACCCACCCCAAGTAATGACCTGCCGCGAGGCCGCGCAATTTCTTGCAGTGACAGATGAAACGTTGTTTCGTTGGCGCAAGGATGGTGTTGGTCCGTCATACTCCCAGCCGAATTCTCGGTTAATTCGATACCTGTATGACGACCTTGTTGCTTGGATGAAGGAGTGTCGGTGATGGGTGGAAACGCAATAAGAACGCAAAACACTGACGTGGAACGCGCCAAGTTTCATCCCAGCCACACGAAACGGCTGCTTTCGTTCAATATCACGAAGCAGCGTGTGGCTGATCTGTGCAACCAAGAATGGAAAGAAAATCCATTTGAGAAAGAGGTGAATTACAGCTCTTGGCACCGCGCGATGGACGGGCATGAAGTGTTTGTGGGCGTAATCTCGCAGCTTGAGGGGCTCTATGAGGCGCAAAAGGCGCACCCAAAGAAATTCCTGCCTCAAGACGATCCCGGCGAAAACCTTCGTGAGTGGATGGGACAAATTGCAAAGGCAACGTGGTGGCATAAGACCTTGGAACTTGAAATGCCCCTCAACTCACTCAACAGTTGGTTCTCAGGCCGCGTTTCAAAGACACGGCCAGAATTGCTCGAGAAAGTGAATGACTGGTGGGCACGCGTAAAAACTGCCGCAGACGAGGCGGAGCGATATTCGGCGGTGCGAGAGCGTGATCGCTATCGCGACGGCAGTTTTGACAATGGCAACGCTCGCTCGTGGGATTCATGGTGCAAGGACTTGCTCGAAGATGGTCTGTCGGTCGAGGAGTTGCGGGAGCGGTACATCGCGGAGGCGTTGATGCATGACCAGCATCACTTGAACCTGATCGACCTGTCCAACCCGGATACACCACTGACCATAGGTTACGTTTCCAAATCCCAAGAAGAATGGCGCGGCCAGCAATTGGACGAGCTTCTGGAGCAAGGGTTTCCAAGAGCTATGTCGCGAACGCCACCTGACTTTGATCCAGAGCCATTCATCCGTCACGGTCAGTGGGGGGATCGCCGGAACGAGGAATGCCCGAAAGACATCAATTCGCGCCTATACGGTAAACATTATCGAGAGCGTTGCGTCAGGTTTTGGGATGTTAAAAAGCGGTGCGTAAGTGTTAATTCTGAGATCGTCGAAGTGTCGGTTGATGGCGAGAATTGGCGTCCGGCGAATGAGACCGAGAAAAAGGGTTGGGACAACGGGATATTCTACTGGGAGCAAGCGCTGATCGAAACAGGTGAACCTCCTGAGAATTCCTACACCCGCGAACTTAACGAGGCGAAGCTTAAGGAAAAGAAAGCGCGCCGAGAGTTTGAGTCCAATTTGGATGTGGTTCGCGATTCTGGTTTGCAGTCGGCGTTGATGACTGCCGAACGCGAATTGAAAATCGCATTCGACAACACTCACGGCCAGTACGACTAAGCAAACTCAGCCGAGACGCGTTTCAGGATTGAGACGCGCTCTTGCGGCGTGCAGCGGTGAGTCAGTGAGGCTGCAATGGTTGCCCAAGGCGCATTGAGTTGGCGGAGCTGACGTGCGCGGTCTATGGGGGGCATTGTGGGGTCCATTGTTATGTCAAAGGGCATCGGATCGCGTCCTTTCGGTTGGTGGGTGGTGACGGCTGATGGCCGTCGAAACATTGCCGTTTCATGCAACGTTATTGTAATGCCTGCAGGCGGCGGGATGCGATGGCAATGGCAGGTGCGAACAAGTGAGTTATAGGTCCACGGGTGAATAACCAAGATTGATGCTGCGGATATTCGCGCGCGCACGCATGTGCATAAAAAAATGTTGTTGTCGGTTTTGGTACGTCTCCCTGAAAAGTGACAACAACATTTTTTTATGCACACGTACGTATACGCGTAATGGACGCAGGGCATCGCCCCTGACTCCCCGAAGAAGAACGTCCCCTTTAGGTTTATCCCAAGGCCAACTGATCAGTAGGACGTTGGTCTACGCGGTCAATCCATTGATCTTAAAGCACATTGCTGACCGCGATCCTTGTAACGCACCGCACATCACAGGTTTTGCAAGGTAATCCGCCCGACCACCCCCTTTCTCTGACAGTGATCCTCGCCCCCGGGCTCATTTAGAAGATTACAAATCCACGATTTCCCCACCGAGCCCGCACCGCACACGCCCATGTGCCCTGCAACCACATCAAAGCCGCAGCGAAACCGCCCAAGCACGCGTTTTAATCCCGTTAGCCCCACCATCATGCCCGCTGCCCCGAAACCGCCTTCTCTGACGCGCGCTGACGATCCAACAACACCGCCCGCCGCCACCTGCTTTTTCCGACCGCCACCTGAATCTACGGGAACGCCCGCCGAACGTTCCTGATATGTTCCTATTGTGCGCGCATCAGTCGGCGGGTCGCCGCAACACCCGACATTGGGCCCGCCGACACCAAACAGAGAAAGCAATCGAATGCCCATCAAGACCGTCGCCATCAAACCGACACCCCACGGTTCCCGCATCGTCGCCGAAGACATTCACACGGCATACCATCTGGACTTGCCCATCGCCGAAGAAGACTTGCGCAACCTGATTGTCGCCGCTGCAAAAGCAGACGACCTGCACCCACGCGCCGAACTCATGGGCGTGCTTGCTGATCGAACTGAAAACGGAGTCCGCGTCCGCAACGTCGTCAACACATCGCACTTTGACATTCCGTGGCAGTTCATCGTGAGGGGCATCGAATGACAAAGATCAACCATCGCACCTATCAGGAGCAACGGCAGGCCTACGACAAAATCCGCGATGTGGTTGCGGGCGAAGACCGGCTCAAAAACGCTGGCTCCCAATACCTTCCACAGCCCGAGGGTATGACCTCGACGCAATACAGCCGATATGTCCAAGGGTCATCGTTTTATGCCGTTGCCGAGCGCACGCTCCGGGGCATGGTAGGCTCTGTCACGCGCAACGTGCCAATTTTGGAATTGCCTGATCGGATCGCGTCGATGCGCGATGCCGCAACGTTCGAGGGGCACAGCCTCGACGTTCTTTTGGAAGACACGCTGCGCGAAGTCTTGTCCATTGGCCGCTACGCGATGGTTCTCGACTACCCGACGGAGGGCGCGGCTCCGGGTTCGGCTCCGTTCATTTCGACATTCAACGCGGAATCCATTCTGGACTGGAAAGAGGAACTGGTTGGCGGTCGTCAAAAACTGACGCGGCTGCGCCTGCACGAAGACAACGACGATCTGGACGATGGCGTTGAACAACACCTTCTTCTGACACTTGAACCGGCCTACACCGTCCGCCGCTTCCATGTTTCGCGCAAGCGCAACGGCCCCGAGATTGCGACCACTGCGGAAGTTCAAATCGGCGAAGATATCGTGCCGACCATTGACGGTGCGCCGCTGTTTGACATTCCGGCGGTCGTTGTCAGCCCCTACAATCTGAAAGCCGATGTAGAGAAGCCGCCGTTTCTTGATCTCGTCAACGTCAACTTGGCCCATTGGCGCGTTAGTGCGGACTACTACTGGAGCCTTTATTTGACCTCGCAACCGACGCCTTGGGTGGCTGGTTCGCTGAACGAAAAGAACATGCCGAGGCAAATCGGCTCGGGCGCATTTTGGGTTTTGCCTCAAGGTGCGACCGCTGGCATGTTGGAATTTACGGGCGCGGGCATCGCTGCCCAAAAGACCGCCTTGGATGATCTAACCGCTCAAATGGCGACATTGGGCGCGCGCATGGTCTACGATGGCAAAGGCCGCAACGAGACCACCGACACCGCGAAATTGCGCACGCGTAGCGAACTGTCCCTCCTGCATTCGTCCGTGAATATGGTTGAGGCTGCAATCCTCAAGCTTCTGCGCCTTGCCGCTGAATGGACGCAAACCGGAACTCAAGATCAAGTCTCTCTGAAACTGCATCGCGACTTCATCACGGCCCAGATGGACCCGGCTGTTTTAACCGCGCTGATCAAGGCGTGGCAGGCTGGTGCAATCTCCCACGACACGCTGCTGATGAACTTGAAGAAGGGCGAGTTGATGGACGTCAATCGCGCCTTGGATGACGAGCGCGATCTGATCGAAGAAGATGAAAACGTGCTGCCGCTCTCCACATTCCCGCAAGCTGGAAACGTATGATGGCAATAGATCCCGACCACGGCATACATCACGCGCGAACCATGCCCGAGGAGTTGCTGATCTTCTCGGTCTTGTCCCGCGCCATTCTTGATCTGTTTGGCCCTGTCGGATTGACGTCGACCAAAGAGGAGGCGCAGCAGGCAAAGTCGGACGCGCTATTGTTCTTGACCAAAAAGTCGGGCGCGTGGGCAAAGCGGCGCAATGATCTCTGCGACGCCATCGGATTCGACGGTGACAATGTGCGCGACCGGGTCATTCGCGTTCTCGAAGGCGATAGCACAGCGCTTGCCACATATGACGGGCGACGGGAATTGACCCAGGTCGCGCAGGCGCGCGAGCTTTGGGAACAAGAGCAATCCCGGTCCGAACGCCGGAAATTAGCGCCCCAGCCAACCCCCAAACCCCAGCCTCGACCGCGACACGCAATTACCCGCTATGCCGACGTGCGCCGCCATATCATGCCGCTGCTGACACAACCCCGCACCTTCAAGGATTTGATCATGGCGACCAACGGTGACGTGTCTGACACGACGATCCGCGAGGTTCTGCGAAACGCCGTCGCGAAGGGCGAGGTGGTGAACAACGACAACACCTATCTTCTTGTTTCTGGACCTGAAACTGCGGTTGCGGCAGCGCCCGGATAGCACCGAAAATCATTCTACAGCAATCGGGTTAGGCCCCTCTGCTCCTTGTGATGAAAACGGGGCGGGTCCGGCATAGCCCGTCCCAATCACAAGGAAACCAGAAATGGCCGACGACAACGACAAGCAAGCAGCAGCGCTGATCGCAGCCCTTGCACCCAAGATCGCAGAAGCAATCATTCCCCAGCTCACCGAACAGGTCGAGACCCAAGTGAAGGGCCTCAAGGACAAGAACGAAGAGCTTTTGGATAAGCTTGCGAATATGAAAAAGGACGCGGAGATTGAGGAGGCTGGCAAAGCATCAGCAGCCCTCGCCGCCAAGACCAAAAATCTGATCGACGCCGCCGACAAGCAGCGCATTGCCCGGCTTGACGGAAACAACATGTACCAAGGCCGCAAGGCCGGTGATGCCATCAAGATCACGCGTTCTGACGCGCGCAGCGTTTCAGCCTATCGCGATGCGAAAGCACTGGCCGAGAAAGAAGGCGTGCCGCTTGAGATCGTTGCTGACGAATGACACAGGGAAAACGCCCCCATAAAATGATGATGCTCCCGGACGCAAAACGGGAGCATTACACGCGCGAGATCGTGCTTGGGCGCGTGTCGATGTTCCAAGCGGGCAAAGACCTTGGCATGTCGGATACATCGGTTGCGCGGTACATTTCGCAACTGCCCGAAGAGGACAAACTGGCGATCCTTGCGACAGCAATGCACGACGCCAAAGTCAAGACCGCCATGCAGCACGCGGCGATTGTCAACGAGTTCGGAGAAGACACCGACAAAGATTTGAAGTGGGTCTTGCGCGAACTCAAAAGCCTGCTTGAAGGCGCGAAGGGCGATGAGGATCGCACAATGCAGTTGGGCGCACTCAAAGAGTTGCGCCAGAGCCTCATGGCCTTGGCCGACCTCCACGGCAAGCTAAACAAGAAGATGGATATCCATCTGAACCTGAACGAGTCGCCACAGTTCATTCAACTTCGACAAATCATCCTGAAAGTGCTCAACAACCACCCAGCCGCCAAGCACGATTTCCTGAATGAGATGGACGCTATGGGAGTTATCAAAGAGCCCGTCCTTGTCGATGACCGGAGGCCCACATGATGCCGACACGCAGCGCAAAATTATCTATCGAGATCGTCAACCGGCTTGAGAACACCGATCTTGAGAGCCCAAGCGCCGTGCGTGAGGCGATGAACGGGGCGTCACCAATCGTCGTCCAAATCCTGTCCGAGTTGGCCGCGCGGCAAATGCTGAAACCCGCGACACGCTGGCCCGGTCAGCCTGACCGCTCATGATCCACGACGCCGCCCTCCATTCGTTTCTACAAGGGTTGACAGTCTCGCTCGATCCCATCGAACGATTCCGTCTTGCCATCGGTGAGCCAGATCCTTGGCAGCAAACGCTGCTGCAAACCGATCCGCGTTTAAACGAGGAAGACCGAATGGTCCTCGCTCTGTGCGGGCGGCAGTCGGGCAAATCGACGTCGGCGGGTGGACTTGGGTATGACGATTTCTCGGTTGGCAAAACGGTTATCCTGACCGCGCCCAGCCTTCGGCAATCAACTGAGTTATTTCGGCGCATTCTGGAATTCAAAAACACCGATCCTTTCTGCCCGCCTATTGTGCGCCAGACGCAAACAGAGCTTGAGGCACACCCATCGCACGGCGGGCGGATCATTGTCGTCCCGGCAACCGATCAGGCACGCGGCATGACAGCGGACACCATCATCGCAGACGAGGCATGTTTCCTCGACGACGACGCCCTGACGGCTTTTTTCCCGATGCGGAAGGAGACTGGGCGCATCTTTCTTCTGTCCACGCCGAACCTGCGACAGGGTTATTTCTACGAGACTTGGACGAGCAACAAACGGGTGAAGCGCATCACTGCGCGATCCATCGACATACCGCGCCGCGCAGCCCAAGTCGCATTCGACAAGGCAACAATGTCCGACACCACATTCCGGCGCGAACACTTATGTGAGTTTGTCGGCAGCGGCACGCCTCTGATCTCGTGGGAAACGCTCGAAAACGCGTCCAACAAGAACGTCCAAGCATTGGAAATCAAATGACCTCCGACAACCCACCAAAGTATGAACATCTGAAAGACGGGCGCGTTGTGCTGCCATCAAACGCTGATCCCGCAGCCTTTGGAACCGTTGTTCACGGCTGGGTTCGCCATCATGTCGGCATGGACCTTGGACGCAATGATCCATCGGCCATTGTGGTGGTCAAGGACACTTGCTACCCGCAGTTCACAGGCCGGGGGTTCGAACAGGAGTTGGGACCGCGCAAATGCACCGTCGTGTTCCAAGAATCCATCCAGCTTTACAGCTACACCGACCTTGCCGATTTCCTCGCGCGGCGTCTGAACCAAATCCCGCACTGGTCCCTCACCATCGACGCGTCAGGTCTTGGCGCACCGTTCTCATCGACCTTGGACAATGCGGGCATTGAACACCACGCCGTTGTAATGACCGCAGGCGCGAACATGTCCCGCAATGGCAAGGACGTGAAGATTGCAAAAACGATGCTCCTCGAAAATATGGCCGTCGGGCTTGAGACCGGCGCGCTCACTGTCGCCCACAACCTCGACGGCAAACAAGACCTGCTCAACGAGATTGCGTCTTTCGAATTGGCATCCACATCGGCAGGCAACCTCGTCCTGCAAGGGGGCGGCAAAGGCCATCACGCCGACCGCGCGATTGCAACTGCTTTAGCATATCTCGACGCAACCCATCTGGACACATACACAGGCGGGCAACACCGCCTGACAGGTTGGGCTTAACGCAACAACACTAATTTGAACCGGGTTTTGCTTTTGTGAAGTGTGGGCGATCTTGATCCATACTTGCGAGACGTACTTTGCGCATTTTGTGGTAAGCAGATTTGACAGTTTCATATCCATCTTCGAGATCGAAAACTTCAATGTATTTAATCAGCGCGACTTCGAGATCAACTTCCGCTTCGCGTCGCCACATATCAACCCAATCAAATACTTGGGCGTAGTCAAGTTTCGACTTCGCCCCAATTGGCTTGCGCCGCTTTTTGGGGCGAATGACCGGCACTTCAAGATGTTGGGTCAACGCGATTTCGTCATCTTCGTGCGGATCGAATTCATCAATTTTGGCGCATACTTTTTCGAAATACCTGCGCGAGACGACCGGCAGCTTGTCCAAGTTTGAGGCAAGTAGTGCCCACGCATCATATGCGTCAATTGCCTCATCGTCATCCGAGTTGAGGAAATCTGAATTTTGCTCAACTGCGTCCATGATCGTGATTCCCTAATTTGGCTGCATGCCACAGTTCACTCAGAACTTGGCGGCTTAATGGCTAACATAGGAAGGCCTATCAAATGTTGAAACTCAATACTCTGAACGCTGAATTCTCGTTCGAAATGTCTAACGAACGCGAAGGGCGCAATCTGAATGCTCGAGATGTTCTCGAAGCTGCAACTGACGTTATGCGTAGTGATCCCTCATTCTTGCGGAGACGCAAAGATGGTGGACTCTATAAGCAAAGCCGGTCTGACATATGGCGTTACGTCGGTTCGCCAGATACGATGATCGTCGGTTCGACTGAAAGCTGGGTTGTGATCATCACTGCAATTGGCGGTCATCGCTATGAAGCTCGCGCATTCAAGCCAAACCTTCACATTTGCCCACTGCAAAGCTTCCGAGCGCTTGAAAAACAAGCTGCGTAACATGAAAGTGGGCGGCGCAACTGCGTCGCCCGTTTTTACCCTCAAGACACATCGACCTCGCTGCAAGCGCCCGGGTCGATGTGTCTTGAGATTGACGAGCGACCCGGTTTTTAGGCGGCGCTAACGGGGTCTTGGGATTTTAGGCATCGACAAACACGGCTGGGAATTGACTGGCCTCAGCGCGAAACTGAATGGTGGAGTGAATAATTTGTGGTTGCTTTTGTAAAGATGGGTCGGTACCTTGGCTGAAAACAACGTGGGGCAGAGCATGCCGATTCCGAATCAGGCCGTCGTCAAACCGATCATTGACGAAATCCGCGACGAGATCGTCGCTGCCATTCATGAGGCATGGGACGACTGGATGGCCAGCGACTATGTCGCGGTCTGGCGCTGTAAGCGCAGTCGTGCGAATTTTGTTTGGGAACAGATCATAGACCGGGCGCACGCCGCGCTCCTGAGTCTCGACAATGTTCACTTCATAGAGGCCACTGAAACGATGAAGTTCCTGATCCACGATCAGGTTCTTTTCCGGTTCAAGAAAGCTGACGATGCTGGCCGCACCGCGAACGTGGCCACGCAGATGGCAATGGCCTTCCACGATCACGATCAAGACTTGTTCGGACTGCCGGAAGTCCAGCGCGTCGAGGTCGTCTACAAACTGAACAAGCTGGAGACGGCGATTGCGGACATCTGCGTTGTTGCGCGTGATGGCGATGCCGTGACCTGGGAATACAGCCTGCTCGACGCCGGGGATGTGGTAGCGCCCCTGCCCATGCCGGAGCCGGAACCTGCACGGCCCGCCGCCAAGATCGTCAAGCTCAAAGTCGTATCCGACGAGCGCAAGAAGCGCGATAAGTAATGTCTACAGGGTTCAATCAGGACCTGCTGCGGATTGCGCGGCAGGCACGAGGATGGAGTCAGACCGAGCTTTCGCGTCGGTCTGGTGTGTCGCAGGCGAACTTGTCGAAGCTGGAAAACGGGTTGATCGGACCCACTGACGAGGTGATGGGTGACGTGAGTGAAGCACTCGGTTTCCCGGTCGATTTCTTCTTTCAGAATGACCGCGTAATCGGTCTGCCCATGAGCGTTCAATACCGGAAACGTGCCAGCGTTGGGCAAAAGGCGATTGAGCGTCTTGAAGCCGAGTTGAATATCAGAATCTTGCATATTCGCCGTCTTCTTGATGCTGCCGAATTGGAGCCTGAGCTATCTCTCCCTCGATTGGATGTTGATGAATTTGGAGGTGATCCGGAACGCATAGCCGGTCTCGTTCGACGAACATGGCTCGTCCCAACTGGCCCAATTCGAGAGTTGGTGTCATGGGTTGAGCGGGCGGGTTGCATTGTAATTCACTGTGACTTCGCGGCTTTGAAGGTGGATGGCTTCACAGTTCAAATCCCCGATATGCCGCCGTGTATCTTCCTGAACCGAAACATGCCGTCAGATCGGCAACGGTTCAGTCTTGCCCACGAACTCGGTCATGTTGTCATGCACCAAATTCCCTCACCCGAAATGGAAAGCGAGGCTGACTCATTCGCGTCCGCGATGTTGATGCCCGCAGGAGACATTCGGCCGCAGCTTTCCGGTCGCCGCCTGACCGTTCAGCGGCTCGCGAGTTTGAAGCCAGTTTGGCGGGTCTCCATGGCTGCACTTCTCTACCGCTCCAAGACAGTTGGCGCTGTTACAGCAAACCAAAGCCAATACCTTTGGCGACAAATGAGTTCGATGGGCTACCGCCGAGTCGAGCCTCCCGAACTTGATTTCCCAATGGAGGAACCGACAGTTCTGCCCGAGATCATCAGGTTGCATCTTGAAGACCTCGGCTACGGTTTGTCGGAACTTGCAGAGGCACTGCGTTCAACTGAGGGTGACTTTCGAGCGCTTCATCCAATTCCCGGTGCAACCAACCATCTTAGAGTGGTCAAGTAGCCTGAAAGTGCTCAGCGGCTTTCTTCAGAGTGTGGAGTTTTGATGCAACCAAACTTGCTGCAACATTTTGGCATCACTGGATACTCTGTGAAATCAGCGATCCAAGTTGGCTCAATGTTTGTTCGAGCAAAGGAACTCCAAATACACCTCGGGCGTTATGCTCAAAGATTTGTCAATTGCACTGGCGATGACGTTTATCAATTTCAACACTTAGGAACCGCGACGGGCATAAAGTATCGGGGGCGCCATTTTGTCATTTCGACAGATCATCAACGAAGGCATGGAGAGCTGGGAGAACTCGGAATTGTTTGCGACCCGGGACAATCAGTCATTACTCCAAGCGCTATGTGGACGCTGAATTTACCTAGCGAAGTTGAACGGGAAGATATGCACGACTTTGTTGTGTACGAGTTTGAGCCTGAAAAATATCCAGATAGAAATATTTCGTCCCAGTTTTTTGAAATTGGAAAAGATAGCGGTGTCAAAGCCTCAGTTGGGAAAGTCGCTTTGAATTTAGGATACCCGACACGATTGCAGAACATTGACTACTATGAAGGCAGTGTTGATCTAATAGTGGTGTCGAATTTTGTAAAGCTCATCGAAAAAACTTCATCCGAAAATGTCTTTTTGTTTCAAACAGTTTCGGATGACAGGTTTTTTGAAGACGGTACTAGCGGATCTCCTGTTTTTGAAGTTGTTCACGATGACGCTGGGTTTCGTGTCGTTTGGTTGGGGATTGTTGTTCGTGGAGGCGATCAGTCGCGCTTTGGTCGCGTCATCAGCGCTGACTTCATTGTCCAGCAGCTGGAAGATAATATTCTATAGACTGAGATAGTGGCCGTCGTCTCAGGCGCAAATATTCGCTGTGACCGTCTGATATCATAAACCAATCTGACGGAGTGTTTGGGTTTCGCCACACATGACACCCAATACCTTGGAAAAGCTTAGTGACCGCCAACCAATCCAACAGATAGCCCCAATGGTTCAGCTGATAGGTTGATTGTTACGGTTAGCATTATGTGGAGAATTGAGGCACCGAATCTACTTTAGAACAATGACTAACAGCCAAATTCCCGTAGTTCAGAGATGAGCTTCTGCCGCGCTGCTTTCACATCGTCGCCGTTAGTGCTCGAACGTCGTACGCCTTCTGAACGTTCTGTGTTCTCATTTTGTGTAACTGCTTGATCGGACACAGCCTTCGAGTCGAAGACAAACAGGAATTCAGGTTGCTGTCTTCGCTTTTCCTGCCGGTTGCTCATAGGTGTGTCATCCTGCTTCAGCCCCCACTGGCCTACTTTCAACGTTCTCGAGATGATCCATAACACGTTTTTCGTGCGTTGTGAATCCGTCCATTGGTGGTGGTAGGACAGGGAGGGCAGTTTTTTTTTGTCCGTGATGTTCGCTTTGCCGTTCGCTTTGCGTTCAATCCCGTGATGATAAAGCTTCAGTACACTGTCGGGTCCAACACCTTCGTATTGCAGGAACGCGACTTTCTTATCGTCATCATCAGTCACACCGATGGCGTCACTATGAAGTTCTAGAGCCAAGCTTTTGGCGTATGGTTCGACATAGTACACCTTCGATATACCGGCTGCGACGATGTGGCGTGCGCAGTTGTGACATGGGAACGTAGTCGTATAGAGCGTACCACCTACCATACCAGACTTGCCCGCTCGACCAGCCGATACTATCGCCTCCATTTCAGCGTGGATAGAACGGCTGTATTCGATCAGATCTTTGACCGGCGTACCGACCAAAGCGGTGCGCAATTTTTCTCTGTCGGCATTCTTCGCGAGGAGGCTTTCTTCTTCAAGCTTCTTGAATATCTTCTCGTACAGCTCGTCCTTCTTGCGATCATTGTGGCAGAGCTTCCCGCCCCAAAGATAGCAGCGATGGTCATGGCCACCATCTTCCGTCGAATACAAACCTCCAAACGCTTTCGGAACGTCATTCCACCCAACGCTTATCAACTCTCCATCAGCAGAATAAATTGATGCGCCAACCTGGCGTGACAGGCAAGCTGACTTGCTAGCGGCCGAAACCGCAGAATACATTCCCGCTTCATCGGTGGTTGGAGTATGAACGGAAATGTTGAAAATGATCTCGAGATACCTTTGGATCACAGAAACCAATCGGGTGTCGTTTTCCCCATCATTCCTAATGAAAAAATCTGAAAGATATGCAGTCTTACCGACTTTCTGGCCGTGATCGCCCTCTTTGTCATTTTCATCACGAGTGAATATCCCAGACAGTTCGTCCTTTTCGATCCCGAGAGACTTCAGCCTAGTCTCTCTAACCGTGTCAGGCGCAAAAACCGTAAATTGCCAGTAGATCCCGCCATAGACACGCCTGAGTAGCATGGTCTCTTTCGGGTGCTTAAAGGAATCTATGATCGTTGCCTGCCGCAGTCTCCTAGGTTGAGGAACCTGCTTGCTCTCGTCATATCCGCCCTCTGTCTTTCTCTGGGCCGCGATTTTTTCAACTGCTTTGGCTGCAACATAGTCCTCGCCAAATGAATCTCTTAACTCTGTCCCGATAGTTTGCAGGTCTTTAATGCGATCCGAGCCTTGCTTAGCGGGAGACGAGATGCTGGTCCTGTCAGCGTTTTCACGAATAAGGTCACTCGCTTTGACAATTTCAACGCTGTATCCGTAGTCAGTTTCGAGGATAGCCTTGAGCTCGGCTGCGGTTCTTGAGACGCCCGCCCCAACCGCTCCAACCATACCAATTACCAACTCCTCAGTCGGTCGGGAAATGTCTTCTGAAGGTGCGGTGGACTCAAACTGATCAATTACATTGGTCAACTTGGTCGCTGTGGACTGCTCAGCCATTGCAAAAATACCTTTACGACTCAAAATCGGACTATGTACCGTCGAGGTGACTCTGTGCAAGCATGAGCTTCTTATGCCCCGCCCATTTGGAAGATCGCCACTAGCGTGTAGATGTAACACCAAGCGACCCTTGTGACATCCTTGTAACGCAAAATCGCGACCGCGATTAACACTTGGTCAATAAGCGGTTAGTCACTTCCCACACGTACTTTTAATCAGTAGGTCGATGGTTCGAACCCATCACGGCTCACCATTTTTAGATTATGCTTTCCAATGTATCAGTTGAATTGCGCGGATGGATTCCAACATGATTAGGCGATCTCTTTTGAGATAGCAGGCACATAGTAGGCGTGAAGCAGCGTTTCGTTGGAGACCCAACTCCAGGAAACACCCCCGCTAGGCGCCTACTGAATCTCTTTGGTATTCACATGGGCGTCAATGAGAGTATGGCAGATCGGACTGATATGGCCGTGACTGAAATTTATTTTTGGTTTCAATAAATTTTTAGCCTACCGACTTCGCAACGAACTATTATCTTCCTCGCAAGTTACAGAGGCAGGCTGAACTGCGCCGGGTTTGCCGGAGGCTAATTTGTCTTAGTTACGCGGCCATGTCTGAACTTTCCAT
>JARGOC010000016.1 GCA_029212365.1 Roseovarius sp.
ACTCCAGCCCGCCTCGGATTACGGCCACGCCAAATTGGCGATGGAGGCAAATGTGGCGCAACTGAAAGGTGAGGGCGTTTGCCACTGTTGCTTGCGACTGGCCAATGTTGTGGGGGCTGATAGCCTCGCTCCGGCGCTGCGTGCGGGCACTCGCCAACCGGTTACATTGACACGCTTCCAAGACGGGCACGGCCCCCGGCGCAGCTATGTCAGCCCCGGCCATCTGCTTGAAATCCTGTGCGCTTTGGTACGGCTACCAGCCGATCACCTGCCACCTTTACTAAATGTGTCGACCTCTGCCCCGGTCGAAATGGAGGCATTGGCACGCGCCGCAGGCAAAGACATCGCCTGGAAGGCGCGCACATCTGCTGACACCCAAACTGTCACGCTCTCCACCCGCCGTCTTGCGGCCTTGCTGCCGGGGATGAGCTTGCATAAAAGCGCCCAGGACATGATCCACGACTGGCAGACATCGGAGGCACAGGCATGACATTGGCAAAGCGCGTGATGGATATCACATTGGCGTTGCTTCTCAGTTTGGTGCTATTGCCCGTCATCGTGATCATCTCGGTGCTGATCCTGCTGCGCGAGGGGCGCCCGGTGTTGTACCTTTCGGAGCGGATGAAAACACCCGAACAGGGGTTTTTGCTGTGGAAATTTCGCACCATGGCTGTGGCTGAGACTGACAGCGGTGTCTCCGGAGGTGATAAAACCGCCCGCATCACCCCTATTGGGGCGCGCTTGCGACGCTATCGTTTGGACGAGTTGCCACAGCTGTGGAACATCCTGCGCGGCGATATCAGCTTTGTTGGGCCACGCCCGCCCCTGCGCCGCTATGTGGACATGTGCCCCGACCTATACACAAAGGTACTGCGCAACCGCCCCGGCGTGACGGGCCTTGCGACCATTGTGTTTCATAAAACCGAAGAGCACCTGCTGGCGCCCTGCAAAACGCCCCAAGAAACCGAAAGTGTTTATGTCCGGCGTTGCATTCCGGTCAAAGGGCGGCTTGATCTGATTTATGCCGCCAATCAATCGGTTTGCTATGATGCAAAACTGATTGTTGAAACCATACGACGGGTGTTTCGGCGGGCAGGCTAAGCACAAGCAGTGCACTCAGCACTGACCCCGTTTCGATTCATGCTCAACGACGCAAAATTGACATTGATTAGCCCATAAAATCGGCAAAACTCTGCCATTTACCCCCAAAATTCATCAAAAAGAGTGACCATCCTGCCATTCCCATCACGAATTCAAGACCTCTGCTTGCGCCATTTACTGACAAACGCTATGCGTTCTGACATTCTTAGGCCCGCTAAAAGGGTTGTATTTACACCGGAACAGGCCTGAGTGCCTGCTGGGGGACAAGACCGAATGCTCTATGATTTTGCGGTATCGCTGAACCGATCCCAAAAGCGAGCCATTCTTTTGTGCATTGATGTACTGTTGATTGGTGTCGCACATATGGCGTCGCATGCCCTGATTATGGGCAGCGCGTCGCTTTGGGCTTTGCCACAAAACCTGATGCTGGATCTGGCGGCCATGTTGTCAACCGGTGTGGTGCTGACCGTGTTGCTGGGCCTGCATAAGATCAAACTGAACGCCTATGAAATGCAGGGCGTGATCGACAGCGCCTTTGTGGCGGTGGTGATCGTGGCCTCAGGGCTGGCGACATCCCTGCTGTTGCCCGGCATCGGCACGCCGCCACATGTGTATGTGGTCACGGGTATGCTGTTTTTGATTCTGTCGGTGATGGTGCGGTTGCTGATGCGCCAGATATTGCTGAGCATTTATCATCGTGGTAGCCCGCGCACATCATTGTTGATCTATGGCGCGGGGCAAACTGGCCAGCAATTGGCCTCGGCGCTGGCCACTGATGATGCCGTGCAGCCGGTGGCCTTTATTGACGATGATTTGCGCCTGCAAAACCTGACCATTGCCGGGCTGCGCGTGCATCCCTCCTCGGATGTTGAGGCGCTTGTGGCCCGCCATCAGGTCAAGCGCATTGTGCTGGCCATGCCATCGGTCAGCCATACTGTGCGCTCAAAAATCACCAAACGGCTGGCTCCTCTGGGGACCGAAGTGCATGTGTTGCCCTCATTTGCCGATCTGTTGGCGGATACTGGCAAAACCTTGTCTGACACCCACCGCATTGATCACAATGATCTGCTGGGCCGTGAAAACCTTGAGGCCGATTTGCCCGGAGTCAGCGACACCTATCAAGGTCGGCGCATTCTGGTCACTGGAGCTGGTGGCTCGATCGGGTCTGAGTTGTGCCGTCAGTTGATCCTCCACAAACCCGAATGCCTGATCCTGTTGGACCATAGTGAACATGCCCTGTTCTGCATTGATCGTGAGTTGACCCAAATCGCCGACGGTCTGGATATACGACCGGTGCTGGGGTCTGTCTGTGACAAACCTTTGGTGCGCGAAGTGATGCAGGACATGAAGGTGGATATTGTGCTGCATGCCGCCGCCTACAAGCATGTACCCCTTGTCGAAAGCAATGCACTGGCCGGGATGCGCAACAATGTGTTGGGCACCAAATGTGTGGCCGATGCCGCACGCGAGGCCGGGGTGGAGCGGTTCATACTGGTTTCAACAGACAAAGCCGTGCGGCCCTCTTCGGCCATGGGGGCCTCCAAACGACTGGCCGAAATGTGTGTGCAGGACCTGGCAACACGCATGGAAAACACCCGCTTTTCCATGGTGCGCTTTGGAAATGTTCTGGGCTCAAGCGGGTCTGTCATTCCACTGTTTCAGGAACAGATCAGAAATGGTGGCCCGCTCACCCTGACCCATTCGGATGTCACCCGCTATTTCATGACAATCCCCGAAGCCGTGCGCCTGCTGCTGGTTGCGGGGTCTTTTGCGCGTGGCGGTGATGTGTTTGTGCTTGATATGGGCAAGCCGGTACCCGTCTACAGCGTTGCCCGCCAGATGATCGAAGCCGCAGGCCTGACCGTGCGCGACGAGGCCATGCCCGATGGTGATATCGAGATTGCCATCACTGGCCTTCGCCCCGGTGAAAAGCTGCACGAAGAACTGTTGATCGGCTCGGATATGTTAACCACGCCGCACCCAAAAATTCTGCGTGCACAAGAGGAGCATCTTTCCGAGATTGAAATGGCCAATGTCCTGTCGTCCCTGCGCCAGGCCGTTGAGAACCGCGATTGCGGTGCACTACACTCCATTTTGTCAAAATGGGTAGAGAAACCCACAACCAAAGAAGACATCGCAGCACAACTGTGAACAGCGCGCACAGCTGCGCCTATTCAATGGGTGCCCCGAACAATGTGATCAGCGCCCCCAGACAGGCAAGCGCCAGAAACAACAGCGCCTTGCCGGTCTGGCGTGGGTGTTGCCATGCGCCTTTGGCAGCGATTGCCGCCTGCAATGCGTAATAAAAGGCAAACGCCCTTGACGCATAGCTGATGATCTCAAACACGCTCAGCGCCCAGGTCAGCACCAGCCCAACCCCCACCAAAATGGCATAGCCGCCACGCGCCGAGACCCGCCCGGAGGTCAGCTCAGTCATCAAACCGCCCGATCCGCTGGTATCGGCCACAGCGGCACTGAATTGCGCACTCAGAGCAGCGGCAATCAGTAATATGGGCAGGATCGGCGCGACGATTGCCATCAGATCAATAATCGCGGTTTCGCTCAGCTCAATTGTGCCCGGTGCAAACAAGTAGGACAGAAAGACGATGTAAATCATGTAGATCGCGCTGGACACCCATTGGGCCAATTGCATGGAGCGAACCCGTGTTTGCGCGTCATATTCAGCCCCCAGATACCGCGATGTCTCAAACCCCTGCACCGTGACCAACAGGCCAAATGCCAGCGCTATGGCGGGCCATCCCGCCAACCGCGATGGCGTAAAAACCAATTCACCGCTTGCCGCCTGACCTGTGAAAAACCAGCCGAGGCCAAACAACAGCCCCGCGATGATCGACAGCTTCAGCCCAACCGAGACCTGCTCCAATCGCTCCAAGGCGCCAAAGCCCTGTGTCCAGCCAACAAACAGGATGATGCAGAAAACGCCGGATGTGACCAACTTTGCGTGAAACGCATCATTCAGGTAAGTCAGGCTAACGGCAAAGGCCCCCAACAGGTTCAGGTAATAGGCAACCGATACAATGTAGGCAAAGCTCAGCGCCCATGCGGCGGCTGTTTCCATGCCGCGCTCGACTGGATCGCCGCTGTTGGCCTTGGTATCTATCCGGGTGATGTTGAACCGGATCGCTGCGCCAAACAGATAGGCAAACAGGCACAACATCGCCATCACCAACGGTGCAATCTGCCCATATGCATCCTGAAGGATCGGCCCCAGCACCAGAAACCCGCTGCCGATGATAGAGGCAAGCGGCGTGATCGTGGCCCGCCACAGATGTGCCCGGGACACTGCGGGCCACAACAGCACTAGACCGGCCACAACAGTCACAAAAATGATCAGCGTGTTGAGCATCTATGCCCCTTTGATCTGCCTCACCTGTAAAGCGCCCCGAACTTGCGCTCCAGATACCCCATCAAAGGTGTATGCGTCGGGCGCGCGCCGCAAGCCTGCGCAATCACGTCACGCGGGGCATACAACCCGCCATGGCGCTGGACCTTGTCCGCCAGCCAGGCTGTTGCCGGGCCAAGGTCACCTTCAGACAATTGCGCATCCAGATCGGGCACAGCATCCGACAACGCCTCATGCAGACATCCGGCATAAACATTGCCCAACGCATAGGTCGGAAAATAGCCAAACAAGCCCACCGACCAATGCACATCCTGCAACACACCATCCGAGGCGCGCGCCACATCATATCCAAAATCAGCGGCAAACCGATCGTTCCACGCCGCTTCAAGGTCACGGACCTGCAAGTCGCCCGCAATCAACGCGCGCTCCAGATCAAAGCGTAGCATGATATGCAGATTATACTGCACCTCATCGGCCTCGGTGCGGATATGGCCACGGTGCAGCCGGTTGACGCAGGCATAAAATGCATCCTCATTCACGCTCATCTGGCCAAAGGCATCAACCATCCGGCCATACAGCCAGCCACAAAAGGCCCGGCTTCGCCCCAGTTGGTTTTCATATATCCGGCTTTGGCTTTCGTGCACGCCCATCGATACGCCGCGCCCCAAAGGCGTCAGCCGGTAGGCGGGATTGATGTTTTGCTCATAACAGGCATGGCCAGTTTCATGGATCGTAGAGTAGATACAGTTAAACGGGTCATCCGCGCTGGTGCGTGTGGTGATGCGCACATCATCCCCCGACCCGGATGAAAACGGATGCACGGCCAGATCCAGACGCCCACGGGTCAGATCATAGCCAAACACCTGTGCCAGTTCGTGTGACAGCTGCAATTGCGCCGCCTCATCAAACTGGCCTTCAATCGCAGGGCGTTCAGGATACGCCAATGCACGCGCGCGCAGATCCACCAGACCGGGGCGCATCGCGCTGAATATCGCTTCGATCTCAGCCGCGGTAGTTTCCGGCTCATAATCCTCCAGCAGCGCATCATAGATGTCGCCCCCATCCGCCAGTGCGGCACCTTCCTGACGCTTGAGGTTCACAACCTCCTCAAGCACGGGCACGAAGCTGGCAAAATCGTCCTTGCCGCGCGCCTCGGCCCAAATGCCCTGAGATCGGCTGGTCAGACGGGCCAAGGCCTCGACCAGATCACCGGGCACCCGGCTGAGCCGCTCATAATTGCGCCGGATGTGACGCAACTGTGCTTTGCCTGCCTCATCCGGGGCGCCGCCCTGAGCCAGCCAATCGCCCACACGCGAGTCCGTGCCGCGCGCATGCAAGACCGCCTGCAACGCACCGATTTCCTCGGCCCGCTGATCGCCAGCACCGCGTGGCATCATCGTTTCCTGATCCCACCCAAGGCGGCCCGCCACCTGCCCCAAAGCTTCGGTTTGGCGCTGAAAAGCCATCAAGTGTTCAAACGCTGTCATGACGCTTATCCCCGGATAGATTGCGCTTGCGGATAAAGGCTCAGGAACCGTGCGCGCAGGATCAGACCCCAGACAACAACCGCCAGCAACTGGTGCGCAATCGCCACCTGCCAGGGGGCACCGTAAATCACGGTCATGATCCCCAGCACGGCCTGCACCAGCATCGCCAAAAAGGCCGCCGTAAACGCCCTGCGCGTCACACCATGAGCCGAGCGCCGCCCCCGCAGCCATACGACCACACCAAAGGCCAACAGCAGATAGCCGGTGATCCGGTGGATGAATTGCACCAGACCAGGGTTTTCAAAGAAATTCCGCCACGCAGGCTCAAGCATCATCATATCGGGCGGAAAAACCCCTCCGCCCATCATCGGCCAATCCGTATAGCTGCGCCCGGCGTCAATGCCCGCCACCAACGCGCCGATAAGGATTTGTAGAAATGCAAAATGCAGCCACCCGGTGCTGAGCCCAAACAGTTTGCTCTCTTTGCCGCGCCGCGCCTGCATCAATGCGCGGTCTTCACGGCCCAACATCAGGATGTACCAGCCGATGAACCCAAGGATCACAAAGGCCAGCCCCAGATGCACCGCCAACCGATAGCTGGCGACATCCAGCATCGAGCCTTTGAGACCCGAGCTGACCATCCACCAGCCCACAGCGCCCTGTGCGCCACCAAGCGCGCCCAGCAACAGCAATCGCCCCGCCCAGCCTGCCGGAATATTTCTGGCAGCCAGAAACCCAAAGAAACCGATCGCCCAGACCAGGCCAATCACCCGGCCCAGTTGACGATGGCCCCATTCCCACCAATAAATCGATTTGAAATCAGCCAGTTCCATCCACTCATTCTGAATCTGGAACTCAGGGATGGCCTGATATTTGGCGAACTCTGCCTGCCAATCCGCGGCGTTCATCGGCGGCAAGGCCCCGGTCAGTGGCTTCCACTCGGTGATGCTGAGCCCGCTGTCGGTCAGTCGGGTTAACCCGCCCACCACGATCATCACAACGACCAGCGCAAATAACACCATCAGCCAAGCACGAATGCCCCGGCGCGCGCCGCCGCGCCCCTGATCAATCATACCGCCCTGCGGTTCGGGCGTGCGGGGGCCAGCCTCGCCAACCTCTTCAAAGATGCTGCGTTTCGCGCTCATCTGAAACCTCTCAATTTGTCCGGGCAAGGGTAATGCCCCGCCCTGCCCGCTTCAACCTTTGCCGCGTTCTTTCCAACGCACCATTTGCCGCATGATCCCGTGCAACATCTGCACATCAGCACGCGTCAGCGCCATACGGCTCCACATATTGCGCAGGTTGATCTTCATGCCCTCGGCCTTGGGATGCGGGAAAAAGAATCCGGCCTCCTCCAGCCGCTCTTCGTAATGTGCACTCAGCGCCTCGATTTCCTGATGCCCGGCCCAATCGGTCTTGATCATTTCCATGCGCTGCGCGGCAATCTGGCCCTTGGCACGTTGCCATTCATAGCCCATCAACAACACAGATTGCGCCAGATTAAGCGAGGCAAACTCAGGATTCACCGGCACATTGATAATCGCATTGGCCCGCGCAATATCGTCGTTTTCCAGACCGGCACGCTCAGGCCCAAACAGCACAGCGACCTGCTCACCGGCTGCAATCTTCTCAGCGGCCACTGCCATGGCGCCCTCAGGTGAAAATATCGGCTTGGTCAATCCGCGCGCCCGCGCCGTGGTTGCAAAGACAAAGCTGCACCCCTCTAACGCCGCCGCTGTGCCATCACACAGCTGGGCTTCGTCCAACAAACGCCCGGCACCGCTGGCCATTGCAACAGCCCGCTCACTGGGCCAACCGTCACGCGGGTTAACCACACGCATCCGGTCCAGCCCGAAATTCCACATTGCGCGTGCGGCGGCGCCGATGTTCTCTCCCATCTGCGGGCGCACCAGCACAAAGGCGGGTTGTTGTTGATCTGTTGGCATCTCACCCCTCCAAGGCTGCCCTGCCTGATAGTCCAGCTGCGCAGTATAGAAAACCCCACCCCCGGCTTCATCTTTCCAAAAATACTTAATCACCCGGCCCAGCCGCATGGACCGGCACGTATTTAGGCGCTATAGCGGCGCAAACAACAAATACCGGAGCGCCCACAGATGGCCGAAACCGAGCAGCCGCAAATCTACCTCATCACTCCGCCCGAATTCGAGCTGAGCCAATACCCCGCACAGCTTGCCGGTGTTTTGGATGCCCATGATGTGGCCTGTGTCCGCCTGACGCTGTCGTCGTCGGATGAAGATCGCATTGCGCGGGCCGCGGATGCCTGCCGCGAAGTGACTCTTGAGCGCGACGTGGCGCTGGTGATCGACACACATCTTGCCATGGTTGAGCGATTGGGCCTTGACGGTGTGCACCTGACGGACGGCGCCCGCACTGTGCGTTATGCCCGCAAAGAACTGGGCGCGGATGCCATCATCGGCGCGTATTGCGCCGCCTCTCAGCACGAAGGTATGTCTGCGGGCGAATCCGGCGCCGATTACATTTCCTTTGGGCCAGTCGGCACAAGCGCATTGGGCGATGGCAGCCAGGCCGAGGCTGACCTGTTTGACTGGTGGTCCAAGATGATCGAAATTCCGGTGGTCGCCGAGGGCGCATTGACGCCAGAGTTGATCCGCACTCTGGCTCCGATGACTGACTTTTTTGGTATTGGCGATGAAATCTGGCAAGCCGATGATCCCTCCGCCGCGCTGAGCACACTCATCGCCGCCATGGATTAAGCGCCAATCTGGCGTTCCTGAGGCATGCCTGCCCGCACGGCCGCCTCAAGGTGTGCTGCCAACTCCTTGCGATTAGAGAAGTCAGACACTTTGACCGGCGGGTGATACACCAGCCGCACAGACCCTTGGCGCATCGACGCCAGCGTTTGCAATAGATGTGGCCCGAATTCCATATCGCCCCACCAGCCATAGAACCGGGCGTCCTGGCCGGGCGGCGCGTGATATACCAATGTGACGGGTTGTATATGCATCTCGTCGCGCAGGTTTTCACTTAGGAACGCCTGAAAGAGTGTTGTTTTAAATGGAATAACCCGCAATCCATCGGTCGATGTTCCCTCGGGAAAAAACAGCAATTTGTGCCCCGCTTTCAGCCGCTCTTCAAACAATTGCGTTTGCGCTTTGGCCTGTTTGGGATCGCGTGCAATAAACACTGTGCCTGTGATCCGCGCCAACAGGCCAATTCCCGGCCATTTTGCCACTTCCGATTTGGAGACAAAATAGATGCGTTTATGAGCGTTCAGCGTGAAAATATCCAACCAAGACGTGTGGTTAGAGACCACAGCTCCACTATGTGTCATTGGCTGCCCCTGCACCTCTCGGCGCATTTGCAACACCCAAAATGCCATGCGACAAACCCATTGCGTGATATAGGGCGTCCAAGGCCGATGTGCGCCATATAGGGGCACTTCGATCACTCGAAGTATAGCGGTCAACAAAACACCTGCGGACAAGATCACACTCAGAATCAAGCCTCGCGCGATCACGCAAAGCCATCCCATCAACGAGATGCGAACATGCTCGGGCTCTTGCTCTGGTTTCCAGGTGAAACTCACCTTGTAATCCCTTTTGAATAAATGTTTTTCTTGTTTTCACGCATCTGTGCAGTATCCATCACCAGGCAAATATCCGTGGTGTTAAACCGGTGATCAACGTACGCCCCGTCGCCCACATACCCGCCCAAACGCAGGTACGCTTTTATCAATGAAGGTACTTGCAGCATCGCCGCGCGACGGTCCAGATCGGCCTCGGCCACCAGATCCATGGATTGGTAATCCCCGTTTCGTGCCCGTGGCCTCAGGTTTTCTGGGGCCAGATGCCGATGATGCAACAAGGACAAGGGCTGTGCTAGCGCAGAGGCATCCGTGCCATGAAAGCTGGCAGCGCCAAACAGGATTTCTATTTTGTGATCAGCTACATACATGGCCAAGCTGTTCCACAGGTGATACATGGCCATGCCACCTCGATACTGCGCGTCCAGACACGAACGCCCCAATTCCAACAGTCGACGCCCCGAGGATTTAAGCCTACTCAAATCATATTCATCTTCTGAATAAAACTGCCCTGCCGTCGCCGCCTGATCATCCCGCAACAGCCGGTAAACACCGACCACCTCACCCGGAGCCGCATCACATTGCAAAATCAGGTGATCAAAACAGGCATCAAACTGATCTGTTTCAAGACCCGCATCATGATCCACCAGCGGCCCGTCACCGCCCAATTCCTGGACGAAAACGCGGTAGCGCAATCGCTGGGCTGCTTCCAATTCTTCCTGTGTTTGCGCAAGCTTAACATGAAACTGCGGCGCGGGTTTATTCATGTGGGATCCAGCCTTGCCATACAGCCGCGGTTTTAAGTGCTCAGGCCCCACTTGGCAATGATCGCCAAGCTGCGCATCCCGCCCCTCTTTACGAGTGTTAATCTTCTGCTAACCTTCTTTACGGATGATGAACCATAACCAAGGCAATGCGGGAACCATCAATCACCACCTTGCCTGCATCAGGAAAGTTAACAGTGATTTTACCATTGGCATTCGATTGCACCTGACCAACCCCCCAATCCGGCTGGCTGGGATGTGCCACCAGCATGCCGGGCTCCAGCAAGGCGTTCAGGTCATACATAAATCTAATCCGTGAAAGGAAACGCGGGACGTGACACTTGATCCTACCGAAAACATCGCCGCACTTCTAGGCTCTCGTATTTGCCATGATCTGATCAGCCCCATTGGCGCGGTCAGCAACGGGCTGGAATTGTTAAGCCTGAGCGGTGTGGCTGACGATGGCCCCGAGATGCGGCTGATTAGTGACAGCGCCGATAGCGCTACGGGCCGTATCGGCCTGTTTCGGCTGGCATTTGGCATGGCCTCGCCCAGCCAGAGCACCCGACATGACGAGATTTGCAAGGTCTGGTCTACAGCGATGGCTGATCGTCGTCTTGATTTGAACTGGCTCGGCTCTGACAGCCTGCCGCGCCCTCTGGCGCAATGTGTGGTTCTCGCACTTTTGTGCCTCGAAAAAGCACTGCCTCAGGGGGGCACGCTGAGTGTTGCCAGCGATGATGACCACTGGATGATATCCGCCAGCAGCCCGACGATGAAACAGGAAACTGCGCTTTGGGATATGCTGTCGGGTCAAGGGCTGGCCAAGGTTGACCCAGCCCATGTGCAGTTTTTGTTACTGCCACAAAATCTGGCTCAGCTTGGGCGCCATTGTCAGGTGAACATGACAGATGAAAAGCTGACTTTGGCCTTCTAAGGCGTTTCGCCGCCTTTTGCCTGCCTCAGATCAAAGACGGCGCGCTTTAGCTGCGTGTCGCACCATCCCCTGTCACCAGATATTTGAAGCTGGTCAGCTGGGCTGCCCCCACCGGCCCGCGCGCATGCATCTTGCCTGTGGCGATACCAATCTCTGCGCCCATGCCAAATTCTCCGCCATCGGCAAATTGGGTTGAGGCGTTGTGCATCAGGATCGCACTGTCAAGCTGGGCAAAAAACTGATCAACTGCGGCGTCGTCTTCGGTGAGGATACAATCGGTGTGATTGGACCCGTATTGACGGATATGCGCCACAGCTTCATCAATGTTATCAACCACTTTTGCGGCAATGATCATGTCGAGGTATTCACTGCCCCAGTCATCCTCAGTGGCTGGCGTCACCCCTTGAATGCCTTGCAAACCTGTATCGGCACGCACGTCTACGCCCGCGTCGACCAGCATACGAACCACGCTCTGGCCAAGTGTATCAGCCACATCCTTGTGGATCAGCAAACACTCAGCAGCGCCACAGATGCCCGTGCGCCGGGTCTTGGCGTTCAGCACCACATCCAGCGTTTTTTGCGGGTCAGCGGCCGCATCAATATAAATGTGCACGATGCCCTCAAGATGGGCAAACACTGGCACGCGCGCTTTGCGTTGCACAAGCCCCACCAGCCCTTTGCCACCGCGTGGCACAATCACGTCAATCGTATCGGTCATGGTCAGCATTTCCTGCACCGCTGCGCGGTCGCGCGTGGGCACCAGTTGAATTGCATCTTCGGGCAGACCAGCCGCACGCATCCCCTCAACCAGGCAGGCATGTATCGCCCCTGATGAATGAAAGCTCTCCGAGCCGCCGCGCAAGATCACCGCATTGCCGGATTTCAGGCATAATGCGCCGGCATCCGCTGTCACGTTTGGGCGGCTCTCATAGATCACACCAATCACACCCAAAGGCGTGCGCACCCGCCGGATGTGCAGCCCCGACGGCATATCCCATTCCGCCAGCACCTCGCCAACGGGATCATTCTGCGCAGCCACAGCGCGCAACCCATCACAGATGCCCTGAATGCGCGGCGCATCCAGCTTCAGGCGGTCCAGCATGGCCTCACTCAGGCCTTTGTCGCGCCCAAAGCTCATGTCCTTGTCATTGGCGGCTATAATCTCGGCGCGGCGCGCCCAGACAGCATCCGCAGCGGCGCTCAGCGCCTTGGCCTTTGACTCCGCACTCGCCGTGGCCAAAGCTGCTGCTGCCACTTTCGCGCGCGCCCCGATATCGGCCATCAGTGCAGCGATGTCATCAAAGTCTTTCATGGTCAAAACTCCCTTTGGGCAGAGTAGCATTGTAAGGCATCAAAACGCCATGTCATCACGGTGGATCAGCGGGCCTCGGGCTGGATAGCCCAGAGCCGATTCAATCTCGCTGGTTTTGAGTTTGCGAATTTTTACTGCATCTTCAATGTTATAGCGGGTGAGGCCCACCCCCAGACGGGTACCATCCTCATCAACGACTTCGACAGGGTCTCCCCGTCCAAAGCGCCCGGAAATCTTGATCACCCCGGCGGGCAACAGGCTGCTGCCGTTGCTCAAGGCCTGTGCGGCTCCGGCGTCGACAGTGATCAAACCGCGTGGTTTCATCGCCGCGATCCAGGCTTTGCGCTTTTGTTGTGGGTCCCCCTGAGCGGTGAACCATGTGCACGGCGCGCCGTTTTCCATTGCGCTGATCGGGTGCAAAGCTGAGCCTTCGGTGATCGCCATTTCACAGCCCGCTGCGGTGGCCGCCTTGGCCGCCATCAGCTTGGTTTTCATCCCGCCCTTGCTCAGACCCGAGCCCGCATCGCCTGCCATGGCTTCGATCTCGGGTGTGATGGCCTCAATCACATCAAAGCGGCGCGCAGATGGATCATCGCCAGGATTTGCGGTGTAAAACCCATCCACATCCGACAGCAAAATCAGCTGGTCGGCACCGGCTGTAACGGCCACCTGTGCTGCCATTCGATCATTATCGCCATAGCGGATTTCATCCGTGGCCACGGTGTCGTTCTCATTCACAATCGGCACCACGCCAAGGCGCAGCAGTTGCTCCAACGTCGCGCGCGAGTTCAGATAGCGGCGGCGGTCCTCGCTGTCTTCCAGCGTAACCAGAACCTGCGCTGCTTTCAGGCCATGCGCGCTCAGCGCTCGCTCGTATGCGCCTGCCAGTTTGATCTGCCCAACAGCGGCGGCGGCCTGAGATTGCTCCAGGGAAAGTTCCCGGGCAGGCAAATCCAATGCCCTGCGCCCCAGCGCAATAGACCCCGACGAGACCAAAATGACATCCGTGCCGCGGGCGCGCAATCGCGCCACATCCCCTGCCAAAGCCTCCAGCCAGTCAGCCCGCAAATCACCGCTGTCCCGGTCCACCAAAAGGGCCGATCCAATCTTGATGACCAGTCGTTTTGCGTCACTTAAGGCCGCCATGGCTCGGGCTCATCATTGGCGGTTTTCAGGCGTAGTTTGTCGTCGTCAATCTGGGTTCGCAGCGCGCGCAGCACGTCATTCACCCCTTCACGCGCAACGCCAGACATTTGCATAACCGGCCCGCCTGAGGCTGCCTCAAGCTCAGCCACGGCAGCTTTGCGTGCCTCTTCGTCCAGCGCATCGACCTTGTTCAGCACTGTCACACGCGGCTTTTCGGCCAAAATCCCGCCGTAGGAGTCCACCTCGGTGATAATCGTCTGATAATCCTCGGCAATGGTCTCGGAGGTGCCATCCACCAGATGCAAAAGAACCGAGCACCGCTCCACATGACCAAGGAACAAATCCCCCAAGCCACGCCCCTCGGACGCGCCTTCAATCAGGCCGGGGATATCGGCGACAACAAATTCCACCCCATCCACACCGACAACACCAAGGTTGGGATGCAGTGTGGTAAACGGGTAATCGGCAATCTTGGGTCGGGCGTTGGATGTGGCCGCCAGAAAGGTGGATTTGCCCGCATTGGGCAGGCCCAACAGGCCCACATCGGCGATCAGCTTCAGGCGTAGCCAGATGGTACGCTCAACCCCTTCCTGGCCGGGATTAGAGCGGCGCGGCGCCTGATTGGTCGAGGTTTTGAAATGCAGGTTGCCAAAACCGCCATTGCCGCCCTTGGCCAGCACAAACGTCTGGCCGACTTCGGTGAGATCCGCAATCACCGTTTCCTGATCTTCATCAAGGATTTCAGTGCCCTCCGGCACACGCAATACAATGTCATCGCCATCTTTGCCGGTGCGTTGCTTGCCCATACCGGGCTGTCCGTTCTTGGCAAAGAAATGCTGCTGATAGCGGAAGTCAATCAGCGTGTTCAGCCCGTCAACCACTTCGATCCGAACCGAGCCGCCCTTGCCGCCATCGCCGCCATCGGGGCCGCCGTATTCAATATACTTCTCTCGCCGGAAGCTGATGCACCCGTTGCCCCCCGAACCGGAGCGAATATAGACCTTGGCGAGATCGAGAAATTTCATTGTGTGGCCTTTCAGCGCCTGACGTCTGGATGCGTTACTCTAATCTGCCTCTGCCCTCAAGCTCTCGCGGGGGCCAGCGTTTCGTAACTATGCGCGCAACACTCATGATTTCAGCGCCATCGTATAGGTCAGGATTGCAAAATCACCATTGCGGGCCTCACAATGCCCCACACAGTTTGGTCCTTGCACAAAACCCAGCTTTTTCAACACTCGGCCTGAGGCGGGATTGTCGTCAAACACACAGGCTTTCAGCATATCCCAACCGCCCATACGGCGGGCATGACTGACCACAGCTTGCCCCATTTCAGTGGCATAGCCCTGCCCCCAATGGGCACGCGCCAACATGTACCCCAGATCTCCGTCATGTTTGAGGCCGACCATCCCCACCAGATCATCGCCATTCAGCGCCACCAGCCAGCCGCCGGTGTGCGTGAACCCGACGGCGCACCGCGATGCCGCAAATTCCCGGTCCGCAGGCCATGGCCATGTGCCGGTGTGGCGCACGACCTCAAAATCCTCCGCCATCACCCAGACCTGCTCCAGGTCCGATACGGCAACGGGGCGCAAAGTCAGGCGTTGCGTGGTCAACATCGCTCATACGCTCCTGCTATAGGTCCAGGTGGCCACATTGGCGTTGCGCGCCACGCAAAACGCCTCGGCGTCGCCCAGATATTGAAACCCAAGGTTGGTCAGCACCCGTGCTGAGGCCGGATTGTCCTGAAACACGCTGGCAAAGAACGTGCGGCTGGATTGTGGATTGGCCTCCAGCAGCGCCGCAAGGGCCGCTGACGCCACGCCAAAATTCCAAAATGCAGGCGCCACCCAGAACCCAGCACCGGATTGATCACGCCCCATGCGCTCCAGCCAAATCAGGCCCATCACTTCAGAGCCGCCCAGCCTGGTCGCATCCATGACCCAATAATCTTCCTGGCGGTCCTCGGCCCCGGCACGGGTGATGAATGTATCAATGCTGCCGGGTGGCAAAGGATGTGGGATCGTTGCAATATTGCGCGCCACGCGCACATCACTGGCATACATCTCGATCAGGCCCGCATCCGAATCCCGCACTGGGCGCAGATCAAACTCAGGTGTTTTGATCAGGGTTTGGGTGATGATGGGGTCAAGTTTCATGATCCCGCTCCTGCAAATAGGACAAATAATACCGAAGCCACCGTCAGCGCCGCCAGGCACCGCATCAGGTAGGGCTCAAACGTGGTTCCCGCAACTGTGCGCGCAATCTGTTCGCCGAAATATGCCCACGTCGGGTGCAGCACGACCTGTAGGGCAAACAGGCACCCGGCAATTGTGGCAGTGGCTTGTAACGCCGAGGTGTCAGGCGTCACAAAACTGGTGAACCCGCCGGCGATCATGGCCCAGGCCTTGGAATTTAGCGGATGCACCAGCAGCCCTGCCATAAACCCCGGCACATCTGTGTCTACCTGCCCCGGCGACAGGCGCAGATTGGCAATTTTCCAGGCAAGCCAGCAAATATAGGCGACACAGGCCCATTTCAGGGTGGCAAAGATGCCGGGGGCCCCTGTGGCAAGCTCCATCAGGCCAAAGCCCATCGGCCAGACCAGCAGCTGCTTGCCTAAGGTCACCCCCAGCACAAAGGGCAGCGACGCGCGAAGCCCATAGCGGGCACCGGTGGACATCAATGCCATATTGGCTGGCCCCGGTGTGGCGACCTGGCTGGCCCCAAACGCCAGAAAACTAAGAACCGCGACGCTCATTCTTGTGCCTCGTGTGGGGTGGGCTTGTTGCACTCATCCCATGCCGCCAGTGCCGGATCCATCCGGCCCAGTGCGTTTACGGTGTCTTTTGCACGGCCATTAAACTGGCCTTGCTCATACCCCAGTACGATCAGGTCTTTGCCGGTGATCTTCATGGTTCAATCCAGTCTTCCTCTTTAAATGCACGCCATGGTGGTGGTGATTGAACCGGTCCTCAAATTTCTTGTCAGAAAAAGAAAAAGGGACCGGCGCTCTGCCGATCCCCTTAATGTTCATAAAACCTTTAAGGTCGGCTTATTCAGCTGCCTCCGCCATCGGGAGAACCGAAATAAATGTGCGGCCTTTGAAGCCCTTGTGGAACTTCACATTGCCTTCGGACACAGCAAAGATCGTGTGGTCTTTGCCTTGGCCAACACCTTCGCCTGGCCAGAATTTATTGCCGCGCTGACGCACGATGATGTTGCCGGGGATCACAGATTGACCGCCATACAGCTTTACACCAAGACGACGACCCGCTGAGTCGCGGCCGTTGCGGGATGAACCGCCTGCTTTTTTATGTGCCATCTTGTCTCTCCTTAGCCTTTAGCCAGCTTTTTGGCCTGTTCGACCCAGCCTTCACGCTCGATCCGACCTTTGAACGACAGTTTTTCGTCCATAGCAGTAATATCGTCGGCGGTCCATGCTGCCACTTGGGCAAATGTGGTTACACCGGCTTCATGCAGCTTTTTCTCTAGTGCGGGGCCAACACCTGACAGGGTTTTCAGATCGTCAGCACCGGCGTCTGCCTTGGCGGCTTTCTTGGGTGCGGCTTTCTTTTCAGCCTTGGGCGCTTCGGCCTTTTTGGCGGGCTTGGCAGCAGCGGTAACCGCAGCACCAGAAACCGAGCCAGCGCCCATCGCGGCCATAACGCCGGATTTGTCGCCACCTTTTTCAAGGATGTCGGTAACGCGCAGGATGGTCAGTTGCTGACGGTGTCCTTTGGTGCGCTGAGAGCCATGCTTACGACGGCGTTTCACAAAGTGGATCACCTTGTCGCCTTTGATCTGGTCCACAACCTCGGCCTGAACAGCCGCGCCGTCCACCAGAGGGGCACCAACGACAACCTTGTCGCCACCCAGCATCAGAATTTCGTTGAATTGAACTTTGTCACCGGCATCTGCCGCAAGCTTTTCCACACGGAGCGTATCGCCCGACTGGACTTTGTACTGCTTGCCACCGGTCTTGAGGACCGCAAACATGCGCATTTCCTTTACTTTCTTCGCATCCTGTGGTCCCCTGTGTCGGGTGTTTTGGCCATCATGGCCACCTCGGACAGCGCGCCCCAATGGGCGATATTGATATATGCCTCGCACGAGGGGTCCCCCGCCGAGATGCGCGCTTATTCAAGAGGCAGCGATGAAAGTCAAGAGGGATGCCATGGGAATCCAGAGGTTTGTGATCTTACCACTGATCCTGAGCGCATGTACGCCACAAAATGCCAGCCACCTGCCCAATCCTTTGCTGTTGCCAGCCTATGGTACCACCTCGGTTTTGGAGAACGCCAGTTATAATGCGCGGCGCGGTAAAGTGGAGCGCTTTGTCGCCGCTCATCATGCGCAATTGCTGGACGAAATCGGCGGCGCAGAGGGAGGGTATCTGGCACAAGCCTATACGCTGGCCCGTATTCCCGACACCGAGCGCGGCGTTGTGACCTCGCGGTTGCGCGCGAATCTGGCACAATACAGACACTCTCAAGAGGCATTGGTTGTGGCGCTCATGGTGCATGGAGCCTGATCACCCGGACCATCTTCTGCCCCCGGGATGGCGATCCTGACCTCATTCCAAAGCACTTTATCTCGGCAACTCCGAACTCAGAACTCAGAACTCAGAACTCAGAACTCAGAACAAACGGCGCGCAAACATCAGCCAATCGCCAGCCCATAGAGGGGGGCTGACGATGGCCCGGGGCCTGCGGCCTGTTTACCGGGCTGTTGTGTCTCGAAATACCGATGAACAAGGCGAATGAGGCAATCCCCCCAACCTCTCACAATTCCTGAATCTGCAATTGCTCGGCGATCGCCAACCCCAGCAAATAGGAAATATCCTCATACATCTGGTCAAACGCCACAAAAATTGCCCGGTTCAACAGCTGGCCTTCTTCTGTGCGCCAAAAAGCGACGTAGCCGTCCAATACTTCGGGATCGACCGGCTGATAGGCCATCAGGAAAAACGATTGCAGCCAATCGCGTGATGAGATGCGCAACTCTTCCTCACCGGCCCAGACATCGGCCAGTATTTCTTCTTCGGACAGATCAAACGCACCGCCTTCATTCAGGCCATTGTAAAACATCAGGTCCGAATTCAGCGCCCCGGTCACATTCATCTCCAGCAAATCACTGTCCTTGATCAATGTGTTGACCACATCCACCACTGCGGCTCCCTGCTCAGCCAGATCCTGAAATTGCTCGGCGGCAAAGGCCTCGGTATCGGCGTCCAGAAACGCACGGCGCGCCGACAGCTCCAGCGTGACGATCTCGGCCATCTGTGGTGTTTGGTAATAGGCCAGTATCGGCGTCAGGTCAGCGCCCGCCAGCTCGGCCTCAAACCCTGAGGCCAGCACCTCGTACATCTTGTCGGCGTCATAAATGCGCTCAATCACCCTGGCCCAAGCAGCGTTATCGACATCCGGGATCATATCCCGCGCCAGATCAGCGCCAAACCGCGCGCCTTCCGCTTGCATGACTTCAACCGTTTCGGCCACCTTCAACGCATCTAACAACGCGTCAAGCTGGACCGAACGCTCGGCCATCGCTGGCCCCGATACGGCCACAACAGCGGCCACAATAGCGGCCCGTGCCAATGTAAACATTACCCGCATCACAACTCCTGCCCCTGCACCGCGCCCGCCATACGTTCGGCCAGCGCTTCAAAGCGGTTGGCCATAACTTCGTGCTGAATGGCGTTCATCAGCTCATAAACCTGCTGCATCCTGGGATCGCTCAGCGCAATGACATAGTCGGCCAGATCATCGTCGCTCATCTCTTTGTAAGTATATGCCGAGGACGCCAGGCTGGATTCCTCAATACTTTCGCGCAACCCGGCTGCGTTTTCCTTCATGATGGCCCGCAGCGCTGCCTCGTCGATCTCGCCGTCCAACACACCTGCATTGGAGGCCGCCATCAAAAACCGGACCTGAATTTCTTGAATGGCCCGCACACCGTGATCACCGCTGTCGACGGCACTGTTTAGCTCTTTGAGGATTTGCAACCGCGTTGGATTGTCGTTTTCAAACTCTGCAATCAGGGCATCACCATCTTCAGACTTGGCATCATCATCCGCCATATGCGAGGCATTCTCGACCGCAACCAACCGCTGCCCCAAAGGCGAGGCATAGAACTCGGCCCCATGGGCCAGCAATTCATCGCTCAGCGTATTCTCCAATATATCCAGTGCCATGGCGTGCACGACCTTTTGCGAGAACACCTGCGCTGCCATCGTCGACCAGCTATCGCCAAAGTCACTGCTGCTCATTCCCAGCATATCGGGGGCGCTCTCGGCGGACAGTGCAATACTGTCCAGCGCCACATCAAAGCCCGTCACCGTCAAGAACGCCTCCAGCTTGTCGCGCTCGGCTGCATGAGACATGGGCGCGCCCAGTGTCAGGCAGACGACCAGCGCCAAAAAGGCGATCACGGGTCGAAACAGAGGATACATGGCAGATCTCATGAGGAACGATCCCTTTGCGGATAAAGTGGTGTCGCCCCCAACCTAGGCAATTTCTGATCTCAGACAATGCAAAAGCCCTTGATCGCCCCTGAAAAGGCAACTACACGGGCGATCCAGACCCCCGCGGAGAGGTGCCGGAGTGGTCGAACGGGGCGGTCTCGAAAACCGTTGAGCCTTCACGGGTTCCCAGGGTTCGAATCCCTGTCTCTCCGCCATTATGATGCTCTGACCGCATAGCGATGACGCGAAACCCCTATAAAATAGGGGCAATGCGGCACAGCCTGATGTGTGCGTTCATCCCTCGACATTTCACCTTAGAAATGACGCGTAAGTCATTGATAAATCAGCCAACCCGATAGTTGGGAGATTCACGGGTGATCTGCACATCATGCACATGGCTTTCGCGCAATCCGGCGCCGGTGATTTTGACAAAACTACAGTCACTGCGCATCGCATCAACGGTAGCACAGCCAGTATAGCCCATTGCCGCGCGCAGACCGCCGACCAATTGGTGCAATACCGTGCCAGCACCGCCCTTATAGGGCACCTGACCTTCGACGCCTTCGGGCACCAGCTTGTCACTGGCGGCGTCCTTTTGGAAATACCGATCAGCCGACCCGCGCGCCATCGCCCCAAGGCTGCCCATACCGCGATAGGATTTGAAGGAGCGGCCCTGATACAAAATTACTTCACCGGGGCTTTCATCTGTGCCCGCCAGCATCGAGCCGACCATGGCACAAGACGCCCCCGCCGCAATCGCCTTGGCAAAATCACCTGAAAATTTGATGCCGCCATCGGCAATGACCGGCACGCCATCCGCGCCAGAGGCGCAATCCATGATGGCGGTCAACTGTGGCACACCCACCCCTGCCACCATCCGTGTTGTGCAAATACTGCCAGGCCCAATACCAACCTTCACCGCATCAGCACCCGCACCGATCAAAGCGCGCGTCGCTTCGGCTGTGGCGACATTACCGGCCACGATCTGCACCTCATTGGACAGTTTTTTGGCCCGCTCCACAGCAATCGCCACGCCCTCAGAGTGACCATGCGCAGTATCAATCACAATCATATCAACGCCAGCTTCCACCAGCGCAGCACTGCGCTCAAATCCCGCGTCCCCCACGGTTGAGGCCGCAGCCACCCGCAAGCGCCCCAGCTTATCTTTGCAGGCCGAGGGGTTCAGCACCGCCTGTTCGCTATCTTTCAACGTCAACAGGCCGGTCAGCTTGCCCGCCCCATCCGTGACCAGCAATTTCTCGATCCGGCGAGCTTTCATCAGTGATTTGGCCTCGTCCAGATCGGCGGGTTCGTGAAGGATCGCCAGATCATCCGAAGTCATCATCACGCTCACCGGCGTTTTGTCATCCTCTGCAAAACGCATGTCGCGGTTGGTCACAATGCCCACAACACGCCCCGAGCCATCCACCACCGGGAACCCGGTGACACGGTACCGTTCCTGCAAAGCCTTGGCATCGGCCAGTGTCTGATCGGCTGTCAGGGTAATTGGATTATAAACAATGCCAGATTCAAACCGTTTGACCCGGCGCACTTCGCGGGCTTGTTGCTCAATATCCAGATTGCGGTGCACCACGCCCATGCCCCCGGCCTGCGCCATGCAGATCGCCATGGCACTTTCGGTCACGGTGTCCATGGCCGAGCTGAGCAGAGGAATATTCAGATCAATAGATGCGGTCACGCGGGTGCGGGTGTCTGCCGTATTGGGCAACACGCTGGACTTAGCGGGAACCAGCAGAACATCATCAAAAGTGAGGGCCTCACGAATCTGCATTTGCACTCTCCTTGGCAAAGGTCGTTTGGCGGTTTCCTATTGCATGGAACGCGCAAGGGGGAAAGGGCAATTCGTGGCTGGACGCATGTAGCGTTTCAGGTCACCTTCACTGTGCACCACAAGACCGAGGATTTTGACATGGCATCACATGGATATGACGCAGGCAGGTTGAACCTGCCCTTTGTCGGTATCTCAACCTTCGCCAAGCGGCCCTATGTCGAGAATTGGGATGCACTTGATGCAGATGTCTGCATTCTGGGGGCACCTTTTGATGCGGGCACCCAGTGGCGATCTGGCGCGCGGTTCGGGCCTCGTGGTGTGCGCGAGGCCTCAACCCTGTTCAGCTTTGGCCATGCGGGCGCCTATGATCACGAGGATGACGCCACCTATCTGCCTGGCGATGTGCGGATTGTGGATATTGGGGATGCGGATATCATCCACACCGACACCCTCCAGTCACACGCCAATATCGAAGAGGGCGTGCGCGCGATCCTAAAGGCAGGTGCCCTGCCCGTCGTGATTGGCGGCGATCATTCGGTCAACATCCCATGCGTGAATGCCTTTGATGATCAAGGCGACATTCATATTCTGCAAATTGATGCGCATCTGGATTTTGTCGATGAGCGCCATGGTGTGCGATATGGGCATGGCAACCCGATGCGCCGGGCTGCGGACAAGGGCTATGTCACGGGCCTCACCCAACTGGGCATTCGCAATGTCAGCTCAACCGCCAAAGAAGGGTATGTGGACGCGCGCAACATGGGGTCTGACATTTTGTCAGTCAGGCAGGTGCGCGCCCTTGGCCCCGATGAAACAGTCGCGCGCATTCCTGAGGGTGCACGGCTTTACATAACCATCGACATTGATGCCTTTTGCCCCTCAATTGCGCCTGGCACCGGCACCCCGAGCCATGGCGGGTTTTTGTACTACGATGTGCTGGAAATCCTGCAACAGGTGGCGCAACGCCATCAGATTGTCGGCATTGATCTGGTTGAAGTGGCCCCGGATTATGATCCGACGGGGTCGACGTCAATTCTGGCCGCACAGGTGTTGTTAAACCTGCTTGGGTTCATTTTTCACGCCAAAGAGAGCCCGTAGTTCTGCAACGAGAACGATTCCATGTGGAAAACACTGGTTTTCCAATCCCGGTTTATTTGTTGTGCTTATCCGGTTTCGTATCAGGCACCGGATCATACCCGCTGTCCCCCCATGGGTGGCACCGGCATATTCGCCGGGCTGCCAACCAGCCGCCTTTGACACCGCCATGGCGCTGCAAGGCCTCCATTGCATAGGCGCTGCATGTGGGCTGATACCGGCAGTTGTGCCCAACCCAGGGCGAAAAGACTACGCGATAACCACGCACCGGCAATGACAGGATATAGGCCAGCGGGGTCATGTCGGGCTGTGCAATTTGCGCAGAGCATAGCGCAAGTCACGCTCCAGCTGGTCAAACGGCACCTCGGTTGTCGCGCCCTGTTTGCCGATCAGCACATAATCCCATCCCGGTTGGCCCAGTTGCGTCAGCACAAGACGCGCCACTTCGCGCAGTCTGCGCTTGGCGCGGTTGCGCGCCACAGCATTGCCGACTTTCTTTGAACAGGTAAATCCAACATGAATGTCCGGGGTATCATCCCCCCGGTGGCGCGCTTGCACCAGCATCGAGGAGGTGCCTTGCCGTTTCGCACGCGCAGCGGCCAGAAATTCAGACCGTTTGCGCATGGTGCACAGGACATGCGGGCGCGTTTCCTGTGGGCAAAGCGAAGCCGCCGGGGGCGTATTCCCCGCGTTCATATCGGGGGCCTCCGGCGGCATCATATCACTTACCTGAATAACCGAGGGCTTACGCGCTCAGTGATTTCCGGCCTTGGGCGCGACGCGCGTTGATGATCTTGCGACCGGCTTTGGTGGCCATGCGTGCGCGAAAACCGTGGCGACGTTTGCGTACCAGGTTCGAGGGTTGAAAGGTGCGTTTCATCGCTCCGTCTCCGACTAAAGTAAGGGGGTTGCGCAGGAATCGCGCGAACCATCATGTATCCGAAGCCCTGCCTATAGAGCGGCGTTTGGGCCAAGTCAAACCCTAGGCCGCGGGTTTGCAACAAAAACCGTGGCCCAGAGCCCACAGAATGTTACAAACCTTGCAAACTTGGGCCAAATCAGCGTCAGCCCATCACCCATGATCACCGGCTCGTGAGGGCTATGGCATAACCCGCACATTTTGCGCATCTAGGGATCAACGCTATCAAACCGGAAGACCCCATGGAAGATGTTTCGCCCAATCGCAAGACTGGTCTGCTGCGCCACACGCCTCTGACGGTCATATTGCTGGCCGCTGTGGTCGGCTTTTTCACCCTTGGGGAATACCTGAGTTTTGATACTCTGCGCGATAACCGTGAGGCGTTGATGGCGTTTCGGGATGCCAATTACATTGGCCTCGTGGCCGTGTTCGTTGGCCTCTACTTTGTGATTGTCGCCTTTTCGCTGCCCGGTGCTGCGGTGGCATCGGTCTCGGGCGGTTTTCTTTTTGGCCTCGGACTGGGGACCACATATAACGTGCTGGCAGCCACATTGGGGGCCATTGCCATATTTGGCGCCGCCCGCTGGGGTCTGGGGCGCACTTTGGCGGCCAAGATGGATGCCTCGGAGGGGGCATTAAAAAGGATCAAAACCGGGCTGCGTGAGCACGAGATTTCAGTGCTGTTCTTGTTACGCCTTGTGCCTGCGGTGCCTTTCTTTGTGGCCAATTTAGTGCCGGCTCTGGTGGGGGTGAAGTTCCGCAATTTCTTTTTTACCACCGTGTTAGGCATCATCCCTGGTTCGATCGTTTTCACCTGGATCGGCGTTGGATTGGGTGAGGTGTTTGATCGAGGTGAAAGCCCCGATCTGAGCCTTTTATGGGAGCCACAGATCATCGGGCCAATCCTGGGCCTTTGTATACTGGCCGCCCTGCCGATCCTGATCAAGGCCCTGATCAGCAAGAAGGGTATCTGAGCCATGCAAAACCTGACATCAGATCTGCTGATCATCGGGGCCGGCTCGGGCGGGCTGTCTGTTGCGGCTGGTGCTGTGCAAATGGGGGCCTCGGTGATCCTGCTTGAGGGACACAAAATGGGCGGCGATTGCCTGAACTATGGCTGTGTGCCCTCAAAGGCGCTGATTGCCTCGGGCAAGGCGGCTTATGCGCAGGCGCATGTCTCGGATTTTGGCGTGGCCAATGTGACCCCCAAGATCGATTACGCCGCCACCAAAGACCATGTGAAAGATGTGATCGCACAGATTGAGCCTCTGGACAGCGTTGAGCGCTTTGAGGGGCTTGGTGTGAAGGTCATTCAGGAGTTTGGAACATTTATCTCCCCCACACAGGTGCAGGCGGGGGAGTATGTGATCACCGCACGCCGGATCATCATCGCAACCGGCTCCTCGCCATTTGTGCCGCCTATTCCGGGGCTTGAAAACGTACCCTTTGAGACCAACGAGACCATATTTGATCTGCGCGAGCAGCCCAAACATCTGCTGATCGTCGGCGGCGGCCCGATTGGCATGGAAATGGCCCAAGCGCATGTCCGGTTGGGTAGCAAGGTGACTGTGATTGAGGGCGTAAAAGCTCTGGACAAAGACGACCCCGAACTCAGCGCCATCCTGTTCGAGCGGCTGCGCGGAGAGGGCATTGAGATTGCCGAACACGCCATGGCGGCAGAAATCCGTGGCACAGCAGGCGCGATTGAGGTCGAGGCCAAGGATGGCCGTATCTTCAAGGGCACACATCTGCTGATGGCTGTGGGGCGCAAGGCCAACACCGACAAGCTGAACCTTGCTGCGGCAGGCATTGAGCCGTCACGCCGCGGCATCAAGGTGGATGACGCCCTGAAAACCACCAACAAACGCGTCTATGCCATTGGCGATGTGGCAGGCGGGCTGCAATTTACCCATGTGGCTGGCTATCACGCGGGCATCATCATCCGCTCGGCCGTGTTGGGCCTGCCTGCCAAACAGCGCCGCGATCACATCCCCTATGCCATCTACACCGATCCCGAGCTGGCCCAGATCGGCCTGACCGAGGCACAGGCCAAAAAGGCCCATGGTGCCAAACTGGAGGTCGTGCGGTTTCACTACGCGCACAATGACCGCGCCATTGCAGACCGCAAAACCGATGGTCTGATCAAGGTGATGGTTGTCAAAGGGCGTCCCGTAGGGGCCTCAATCGTCGGTGCACAGGCGGGCGAGTTGATCAATCTCTGGGCGCTGGTGCTGGCCAACAAACTGAAGATGAAACATGTGGCAGGCATGGTTGCCCCCTACCCTACCATTGGCGAATTGAACAAACGTGTCGCAGGGGCCTATTTCTCGCCGCGGTTGTTTGATAATCCTATGCTCAAACGGGTGGTTGGTTTTGTACAACGCTGGCTGCCGTAACCCATCCATGGAATGCAAATGCTGAACTCACTGTCCGGTCGATTTGTCATCCTGACTGCCGTCTTTGTGATGCTGGCAGAAATCCTGATCTTTGTGCCGTCAATTGCGCGCTACCGCGAAGATTTTCTGATGGACCGGCTCGAGCGGGCACAGATCGCGTCCCTTGCCCTGCTGGCTGACGATATGATCGACCCCTCCGTTCAGGAAGAACTGCTGGACAATGCCGGGGTATTCAACGTTGTGTTGCGCCGTGATGAGGCGCGCCAACTGGTGCTGTCCTCGCCGATGCCCCACCCGATTTCCGAAACCTTTGATCTGCGCGATACCGGCGCGCTGGAACTTATCGGTGATGCCATCGCGCGCCTGTCACAACGCGAGCCCGACGTCATTCGCGTCATCGGACAGCCTGCCCGCATGGGTGGTCTGCTGATCGAGGTGACGCTGGAAACCAGCACCTTGCGCGCCGCGATGGTGGATTATGGGCTGCGTATTCTGGTGTTGTCGGCGGTGATTTCGCTGATCACGGCCATCATGCTCAACCTCGCTGTGCGCCGTATTCTGGTCAAACCCATTCGCCGTCTGGTAGAGCATATGAAATCCTATGCCTCGGCCCCAGAAGATGCGCGCCGGGTGATTGTACCCTCCGCCAGCATCCGCGAGGTACGCGAGGCCGAGGACACGTTGTTGAGCCTGCAAACCCAGCTGACCCACGCCCTGAAGCAACGTGAACGCCTGGCGCAACTGGGAAGTGGTGTGGCCAAGATCAGCCATGACTTGCGCAACATCCTGACCAGTGCGCAGCTGTTCACGGATCGCATTGAAATGTCCCAAGACCCGGCGGTCATGCGAATGGCCCCCAAGCTGGTGAATTCCATCACCCGCGCGGTGCATCTGTGCGAATCCACGCTTGCCTTTGGCAAAGCCGAAGAACGCGCCCCGGTGCTGACCAGCTTTGATTTGCAAGAGATCATAAGTGACGTCATCGAAAGCGAAAAATTATCGGTGGCTGATTTCGATCTGAGCTTTTCGGTGGATGTGCCAGATGGCCTGAAAATTCGTGGCGATTCCGAGCAAATGTACCGCGCCATTCAAAACCTCGCGCGCAACGCACGCCAGGCCATTGTCAACTCAGGTAGCCGGGGTGAAATCAGCGTTTCAGCCTCGGAAACGTCGGCTGAATGGCTGATCTATGTCGCCGATACTGGCCCAGGCTTGCCGCCGAAAGCGCAGGAATATTTGTTCCAGCCGTTTCAGGGCGGCACCACGCGGGATGGCACCGGCCTTGGGCTGTCCATTGCCATGGAACTGGTGCGCGGGCACGGCGGAGAGCTGACTTTGCTGCAGACCGGGCCCCAAGGCACAACCTTCCGCATCTCGCTTCCCAAAGGGGATGCGGCGCAAGGCAAATAATTCCGCTGCGCCCTCTTGCAATGCCAGATCGGGCGGGATAGATGCACAGCCGACGGACCGATAGCTCAGCTGGATAGAGTACCTGACTACGAATCAGGGGGTCGGGGGTTCGAATCCTCCTCGGTCCGCCATTGCCCCCTTTTTCTCAACCTCCACCAATTTCACACACTGGCGTATCACCTTACAAATTAGGGGGCTTCGATTGAAGAAGGTTTGCCTCGCCTTTAATTGGCTTTTACTGGATTGTGTTTACTGCGTGGTAACTAACGTGGTAACTGCCAATGGGACACCTATCTGGCAAATTGACAAAGCGGCAAATTGATACCCTGCCAACGGGTAGGCATGGGGACGGCAATGGCCTGTTTTTGGTAGTGAAGCCGTCCGGCGCGAGGAGCTGGATCGTTCGGCTGACCGTGAAGGGGCAAAAAAACACCAAGGGTGCGCCCCTGCGCACAGACCTGGGTATCGGCGGCGTAGGTTACGTTCCCCTGCATGAAGCCCGCGAGACGCGCCATTAAATATCGCGCTTTGGCACGTAAGGGAATAAATCCAAAATACAGCGCGCCTGGGACTGTTCCAACATTTGAGGAAATGGCCCGCGAAGCGCACGTTGATCGCATGCCTACGTGGAAAAATGCCAAACATGGGCAACAGTGGATAAACACCCTGCGCGATTATGCCTTTCCCAAAATCGGGCGCATGCCAATTGACAGCGTCGGCAAGCCGGAAGTGTTGATGTGCCTTTCCCCAATCTGGACGGAAAAGCACGAAACAGCCCGACGCTTGGCACAGCGTATCAAAACGGTATTTGACGTGGCCAAGGCAAAAGGTTTTCGTGAGGGCGAGAACCCCGTGACCGCAATCAAGGAAGCGGGCGCTTTGCCAAAAATGAAGAGGAAACCCAAGCATCATAAAGCTATGGGTTGGTGCGATGTTCCTGCCTTCTATGCTGATCTGCAAAAACGAGATGCCATGGCGGCAAAGGCGCTGATGTTCACATGCCTGACTGGTTCCAGAACAAGTGAAGCGTTAGGCGCGAAATGGCCAGAATTTGATTTTGACAATGCCATTTGGACGGTTCCCGCCGAACGGATGAAGGGCGGGCAATCTCACCGCGTACCACTAACGCAGGAGATGTTAGATATTGTCGAGCCGCTCAAAACGTATCGCAGCGAGTGCGTATTTGAGGGGCAGAAATGAAGTGGTCCTACTTATTCGGACAGTTTTACGGCTTGGCTAAGATGTAATCTGGTTGGTTTTATGCCGCCTGTTGGGTTCGTTGTTTATCGAAGAATGCGTCGTCGGGGGATCGTTTGTCGAGGGCTGCGTGGGGCCGTTCAGTATTGTAGAAGTTGATCCAGTCTTTGATCACGCATTTGGCTTGGAAGCCGTCCTGCAATTCGTGCAGATAAACGGCCTCCTGTTTGAGTGACCGCCACAGCCGTTCGATGAAGATGTTGTCGAGATAACGACCCCGCCCATCCATCGATATTTTGACATCCGCCTCAGCCAAAGTGGTGATCCAAGCCGCACCGGTGAACTGCGATCCCTGGTCCGTGTTCATGATCTCTGGCGTTCCATATTTGGCAATTGCCTCCTTCAAGGCCTCGACACAAAAGCTAGCCTCCAGCGTGTTCGAGAGCCGCCACGCCAGCACCTTGCGCGTGGCCCAATCCATGATCGCGACCAGATATAAGAACCCACGGCGCACTGGAATGTAGGTAATATCACTGCACCAAACATGGTTCGGACGCGTGATCGGCAGCTTCCGTAGCAAGTAGGGGTAAATGCGATGCTGTGGGTGTTTCTTGCTGGTGTTGGGCCCTTTGTAGATGGCCTGCAGCCCCATGATACCCATCAAACGACGTACACGGTGGCGACCCGCGTGGAACCCATTTCTGGGCAAATAGGCTGCGATCTGGCGACTTCCGAAGAACGGGTATTTCGTAAAGACACGGTCGATCTCATTCATCAGTTTCAACGTCTCTGCATTCACGCCAACCGGTGTGTAATACAGCGACGACCGGCTGATATTCAGCAACTTGCACTGCTTGGTCAGGCTCAAATCAGTGCGATCCCAATTGATCATCGCCTTGCGTTCGGTCGGGCTCATCGCTTCAACCCTTGTGACAAAAAATCATTTTCGACCGCCAGTTTTCCGATCTTCGCGTGCAGCTCTTTGACTTCGGATTCGTTGTCTTCCGCTCTCCTGACCTTGTCGGAAAACACCCCGGTCAGCCCATCAATGGCTTGTCGTTTCCACGTCGTCACCTGCGTCGGATGAATTCTGTGCTTCGCTGCAATCTCTTGCGCGGTCTTGTCACCACGCAGCGCCTCAAGCGCCACTGTAGCTTTGAATTTATCTGAAAAACTGCGTCTCTTCGTCATTTGTGTATCCTGTCTTCAAGGTTGGATACATCTTAGCACGCTGTCCAGTTTTGCCGGACCACTTCAAAAGAGATAGCCGATGTCGATGTTTTTGAGGCTGACGGGAAAACGCCTCGGCACTGTGCAGAAGCCAAGGATAAGCCATTCACAAGGGCTGACGTTGATCACGCTGCTGGTAAAGTAGCCGAAGCGGGGCATTCTGGTCTGATCTTCATCTATGGACCAAACGCCAAGACTTCCGAAGATATGGATGCTTTGGTGAAGGAATACGAGGCGAAAGGCTTTGATCTAACCTTCGTGCAGGCTGACGCATTTGCGGATGGTATCGTATCGTTGGCACCTAGCGTATCCGCCGCCGAAGTGGTCGATCTTCTGAACAAGCACATTGCCATGACCCGCGCAAAGGAGGTGACCATCAAGCACTGTAAGGAAGTCATTGAAAAGATGTAAGATTCGGCACAGCGTAGTCTGAACAGTATTTTCTGTGCTTATTCGGTACTTCTAAGACAACCACAAACTGACTGGCGCAATTCTCGCCTTAAATATTTGTTTTTATTGCGAAAAATGGTGCCCCCACACGGACTCGAACCGCGGACCTATTGATTACAAATCAATTGCTCTACCAGCTGAGCTATAGGGGCTACGGGGGCTGAAATACGCAAACCTATTTAACTGTGCAAGAGAAATTCGCGGCATTTCTGCGGATTTACCCTCTATTTACCATAGCATCGCCCTGAGCGTGCCACACCTGCGGCCAAAAACCAGTTTTACATGGCCTCAAACAAAGCTATGACCCCATTGCCCCCCGAGAGAGAGCTGGAACTCAACATGCAAGTCGTCATCCACGCAGGTGCGCATATTACTGACGAAGACCGGCTGGTGAATACGCTGATCACCAACCGCGATATGCTGGCCGCGAATGGCACCAATATTCCGCACCCCAGCACCTATCGCAAACTGTTGCGCGACGTTCTGCAAGAGGCGCAGCACAGTGGTGGGACCAGCTCTCAAGCGCGGGATGTATTGCTGGATGCCATCCTGAAGGGAGAGGCAAAGGACCGGCTGATCCTGTCAAACCCCGGCTTTTTTGGCACCCCAAAGATGGCAGTATCCGCAGGCAGCCTGTATGGCGCCGCCGAACAACGCCTGAACATTCTGAAGGACATATTTGAGCAAGACAAAATTGAGTTGTTCATGGCCATCTGCAATCCGGCCACCTTTTTGCCTGCGGTCTATAAAAATACACCCCACACCAGTTTTGACGAATACATGCGCCATGTTGACCCTCGTGAGGTGCGCTGGTCGGAAATGATTGACCGTATACGCGAGGCATTTCCCGATCTGGCGATCACCATCTGGTGTAACGAAGACCTGCCTATGGTCTGGAGCCAGGTCCTGCGTGAAATGGCGGGGGTTGATCCGACGGTAGAAATCGCGGGCGAATTCAATCTGCTGCGCGAGATCATGTCTGAGGCCGGATTAAAGCGGTTCAAGTCCTATCTCAAATCCCATCCCGGCATGTCAGAGATCCAGAAACGGCGCGTCATCGCGGCCTTCCTTGACAAGTTCGCCAAAGAAGATGCGATTGAGGAAGAGCTGGACATGCCCGGCTGGACAGAAGAACTGATAGATCAGATCACCGAAATCTATGACGAGGATCTATATACGATCCAACGCATTCCGGGGATCAACCTGATCACACCGTGACGTCAACAGGCGCGTGACAGGCCCACGCCTGACCACAATCACATCCCAAGCGCTTCTTTGTACATTTCCAGCACGGCTTCTTCTTCGGCAATGTCGTCTTTGTCACGCTTGCGCAGAGACACGACCTTGCGCAACACCTTGGTGTCGTAGCCCCGGGATTTGGCTTCTGCCATCACTTCTTTTTGCTGCTCTGCGATGTCTTTCTTCTCGGCTTCCAGCCGCTCAAACCGTTCGACAAATTGGCGCAGCTCATCAGCTGTCACACGGTAGGTGGCATCGGGGGACATATCGCTCATGGGGGAGGCCTCTTGGTCAGAAATGTTGAGCATTCGTCCTACCCCTGCCCGCGCGCCACTGCAAGACGCAAGCGCGGGGAAACTTGAAACCACATCGCAACTCAGCTAGGTGCAGGCGCGTGGCGATTAAGCCGGTGGAGGCAGTGATGGGAATATTGGTTTGGCTTGGCGCACTTGTGTCGTTTATCGGCCTTATTGGGCTGGTCTGGTGCATTGTCATCGTTTGGAAGGCCAAGTCATCGGGCAAAAGCGATGACGAGCTTAAAGCAAGCATTCAAAAGGTGATGCCGCTGAACGCTGGCGCGTTGTTTTTGTCCATCATCGGGTTGATGATGGTGGTGATGGGTATTGTGCTTAGCTGAGCCGGATCTAACCAACACTGCGACCAAAAAAACCATTCCCCTGTTTGACCATATCGGTGATCTTGTCGTGGGGTGCCCAGATCGGTGACAGCTGTGCCAGCCTTTGCATATCTTTGAACAGATAGAACAGACCCGACATATCGACCTGCAACAATGGCCCCCCCATTGCACTGCTATAGCCAAACCCTTTGACCAGGATCAGATCAATATCTGACGCGCGGCGTATGTGGTTGCCTTCTAACAGCCGGGCGGCCTCATTCACCAGCGCCCCCACCAAAGCCGATCCAATCAATCGCGCGCTCATGTTGGGGCCAGCCTGGCTTCGGTTTGGCAAGGGCAGATATTGGGCAAGCGCCGGGTCCTCATGCAGTTGGCCATCAACATGGATATAGAACCCCTGCCCCGAGCTGCGCCCAACACGCCCATCCTTGACCAGATGGGCCAAGACCGCATCCGGTGACGCCGCTAAAGCGTGCTGAGTGGCATATTTCTCTAATCGGGTTTGCACCTGGGGCAATCCAGCCCTGTCCATCAGGGCAAATGGCCCGGCTGTAAATCCTATCTCACGGGCGGCGGCATCCACCGCATAGGGCGAAACCCCGTGGTGCAACAGTTGCATCGCAGCCCCATAAAAGGCCGCTGCAAGCCCCCCCCGGATGCTGCCTGCCTGCAAAGGGGTCAGGATCGCTGATTTGCCAAGGCGGCGCACAACACCCATCACCGCGGCCACATCCGAGCCCCCCTGCTGTGCGGGGTATGACAGCTCGACAATCTGGCGTTCTGACATGGGCTGATAGGCGTGCAGACCAATGGCGGGTTTTTTGACAGCCATTTCGGCGGCACGGGTTTTGGCTGTGGTTTCAGGCTCCAACACGCACCAGATGGCATCGCCGCGCAGATCAATCGCCCGCCCCGGCGGGGTGGACCCATCATCAATGATCAGATCGCTCTGGGCGAGATTGGCAAAACTCGTACTGCATTCAAGCTGCGTCATACGCTGCGCAAATTGGGCCTCGTTCCACTTACCTTGCTTCACCAGATTTTGCAGCGCCCGTGTGATCCAGGCGTCAAAGGCCTGCGCATCCGCAGCCTCGGCGCAGGTGATATTTACGCCAAAGCCGGCATTCAACAGCAACACGGCCAGCTCCCCCAGCCGATCACGCGTGCCCAGCAAGGCAATCTGGCGGATCGGGGTCTCCCTTGCCCCATCAGAACGCGGCGGAATGGCTGCATACTTCTCGGCCATCAGATAATGGCGCGCGCACCGCGCTGCGGGCGAGGCTATTCTGTCGTCAAACACCACGCGCTCGAAGGCCAATCCCTGTTCGAACGGCAATAATTGGGCGCTTTCCACGCAGCGCAGAATATCCCCCGCAGCCCCGGAATGCGGTGACATCTGCGCCTTTAGGCCGTTCACCGACGCCTGATACGAGACAGGATCAGAAAACCCGGCACATTTATCGCGCGCCGTCTTCCACTGGCCTGAGTGCGCCAGCTTCAATGCCAATTCGCAGGCACCATCCACAGGTGAGGTTTGCGTCAATTGGGTGATCAGCCGGGCCACCCGAGGGTCCGAAGCGGGAAACACCTGGCCGCTCAGCAATATTTCCAGCGCGCGCTGTGCCCCCAGAATACGCGGCAGGCGCTGTGTGGCACCGGCACCGGGGATCATGCCCAGTTTGATATCCGGCATGGCAAGGCGCGTATCGGCATGGGCAACCCGCGCATGGGCCGCCAGCGCCAGTTCAAGCCCTGCCCCCAAGGCACTTGCATGCATGGCAGCCACGATGGGCTTTGGGCTGTTTTCAATTTTGGTGCAAAGGTCGGACACCCAAGGATGCCTCAAAAGGTCGTTATATTCAGCAATATCAACGCCAACGCAAAAGCTGCTGCCGGCCCCGGTCAACACGATGCCAATCACATCCGGATTGGCCATGGCCTGATCCAGATGTTGATCCAGCACCAGCCGCAGTTCAGGCGTCAGCACATTGGATGGGGGCCGGTTGAGCGTGATCACCCCAACCCCGTCCTTCACAGTTGTGAAAACCTGCTCTGCCAACACTGCCCCTCGCGTTTTGTCACCAATCACTGCTGACCATTACACCCAAAGCCACCGAGGCAAGCAAGTCTTTGCTTTGGGCGCGTTCAAATCAGGTGTTGATCAAACCGGCATATTCTCGAATTGGGCCTCAACGGCTTCATCCCGCAGGATTGCATTCAACTCGCGCGCTTCGGGCGGAACGGGCTCGTCGCGGGCGCGCATTTCGCGTATCAATGCGGCCAGCTTTGGTTGCATCTTATACCGCTGCTCAATCGGATATTGGCGAATGGCTTCTTGCATATCGCTCCAATTTTCTTGGGTCATGGTTTGGCATCTCCCCTGAGGTTACAACCCTGAGTGTATCACAGCAAAGCCGCCCTCCATATGATCAGGATCAAACTGGTGAAAATAAGCATGTAGGTGCCGTTTTTGCTGGTGGCTTTTAAAATTCAAGGGGCCCAGTTTGATCTGGTCACTGGAAACATATGCGCGTTATGCTATATGTCACTAAACCCCAGAACAGATCAGAGTTCCGCAATGCAGCCAGAAATTTCCGCCTTTTTTGACGATGCTACCAACACAATTTCTTATGTGGTGCGTGATCCGGGTGGCACCGCCTGCGCTATCATCGATAGTGTGCTGGATTTCGATTATTCCTCGGGGCGCACCGATACCCGTTCTGCGGACCGCATCATCGCCTATGTTCAGGATCATGCGCTGAATGTGCAATGGTTACTGGAGACCCATGTGCATGCCGATCACCTGTCAGCCGCCCCCTATCTTCAGGACCGGTTGGGCGGCAAGATTGGTATCGGCGCCAACATCCGCCAAGTTCAGGATGTGTTTGGCAAGGTTTTCAATGAGGGCACTGAATTTCAGCGTGACGGCTCGCAGTTTGATCAGCTGTTTCAGGATGGTGACAGCCTGCACATCGGCCAATTGCGCGGGGATGTATTGCATACCCCCGGCCACACGCCTGCGTGCCTGACCTATGTGATTGGCGATGCGGCCTTTGTGGGAGATACGTTGTTTATGCCGGATTTTGGCACAGCGCGCTGCGATTTTCCGGGGGGGTCATCATCTGACTTGTTTGATTCAATCCAGAAAATCCTCAGCCTGCCGGATGAAACACGCATTTTTGTGGGCCATGATTACAAAGCACCGGGGCGCGAGGAGTTTGCCTGGGAGTCCACTGTAGGTGCCCAAAAGGCGCGCAATGTGCATGTTGGGGATGGTGCCAGCCGCGAGGATTTTGTGGCATTGCGCGATACCCGTGATGCGCAACTGGACATGCCCAAGCTGATCATCCCGTCCATTCAGGTGAATATGCGCGCCGGGCAATTCCCCCCCGAAGAAGACGATGGGTCAGTCTATCTGAAAGTGCCGGTGAACAAGCTTTAGGCTTTAGGCGTCACCCGACATCGACAATGCCGGCAATGGATTGAGAGGCTCTAAGTCAACGGGCGCGTCTGGCTTTTCCTGAGGTTTCACATCCGGTGATGACAGCGGTCCAGGCAGATCGCCTTGGTCAACGTCGTGCGATTCTATCGAGGTGTTGATATTGTCGGCAGCATCGCTGGGGTGTGCGTGTTGTTGGTGTGACGGCTCAACACGCGCGTTAGGGCCAGTTCCAGGCAGCATGATGCGCACGGCACGCATCCCATCCACTTGTCCCAGATGAACATCCGCCACCACATGACCGGGATGTGCCACCAACTGAGATTCGCCCAGACTGCTGGCTGATACAGGTAGCGTCATGTCGGGCTTAAGGGCGCAAATCTCATGCAGGGGCAAGTTGAGGCGTGCCACCACTGTGGTCAACGTCACGGTGGCATCCAGCGCCAGCTTTTCAAGGCTTGATTGGCGCGGTGGCGCGCCCTCATCGCGGTTGTCCACGGGGGGCGGCACCGGGCTTCGGCATGGCAGCGCCACCATCAGCACCCCGATTTTTGCCCCGTCCTCTAGCTCGACGGTCAGGCGAAAAAGGTCAAACCGCCCGCTTTCCAGCATCAGAGACATTGTACGCGCATCTTCCACCTTGTCCCCAAAGCGGAAAACGCCCGGAGTGTGGCCATCAACATGCGCTTCTAACCGGGCATCAAACCCTTCAAGGGTGGCATCCAAAATAGGGGCCACCATGGCGGCATCTGTGCGGGTATAGCTGCGCGGTGTTGCTTCGCCTTTGCGCACATGACCTGCGATTTGTTTTTCGATGATTGCCGACACCAGCTGACAATCAAACACCGCGACCCCGCGTGTGCCGCCTGCCCCATCCAGCAGAATCAACAATCCTTGTTCATCAAGTTTGCTCAGCAGCCCTTCGGTTGAGACCACCGTTTGTTCAAGCGTGCTGACTGTCAGCGCCAGATCAAGCGTCACATCGGCGGTTTTGGCCAGTGACACACGCAGGGCTTTGGCAGGGGACATGGCCCGCGCGTCAAATCCTTCACGCGCCACGCGTGCCTTTTTGTGAATAATGGAAAGGCTGTCGTTACTGTCCATGTGTCCGTCACTGTCCCCCTTGGGCTTGGAGGCAGAATACGTGCAAATTGGTTACCAAGGGCTTTATGCGTTTGTTTTTACGCCGCTTGTCGTGGCCGAATCTGGCAAGGTCACACGAAAGGCAGTGCCCTGTTGCGCGGGCACGACGCCCACTTGCCCGCCCAGCCGGGTCATGATTTCACTGCAAATCGCCAGGCCCAACCCGGCCCCGCCCACACGAGAATGGCTGATACGGGAAAATTTCTCAAACACCACCGCATGCATATCCGCCGGAATGCCCGACCCATTATCAATAAAATCAATCACCACATCGCCACCATTGCGCGAAGATGTGATCGTCAACACGGGTTCTTTTGCGTCACAATACTTACGCGCATTGGTGATGAGATTGATAAACACCTGCGCCAGCCGATCCAGATCAGTGTCTATTATGATATCTTTTTCGGGCTGGTGATTGTGAATGTCCAATGTGCCTTTTTCTCCGTCAGCGGCTGAAATGGACCGCTCCAGCAGCGCGGAAAGGCTGCCTTTTTCGGTGTTCAGCACCACCTGGCCATTTTCCAACACGCTGAGATCCAGCAAATCATCCAAAAGGCGCGTCAGGCGAACCGCTTCGTCATGGATGATCGACGAATATTTGCTGGTATCGGCCTCGGATATTCCGTCTGAATCGCGCAAAATTTCCGAAAACGCCCGGATTGATGTCATCGGGGTGCGCAGCTCGTGGCTGATCTGACTAAGGAACGTGTCTTTCTGGTCAGAGATTTGCGTCAGTTTTTTATTGGCAACGCGCAGCTGCCGGGCGGTGCGGGCCAACTCCTGAGATTTGGTCTCAAGTTGGGAAGAATATTCCATGATCTGTGCGGTTTCATCCGCCACAGCCATCAGATCCTGCACCGAGACCGTCGCACCACCTACAATCTGACTGATCATCGCATGGGCCGTGGCCCCGCCAACCGAGCCGGACAGCTCTCGCTCTAGCTGTTGCAGGAAATCGGGGGATGGTTCGGGCAGATAGCCAGACAGGCCCTGATGCGCGGCCGCATTGGTGAAAAACGCCTGTGCCTCGGTGGGGCCCAGGATACGTTGTGACATTAACAACAAATCTTCGCTTTGTGCCAGGCCACCAGTCCAGCTGCCCGTCGTGGCAGAATGCTGAAAGACGTTGACAAATTGCGCGCCTTGCAGCCGTTCCAGCGGTTTGGGAAAGGTCAGAACCGAGACGAAAATAAAGCTGAAGGTGTTCAGCAGCATTGACCACATCACCGCATGCACCAGCGGGTCCATCCCTTGGGCCCCAAACAAGGCGCGCGGGCGCAGCCATCCGATGCCAGCCGGGCCGTGGTCCATCACGTCCTGACTTATGATGACGGAGGCCCCAAAGCTGGGCAGGAACAGCGCATAAAGCCAGATGGCAAAGCCAACCAGCAGACCCGTCATCGCCCCGCTGCGTGTCGCCCCGCGCCAAAAAATCCCGCCCAACAGTGCAGGCAACAGCTGCGCAACACCGGCAAAAGACACCAACCCAATGGCCGCCAATGCCTCACTGCCGCTGCTCAGCCGCAGGTAGACATATCCCAACAACACCACGCCCGCGATTGACAGCCGCCGGGCCAACAAGGCCACCTGGCGCACATCGCCAGACATCACCGCCATATTACCCGTCATGCGCAGCCAGATTGGCATCACCACGTGGTTCGACAGCATCGTGGACAGCGCGATCGCGGCCACAATCACCATGGAGGTCGCCGATGAAAAGCCGCCAAGAAACGACAGGATTGCCAGCCCCTCCCGGCCCTCTTGTAAGGGCAGCGTCAGAACGAACAAATCAGGGTTTGAGCCTTTGGGCATCAAATCCAAACCAATCGCCGCAATGGGCACCACGAACAGGCTCATTAACATCAGATACGCTGGAAACGCCCAGGACGCGGTGCGCAAATGGCTTTCGTCCTCATTTTCGACCACCAACACCTGAAACATACGTGGCAGGCACAAAAGCGCTGCAGCGGACAGTAATGTAACCCCGACCCAGCGGCTGCCGGGCACCTCCCAGCGGGCGATTTCTGAGGCGTCGATGCGTGCGAGTGTTTCGTCAATACCGCCCGCAAGCCCCCAGACAACAAAGACCCCCACGGCCAATAGTGCAAACAGCTTCACCACCGCCTCAAGTGCGATAGCCATGACCACACCGTGATGGCGCTCGTTTGCGTCCAGATTGCGTGTGCCAAACAGGATCGTGAACAACGCCAACCCCGATGCGACCCACAGCGCTGTATAAGGAGAGTTCAGCACACCGGCATCGGGGTCGGCCTCGGCGAAGGCGGCAAATGACAAGGTCACTGATTGCAATTGCAGCGCGATATAAGGTGTGGTGCCGACCACCGCCAACAAGGTGACAAACACCGCCAGAAGGTTGGATTTGCCGTAACGCGATGAAATCAGATCAGCGATAGATGTGATCCTCTGAGAGCGCCCGATACGCACCATTTTGCGCAGCGTCCACCACCAGCCGATCATCACCAGAGTTGGACCAAGGTAGATGGTCAGATATTCCAGCCCCGACCGCGCGGCATACCCAACAGCACCATAAAAGGTCCAGGCCGTGCAATAGATCGACAGTGACAGCGTATAGACCCAAGGGCTGCGCAACCAAGTACCACGCCCATGTAACGCAGCACGATCAGCGGCAAAAGCCACGGTAAACAGCAGCACCACATAAAGCAGGCTGACAACAATCAGGACATTCAGCGTGGCCATTCACTCATCCTTGGCCGGTGCGGCGTCGGGCATATCCTTGGGCAGTTTCGATGACACGAAAGCCGAAATAATGATCAGCCCCACCCAGGACAGAAAAACAAACGACATCACATAGCTGGTCAATGTCACCTTATCATCGGTCAGTGACCACAACAGCGGGATAAAAAACAGGGCTGCCCCAAACAAGGGCAGCATCCGCGCCCCATCTGCAAATCTGCGTTGCCGATACGCGCGACGTTCCAGAAAGACCGATTTTGTTTTCCGGCTCATGGGGCGATCAATTCGCGCACATTGGCCAGTAATTCTGCGTTTGAAAATGGTTTGGTCATGTATCTTGACGCCCCGTACCGCTGCGCCATCTCACGGTCTTTCTCCTGACCTCGCGCCGTCAACATAAGGACAGGCATATCAGCCAAGGTTTGATCAGCTCGGATATCCTGCAAAATCTCAAACCCGCTGCGGCCGGGCAACATGACATCAAGAATGATCAGATCAGGCGTGCGGTAGTGCACAGCGTCAATTGCATCATGACCATTGGAATGGGTTTTCACATCCCAGCCGTCACGCGTCAGAATAAAGCTGACGGCTTCAATTATATTTGGCTCATCTTCAATCAGAAGAACTCGTTTGGTCATGGCTTCCCCCTCCCTGACACCCGCCAAAGCGTTTCGCGTAAAACCTGCATCAGGTTAAAGGTGATGCGCTTTGAACAGGTATGGGTACTATGTGAAAATGCTGACGAACTGTCAAAAGGGCAAAACAACAAAAGCCCGGAGCTGAAGTTGCGCAAAAAGCAGATGATCAATGGCCCAGATACCAACCGCGTCACACCGCCATAGTCAGCAATGATGCCTCGCGCCGGGCTGTACATTGCGCAACCGGACAAATCCGACAGCTTGTGCCCACCACCTGGGGGGGTGCAGCGTGTTGGCCCTGCCGCCTTGGGACCAACAGCATATAGCCTTTGATCTGTGCGGGGGTGTCAAAACTCATCGGGGCAGTGACCTGTGCGGCGGCATAGCTCATCACCGGCTCGGGCTGGCGACCCGCCTGTTCCAGAGGCGTCACAAAGGTCTGCATTGGTGCCTGCAATGTTTGAAACAACGGCCAGAGCGCACATGGCCCCGCAGCATGCGGAATGGCAAAGCCCGGAATGGGCTTGCGAAACACAATGGTGCCCGACGCATCACAAATCACCAATCCCACCGGGCCATAGATGGTTGTGGGCAGTGCCGTCATGCGCCGAAACAACAAAGGCAACGTGACGTTCAACCGCTGGGCCAACCCATCTGGCTGAATGCCCACCTCGTCCACAGCCTGACACAACGCGCGCATGGGCAGAGCTTGCGCATCTTCATGGGCCTGCAACAGGACCCGTTGTGCCATCTGGCGGGCGCTATCCGTTTTCAGCTCTGGGGCCTGTGCCACCAGATGCGGGACTGCGGCAGCGCCATTGGATTTTTCCAACACTGGCAACATATAGTCATGCGCGTCCAGAAAGGCGTGCATCTCATCAAGAGGCGAGCGGATATCGGCATCTGTATCCGGCGCACCCTCCAGATATTTGACCAAGGCTTCGGCCCCCTCGGCCAGGCGGCGGCTGTCTTCGTTGATGTTGCGGTGAAACCGCGCGCGCCATTCTGGCTCCAGGTTTTTGGTTTCCACCAGAATAGACGAGGTCGCGCGGATCGCCGTCACGCTTGAGATGACGTCATGCAGGGAGGCCGACAAATGCGGATCATTGGCCAGCCGGTCCGTCAGGGTTTTGGTGGTTTGCTCCAGCGCCTCGGCTTTCAGATGCAGCGCGGCCAACACCTGCGCCCAGCCAGGAAACCGCCCGGCAAATTCTTCGGTTCGATCCAGCTCTGCCACATGGCTGTTTTGCGAATGGGCGGCCACCCGCAAACCTTCGGTCAATGCAGCTTCGGCCCCTTCGCTAAGCAAGGCGGGTTCGACCTGCAAATACTCGGCCAGCGCCAGCAATGTCTTGCCGCCGATTCGTCGCCGGTTGTGCTCAATCAGATTAAGGTAGGAGGGCGATATCCCGACCTGCCTGGCAAGCTCGGATTGCTTGAGGCCCAGCGACAAGCGCCGATCCCTTATCCGATTACCAATCAGCTGGCTTTGCGCCATCTCGTTTTCCTTACAATTTCGGTGCTTTACCTTTGGGTAAGTAAAGTTTTTACAAATTTTCCACCTTAACTGTAATCTTTTTTACAAGATTATTGTTTCAAGTAAAGCGCTTGTTGCGTGATTTTCTTTTGTGCTGCGATACTGGATTTGCACAGAAATGTGTTCGGCTTTGCGTGAGGAGACGTGAGCCACGAAAATTCTTATGGGAGGAACTCCATGTCCAATTCGAAATTCACACGTCGTGGATTGCTGAAAACCAGCACCCTTGCCGGGGCCGGTCTTGCATTGCCGACTATCTTTACGGGCGCATCCGCGCATGCCTTCACCAATGACCCGACTGGCGGTTCTGTCACTCTGGGCTTTAACGTGCCACAAACCGGCCCCTATGCCGATGAGGGCGCTGATGAATTGCGCGCATACGAATTGGCTGTTGAGCACCTGAACGGTGGCGGCGACGGCGGCATGATGAACACCTTCAGCTCCAAAGCGCTGGATGGGACCGGCATCCTGGGCAAGAAGGTTGAGTATGTCACTGGCGACACACAAACCAAATCTGACGCTGCCCGCGCATCAGCGAAGTCGATGATTGAAAAAGACGGCGCGATCATGATCACAGGCGGCTCGTCCTCGGGCGTGGCTGTTGCTGTTCAAGGTCTGTGCCAAGAAGCTGGCGTGATCTTCATGGCTGGTCTGACCCACTCGAACGACACCACCGGCAAAGACAAGAAGGCCAATGGCTTCCGTCACTTCTTTAACGGTTACATGTCAGGCGCGGCTCTGGCTCCGGTTCTGGAAAGCCTCTATGGCAAAGATCGTAACGCCTATCACCTGACAGCCGACTACACCTGGGGCTGGACGCAGGAAGAATCGATCAAAGCGTCAACCGAAGCTCTGGGCTGGAACACAGTTAATGCTGTGCGCACCCCGCTGGCGGCGACTGACTTCTCGTCTTATATCGCCCCTGTTCTGAACTCCGGCGCGGATGTGCTGGTTCTGAACCACTACGGCGGAAACATGGTGAACTCGCTGACCAACGCGGTTCAGTTTGGCCTGCGTGACAAGCAAGTGAACGGCAAGAACTTCGAAATCGTTGTGCCGCTGTATTCACGTCTGATGGCCAAAGGTGCCGGCGAGAACGTGAAAGGCATCCACGGGTCAACCAACTGGCACTGGTCCTTGCAGGATGAAGCCTCCAAAGCCTTTGTGAAGTCCTTTGGCACCAAATACGGCTTCCCACCCAGCCAGGCGGCCCACACTGTTTACTGTCAGACCCTGCTGTATGCAGATGCGGTAACCCGTGCCGGCTCGTTTGCACCATGTGCTGTCGCTGAAGCCCTCGAAGGGTTCGAATTTGACGGTCTGGGCAATGGCGCGACACTTTATCGTGCCGAAGATCACCAGTGCTTCAAAGACGTTCTGGTTGTGCGCGGGAAAGAAAACCCAACCTCGGAGTTCGACCTTCTTGAAGTTGTCGAAGTTACTCCGGCGGCACAGGTTACCTACCCTGCCGACCATCCAATGTTTGCAGGCGGAAGCCTGGGCAGCTGTAACAACGGCGCCTAATCAAACATTCGTCCCGGCCACGCCACCTTGCGGGCCGGGACACTTCTAACCCAATCGGTTTCACCACCGCTTCTCTAACCCATGGGTGGGAACAATGGACGCAATTCTTCTTCAAATTCTCAACGGCCTCGACAAGGGCTCGGCTTATGCGCTGATTGCCCTTGGTCTGACGCTGATTTTTGGCACATTGGGCGTGGTCAACTTTGCCCACGGCGCTTTGTTCATGATCGGGGCGTTCTGCGCTGTGACCTTGTCAAAAATCCTGAACGCCAGCTATGAGGTGATCGACGAAACCAAGGCCGATTTCTTGGGCAATCCCCTGAAGGTCAAACTGACCTATGTCGAAAGCTGGTTTGGCCCCGAAACAGGTGCTGCCATCATCGACTGGGCCGTGCCACTTGCGATCCTGTTTTCCATCCCCATCATGATTGCCATCGGCTTCATCATGGAGCGCGGGTTGATCAAACATTTCTACAAACGCCCTCATGCCGACCAGATCCTTGTGACTTTTGGTCTGGCGATCGTGCTGCAAGAGGTGATCAAGGCAATCTACGGCGCCAACCCGATCCCCACGGGCGCCCCTGCAGTGTTCCGTGGCAGCTTTGATTTCGGTGTCCTGCTGGGATATGAGGCCAACGCCATCATCTATCCCTACTGGCGCATGGTGTATTTTGCCTTCTCGGCACTGATCATCGGCGGGGTATTTGCCTTTTTGCAATTCACCACCTTTGGCATGGTTGTGCGCGCAGGCATGGCTGATCGGGAAACCGTTGAATTGCTGGGCATCAATATTGACCGCCGCTTTACCATTATGTTTGGGGTCGCCGCGGCGGTGGCCGGGCTGGCGGGTGTGATGTATGCCCCGATCAATTCCCCCAATTATCACATGGGCATGGACTTTCTGGTTCTCAGCTTCGTGGTGGTGGTTGTGGGGGGCATGGGCTCTTTGCCGGGTGCGGTTCTGGCCGGGTTCATGTTGGGTATCCTGGAGAGCTTTGCCTCAATGAATGAGGTCAAAAACATCTTCCCCGGCATTGACCAGATCATCATCTATCTCGTCGCCATCATCATTATTCTGACCCGTCCCCGAGGCCTTATGGGCCGCAAGGGCGTGATGGAGGATTAAGCCATGCTCGGACTGAACAAAAAAGACACGACCCTGCTGATCATCGTGGCCTTCATGGCCCTGTGCGCGCCCTTCATCCTGAACCCCTTTCCTGAGGGGTCTTCGATGGCGCAGATGTTCAACGCCGGGTATCCCGACCTGATGCAACGCTTTGTCATCTTTGGCATCCTTGTCATCGGGTTCAACATTCTCTTTGGCCTCACGGGTTACCTTTCTTTTGGGCACGCGGCCTTTCTGGGGATAGGATCATATTCGGCCGTTTGGATGTTCAAACTGATCGGCATGAACGTCATCCCTGCGATCCTGTTGTCGATGGTTGTCTCGGGCGTCTTTGCCCTGCTGATCGGCTATGTCAGCTTGCGGCGCTCGGGGATCTACTTTTCGATCCTGACGCTCGCCTTTGCGCAGATGTGTTACAATCTGGCCTATTCGGTTCTGGGCAATCCTGCGTCCAGCTACAACCTGACCAATGGCGAAACCGGGTTGCAGCTGTCGCTGAATGACCCTCGTATTCTGGACGGCGCGGCCTCAAGTGAAGGCTCACTGCCGGTGACCAACTTCTTTGGCGTCGCCATGCGCGACAGCGTACAGCTTGAAATCGGATCTTGGCTTTTCACTTTCAACGCCGGGTATTATCTGTGCGCTCTCATCATGCTGATCTCATTTTATGTGTCGATCCGCATTTTCCGCAGCCCGTTTGGATTGATGCTGCGGGCGGTGAAATCAAACCAGCAGCGGATGAACTATACCGGCCTGAACACCAAACCTTACACTTTGGCGGCCTTTGTTATCTCGGGCATCTATGCGGGTCTGGCTGGCGGTTTGCTCAGCTCGATGGATCCTCTGGCGGGGGCCGAGCGTATGCACTGGACTGCCTCGGGTGAGATCGTGATCATGGCCATTCTTGGGGGGGTCGGCACGCTGATTGGCCCTATCGTGGGTGCGGGCTTTAACGAGTATTTCAAGAACATTCTGTCGAAAATCAACGACTCGGTTCTGCACCAATGGCTCAGCTTCTTGCCCGATGGGCTGGAGGACGCCATCGTTGGCGTGCTGCACTTCTTTGTCGGCAAAGGCTGGCATCTTAGCCTTGGGGTGCTGTTCATGGTGGTCATCATCTTCCTGCCCGGCGGGCTGGTTGAAGGGGGGCAACGTGTCTCGCGGCTGTTTCGTCGCAACAAGACGAGTGATGATGCAGACAATGCCTCTCACTCCACCCCAGCAGAATAAGGAGACGTTAAGATGGGAATTCTTGAAGTCAAAAACGTCAATAAACGCTTTGGTGGCCTGCAAGCGCTGGGGGATGTGAACCTCAGCGTGCAAGATCAAACCGTGCACGCCATCATCGGCCCCAATGGGGCGGGCAAATCCACCTTGCTGAATGTGTTGGTAGGTAAGTTGGTGCCTGACACCGGATCGGTTATGTTTGACGGGCAGTCCGTCCTGGGGCGCAAGCCGTTTGAGATCAACCAGATGGGCATTTCGCGGGTGTTTCAAACCCCCGAGATATTTAGCGATCTGAGTGTGATCGAAAACATGATGATCCCGATCTTTGCGCGGCGTGATGGGGCCTTTCGCCTGCATGCGATCGAGCATACCGAGAACGAAAAAGAGATCATCGAGCAAGCCGAACATATGCTGGAAAGCCTGAACATGGCCGATGCGCGTCATGATCACTCGGCTGCGATGAGCCGGGGCAACAAACGCCGGTTGGAAATCGGCATGTGTCTGGCCCAAAATCCGCGCTTGTTGTTGTTGGACGAACCCACCGCCGGCATGGCGCGCGCCGATACCAACGCCACCATCGACCTGCTCAAGCAGATCAAAGAAGAGCGTGACATCACCATCGCAATCATTGAACATGACATGCATGTTGTGTTTTCCTTGGCTGAACGGATCACAGTTTTGGCCCAAGGCACCCCGCTGGTGGAAGACACGCCCGACAACATCAAAGGCCATCCCAAGGTGCGCGAAGCGTATCTTGGCGAGAGCGCATAAGGAGAGAGATCATGAACGTCAAACCGGATTTCTCAAAGAACCGCAACGTGGCTGAAACCGCGCCTGCCTACCTGTCGATCTGGGATCTAAAGTCCTACTACGGTGAAAGTTACATCGTGCAGGGCATCAGCTTTAACGTACATGAGGGCGAAATTCTTGCCCTTCTGGGCCGCAACGGAGCGGGCAAAACCACCACGCTGCGCTCTATTGCGCGCATGGCCAACCCGCAGGTCCAGCACGGCGAAATCTGGCTGGATCACCAGCCGCTTCACAATATGTCAGCACATGAGGCATCGGCGGCCGGCATCGGGCTTGTCCCCGAAGACCGCTGCATCATCCCCGGTCTGACGGTCGAAGAAAACCTGCAACTGGCGCAGATCGCGCCACCTATCGGCTGGTCACTGGAACGTCTTTATGACTTGTTTCCGCGCTTGGCGGAACGTCGCAAGCAAGAGGGCGTAACCCTGTCTGGTGGCGAGCAACAAATGCTGGCCGTGGCGCGCGCATTGGCGCGTGACATCAAAGTGCTGCTGCTTGATGAACCCTACGAGGGTCTGGCCCCGGTGATTGTGGATGAGATTGAAAAAACGCTCAACATCATCAAAGAACAAGGCATCACCACGGTGATCGTAGAACAAAACGCCGTGCGCGCCCTGGAGCTATCAGACCGCGCGGTCATTCTGGACACGGGCGGCATCGTATTTGATGGCACTGCCGCAGAAGTCCTGGAAGACGAAGCGCTCCGCGCAGAATACCTGGCCATCTGAGGATAGCCCCTTGTGTGTCCGCCTGTCTGGACACACAAAACAGACTGACAACGAACCAAACCAACAAAGGCTCGTCATGACAAATACAACGCACGCTCCCTCGGCTGAATTTTCGGCCAACGCCCATATTGATGGCGCGACATACGACACGATGTATGCGGCCTCCATTTCAGATCCCGATGGGTTCTGGGCCAATGAAGCCAAACGCATTGATTGGATGAAGCCTTTTACCAAGGTGAAGAATGTCAGCTATGAGTTCGGCAACGTGTCGATCAAATGGTTTGAAGATGGCACGCTGAACGTGGCCGCCAACTGCGTTGACCGGCATCTGGCCACCCGCGGGGACCAAACCGCAATCATCTGGGAACCCGACAGCCCGGATGAGGCAGCCAAGCATATCACCTATAATGAACTGCACGATCAGGTCAACAAAATGGCCAATGTTTACAAAGCATTGGGCGTGGGCAAGGGCGACCGCGTGGTCATCTATATGCCGATGATACCCGAGGCCGCATATGCCATGTTGGCCTGTGCGCGCATTGGTGCGATTCACTCTATCGTCTTTGCCGGCTTTTCGCCTGATGCATTGGGCGCGCGGGTGAATGGCTGTGATGCCAAACTGGTGGTGACAGCAGATCACGCCCCGCGCGGCGGTCGTGCGACCAAGCTGAAAGACAACGTAAACCTTGCCCTGCTGAACGATTATAACGAGGTGAAATGCCTTGTGGTCAAACGCACCGGCGATCAGATCGCATGGCGTGATGGCTTGGATTTCTGGTGGCATGAGGAGGCCGAGAAGGTCAGCACAGATTGCCCGCCCGAAGAAATGAATGCCGAAGACCCGCTGTTTATCCTCTACACCTCAGGCTCGACCGGGCAGCCCAAAGGCGTGGTGCACACCACGGGGGGCTACCTGACCTATGCGGCGATGACCCACGAATTGGTTTTTGATTACCACGACGGCGATGTGTACTGGTGTACCGCCGATGTGGGTTGGGTCACTGGGCACAGCTATATCGTCTATGGCCCTCTGGCCAATGGCGCCACGACCTTGATGTTTGAAGGCGTGCCCACCTACCCGGACGCCAGCCGTTTCTGGCAGGTCTGCGAAAAGCACAAGGTCAATCAGTTCTACACAGCCCCTACTGCTTTGCGGGCATTGATGGGCCAGGGCAATTCCTTTGTGGAATCCTGTGATCTGAGCAGCCTGAAATTATTGGGCACAGTGGGTGAACCCATAAACCCTGAGGCCTGGAACTGGTATTCAGAGGTGGTTGGCGGCGGGCGCTGCCCGATCGTGGACACCTGGTGGCAAACTGAAACTGGCGGTCACTTGATGACCCCCCTGCCCGGCGCACATGCCACCAAACCCGGCTCGGCGATGAAACCGTTCTTTGGAGTTGAGCCGGTGGTGCTGGAGCCGACTTCGGGTGATGTGATTGAAGGGAACGGCGTTGAGGGTGTGCTGTGCATCGCCGACAGCTGGCCCGGTCAGATGCGCACCATCTGGGGGGATCATGAACGCTTCATGCAGACCTATTTCTCGGATTACAAAGGGTATTACTTTACTGGTGATGGCTGCCGCCGGGACGAGGACGGCGATTATTGGATCACCGGGCGCGTGGATGATGTGATCAACGTTTCAGGCCACCGCATGGGCACAGCCGAGGTCGAAAGCGCATTGGTGGCCCACCCCAAAGTGGCCGAAAGCGCCGTTGTCGGCTATCCGCATGACATCAAAGGTCAGGGGATTTATTGCTATGTCACGTTGATGGCTGGCGAAGAATACACCGATGAATTGAAGACCGAACTGCGCAACCATGTTCGCACCGAAATCGGCCCAATAGCCAGCCCTGACCAGATCCAATGGGCACCTGGCCTGCCCAAAACCCGGTCTGGTAAAATCATGCGTCGTATCCTGCGCAAGATCGCCGAAAATGACTATGGCTCATTGGGGGACACCTCAACCTTGGCAGATCCGTCGGTGGTGGACGATTTGATTAAAAATCGAATGGGAAGCTAGATCACCCATACGGGGTGGCCTGCACAGGCTGGTCGTTTCAGGTGTCTGCACCATTCCCTTTTTTTGGGGGCCCGTGTCCCGTTTCATCGGCCCCCACTCTGAGGGTCATCGCCGGACATGCGGCCCTTTTCCTTGCTCAAACTGCATCGGGTTGGGCGGGCCATCTGGCGCTTTACAGTGCGGCCTTTGGGTTTGCCCATGTGGACCCGTAAGGTCATACTATGCCCATGGATATGCGCGATATTGCCTTTGATCATGCCCCGGTGGGCCTGTGTGTTCTGGAAAACCGGATCATTCAGCAATGCAATCACCTGTTTGCAGATACTTTCGGCGGCGCTCCCACAGAATTTGCAGGGGTGCCACTGGCCAGGTTTTATCCGTCGATTGACGACTACAACCGTATTGGCAAGCGCAGCCTGTCCCAGATGCGCCTCACTGGGCGCTACAACGATGAGCGTATCATGAAAAGGCGCGATGGCAGCATGTTCTGGTGCCGGGTACGAGGCCAATCATTAACGCCGGAAGATCCGTTTCGCCAGGGCATCTGGTCGTTTGCGGATCTGTCAGATGACCGCCCCCTTGTGGCCCTGACACAACGCGAACGCGAAGTGGCAATTTTGACCTGCCGAGGCATGACCTCCAAGGAAATCGGGCGTGAAATAGGGCTCAGCTATCGCACCATCGAGGTATATCGCGCGCGCCTTCTGGAAAAGTTTCAAGCCCGAAAACTGGCCGAATTGGTGGCAAAACTATCAGGGATGCCCCTGTGAGACAAATTTTATTTGCCCGCCCCTCGTAATTTGCTGGCAAATGTCCCATTTTGAAGGGTGAAATGTCCGCTTTTCTCAGGCTTAGGCTTGGCCTATAAGCGAAAAAAGAAATGTGGTGATGCTCCGTTAACCCACCACAATGGTCGAGGAACCTGATGCCTAAAAACCCGCATGACTCCGATGTCACATTCATCAAAGCTCTAGCTGAACTGTTGAACGAAAATGACCTGACTGAATTGCAGGTCAAACGCGACTATGGCGAAAACGACAGCCTGAATGTGCGCGTCAGCCGCAAGCAAGAGGTCGCCGCGCAAATCGCTATGCCTGCTGCGGCCATGCCTGCAATGCCTGCGCCTGCTGCCGCTGCTCCTGTTTCTGGAGAGGCCACAAGCCCGGCAGATGACCCTGCCAACAACCCCGGTGCGGTCACCTCCCCCATGGTTGGCACCGTGTATATGCAGGCCGAACCCGGCTCGCCTTCGTTTGTGAACGTCGGTGATCAGGTCAGCGAAGGTGACACATTGCTGATCGTGGAAGCTATGAAAACCATGAACCATATTCCGGCGCCACGCGCTGGCACGGTCAAACGTATCCTGATCGAGGATGGCGCGGCTGTTGAATATGGATCGCCTTTGATGATCATCGAATAAGGCACAGCTGCAATGTTCGAAAAAATCCTGATCGCCAACCGGGGTGAAATTGCCCTTCGTGTCATTCGCGCCGCGCGTGAAATGGGTATCCAGACGGTCGCGGTGCATTCCACGGCCGACAGTGATGCGATGCATGTTCGCATGGCGGACGAATCTGTTTGCATCGGCCCGCCTTCGGGCACCGACAGCTATCTGTCGATCCCCGCAATTATTGCCGCCTGCGAAGTGACCGGCGCTCAGGCGATTCACCCCGGCTATGGCTTTTTGTCGGAAAACGCCAACTTCGTACAGATTGTCGAAGATCACGACCTGGCGTTCATCGGTCCCACCGCCGAACACATCCGCATCATGGGCGATAAAATCACCGCCAAAGACACCATGAAAAACCTTGGCGTGCCCTGCGTGCCCGGCTCTGACGGTGGTGTGCCTACCTTGAGCGAGGCCAAAAAACTGGGCGAGGAAATGGGCTATCCCGTTATCATCAAAGCCACGGCTGGTGGTGGCGGGCGTGGCATGAAGGTGGCGCAAAACGCCGATGAGATGGAACATGCCTTTATGACGGCGCGTTCCGAGGGCAAAGCCGCCTTTGGCAATGACGAGGTCTATATTGAGAAATATCTGACCACGCCGCGCCACATCGAAATTCAGGTATTTGGGGATGGCAAAGGCAAAGCCGTGCATTTGGGCGAGCGAGATTGCTCGCTGCAACGGCGCCACCAAAAGGTGTTCGAGGAAGCCCCCGGCCCCTCAATCACCCCAGAAGAACGCGACCGCATCGGCAAGGTCTGCGCCGACGCTGTGGCGCGTATCAACTATGCCGGCGCGGGCACGGTCGAGTTTCTGTATGAGAATGGCGAGTTCTATTTCATCGAAATGAATACGCGCTTGCAGGTGGAACACCCCGTCACCGAAGCCATCTTTGGCGTCGATCTGGTGCGCGAACAAATCCGCGTGGCCGAAGGCCGACCAATGTCTTTCACCCAAGATGATCTGGTGATCAATGGCCATGCCATCGAAGTGCGCATCAATGCCGAAAAGCTGCCCGAGTTTTCACCACGCCCTGGCACGATCACTCAGTTTCACGCCCCCGGCGGATTGGGTGTGCGCATGGATTCTGCTCTTTATGACGGGTACAAAATCCCCCCCTATTACGACAGTCTGATCGCCAAACTGATTGTGCATGGTCGTGATCGTGCGTCGGCTTTGGCGCGTCTAAACCGCGCCCTGTCCGAGCTGATCGTGGATGGTGTCGACACCACCGTGCCGCTGTTTCACGCCCTGTTGCAGGAACCGGATATTCACTCTGGCGAGTACAACATTCATTGGTTGGAACATTGGTTGGAAACCAATCTTCAGGATTAATGCACACTGCACTTTGGCATGACTAACGCTGATCTCACGCTGACCCCCGACATTTTGCTTCGGGGCTATAGACAGGGTGTCTTTCCTATGGCGGAAGGCCGGGATACCCCTGAGATTTTCTGGGTTGATCCAGCAGATCGCGGGATCATGCCCCTGGACGGGTTCCACATATCACGCTCATTGGCGCGCAGGATGCGCCGGGGGGGATACGTAGTGACCATGAACCAGTGCTTTGACGATGTGGTCCAAGGCTGTGCGGCGCGTTCTGAAACCTGGATAAACGCGCAAATACTTGATCTTTATAACAAATTGCATCACCGCGGTCAGGCGCATTCACTGGAAGTCTGGATTGACGGCACTCTGGCGGGCGGTGTGTACGGCGTCAGCATCGGGGCTGCATTCTTTGGCGAAAGCATGTTTTCGCGTCAAACAGATGGTTCAAAACTTGCATTGGCGCATTTGGTTGATCATCTGCGGCGCTGCGGGTTTGACCTGTTTGATACCCAGTTCATCACCGATCATCTGAGCAGCTTGGGCGCGATAGAAATTCCGCGGCGCGACTATCATGTATTGTTAAACGCAGCCCTGAAACGGGATGCACAGATCACGGGGATTTCGGTTGGCGACAAGCCTCAGGAGGTTTTGCACCGCATGACCCAAACGTCATAGCGCGGATGCTCCAACGCACTCAACGCAGGGGATGAGGCCACCATCCAACCCTCAAACGCCGGGGCTGCGGCCCCCTCTTCGACGATGGTGACATAGGCAAACGCATCGCCTGACGGGTTGCCGGATGGATAGCGGCATTCTTTGAGGTGCACTTTCAGGCGGCCAATCTCATAGATACCGCCATTGATCAGATCCATATCCGTGACCTGACCGTCCACCTTATCAAGCCAACGCAGATGTGCGCCCTGCCCTTTGGTGACTTGCTGTGCCATGGCGGGTTGACTGAGCGCCAATGCACACAACAGTGCCGCCCGGATCATTCGGATGTTTCCTCACTGTCACCAGCCACGAATTTCATCAGCAGTGAAATCAAGCTGATCGAGCCTTGGGTGAATTCAATTTCGTCGCCGGGCGTCAGTGTGAAAGGCGACCCGCCGGGCAGGATTTCAACATAGTTGCCCCCCAACAACCCTTCGGAACTGACGGCAACAGCGCTATCGTCAGGCACTTCGATACCTGCGCGCACCGTGAAGGCGGTTTCGGCCCGGAAGGTCTCAGGGTCCAGTTCCACGGCGGTGACACGGCCCACTTTCACACCGGCCAAACGCACATCCGTGCCCACATCGACGCCGTCAGCACTGCGAAACGAGGCCGTCAACGGGTATTCCGTATGCCCAGTGGTCACGCCGGTCATCTGGCCTGCATAGATCAAAAACCCGATGGCAGCGGCCAGAACAGCCCCGCCGACGATCACTTCGGTGGTGTTTTCGGACATGATTGCCACCTATTCCGGTGACCAGGCTTCGTAATCGCCGCGATCCGCCGGGACAGCCTTACGGATCGAGCCAGCAGGGGCATAGGCCATCGCGGTGCCGGTCATGTTTTCTTCATGCGGTTTTTCCCATGGCTTTTTTGCCAAAGGTTGATCCGTTGGAGGGGCGTCAAATGTGTGATGCAACCAGCCATGCCAGTCGGGATTAACGCGGCTGGCTTCGGCCTCGCCGTTGAACATCACCCAGCGGCGGGAATCATCGCGATTGCGAAAATAGCGGTTGCCCTGCTCGTCTTCGCCCACTTTCACACCTTTTCTCCAGCTCCACAGCTGGGTGTTCAGTGTGGACCCGTCCCACCATGTGAACGCACGCAAAACGGTTCTGAAAAGTCCCATGAAAGCCTCCGGCATATCTCGTGCCCAGATATGGCGTATCTGGCGGGAAAGGTCCAGCCTTGCAACGCGCTCAGCGATGGTTTCACGCCGAGCCCAACCTGATTGTATTGAGGCGCGTTTGCGACAAGTGACCGGCCTGTCTGGTCCAAGACAGAGCTTTCGCCCGAGCCTACCCTCACCCCCATTCAACAATGAAAGAGGACAACATGCCCAAACGATTCTTGCTCATACTCAGCATGGCGGCCGGTCTCGGCTTGCCTCATAGCGCCTCGGCCTATGACGAGTGCACATTTCAATCCAATACAGGCCGTATCGCCAACAGCTATGAATTGATCGGCGTCGAGGCTTGCATCGCATTATGCACAGAAACAGACGGCTGCACTGCATGGATGTATTCGCCGAACACCTTCAACCCCGACGGCGCCCCGGGCCAATGCCAGCTTTATGCCGAGGCGAGCGACCCCGCAGCGCCCTCGGCCAGCGTGTCAAACATGTTTTGCGGTCAGATGGGTGGCTGATGCACCTTCGATGCTCCGCGCATGTAAATGCGCGGAGCGTTATCTTTGGGTGCGCGTCAAGAGGGCGGAGAGGCCACGCGCCATTCATCACCCTCGCGCACGACCGTAAAGTCATCGGTGCCGCTGTCGCTCTCGCCCGAGATGGTGAAATCCATCCAAACACTGACATAGCCACGGTCCTGCTTTATCTTGCGGCCCTTCAGTTCTGCGGCGTTCAGCGTCCAGTCTTTCCAGTCCTTGATCGCCTTTTTCCCTTTGCGGTCCGGACTGGAGACCATCGCATCTTGCCAATCTTTATCCCCTCTCACACGGCTGGCCAGGAACAGAACGACCGCCCCTTCGGGGGTGGACAGATCGGGGTTCAGATTGCCCGCGGTGCTCTTTTCGATTTGGGGTGCGTCAACATAGGTTTCCCATCCATTCTCCCCGGCCGTAACCTCAGGCGGGGTAAAGCCGGATTGCGCCACAACAGCGCCGGAAAAGCCAAGTGTGACACTCAAAATGAGTGCTTTCAAAATAATTTTCATAATATTCTCCATCATGTCTGCACGCATGATCATACTGATTACAGCGCAGATGGCTTGGACGAAACGCGATGCAGACTTGTCGGAAATGGGAGCTGGCGCAAATGTTCCCGCCACGCGCCTGGCTTTGCAGGTTACCTGAGAAAGATCCTGGTCGATGAAGACACGACGTTCACGGGTGCGTTTGAGAAGATCCGCACTATAGGACCAGACAGATCGGGATGATCTGCACTGGATTGCGCGTTCAACGAGATTTCATACTTCAACCGGGTGCTTTACCGCCGGTTTGAGTAGATACCGGCGGAATACCGAAAAGCGCCGGATCAATGATGCCCGCGCAGATCCGAATGCTATGCAGGCCCGCAATCAGCTGGCGCTGTTGCTTTCTTTTTTGGCATCCGCATAGATCATCAGCGGAGGCGCGTCGGAATTGGCGGCTTCTTCGTTAACAACAACCTCTTCGACATCATCCATTCCGGGCAGGTCAAACATCGTGTCCAGCAGAATGCTTTCGAGAATAGAGCGCAGCCCGCGCGCGCCGGTTTTGCGCTCAATCGCGCGTTTGGCAATGGCGCTCAATGCGTCTTCGGTGAACGTTAGCTGCACATTTTCCAACTCAAACAAGCGTTGATACTGTTTGATCAGGGCGTTCTTGGGTTCGGTCAAGATCGTGATCAATGCATCTTCGTCGAGGTCTTCCAACGTGGCGATCACCGGAAGACGGCCAACAAATTCCGGGATCAAACCGAATTTCAGCAGGTCTTCTGGCTCCAACTCGGTAAAAATCTCACCTACGCCGCGGGTTTCCACATCACGCACATCAGCGCCAAAGCCCATGGCGCTGCCCTTGCCACGCGCAGCGATAATCTTGTCGAGGCCCGCAAAAGCCCCGCCACAAATGAACAGAATGTTGGTGGTGTCCACTTGCAGGAATTCCTGCTGGGGATGCTTGCGCCCACCTTGGGGGGGCACAGCTGCAACCGTGCCTTCCATCAACTTCAGCAATGCCTGTTGCACACCTTCCCCCGAGACATCACGGGTGATCGAGGGGTTTTCAGACTTGCGCGTAATTTTGTCGACCTCGTCAATGTAAACGATGCCACGCTGAGCACGCTCCACATTATATTCAGAGGATTGCAGCAGTTTGAGGATGATATTCTCAACATCTTCGCCCACATAGCCTGCTTCGGTCAAAGTGGTGGCATCTGCCATGGTAAAGGGCACATCCAAAATGCGCGCCAGCGTCTGGGCCAGCAAAGTCTTGCCGCAGCCTGTAGGACCGATTAGCAGAATGTTCGATTTTTGCAGCTCGATCTCACCGGTTTTGCCGGAGTGCTCCAAGCGTTTATAGTGATTATGCACAGCAACCGACAGAACCCGTTTGGCCATTGCCTGACCGATCACATAATCGTCCAGCACACCGCAAATCTCACGCGGGGTGGGCACACCATCGGTGGCTTTCAGGCCGGCGGTTTTGGTCTCTTCGCGGATGATGTCCATGCATAGCTCGACACATTCGTCACAGATAAACACAGTCGGGCCGGCGATCAGCTTGCGCACTTCATGCTGGCTCTTGCCACAAAAGCTGCAATAAAGAGTGTTTTTGCTGTCGCCGCCAGAGTTGTTTGCCATCAGTTTCTTTACCTTTTAGCCACGGATCGCCTGAGCATCAAAGGCCCGGCCCGTCATAATTTGCGCTCAGCTTACGGCAGGTGCCCAAGCATCACAATGTGAAATTCGCACATCACCGGCGGGTTGTGACCGACCGGTTTCAGCTTTCTTCGCCATCCGCTTTGGCGCGATTTTCCACGATCTCGTCAATCAGACCCCAGTCTTTGGCATCCTCGGCAGTCATGAAATTGTCGCGCTCCAACGCGTCTTCCACTTTTTTCAAAGTTTGGCCGGTGTGGCGCACATAAATTTCATTCAAACGCCGCTTCAGTTTCAGTGTTTCTTCGGCGTGGATCATGATGTCTGTTGCCTGACCCTGATACCCGCCCGAAGGCTGATGCACCATGATCCGGCTGTTGGGCAAAGAAAAGCGCATGCCCTTTTCACCGGCAGTCAACAACAGACTGCCCATGGAGGCCGCTTGCCCAATCACCAAAGTACTGACCTTTGGGCGGATATATTGCATCGTGTCATAGATCGACAGGCCGGATGTCACCACACCGCCGGGGCTGTTGATATACATCGAGATTTCCTTGGCCGGGTTTTCTGCCTCAAGATGCAAAAGCTGGGCCACGATCAGGCTCGACATGCCGTCATGCACAGGGCCACTCAGAAAGATGATCCGTTCCTTCAGCAGGCGCGAGAAAATGTCATAGGCCCGCTCGCCCCGGCTGGTTTGTTCAACCACCATGGGCACGAGAGTGTTCATATATGTGTCAATCGGATCGTTCATCTTTGCCTGCCTCACCATGTCTAACTCCCCCTTAAGGGAAAGTTCCTAAGGGAGTCTTAGTGTTGCGCCAAAGCGGCTGCAAGGGCTCGTGCGCTTTTTCAGGCCCGTTGTGCCACTTGGTCTTTCAACAAGTCGTTATGCCCGTTGGCAATCAGTTGCACGGGACTTTGGTCTTGCCCCGTTTTAGTTTCGCTCTTCCAACTCATTTAGGCAGCCTTTCGCTGCAAGGCCAAGGCTGCTCTCCTCTGTTTGCAACCTTGAAACAGACGTCAGGTGATTTGGAAATCCCGAACGCCAAAAGGCCCTAAGCGCTGCGCCCAGCTGTTAACCCCACGAACAATCCAGTTGATCCAAGCCAAAGAAAAAGGCCCCACCAGATGGCAGGGCCTCTCGAAAATATTGAAGTGGTGAAACGCTTAAGACGCTTCGGTGATGAATTTCACTGCATCGCCAAAGGTCTGAATTGTTTCTGCCGCGTCGTCGGGAATTTCGATTCCGAACTCTTCTTCAAACGCCATGACCAGTTCGACCGTGTCCAGGCTGTCTGCGCCCAGATCGTCGATGAACGAGGCTGTTTCAGTAACCTTGTCCTCTTCTACACCCAGGTGTTCCACAACGATCTTCTTAACGCGGTCTGCGATATCGCTCATGACATAATCCTCATCGTCTGTTGGGCTTGGTGACCCGTTTTTGCCACGTCCCTTTGTGGGGTTAGCGGCCTTGAAATCTTGCCCTTGTTGGGGCGGTTTGGTCTTGCCTGAGTATATCAGGCCACCTGGTCAACTGTCGGTTGCCGGGCAAATCTGCGCCGCCTATAGCACATGGCGCGCTGTAGGCAAATCTTTTCCCGCCTCGGGGGACATCCAAAAGATATCATGCCTGGACTGTCCGCAATCCAGCGATATCCCCCCCGTTCTGGCGGCTATAACATCGCCATTCCGCCGTTCACATGCAAGGTCGACCCCGTCACATATCCGGCCTCGGGGGATGCCAGATAAAGCACCGCTGCGGCGATCTCTTCTGCTGCTCCCATGCGGGCTGCGGGGATTTGGCCATTGATCTTGTCTTTTTGCTCGTCGCTCAGCTTGTCGGTCATGGCCGTAGCTATAAACCCCGGCGCCACCGCATTGGCGGTGATTCCCCGGCTGGCCACCTCATAGGCGATGGATTTGGTCATCCCCACCAACCCGGCTTTGGACGCGGCATAATTGGCCTGACCGGGGTTGCCAGTGGCCCCCACAATAGAGCTGATATTGATGATCCGCCCCCAGCGCGCCTTCATCATCGGGCGCATGACGCCACGACACAGCCGCATGGTGCTGGTCAGGTTCACATCCAGAACGCTTTGCCATTCTTCATCAGACATGCGCATGAAAATCTGATCGCGGGTGATGCCTGCGTTGTTCACCAGTATATCGACACTGCCCATGGCCTCTATGGCCTGCTTTGGCAGCGCGTCCACGGCCTCAGCATCGCTGAGGTTGCAGGGCAACACATGGGCACGATCACCCAATTCAGCCGCCAGTGCCTGCAAGGGATCTACCCGTGTGCCACTCAGGCCAACTGTCGCCCCTGCCCCGTGCAGCGCCTTGGCAATCGCTCCGCCAATACCGCCCGAAGCCCCTGTTATCAGTGCCGTTTTTCCTGTCAGGTCAAACATATTCGTCCCTTTAAAAAATACCAATAATGTGGGCTGTTCAGCCCAGTATCTTGCTGGCTGCCAGTTTCACATCATCCGGTGTGCCCACTGCATTGACTGCAATATCGCGGTTGATGCGCCGCACCATGCCCGATAACGCCTTGCCGGCACCGATCTCATAGGTCTCGGACACGCCGTGTACACCCATGAATTCCACAGATTCGCGCCACCGCACAGCCCCCGTCACCTGCTCAACCAAAAGCGAGCGGATCGTTGCCGGATCACTGACCGCTTCGGCCAGCACATTGGCAATCACCGGAACAGCCGGGCGGTTGATTTCAACATGGCTCAACGCTTCGGCCATGACAGCGGCGGCAGGCTCCATCAAAGCGCAATGGAATGGCGCACTCACGGGCAGCAACATGGCACGTTTGGCACCGCGCTCTTTGGCGATATCCACCGCGCGGGCCACAGCATCGGCAGCCCCCGACACAACCACCTGTCCGGGGTCGTTGTCATTTGCGGCCTCACACACCTCGCCCATGGCAGCGGCGCTGGCAACGTCACGCACGGCATCCAGATCAAGGCCCAGAATGGCCGCCATGGCGCCCTCGCCCACTGGTACGGCCCTTTGCATGGCTTCGCCTCGTGTGCGCAACAGGCGCGCAGTGTCGGCAACGCTTAGCGCACCTGCTGCGGCCAATGCCGAATATTCACCCAGTGAATGCCCCGCCACAAAGTTGGCGGCTTCCAGGCTCACGCCTTCGGCCTCAAGTGCGCGCATCGCGGCGAGGGATGTGGCCATCAATGCGGGTTGTGCGTTGTGTGTCAGGGTCAGCTGGTCCTGCTCCCCCTCCCAGATCAGCGTGCTCAGCTTTTCGCCCAAGGCGTCATCCACCTCATCGAAAATCGCCTTCGCGCCCGGATAGGCCTGCGCCAGTGCTTGCCCCATACCAATGGTTTGCGCGCCCTGTCCCGGAAATAAGAATGCACGGTTCATATTGCTCTGCTCCTGCCGCTTGAAGTGCCTTTGGTTTTGGATACCGCGATGGGCGCCTTTAGGCAACGGGCGAAACGGACTGTGCATCTATGCAGAGCCATTGTGAGAGTTGGGCAATTGTGGATGGATACCAAGACCGCCATACTAAACCTACCCCCTTGCTGGAAAGGCCGCGTTATGCACGTTCACAATTCTTCTTCGCGCTATGGTTCTGTGGCCAAGGTGTTTCACTGGCTGACAGCGCTGCTGATCCTGAGCCTGATCCCGCTGGGGCAATATACCACCTATCTTGCGGACATCATCCGACTGGCAGATGGCGCGCCGGATGATGGATTAGTTTTGCGCACCATCTTTTTGTTTTCTCTTCATAAAACCCTTGGCGTTGCTGTATTCTTTGTGGCGCTTTTGCGCATCCTTTGGGCCCTGTCACAACGCAAGCCCGGCCTGTTGAATGGAGGCAACCGTCCCGAGGCATTGGCAGCGGAAACCGTGCATTATTTGCTCTATGGATCGCTGGTGATCGTGCCGCTGACGGGCTGGGTGCATCACGCTGCCACCACCGGGTTTGCCCCTATCTGGTGGCCCTTTGGCCAGTCCCTGCCGTTCGTGGCCAAGGACGACACGCTGGCCGAGCTTTCCACCACATTGCACTACATTTTCCAATGGGTGTTGGTGGGGGCCGTGGCGTTGCATGTGGCGGGGGCATTCAAACACCATGTGATTGACAAAGACGCCACCCTGCGCCGGATGCTGCCAGGTGATACGCACGGGCAACCAAGTGAGGCACAGCCGGGGCATTTTGTTCCGCTGATTGCAGCCCTTGGCATCTGGGCGCTGGTGCTGGTTGGCGCATCCTCTCTGGGGTGGTTCTCTGCCGGGGCACACTCTCATGATCACGACCAACCTCATGAACATTCCCAAGAAGTTACAGACACAAGCTCATCTTCCGTTCCGACCACAGAAACCAGTGGTCAAGGTGGCTGGATGGTTGACACAGGCACGCTGTCCCTTCGCGTCATTCAAACGGGGTCTGAGGTGGTGGGTAGCTTTGCGGATTGGTCCGCAGATATAACCTATGAGGAGGTACCAGACACCACCGGCAAACACGGCAGCGTCACGGTCACTGTTGCCATTGCCTCGCTTGAAATGGGATCGGTTAGCGATCAGGCCAAAGGTGCTGGATACCTGGATGCCGCGGCCTTCCCCAAAGCCGTTTTTGACGCTGATTTGATTGAAGAAGACGGGCAAATGCTGGCGCGGGGTACGCTGACCCTCAAAGGTCAATCCATGCCGCTGGGCTTGCCGTTCACTTTGGATATCCAGGATGACGTTGCACAGGCGAAGGGCCAGATTGAGGTGAACCGGCTGGATTTTGCCATAGGCGAGTCGGGCGAAGGCACTGTCGCCTTTGGGGTGAGCATCGGTTTTGACCTCACCGCCACGCGCGCACGTTAACCTTCGACTTTCTCTTCCAAGGTCAGCCATTCTTCTTCGGCCTTGGCCAATGCGGTCTGGCGGGTGCTGAGCGCTTCCATGGCTTTATTGAACTTCACCGGCTCGCGGGTGAACAGCTCAGGGTCCGCCATCAGACCTTCAAGCTTGGCAATCTCAGCTTCCAGCCGCTCCATCTCGGCGGGCAGTGCTTCCAGGCGGTGCTTTTCGGTAAAGCTGAGGCCGTTTTGGGCCTGATCTGCCTTTGATTTGGGGGTAGGCTTGGCTTTAGATTCGCGTGTCGAACTTTGGTTTTCTGAATTAGTTTCAGCGCGTTGCGATCTGTAATCACTCCATCCACCAGCATAGGCCGTGGCCTGCCCGTCACCTTCCATGGCAATGGTGGTGGTCGCCACACGATCCAGAAAATCCCGGTCATGGCTGACCAGCAGAACCGTGCCGTCATAGTCATCCAACAGTTCCTGCAACAGATCCAGGGTTTCGATATCCAGATCATTGGTCGGCTCATCAAGCACCAACAGATTGCTTTCGCGTGCCATCAGTTTGGCCAGCAACAGCCGCGCCTTTTCACCACCTGAAAGGGATCGAACCGGGGCGCGGGCCTGGCGTTCATCAAACAGGTATTCCTTAAGATACCCCACCACATGGCGGGGCTGGCCACGCACCATGATCTGGTCCGCCTGCCCTGAAACACGCATCTCCTTGTCACCGGTCAGGCTGTCCCACAAGGTCATATCCGGGTCCAGCCCATCACGCGCCTGATCAAACACAGCCGCCACCAGATTGGTGCCCCGGCTGATCTTGCCTGAGGTTGGCTCGACCTCGCCCATCAGCAGCTTCAAAAGCGTGGTTTTGCCCACACCATTGGGGCCAACAAACCCGACGCGATCGCCGCGCTGGATTTTGATTGAGAAATCACTGAGGATCACCTTCTCGTCGTAAGTCATTGAAATGTTTTCTGCTTCAACAACCTTCTTGCCGGATTTCGGCCCAGCCTCCAGCGCCATCGCGGCAGCGCCCTGGCGTTTGATCTGACCGGCCTTTTGCGCACGCAGATCCTGCAGGGCACGCACCCGTCCCTGATTGCGTTTGCGCCGCGCACTGATGCCCTCAACAGCCCAACGCGCTTCGGCTTTGATCAAACGGTTCAGCTTGTGGCGGGCGGTGTCTTCTTCGTCCCAGACCTTGTCACGCCAGGCTTCAAAATCATCAAACCCTTTTTCCTGTCGTCGCGTCATTCCCCTATCAATCCAAAGGGTTGCGCGCGACAGTGCACGCAAAAATGCGCGGTCATGGCTGATCAGCACATAGGCCGTCCGGGTGGATTTCAACTCACGTTCCAACCAGCCAATGGCCTCAATATCCAAATGGTTTGTCGGCTCGTCCAACAACATCAGATCGGGCGCTTCGGCCATCAGTTTGGCCAGGGCCGCGCGCCGCCTCTCGCCCCCTGAGGCGGTAGACACAGCGCGATCGGGGTCAAATTTCAGCCCCTCACCGGCACGTTCAACCTTATAGAGCTCGCCTGCGTCCAATCCGCTGGTGGCAAAATCACCCAAGGTGGCAAAGCCGTCCATCGTCGGGTCTTGCTCCATATAGCCCACCGAAGCCCCCGGAGAGATGGTCACAGCGCCCTGATCGGCCTGCACCAGCCCCGCCATCACCTTCATCAAGGTGGATTTGCCCGAGCCATTGCGCCCCACCAGCGCCACCCGGTCACTTTTCTGGACCACCAGCGACAGGTCGTGAAAAATCGGATCTCCCCCGAAGGTGAGCGAAATATCAGTAAGTTGTAAAAGCGGTGCGCGGGCCATGGGTGCGGGCTACCTGCCCCTCGCGCCATCGTCAAGCTATTGTGCGGCCGCCCTCAGCAGACGTTTGCGTGCGGGGGGAATTGCCCCGATCTCAAGCCCGGTGAATACATGCAGCGTGTTCATTTTCTGATCCACCACCGCATGGTCACTGACCCAACCGCCCATCATCAGATAGGTGCGCAGCAAAGGCGGCATGGCCTGCATTGCGGCCTTGGGGTTTGGGGTGCGTTGGCGCAGCATTTGTGCGAATCGAAACACCGATGGCGCCTTAACCTGCGGCCACCAGCGGCGTGGGGCCAGGTGGCGGTCTTTGAGCATCGTAAAGGCATCCAGATAACTGGCCGCATCCGTGCCTTTGAAAGAGGAACAGCCAAACAGCATTTCCACATTATTATCATCGACATAGCGGGTCATGGCCCCCCAGGCCACGCGCAGGATATCCGGGTCTGCCTTGCCGGGATGAATGCAGAACCGGCCCATTTCCACCATCGGTCCATCAAAGCGTGTCAGGGCCGATAGCTCATAGAACTGCGCCGAATAGCTGCGGTCGATCTCGGCCCCGCCCGACAAGGGCAAAATGCGAAAGCAACACACCAATTCGCCGGTGTCGTGGTCCTCAACTAGGAAATGCGTGCAGTGAGCATCAAAGCGGTCGCATTCAAGACCACCCTTGGCATCCTGCCCGGCGAAGGCCAGATGCCTCAGTGTTTGGGCGGCCTCAATATCACAGCGCCCCTCTGCGATACGCGCCACATAACGCCCCTTGGCAAGATCAGTGATGGTCATGTTGCTCCGCCATTTGGCTGATGATTACCACTAAAGCGTTTCGGGTAAAGCCTGAATCAGAGGTTTTATCCGAAACGCCCACAACGTTCATATGTCGTGCAGCCTATCACCTTTTCCCTGTCTCAGGTCAAAGGTGATACGCTTCAGGTCATAGGGCCGCGACGTAACGCGAGTACAAAAAACCGTACCGGTTGAAGCCACATGATGCCTGCGGCAGGAGATGTTTTTGGCAAAAATCAGGATGCGCCCGCTCGTAGGCGCGCCCTGATTTAGAAGAACTCAGCTGGGTTGATATTGCCAAAGTTGCCCAGAATCTGACGCCAGAATCCGTTGCCCACGACCGAGCTGTCGGTCACCCGGCGTGACAGGGCGACAAATTTACCGTCCTCAAGACCGAAGCGTTCAATATTGGCAATGATGCCTGAGTCATCAAAGCTGATGGCAAGGATCTGGCGCTCGATCACCTCAGGGCGGAACATGCCATAGCTGCGCACGCGGCTGCGCACATAGTAATAATCGCCCCCCCCCAACAGGCCCGATGACGACGGCGCGCCAACCAGATCATCCACAGATGCCCTGGAATCAACACCGACAACCAATTCGGCCAACTCACTGTCAGTTGGCACATAGCCATGGTTCTGATAGGTGGCCGCACAGGCTGTTAAGGCCATAAATACCGTCAAGCAAAGGGTGGCTTTTGCCCGGTGGAATACTGCAAACATCTGCGGCCTCTTGATTTTGGCGTACTATGCCTTTTATCCCGCTTACAACAAGGTGGCCCTGAGGTTCAAGAAAGGATACGTCCAAGATGAGTGACAATGCGGCTGATCAACTGGTGGTACGGCTTGCCGATTTGCCCACCCGCAAGCCCTACCGGATCGATATTCGTGCCGATAGCTCCACCTGTGCGACCGTGGCGCGCACGCTTGGCCTGTTGGATTTGCGCAAGCTTTCCTTTCAAGGAACCCTGCGAGCAAAAGGGAAATCAGCCTGGGGCCTGGAGGCCACATTGGGGGCAACAGTGGTGCAGCCCTGTAGTGTGACATTGGCCCCGGTCACCACCCGGATTGATACCGACGTACAGCGATTGTTCACCAGTGACTGGCAAGAACCAGAATCAGGTGAAGAGGTGGAAATGCCCGAAGATGACACGGTTGAACCCCTACATGCGCAAATCGATTTGATGGCAATTGTGACCGAATCCCTTGGTCTGGCCCTGCCCGATTATCCACGCGCCGAGGGGGCTGAACTGGAAATATCCACATTTGCCGCCCCAGATGTGACCCCCATGGGCGACGATGACGTGAAACCTTTTGCCGGATTGGCCGATCTGAAGGCAAAACTTGAGGATCCTGACGCAAAGTGATGCGAATTTGCTTGCCCCGGCGCAATTTCGCTGTATTTTCGCGCTCTCACCGGATTTTAGGGTTGTACCGGCGGCTCGTGACAGACTATGAGCCGCGCAACCCGGCATGAAACAGGGCCCGACTGGCCCACAAAGATTGAGATTGCGACAATGGCTGTTCAGCAGAACAAAGTATCAAAATCCCGCCGCAACAACCGTCGTGCACATGATGCACTGGTCGCGGCCAACCCCAATGAATGCCCCAACTGTGGCGAGCTAAAGCGCCCGCATCACGTTTGTGTGGCCTGTGGCCACTATGCAGACCGTGAAGTTGTTGCCATGGTGGACGAAGCCGATCTGGACGAAGACGCGGCATAACCCAGCGCGGAGACGATCCACTGCATGACCGCTACGACGGATATATCCAAGGCGGGTGCAGCGCGCACCATCATTTCAGTTGACGCCATGGGCGGCGATGAAGGACCGGCAACCGTTGTTGCCGGTATTTCGCGTGCGGCCCACAAGAATCCCAAAATCGGGTTTATCCTGCACGGCCCCAAGGCTGAACTGGACAATCTGGTCGCCAAACGCAAAAACCTGTCAGGCATTTGCGAGGTGCGTGATGCCAAAGATGTGGTGTCGATGGAAGACAAGCCAGCACATGTGATGCGCCACGGCAAATCCACCTCCATGTGGTCGGCCCTCGAATCAGTGCGCAAGGGCGAGGCCACGGTCTGTGTGTCTTGTGGCAACACCGGCGCGCTGATGGGACTCTCGGTGATGCGTCTGCGCAAACTGGATGGCGTGTACCGCCCGGCCATCGCCGTACTTTGGCCCTCACGCAATCCGCAGGGCTTTAACGTCATGCTGGACGGTGGTGCCGATATCCGCGCTGATGCCAAGGATCTGATGCAATATGCGCTGATGGGGATTTCCTATGCGCGCAACGGGTTTGGCCTGACCCGCCCCCGCGTGGGCCTGTTGAACGTCGGCACAGAAGAGCACAAAGGCCGCGCTGAGCTCAAAGAAGCCTATGACCTGATTTCCGCCAATGCCAAGAAAGCCGACTTTGAATTTGTTGGCTTTGTGGAAGGGCGAGACCTGCCCGGCGATCGTTGTGATGTGATTGTCACCGATGGGTTCACCGGCAATGTGGCGCTGAAAACCGGCGAAGGCATTGCCAATCTGATCGGCGATCTGCTGCGTCAGGCGTTCCGCTATACGATCTGGTCGCGCATGGCGTCATTGCTGGCGTTTACCTCAATGCGCCGATTGAAGGAACGTATTGATCCGCGCCGTGTGAATGGCGGTGTGTTTCTTGGCCTCAATGGCACGGTGGTCAAATCCCACGGCGCGGCCGATGAAATGGGCGTATCAGCGGCGGTTGGGCTGGCCTTTCAGCTGGGCCAATCAGGGTTTTCGGAAAAACTCGCCGCGCGGGTTGCGTCTGCGGCCATGCTCAGCGATGTAGAAGAAAACGAAGGCGATTCCGAATGAGCGTACGAGCAGTTGTTGAAGGCATCGGGCATTACCTGCCAGATCGAATCGTACCCAATAGCGAATTTGAAGACAGCCTTGATACAACCGATGAATGGATTCGCTCCCGCTCGGGGATTGAACGGCGCCATTTTGCGGCGGATGATCAACCTACATCAGATTTGGCGATTCGCGCGGCTCGGGCTGCGTTAGAGAATGCAAATCTCACGGTTGATGATATCGACGGCATCATTATCGCCACCTCAACCCCTGATCTGACGTTCCCCTCGGTGGGCACCATGGTGCAAAAGGGCTTGGGCATGCGCCACGGCTTTGCCTTTGATGTGCAAGCGGTCTGTGCCGGGTTCATCTATGCGCTGACCACGGCAAATTCGATGATTGTTTCAGGTCAGGCCAAACGCCTGTTGGTGATCGGCGCTGAAACCTTCAGCCGGATCATGGATTGGAGCGACCGCTCAACATGCGTGCTGTTTGGCGACGGGGCCGGTGCACTGATTTTGACGGCTCAGGATGGCAAAGGCGACAATACCGATCGTGGCATTCTGGCCTCGGACCTGAATTCAGACGGCGAATACCGCGATATGCTGTATGTTGATGGCGGCGTATCCACCACGGGCCAATCGGGCAAGCTGCGCATGCAGGGCAATGCCTTGTTCCGCCAGGCGGTCGACAAACTGGCCGGGACGGCGTTTACCGTCCTCAAGAAAGTCGGGCTGGAAGATAATGATATCGATTGGATCGTCCCGCATCAGGCCAATATCCGCATCATCGCAGGCACAGCCAAAAAGATGGGCATCCCGATGGACCGGGTGATCGTCACTGTCCAGGATCACGGAAACACCTCGGCGGCCTCGATTCCTTTGGCCCTGTCGGTGGGCGTAGCAAGCGGCAAAATCAAACGTGGCGATCTGCTTTTGTCCGAGGCAATTGGCGGCGGTTTGGCATGGGGCGCGGTGATCCTGCGCTGGTAATCAGCGAAAAACCCCCGAATTCATACCTCTATCCCGTATAATTCATCCCGTAAAAGTTGACTCTGAATTTCCTTAGGCCCTAAAGTCGATCCAAATAAACAAGGGGATGGTGATGAGCGACAAGACTTTGACACGAATGGACCTGAGTGAAGCGGTGTTTAACGAGGTGGGCTTGTCCCGCAATGACAGCGCACAACTGGTTGAATCTGTGTTGGGCTATATGTCCGATGCTCTGAGCGCAGGCGAGCAGGTTAAGATCTCGTCTTTTGGGACATTTTCAGTCCGCGACAAATCTGCCCGTGTGGGCCGCAACCCCAAGACCGGCGAAGAAGTGCCGATTAATCCGCGCCGGGTTCTGACCTTCCGACCATCACATTTGATGAAAGACCGTGTCGCCTCGGGCAACAAACGCTAGGAGCGAGCCCGCCGATGGCCAAATCAGCCGACGCTTTCCGAACCATCAGTGAAGTCGCAGACTGGCTGGAAACCCCAGCCCATGTGCTGCGGTTCTGGGAAAGCAAATTTTCTCAGGTCAAGCCGGTCAAGCGGGCTGGCGGGCGGCGCTATTACCGCCCCGCTGATATGCGGCTGTTGGGCGGCATCAAGAAATTGTTGCACGAAGATGGGCTGACCATCAAAGGCGTGCAAAAAATGCTGCGCGAACAGGGCGTGAAACATGTCACTGCCCTATCTCAGCCACTGGACGAGGTGACCGAGGCCGAAGCCAGCGAAATCGCCCTTGATGTGCCCCTGCAAGACAGCGAGCCGAGCACAGCTGACGTGGTAAACTTCAGGTCAGACAAACCAGAGAAATCCACGCCAAAACCGAAATCCTCTAAACCCACCGCGAAAACCACTGCGGCCCCGGTTGAGGACGCCACTGACACGGCGGATGACGCTGTGCAGCCAGCCACCAGTGTTGACAATGCTGACAGTGTTGACAGCGGGCAGGCACATGAAGCAGCCCCTGCTGACCCCCAAGTAGAGACCCCTGAAGACAAAGCGCCCGCCGCCCCGGCAATGCCCAGCTTTCTTCAACGTAATCCCGAGAGTGAGCCCCCCACCACCACATCAAACGCCACGCCAGACACCACAGAGGATGAGGCCCCTGCCCCAGCGCCCAAGGCGGCCAAACCTGCCACTCCGGACATCCCGGAGGATCCTGCCGATGACGTCACAGCAGACCCCGGCCCCCTGAGCGCCCTTGCCCGCCTGACCACCCCGGTCAGCGCCGAGGCCATGCAGCATCTGAACCGGCTGGCCGACCAGCTGGGGTCTGGTGGCACCGCTTCAAATTCATAGGGCCAAAAAGTGGGATATCCCCCTTGCCCCCGCGACAAAAAGCAGTATGTAGACTGCAAGTTCGGGCTATGGCGCAGCCTGGTAGCGCGTCCGTCTGGGGGACGGAAGGTCGCAGGTTCGAGTCCTGCTAGCCCGACCACTTTCAAAACCGCCCGCCCAGGCTTTGGGCGGGTGTTTTTGTATCCGCGGAGGGCGACATCTTGAAAACCGGCGTGTTGGCGGATCGCCAGATCAGGCAAATGATCGCGGATGGGGGCATTACTGCCGCCTCACCGATACTGAACGAACAGGTGCAACCTGCCTCTCTTGATCTGCGCCTTGGGGCTGTGGCCTACCGTGTGCGCGCCTCCTTCCTGCCCGGCAAGGCCTCAACCGTTGAACAACGCCTGACTGAGCTGACCATGCACGAGGTGGCGCTGACAGGTGGCGCGGTGCTGGAAAAGGGCTGCGTCTATGTGGTGCCCTTGATGGAGCGTCTGACATTGCCCGAAGGCATGACTGCCGCCGCCAGCGCCAAAAGCTCGATTGGGCGCGTCGATCTGATGACGCGCATCATCACCGATCACGGCATCGAATTTGACCGCGTGCCCGAAGGCTATGACGGCCCGCTGTATGCTGAACTGTGCCCGCAGAGCTTTTCCGTCGTGGCGCAACCAGGTCAATTGCTCAATCAGGTGATCTTTCGCCACGGCAAGACCCTGCTCAGCGATGATGACTTGCGCGCTGTCCACGCCCGCTCGCCGATTGTGTCGGGTGATCCGGTGATTTCCGATGGATTGGGGTTTTCGGTTGATCTGAAGCCCGCCTCGGGTGATCTGGTTGGATACCGCGCCAAACGGCATACTGGCGTCGTGGATCTGAGCAAGCTGGCCCATTACGACCCCGCCGAATATTGGGAAGAAGTGCGCACGTCAGATGGCCGCATCATTCTTGACCCCGGCGCGTTTTACATTCTTGTCAGCCGAGAGGCGATCTCGATCCCGCCTGATTGCGCCGCTGAAATGGCGCCCTATCTGGCGATGGTGGGTGAGTTCCGGGTGCATTATGCCGGGTTCTTTGATCCGGGCTTTGGCTATGATGCCGCGGGCGGCACCGGCTCGCGCGGGGTGCTCGAAGTGCGCTGCCATGAGGCGCCTTTTGTGCTGGAACATGGGCAGGTCGTAGGACGGCTGGTCTATGAACATATGTCAGAAGTGCCCGAACAACTCTACGGCGTTGATATTAAATCAAACTATCAGGGCCAAGGGCTAAAGCTGTCAAAGCACTTTCGCAGCTAAGCACGCTTCACCCAAAGAAGCTGCGCGTGCCCAAGGGCACCACGATCACTGCCCCTGCAAAAGAATGCCATGGGCAGCACACTTGTTGATACGTTTGCCTAAAAGCGTTTCGCGCGTTTAGATCTCAAGTGGTGTCTCAACTCAAACTCGAAGCGCTTTAAAAGCGCCCAAATCGTTTGGTCATACGCAGTGTTTGGCGCATCCGCTTTTGGGTCTCGCCGGTGTCGACGCTGGCGGTCTGCTCGTCGTTGGGCTTTGCCTTGGACTTGCGGTTGCCAATGGCATTGATCCCGGCATTCACGCCGCCATTGATGGCTTTGCGCATCACCAGACGGACGACCATATTGATGATTTGATTGGCGTTCATAACGCTCTCCTTACCTGCCTCAGTGCCCCATATAGCATGTAATCATGGAAATTTCAGGGCAACCAGGGGATTTAATCCTCAAACAGCTCGTTCTGGCCTTCTTGGGTTTCTTCCTCGGCGTCTGTATCCCCGTCGCCCAGTTGCGGCATTGTGCCAGGTGGCGGGCGGTTTTCCAGCAGGCCGGCAGCGCGCAATTCTTTCAATCCTGGCAGATCGCGGGCGTTTTCCAAGCCAAAGTGATCAAGGAATTCCTGCGTCACCACAAAGGTCACTGGTCGGCCGGGGGTCATGCGACGGCGGCCAAAGCGGATCCATTCCATCTCCAGCAGTTGATCGACAGTGCCACGGCTGACGGAAACACCGCGAATTTCTTCGATCTCGGCGCGCGTTACGGGCTGATGATAGGCGATGATCGCCAGCGTTTCGACGGCAGCACGGCTCAGCTTGCGGGTTTCAACTGTCTCACGGCGCATCAAAAAGCCCAGATCAGGTGCGGTGCGAATGGCCCAGGCATCGCCCACTTTCACCACGTTCACGCCGCGCCCGTTATAGCGCTTTCGCAGATAGACCAACGCCTCGGCCGGGTCTGATCCATGTGGCATCCGCGATTCAAGGTCTCGCACGGTCACTGGCTCGGCCGTGGCAAACAGGATCGCTTCGACCATGCGCTCCTGCTCTGCCATGGGGGGGGCTTCAAACAGGCTTTCTTCTTTATCGTCAACATTTTCCGACATATACTTAATCCTTACGTCGCAGCTCAATCGGAGCGTATAATTCTGATTGGCGCAGCTCAACCTTACCTTCCTTGGCCAGTTCCAGTGACGCGGCAAATGTTGATGCGGTGGCCGAACGTCGGCGTGCGGGATCGGTGGTAAACCCGTCTGGCAGATAGGTAGAGATATCCGTCCAGGTCCCGGCAAACCCGATCAACCCTCGCATCCGCTCCAGCGCATTTTCCAGCGTAAAAATCGCGTCGCGGTCCATCACAAAGGGGCGGAATTCATCCTTGGTCCGGATGCGCGCATAGCCCTGCATCAAATCCAGCAGCGTGGCGGTATAGGTGATTTTGCGCACCTGGGTCACATCCTCGGGGATGCCGCGCGAGAAAAACTCGCGCCCCAGCTGATCGCGCGCCATCAGCTTTGCGGCGACATCGCGCATCGCTTGCAAACGCTCCAGCTGGAACGCCAGATGGGCCGCCAATTCCTCGCCCGAGGGTCCCTCTTCGGTCGGGTCAGGTGGCAACAACAGGCGCGATTTCAGAAAGGCCAGCCACGCCGCCATCACCAGATAATCAGCCGCCAGTTCCAGCCGCAGCTGCTTGGCTCTTTCCACAAAGGCCAGATATTGCTGCGCCAGTTCCAGCACAGATATCGTGCGCAGGTCCACCATTTGGGTCCGTCCCAGCGTCAAAAGCAGGTCCAACGGGCCTTCGAACCCGTCCACATCCACAATCAACGCCTCAGCGGCCATCCGCTCTGCGACACTTTCCATAGGTGCGATCTGGTCGAAGTCGTCCTCAGACATCAGTTCTGCCCATTCATCAGTGCTGCCAGCTTTGCCTCCAGCGCCGGAATGTCAACCTCGTCAGGGGTTTTACGGGCCTCAAGCGCCCGTTCAGCGCGGGTTTGGGCCATCTCTGTCATCTGCCCCGAGGCCGCGGCCACCTCAGCGCGTTCAGCAAAGGTGCCATTGCAATGCAAAACCACATCGCATCCAGCGCCCAGCGACGCGCGCGCAATATCGCTCAGTGATCCGCTCAGCGCCTTCATCGAAATGTCATCAGTCATGATCAGCCCGTCAAATCCGATGTCCTCGCGGATGATCTGCATCACCTTTGACGATGTCGTCGCAGGCGCGGTGCCCAAGCGCGAATAGACCAGATGTGCCGTCATCCCCATCGGCAGATCATTCAGCGCCCGGAACGGGGCAAAATCAGTGTCTGACAGGTCTTCGGGGTCGGCGTCGACCACGGGCAGGTCTAGGTGGCTGTCCACCACCGCGCGGCCATGGCCGGGGATGTGTTTGACCACCGGTAACACACCGCCATCCAACAGCCCGTCAGCCACGGCGCGGCCAATCTGGGCGACGATTTCGGCCTCAAACCCATAACAGCGGTTTTGCAGAAAGGGGTGCGTGTTTGGCCCGGCAACATCCACCAAAGGCGCGCAATTGCTGTCTATGCCGATCTGGTGCAATTCATCTGCGATGATACGATAGCGCAGATACATTGCCTCAACGGCGTGCTCGGCACTGTGTTTGGCGGCATGTTGCACCTGTTCCAGTGGCGCCATCCATTCGCGCCAGTGGGGGGGGCGCAGGCGCTGCACCCGCCCGCCTTCCTGGTCAATGGTGATCGGGGCATCCCGGCCCACGGCCTCGCGCAGATCGCCACACAGGGCGCGCACCTGATCGGGCGTATCAATGTTGCGGGCAAACAGGATAAACCCAAATGGATCTACGTCACGAAACAGCGCTTTTTCATCTGATCGCAGACGCAATTCATCCGCATCGAGAATGCAGGCACCAAATGCCTTCACCTCGTAACCACCGGAATACAATCTGCTTTTTCTGAAACAAGCGCTGAACAGAACCGCCGTGCATCGCTGAGATCAGCAAAGCCCATGGCACGCAGGCGATAGAACGTGCGCCCGCCACTGCTGGCCTTTTGGATCACCCGGTTCTTGCCTTCCAGATAGGCGGCAAAGCGGCCATTCAACCGGTCCCATTCTGCGCGGGCGATCTCGGGGCTGTCATAGGCGCCAAGCTGAGCCAGCCGTGTGCCCACCGGAATACTGTCAGGGGCGATATCCTGAACACCTGCCACAGATGCAGCAATTGCTTGGGCCTGAGCATCGCCAGAGGTGTCCAAAGACACCGGACGCAACCGGGGCCGCAACGAGCGTTTCAATCCACCTTTGATTTCCGTCGCAGCCTGAGGCGTCACTAGCGCGGCGACCTCCTCAACCTGTTCAGGCGTTGGTGCGGTCTGGATCACCGGCGAAAGCTCGGCCAGAGGCTCAACACCTTGCGCCAGACGTGCGGCCAGTTCCTCAACTGCGACCAGTTGAATGCTCTCTTCCTCAGCGGTCTGGGGCGGCTCGGCCAATGCGGCGGCCAGGCTTGGCTCGATCACCCGCTGCACTGGAGCTGTAGCGACTACCAGTGCTGTATCCTCTTGGGTCAACTCCATCGGAGCAGGCGCCAGCACCAAACGATCAGCCGGGGCACCGGTGCCCCCTTCAGCTGCCACGTTATTCACGCTAAGGCCTTGATTTTGGGCTTGTTGCCCGCCCGGATCGTCAGGTTGAATGCGCATTGGCCCATCGGCGGCACGTACCACGGGCACCCCGCTGACATCCCGCATCAACAGCTTGTACCCCCAGATACCAACCCCCACCAGCAAAGCCAGGGATATCGCCGCGCCCAACAGGTTGGTTGCCGTCGAAAGGGATGATTTCTGCCTGCCCACAGCCATAGGCTGCGTCTTGTGCATTTCTGCCATATCTCGCCTCGTTTTCTCTGGCAATACATGGTCGCCAGGGATGATGATCTGCCTCAACCCCGGCCATTTGCACGGTTTATCACCGCATCTCGGTTACCGGAGTTACCCCCAAGATACCAAGACCTGCGGAAATAACAACGGTTACAGCACGCGCGAGGGCGATTTTCGCCTGCGAAGCGGCAGGATTGTCGTCATCAAGGAAGCGCAGGCTTGGATTGTCGTTGCCCCGATTCCACAGTGCGTGCAATTCGCTGGCCAGATCATAGAGGTAAAACGCCACGCGGTGCGGCTCGTTTGTGCGGCCTGCGATATCCACCAGACGAGGCCATTCCGCCAGCTTTTTGGCAACAGATAATTGTGCGGCGTCACTTAGTATGCTGAGATCTGCGGCGGCCAATGTGGCGTCATCCACGGCCAATCCCGCCTCACCTGCCTTGCGCAGAACCGAGTTCACCCGCGCATTGGCATATTGCACATAAAACACCGGATTATCCTTGGATTGCTCCAGCACTTTGTCAAAGTCAAAATCCAGCGGTGCGTCGTTCTTGCGGGTCAGCATGTGAAAGCGGGTCACATCCGCGCCCACCTGATCAACCACATCGCGCAGGGTCACAAAGGTGCCCGCCCGTTTTGACATTTTAAAGGGCTGCCCATCTTTGAACAGCTTCACCAGCTGGGTCAGCTTGATATCCAGCGAAACATCGCCATCCGACAGTGCCGAAACGGCCGCCTTCATGCGCTTCACATAGCCGCCGTGATCGGCGCCAAGTACATCAATAAGGGCGTCGAAGCCTCTGGAAATCTTGTCATAATGATAGGCAATGTCAGGCGCGAAATAGGTCCATGCCCCATCGGATTTCTTCACCGGGCGGTCCACATCATCGCCATGTTCCGTCGAGCGGAACAAGGTTTGCTCGCGTGGTTCCCAATCTTCGGGCTTTTTGCCTTTGGGCGGCTCCAGCACGCCCTCATAGATCAGACCTTTGGCCTCAAGAATGGCCAGTGCCTCTTCAATGCGCCCGGTGCCATACAGCGATTTTTCGGAATAAAACACATCCATCTTCACACCCAACGCGGCCAGATCGGCGCGGATCAGGTCCATCATCGCTTCGGTGCCAAACTCGCGGACCTCTTGCAGCCAGTTGGCCTCGGGCTGATCCACATAGGCATCACCTACTTTGGCCTTCAGCGCCTTGCCCACGTCAATCAGGTAATCACCGGGGTATGTGCCATCCTCAAACGCCACCTCCTGGCCATGTGCCTCAAGGTAGCGCAAATAGACCGAGCGCGCCAAAACATCGACCTGCGCGCCGCCGTCATTAATGTAATATTCGCGGGTGACATCATAGCCGACAAAATCCAGCAGACTGGCCAGCGCATCCCCAAAGACCGCACCGCGGGTGTGGCCCACATGCAATGGCCCGGTGGGGTTGGCGGAAACATATTCAACGTTCACCTTGACGCCCTGCCCTGTGGTGGAGCGGCCAAAGCCATCGCCCGCCTGCAATGCGGCGCGGGTGACGTCGTGCCAAAGGGACGGCGACAATCGCAGGTTCAAAAACCCAGGACCAGCCACATCAGCGGCCTCAACACGCGGATCGTCCAACAACCGCGCGGCCAGAGCCTCGGCAATATTGCGCGGCTTGGCCCCGGCCGGTTTGGCCAGCACCATAGCCGCGTTGGTGGCCATATCGCCATGGGCCGAATCACGCGGGGGTTCTACCGCAACATTGGTAAAATCGAGACCACCAGGCAGATCGCCTGCCGTCTGCATGGCCGTCAGCGCCTCAAGCACCAGCGCGCGGATATCAGTAAAAAGATTCATCGGTTTTCCTTCGTCGCGTTGAGCGCTGGTTTACCACCCATGGCATCCCCGTCAATCACCCGTGTTCACCGGCCCCGCCGGGACCTCCCAACAGCTTTGCATGGGCCTGAAGCGCGTAGCGGTCTGTCATTCCGGCGATGTAATCACTGATCAAACGGGCCAGAGCTGTGTCGCCCTGTGCGCGCGTCACCGCGGACTGCCAGGTGTCTGGCAAGGCTTCGGGGTGGGCCATGTAATATGGGAACAATTCTTCAACAACAGTCGTCACCCGTGTGCGCATCTCAACCACAACAGGCGCGCGGTACATATGTTTGAACAGGAAGGCGCGGATCACCTTCAGGTCGGCCCAGAGCGCCGGGGAAAACCGGATCACCGGCTGGCCCAGATGGCGGACCGCGCTGGCGCTTTGTGGATTAAGCTGTGCCAGAATGGCCTGTGATGTGGTGATCACATCCTCAACCATCACACCAAACACCCGGCGCAGCGCCTCGTGACGGCGCCGATAGCTGTCTAGACCGGGGTACTTTGCATCCACTCTGGCATATGCCGCCCCGATGATGGGCAGGTCCAGAATATCGCTTTCGTCAAATAGCCCGGCGCGCAGCCCGTCGTGCAGGTCGTGGTTATTATATGCAATGTCATCGGCCAAGGCCGCCACCTGCGCCTCGGCTGAGGCATGGGTGTGCAGCTCCAGATCATGGCGCGTGTCATACTCGGCCAAGGCATAGGGCAAGTCACCCACCACTGGCCCGTTGTGTTTGGCGATGCCCTCCAGCGTGTCCCACGTCAGGTTCAGCCCGTCAAAATCCGCGTAATGGCGTTCCAGCGATGTGACAATCCGCACGGCCTGCGCGTTATGGTCAAACCCTCCATAGGGTTGCATCAAAGCATTCAGCGCATCCTCGCCGGTGTGCCCGAAAGGCGTATGGCCCAGATCATGCGCCAGTGCCACCGCCTCGGTCAGCTCGCCGTTCAGATGCAAGGCCCCGGCGATGGTACGCGCCACTTGTGCCACTTCGATGGAATGGGTCAGACGGGTGCGAAAATAATCACCCTCATGTTCCACAAACACCTGGGTTTTGTGCTTCAACCGCCGAAATGCGCTGGAATGGATGATCCGGTCACGGTCACGCTGATAACACGAGCGAAACGCGCTTTCTTCCTCGGCCACCAGCCGACCACGTGCTTTGCTTGGATCAAGGGCATAAAGAGCCTGCATCTATCGCTAATCCTTGTCGCCTGTCCCAAGGGGACATATATTGCAATCGCAACGACAGTTAAACCGCCCACCGGAGCGCATTTTATGAACCTACCCCCAAAAGTGACATCGCGTGCCTTTGAACAATTGGCCGCCATTGGTGCAGGCCAACAGGGTCAGGCCCTGCGCGTGGCCGTTGAGGGCGGTGGCTGCTCGGGCTTTCAGTATGAAATCAAGCTGGATGAACCGGGTGCAGATGATCTGGTGCTGGAAGGTGCAGGCGAAAAAGTGGTGGTTGATGCCATTTCCCTGCCGTTTCTGGCCGGGGCCACGATTGACTATACCCAAGAGTTGATCGGTGCACGCTTTGTGATCGAGAATCCCAATGCGTCCAGTTCCTGTGGCTGTGGTGTGTCTTTTTCGATGTAGCTTGCGCGGGCTTGGCGTCTGCGCAATAGATGCACCCCAACAGGAGGCCGCCCATGAAAATCGCCAGTTTCAACATCAATGGTATCAAGGCGCGGATCAACGCCCTGCCCGATTGGCTGGACGAAGCGCAGCCCGATGTGGCGCTGTTGCAGGAAATCAAATCAGTTGATGAGGCCTTCCCGCGTGAGATCTTTGAGGATCGCGGCTATCGGGTGGAAACCCATGGTCAAAAGGGCTTCAACGGTGTGGCGATCCTGTCAAAACTGCCGCTAGAGGATGTGACCCGTGGATTGCCCGGAGATGACAGCGATGAGCAGGCCCGCTGGATCGAGGCCACGGTGATGGGCGATAAGGGGGCAGTTCGGGTCTGTGGTTTGTACCTGCCCAACGGCAACCCCTGCCCCGGCCCGAAGTATGATTACAAATTGGCGTGGATGGAGCGGCTCTATGCGCGTGCCCAACAATTGCTGGCCTCCGAGGAACCCGCCTTGATGGCCGGGGATTACAATATCATTCCCCAGGATGAAGACGCCAAACGCCCCGAAGTCTGGCAGGAAGACGCATTGGCGCGCCCCGAAAGCCGCGCGGCGTGGCGCCGGATCGTGAACCTTGGGTTTACCGAGGCCTTTCGCGCGTGCCACCAGGGGCCGGGGCATTACTCATTCTGGGATTATCAGGCCGGCGCCTGGAATCGTGATGACGGCATTCGGATTGACCACTTCCTGCTGACACCTCAGGCGGCAGATCACCTGAAGGACTGCCAGATAGACAAAGACATCCGGGCGCGCGAAAAGCCATCGGACCATGTGCCAATCTGGATTGAACTGGATATTTAGAACGCCTTCATAATCCAAGAGACAACTGCCCCTTCATGGGTCGCGCGTCACATCGTGATTATAAAGCCAGTCAAATTGCCGCTGGATGCGCCCCGCTGATATGCGCCCCATCAACCGCAGCCCCAGATGCGCCACTAAACGCAGGGGCGCGAAGGCCAAATGGTATTTCCACGCATTGCCATTGGCGGCCTCAATGACCCGGCAAACGCGTGCGTGCCTACGCTGTTGATACTTGGCCAATGCCGCATCCAGATCGTCTGAGCATTCCACCTCATCCGCCAAGACCCAGGCATCCTCCAGCGCCATATTGGCCCCTTGCGCCAGAAACGGCAGCGTCGGATGGGCGGCATCCCCCAACATAGCCACGCCGGGGCGCCGCCAGACCTGCGCCACCTTATGGCGAAAGAGCCCCCATTGATGCACCTTTTCAATCTGCGCCAGAACGGCCTGCACCTGCGGATCAAAATCTGCAAAGTCTCGGCGCAGATCATCTGCGTCTGCTTTGACGCTCCAGCCTTCCTCAACCCATGATTTGCGCTCTTGCACGGCAACGACATTCAGAAAATGGCCGCCACGCAAGGGATACAGCACCACATGGCGATGCGGCCCCATAAACAGGCGCACCTCATTGGGCTGGCCTGTGGTGTTTGGGACAATCGCGCGCCAGGCAACTTGCCCGGTAAAAAAGGGCTTGGGCGTGGGGGTCAAAAGCGGGCGCACGACAGAATGCAGACCATCTGCGCCGATCACCAGATCAGCACTGAGGCGGGCGCCATTGGCCAGATGCACCGTCGCAGGCGTGCCCGGATCAACCGAAACAGCCCTTTGCAACAGACGGATTTTGACGCCTACCTCGCGCGCACTCTCAGCCAGAAGTTCAATCAAATCAGCGCGGTGGAGAAAATGGTAGACCCCCGGCGCATCTGTGTTCACCGGCATGCGCAGCACTTCGCCCTTGCGGTAATCGCGCAAGCTGACGGCCTCGGCCTGCACCGAACAGCGCGCCACCCTCTCGCCCAGGCCCATAGCGTCCAGCACGGCAAATCCATTGGGGCTGATTTGCAATCCTGCCCCCACCTCGGTGATTGCCTCGGCCTGCTCCAACACGGTCACATCGGCACCGCGTTGGGCAAAGATGCGCGCAGCACTCAATCCGCCAATACCTGCGCCAATGATTATGATACTCTTTGATGTCAGCATGATCTTAGTGATGAAACGAAAAACGCCAGAGCGAAAGCCCTGGCGCCCAAATATATCTGTGGCAGGTTGCCTCAGTCGTCGCGGTGGACCTTTTCGCGGCGCTCGTGACGTTCCTGTGCTTCCAGGCTCATCGTCGCAATCGGACGGGCGTCCAGACGTTTCAGGCTGATCGGCTCACCTGTCACTTCGCAATAGCCAAATTCGCCTTCGTCAACACGGCGCAATGCGCTGTCGATCTTGGCCACCAGTTTGCGTTGCCGATCACGGGTGCGCAGCTCTAGTGCGCGGTCGGTTTCTTCTGACGCACGATCCGCCACATCAGGGATCGCCCGCGTGCCATCCTGCAAACCTTCGATAGTGTCTCGGCTGTCGGCAAGTAACTCATTGCGCCAATTCATCAGCTTACGACGAAAATACTCAACCTGGCGTTCATTCATGAATGGTTCATCGTCTGCCGGCTTGTAATCATCAGGCAGGAATACTTCCGCTTTCATGTCAGCTCCCTTATCAAGGCTGGTGTCCGCCATGTTCTTCTCCTCAAACATCAGGCAGGCCCTTGCGCCTCACCTACACCCGGATTATCGAATTGTCACTAGTCAATCACGCAGCATTGATGTGTTTTCTTTTCGCCACTATTGTGCGCGCGAACCGCAGTTGGCGGATAGCAAAAGGTTAAGAAGAATCTCATGAAATTCCAAGGCACTGACACCTATATCGCCACTGATGACCTGACGGTTGCCGTCAATGCAGCCGTCACATTGGAACGCCCCTTGCTGGTCAAGGGAGAGCCCGGCACCGGCAAAACCGAACTGGCCCGCCAGGTCGCCAGCGCGCTGGGGTTGCCGATGCTGGAGTGGAACATCAAATCCACCACCAAAGCCCAACAGGGGCTGTATGAATACGATGCGGTCAGCCGCTTGCGTGACAGCCAACTGGGCGAAGAGAAAGTTCACGATGTGGGCAACTACATTAAGAAGGGCAAACTCTGGCAGGCGTTTGATGCTGACCAAAAGCTGGTTTTGCTGATTGATGAGATCGACAAGGCCGATATCGAGTTTCCAAATGACCTGCTGCAAGAACTCGATAAGATGGAGTTCCACGTCTATGAGACAGGCCAGACGATCAAAGCCCGGCATCGCCCGATTGTGATCATCACCTCAAACAATGAAAAAGAGCTGCCGGACGCCTTTCTGCGGCGTTGCTTTTTCCACTATATCCGCTTTCCTGATGTGGACACGTTGCGCAAGATCGTCGAGGTGCATCACCCCGGCATCAAAGAGGCATTGCTGACCACCGCGCTGACCCAATTCTATGACATCCGTGAGCAGACAGGACTAAAGAAAAAGCCATCCACCTCAGAAGTGCTGGATTGGCTGAAGCTGATCCTGGCCGAAGACCTGACGTCTGAGGATCTGAAACGCGACGGCGCCAATGCCCTGCCCCAGTTGCATGGCGCATTGTTGAAAAACGAACAGGACGTACATTTGTTTGAACGCCTCGCGTTCATGGCGCGCAGTCAGCGGTAAATCCCGCGCAAATCATGGTAAACAGAAAGTGCTGGCTCGGGCGATCATACGTCCGGGCTGGCAACAATCGTTTCCTTCCGTAAAGACTGTTACATCAACGACTCACTCCAGTAACTTGATTTTGTGAACAAAAATAGAACATCAGGGTCGATTCTCTGCAAAAGAGAATCGGCCACATTATTGCCTTAATTCGTCCTTACCGCCGACCACATGAGTCACCAATGTCCACTCGAACCAGATTGGAAAATGGGCCAGGCGCCAGGCACGAGCAGCACTAAGAAGCGCCAGCCAGGACCCCCATCCCAATCAGGACACCGCCCCTGTGCCATGTCGGCATCCAGGGGTTTGGTACTACATCAGTTTCGGGGGCCCGATGCGTAAAGTTTTACTACCGATTTGCCTCATGTTGGGGGCCTGTGTGGCTGGAACAACCAGCGATCAGCCCACCCGTGCAAATACACAAACTCAATCCATGATGCCCAGCATGAAGGCCTTTGCGGCCCCGCGCCCGGTGCCCCCCTCACGATCGAACCGTGATATTCACCGAGATTTCATGGATCTGTCCTTTCAACTGGAATCGGGCCGCTTGCTGACCCAGTTCACCCGTTTTGAAGGGCCTGTGTCAGTGCGTGTCACCGGCGCGCCACCGCCCAATCTGGCCCCGGATCTGAACCGTCTGTTGTATCGTTTACGCAATGAGGCAGGTATTCAGATCGCCCGCACCAATGATGCCAATGCCAACATCACGATCGAAGCCGTATCGCGCGCCGACATCCGCCGTCACCTGCCCAAAGCGGCCTGTTTTGTTGTGCCAAATATTTCGGCCCTGTCTGAATACCGCGCCGCCAAACGCAGCCGTGCCACGAACTGGAGCACGATGAAGCGCCGTGAAAAACTGGCGATTTTCTTGCCCAGTGACGCCAGCCCGCAGGAGGTACGTGATTGCCTTCACGAAGAATTGGCACAGGCGCTTGGGCCTCTCAATGATCTCTATCGCCTGCCGGATTCCGTGTTCAATGATGACAATGTGCATACTGTTCTGACCGGCTTTGATATGCTGATATTGCGGGCGTATTATGCGCCCGAGATACACAATGGCATGGCCCGTGGTCAGGTGGCCGCGCGCCTGCCTGCAATTTTGTCACGCCTAAATCCTGCTGGTGATCAGGTTGCGCCACGCCACGCCGATTCCACGCCGCGTGCCTGGATCCGCGCCATTCAAACCGCTTTGGGCCCAGGTGCCCGCCCCGCACAGCGCCGCACTGCCGCGACCGAGGCTGTAAAGATCGCTCAGGCAATGGGCTGGAGCGATCATCGTCGCGCCTTTAGTCATTTTGCCCTCGGACGGCTAAATCAAGGGGCTGATCCGCGCTTTGCCCAATCCCAGTTCCAACTGGCAGACCAGTTCTATCGTCAAACCCCCAATACATCCTTGCATCAGGCCTATGCTGCCTCCCATCTGGCCGCCCATGCCGTCAGCCGCGGACAAGGCCCTGAGGCCTTGGCGATCATAGGCCCACATCTGGCCATTACCGAGCGTCACGAGAACGCGGCCTTGCTGGCCACGTTGCTGATGCTGCGTGCCGAAGCGTTGGAGCTGTCGGGGCGCGTCTCAGAGGCGAAGGCAGTTCGACTGGACAGTCTGGGCTGGGCGCGGTACGGGTTTGGCGCGGATTGGGCTGTGCGTGCAAAGCTGCGTGAAATCTCGGCTCTCTCCCCGCTGAAGGGATCAAACGGGTAGAACATGATCGTACTGATTGGGGCAATTTTGGGCGCTGTTATCGGCGCCCTTATCGCCAGCCGCCGCAAAGGCCGCACCGCTGACATTCTGCAATATGCTTTTGTTTTTGCGCTGATGTTTGCGCTTGGCGGATTGTTTGCCACTCTCCTCATCCATCGCGCCTGGATTTAGGCCATGTTTGTACCTTTTTTCGAAACACTTCGCAAAACCGGGATACCTGTATCCCTGCGCGAGTACCTCACATTTCTTGAGGCGATGACCGCCGGGCTTGTCACTTATGACATTGAAGGGTTTTACTATCTCGCCCGCAGCGCCATGGTAAAAGACGAACGCATGATCGACCGGTTTGATCGTGCCTTTGCCACCAGTTTTTCGGGTCTTGAGGCGATCACACCTGAGCAGGTTCTTGAATCGGTTGATCTGCCAAAAGAATGGCTGGAAAAGCTGGCCGAAAAGCATCTGAGCGCTGAGGAAAAGGCCGAGATCGAAGCCTTGGGCGGGTTTGACAAGTTGATGGAAACCCTCAAAGAGCGCCTGAAAGAGCAACAGGGCCGACATCAGGGGGGCAACAAATGGGTCGGTACCGCGGGCACCTCGCCTTTTGGGGCCTATGGCTATAATCCTGAGGGCGTTCGCATCGGCCAGAAAGAAAGCCGCCATCAGAGTGCCGTGAAGGTGTGGGACAAGCGCGAGTTTCGCAATCTTGATGACACGGTTGAGCTGGGCACGCGCAACATCAAAGTCGCCCTGAAGCGCCTGCGCCAATGGGCACGCGACGGGGCCGAAGAAGAGCTGGATCTGAACGGCACCATTCAGGCCACGGCTGAACACGGCTATCTAGATGTCAAAACCCGGCCCGAACGGCGCAATGCCGTGAAGGTTTTATTGTTTCTTGATGCCGGTGGGTCGATGGACCCCTATATCAAGCTGGTGGAAGAGTTGTTTTCTGCCGCGCGCGCAGAATTCAAGCATCTGGAATACTATTATTTCCACAACTGCCTGTATGAAGGTGTGTGGCGTGACAACCGGCGCCGCTGGAGCGAGGTAACGCCCACCTGGGAGGTGTTCAACACCTATGGGCCTGATTACAAATGTATCTTTGTTGGTGACGCCAGCATGTCTCCCTACGAGATCGCTTATCCGGGTGGTGCCAGTGAACACTGGAACGAAGAAGCGGGGCAAGTCTGGCTGCAACGTGCACGCGAAAACTGGCCTTCCAACCTGTGGATCAATCCCGTGGCCGAGAAAAGCTGGGGGTACACCCAATCCGTCGGCATGATCCATGAGATATTTGACGGCCAGATGGTGCCAATGACATTGCAAGGGCTAGAGGCCGGGATGAAAGGGCTTATCCGCTGACCTGAGGCGCCTCCCGCAAGTGTGGGGTATCTGGCATGAATCCTGACAAGCACCGCGTTGCCATTGACGCCCTCTGAGGCCTGCGGTGATCCAGATGGCGTGCAAGGTTCACTGCTCTGCGGCGTCAATGCTCAGGTGGTACAAATGCCAGGTGGCATGTCCCAGCAAAGGCAACACCACAAACAGCCCCAAAAACGCCGGCACCATCGACAAAAAGGTGATCACCGCAATGAACATCGCCCAGGCCAGCATTGGGCCCGGACTGTTGGTCACAGTCTGAAAGCTGGTGATCATCGCCGTGACAAAATCCACCTCACGGTCCAAAAGAAGGGGCAGTGACATCACCGTGATCATATAGAGCAACATGGCGAAGACCCCGCCAACAAGTGTTCCAACGGTCAACATGCTGAGCCCTTCGGATGTTAAAAACACCTCTAACGAACTGGTCACATTGGTCATCTTTGAAAGGCCCAAAAACAGCGCAAAGATCATATGCGCGATAAAGAACCAGAACAAAAATACCATAATAATGATGGCACAGATCGAGGGCAGTTGGCGGCGGCGCTGATAGGCGATCACCCCCAGAATACCGTCCCACTCCAAGGGCCACTCCATTTGAAACCGGTGGCTGATTTCATAAAACCCGACGGCGGCAAATGGCCCGATCAGAGGAAAGCCCATGGCCGCCAGCACCAGCCAATAGGTCTCGCCGGTGCGCCATGTGACCCATAGCATTACCCAGCCCAGCACCACATAAACCCCGGCAAATAGCATCGCATAGCCCGGTGCACGGCGCATGTCGGCCCAGCCGCGGCGCAGGGCTTCGCCCAGCATGGGGAACTGGATGCGCCCCATGTCAGGCACGCCGTGGTCTCGCTCTCGCGGCTCCTTCATCTTAGTCCTCCAACTTCGGTGGGTGTTTGTCAGGCCACAGGGTGGCGCGGTGATAGGCTTCGGCCAGGTCCAGCAATGCGCGGTCCCCGCCGTGGCGCCCGATCAGTTGCACACCCATGGGCAATCCGCCTGTGCCAAACCCTGCGGGCACGGCAATGGCGGGCAGGCCAATCAGGCTGACCGGGATGACACATTCCATCCAGCGGTGATAAGTGTCCATTGCCACACCAGCCACCTCGCGTGGCCATGTCTGATCTACCGGAAAGGGCCAGACCTGTGCTGTGGGCACGGCCAGCGCATCATATGTGTCAAACAGCCCAACCGCGCGGCGGTACCAATCGGAGCGGATAACACTGGCCTGGTGCACATCTGTAGCGCTCAGGGCCTGGCCGGTTTCGGCCTCCCAGATCGCCTCGGGTTTCAATTGACCACGGGTTTGCGGGTTGTCCATTAATGGCGCCAAACTGGCGGCATTGAACCAGGCGCGCAATGTCACCCAAGACTGCCACAAGGCATCGCGTGAGAACGGCGCAGGCAAGGTCTCAACCTCGGCCCCCTGCCCGGCCAACACATCCAGCGCCCCCGAGCACACATCCAGAATACCATCTTCATAAGGCAAGGCCGCGCCCCAATCCCCCAGCCAGCCGATGCGTTTGCCCTTTACCAGCGGCGTGACAGTGCCCATCGCCTCGTAGGGCATGGGGTTGGGTGTGCGTGGGTCTGGTCCGCTCATCACATCCAGTTGCAAGGCCAGATCGGCAGGGCAACGCGCCATCGGCCCGTTGGTGGACAGTTGATGCAGATAGGCATCCCCCTCAGGCACGGGCGGCACCCTGCCCCAGCTGGGGCGCATGCCATAGACGTTGTTCCAGCCGGCCGGATTGCGCAGGCTGCCCATCATATCCGATCCATCCGCAATGCTTAACATGCCGGTGGCAAGGGCCACAGCCGCCCCGCCGGATGATCCGCCACAGGTGAGCGACGGGTCATAAGGGTTCAACGTGGCGCCATGCACCGGGTTATAGGTGTGGCTTCCCAGCCCGAACTCTGGCGTGTTGGTTTTGGCAATCACAATCGCGCCCGCCGCGCGCAGGCGGGCCACATGCAGATCATCCGCCTCTGCAACCTGCCCGGCAAAAGCGGGCGACCCCATCGAGGTGGGCAAACCTTTGGCGTGGGCCAGATCCTTGATTGCAATCGGCACCCCGTGCAACGGGCCTTTGGGGCTTTGTGCATCTGCGGCGCGGGCCTGTGACATCACCTCATCGGCATCGCGCAGGGATACGATGGCGTTCACCTTGCTATTCACCTGGCTGATGCGCGCCAGCGTCGCTTGCATCAAATCTTCGGCGCTGAGGGTTTTGGCCGCGATCCGGGCGGCCTGATCAACGGCGGTGAGGGTCAATATATCTGTCATGGCAGCATTTGGCCCCAACTGAGCCAAACACACAAGTCAAACAAAACACCTTACCCCCACCACGCGTGTTGTGACTGCCGTAACTGGGCAAAACGGAAGTGGCACGCAGTTTGATACCTTACTGGCCGGTTTGCACATGGCCACGACATCGCATTAAGGTGCACCATATTATCACCATTGCCTTTTGGAGAGACATCACATGAAACTTCGCCTTTTGACAGCGGCCAGCTTTGCACTGGCCTTGGCCCATGCCACACAAGCCGCCGAGCCGATCCAGACGAACAATTCAAACGCGGTCTGGTTTGAAAACTGGACTGGCCTCAGCAACGGAATGATGCGTGTGGCCGATCCTGACGGGCGCACAACAGATGTTCGTGCCGATCTGGGCACGCCGGTTTACCTGCTGCCCGGAGATGGGGTGATCGACGGGACTTATCGCTATGAATTGCGCGCAATGTCGGATGAGCAGGTTAAGAACAGGGATTATTCATCTTCTCAGAACGGCGATGAGGAATGGCAAGAATATGTGCCCAAGCCGTTTTATCGTACCGGAAGTTTCACGGTTTCGCGGGGGGTAATCTTGCGCCCTGAGGATATGGAACAGACCGAAGAGGAAAAAGAAGAGTGAGGTTGCGGCCCGCCCCCAACACGCCTTCAAATGACCAGTTGTAAATCAACACTCCGAGTCACTTTAAGTTGTATTTTGACGACGCATCGCTAAGCTTTAGCTGCAGACTTGCATTGACTTTCTTACAGCGGGTGACTTCTGCCCGCCATTTTTCTGGAGTATGCTTGATGAAAACCAAATACTTACTGACGTGGCTGTGCGCCCTAAACATGTCCGGTGCGGCTCTGGCTGATGAAGTCATAGCCGACGATCTCATTGTCATAGACGATGCCTGTTTTGGACCTACTTGTCTTCTCGGGGAGCTATTTCCTCTCTATTTTCAAGTGAAAATAAAATCCGACGTACCGACTTTGATCCTTGATGATTCAACTTCAGTCTTATCAGCAGATTGGCGGATTCAAGCGAATTCGGACGGCGTCAACGGCTTTTATATTAGAAACCAGCATACCACCCATACCCCGTTCACGATCTTGGGGAATGCCCCCAACAATTCACTGTTTGTCGCGGGAAATGGCGATATCGGATTGAACACAACCCTACCGGGGCAGGATTTGCACATCCAAGGCAATTCCGAAGCTGCGATACGGTTTGAAGACACCGTAGGCACACCATACACATGGGATATCAGAGGGAATAGCGATGGATTTTATCTGTTTGATAATGTGACCGCAGATATCCCGTTTGAGGTTCGTGCGGGTGCAGCACACCGGGCTCTTATTGTCGCCTCTGATAGTAACATTGGCATTGGCGTGTTTGATCCAGACAGCCCGCTGCATGTTGAGCGCGACGACGGCACCGCCAAGATCCTGGTCGAAGAGACCGGCGGCGGTGGCGCCCAAGAGCTGTTCCAGATGAAGTCAAACGGCGGCAGCTATTTCACCCTGTCCAACACCAACAGCGGGCGTGATTGGTTCTTTACCCATGAAAACGCCGCGCAGGGCCGGTTTATTATCACCTCCAGCACCAATGCGTCACAGGGGATGTTCCTTGATCCCGATGGTGATTTGCAGATCGGCGGCACCTTGACCGAGAACTCGGACAAAAATGCCAAGATGGCGATTGTACCGGTGGATGCCTCTGCGATCCTCGACAAGGTCGCTGAATTGCCGGTGTCGATGTGGACCTACAAAGACGACACCTCAGGCGCACGTCACGTCGGCCCGATGGCGCAGGATTTCTATGCTGCCTTCGGCCTAGGCGCGACCGAAACCGGGATTGCGACACTGGACACATCAGGTGTGGCGCTGGCCTCGATCAAGGCGTTGAATTCCAATTTGGAGGGCGCGCAGGTCTATATTGATCAACTGCACAGCCGAATTGGTGCGCAAGAGAGCGTGAACCGCTCGCTGAGCGAAGACGTCGTTGCGTTGCGCCGCGATAGATCTGATTTGGATGCACGCCTTCGCCGACTGGAAACCCTGTTGCTCAGCACCACAGGGACAGCTCAGAACTGACCAACCGTCAGAGCATCTGCGCAACGCGGGCGGCCTCGATCACATTGCGGACATTCAGTTTGCGGTAGATCGACTTGGTGTAATCCGACACCGTATGAGGAGAGATGCCACAGGTGCGGGCACATTCCTTGCGGGACATGCCATTGGCCAACAAAAACAAGACCTCGCGCTCGCGCGGGGTTAACCCCTCAGAACCCTCTTGGGGACGAGAGACCATCATGCGCCGGAAGCCATCCTGATAGACAAGCTCGCTGCTTTGCAGTTCTTCCAGGCGACGATGCATCAACAAACAAAAGGTGCGCAATTGCGGGATCACCCCAGTATAGCGCCGTTCAAACGCTTCGGCACTAAGCCCGGTGCCCAGATTGAACCCCCCGAACCGCGATGATCCTATCAGACGCACAGGGATGGCCAGACCGGATTCAAATCCCGCAGCCCGGGCCTCCAAAATAAAGGCGCGGGCGGGATCAGGCAGGTAATCATACCGCGGCAGAAACGCCGCTCCGGTGAACGTTGGCTCATAGCTGTGACAGCAATGCTCCAAGAACGGGTCCGTAGACGGATCAGTGTTGTTGTGGATTTTATCATGGGTTGCCAGCAAGCACGGCGCCTGAAACCGATCACCAACTGTCAGATAGATGACGAAAGAAATGCCCTCATCATGCAGCGCTTTGGTAATTCCCGCCCATAGATCTCGAACTGAAGTAACTTGCTCCAGCTCTGATGCGATTTCCATGAGATTGTTCGCCAAAACGCGCGCCCCCCCTAATAAGGGGATACAAACCTACCCGGGTCACAGGCACAATCGTTAATGTCCGGTTGCCTGAAGTTTTTGCACCATGTTCTTGTTCAAAATCCCTTTTCCACTGATTGCACCAACGGCAACCGGCACCTCCTCCTCAATGCAGGAGCCTCGTGAACCACGATCCCCACATGCGAGCAGGCGAAACGGGCCCAACTCAGGACAGGCCCTCATCCCGACCGTATTCACATGCAAACTAAGGAAAAATAACAAAATGCGATATTCACAGATTTCCCCCCTCGTCACGGCATTCGGTTGTGCGGCAGCAATTGCGTGGCCCGCCGTCGCGGAAGAACTCCTCAACGATAACCTGGTTGTCAGCGGTGTCATCTGCGCGGGTCCCGATTGTGCCACGGGAGACGCTGACGGAAACCTCAAGGGCATCATCCTTGAGGCCGACATACCCAAGCTCCATTTCAACAGCTCAAACAGTACCGTTATCGATTGGAAAGTCACTGCGACGGCAACGAATGGTGGCGCAAAGGATTTCTACATTACTTCGGATAGAGTCAGCGGCGGCATTCGTACTCCTTTCTGGATAGAGGGGCTGGCGCCAACCAGTTCCCTGGTCATCGATACGAACGGCCACATCGGCTTTGGCACTTCGATGCCTCAGCGCGAGTTGCATGTGATCAATCCGAG
>JARGOC010000045.1 GCA_029212365.1 Roseovarius sp.
ACATGCAGAGCGATATCGACCAGCTGTTGCCATGGAACTACACACCCAACGTGTGATCTGCGCACCGCTTACCGGGATGATGGCAACGGCCGATGAGAACCGCGATTGAAGAAGATGTAAGCCGAGATGGCGGTGCAGAATGAACTTCTAAAGGATGGTTTGGGGAAAAGGGTGCACAGCCATCCCAAAGCCGAGAGATGGCCAAGGAAGCAATCCAGAGCCAGGGCGTGAGCATTGCCCTGGCCTGTCGGGCATTCGCGATCAGTAAGAGTTGCTTGCGCTACAAACGCAAACTGAGCGATGAGAACGCCGAGATCGCTGATTGGCTGGTACGGCTGACCGCGACAAACAGGACTGGGAGCTTTGGCTTTTGTTTTCGTAATCTACGCAACGTCAAGGGTTTTATCTGGAAACACAAGCGAGTACGGCGGATCTATCGCGAACTGGAACTGAACCTTCGAATCAAGCCGAAGAAACGGCTGCTGCGAGAAAGGCCGGAGCCATTGGTTGTTCCAGATGCCTCTAATGTTATCTGGTCAATGGACTTCATGTGTGATCAGCTTGAAGACGACCGGAGATTCGGAACTTTGAATGTCCTGGACGACATCAATCGCGAGGGACAGGGCATCGAAATCGATATCTCCTTGCCCGCCCTGCGGGTGATACGCACACTGGGACGGATCATTGAATGGCCAAGTCAACGGATGCACGTTAGAGTCGACAATGGCCCGGAAAACATCAATGCCGTCTTGCAGAGTTGGGCTTCCAGATGCGGGATCGGACTGAATTACATTCAGCTGCGAAATCCGCAACAGAATGCTTACATTGAAGGTTGCAACCGCACGGTCCGCCAGAAATGGCTCGGGCAGTATATCCTCCTGACAATTCAGGAGGTGCAGGAATATGCCACGAAGTGGCTATGGAAATACGACCCAACATGGCCATTGGCGGCATCACGCCTGCTATGAAACTCAAAAAAGGCTGCATGAAGTCCATTTATCAATCCCGTGAAAATGGGATGATTACCGGGGTGGTCAGACGGTTTTAAGATTCTTGAAACGACGTACGGCCATAATGGGTTTTTGCTGAAGGTTTATAGATTCAGCTCAATACCCAGGAGGTTGGTTTGCCGGAAAAAATTGATGAAAAGTTTAATATTGCACATCGGTTCTTCACGACCTCTGCCAAATACCCTGAAAACTTGGCCTTACTATGTGGTTCAATGACAAAATCGTATGCTGAACTTTGGCGAGATGCGTCACAGTTGGCAGCATATTTACAGCCTCGGCTGAAAAAACAGCGTGTAGGTATTTTGGCGTCGCGCTCAATCATGGCTTATGTCGGCATTCTTGGTGCTGCGGTTTCTGGCGCAACCTATGTGCCACTTAATTTGAAATGGCCCGAGGAGCGTTTAATCGCGCTAATGAATGAGCTAGAACTTGATGCACTTATTGTTGATCAGAATGGTGTTAAGCTTTTAAGCGATAGCGTTCGTGCCCATGCACCGACGGTTATTATCACCTCCGATGACGCCATTGGTGTAAAAAATTCCATTAGAACATCACAATTGCCTGATGATTTTTTGAAGGAACCGGTGAAGCGCGATCCATCAGAACTTGGATATATTATTTTCACATCAGGCTCCACTGGCATGCCAAAGGGTGTCATGGTCTCATGTGCCTCGCTCGCATGTTATATCAATGAGAGCGATAAATGGACCAAATTGCGTGGCGATGACAAAATTGCTGAAGCGCATGACATTACATTTGATTTGAGCGTGCACAATATGTTCTCAGCCTGGCGTCAAGGGGCGGCGCTTTTCTTGATGAGCCAGTTAGACATGATGGCGCCACATAGCTTCATCCGCAAACATGAAATCAGTGTGTGGATGTCTGTACCGACCATTGTCAATAATATGCGACACGCCAAGCGCCTTTATCATGGTCTTTTGCCCAGCCTAAGATTGTCGATATTTTGTGGTGAGCCATTATCGATCAAAACTGTGGAAGCGTGGGCTGATGCTGCGCCCAATAGTGTGATTGAAAATATATATGGCCCCACGGAATGTACTGTTGTTTGCACGCGTCAGCGGCTGACAAAACCGCCGATAGTGACGCAGAATCGAGGAATTTTGGCCATAGGCCAACCTTACGATAATTTTGAAATTGCCATATGCGGCGAAGACGGCGCACCATTGCCAGATGGCAAAACGGGTGAAATAGCCCTTGCAAGCGATCAACTATCCATTGGATATTTTAATGCGCAAAAACAGACTGAAAAGGCTTTCCGCCGGATAGACGATAAGATTTGGTATTATACCGGGGATTTGGGTTATCGCGATGAAAATGGCATCTTGCATCATATCGGCCGCGCCGACAATCAAGTCAAAATGAAGGGCAACCGAATTGAGCTTGAAGAAGTAGAAAGTCATCTGCGACGAGTGTGCCAAAATGAATTGGCGACTGTGGTTGCGTGGCCAATCATTGACAGTGTGCCCCAAGGTTTGGTTGGATTTACCACCAATAAAGATATGCCAGAAGCGACGATCCAGCGCATATTACGGAAAAGTCTTCCAGATTACATGGTGCCAAGCCAGATGGTCTTCAAAAAGGAAATGCCGCGAAACAACAATGACAAAATCGATCGACAGGCACTGCTAAGAGAGCTTGACGTACTTTCAAAAGTGGACCAAACGACAGGGGTTCGTTCTGCATGAGTGATACTCAGCTCGTGTCAAGGCTGCCAGCGCTGCGCTGGCGCAAGGCTTGGCTCCAGATCGATCAAAAACAAAGTTCTATTGAATTTGCCAAGACCAACAGAGGCGTCTTTGTACTTCATGCAGCCTTTATTACGTTAATGGCACTGAGCCAGCATTTTTCAAATGCGAGGCTCGGTTTGATTGCTTTAACAATAATTGCCATTGCAATTGTGCCAAAAAAACGCGTTCCCATAATAGTTGGCGCGTCGGTATTTTATATATTTGTACGACCGTTTCGCGTGGAAGGCTGGGTAAATCTGCTCAATGCCAAAGTGCTGACGCTGACAGAAGATATCTCGACGCTTATGTTGCAAATGATGGCGGTTGGTGCATTTTTTGCTTTTTCTTTTTTTTATCTCAAATCCATGAAATGGCCCGCAACAGCTTTGATATCGAAGAGGCCTGTCGTTAGTCTGTCGCTCATTTGGGCAATCTTTGTCCTTGCTGCGCTTCTCGTGCCCGATCACAGCTTTATCGATGCCTTCTTGTGGACATTTTCCGGCGTGTTAATCTCTAGTCTCTGGTTCCTGGCTTATGCAGCGCTTGATCAAAAAGGCAGAGACCCGACCCCAATTGGCGCACGAAATGGATTTATGCGCCCGTTTTGGGGTGGCAGTGCAACACCTATTGGCAAAAGCTTCGGTTATTTGAATAAATTTGATGCCAAAAGCTCTGATGAACTTGCTGTAACGCGCTTGAAAGCAATCAAGCTAGCTACGTGGGCGCTCATTTTGACGGGGCTTATGCATGTTTTGGAGTTTATAGCGCGTGATTATTATAATTTGCCCCAATTACAAAATACGATACTAGCCCACGCTTCTGGAAAATCATTTTCCGCATCCATCAATTGGCTAAGCCTAATTTACAACTACTTTATTGACCTCGTTATAATCTCGGTTTGGGGCCATTTCATTGTAGCCACTATTCGTATGGTCGGTTATCGGATTCCGCGAAATACATGTAATCCGCTAGCTGCTCGTACGATTGCAGAATTTTGGAACCGATATTTCTTCTATTTCAAAGAGCTACTCGTTGATATATTTTTTTATCCCGCCTTTGTGCGCTATTTTAAGTCAATACCAAAATTGCGCATTGTATTCGCTACTTTCTGCGCAGCCGGTTTTGGCAATTTTTTCTATCATTTTTCCCGCGATACATTCCAATTTGCCTATATGCCATTCTTGGAAGCTCTAGCGATCTTCCAATCCGCTGCAGTTTATTCGATTCTTTTGGCCTCAGGTTTGGTTTTCTCACAGCTTAATCCTTTTAAGCCAAAACCGAAGGATGGCTTCTTTCGCTATGAATTAGTCACGCGACTCAATGTGATCTCCTTCTTCTGTTTCGTTAAGATTTTTGACGATATATCCGGCGAGGGTAGCGTCATGGAGCGTGCCGCATTTACCGTCGATTTGTTCAGATTCTAATATGTTGGAGATCTTATAATGTCAGTATCGAAAATAGCCAAATTAGTCTCTTCTATGTTGACTGCGCGCGGGCACAGCCAAGAATTATCTAAAGATGACGCAATCTTTACAAGTGGTTTGCTTGATAGTCTTGCCGCAACTGAACTTATGATGGCGCTTGAGAACGACTTTGGCATAAACTTGGCGGACGCTGATTTCGATATTTCAAAGCTGGACACAATTGGCGATCTGGAAGCCTTGGTCTCTGCCCAGCTGGCTGCTGTAAAATCTCATTCCCGGCGTTTTTGATTGCAGGAATTTGCATTTTGGTAGTGTCAAAGATCTTTCGCACTTTTCCACAGGCGACGGCTCCAGTTGTTGATGTTTGTTGTGTTAACAGCGGTTCCATTTTCATGTATTCTCGTGTGGACCAGTTTGTTCCTGCAATATGCCTCAAGCGTGCTGCAGTTAGGCTCAGGACCCATTAAATTGCTTGCATGTCGGATTGCGGACCGATTCACTTGTGCCAGGAGGATGCTGGCATGAGTAATTTGATTTGGCTTACGGACAGGCAGATGAAGCGGATCGAGCCCTATTTCCCGCTATCTCACTGGATTGCCCGGGTTGATGATCGGCGGGTTCTCAGTGGCATTATCTTTGTGATCCGTAACGGGTTGCGCTGGCGCGACGCCCCTTCGGACTATGGCCCGCACAAGACAATTTACAACCGGTTCATCCGGTGGAGCCGACTTGGTGTGTTCAACAGGATACTCACCGAGCTTACCGGCATGGCTGGTACACCTGATCAGGTGATGATTGATGCAACCCACCTCAAAGCCCACCGCACTGCTGCCAGCCTATTAAAAAAAGGGCCTGTTCCCCGACGTATCGGGCGCACCAAAGGCGGCTTGAATTCCAAGCTACATGCGGTTTGTGATGGTGCGGGACGTCCGTTGGTTTTGCTTCTCTCCGAGGGGCAAATGAGTGATTTCGAGGGTGCAGCATTGATGTTTGACGCCATTCCGGATGCAAAAGCCCTACTCGGTGACAAGGGCTACGATGCAGATTGGTTTCGCCAGGCCTTGGCCGAGCGGGGGATCGAGCCGTGCATTCCGTCAAAGACCAATCGCAAAGTGCCTATCCCGCATGACCGGAACCTCTATCGTCAGCGTCACAAGATCGAAAACATGTTCGGCAAGCTCAAGGACTGGCGGCGCATCCACACCCGCTACGACCGTTGTGCCCACGCCTTCAAGTCAGCCATCGCAATCGCAGCTACCGTCATCTTCTGGCTCTGATCAATGAGTCCTGAGCCTGGGTTGAGGCAGGGCTGCCCGTCAGGGAAGGCTCCCACAACCCCTATTCGTCGCCGGATTTCCTTCATGATCCGCTCAAGCGGATTGTTGGTGCGTATCTTGCGCCAATGGCTGTCCGGAAAGGCATAGTATATCAAGGTCTCCCCAATGCCTTCCTCAAGCAGTTTTACCGCCCAGGCCAATCGTTGGCGGCGAAGTTCCGCAATCACAGCCTCGGCCGTCTCCTGGGCTGCCTGACGGCTCGCCTGAGCGTGGATAGCCTTAGCATATGGCTGACTTCACGCTCCTTGGTGGACGGTACATGACTGAAGACATTGCGATAGAAGTGCACCATGCAGCATTGCCACCTTGCATGCGGCAAATATTAGGTGATGCTTTCCACCAGTCCACTGCAGGCATCCGATATGATCAGCTGAATGCCTGACAGGCCTCTATCAACAAGATGCCGCGGGAAGGACGACCGACCTGACTTGTCTTCCCTGGCACCCTCAAAGATGCCCAGAATTTCTCGATATCCATCGGTATTGATGGCGCTGGCCACCAGCAGAGAGACATTGCGCACTTCGCCTGCCCAGGTACGCTTCATGACGATGCCGTCCAGATACAGAAAAGGACTTACCCGTAAAAAGTGGAGGGATTTTCTGATAGTTTTCATAACTACAGGAGTGCCCTATGACCAAACGAGAACGACGGGTATTTACGGAAGAATTTAAGCGGGAGGCGGTTCGATTGATTGAAACAAGCGGCCGTACGGTTGCGCAGATTGCGGATGACTTGGGCGTTGTCTCATCAACGCTGACCCGGTGGAAGCGCAATTACCGTGAGGCCGCCTCATCGTCGGAACTACACGTCGATCTAACCCAAGAGCTGGCTCGGTTTCGCAGAGAGAATTCGGTTCTTCGCCAGGAGCGCGAGATTTTGAAGCGGGCTGCTACTTTTTTTGCCAAGGAGGGAAGTCAATGAGATTTAAGCTCGTTGATGAGGCGAAGAAATCATCCATCGTCTTTGTCGTGTTCTTGGTGTCAGCGAAAGTGGTTACTATGCTTGGAAACAGCGTGGCCCCAGTCGGCGTCAATTGGACAACATGGTTCTGCTGGCCCATATCCGATCTCAGTTCGTGCTTTCCTATGAGACCTATGGTTCACCGCGTATGCATGTTGAACTGTGTGAGGACGGCGTGCCCGTTGGCAGGCACCGTGTGGCTCGGCTTATGCGGGATAATAATCTGAAGGCTCTGCAAAAGCGGCGTTACAAGCAGACTACCGATAGTGATCATGGCGGGCTTGTTGCGCCTAATCTTCTCGATCAAGACTTCTCATGCGACGGACCGGATCAGAAGTGGGGAGTGGACAACAGTTATGTCTGGACCCGAGAGGGATGGTTGCATCTTGCCATCGTTCTCGATCTTTATTCCCGGCGTATTATTGGCTGGGAAACGAGTGATCGACTGACGAAGGATCTGGCGATAACGGCGTTGAAACGGGCTATTGTCACACGCCAACCACCACCGGGGCTGATCCCTCATTCGGATCGCGGTAGCCAAAATTGCTCGTACGATATTCGAAGGCTGCTGGCCGCAAATGGTATGCAGTCTTCCATGAGTGGCAAGGGCAATTGTTACGATAATTCCATGGTCGAAACCGTGTTCAAAACCATCAAGTCGGAACTGGTGTGGAGAACCAGTTTCCAAACACTGCAACAGGCTACAAATGCACTTGGCCGTTATATCGAAGGGTTCTACAATCCCATTCGGCGGAATTCAGCTTTGGCCTACAAATCGCCGACCAAATTCGAAGCCGCAATGGCTGAGACAGAGTGAAAATCCCTCCACTTTATCGGGGCAAGTCCAAACTGACCCGCTGGGGCTTGGGGGCGTCAAGCTTGTCGTCTCCGATGCACATGAAGGTAACAAGGCCACAGTTTCCAATGTTCTTTGTGCGACCTGGCAGCGTTGCAGGGTTCACTTCATGAGAAACGCGCTGGCCCATACTGGCAAAAGTGGCCGACGGGACGTCTCCGCCTTCATAGCCACGGTGTTCGTCCAGGACACCCCGCAGGCCGCAAGTGTCTAGTGGCGTAAAGTCGCCGGTCAGATCAGGCTGAAGGTGCCGAAACTCGCCAATCTCATGGACAACGCCGAACAGGACGTGCTGGCCTACATGACCTTTCCCAAGCCGCATTGGACCAAGTTACACACCACCAACCCTAACGAGCGCCTCAACGGTGAAATCAAGCGGTGCACAGAGGTCGTCGGTATCATCCCCAATGATGTGGCCATCGCCACGCTAGTCGGCGCGCCGCTGCTGGAACAGAATAATGAATGGGCAGTCCAGCGTTAACGCTACCTGACCCTTGAGACTATCGCCACAATGAGCGATGATCCCATCATCAACCTGCCCGCAGCGGCAAACTGGATACTCCCTCCGACCAAAACCCGGAGACGCCGTGGATGTCAGAAGCTACACCACGACCCCGGACACAACGTGCCGTGACATGCCTTTAATCCACAGCCGCCAATCCTGGCTGGGGGGCAGGCGACAAGGAAAGCATGGTTCGGGAATGGTCACAGTCACATTGCATGAAGCCCCCCTCGCCGCAAACCGGGCAGATCTCGGTTATTTTTTTCTTCAGTATGGCTCTTATCCGATGGACCCGCACTCCCAAAGTGTTCAGGCTAACCTCAAGTTCAGCCGCGACCATTTTGCGTGGCTCGTCCCGCAAATCCAGACGCGTCAGCAGTTCGGCTTGGGAGGGCTCCAGCTTTTGCATCGCCGCAGAGATGCAACTGCAGACGGGATCATAGTACACCCCTGCCTCCGGCTCCAGTACATTGACGTCGTTCGCATAAGCCTCGGCCCCGCGATTTCTTGTTGCTTGTCGCCGATAGTGATCAGTCAGTGCGTGCTGCAAGGTGATGCCCAGCCAAGCATCCAGTCGTTCAACGCTCCTGATAGAGGAGTGGTTATGCAGCACCTTGACGCAGAAGTCCTGAAAGACGTCCTCGGCGTCCTGCGGAGAGTTCAGGCGTTTGCGAAGAAAGCCCAGGAACTTGTTGCGGTATTCTATGAGTTTTGCCTCAGCGTCCTGGCGCGAGACCTCTGTCGTTGTGTGCTTTGGTTCAGCGAACATGTTTCGCTCCTTTCACATGGCTTCGTGCAGCACCGGAATTCGGTGCTGGAGATCAGACCTGTGAATGGATGCGTGGCGGATGGAAGGGCATCTCTTCTGCCGCGGATGGAGGAAGAATCGTTACACGGAAGAACTCTGGCACGCTATTGGAATGCGTCAGCGCTACATTGATGGAGGGCAAAATCACGTGTATGCAACTGTACCCGTTATGGCAGTTAGTGGCAGGCGAGGGCTGTACGCCGCGTTCAGCGGGCTGCACAGCGCCATCAAAGGCTACGCCGACGCCAGCCGCAGCCACTAACGCGAATGAAGGTTGCGCAGGTAGGTCACGATGATCAATATTCGGCGACATCGCCAATGCAGAGAAAAGAATGGCCATTACTATGGCGGCAACGGTCCCCGCCCGTATAAAAACGACCCAATTTTTCTGCATTGAACTGATCACGAGTTTATCCATTTCCTGTATTAGGCACAATTATGTAAATCTCTAGTCGGTGGTTCCCATTGATCTGGATCAATATTCAAGGTCACGAGCGCCCAAGGCGCCGGTCCTCATCTCGCGGCAATCTTCAATTTGATATTCGCAGCAGCACTGTCAAGACCTGATCGAAAGGTCCCCTGCCCTGTTGCGCATGATAGTGTTAAGCTTTACATTTCTTTACAAATTGCGCTCCCCATTGTCTGCCCCCACAAATCGATCTGCTTGAGTTATCATTCCTTGGTATTTCACATCGCAGATACTGCAGCCCCCATATTTACATATTTACGCAAAACAGATCATTTCCTCGGAGTTTCCAATTGCCTGAAAGCGAAATCCTGTAATCTGGTCTTCGCGCTCGTTACATTCTGGTGTGCGGTCTTCCGGAGGAAGGACGTAAATGGTTTGTGAAAACCGGTGTGTCTGCATCCACCGTGTTTATTGCGATTGGACTGCCGGCGACCATTGACACCGAAGACTTCAGCACGGAAGTGATGAGCCATAGAGCCTTCGACGGGATGATGCCGCTTCTGCCAGTACGTCGCACCGGGTTACCTAAAGACTTACTATAGATCTTTGTTCCCAGGTTTACGCTTTGGTGTTTTTGCCGATAGACACTTTCGATCGTGGAACAGCCGCAAAACTTGGCGTGATAGCTGTTCTGACGACACCAAGCGAATGCAGATTTGCGCGACATTGGACAGACATTGACGGCCGGTAGCGACACCGAAACCCTTTCGTCCGTAATGTTTCACCTCATGGCGCGTCCTTATTTCAAAGGCCGCCGATAGAGCAATTGATTTTTCTGGTGACCTATATTTAGAGTATCCGTTGTGATCAAGCCATATTTTCGTTCCATTTTCTCTGGTCTC
>JARGOC010000017.1 GCA_029212365.1 Roseovarius sp.
CGGGCTGGAGTGGCGAGTGCTCGCTCAGATCGGTGCCGGGGCCATACACTCCGGCGGAGGACAGATGAATAACGCGCGGGGCACCGGTCAGCCGGGCCAGGGTGTTGGTTGCGCTGACCAGATCGGCATTTTGCGCCAACTCGACCGTACTGCCAGATGTCACCCCCCAAAGCCCCACAACCATGTCCGCCGCTGGCAAGTCATTGGGAATGCTCATTGCATCAAAGGCGGGGATGTCACTGTTGCCTGATCGTGCGGCAAACAAAACCTGTGCCAACGGCGGTTTCGCCGCCAGGGTCGCGCCGCGCAACAGACGGCCCAGACGGCCGTTGGAACCGGTGATCAGAATGCGGGGGAAATGCGGTGTTTTGGTCACGATTTTACCGAGTCTTCCGTAAGGGTCAGATTTGGATTGTATACCAGCCCTTGAGCAGGATAGGGAATATGCGGAATATATGGTATTCATACGCTCCTGGGGGACACTTTGGCCAATCTATCTCGATCCGCTATTTTACTTGGATTCAGCCTGTTCGTCGCCGCCTGTGGGGTGCCCCGTGGGGCGGCTCTGCAATCGGAAGTTCTGAACGAAAGCGAATCCGAAAACCCGACATTTCAAGTGGTTGAAGTGTCGCGCGATATGACCGATGCGCTGTCCGAATGGCCCGCTACCGGCTGGCATGGGCACTACCACTGGTTTGGCCGCGATCATGGCCCTGACAGCTCGGTGATTCAGGCCGGTGATATGCTGACCATCGTGGTGTGGGACAATCAGGACAACTCGTTGTTATCGGGTCTTGATTCCAAACAAACTGTGCTGCCCCCAATGACAGTCTCCTCGTCAGGCAAGATTTTCATGCCCTATGTGGGGGATGTGCATGTGCGCGGCCTGTCACAGCCAGCGGCCCGATCACGTTTGCAAAATGCCTTGGTTGAAATTTCACCCTCGGCGCAGGTTCAGCTTTCGGTACAGCCGGGGCGGAACAATTCTGTGGATATGGTCAGTGGCGTTGGTAAACCCGGGCGCTACCCGTTGGAGAATCGCAACACCAAAATCCTGACAGCGATGGCATTGGGCGGTGGCATTTCCAACACCCTACGTCACCCGCTGGTGCGTCTGCAACGCGGCGGCAAAACCTATGAAACACGTGCTGATGCACTGCTGGCGGATGCCTCGCGCAATGTGCGGCTGCGCGGTGGTGATCAGATTTCTGTGGTCGAGGACGACCGGACATTCAATGTGCTGGGTGCGGCCGCCGAAGAGAGCGTGATTTACTTTGAGAAAGAACAAATGACCGCGATGGAAGCCATGTCAGCCATGGGCGGTTTGAACGATGCGCGCGCAGATCCTAAGGGCATTCTTATCCTGCGGGAATATGACGGCGATGATCTGAAGCCGGGCAATGCAGGCCCGGATATGCAGCAGGTGGTCTTTACGATTGATCTGACGTCGGCAGATGGGTTGTTTGCAGCCCGGCAATTCCTGATCAATCCGCAAGACACATTGCTGGCAACAGAATCGCCGGTGGCATCTGCCCGCACCATCCTGAGCCTGTTCGGCACAGTCGTTGGGGCCGGGGCAACAGTCAACTCCATCGCAAACTAAAAACTAAAGCGTTTCATATCAAACTGGTAAGCCAGATTTTATGCGAAACGCCTTAGATACCAGTCACAATGAAAACCGGCCCTGCACATGATGCGCAGGGCCGGTTTTCATTTACGTGTCTGAAGTGCCGGGCAATCAGTTACTTGTGATGATGCGCCATTGCAAAACTCGCACAACATGCAAGGCGTTATGAGGTGTGATTGGGGGTGGCCCGTCAGTGGAAGGGCAGCCGACAACCCGCGCTGAGGTGTCAGTGATCACACCAACACCAACACCAACGCGCGGCGGTTTACTCGGACGCAGGTTCCACCACCACGTCGGTTTCTTCCTCATCTTCACCCTGATCCGCGATCCAGGCGACAGAGACAACAACCTCGTTCTTACCGGTGTCAAACACCTTCACACCACCAGCACTGCGCGAGCGGAAGGAAATCCCCTCAACCGGCACACGGATGGATTGCCCTTTGGAGGTGGCCAGCATGATCTGATCTGCCAACTCCACCGGGAAGGATGCCACCAGCGCGCCGCCACGCATCGCCTTGTCCATGGCCTGAACACCCATGCCGCCACGCCCGCGTACGGGATAATCGTGGGACGAGCTGAGCTTTCCAGCCCCCTGAGCTGCGATGGTCAGGATCAGGTTTTCAGCGGCTTTCATTTCATCAAAGCGCTCGGTGGAAATGCTTGCGTTTTCATTGCCTTCTTCGTCATTGCTCACCTCATCATCGGATGCGCCAGCCTGTTGGCGGCGCATCTTCAAATAGGCGGCACGTTCATCGGCGGTGGCGTCAAAATGGCGGATCACAGACATCGAGACAACCGCATCATCCCCTTGCAGCTTAATGCCGCGAACCCCGGTGGAATCGCGCCCCTTAAAAACGCGTACCTCAGTTGTGGGGAAACGAATGGCGCGGCCAGACGTGGTGACCAGCATCACGTCATCATCCTCAGAACAGATGCGCGCATTGACCAGCTTGGTGCCGTCATCGGGCAGTTTCATCGCAATCTTGCCGTTGGATTTCACGTTGGTGAAGTCAGACAAGGCATTGCGGCGCACACCGCCCGCAGAGGTGGCAAAGAAGATTTGCAGGTCTTGCCATTCGTCTTCGGGCACATCGACAGGCATGATAGCTGCGATGCTAACCCCTTGGGGGATCGGCAGAATATTGATAATCGCCTTGCCCTTGGAGGTGCGCCCACCCTGTGGCAAGCGCCATGTCTTCAGCTTGTAGACCATGCCATCGGTGGTAAAGAACAATAGCTGCGTATGTGTGTTGGCCACAAACAGCGTGGTGACAACATCGTCTTCTTTCAAACCACTGCCGGATACGCCTTTGCCGCCACGCTTTTGGGCACGGAAATCGGCCAGGGCGGTGCGTTTGATGTAACCGGATTCAGTGACTGTGACGACCATGTCCTGACTTTCGATCAGGTCTTCGTCTTCCATGTCACCGGACCAATCGACAATTTCGGTGCGCCGCGGCACGGCGAACAGCTCTTTCACTTCGCGCAGCTCGTCCGAAATGATGCCCATAATCCGCTCGCGCGAGGCAAGGATCGCGAGGTATTCTTTGATCTTGCCGGCCAGTTCTTGCAGCTCGTCGGTGACTTCCTTGACCCCGATCTGGGTCAGGCGTTGCAGGCGCAATTCCAGAATGGCGCGGGCTTGGGTTTCGGACAGGTTGTAGGTGCCATCATCGTTGGCGGTATGAGTCGGATCATCAATCAGCGCGATATATTCAAGGATATCGCCCGCTGGCCATGCGCGGGTCATCAGCCGTTCACGGGCCTCGGCGGCATCGGCAGAGCTGCGGATGGTGGCGACGATCTCATCAACATTGGTGACAGCCACGGCCAGACCACACAACACATGCGAGCGCTCGCGCGCTTTGCGCAGATCAAAGGCGGTGCGCCGCGCAACGACTTCTTCGCGGAAGGCGATAAAGGCGGACAGAAAGCCATAAAGCGTCAGTTGTTCAGGCCGACCGCCATTCAGCGCCAGCATGTTGCAGCCAAAATAAGTTTGCATCGGCGTGAAGCGGAACAGCTGGTTCAGCACCACTTCGGCGGTGGCATCACGTTTGAGCTCAACAACAACACGAACTCCATTGCGGTCACTTTCGTCCTGAACGTGGCTGATGCCTTCGATCTTTTTGTCGCGTGCGGCCTCGGCGATCTTTTCGATCATCGTGGCTTTGTTCACCTGATAGGGAATCTCATCAATAACAATGGCGTAGCGGTCTTTCCTAATCTCCTCAACGCGGGTCTTGGAGCGGATGATGACGCTGCCACGCCCCTCAAGATAGGCCTTTCGCGCACCAGAGCGGCCCAGCATGATACCCCCTGTCGGAAAATCGGGGCCAGGCACATATTCAATCAGATCTTCTGTGCTTAGGTCTGGGTTGTCGATCAGGGCTAATGTGGCATCCACCACTTCGCCAAGGTTATGGGGCGGAATGTTGGTGGCCATACCCACAGCGATACCGCCGGCACCATTGACCAGCATGTTGGGGAAACGGGCAGGCAGCACCGTCGGCTCGCGGTCTTTGCCGTCGTAGTTGTCCTGAAAATTGACAGTGTCTTTTTCGATGTCCGCCAGCAGATAGGCGGCAGGTTTGTCCATGCGCACTTCGGTGTAGCGCATGGCCGCCGCATTATCGCCGTCCATCGAGCCAAAGTTGCCTTGCCCATCCAGCAGCGGCAACGACATGGAGAAATCCTGCGCCATGCGCACCAGAGCATCATAAATCGCGCTGTCACCGTGGGGGTGGTATTTACCCATGACATCACCCACGGGGCGTGCCGATTTGCGGTAGGGCTTGTCATGGCCATTGTTGGTTTCAAACATGGCGTACATGATGCGCCGATGCACCGGTTTCAGACCATCACGCAGATCGGGAATTGCACGGCTGACGATCACGCTCATGGCGTAATCCAGATAGGAGGTTTTCATCTCCTCTTCGATTGTGACGGAAGGCCCGTCATAGATCGGCCGCTCAGGCGGAGTTTCGTCAGCGTTTTCAGGTGTTTCTGGGGTGTCGTTCACGTTGCGGCCTGTCCTGTCGGAAACATCTATATTTTGTTACAAAAACTATATCAGAGACAGGATGTAGGGTGCAATGCCTGTCTACTCACCCGATTGGCAGCCAGCACACCATACTGATAACATGCTGTATTCATTGAAAAGTAATTTTTTTTGGTCATGATGGGATGCAGAGCAGGCAATCACAACCAAAAAGGGTGCACAAAATGCAGGTTTCAGAAACCGAAATGATGCTTAAGGGGTATGGGCTGACCACGGCGGAGTTTTTCTATCACATGCCTGATTACATTCATGTGCTGAACACGTTCATCTGGCAGGAGTATGATCTGGCTCCGGATCATCCGAAGTTGTTTGAATTCGTCGAGTTTTGGCAGCGTGAAATCGACGGCCCATTGCATTCCGTCAAGTTTACGCACCGCAAGATGATCTCGCCGGGGGAATGGCGCAATGTGGTTGGAGAGCTGACTCTGCATTAAGGCCCGCACAGGAAAAACCCGCCTGCGAACAGGCGGGGCATACTCGTCAACATCGACCCGAGAAGCTTAGGGGATGATGCGGGTGTATTTCATGCCTTCAAGTGACACACCGGCCAGCAAGCCTGCCTGACCAAAGATCACAGCCACCACAGGTGACGATGATGTGGTTGTTTCGGCACGAAGGTTTTCGCCAATGTCATTAAAGACATATTCGATGTCCGCGCCCGCGGCCCAGCCCGAGGAACGGCGGAACTTCGACAAGGCGTCTTCGGTCATGAAGAACAGGACGTGGGCAAATTGCTGTGCGCCGATCTGTAGGCCAACGCTGCCTTTGGTGGCTGAATAGTAATCCACCGTGGTCCCGCCCACACGCAATGCGCCGCGACCATAGCCACCACCGGCAATAAAGCCAGCCTCGGTGACAAGCGGCATGACCAACATGCCCGCAGCCTTACCGGCCAGATCCTGCGTGTTGGGATAATTGGTGTAGAGATAGTTCAGCGTTGTGTCAGCGCGCGCGTCGATGCGCGGTGCACCATTGCTGCCGATGCCATTGCCGCAAGCCGCCAGAAGGGGCGTGCCCGCAAGCGCACCAAGGGTAAATGTGCGTCTGTTAAGATGTGTCATGTTGACTGCTCGTTTATGTTGCCTGACTGATATGTCGGTCTTTTGCTGACCGATCTGCCACACAGTATAGGGGCAGGGCGCGCGCCTGTCACTAAGGATTGTGATTTGTGCGCGGGTTGGCGCTTAGATGTCAGATCATGCCAGGGCGCGGGCCAGATCAGGCGCAAAGTAGCTGAGCACCCCATCACACCCGGCCCGTTTGAAGGCCATCAGGCTTTCCACCATGGCCTTGTCGCCATCGATCCAGCCGTTTTGCGCCGCCGCTTTGATCATCGCGTATTCACCTGACACCTGATAGGCAAAAGTTGGCGCGCCAAAGGTGTCTTTTACCCGCCGACAAATGTCCAGATAGGGCATTCCGGGCTTGATCATGACCATATCAGCGCCTTCGGACAGATCACGTTCAACCAGCCGCAGGGCCTCGTCTGAATTGGCCGGGTTCATCTGATAGGTTTTCTTGTCGCCCTTCAGGGCACCCGATGCACCCACAGCATCGCGAAATGGCCCATAAAAGGCCGAGGCGTATTTTGCCGCATAGCTCAGCAGCAATACGTTTTTGTGATCCTTCGCCTCGAGTGCCGCGCGGATGGCACCGATGCGGCCATCCATCATGTCAGAGGGCCCAATGATGTCGACGCCAGCCTCAGCCTGCGACAACGCCTGTTTGATCAGCGCCTCAGTGGTTTCATCATTCACGATCTCACCATCACGCACGAACCCGTCGTGACCCGTATCAGAATAAGGATCAAGCGCCACATCCGTCATAATGGCAATGTCAGGCACCTCTGCTTTGATTGCGCGCGTGGCACGGTTTGACAGATTGTCGGGGTTCCAGGCCTCGGCGCAATCGGCCGTTCGGTGTGCATCACCGGTGTAGGGAAAGAGGCAAATCGCCGGAATACCCAGATCTGCCGCCTCGCGGGCCGCCTCGACCACGCGGTCAACCGAGCGGCGCACCACGCCGGGCATGGAGGGCACGGGCTCTTCTATGCCCTCGCCATCGCGCACAAACACAGGCCAGATCATATCAGAGGCGGAGAGTGAGTTTTCCGCAACCAATGCGCGAATCGCAGCTGATTTGCGTGTACGGCGCAGCCGGGTGGCGGGGAAAGAACTGATCGTTGGACGCATGATTTTGCCTTTAAGATAACGATTGCCACTGAGTGACACGGAAATTCGAGCATCTCAAGGGTAGGAATTGCCGCGCTGCCCGGTTAAGAGAAGCAAATCCCCGGAATTTGAGGCGCAGGTTTGGACTGGTACGAAAGCGTTTTTGAACTCATCGACATGCGCAGTTTTTCGAACCTCTGGTTCTGGATTGCACTGGCTGTGCTGTGGTCATCCGTGAGTCATTGGGTGCTGGGGGTGCCATGGGATATGGTGCTGCGCGCGCGCAAGGAGCAAGACGGCGAGGCAGTGGATGATCTGATGGATCTGGTGCGCATCAATGTGAACCGCATTTTGTACATCACGCAGGCCTCGGGCCTTTTGACGGTCGGATTTATCAGTTTTGCACTGACGGCGATGTTTACCCTTGGCTTTTACTACCACAATGAATTTGCGCAGGCGTTGTTTTTGCTGGGGTTTCCTATGGCATTGGTGGCGCTGTTGTCTGTGTCGACAGCGCAAAAAATACGCAAATTAGAACCCGAGGGCGAAGTCCTGTTCAAACGGCTCAGCCTGCACCGGGTGTTCACCCAAATCATCGGCATGGCCTCTATTTTTGTGACAGCGATCTGGGGAATGTTGCAAAACATGACCGCCAGTGTGTTGTTCTGATTGCCCGCGCTTGATGCAAAACGGCTATGACTTTCCCACATCATATCACCGTCAGTGGCGCGCCCGAGGGCTATGACGCTCAGCTGATCCTGCGCGAGATTGAAAAGACCGGCGCGCCGGTTTGCCATGTGGCACGTGATGACAAACGCATGGCCGCCATGGCCGAGGCCTTGCGGTTCTTTGCCCCTGATATGCCCATTGTGCAGTTTCCGGGGTGGGATTGCCTGCCCTATGATCGCACATCGCCCAATGCTGATATTTCGGCGGCGCGTATGGCCACGCTGGCGGGGCTGGTGCACCAGATGCCCAGCCAATATGTGCTGCTGACCACGTTGAATGGGGCCACGCAACGTGTGCCTGCCCGCGAGGTTTTGCGCGAGGCGGCCTTCAAGGCGCAGGTGAACTACCAAATTGACGAGTCGGCTCTGCGCGCCTTTCTGGCCCGTATGGGGTTTAGTCAGGCCCCGACAGTGATGGAGCCGGGTGATTATGCTGTGCGCGGTGGAATCATTGATATTTACCCCCCCGGAGACAGCGGCCCGGTGCGGCTTGATCTGTTTGGCGATGTGTTGGATGGCATCCGCCGGTTTGACCCGGCAACCCAGCGCACCATCGAAAAACTGGATGTGATTGAACTGGCGCCTGTATCTGAGGTGATCCTGGATGAGGCCGCAATCACCCGGTTTCGTCAGAACTACCGGGTTGAATTTGGCGCTGGCGGCGGTGAAGACCCGCTATATGAGGCGGTCAGTGCCGGGCGCAAACATCAAGGTGTTGAGCATTGGCTGCCGTTTTTCCACAAGTCGCTTGAGACGTTGTTTGACTATTTGCCAGATGTGACCATCAGCCTGGATGATCAAATGGAGGCAGCGCGCCTGGCACGTTGGGACGCCGTGGCGGATCAATACGGCGCGCGCCAACACGCAATGACCCAGAAAGGGCGCGATGATACGGTGTATAAACCGATTGCGCCTGAATTGCTGTATCTTGATGATAGCGCATGGAAGGCGGCAGTGGGCGATCGACGCGTGCTGAAGCTGGTGCCTTTGCCACAGGCCCTGGGGCCGGGGGTGATTGACGCGGGCGGGCGCATAGGGCGTGATTTTGCACCTGAGAGACGACAAGAAAGTATCAGCCTTTTCGGGGCATTAAAGGACCATATTAATGCGCGATTGGCCGAATCTCCTGTGCTGTTGGCGTCCTATTCTGAGGGCGCGCGCGAGCGCATGGAGGGCCTGCTTGAGGATGAGGGCCTGATCGGGTCTGTCACGGTGCACTCTGCCGCCGCGATTGGCCGCCATGGCTTGCACCTGGCGGTTTGGCCGCTGGAACATGGCTTTGCCGCGCCCGATCTGACGGTGATCTCAGAGCAAGATATCCTGGGTGATCGGCTGATCCGCGCCCCCAAGCGCAAACGCCGGGCCGAGAATTTTCTGAGTGAAGTCCAGAGCCTTTCACCCGGTGATCTGGTGGTGCATGTGGACCACGGGATCGGCCGCTATCTCGGCATGGAGGTGATCATGGCGGCAGGCGCTGCGCATGAGTGTCTTGTGCTGGAATACGCCGAGGCCGCAAAGCTGTATTTGCCCGTAGAAAACATCGAATTGCTCAGCCGGTATGGCCATGACGAAGGGCTGCTGGACCGATTGGGCGGCGGGGCGTGGCAATCCAAGAAGGCCAAGCTGAAGGAACGCATCCGCGAAATGGCGGACAAGCTGATCCGGATTGCAGCCGAGCGCGCCCTGCGCCGCGCCCCGGTGATGGTGCCCGAGCACCACGCCTGGGAAGAGTTTGCCACCCGGTTTCCCTATCAGGAAACGGAGGATCAGCTGCGCGCCATTGAGGATGTGCTGGGCGATCTGGACGCGGGCACGCCGATGGATCGGCTGATCTGTGGCGATGTGGGGTTTGGCAAAACCGAAGTGGCCATGCGCGCGGCCTTTGTCAGTGCGATGAGCGGCAAACAGGTGGCGGTAATTGCCCCGACAACATTGCTGGCGCGTCAACACTATCAGAGCTTTGCCGAGCGGTTTCGCGGATTTCCCGTCACGGTGCGCCCGCTCAGCCGGTTTGTCACCGCAGGCGAGGCCAACAAAACCCGCGAAGGCATGGCCAACGGGCAGGTCGATATTGTGATCGGCACCCATGCGCTGCTGGCCAAGAACATCCGGTTCAAGGACCTGGGTCTGTTGGTGATCGACGAGGAACAACGCTTTGGGGTGGGCCACAAAGAACGCCTGAAAGCGCTGCGCAGTGACGTGCATGTGTTGACCCTGACGGCGACGCCCATTCCGCGCACCTTGCAGCTGAGCCTGTCGGGCGTGCGTGATCTGAGCATCATCGGCACGCCCCCCGTAGACCGCCTGTCGATCCGCACCTATGTGAGCGATTTTGACACGGTGACAATCCGCGAGGCCTTGCTGCGCGAGCATTATCGCGGTGGGCAGTCGTTCTATGTGGTGCCACGGATCAAAGACCTGCCGGATATCGAGGAATTCCTGAAAACGCAGGTGCCAGAAGTCTCTTATGTGGTGGCACACGGCCAGATGGCGGCGCGTGATCTGGATGACCGGATGAATGCCTTTTATGACGGCAAATACGATGTGCTGGTGGCCACGACGATTGTCGAATCGGGGCTTGATATCCCCACGGCCAACACGATGGTCATCCATCGGGCGGATATGTTTGGGCTGGCGCAGCTCTATCAAATCCGGGGCCGGGTGGGGCGCTCAAAAACCCGCGCATATGCCTATCTGACGACCAAGCCGCGTGTGCCGCTGACGCCCAGTGCCGAAAAGCGGCTGCGGGTTTTGGGCTCGCTTGATACCTTGGGGGCAGGGTTTACGCTGGCCTCGCAGGACTTGGATATTCGCGGCGCAGGTAATCTGCTGGGCGAAGAGCAATCCGGCCAGATGCGTGATGTGGGCTATGAGTTGTACCAATCCATGCTGGAAGAGGCGATTGCCAAAATCAAAGCCGGGGAATTGGAAGGCCTGTCAGAGGCGGATGATCAATGGGCGCCGCAGATCAACCTTGGTGTGCCGGTGCTGATCCCGGCAACTTATGTGCCTGACCTTGATGTGCGCCTTGGATTATATCGCCGCCTCAGTGGGTTACATAGCAAAGTTGAACTTGAGGGTTTTGCGGCTGAACTGATTGACCGCTTTGGCAAATTGCCACGCGAAGTCAACATGCTGATGTTGATCGTGCGGATCAAAGCGATGTGTAAAAAGGCCGGAATTGCCAAGCTCGATGGCGGGCCCAAGGGCGGCACAATTCAGTTCCACAATGACAAATTTGCCTCGCCGCAAGGGCTGGTGGAGTTCATTCAGGCCCAAGATGGCCTGGCCAAAGTGCGCGATAACAAGATTGTCGTGCGCCGGGATTGGCGCAAAGAAGGCGACAAGATCAAAGGCGCCTTTGCGATTGCGCGTGATCTGGCCGAGAAGGTTGTGGCCGAAAAGAAGAGGCGCAAGAAGGCGGGCTGACCTATCTATTCCATCAGATGATCGGTTTCGGCATAATCGCTCAAAAGCGCGGCAAAGTGAGGTTGTGCCAGATGAAAGACGCGCTCATTATGCCAAAGCGTGTCATCGGCAGCAAAGGCCACAGTGGTCAGTTCTTGCGTCATTTGCCCCTTTGGCGCGATGGCCCCTTTTCTAATGTGGTGCAAAGGTTATATAGACCCCTGACCAACCGTCCCGGTACCAGATATGATCCTAAACAATTTCATCATGGCAGGCCCAAACGACGATGACAACGACACCTCCGTTGTTGTCGAAACGCGGCCCAAGACCAAGCGGCCACCTTTGTACAAGGTGTTGCTGCTGAATGATGACTATACGCCGATGGAATTTGTCGAAGCGGTTTTGATGCGATTTTTCCACATGGATTATGCGCAGGCAAATGTCATCATGCTGACGGTTCACAAAAAAGGCGTGGCCATTGTGGGCGTGTTCAGTCACGAGATTGCCGAAACGAAAGTCGCGCAAGTGATGGATTTTGCCCGCCAGCACCAGCATCCGCTGCAATGCACTTTGGAAAAAGAATAGCATGCTGACGCGCATGACGGAAAAAACCTAAGTGTTGGGAATTCGCTTATCCCTGGCCATTGAAGGCGGGCAGCTCAGCTTGCCTGAAGAAGGCCGGATCGCTGTCTTTGCGCCGCGCGCTGGCGCAGACCTGAGCGCGCTTCCAAAAGACCGTGTCGAGGTGATCACCGGCTTCAAGCCCGATTTTGAGAGTTTTGAGGCGCAAGGCTTTGCCTGCGCTGTGGCCTCTGATGGGCGCTATGCCGCGTCGGTGATCTGCCTGCCGCGTGCCAAACCCCGCGCGCGCGCGCTGGTGGCTCAGGCCGTTGCTGTCAGCGATGGCGTGGTGGTCGTGGATGGGGCCAAAACCGACGGTGTTGAAAGTATCCTAAAGGAATGTCGCAAGTGGGTTGATGTTTCAGCCCCCATTTCAAAGGCGCATGGGAAGATATTTTGGTTTAACCCAAAGCCCGCGTTTGATGACTGGACGGCACAACCCCAACAGATCGAAGGCGGATACACCACGGCCCCTGGCGTGTTTTCCGCCGATGGCATTGATCCCGGATCGGCCATGCTGGCCCAGAACCTGCCGGACAAACTGGGGGCACAAGTGGCTGACCTCGGGGGCGGCTGGGGGTATCTGAGTGCCCGCGCATTGGAGCGGGACACGATTAAGACGCTGCATCTGGTGGAGGCAGACCATGCCGCTTGTGAGTGCGCCCGCCTGAACGCAGCTGATCCGCGGCTGAGCATCCATTGGGCGGATGCCACTGCTTGGGCTGCCCCTGCCAAACTGGACACGGTGATCATGAACCCGCCGTTTCATACGGATCGCGCCGCTGATCCTGATCTCGGCCGGGCCTTTGTGGTGGCGGCGGCGCGGATGCTGGCGCCGTCGGGGCATATGTGGATGGTCGCCAACCGCCATCTGCCCTATGAGGACACGCTGAGCCAGCATTTTGCTGCCATTGAAGAGGTCGCAGGCACCACAAAGTTCAAAATTCTGCACGCAACACGCCCATCTCGCAAGGCGCGATGAATTGGCCTAAGCTGGCGTATGGAATCAGGGAAAGGGATGTCCCAATATGTCCAAATCTATATCTGGTAAGACTGCAATTATCACTGGCGGAGCCAATGGGATTGGCCTGGCGATAGGGCGGCATTTTGCTGACCAGGGCGCCAATGTGATGTTCGCTGATATGGACGAAGAGCAGCTAACCAAAGAGTTTGGCGAAACCAACGAAGGTGACCCGATCCGCTATTTTGCGGGTGATCTGCGCGAAAAACTGACCATTGCCAACCTGCTGTCTGCCACGATTGATGCCTTTGATCAGGTGGATATACTGGTCAACGCCGCGCGGCAAGTGATGCCATCTGACCCGCTGAACCCCGATGATGATGCGGTCACGACACTGATCAATCAAAACCTGATGCCTGCATTGCGATTAAGCCAATTGGTGGCCAAACGCATGATCAAACAAGCCCAAACCCGCGAAGACGGCATGGCAGGGTCGATCGTGAACCTGTCTTCGGTCGCCTCACAATTATGCCATCCTGAATTGATGGCCTTTTCCATAGCCTCTGCGGCACTGGACCAAATGACACGGTCGCTGGCGGTGGCACTGGCATCTGACAAAATCCGGGTGAACGCGGTGGCATTTGGGTCGGTCATGTCGGCCTCATTAAAAGGCGCATTGAAAGAACACGGTGATTACCGCGCTGAGATTGAGGCGCACACACCGCTGGGCCGCATTGCGTCGTCCTCGGAACTGGCAGAAGCGGCGCAGTTTTTGGCCAGCGATGCGTCAGGGTTTATGACCGGACAAATCATGACCATTGATGGCGGGCGCAGCTTGTTGGACCCGGTCAACGTGCCTGCACATTGAGGGGTGGAGATGAGCTCTGATTTCAAAGCAGAAAAGCGCCGCGCGGCGTCATGGTTCCGCATGTTGCGAGATCAGATTGTGACCGCCTTTGAGGAGTTGGAAACAGCCCATGATGGCGACGCCCCTCCAGGCCGCTTTGAGCTGCGCGAGACAAAACGCGACAGTGCCGATGGTGCGGATGCGGGCGGCGGATTGATGAGCGTGATGCGCGCTGGCCGGGTGTTTGAGAAGGTGGGCGTCAACGTTTCGGAGGTGTACGGCGAACTGGGGGAAGCCGCGCAAAAGGCGATGGCGGCGCGCGGTGTTCCGGGGATGAAGGATGATCCACGGTTCTGGGCCTCGGGCATCAGCCTGGTGGCCCATATGCAAAACCCGCATGCACCGGCGGTTCACATGAACACCCGCATGTTCTGGACGCCGGGTGCGTGGTGGTTTGGTGGTGGGTCCGATCTGAACCCATGTATCGAGTATGACGAAGACACAGCGCATTTCCATGGTGTCCAAAAGGCGCAGCTCAACCCGCATGGGGAAGGTTTATACACCGAGCTAAAGGCCTGGGCGGATGAGTATTTCTATGTTCCCCACCGGGGTCGCGCGCGTGGGGTTGGTGGCATTTTCATGGATGATCGCAACTCGGGCGACTGGGAGGCGGATTTTGCGTTGACCCAAGACATTGGCCGCGCATTTCTGCCGGCCTATCTGCCTTTGGTGCAAAAACGTATCGCGCAAAGCTGGTCTGATGCGGACAAGGATGTTCAGCTGATCCACCGCGGGCTTTATGCCGAATATAACCTGGTCTATGACCGGGGCACAAAGTTTGGTTTGGCCACAGGTCATGATGCCGATGCGGTGCTGATGAGCCTGCCACCCATGGCAAAATGGGTTTAATCCCGGTGCGTTAGCTGAGCCAATACCTGTGCACGTTTTTCGGCCAATGGCCCGGTGCCATCTTTCCAGCGGCGATGAATCCAGAACCATTGATCCATATGCTGGCGCACCTGAGCCTCAAGCCGGTTATTGAAATCCTGCGTCATTGTCACCGCATCGCTGGGGGGGATTTCATCTTCGACCAACACATGAAAGCTGTGCCCGTCGGGGTTGCGAATACCCCAAACCGGAATCAGCGTCGCGTTATATTTCAGGGCCATTTCTGCGGTCGCCAATGAGGTCAGCGCAGGCTGGCCAAAGAAGGTGAGCGGCACGCCGTCATGGGCGTTCAGATCGTTCAGGATGGCCACGACACCGCCGCCGCGCAGATGTTTGACCATCTGCATCATACCGCGCCGGCCTTGCTCAAACAGCGGTTCGCTCACCGATCGCATTGCCTGCATATAGTGTTTGTTGAAGGGCCTGTTGGTGAGCGGGCGGTAAAAGCCGCCCATGTGAAAACCCTGTTCGATCATCGCCACGCGCGCAGCATTGAAGTTGCCAAAATGGCCCGTGACAAAAACCACAGGTCGGCCAGCCGCGCGCGCGTCGCGCAGGGTCTCTAAACCGGGGCCTGAAATGGGAACACTGCGCGCCAGTTCTTTGAATTCACGAGAGTACATCTCCATCATGCTGCGCCCCGCGTTGTCCGGAACAGAGCGGGTCAGGGCACGAACATCGGCGGCGGTCAGATCTGGGCACGCATGGGCCAGATTTTCCCGCACGCGGCGGCGATACCCGGCCAAGGGGGCCAGCACGCGTGCCGTAAGCCAACCGGCAACCGGGACGCGCCAGCGATACGGCAGCACACGGGCAATCACCAAAGGCGCATAAAGTGCAGCCCCGATCAGACGTTCGGAGATTGGGATATTTTCGTTGGGTTGATCGGTCATGCGGTGGCGCGTTTCATATCGTTGAGGGGTTTGCAATACGCGGGGCGCGTGCCCATCACAAGCCTGTTAGGGCTGGCGTGGCAAGCCGACACCGATCATCGAATCGCGCGTCACCAGTTTGGCCAGTTCGTCCTGTGACAAATCATCCGTACCAGCCGGGCGCGCAGGCAACACGATATAGCGCATGTCAGCAGTGCTGTCGTGGACACGCAGCGTTGTGGTGTCGGGCAGGTTGAGGCCGAATTCACGCAACACCGCGCGCGGTTCAGACACAGCACGCGAACGATACGCGCGGGTTTTGTACCAATCAGGCGGCAGTCCAAGCAGATTACGCGGATAGCAACTGCACAAAGTACACACGATAAGATTATGAATTGTATCGGTATTTTCAACGGCAATCAAATGCATTGGGCCGATGTCAAACCCCATGTCACGGCTGGCAGTCGAGGCATCGGCCAAAAGCTGTGCTTTGAAATCCGGGTCAACCCAGGCGCGCGCGACAACTGAGGCGCCCTGCGACGGGTTACGCGCATCCATCGCGTCAATCTGGGCGGTGATCTCAGCTTGGGTTAAATGGCCCTTTTCCACCAGAATTTCGCGCAGGGCGATTTCCATGGTTTGCCAATAGCTGAGTGGCTCGTCATTGTCGGCACGAAACGGATGGCCTGAGGGGCTGAGATTGTCATGATCATGATGGTCGTGGGGCATCTGTTCAGACCCTTTCCAGCCAATGGTCGTAAACTTCGGCATCAATGGTGTCGGCCGGGTTTTCGGCGTTATCCCCCCAGACTTCGGCCATGGTAAAGCGGACACGATACAGCGGTTTGGGATCACCCTTGTGATGATATGCCAGTTGTTCGGGGTTGGCGAAATGGCCCAAATCCCGCTCAATTACGCCGGTTTTGCCGCGCAGATAATACGGCGCACGTACATGACCCGGTGGATAGATGGCTTTGATGCGCACATGCTCAGCCATTGTTGGCCTCGCCATATGTGGGGCCGCGTGCCTGAACTTCGGCCATGCGGGTGCCCAGCTCTTCCAGGGTATAGAGCCCGGCTTCAATCAGGTTTTGATTGATCGAGGCGATCCAGCGTTCGTAATAGCTGTATTTTTCAAAGGTGTCCTCGCCCATATCTTCAAGCGCGCGGCGCAGCCCGTCAACGCTGAGAAATCCCTTGTTGCCACATAAGACCATCAGCGCATCCACGCGTTTTTCCCATAGGGCAAAGTCGTGGCCCTCCATTGGAATGGGGCCTGCGGGCATACCGCCCATATCGTGCCATCGGCGTCCGTCTGTATCGCTCATGATCTGAACCTAGGCGGGGCGCTATCGTCTGTCCAGCCCGAGGAATGTCTTGGTGCTTATTCGTCGCCAGACTCTTCGGGGATCAGCAGGGTAATGTCTCCACTGGCCTCTAGCGTGCGGATGCCGTTGATAACGGCCGTCATGGCCTCTTCGCCATCCTGCGTTTTGATTTGGCCCATTTCACTCATTTCCTCGCGCAAACCATCGGCCATGCGAGTGGATAGGTTTGAGAGCACGAATTCTGAGGCGGCCGCCAATTCATCGCCGGCATCACTGGCCGCCTTTAGGGCCGTGGCCAAAACACTTTGGTCCACTTCACGAATGGCCTTGGGAATATCCAGCGCATTGAGGCGTTCGGGAATATTGATGAAGGTGAAAATGGCGCGCCGCACCAGTTTGGCGAATTCTTCATCTGTTTCATCCAGCCCCACCAGCACATCATCACGGGTGATCGCAGGCGAGAAATTGAGGATGGCGCCGACACGTTCCACCGGGCCATCGGCAAAGGCGGTTTCGGGGCGGTCATGCAATTGCGCGGCCAGTGACAGCCCGATGCGATCAACTGCGTCAGGGGTCACCGATTCGGTACGCGACATTTCAAGAGCAATCTGGCGCGCGGCATGGCCGGGCAGGCGGCCCAGCAAATCCGCTGCACGCACCACCTCAAGTTTTGAGAGCATAACAGCAGCCACCTGGGTGCTTTCAGTTTCCAGGATTGGCAATAAGCGTTCAGGTTCCGCCGCGCAGACCTGACTCCAGGGATCACCAAATTGGCGCACACCGGCCTCTTTGCGCAGGCGGGCGGCGGTTTGTGGACTGATGCGCCCGTCCAGTGCTGATAGGGCACCTGATACGCCACGCGGAAAGACAAGGCCCATGGCCTCAATCTCATGGGCGAATTCGGCCACCACATCGGCCAAGGTTGAACGATCAACATAGCGCATGGACCCCATCTGCGTGGTCAGGCGCGCTTGCAATGGTTCGGGCAGGTCCGTCAGGGGCACTTCAGCGCCTTCGTTCAGCAAAAACCGCACGATTATGGCGGCTTTTTGCTGTCGGGTCAGGTGATCTGCACCTTTGCGCGCAGGCCTGTGACCGGGCATTTGAACAGGCTCAATTCGAGCCAAAGGAAGAGGGTCGGACATCCGTGCGCCTTTGCTGTGGTTGTCACAGGTTAGGCACGCGGAATGAAGAAAAGTCTAAGGCCCAAAGCAATTTCCATCTATACAGGCGAGGTATTGAGAAATTTTTATCTAATTCAAGCAGCTCAGGGGGAAGCTTGTCGCACGCCAGCGGCCCCTCACCTGAAAAACACAAAGGCGAGGGCGCTGGAGGCAGGACATATGGCCTGCCAGAAATTCCTAGTCTTTGAAGACCCGCGCAAAGATCGTATCGACATGTTTGGTGTGATAGCTCATGTCAAACTTCGCTTCGATCGCATCTGCCCCAAGGGCGGCGCATACATCCGGGTCCGACAGAAGTTCTTCTTTGAAATCAGTGCGATGTTCCCAGACCTTCAACGCGTTGCGTTGAACCATTGCATAGGCATCCTCGCGGCTGACACCCGCCTGCGTGAGCGCCAAAAGCACACGTTGGCTCATCACCAGGCCGGGGAATTTGTTCATGTTATCCAGCATGTTGTCAGGGAAGATCAGCATTTTGTCGATCACACCAGTCAGACGGGCCAATGCGAAATCAAGCGTCACAGTGGCATCCGGGCCAATCATCCGCTCGACTGAGGAATGCGAAATATCACGCTCGTGCCACAGCGCGACATTTTCCATCGCAGGCACCACGGCCATACGCACCAGACGGGCCAGCCCAGTCAGGTTTTCGGTCAGCACCGGGTTCTTCTTGTGCGGCATGGCCGACGAGCCTTTTTGACCCATCGAGAAAAACTCGGCCCCCTCCAGCACCTCGGTGCGTTGCATGTGGCGGATCTCTATGGCGACGTTTTCAACCGACGACGCAATGACACCCAAGGTGGCAAAGAATGCGGCGTGGCGATCACGCGGGATGACTTGGGTTGAAATCGGCTCGGGTGTCAGGCCCAGTTGGGCGCAAACGTGATCTTCGACCGCAGGATCGACATTGGCAAATGTTCCAACCGCACCCGAGATTGCACCGGTGGCGATTTCTTCGCGCGCCGTGCGCAGGCGCGTCAGGTTGCGGTCCATTTCAGCGTAGAACCGCGCAAAGGTCAGCCCCATGGTGGTGGGTTCTGCATGGATGCCGTGGCTGCGGCCCACACGCAGGGTGTCTTTGTGCTCCAACGCGCGGCGTTTCAGGGCTGCCAGCAGAGCTTGCAAATCGTCAATCAGGATGTCCGCCGCGCGGGTCAGTTGCACGTTAAAACAGGTGTCCAGCACATCGGAAGAGGTCATGCCCTGATGAACAAAACGCGCTTCGTCACTGCCCACATGTTCGGCCAGATGGGTGAGAAAGGCGATGACGTCATGTTTGGTGACGGCCTCGATCTCGTCAATGCGCGCCACGTCAAATTCAACGTCTTTGGCCTTCCAGACGGCCTCGGCGTTTTCACGCGGGATTACGCCCAGATCGGCCATCGCATCACAGGCGTGGGCTTCGATCTCGTACCAGATGCGGAATTTGGTGGCGGGCTCCCAGATGGCAACCATTTCGGGGCGGGAATAACGGGGAATCATGTGACGAGCCTTTGGTTTATCGCTATGTGTTGGCGCGGGTTTAACCGGGCAGGCAGGAAGCGGCAAGGCAATGGCACTAACACTGGACGATTTTGAAGGCGCGTGGGTATTGGAACGCCGGATTATGCATGACAATGCCCCGGACGCACAGTTTCGCGGCTCGGCCCGCTTTGCGCCAGATGGCGACGGGATGCTGTATGAAGAAAAGGGGTTGCTGAAAATCGCAGACCACCGCCCGGTGAGCTCGCAACGCAGCTATCTTTGGCGCGAGGGCGACGGCATACAGATCGACGTGATGTTTGACGATGGGCGCGCGTTTCACACGATTGACCCAACAAGGCCACAAGCCACGCATTTCTGTGATCCTGACACTTATGAAGTGGCCTATCAGTTCGGGCAATGGCCTGATTGGATCAGCACCTGGAAGGTCAGCGGGCCAAGCAAATCCTACAAAATGGTCAGCACCTACAGGCGCCCGGTGCAGGGCGCGGATTAAGACGTCTGGCGGCTGTTAACCGCGGGGGTGGTAGTGCAGTGACCCCCGCGCCAGCCAAAGGTTAGCGCGGGGGATAGGTTTAGCTCAGCACCAGATGGGCCTGACCATCCGAGGTTTTTTCGACCGTGCGGCCTTGTGAGTTCACCGTTGCTGTTACCTGTCGGCGCAAAGAGCTGAACTTGTCAGAGGCAACAACATCAACAGGTGTATCAAACACCACCGTCAGTTGCGTGTGGCTGTGACCTTTGCGGCTGACTGATTTGATCTGGCCGACAAAGGCGTGTCCAAGATAATGCCCCTGTACCGACTGGCCAATCTGCCAGCGTGGGGCAGGGGTGGCTTGGCTTGCGGCGGCAAGGGTGTTCCAGTCCCGGTATCCCCATTGGTGCGCCACAGTTTCAAGAGCCGCGCCATGAGACATGTTGCTGCCTTGATCCGCCAGAGTTGAGCGCAAACGACGGGCCTGCGATTTGAGGGCGTCACGAGAGGGTAAAGTTGTATACGTCATGGTTTCTTCCTCGGTGGTGTCTTGATCCGAGAGCGGGTGTTCGCCTTGCCACCCGGCTATGACACATGAGGTCAAAAACGAGAGGGTCTAGGTAGGTTCAGAACTTCACCACAGGCCAATGGACCTTGCGAACGGCGGGGGCCTGAACCCCTTGAAGAGCGCACAGATAGGCACTGTGCGCTCATGGGTCAAGGATGGGACTTTAGGGTGTTGCGCGAAAGGCTCAGCTATGTGCGTGGGTAGGCACCAGATCGCGCAGGGTTGAGTAAATCAGCAAGGAGGCCCCCACGGGCGGCGTATAAAGCAGCATCGTGGCCCCCAGCGTATAAATGGTCAGCCGCTTTGGCAGGGATGTCGCATCCTGGGGGGGCAGGATTTCCCCCTCGACATTCACAACCTCGGGGTCGTGCCCTTCAAACTGTGGCGTGTGAGCGCGTATGAAATCCGGATCCAGTGTAATATCACGAGTATAAGCGCGATCCTGTTTGAAACCGCGCCCACTCGGGGCGCGGGGCGCACCATCGTCGGGCGTGCTAAAATCGCGGTTGAGGATTTCAGTGACAGTGTCCACCAATTCAGTGCCCACTGGCTGGGTGGCATCGGCGTGGAATACGGTTTCAAAGTTCAGGTAGCTGTCCATATGGGTCACCAGAATATCTTTGACGAATTCGCAGGTTTCACGATTGACCAACAAATTACCGCCGCTGGTGGCGTGGCCCACAGCAAAAACCAGAAAGGACGAGCCGCCTTCATAGGCCGCGGGCAACCAGCCCATCAATACCCGCAGGCTGTCACGCTCCAGAATGGCGATGTCATCGCTGTCCCAGATCAAGCTGCGCCGTGTGAGGCCAAAAGGGCGGAACGAAATATCCAGCTCTTCGACGATATCCTCGAAACTCTGAGTGGGGGGAACGCTAAACTCTAAAGCAGCTATTGTTCCAAACGTTTCCTTGGCCATTGTCCTGGTCCTCACGGTTTGCTGTTGCTGTGTTCAGGAAACCGGTGAAATTTGTTCTAAATTAGCCCCAATTGGGTTCTGGGAGGGGCAGTCAGGGCTAACAGGGCGATCAGCGGGTATTTCACGCAAAAAACCGCCTACAACGGGTGCAGGCGGCTTGGCAGGGGCTATTTTCTAGGATGTGCCGCCTTGCGTCAGCCGTCGATCTTGGCGCCCATGATGGCAATGGCTTTTTGATAGACGCCGGCTGCGTTCCATTCCTTGATCACACGGAAATTGGGCTGGCCTTCCTGATAGCCCTTGCCGGGTTTCCAGCCCTTCTGGCGCAGGAAATTGGCAGTTGAGGTCAGCGCATCGGTCTGGTTGTAAAAATCCACACGCCCATCACCATTGCCATCAACACCGTATTTGATGGCATTGCCGGGCAGGAATTGGGTATGGCCCAGCTCGCCATGTTTGGCCCCTTTGGTGGCGGGTGTGATCGAGCCTTGATCCACCAGTTTCAATGCACCGATGGCATGTGGCACAAAGAAATCGGACCGCCGACAATCATAGGCCAACGTCGTGATGGCCGACACGACCGAGCTGTCACCCATAAAGCCGCCAAATCCGGTTTCCATGCCGTGAATGGCAATCACAACACCCGCAGGCACACCGTATTGGCGCTCAATCGCGTCATAAAAGCTGGCGCTTTTGGCTTTGCGTTTGCGGCCCTGGCTGATGATCGTATTTGCGCCACGCACTTTCATGAATTTATCAAGCGAGTATTTGAAGCTTTTCTGATTGCGATCGGCAGCAATGGTCTTGGATGCATATTTTGCCCCGGCAAGCGCCTGCAAACCGCGCGGCCCAACCCCGGCGCGTTTGGCTTCGGAGGCGAATGCGCTTTTCCAGGCTTCAAACCCACCCGAAGTATTGCCACAGGGCGCGGCCACTGCGGCGGCTGGCATTACCCAAATTGTGGCGGCGACAACAGCGGCGAAACATTTACGATACATAGCAAGGTTCTCCCTACCCAAACTTTGGACCAAGTTTAGACAAGCCAGACATCGCAGCAAGGGTAAACTTATGCCAATTGGGCAAGCCGCCCACTCCGAGCAGAAAGCGGGCGGCTGGGAGCCAGTTCAATCGGCCATTGGCGCGCCGTTAAGGCGTATCATCCAAAATCCTGATACGCGCCTTATGCGAAGCGCTTTAGGGAATAAATGTTTGAAGCACCGTGGCAGCTTGTGCCACTGAGCCAAAGGTCTGTAGCGCTATGAACGTGCCGGTCAAGGCCGCTGCCTGATTGGCCAGCCGCAGGTTTTCGCCACGCAACAGGTTTATCACGATCAGCACAATGCCAACGGGCAAGCATAACAGGGCCACTGCCATGGACATGAACCAGGCCGAAAGACGCAAAATTGGCGTTTGCTCACGAATTTCGGGGGTGGGCGGGGCAGTCTCTGCTTCGGGGTCCAGGAACGCGTCGCGCAACGCGCCCTGATCGGCATCGGCAATGGCCCAGGCCGCATTGTGTTGCAGCTGACGATCAAGCCGCTCGCTGCACTCTTCGATCTGTTGACGCGCCAATGTGGGGTGTGAAACCTGCTTGTCAGGGCGTGGCGGGTGTGTGGCGTTGTATGGATTATCTTTGGGGGTGGCCAACGTGTCTGTGGCGCTTAGGAATTCACTTCCGGAAAACACTGCTTTGTGTCCCGCCAAAATCACATGGTCGGCGTGCAGTTCGATCTGCAACGCGCGTAACAAATGGGCCAGAACGGTATTGTTGCTGATTTGGGGCGGGGTCGTTGCATTGGTGCGACATAGAATTTGCAGGGACAACACCACGTCAGCGGGTTTGCGCAACGCGCCAACCAACTGGTCCTTCAACAAGGCAATGCGCACCTGGTGATGGTTGGTTTTGATCTGCGCGCTGGAGTCGGATACAATCCGAATTCCTGCAACACGCTGTTGCAGCGCTTCAAATGCCGCACCGATATGATTGCCTGTTTCAACAATGTCGATCTCTCTCATATTGAGAAAAACCAGACCTGATGAAACCCATGTTGTGCCTGTCCCCATTTGGGTGTCTCGCAGTGTTGTTATTGTTCGCTCATCCCAAATAAGTGACACAGGATCATGTGATCAGTTTGTTTCAAATATGGAAACATCTTGGCGAACTGTCTGGATTGAGGCACAAATCCAAACGCACCTCAAAAAGAAAGGGCGCCGGAATGCGGCGCCCTTTGTTGGTGTAGCTGGTTTGCTGTGAGGGTAATCAGCAGCTGTAGTACATTCCGAATTCCACCGGGTGGGGGGTATGTTCATACAGCTCGATCTCTTCCATTTTGAGGTCGATATAGCCATCAATCTGATCTTTGGTGAACACATCACCAGCCAGCAGGAAGTCATGATCAGCCGCCAGGGCCTCCATCGCTTCACGCAAGGAGCCACAAACCGTGGGGATGCCGCTCAGCTCTTCGGCAGGCAGATCATAGAGGTTCTTGTCCATCGCCTCGCCTGGGTCGATCTTGTTCTTGATACCGTCAAGGCCGGCCATCAAGAGCGCTGCAAAGCAAAGATAGGGGTTTGCTGCTGGATCAGGGAAACGGGCCTCAACGCGCTTGGCTTTGGGGCTTTCGGTCCATGGAATACGTACACAACCCGAGCGGTTGCGCGCAGAATAGGCGCGCAGAACCGGGGCTTCAAACCCAGGAATCAGCCGCTTGTAGCTGTTGGTCGCAGGGTTGGTGAAGGCGTTCAGTGTTTTGGCGTGCTTCAGGATGCCGCCAATATAATACAATGCCTCTTGTGACAGGTCAGCGTATTTATCGCCTGCAAACAAGGGCTTGCCACCTTTCCAGATGGACATGTTTACATGCATGCCGGTGCCGTTGTCGCCGTAGATTGGCTTGGGCATGAATGTCGCCGTTTTGCCATAGGCCTGTGCCACATTGTGGATCACATATTTGTATTTCTGCAACTCATCGGCTTGCTTGGTCAGCGAGTCAAAAATCAGGCCCAATTCGTGCTGACATGACGCCACTTCGTGGTGGTGCTTGTCCACTTTCATGCCCAGACGCTTCATCGTGCTGAGCATTTCGGAACGGATGTCTTGGGCGTCGTCAGTGGGGTTCACCGGGAAGTAGCCGCCCTTGAGGCCAGCGCGATGGCCCATATTGCCCATCTCATACTCAGAATCGGTGTTCCATGAGGCGTCGATTGCATCAACTTCGTAGGATACTTTGTTGATAGAATTTGAGAAACGCACATCGTCAAACAAGAAAAACTCAGCTTCGGGGCCCATATAGGCCACATCACCGATGCCCGAGGATTTCAGATAGGCCTCGGCCTTTTGAGCGGTGCCACGTGGGTCACGGTTATACGGCTCGCCGGTGTCCGGCTCAACAACCGAGCAATGCACGCAGATCGTTTTCTCGGCATAGAAGGGGTCAACATAAGCGCTGTCGGTGTCCAGCATCAGCTTCATGTCTGAAGATTCAATGGATTTCCAACCGGCAATCGAAGAGCCATCAAACATGAAGCCCTCTTCGATGAAATCTTCGTCCACTAGATCGGAGACGATGGTTACATGTTGCAGTTTGCCACGCGGGTCAGTGAAACGGATATCAACATATTCGATATCTCCGTCCGCGATGGTCTTGAGCAGGTCTGTCGCGCTCATGGCAGTCTTCCTTCAGTTTATGGGTGTCTTACAGGGCGTCCGGGCCGGATTCTCCGGTGCGGATACGAATGGCTTGCTCAACCGAGCTGACAAAGATTTTGCCGTCGCCGATTTTGTCGGTTTTGGCGGCGTCAGTGATGGCCTGAATGGCGGCATCAACCTGATCATCGTCCAAAACCACGTCGATTTTAACTTTCGGCAGGAAGTCGACCACATATTCGGCGCCGCGGTACAGCTCCGTATGGCCTTTTTGGCGGCCGAAGCCTTTGACTTCAATCACCGAGAGGCCCTGCACACCGACGTCTTGCAGCGCTTCTTTTACTTCATCCAGCTTGAAAGGCTTGATAATGGCTTCGATCTTTTTCATGGGGGCCTCCTTGGCGCAGTCGTCTTAAAGCGTTTGAGAACACTTCTATTCTGGGTGCTCAATCGGATAGGGTAAATTGGCCGCATGTGTCGCTGTTCCGGTAGGCAGGTGCACAATAAATAGGCGAAAAGATCAGTAATTGTGCGGAATAGAAACGCAAAGGATTGCCCCATGACCGAATTGCTAACCGCCGCCCAAATGCGCGCCGTTGAAAGGGCCGCGATTGAATCGGGACAGGTGACAGGCCTTGAACTGATGGAACGTGCCGGGCGCGGCGTGGTCGAGGCCGTGTTTGAAGAATGGCCCGAACTGGCCAAAACCGCCCACCGCGCCGTGGTTCTGTGCGGCCCCGGCAACAACGGCGGCGACGGGTTTGTCGTGGCTAGGTTGTTGAAGGAATGGGGCTGGGAGGTTGAGGTGTTTTTGTACGGTGATCCCGCCAAGCTGCCACCTGATGCGAAGGTGAATTATGATCGGTGGGTGCAGGACAATCCTGTAAAACCCACCCTAGATGCAGCAGATGCAGTGCGCGATACTCATTTGCTGATTGATGCCCTGTTCGGAACTGGATTGACACGTGGGCTGGGCGAAGAGTTTGAAAGTATCTGGGAAGCTCACCTCGATTGTCTGGCGCAGAATACCCCAGTTGTCGCGGTCGATATCGCCTCGGGTATATGCGCAGACAGTGGGCTTGAACTCGGCTCATTTGCCTTCATGGCGCATATCGAGGTCAGTTTTCACCGACAGAAGCTCGGGCATCAATTGGGTGAGCGGTCAGGCGTTCCGAAGGTGAAAGATATCGGACTGGAAAGCTGGCAGCCGACTTGGCGATTGCGCAATGAGTTGGTGCGCCTTGTGAACATTCCGGCGGACGGTGATTTACCAGATCTGCTGAAGGCCATTGTTGATCACAAATACGACCACGGTCACGCCCTGATCCTCTCGGGTGGTGCGGGCAAAACCGGTGCCGCAAGATTGGCGGCGCGGGGGGCGCTGAGGATTGGGGCGGGGGTGGTGACGGTTGGTGTGCCGCCTTCGGCGCAGATGGAGGTGGCCGGGCAGATCACGGCCCTGATGTTGAAACGGATTGAGGGGGCTGATGGTCTGGCTGAAGTGTTGCAGGACAAGCGGATCAATGCGCTGTGTCTGGGGCCTGGGATGGGGCTTGAACGGGCGCGAGAGCTGGTGCCTGCGGTGTTGCGGCAAGGTGGGATTAAATCCCACCCTACGGTGTTGGATGCGGATGCGCTGTCGGCTTATAAGGATGACCCGGAGGCACTGTTTGACATGCTGCACGAGGGGTGCGTTTTGACGCCCCATGGCGGAGAGTTTGCGCGGCTTTTTCCGGATATTGCAGAAAAGCTGAGTGCTGTGCCCAGCGTAGGCCCGGCCTATTCCAAGGTGGATGCCACGCGCGCGGCGGCGAAGCGGGCGGGCTGTGTTGTGCTGTTCAAGGGGCCGGATACGGTGATTGCACATCCTGACGGGCGTTGTTCGATCAACTCGGCACGGTATGAACGCGCTGCCCCGTGGCTGGCCACAGCCGGTTCCGGCGATGTATTGGCGGGGTTCATAACCGGGCTTTTGGCGCGTGGGTTTGATCCGATGCAAGCGGCGGAAACCGCGGTGTGGTTGCATGTGGAATGTGCACGCAGTTTTGGGCCAGGATTGATTGCCGAGGATCTGCCCGAGCAATTGCCGCAAGTGTTCCGCGATTTAGAGGTTTAAAGCGTTTCGCGTAAACCTGATTTAGAGGTTTTGCCCCAAACGCTGACACCCTTCATATGTCGCGCTGAATATCGCCTTTTGCCTGGCTTAGGTGAAGGGCGATACGCTCTGGGCCATGACCAACCGACAAGATAAAAACCCGGTACCCGAACCGGGGTTTTGCCCTGCGGTGATGGCGAGGTCAGGCGGCTTGAGGGGCCTGTGCTGCATGGTGTGCCGCTGCATCGCTGGCCACTTCCAGGCCGTCTACATAAAGGATATGCGGGCGGTCAAAATCAAGCTCATAGAGCGTCATGTCCTGTTCGCCCTCGTCGGTGATGAATTCGCCATCAATCAGACGATGTGCTTCAATCAAGGCGGCACCAACGGAGCTGAACATCGCGGATGCACGCCAGTCACGGATCAAAACTGGCTGGCCTGCAGGCAATAGAACGTCACGTTCAGGGCGGGTATGACCCAGTGATCCTGCCTGAATGCGTACTGCACGGGTGGTGATCTTGCGACTGCGCACAGATGTGACACGCGCCACGCCGCTATCACGCGTGATGACCCGGTCACCGACGCTCAGCTCTGATACCGGCTTTTCGCCATCAAGCGTCAGGATGTAGCTGTCAGATTGCAGACCCGACACTTCGGAAGTTGGGGATTCATTAAGGGTACCTTTGGGATTTTTCCCATCGATACGCCCGACCGTTTTCGGTTTCATGGCGTTTCTCGCTTTAACACTGCCTCAGTATTTTCAACAGAATATGGCAAGAATCGGTTAATGTCGTGCCTTTTTTCGTACACGCCCTGAAAAAAGCGCATTTTTTACCCTCGCATCCGGCAATCGGCTTTGTTAGAGAGCAGCAACACGCGCATGGCTGCGTGGCAAAGTGCGGGTGTGGCGGAATTGGTAGACGCACCAGATTTAGGTTCTGGCGCCTATGGCGTGGGGGTTCGAGTCCCTTCACCCGCACCATAATAGATTTTACCTTCAGAAAGACCCCTCAACACCTTGAATGGTAAGGCTGTTTTGGGTGTTCTAGCGCCCTCGATTCGATGGTATTCAAAACGGTCTGTGAACGCCAATCTGAGCAGTGTTCTGCGCAACGTGATGTCGCCACTTTCCCAGATTTTCCATGGGCTTGCGAGGAATCGCATGGCGTGTTCTAGCCGCTCTTCGTAGCTATGCTGTTTTGGAGTGGTTTGGATCAGCCCATCTTGCAAAGATGCCTTGGATTTCTCGAACTGGCTGATCTTTTCTTCGTAGGCTGTGATGACGCGGCTGTTCGTTGCATCAAGAATCCGCTCTAACAATTTATCAATTTGATCTTCGACCTCGGCAACTTGGCGCTTGGCTGAGAGGGCTGCATCTTTGCTCTGAGCAAGGCGGGCGTTCCATGTTTTGTGAAACATGGCATGCGCCAGTTTGAGTAGTGACCGTGATGGCTGGAGTGTTTTGACCACCTCGCCAAAATCGCCTTCCAGCTTATTGCGTGGAATGGATTTGCCGTAGCTGTCACAGGCTTTGGTTTGGCATAGATAATAGGCGTAGTGTTTGCGCTTTCCCTTCGCCCAAGCTGATCTGTAAGGCACACCACAATCAGCGCAGCAGACAAAACCACGCAGCGCAAAATCCTCGCCGATATCCTTACGGGCAGGGGCAAGCGAGGCACCTTTACGTCGCGGTTGAACCCTTTCGTAGGTCTCCATCGAGTTCAAGGAGGCATGTTGTCCCTTCACCCAATTTAGCCCGTAGGCTTCTGAACAGAGCTAACCTAAATTAGCGGACTCGATGGGGAGCAGGTCACTCCCTGTCCCATGCGGCATGAAGTATTCGAGTCATAATAAGTAAGCCGATGGCAGTACCAAAATACTCTTCAATCGAAAATGCCAGATAGGCAGCTGTTGCGAATACAATCAGCCCGAGAATATCCAGCGGTTTGAATTTTTTTAGCATAGACGTTGCCTTTTTCACCAAAGTCTGTCGTTTGGTTGAACCCTTTTGCGTCTACTTCTTCCGATAATCTGCGCTGACTCTCAAGGCCACCGCACAATACCCATCAGAGTTGTTCAGGGTTAACATTTGGTTACCTTTGCATTCCGATTAACCGTCGATCCGGTCAAGAATGGCTTTCCAGTTTTGCCGTGCGCCGAGTATGCGGATCACATCAAGCGTATCCGCATCAATCCGGTAGATGATCAGATGTGATCCGTTTGGATGAATCCGCACAGTTGGAGAAAATTCTGGGTATTCTCGCGCCATGGTTGGCATTGCGCACAGTGCGTTCATGCTTTCGCCCAGCCCATCAAGATAAGTGTCGGCTTGATCAGGCGACCACGTTTGAGCGCTGTAAAGCCAGATATCTTCCAGATCAGTTTGGGCTTGAGGCGTGAGCCGCAGGGGCAGCTCAGCTTTGGCCATGGCGCTGATGCATCCCAGCCTTGAAGGCTGTCATATCGAAAGGCTGCGCATCCCCGCTGGCAAGACCGTCGTCAATCGCGCGTTGCAGCGTGGCAATCGCATCTTGGCGATCCTGATCTTTGCGGATGAGGTGGCGCACATAATCGCTGGCATTGGCAAATGTGCCACTACCAGCCTGATCTTCCACCCAACTCTTCATCGGATCGGGAAGTGAAACATTCATCGTGGCCATGGGATTACCCTCTTTCATACGTTCAGAATACCGCACTTTGGCAATCTTTGTCAAATTTATTGGCAAAGCCTGTCATGCTCTTAAGGTGAGTATAATAACGCGATAGCAACACGCGCTATCCACCCCAAATGGTTGTACGCCATTTGGGGTGAGTGATATATTGTCTAGTAGAATGGAAGATACCTGGAAGACATTCACTGACACCTTCAATAATCGCGAGCTTGCGATTGGCATCTGGATGTCGTTGGGGTTTGTCGTATGCATGATGCATTCGAAAATTCGCCCATCTTTGTGGGGCGTTTTCGCATCATTATTGAATCGAAAGCTATTGGTTCTCTTTGGTGTGTTTGCTTTGAATGTTGCCGCGTTGTGCATCATCTACCAAGCCTTCGGGCTTTGGACGCGAGAGCAGCTCCCAGCCACGGTTCTATGGTATTTCTTGTCTGGCTGCGCACTTCTTGCCAGAGCGCTATCTGCGAAAGAGGATGAAGGCTACTTTCGGAAGCTTATACGCGATAGCATCGGCGTAGCCCTCTTGTTTGAGTTCATTGTTGTGGCTTACTCGTTCAGCCTTTTGACTGAACTGGTGCTTTTCCCACTTTTGTTCTTGCTGGGTGGTACATTGGTGATCGCCGAAACAGATGAAAAATACGCTCAGGTCAAGACACTCCTGCAATGGTGTTTAACGCTGTTTTTGTTGGCTTTTCTCTGGCAATCGATGTCGGGTATATGGAGTAATTGGGATGCGTTTTATACAACCACAACCGCACGGAATTTCATTTTGCCTGTGCTTTTGACCATCGGCTCAATCCCATGCTTTTATGCTTGGTATTGCTATTCGCATATTGAACAGGCGCGTATCCAAATTGACTTCAAGTCGTTCCAATCGGATGAGTTGAAGCAATATGCGAGGAAACGCTTTTTGCTCATTTTTATGGCACGTCCGTGGCTTCTACGACGGGCTATTCGACAGTTCCATTCTATGCCAGCGAGAGAAAATGACGATGTAGATCAGATCATTCTGGATATTTACAAATATGAACGCGAAGCAGAAAACCCACCCGATGTTAATCCACGCGATGGTTGGAGCCCTTATTTGGCCAGAGAGTTTTTGACAGAGTTCGGGCTTCGAACAAATGACTACCACAGTGGTTTCGAAGGTGAGTGGTGGGCAAGCTCCGACTATGCTGATCTTGATGATTACATTCTCCCAAACAATGCCGCCTTCTACTTGGAGGGAACTGAAGACGCTGTCACGAAGCTTAAGCTAACGGGAAAATTCAGGGACGAATTCGACAGCACAGAGGCCATCGCTCAGCTTAGAGTAATTGCCGTAGGACTCTTTGAGAAGGCTGGCCTAGATGAACCCAGCGACATTCAAGAACTTATCCCCTCATCTGAGCCGTTTCGAGTACGGTCACAGCAGCACGACACACAAATAGACGCGTGGTTAGAACGCTATCCAAGCGGCACTGGATTTGAGATTTTTCTGACGCTAGCTCGATAGATCGATACCGCGATTGCGGCGATGCGTTTGATCCTTAGAATGCAGATTAGTTTGATCCAACCGTCGCAATGATGCGGCAACCTCACGGGCAAGGATTTTACGATCTTCTCTCTGTTTTGAGCGCAGGGCAGCAAACCGTTCCTGCAGCGCCCGCCGATCTCGCATTTGAGCAGCGATCAGACCATCGCGTTGCGCTTGATCGCGTTTGTTGCATTCTAATGCTTCACGGATGTTACTGTCTTCGATGGTTTTACGTTTTCCTCTGAACCAATCAAACACACCGCGTAGCCCCTTAGAGAAGCGATCTTGTCGAACCTTGGCCTCTTGTACCCAGCGTTTGGTTTGGCCTTGTTGGAGGCTTTGGCGCTCTAAGCGATGAACTCGTACCAGCGCATCTCGATCCGCATAGATCGGCGAGAGTTGATCGTCATGACGTGCTTTTACCTGTCCGATATAACTGCGCATCTGATCAGAGATTGTTCTGCGAAGAGAGATGCGGGTGTCTTCGACGCAGGGCAGATGTTCAGGTGATCCAAGTTTGGCTTTGACCTCTTTCGTACTCACGCCCGTCCACTTGGACAGTGAGTAGATATTCCCCTCATAATCCAGCGCGACAAAGCCACGTCGATCTCCCTTGGCAAGGACATAGCCTCGATCCTCCAAAGCATGTTGCAAGCCCTTGAGACTGTCTGAGCGTTCCCATGCCTGCCTAAATACCTGTTTGATCTCACGCGGATCAATGCCCTGACGTTTGGCTTGTTGCCATTCCGCCAAGGTGAAGTTGAGGGGGTTCTTATTGCCGTATGTTGCCAACCCATCGGGGAGTGGCCAACCATGATCCAAGTACAACTGACGCGACATATCCCGCTGCTTCAATTTGAAGTGGGGGAGGTTGATGGCTTTCATCTCATCCACGTCAATGCGTGACCACACCACATGCGCATGGCGACGGCCTTCTTTTTCATGGAATACAATCGCGCGGGGTTGGTTCGGTAGACCAAGTTTCTCTTCGATGCGATCCGCCGCGTCAAAGAATGCCTGTTCAGACACATCATGATCCGCAGGGGGATTGAGGCTGACCGAAAAGAGATATTGCTTGCATTGGGTTGCTTTGGAGATGGCGTAGGATTCCGATAAAGCGCCATGCAAATCACCCGCAACAAAGCCTCTTACTTGTGCGAGCGTGACGTGATCATTGTCACGATCATTCATTAGGTGATCTGACAATGCCGAAGCGCCAGAGCGTTGTGAGGCCACAATGATCATGACTTGATCCCCAGAGCTTCGATCAAGGTAGCCCGCATCCAAGCCACCTCTGCGATGGCTTCACACAAATCCTTTTCCAGCGCATCATCCAAGACAAGCGTGCCTTGATTGAGGTGTTTAGCGATCTGATTCAGATTGTTCGCGGTGCGCGATTGCCCCAGCCGAGCCAATATCTCAGCCAACAGCCTTTGCTCGGCAACAGGTGGCTTGCGCCTTTTGCGATAAGTTGGAGCCTTATCCGCGAAAACCACGGACTTGACGTAGGACGCCAAGGGCATTGATCCGGCCTGCGTCTCCAGCCGTTGGCGTTCATCTTCACTCAATCGCAATGAAAACGGGGCAGGGCGGCTCATAGCTTTGGCCCCCGCACAGATCGAAATGAGATGGTGGGTGAGTCCACATCGGATGCACCCGATGCCTCTACATCATCCACATCTTTATCCTGTTCCTCAAACGTCAAAAGCTTGTGGACAATCACAGGATCAGACTTGAGAACCAACTCCCAATCCTGCAATTCTTGAAACAGAAGCTCAGGATCAATGTGTTCTATATCGCTAGAGGCCTGCGCACCATTTTTGATCTGCCTACCGCCTTTGATCACTTGAGTCCGGTTTGTTCTTTCACTTGCACCACTGCTCATGTCTCCATCAGTTTTGTTGCTCGCTCTCTTGCCGCGAGTCTGACGCTTTGCACTCAATTTCGCATATTCACATTCCGTTTGTGTTCTGTTCATGGCGCGGTTGTGCGTATCATTATGCGTCTGTCGGTCTGTCCGGAGTCGATGTTTCGACTCCCGTCACCGGGGCGCGCGGGGCAGGTGGCAGATGAGGCGATCTTTGTCAGATATTTGTGGCAACGCGACGGGGATAGCCGGCTTGACCCAAATTGCCAGGACACACTGATCCGTGACCGGGCAGTGCCTTGATCATCTGATTGACGCGCGCGCCCTCACGCCGCATCTTGCACCTATGAAATTTGCCCCCCGGATCACCCGATTGCCGCGCGCCTATGACCCCTTGCAAGGGGCTGAGGCGCTGGCGTTGATGCCCGAGGTAAGCGGTGACCTCGCCGATCTGGTGGCAGGTGCGGCTGGGTGCAGCCCTTACCTCAAACAACTGATGGACAAAGAACACAGCTGGCTGGTGCCTGTGTTTGATGACCCCGAGGCCGGGATCTCTGCCGAATTTAACCGCCTGCGCGACGTCAAACCTGATGATCTGGCGGATGAATTGCGCCGGGGAAAGCGGCGTGTTGCCTTGCTGGCGGGGCTGGCTGATCTGGCGGGTGTCTGGCCATTGGCTCAAGTGACCAAGACACTGACCGATCTTGCTGATCTGGCCTGCACTTTGGCCCTGCGCGCCACTGTGGGCACAGAAATACGGCGCGGTAAACTGCCCGGTATGGGCGAAGATGATATCGCAACCGCGGGCGGCATGGTCATCCTTGCTATGGGCAAGATGGGCGCGGGTGAGCTGAACTACAGCTCGGACATTGATTTGATTTGCCTGTTTGATGAAACCCGGTTTGAGCCCGACGCGTATCACGAGGCCCGCGCCAGTTTTGTCCGGGCCACGCGGCGTATGTCGGCCATGCTGAATGATCGAACCGCCGAGGGCTATGTATTTCGCACGGATTTACGATTGCGCCCTGACCCGCAGGTGACGCCGGTGTGCATGGCGATGGCAGGGGCCGAAGCCTATTACGAAAGCCTGGGGCGCACATGGGAACGTGCCGCCTATATCAAGGCCCGCCCATGTGCCGGTGATTTGCAGGCGGGTCAGCGGTTTCTGGATGATCTCAAGCCGTTTGTCTGGCGCAAACATCTGGATTTTGCCGCCATCGAAGATGCTCACAACATGCGCCTTCGCATCCGCGAACATAAGGGGCTAGGCGGCGCGCTGACCTTGCCTGGCCACAATATGAAACTGGGCCGGGGGGGCATCCGCGAGATCGAGTTCTTCACCCAGACACGCCAGATCATTGCCGGTGGCCGTGACCCTGATTTGCGGGTGCGCGGCACAGTTGAGGGGCTGGCCGTGCTGGCGCGCAAAGACTGGGTGCCCACGGAAGTCGCCGAAAACCTGACATCGCATTACCAGTTTCACCGCGAGGTGGAACATCGCCTGCAAATGCTGCGCGATGCGCAGACCCATGAATTGCCCGGCTCAAAGGAAGAGTTCGCGCGCCTCGCGGCCTTTATGGGCCGTGATCTGGGGGAACTTGAAGCGGAATTGCTGAAGCGTCTGAGCGATGTGCATTGCCTGATCGAGCAATTCTTCTCACCCGAGGATGGGGACACATCCGAGGCGGACCCCGAGATCAACGCCCAACTTGACAGCGAGGTCATCGCCCGGTGGCCGAGTTACGCGGCTCTGCGGTCCGCCCGTAGCGTCGAAATTTTTCGCCGGTTGCGCCCAGACATCCTGTCACGCCTGGCAAATACCGCCCATCCCAACGAAGCGTTGTTGGCCTTTGACGGGTTTCTGGCCGGGTTGCCCGCCGGGGTGCAGGTGTTCTCCATGTTTGAGGCCAACCCGCATCTGATTGATCTGATGGTGGATATCGCGGGCACCGCGCCTGAGTTGGCAAGCTATCTGTCGCGTCATGCGGGGGTTTTTGACGCGGTGATCGCTGGCGCGTTCTTTGCCGATTGGCCCGGACAAGAGGCCTTGCAGGACGATCTGAGTGCGGCCCTCAGTGCCGAGGATGATTATGAGCAAAAGCTGATCACCGCGCGGCGCTGGCGCAATGAATGGCATTTCCGAATTGGGGTGCATCATTTGCGTGGATTGATATCGCCTGTTGATGCCGGTCATCAATACGCCGATCTGGCGGGCGCCGTTTTGGGCGCGCTCTGGCCCGAGGTGGTGGCGCAGTTTTGCGCCAAGCACGGCAAAGCACCGGGGCGCGGCGCTGTTGTTTTGGCGATGGGATCACTTGGCGCCAACCGGCTGAATGCCCGCTCTGACCTCGACCTGATCGTCATTTATGATGCACAGGGGTCTGAAGGATCCGAAGGGCGCAAACCTCTGGCCACACGGGCCTATTTTGCCCGCCTTACCCAGGCCATGATCACGGCCTTGACCGCGCAGATGGCCGATGGGCGGCTATATGAAGTGGACATGAGGCTGCGCCCCTCTGGCAATCAGGGCCCGGTGGCGACAAGTTGGCAATCTTTTCGCAACTACCAGGAGGGCGAAGCCTGGGTGTGGGAACATCTGGCGCTGACCCGTGCCCGCACCGTAGCCGGTGATGCGAGCCTTGCAGCTGATATCGAAGCGTTTCGAACGAGCCTTTTGCGCCAACCTCATGATGCAGCCGCCATTCTGGCCGATGTGAAAGACATGCGCGCGCGATTGAATGCCGCCAAACCCCCCGAAGGCCCGCTGGATGCCCGACGTGGCCCCGGCCATTTGCAGGAAATTGAACTGCTGGCTCAATCGGGGAGCCTGATGTCAGGGGCCACGTCGCAGGATGTGCTGGCCGGATTGGACGCCGCTTGCCAGATGGGCTGGCTGTCATCTGCCCAAAAAGAAACATTGCTGCGCGCCTATGACTTGTGTTGGAAAACCCTGCAATGCTCACGGCTTTTGGGCGCGCGCCCGCTTGATGCGTCGCAACTGGGCGGGGGTGGGGCGGCTTTCCTCTTGCGGGAAACCGAATTTGACAGCATCACTGATCTGCAAACCGGGCTGGAACAGGCCACAGCAGAGGCCGCGATCGTGATTGCCTCTGCGCTGTCCACCCCGCCAAAGGAGACCTGAGATGGAACGTGAAGCGATTGATCCCAAGGGGCTGATACAAGAGGCCTATCGCATTGAGGGCATAGATGCCGGTGAATGCCGGTCGATCTTTCTGGATTGGGCGATGTCCTTGCCGGAAACTCAAAAAACCCAGGCTGCCCTCGAGCAACTGCTGGCGCGCTATGGGACCGACAATTCCGATCACCCAATGACCAGTATTCTGCAAGAGGGTCAGACGGTTGCATACACACCAAAACGCCGTGGCGGGTGGCGGTCGCGCGCTCGGGATTAGAAAATTCGCATAAATTACAAAGGAATAAAGGGTCAGTCCTTTTGGTGCCTATTGCGAAACCGCCGTCTCCCAAGCCGTAAACAATCACGGTAATGATCCGGAATTGCCTAAATTGCGCCTAAATTCAGGGTCAAATTGTCTTCTAGTCATTTGGGTGAGTCCCAGGAGGAAGACATGAAAACACTACGTCTCATTGCCGCACTTGCCACAGCCGTATCGCTGTCCGCCTGTGCCTCGGTTGAAACCGTTACCCGTTCGGCTCCTGAGCCCGCTCAAGCCACACAGCTTGCATCCGCCGCCCTGAACATTTCGGCAGTTCGCATTTCGGTGCCCTATGCGCTGAAGGTTTCTGAGGCCAACTCATATTACCCCGGTGGTGATATCGTTTGGCGCGAAGATCCGCTGGGGGATCGTCACCAGCAGGTCAAATCCATCTTTGAGCAAGGTATTCAAAAAGCCGCGCCCAATGTGCAAGGGTCGGTTCCGGTGATGCTGGACATCGAAGTGACACGCTTTCATGCATTGACCGAAAAAGCCCGCTACACCACCGGTGGTGTGCACGCGGTGCAATTCAAGATGCGCCTGTTGAACCCCGAAACCGGCGAGGCCTATACCGAAGCCCGCGAAATCAAGGCCGACTTCAAAGCCTTTGGCGGCGCGCGTGCCATCAATGCTGAGCGCAACGGGATCACCCAGAAGCTGCGCATCACAGACCGTATCGCCGAAGTGGTGGCCCAGGAGTTGGCTAACCCCGGATCGTTCAAGGCCGCCAACAATGGATTTTATGGTGCTTTGAACCAAATCTGACCTTTCAAGGCATTCACAAACCGCTTAAGGGGACAGCATGACGCTGTCCCCTTATTCCGTTCTTCGCCTTAAACCCAAGATCAAATCTCGTGGCATCCGCCATGGGTTTCCGTGGGTTTATGATAATGAGGTGGTCACCGATCGCCGCACCAAATCGCTGGACCCCGGTTCCATTGCTATCCTTGAGGATAGCGAGCGTGTGCCCTTGGCGGTGGTGGCGGTTAATCCTACCTCGCGCATTTTCGCCCGCGTGTTGGAACGTGATCCGACTGTCCAGATTGATCAGGACTGGATCACAGCCCAATTGAAGCGGGCTCTGGCCATGCGCGAGCGGCTTTATGATGAACCCTATTATCGCCTTGTGCATGCCGAAGCTGACCGTCTGCCGGGCGTGGTGATTGACCGCTTTGGCGATATTTGCGTGATCCAACCCAATGCGGCCTGGGCCGAACGCCTGTTGCCACAGCTGACAGCCGCCTTGATCGAGGTCACAGGGGTCACAACTGTTCTGAAAAACGCCTCAGGGCGCGCGCGTGGCCTGGAAGGTTTGGATGATGTCAGCACGGTTCTGGCAGGGCAGGCCCCGGATGCGGCATTGCCCGTGCCAATGAATGGCGCCACCTATATGGCCGATCTGACCGGCGGGCAGAAAACCGGGTTGTTTTATGATCAACGCCCCAACCACGCCTTTGCCGCCAGCCTTGCCCAGGGGGGCGAAGTGTTGGACGTGTTCAGCCATGTGGGCGGGTTCTCACTGGCGGCTTTGGCTGCCGGTGCCAAACACGCACTGGCAGTAGATGGATCACAACCAGCGCTGGATTTGGCCGTGAAAGGCGCAGATCATATGGGGCAGGGGGCACAGTTTGACACCCGCAAGGGCGATGCCTTTGATGTTCTGACTGCCCTGGCTGAGGAAGGCGCGCAGTTTGACGTGGTGATTTGTGACCCACCCGCGTTTGCGCCCTCAAAAAAGGCCCTGGATGCAGGCCTTCGGGCCTATGAGCGCATTGCCCGTCTGGCAGCTCTTTTGGTGCGTGATGGTGGCTATCTGGGGCTTTGTTCGTGTTCGCATGCGGCGGATATGTCAAAGTTTCGCACCGCATCAATCCGTGGCATTGGCCGGGCAGGGCGGACTGGCGCGCTGATACATACCGGACAGGCCGGCCCTGACCACCCTCAGCACACACATCTGTCCGAGAGTGGCTATCTCAAGGCGTTGTTCTTTCGTCTATGAAGGTGCTGCTGGATACCTGCGTGATCTACCCCACCGTCATGCGGCAAATGCTGTTGGGGGTGGCGGCCACAGGTGTTTATACACCACTATGGTCAGCGCGCATTATCGAAGAATGGCAACGTGCCGCACAAAAGCTGGGCGCTGCGGGTGTGGCGCAGGCCCAATCTGAGGCGGCGTTGTTGTCAGTGAACTGGCCCGAGGCCGAAGTCACCTGGCCTGCGTCTTTACAGGCACGTCTATGGTTGCCTGACCCCGCAGATGTGCATGTTCTGGCCGCTGCTATTTCTGGGTCTGCGGATGTGATCGTGACCTTGAATGCCAAGGATTTCCCACGCAATATATTGGCCGAAGAGGGGCTGAGCCGCGCCGATCCGGACGCGTTTTTGCATGGCATTTGGGAGGCTCACCCCGATCTGGTTGCAGCTGTTTCGACTGAGGTGCTGGAAGAGGCCAACCGTTTGTCTGGCGAGGTTTGGGAGATGCGCGCCTTGATGAAAAAGGCGCGCCTGCCACGGTTGGGTAAGGCCTTGGCGGGGATGGTGGGGTGAAACCCCACCCTACGAATTGGACCAGCGGTTTTCCAATTTCTGAATGGCGGCGATACGCAGCTCGGTTTTGGGGTGGCTTAACAGCCAGGCGGGCATGGTGCCCGATTGCGATTGGGTCAGGGCCTCCAGCTTTTTGAACAAGGTAACTTGTGGGCCGGTTCCGATGCCCGCACGGGTCAGCAGGGCGGCGGCGTAGGCATCCGCCTCATATTCATCTGTCCGAGACAGCCGCGCGGCCAGCACGGTGGTCAACATATTTGCAATCCACACCCCCACACCGGGAATAAAGCGGCCCAAAACCATAGCCAATGCGGTGCGCAGGGCATTTTGCCCCGAAAAATCAATCATCCGACGGCGCGAGTGACCCAAGGCGACATGGCCCAATTCATGGGCAATGACGCTGGCCATTTCATCGGCGCTGACGTCGCCGGTCTGGAACTTGCGATAAAATCCACGGGTGATGAAAATGCGCCCGTCAGGGGCGGCCAATCCGTTGACCGGGTCTATTTCATAAATATAGACCGGCACATGCGCCAGATCGAGCGCACTTGCCAGCCGATCGATCATCACCTTGAGCATTGGATCCGCCAGCTTGGTTGAGCGTGCATCCAGCTCCTTGCGCGTGCGCCAGGCCGAAAAGTGATACATGACCAGTCCGTAGCCGACTGCCAGTAAAATGGGCATAAGCTTGAGCATGTGGGATATATGGGGCTTGATGAGGTAAGGAGCAAGCGTGGCCACAAGCAAAACTCTTTGGCTCGAATGGTACTTAAAACGCGTCGTTGGCTTTTTCCATGTATTCGATTTTGCAATCATTATACGAGTTGGACCGATACTGAATGATTATGTAAGTATCCTCCCAGTCTGCTTTGACCGTTAAAAACAAGTCATTCAGTCCCGTGGGGCCATCAGACACATTTTCCCAATATATCTGGTGTATACGCTGATTTTTTGAAATTGCGCGAGAGAAGTCTTCCGGATCATCGTAAAGTGCTCCTGGTCGCAAGAATTCTTCTCTTTCACCTACCCCATATTTCTTTTCGAGAGCTTTAATGATTTCTTCGTACTTAGCTTTAATTGATAGCCCCCACTCATCATCATTGTGGTCTTTGCCGATGGCCGAAATTCGACAAACTCCAAATGAATCGCTGCCCGAGATCACATAGGTTTCAAATTCTGGGTGGGTCTTAGGCGGCTTTAGATAGTAAAAACCATCAGATTTTTCGTTGGCGGTTTCAGGAATGGCTTGCCCAAACTCCAAGCCAAAGGCACCGTCTGCACAGCCCATGCGTGCGAAAGAAAGAACTAGAGGTAAGATAATGAGGAACAAATAACGCATTTAACCACTCCAAATTTCTAACTTTCAAACTTGTTACAAATCAACTCAACACAATCAAGGAGGAAATCTCCAGTTACATTTCCCGCATAAGGGTTTTCAGAATGCGAACTATCGCACCAGCAGATCCAGCGGTTGGCGAGACAGCCGTTCCACGCCGGTTTCAGTCACCAGCACAGAATGGCCATAGCACATGGCAAATCCAGCGTCGCTGTCCATCAGGATCATGTGCAGGAAAAACACCTGTCCGGGCTGCATCACCAATGGGTTGCCGTGATAAAACATCGGGAATTCAACCCAGATGGGATTGTAAATCGCCCCCATCCCATAGCCACAGGCCTGAGAACGGGCATGTTGCAGACCGGCCGCATCAAACACTTTTGCATGGGCATCAAACACGTTGCCCATTGGATCCCCGGGGCGGATCGCGGCTTCGCAGGCCTCAAGCGCGTCTATGGTTGCGGCGTGCATATGGCGCTGGTGGTCGTTGGGCTGACCAATCACCACGGTCCGCATCATAGCGGCATGATAGCGCGCATAGGCGCCGGACCATTCCCAGGTGATCTGATCCTGCGGGTCCAGATGACGACGGCCCGAATAATAGCGGCACAACAGGGCATAAGGCCCAGAGCCGAGGATGAACTCATTGCCGGCATAATCACCGCCACCGCGAAACACGGCCCCCTGCATTTCGGCCAGAATATCGCCCTCAAATGCGCCGGGACCTGTGACAGAAAGCCCGGCATCCATCGCATCATCCGACAGGGCCGCCGCACGTCGGTGCATTTCAATCTCAGCCGGGGACTTGATGCGGCGCAAGGTGCGGACCACTTCGGAGGCATCCACCAGATCAGGCAAAGCCGCGCGCAGCATTTGGCCATTAAAATCTGTCAGGCCGGCGGTCTTGGATTCAAATCCAAGGCGGCCGTTCCCGACGCCCAGTTTGTGCAACAGCTTTTTCAGGTCATCCGTGGGGTTCACCCCTTCGACCTCTCTCCAGATGTGAATCTGGTCGTCACTCAGTGTCGAGGTCAGCTGGGCCTGACGCCAATCAGGCAGGCGGGTCAAAAGATGCAAATCGCCCGTGGCCGTCAAAACAAGCGCCTGAAACATCGCAAAGCCGAAGGTATCATAACCGCAAAGCCAATAATGGCTTTCGGGGGCGAACATGATTAGCGCGTCAAGGCCTGCGTCATTGAGCGCTTGTGTGGCGAGGGCTTGGCGGGTGGCGTATTCGGTGGCGTCAAAGTGCAATGTCATACGCAGGCTCCGGCAAAGAAAGTGCCTCCGGCGGAAATATTTAGGGAAAGATGAAGCCGGGGCGCCTAGTTAGAATGCCGATTGCCACGCAGATAAACCGTCTGTTTGCGACACAGGTTACGCCGAGCAGGACGCCCCGCCCAACACACAGAACTTTGCGCAATGCGGATGGTTGAGGGAGACATCACATTCGGCCTCAGCCAGGGATGTGCCCAATTCAAATTCGGGCTCATAGGGCAAAAGAGTGCAGGCCAGAACCGTTGGGGTGTCAGCGCCTTTGCGTTTGACGACCATGCGCGAGGATGCGCACATCACCGCATCGGGTGATGTATTGAGGATATCCCAGCAGGCGGTGGTGATTTCGGGCACCTCAACCGTGTCGTCCATCTCAGGGAAAAGCACGGTCATGCCCGGATTTTCGGCATCTATGTCAAAGCCATGCTGTTTGTAAAATGCGTGGTATCCGGCGCGGCTTTCGGCGTCGGTTTCGCCCCAAACAGTGCGCCCTGCGACGGCCATCCGAATGCCTGCATCGCGCAGCCAGCACATGCCTTGCACTGTGCGTGCAAAGGCGCCGTTGCCGCGCTCTTTGTCATGAAGGGTTTCAGAATAATGATCGACCGAAATGCGCAGCGTCAGTTTATCACGGTAGGTTTCGACCAGTTCAATCAGGCCCGCCTGTATCTTTTTGCGCATCATCGGGCGCATGGCGTTGGTCAGGATCAATACATCAAATCCCCGCTCCAGGGCCAGGCGGGTCATATCCACCATGGCGGGGTTCATGAACGGCTCACCACCGGTGAAAGCGATCTCATGAATGGGCCATTTTCGGTCTTCAATCTGATCCAGAAAATCGCGCACCTCATCGGCGGTGATATAGACCAGCCGGTCATTCTCGGGCGAACTTTCGATATAGCAATTGGCGCAGGTGATGTTGCACAATGTGCCCGTATTAAACCATAGCGTTTCAGGGTGGCTCAGCGCCACATGCGCGCGTGCCTCACCTTTTGCAGTAACCTGAGGGCTTTGAAACTTGCCCATATTGGCCCGGTCTTGCAGCACGTCTTTCATAACATGATCCTCTTGCATGTCAGACATTGGCCTAACGGCTTGGTGTTCATAAGAAAACCCGGTGAAGTCAAGCTGACGCCATTGTGAACGCAATTCAACGTGCTAATGTTATAGCCAAGCACTCTGGGACTTCCCCCTTGGGCAGGAGGCAACAATATGGCTTCACGTACAATTCCGGTTGATCCGTTTGATCTGATTGTTATCGGCGGCACGGGCGATCTGGCGCGGCGCAAGATATTGCCAGGCCTGTTTCGCAGGTTCGTTGCCGGGCAAATGGGCGACGGCAGCCAGGTGATTGGTGCGGCGCGCACCGAAATGGACAGCACCGCCTATCGTCAGATGGTCAGCGATGCCATTGCCGAATTTGGCGGCCCTGAGAAAAAGGACAAGGCAAACCTCAAGAAATTCTTGGCGACAGTCAGCTATATCACCTTGGATGCCCGCGGCACGGCAGGGTGGAAAGAGCTGGGTGAAACCGTGAATAGCGAGCATATCCGCGCGTTCTATTTCTCGGTTGGGCCAGGGCTATTTGGCGATCTCGCCAAGCGATTGCACAAATATGGCATGTCTGATGACAAATGCCGGATCGTGGTGGAAAAGCCCTTTGGCCGTGATCTGGCAAGTGCGCGCGAGCTGAACGCAGTGCTGGCCAAGCATTTTGACGAAAGCCAGATTTACCGGATTGACCACTATCTGGGCAAGGAAACTGTCCAAAACCTGATGGCGGTGCGCTTTGGCAATATGCTGTTTGAACCGCTGTGGAACAGTCAATACGTCGATCACATCCAGATCACCGTATCTGAGAGCGTGGGCGTCGGCGGGCGCGGCGGGTACTACGATAAATCCGGTGCGATGCGTGATATGATGCAAAACCACCTGATGCAGTTGTTTTGCCTGATTGCGATGGAACCCCCGGCAAAGTTTGACCCGGATTCAGTGCGCGACGAAAAACTGAAAGTCATCCGTGCGCTGGATCCGCTGCCACCCGAAAACATCGTGCGGGGCCAGTATGAGGCGACCGAAACACGCCCCAGCTATCGCAACCAGGTGGAAAACAGTGACAGCACCACCGAAAGTTTCGTGGCGCTGAAGGCCAATATCTCAAATTGGCGATGGGCGGGCACGCCGTTTTATCTGCGCACGGGCAAACGCCTGCGCGAACGCGCCTCTGAGATTGCTGTGGTGTTCAAGGACGCACCCCATTCGATATTTGGGGAAGACGCCGGGCGACACCGCAACATCCTGACGATCAAGCTGCAACCCAATGAGGGCATCGAGCTGGGCGTGACCATCAAGGAACCCGGACCCGGCGGTATGCGCCTGATTGACGTGCCTTTGGATATGACATTTGCCGAAGCGCTTGGCCCAGATCAGGCTGATTTTCCAGATGCTTACGAGCGGCTGATCATGGATGTGATCCGCGGCAATCAAACCCTGTTCATGCGGGGTGACGAAGTGGAGGCCGCCTGGGCCTGGACCGATCCGATCATCGCGGCGTTCAGCGAACAAGACCCGCCGTTGCCCTATGCCACTGGCAGCTCTGGCCCGGATGAGGCCCTGGCCCTGATCCACCGCGATGGCCGCGCCTGGCGGGAGATCAAAGCATGACCACCCTGATCGAATATCCAGACGCTGAAATGATGATGATCGACGTGGCCAACAAACTGGCGGGTGAACTGAGCGCCGCGCTCGACCACGAAGACCGTGTGCTGTTTGTGGTGCCCGGCGGCACTACACCGGGGCCGATCTTTGATGATCTGTGTGAGGCCGATCTGGATTGGTCGCGTGTGGATGTGTTGCTGAGCGATGAACGCTGGCTGCCCGAAGTGCATGTGCGCTCAAACACCCGGCTGATCCGCGAACGCTTGCTGGTTGGGCGTGCCGCCAAAGCGCGCTATTTGCCGCTCTATGCCAAGGCAGATGCCCCCGAAAAAGTGCTGGCCGAGTTGGAGGTGAACATCATCCCCAACCTGCCCATTGGCGTGTGCCTGCTGGGAATGGGGGGCGATATGCATACCGCATCACTGTTTCCCGGCGCCGATCGGCTGGACGAGGCGCTGGCCAAAAACGCGCCCATCCTGATGCCAATGCGCGCAGATGGTGCGCCTGAACCCCGCATCACGCTAACGGCCCATGTGCTGAATGATGCGCTGGCCAAACATGTGGTGATCACAGGTCAGCAAAAACGCGCCGCATTTGAACGGGCCAAAGGGCTGTCACACCATGAGGCCCCAATTCGTGCAGTGCTGGACGGCGCATATGTGCATTGGGCGCAGGAATAGGAAGTCACCATGTGGGACACATTAAAAGCACATGCCAAAGACCTGAACGAGACCGATATTCTAACGCTGTTTGACGTGCCGGGGCGTGCTCAGGAGTATTCGATTGCCCTTGATGGAATGCTCTTTGACTATTCCAAAACCCGCCTGAATGATGCCGCCCGAGATGCCTTGCTGGCTTTGGCCCAATCGCGCGGCGTGGCAGCAAAACGTGCCGCCATGTTCAACGGAGAACTGATCAATGAAACCGAGGGGCGCGCGGTGCTGCACACTGCATTGCGCAACCTGTCGGGCGCTGCGATCAAGGTGGATGGCCAGGATGTGATGCCAGATGTACTGGCCACACTGGCGCGGATGGAGCGCTTTGCCCAGGACGTGCGCGAGGGCCACTTCACCGGGCAGGGGGGCGCGATCACCGATGTGATCAACATTGGTATTGGCGGCTCGCACCTTGGCCCTGAGATGGGCACATTGGCGCTGGCCCCCTATCATGATGGGCCACGCTGTCACTTTGTGTCTAACGTTGATGGTGCGGATATTTTCGATGTTTTACAACGTGTTGACCCAGAAACAACGCTGGTGATTGTCGCCTCCAAAAGCTTCACCACGATCGAAACCATGACCAATGCCCAAACCGCGCGTGATTGGCTGGCCAAATCAGTGGCAAACCCGGCCGCGCACTTCGTGGCCCTGTCCACGGCCGAAGACAAGACCAGTCAGTTTGGCATTCCGGCTGAGCGTGTGTTCGGATTTGAGGATTGGGTTGGCGGACGTTATTCGCTCTGGGGGCCAATTGGCCTGTGCATCATGATCGCCATTGGCCCTGCACATTTCCGAGAGCTCCTATCAGGGGCTGAGGCGATGGACCGGCATTTTCAAACCGCTGAACCGCAGCACAATATGCCCATGATGCTGGCCCTTGTCGGTCTGTGGCATCATCAGGTGTGCGGCCATGCCACCCGCGCCGTGCTGCCCTATGATCAGCGCCTGTCACGGCTTGCGGCCTATTTCCAACAGCTGGAAATGGAAAGCAACGGCAAGCGTGTGACCATGGATGGTACACCGCTGGATGGGCCCTCAGGGCCGGTTGTCTGGGGCGAGCCGGGCACCAATGGCCAGCACGCATTTTACCAGCTGATCCACCAGGGAACCCAAGTGGTGCCTTGTGAATTCATGGTGGCTGCGACGGGGCATGAGCCTGATCTCAAACATCACCATCGCCTGCTTATCGCCAATTGTCTGGCCCAATCCAAGGCCTTGATGCTTGGCCGCTCATTGGCTGAGGCCCGCGAATTGATGGCCCAAAAAGGGGTTGAAGGTGAGGAGCAGGACAAACAAGCCCGCCACCGCGTGTTCATGGGCAATCGCCCGTCAACCACGTTGATTTATGACCAGTTAACGCCTTATCGGCTGGGGCAGATTATCGCACTTTATGAACACCGGGTTTTTGTCGAAGGAGCCATTCTGGGGATCAATTCCTTTGATCAATGGGGGGTGGAGCTGGGCAAGGTTCTGGCGGTTGAGCTGGAACCTGTGATCGCAGGTGAGGCTTCTGCGGATGGCAAGGACGGCTCAACCTCCCAACTGGTCGACTTCGTACACAAGCACAACTTTTGAGCCGCCCTCAGGCCCCCGCAGGGAATGAAGGCTGGCATATTTGCCTGACCAAGCAAGCGGATGCAACATTGAGGGCCGCAATTTCACTACCTTAAGAGAACGTTCTAACCGTTTGATTGTAAGGGAATATCAAACCCAACTGCGGCCAGAGTAAACCCCTCAAATTCAAAACCCGGTGACACGGTGCAACCCACCAGCGTCCACGCCCCGGTTGAGCGTGCTTTTTGCCAGTGACCGGGGGGCACGATCACCTGCGGGCGCTGGCCTGTGCTCAGGTCCGGGCCGAGCATGTGGTCTTGGGCGGGGCCCTCATCGGAGGCGGACAGGGACAAAACTAATGGCGCGCCGGCGTGGTAATGCCAGATCTCTGTCGCATCGACCTTGTGCCAGTGATTATTCTCATGCCCTTGCAGCAAAAAATAGATTGCCGTGCCACTGGGGCGGCCATCGTTACTGGCGCGCCACGTCTCTATGTAATGCCCGCCTTCGGGGTGCGGGGCGAGGCCAAGCGTCTGGATCAGCTGTTGTGCGGTCATTGTCATCGAGGCGTTGTGCCACAGATGCAGGTCACGGGCAAATAGGATCGCCAGAGCACTCGACATTGGGGTTTTTGAGCGATTAATCTCTGGCTGTCGGGTCCGTCGCCGACAGAATGCCTGAACTGGCACGTATAAGATTGGCGGAATATCGCCTGCCAAGCCCATGCCACGTGCAAATCCGCACCCCTGGGCCGTCTAGGGCGATATTATGACCGCAGGCGCATAAAGATGAAAAGGAGAGGCGTATGAGCAAGATCAAATCAGGATTAGCAGGCATTTGCGTGTTGGCACTCGCGGCATGTGGCGGGATGAGCCCCGGCGCGCGCACCGCAGCTGGCGCGGCCGGTGGGGCTGCGGCGGGCTATGCTGCAGCAGACCTGCTGGGGGCCGATAGCGACTGGAAAATCATCAGTGCTCTGGCGGGGGCCGCAGGGGGCACATTGGTGGCGCGCAACCCGCGCAACAATCGCTGTGCCTATTCCGACGGTAAGGGCGGTTACGTCAAACGCCGCTGTAATTAAGGCCCACGGCACCTTAGAAAAAGGGCGCGTGATGTGATCGCGCGCCCTTTGGCTTTCTACTGGGTTTCGATCATAGCTCAGCCTGAGCGGAGAGCGATCAGCGCAGGATCGACCGGCCTGCATAAAGCGCGGTTTCGCTCAGGGCTTCTTCGATGCGGATCAACTGGTTGTATTTCGCCAACCGGTCCGAGCGCGCAAGGCTTCCGGTTTTGATTTGCCCGCAGTTGGTGGCCACGGCCAGATCGGCAATGGTGGCGTCTTCGGTTTCACCCGAGCGGTGCGACATGACGTTGGTCATCCGCGCACGATGGGCCATCTCAACAGCTTGAAGTGTCTCTGTCAACGTCCCGATTTGATTGACTTTTACCAACATTGAGTTGGCAGCTTTGCGCTCAATTCCCTCGGCCAGGCGCTCGGGGTTTGTGACAAACAGATCATCCCCCACCAGCTGCACCTTGTCTCCCATGGCCTCGGTCAGGGCGATCCAGCCGTCCCAGTCATCCTCGGACATGCCGTCTTCGATCGAGATGATCGGATAGTCCTTCACCAGCGCTTCCAGATAGGCAACGTTTTCAGCCGAACTCAGGGTTTTCCCTTCGCCTGCAAAGACATATTTGCCATCCTTGTAGTATTCTGTGGCGGCGCAATCGAGGGCCAGGTAAATTTCTTCGCCCGGCTTGTAGCCTGCTTTTTCAATCGACTTCAGAATGAAATCCAACGCTTCGCGGGTGGATGCGATATTGGGGGCAAAGCCACCTTCGTCGCCGATCCCGGTGGACAGGCCAGCAGCCGACAGTTCTTTCTTCAGCGTATGAAACACTTCGGACCCCATGCGCACGGCATCACGGATATTGCCTGCGGAGACAGGCATGATCATGAATTCCTGAATATCAATAGGGTTATCAGCATGTTCGCCGCCATTGATGATGTTCATCATTGGCACCGGCAGCACGCGTGCCTGTGTGCCGCCGACATACCGAAACAAGGGCTGTGCGGTATAATCCGCCGCCGCTTTGGCATTGGCCAGAGACACGCCCAGAATGGCGTTGGCACCAAGGCGCGATTTATTGGCAGTGCCATCCATTTCGATCATCGCTTCGTCAATCGCCACCTGTTCGGTGGAGTCAAAGCCAACCAACGTATCAGCGATCTCACCGTTGATTGAGGCCACGGCCTCAAGAACGCCCTTACCCATATAGCGGGCTTTGTCTCCATCGCGCCGCTCAACCGCCTCATAGGCGCCAGTCGAGGCCCCCGAGGGCACAGCGGCGCGGCCCATGGTGCCATCTTCCAGGATCACGTCCACTTCCACCGTGGGGTTGCCACGGCTGTCTAGAATTTCACGGGCGTGGATGTCGATGATGGTGCTCATTGCGGGTGCTCCTTGGGCGAAAAACTGTTGGTCGTCTCATACCAAGTTTCGCGGCAACTGCAACGTCAGGGACAGTATTCAGGCGTGTTTGACCAATTGGCGTTCCCGCAAGAAGGTATAAAGCCCGGTGCCAATGATCAGCGCAGCCCCGATCAGGGTTAACATATCGGGTTGTTCGTCAAAGATGATCACTCCGACGATGATCGAGAAGATCAACCGCGAATAGCGAAACGGCGTGATGGCCGAGGCCTCTCCTATGCGCATTGCACGGACAATGCCATAATACCCGATCGCCCCAAAAATCACGCCGCCCAGCATCATCTTCCACTCAACCGGGTTCAATGTTTCCAAGCTCTGATTCGTGATCAGCAACAGCAGCGGACCCGCGATGAGCATGACCGCAAACCCCTGAAATGAAACGACAGTGGAATCAACATTTGGATCAATATGCCGGGTGATCAGATCACGTGCGGCCACTGCAATGACCGATCCAACAACCAGCAACGCCGCAGGGTCAAAGCCCTCTAAACCGGGGCGAATGATAAGCAAAACGCCGAGAAACCCGACGATGATCGCGCTCCAACGGCGCCAACCCACGTCTTCTCCCAAGAACAGCGCGGCGCCCATGGTGATCGCCAGCGGTGTGGCCTGAAACACGGCTGCGACCACAGAAATATCAACCAATGACAGCGACGTGGCAAAGCACATGGCGGCCAGTGCCTCGGCACCACTGCGAAACAAAAACGGCGCACGCCAGGCTGCGGGGGTAAACAGGCGCTTGCGTTTTATCCATGCCGCGATTGCAAAGATGCTAGCGCTGCCAATGCCAAGGAAGATCAGGATTTGCCCGACAGGAATCGTGCCCGACAATTGCTTGATAAACGCATCCTCAAGCGTGAATGCGGCCATGGCCATGATGATGAGCATAATGCCGTTGAGATTGTTCATGACGGGAGGGGTCCAGATAATGGTAACCCGTCATTACTCACTCTTTTTGGGCACCGCGTAAAGCTCCAGTCGGTGGCCAATCAACCGATACCCTAATTTCTCGGCAATCTTGTCTTGCAGGGCTTCTATCTCAGGGTCGACAAATTCAATGACTTCACCGGAATTCATATCAATCAAGTGATCATGATGATCGCGTTCCGCATCTTCATAGCGCGCGCGCCCGTCGCCAAATTCCAGTTTGTCGAGGATCCCGGCCTCCTCAAACAGCTTTACTGTGCGATACACGGTGGCGATTGATATGTTGGCGTCGCGCGATGAGGCGCGGGTATACAGAAGCTCCACATCCGGGTGGTCGTCTGATTCCTCCAACACGCGCGCAATGGTGCGCCGCTGGCCGGTCATTCGCAGGCCCTTGGCCTCGCACCTGTCAATGATCGTGTCTGGCATCACCGCGCCTCATAGATTGCTTTGCAGGTCTCGATACTCATATCGGCCACAGGTTTCCACCCATTTTGATGCAAACGGTTGACTTTGCAGGTGCAGCACGCCATGTGAAGGCCAACCGATGTTTCCTGCCGCGTGAGCAGAGCAGCCGCCAAAAGAGCGGCCAATGATAAGAACGAGACATCGAGGATTGATCCCAAAATCACGCGTGGGGCCAAACGCCAGATCAACGGGGGGCATGTTGCTCCCGGTCAGGATGTTGGCGAAACCACGAAGGGGCTTGCCATACAGCGGGCCTGCATTGGCATGAGGCATTTGGCCTGCGTGCCGTATAAGGATATGAAATTGAACCTGTTTGAAGAAATGGGCCTGCCCGGCCTGCTGGTGCAAAAGCTCAGCGCTATGGGCATCGAAGAACCAACCCCAATTCAAAGTCACGCGATCCCGCATGCATTGAATGGGCATGATATTATGGGGCTGGCGCAAACCGGCACCGGCAAAACGGCCGCCTTTGGCCTGCCTTTGATTGCGGGGCTGATGCAGCAACGTGGCAAACCGGCGCCAAAAACAGTGCGCAGCCTGATCCTCGCCCCCACAAGAGAGCTGGCGGGCCAAATCAAAGATGCGCTGATCCCGCTGGTCGCCGGATCGCCCATCAAAGTGGGTGTTGTTGTGGGGGGCGCGGGCATCAACCCGCAGATCAACCGCCTGTCCAAAGGTCTTGATGTGCTGGTGGCAACGCCGGGGCGTCTTCTTGATCTGTTGGACCGTCGTGCGCTGACATTGAATGAAACCAGCTTTCTGGTTTTGGACGAGGCGGATCAAATGCTCGATCTGGGCTTTATCCATGCGTTGCGCAAAATCTCGGGGCTTTTGCCGGCGCAGCGTCAGACCATGTTGTTTTCGGCCACCATGCCAAAACAAATGGAAGAGATCGCCTCAAGCTATCTGAAAAACCCAAAACGCGTGCAGGTCAGCCCTCCGGGCAAGGCCGCCGATAAGGTCACGCAGGTTGTGCATTTCATTGCCAAGTCGGAAAAGCCAAACCTGCTGATTGAACTGCTGGACAAGCACCGCGAAGAATTGGCGCTGGTCTTTGGCCGCACAAAACACGGGTCAGACAAATTGGCGCGCAAGCTGGAGCAGGCGGGTTATTCTGTGGCCGCCATCCATGGCAACAAAAGCCAGGGCCAGCGCGAACGTGCCTTGCGCGCCTTCCGTGAAGGTCAGATCAAAGTGCTGGTGGCCACGGATGTAGCGGCACGCGGTTTGGACATTCCGGATGTGAAACACGTCTACAACTTCGATTTGCCCAATGTGCCGGAAAACTATGTGCATCGCATCGGGCGCACCGCCCGTGCCGGCAAGGATGGCCAGGCGATTGCCTTTTGTTCGCCCGATGAAATGGGCGAGTTGAAGGATATTCAGAAGGTGATGAAGATCTCTATCCCCGTGGCCTCGGGCCGCCCGTGGGAAGTTCTGCCCGATCCCAATGCCAAGCCTCAGGGCCGCAAAGGGGGTGGCCCACGTCGTGGTGGCGGTGGTGGTCAGGGTCGCCCTGGTGGCAAGCCGGGGGGCAGCGCTCCGGGTCAATCACGACGTCGGCGTCGTGGCGGCGGCGGGGGTGGTGGAAACCGCTCGCAGGCGGCCTAAGACATGATCAAACCCCCGCCCTGAAAATGGGTGGGGGTTTTTCTTTGGGAATGCCGATGTGTTGCCCGAATAACAGGCCTTTAAGGCGCTCGCAGCGCGTTGCACATTGTGCTGATCTTAAACAGTGCTGATCTTAATCAGGCAAGGGTTAAACCAGATCCGGTTCGCGGCCAAATCGGTTGGCCACGCGGGTTACGGTCAACCCCTGTACCACAATTGAAAAGATGACGATCACATAGGTGCAGGTCAGGATCAGTGGCTTCCATTCATTGTCTGGCAGGCTTAGTGCCAAGGCAACCGAGATACCGCCCTTTAACCCGCCCCATGTCATCACCGGGATCACATCATTGGCAAAGTCGCGAAACGGGCGAAGCAAGAGCACCGGTATGGCCACAGCCGTCAAGCGCGCCACCAGCGCCAGCCCGATGGCCAGCACGGCTGACACCAGATAATCAGTCTCAAACGCCACGGCGAACACCTCAAACCCGATCAGCAGGAACAAAACCGCGTTAAGGATTTCATCAATCAACTGCCAAAAGGCATCAACGTATCTTCGGGTTTGTTCGGACATGCCATGTTTGGCGCCGACATCTCCAATCAACAGGCCGGCACAGACAGCCATGATCGGGGCCGACACATGCAGATAGACCGCCAGTTCATAGCCCCCAAAGGCCAGCCCCAAAGTCAGCAGAACTTCTAATGAGTGGTCATCAATTTGGCGCATAACCCGGAACGTCAGCCAGCCCAGCACAATACCGAGGACCGCGCCGCCCAGGGCCTCTTGGACAAACAATATCGCCGCGCCTTCCAGACCGCTGGCGTGATGATCGCCCGTCGGAAAGGCAATGCCGACCAGAACAAGGAACACAACATAACCAACACCATCATTAAACAGGGATTCGCCGGCAATTTTGGTTTCGAGCGATTTGCGCAAATTGGCCTCACGCAGCACCCCCAGAACGGCCACCGGATCTGTGGGTGAAATCAGGGAGCCAAACACCAATGCCATCAGCAAGGGCATGCCCGAAATCCAGCTGAACCCGACGCCAAAAACAACCGTGGACAGGCCCACCCCGATGGTGGCCATCAAGAAAACAACGCGCCATTGCTCACGCAGATCGCTGAGTTTTACATGCAAAGCGCCGGCAAACAGCAATAACCCCAACATGCCCTCCAGCAATGCGTCAGAAAAATCAATGCCCAGGATCACCGATCGCATGGTTTCAGCAATGATCAGCTGTGGCCAGATCAGATCCGTGATCAACACCCCGAATGAGGCAAACAATGCCACCACCATAATTCCGATCGCCGAGGGCAACTTGAGGAACAGATAGTTGATCGCTCCAAAGATCCCGGCCAACACAATCAGTAGAGAGGCGATTTGAAGGATGTTCATCTGTGCTATGTTCCTTGTCGAGTTGACGTCCTGCCTAGCATGGGCGTGCCGTTCGAGCCAGCCTATGTGCGCTGGATGTCGGCCCAGATCGGCAAATGATCCGAGGCCACACGTGCAGGGCGTTCGGTGAATGTGCCTGAGGCGTTTGCCGCCACTTCAGGGCTGAGTGCGAACCGGTCCAGCCGCGCCACGGGGCGGGCTGCTGGAAAACTGGGCGGGGTGCGGATAAACGCCACACCCTGAGCAGTGGCATCAAGGGCAGCGCCGCTGCCCCAATCGTTAAAATCCCCTGCCAAAACTGTGGGCAAGGCGGGCATCTTGGCCAACGCGCGCATGATCGTGGCCACTTGCATCAGGCGAAACGGCCGGATCAACCCCAGATGCAGGCCAACCACGCGCAATGGCCCGATGGGGGTATCCAGATCGGCGCAGACGGCGCCACGCGGCTCTAATCCCGGCAGCTCAATATGTGAGGTGGTTCGTACAGTAACACTGCTGCGCGCCAGCATTGCGTTGCCATGCCAGCCAAGCGATCCGCCGGGGGCACCAAAGGGCAGTATATGCCAGCCATCGGATTCAATCATGTCATGGGGCAGGGCAGCCGGGCGCGGTGGCATGCGTTTGTCGGCTTCTTGCAGCACCACAATATCTGCTTGCATGGCATTGATAACGCCCAAACTGCGCCCGGGCCTGCGCCGCAGGTCAAGTCCGACACATTTTTGCAGGTTATAGCTTGCAATCCGAAGGTTAAGTGACGTCATGTTAGGTAGATAACACCATGAGTTGAAAGGGATGTCACGCGATGTTCTCAGAACAGACCTGGCTGGTACGAATAATCTGGCTTGCTCTTCTGGCGGTGGCTGGGGGCGCGGCCTTTGAGGGGCGTTGGTCCCTTGGGTTTGTAGCACTTGCCACGCTGGCGTTATCTTTGGCGCCGGTGGTTGTGGCGAAATGGGCCAATGTCATAGTGCCACGCAGCTTTATGGCCGCCATCGTGTTGTTTGTTGGCGGCACGGTGTTTCTGGGCGAAGTCTATGACTTTTATGGGCGCTATTGGTGGTGGGACATCGCCATGCACGGCGGCTCGGCCATCGGATTTGGGTTGATGGGGTTTGTGTTGGTTTTCATGATGTTTCAGGGTGATCGGTTTGCCGCCCCGCCGATTGCCGTCGCCTTTTTCGCCTTTTGCTTTGGCATCACCATCGGTGTTGGCTGGGAGGTGTTTGAATTTACCATCGATCATGTCTTTGCCCAGAACATGCAGAAATCCGGCCTTCGGGATACAATGGGGGATTTGATTGTTGATGCGTTGGGTGCTTTTATTGGGGCCGCAGCGGGATTTGGCTATTTGAAGGGCCTTGCCTACGGCGGGCTTCCGTCGGTTCTGGATGAATTTATCCGCAAGAACCCACGCCTGTTCAAGCGATTCAAGAAATAGGTTCAGGTTCCGCAAAAGGTGGCTTGGACAACTTCGCTTGGCGAAGGCGGGCGCATCAGATCGGCGCTGTCAGGTTGATCCTCAAAGGGGCGCGCCAAAACCCGCAGCAAACGATCCATCGGGGCATAATCGCCCGCGACTGCACTTTGGATCATCTGCTCAATCTGGTGATTGCGCGCAATGAATGCGGGATTGGTGCTGTGCATTCTGGCCTCTGCGCCGGTTTCAGACCCAATGCGCGCTTTCCAATCGACCTCCCAAGCATCAAACGCCTTGGGATCAAGGAATTGATCCCGCGCCTTATCCGTCCCCAGAGCACGCAAAGTGTTGGTGAAATCCGCGCGGTTGTCAGCCATGCGGCTTAACAGATCAAGGATCAGTGGCTCATCCTCCGGGGTGGCCGTTTCAATCCCTATCTTGCGTCCCATCATGGCGTGCCACTGCGATTGGATCAGATCGGGCATGGCATGCACAGCGGCGGTGAAATCCTCAACTGCTTTGTCAGCATCAGGCATCAGCAACACCAGACAGGTGGCCAGCTGCGCCATGTTCCAGACAATCACATTGCGTTGGTTATCAAAGGCATAGCGCCCCTGAGCATCAATCGAGCTGAACACTTTGCCCGGCTGATAGGCGTCGAGATAGGCACACGGGCCATAGTCAATCGTTTCGCCCGAAATTGTGGTGTTGTCGGTGTTCATCACCCCGTGGATAAATCCAACTGACATCCAACTGGCAATCAGTTTGGCTTGTCTGGCGATAACGGCCTTCAGAAAGGACGTCGGACCATCCGCATCCGGGTAATGACGGGCAATCGTGTACTCCAGCAAGGCTTGCAAACTGGTCGTATCGCGGCGGGCCGCAAAATACTGGAACGTGCCCACGCGGATATGGCTGGCGGCCACACGGGTCAGAACTGCGCCGGGCAGGGCGCCTGTTTCGCGGTACACCGGCTCGCCAGTTTTCACGGCTGCCAAGGCCCGGCTGGTGGGGATCCCAAGGGCATGCATTGCCTCGCTCACCACATATTCGCGCAGCACTGGCCCCAACCAGGCGCGCCCGTCCCCTCGGCGCGAATAGGGCGTTGGGCCAGAGCCTTTGAGCTGAATGTCATAGCGTTGCCCATCCGGGGCCAGAACCTCACCCAGCAGGTTGGCCCGGCCATCGCCCAACTGAGGGGAAAAGCCCCCAAACTGGTGCCCGGCATAGGCCTGTGCCAGTGGATCGGCCCCGCCCGGTACCTGATTGCCCGAAAAGACCAGCGCCATATCTGCATTCGTCCCCTCGGTGATGCCCAAATCTGCAGCCAGCGGGGCGTTGAACCTGATCAACTCTGGGGCCTTCACAGGCATGGGGTTCAGCCGCGTGTAAGCCGTGCTGGGCAGGCGGGCGTAGGTGTTATCAAAGGGAATGTGCAAACTCATGGTGCTAACATAGGTGCTAAGGCACATTTGGCCAGAGCGATGGTACTACAATTTATGGTATTGAACGGCTGCCCGCACTTACCTACCTTCAAGGTATGATACGCGGCATCCGAAACCTGATTGAACGGCAAATCCAAAAAGCCCGGCTTGAAGGCAAGCTGGATGGGCTGGAAGGCGAAGGTAAACCATTGCCTGACCACCCTGAAGAGGCATTTGTCAGCACCGGTGATGCGGTCGGATTTCGGATGATGGCGCAAGCGGGCGTTGTTCCCAAGGAAATTGAGATCAAAAAGCAGATCGCAGCGCAGCATGCGCATCTGAAAACCCTGACAGACGCCGCCGCACGCAAAACTGCCATGGCAGAGCTTGCCAAGCTGGAAATGCGCTATGGGATCGCCACTGAAGCGCGTAAGAAATTCATGAAAGAATAAGGGCTTACAGCTTGCGGCTCATTAGCATGTAACGCTCACGTGGTTCAAAGTGCAGCTTTTCATAGAGCTTACGGGCAGATGTGTTCTCGCGGTCCACCTCAAGATGCAAGGCGCGCAGCCCCGCACCGGCCAGCGCCTTGGGTATGCTGATCAATACCTCAGTGCCAATCCCACGGCCACGCACGGCAGGGCGGATGTAGATCTCATCCAGAAACCCATCCAGCCCGCCAAATTCCACCGACCAGCCAAAACTAACAATCACATAGCCAATGGGCGCGCGGCCCGGCCCGATCAAATAGATCGCCCCATGTGGCGAGCCATCCAAAAGCGGTGCAATCGCCGCCCGGCGGGTCACGTCATCCTGGGTGATGTCCTCTTCGGTGTGAAAATCCGCCACCAGACGCACAACGCGGTCAATGTCATCGGGTTTTGCCAGGGTCAACGCGGTCATAATCGGGCCAGCCTTTCCGTAAGAAGATCAAAAAACCCATCTGCATTCAGATCGCCGATGAACACTGCATTGGGGGCGTTTTGGGTGACGCCCCACCAATCAGCCACAGTCATGCCCATGGTTAGCTCGGACGTGACCTCAACCTGAACATTCACATGGCGCCCTGAAAACAGATCAGGCCGGATCAGATAGGCGGTCACACATGGGTCATGCAAAGGAGCGCCGAGGGTGCCATATTTTTCACGGTCGTAGCGCTCAAAAAACTCGGTCATCTGGGCAACCGCGATGCCGACAGGCGTGCCAAGGGAGCGAAACGCGGCGTTACGCTCAACCGTGACCAGCGCCTTGTGGGTGACGTCCAGCGGCATCACAATCAGCGGCACACCAGAGCGAAACACAATGTCAGCCGCCTGTGGGTCCACATAAATATTGAACTCGGCCGCAGGGGTGACATTGCCCACCTCAAAATATGCGCCCCCCATGAGGATGATTTCCTGCACCTTATCAATGATATCCGGGGCATTGTTAAACGCAGTGGCGATATTGGTAAGCGGTCCGATGGGACACAGCGTGACCGTGCCCGGCGCATGGGCGCGCAGGGTTTCAATGATAAATTCAACCGCATGTTGATCCTGCAACAGCATCTGTGGCTCAGGCAGGTCAGGCCCGTCCAGCCCCGTCTTGCCGTGCACATATTCCGCCGTTACCAGATCACGGCCCAGCGGTCTGTCGCACCCGGCATAAATCGCCACATCGCGGCGCGTGGCCAGTTCACACACCATCCGCGCATTGCGCGTTGTCAGTGGCAGCGCCACATTTCCCGCCACACAGGTGATGCCCAGCAGGTCGATCTCCTCAGGTGAGGCCAGCGCCAGCAGAATCGCCACGGCGTCATCCTGGCCGGGGTCGGTATCAATAATGATCTTTCGGGGGGGCATGTGGGCCTCATCTGTGTGGTGGGCACCATGCTGGGCGGGGGCCAGATTGTCCACCACCACACAGATGATTATGCGCTTTGCCGCCGATTTCGCTTCTCCGATGGGCGGGCCGGCGCAAGGATGCCTAGCCGTTTTTCTCTTCGGCTTTGGCGCGATCCCACAGCGCGTCCATTTCGGCCAGATCAGAGTGCTCGGGGCGTTTGCCTTGCTCGGCGAGGAATGCCTCGATCCGCTCAAACCGGCGGGTGAATTTGCCGTTGGCCCGGCGCAGGGCGGCTTCGGGTTCTACCCCCATGTGGCGTGCCAGATTGGCCATGACAAACAGCAAATCGCCAAATTCTTCTTCGACTTCATTTTGGGTCAACTCGCTTGCGGCCTCTGTCAACTCGGCGACTTCCTCGGTGATTTTATCCAACACCTGATCGACCTCGGGCCAGTCAAACCCAACCCGTGCAGCGCGTTTTTGCAATTTTGCGGCCCGTAACAGGGCAGGCAACCCCACGGCCACACCATCCAGCGTCCCTGTTTGGGCCTTACCGGCGCGTTCATCCGCTTTAAGCGTTTCCCAATCGCGGGTTTGCTGCTCGGCTGATTTATCGCGGCTTTCATCGCCAAATACATGCGGATGACGCGCAATCATTTTAGCACTAATACCGTCCGCTACCTGATTGAAATCAAACAGGCCTTTCTCATCGGCGATCTGTGCGTGAAACACCGATTGCAGTAACAGGTCGCCCAGCTCGTCGCGTAGCTCATCCCAAGCCTCGCGTTCTATCGCGTCGGCGACTTCATAGGCCTCTTCAATTGTGTAGGGCGCGATGGTGGCAAAATCCTGCTCAATGTCCCACGGACAGCCGGTATCAGGATCGCGCAACCGGCGCATAATGGCGATCAGACGGGGCATCCCACCATGTGGGTCATGAATAGTTTGATCGTCGGCCATTGCAGCGCGCCTCTATTTGAGATTGAGTGAGTTTTGACGCCCAATCAAACAGGAGTCCAGAGCATGGCGGTGATCAACCGCATCGCGGTTTCGCCAATGATTTGATGGCCTGGTGCTGGCCCTTGCATGGAGTAATCGCGCCGGTGCGACCAGCATAGGGACAGAACCGGTTCAGTTCGGCGGGATAAAATGGAGCATTATCATGGCATTATCGGATGCAAAGAACCAAGTTGACCTGGGGTTCACGCGCAAGCAATTGAAGGGGCAAGCCTATGAAAATGCCTTTGGCGGTGCGACGTCATTTCTGCGCAGGCGCTACACCAAAGACCTGACCGGGGTTGATATTGCGGTGACCGGCGTGCCGTTTGATCAGGCCGTTACACACCGCCCAGGCACTCGGTTTGGCCCTCGCGCTATCCGCGAGGCCAGCGCCCTGCAACCTTTTGATGCGCCCTACGGGTGGGATGGCTATGATCCGATGGAGGAGTTGAACATCATTGATTACGGCGATCTCAGCTTTGATTATGCCGATATTCCGTCCTTTCCCGGCGCATTGCAGGCGCATATCAAAACCATTCTGGATGCCGGGGCGGCCAGTATCACTCTGGGAGGGGATCATTATATTTCTTTTCCGATTCTAAGGGCTTACGCCGAGAAGTTCGGGCCAGTGTCATTGCTGCAATTTGATGCGCATTCCGATACCTGGCCGGATGATGACATGGCCCGGGTGGATCATGGAACAATGTTTTACAAGGCCGTGAAGGAAGGGCTGATTGATGTTAAACGCTCGGTTCAGGTGGGTATTCGCACAACCAACCCGGACACTTTGGGTGTAAACACCATTGACGCCCGCGAGGTGCATGAACGTGGCCCTGTGAAAACAGCAATTAAAATCAAAGAGATACTGGGCGATGCTCAGACATATCTGACCTTTGATATTGACGGGCTGGACCCGGCCTTTGCCCCCGGAACCGGCACGCCGGTTTGGGGTGGGCTGACCAGTGGGCAGGCGTCCATTATCCTGCGTGATCTGGCCGGGATCAATATGATCGGCGGGGATGTGGTTGAGGTTTCTCCACAATATGACGTGTCCGGTGCCACGGCCGTGGCTGGGGCACATGTGGCGATGGAATTGCTGTGTTTGTGGGGGTGGACCCGCCGCAAAGGGTAATGCAGTGTTTCGGTCGGCCAGAGGTTTGAGTCGGCAGGTTGTGAACACCTGACGTTAATAATGACCAACAAAGGGATGATGCTATGAAATGGGTGCTGAGCGGGCTGATTGTGGTCGTTGTTCTGGCGGTGGGTGTGAGCCTTTGGGCACGTCTTGCCCCGACTGACCCGGATCACTGGCATGTCATGCCCAACAAAACCCGTGACATCAACCAAGAGGGCAGTGCATTTCGGGTTGTGGTGGCACAAGACGACACGCTGGCGCGTCTTCATGATATCATCATGGACGAGCCACGCACGATCTTGCTGGCCGGATCAGTAGAGGATGGGATGATCACCTATATCACCCGCTCGGCGCTGTTTGGTTTTCCCGATTACACGACCGTATGGCAAAACGGAGAAGAACTGGCCGTTTATGGACGGTTGCGCTTTGGCCGTTCAGATTTGGGAGTTAACGCCGCCCGCATTGATCGCTGGTTGGCTCTGCTTGGGCAGGGCGGAGGATAGGCAGCCCTCCTGCAACTCGCGCCACATCGGTACATTCAGCGACATTTGACATTGCGCCATGAACATGCGGCCATCGACCTGCAAACAGATGCTTTCGCCCAGTTCCACCCGTGATCCGCTGCGATCGGTGCAATAGCAATCAATCGGCACGCCGTTCATTGTACCGTCAGCCAGCGCCGGGCTGGCGGCAAGAATGAGCGATATAAAGCTGACAAGCCTTTTCATGCGCCCATTATAGCATGAAGTTCTCCCTTGACCAATCCGTCTGGATCGGGACAAGAAGCCGCATCATGATACCACGCGACAGATTAGAACAAATCACCCAGCGGTTCGAGTTTATCGAAGCGCAGATGGCAACAGGCGAGGGCGATATCGCCCAGTTGGGCCGCGAGTACGCCGAAATGCGCCCCGTGGTTGACGAAATTCGCAGCTACATAGAGCTGCTGGATGACCAGCGTGCTGTGCGCGAAATGCTGGATGATCCGGAAATGCATGATCTTGCAAAGCGTGAGCTGGCTGATCTTGAGGCCCGCGTGCCAGATATGGAAGCCTCGCTTCAACTGGCGCTCTTGCCCAAGGACAAGGCCGATGCACGCCCCGCCATCATCGAGATCCGCCCCGGAACAGGCGGCGAGGAGGCGGCACTGTTTGCCAGTGATTTGCTGCGGATGTATCAGCGCTATTCTGAGGGCCGTGGCTGGAAGTTTGAGATTATCGAGGAAAGCCAGACCGAACTGGGCGGCATCAAAGAGGTGATCGCCCATGTGAAGGGTGAAAACGTCTTTGCCAGGATGAAGTTTGAAAGCGGCGTGCACCGGGTGCAGCGCGTGCCCGAAACCGAAAGCGGCGGGCGCATTCATACCTCAGCCGCCACAGTGGCGGTGCTGCCCGAGGCCGAGGATGTGGATATTCAGATTGATGCCAATGACATTCGCATTGATACGATGCGCGCCTCTGGGTCTGGCGGGCAGCATGTGAACACCACCGATTCTGCCGTGCGCATCACGCATATTCCCTCGGGTATCGTGGTCACCAGCTCTGAAAAATCCCAGCACCGCAACCGAGAGATTGCGATGCAGGTGCTGAAAACCCGGCTGTTTGATGCAGAGCGTCAGAAGGTCCATGATGAGAGGTCAGCTGACCGCGCCGCTCAGGTGGGCACGGGGGATCGCTCCGAACGCATCCGCACCTATAATTTCCCGCAGGGGCGCATGACGGATCATCGCATCAACCTGACTCTTTATAAGCTGGATCAGGTGATGCAGGGCGATCTGGACGAAGTGATAGATGCGCTGACGGCCGACGCACAGGCAGGTCTGCTGGCGGAGATGGATGGGTGATCATCCAAGAGGCGCTTAGGCTAGGGATCGGGCGTCTTAGGGCGGCCGGTATTGATGACCCGGCCCGTGATGCGCGGCTTTTGATGGCGGCCTGTCTGGGTGTGCAACGTGACCGCCTGACCCTTGTGGTGCAGGATGAACTTGATCCGCTGGTCGAACCCAAATTCTTTGCCGCCATTGGTGAGCGCCAGCAAAACCGGCCCATGTCACATCTGTTGGGCTATCGTGATTTTTATGGTCACCGCTTTAGCGTGTCATCTGATGTCTTGGATCCGCGTGGTGATACAGAAACGCTGGTTGCTGCGGCCCTTGAGGTGCCCTTTGACACTGTTCTGGATCTGGGCACCGGATCGGGCTGCATTGTGACAAGCCTGTTGGCGCAACGGGCTCAGGCACGCGGTGTGGGCAGCGATCTGTCACAAGCCGCCCTGAGCATTGCGAAAAAGAACGCCCAAGCGCTGGGTGTGGCCGAGCGGTGCCGCTTTTTGCACTCTGATTGGTTTGAAGCGGTCGAGGGTACGTTTGATTTGATCGTCTCCAACCCGCCTTACATAGCCGCAGATGAAATGGATGGCCTGCAGTCTGAGCTATCGTTTGAGCCACGCATGGCGCTGACGGATGAGGCCGATGGATTAAGCGCCTATCGCTCCATCACTGACAAGACGCGCGCATATCTGCGCCCAAACGGGTGGCTGATGGTTGAGATCGGCCACACCCAAGGCAAACCCGTTGAACAAATGTTCCACCGCGCCGAGTTGTCATCAGTAAAAGTGTTGCCCGATTTGGATGGCCGGGATCGTGTTGTTGTTGGGCAAAACCCGGCATAAGTTGCACAAACACCGCGATTTTATGCCAATTACCGCGTTACAGCCGCAAAATCTTCGCTTTGCCCTTGTGCCGAAGCTGCGTGCGTGGTTATTGAATATTAGTCATGATCAAGGATGCTCCATTCGGCGCTCCGGCATGACACCAAGCCAAGACATGTCGGGATCCGGGTAACTAAGCGGCGCAAGGGGTGCCAATCGGATCACACAAACGACGCTTTGAGCATAAGGCAATACAGCAAATCCCATGAGATCATCGAAGTCACGTTCGCGTAATAAGTCCAATCGGAACAACAATAATCGTCCGTCTGGCGGCAATATCATCAATCGGGTGTTCGACAGTTCGGGCCCCGAAGGCAAAGTGCGCGGTACGCCGCAGCAAATCATCGAGAAATACAACCAACTGGCGCGTGACGCACAGCTGGCTGGTGATCGGGTGGCCACGGAAAACTTTCAACAGCACGCAGAACATTATTTGCGCTTGCTGGGCGAAGCGCAAAAAGAGATGGACGCCAAGCGCGAAGAGCAGGAGCGCCACAATCGTGAGCGCCAGGCCGAGCGTGACCGCGAGCGCGCGCAACGCCAGGAGCGTGAATCAAACAGCGGCGGCGGTGGCGAAGCTGCTGACCCGGCAAAGGGCGGCGATCTGGCCGATGCACCACAGCCGGATGTGATACCTGCCTCGGTTGAAGACAGTGAAAGCGGTCTTGTGGAAACACCCGAAAGCCAACCCCCAAAGCCAAAACGCCAGCGCAAACCGCGCAAACCGGCGAAAGAGGCACCCAGCCCCGACACAAACGGTGAGCCGGGACCAGCGGAAGCGGTTGAGTAATCACTTGTGTCAGGTTTTTTGAAAAGCGCGGGGGAAACTTCGCGCTTTTTCCTATTGGCGAGGCGTTCTGCCACCCCAAGCCTATCGCCCTTGACCCTGAAACAGGCACATGGGGGCGTTCCCCAGTGATGTAGCTCCGTTGCGGGCGTTTTGTGCAAAACCCCTTATGAGTGGTCTTACGTCAGTTGGCCATCAGCCGTGCTAAGGCGCAGAATTGCTCAAGGCCGACAGTTTCAGCCCGGTCGGTGGGCTTGATACCCGCTGCAATCAACCGATCCTCGATATCAGGCGCCATGCCTTTGAGAGCGGCGCGCAGCATCTTGCGGCGCTGGTTGAATGCTTTGGCCACAACATGCTCCAACAGTTTTGGATCAGCGGGGTATCGTGGTTCGGGCAGGGCCGTCAGATGCACCACCGCCGAGGACACTTTGGGCGGCGGTGTGAACGCTTCGGGGGGCAATGACATCACGATGCGCGCATCCGCCCGCCACTGTGCCAGCAGCGCCAACCGGCCATAGGCCTTGGAGCCGGGCCGCGCCACGATACGTTCGGCCACTTCGCGCTGAAACATCAATGTCAGACTGTCCCAGAAGGGCGGCCATTGGGCCGGGGTCAGCCAGCGCACCAACAGTTCGGTGCCCACATTATAGGGCAGGTTGGCGGCCACACGGATGGGGGGGGTCAGGTGCTCAAGCGGATCAATGGCCAGCGCATCTGCGTTCAATACGCTCAGTTGGCCGGGATAGGCTTGGGAAATTTCCTCAAGGGCTGGCAGGCAGCGTTGATCCTTTTCAATGGCCACAACCCGCCGCGCGCCCTCGGCCAGTAACCCGCGGGTCAGACCACCGGGGCCGGGGCCGATCTCTAGCACGTCGTAGCCGGTCAAATCCCCCGCCTGACGCGCAATTTTGGCCGTGAGATTGAGATCCAGCAGAAAGTTCTGCCCCATTGATTTGCGCGCTGACAAGTCGTGATCGGCAATCACCTGGCGCAGAGGGGGAAGGGTGTCAATTGTGCTCATGGCGTGTCTTGTCAGCTCCGGGCTGCGGCCATACGGGCGGCCATTTTCAGGGCTTCAATCAGGGACGTAGGATTGGCGATGCCGCGCCCTGCGATGTCAAATGCAGTGCCGTGATCGGGCGAGGTGCGCACAAAAGGCAGGCCCAGCGTGACATTCACCCCCCGGTCGAAATCCAGCGTCTTGATCGGGATAAGGGCCTGATCATGATACATGCAGATGGCGGCGTCATAGGTCTCACGCGCGCGGGCGTGAAACATTGTATCGCCCGAAAGCGGGCCGCTGAGCGCCATGCCTTCAGACCTGAGCCGCTCAAGCACCGGAGAGATCAAAGTGATTTCCTCATGCCCCATTTTGCCACCCTCACCAGCATGAGGGTTCAGCCCGGCAATGGCCAAGCGTGGCGTGGCAAGGCCAAAATCCCGGATCAGACCGGCATGGGTGATGCGAATGGTCTGTTCCAACAGCTCAGACGTCAGGGCCTTTGGCACGTCGGACAAGGGGATGTGGATGGTGGCGGGCACCACACGCAGCTGATCAGAGGCCAGCATCATCACCACATGATCAACGCCCGCCAAAGCGGCCAGATATTCGGTATGGCCGGGATAGGCAAACCCAGCCCCCTCCTGCAGCGCGCGCTTGTGAATGGGGGCGGTACACAGCGCTGACGCCGCGCCCGATTGCACCAGATCAACGCCACGGGCGATCACATCAATCACGCCCTGCGCATGGGCCCCATGGGGTATTCCCGGCGTGCGCGGGCCGTTAAAGGGATGCGCAAGTACGGGCAGGGCAGTGGCACTGGCAGCACTGGCCTGAGCAGGATCCTTAATAAGGGTCACAGGAGTGCCCGCAGGCAGATGCGCCGGATCGCCAATCAAAAAGAACGGCAACGTGTCACGCAGGTTTTGCCAGGCCGCGGCAGCCAATTCGGGGCCGATGCCCGCAGGTTCACCACAGCTCAGCGCGACAGGCAGGGTCATTCCAGAATGACGATGCGGGCCTCGGCCTTCAGCTCTTCGAGATAGCCGTTTGCATAGCTGTCGAGCCGCCGGTTGGTGATGAACGCAGTCAAATCCTGATCGGTCGGGCCTTCCCCCTCAAGCAGGGCAGAACGGCCACACAGCATCAACACCATCAACGTCTGCCCGTTTGAGCGGGTCAGCGCGGTGGATATTTCGCCGTCGTCCAGTTTTGCCAGCTCAATGGCAATGTCCTGAGGCAGATCAGCGGGTGCGGCCGCTGTACGTTCAAGCACCTCTTCGGGTTGACCATATGCAATGCCATAAAGATCATCGCAGGTGTCTGTGTTGTCCTCAATCTGGCGCGCTGTGGCCAGAGCCGCATCAGAGCGCCCGCCGGGGATATAATAGGCCGCATATTCAATGGCCGAATACTCAGGGGCGGGGACATCCAACTCTTCAATGTCGCGCAATTGGAACAACGCCACAGCGCCTTCCAATGGCAGAGGATCGGTCACTTCGCCGGGGGCCAAAGCCAAAATAATGGTGCGCAGCTGAGGCGGCAATTGCGTCAGCGGCACCCAATCCATACGCCCGCCACGGCCACGGGTGCGCGAAGCAGAGTAGCGCCGCGCATTGGCCGAAAACTCGGCCTCGGTCGTAACCTGAGAAATACGCGCCGCACGTTCCTGCACAGCCAAGGCCTGACTGGGCTGTGCTGGCATGATGATTTCGCTGAGCAGGACACGCACATTTGAAGTGCTGCCGGAAATCGCGGCCTTGGCGCGGTCCAGATCATCCTCGCTGACAGAAACGCTTGCAGAAAAGCGAGCGCGGTTCATTTCGCGCCAGGTGATGCCAACTCGCACGAAATCCCGCAGTGAGCTTTCGCCAACGCCCGCACCTTCCAACGCGCGTACCATCTGTTCGCCGTTCATATTGGCGCGCGCGGCAAATTCTTCGACCCCGACCTGGACTTCTTCATCGGACAGCACCACCCCATTGGCGCGCGCTGCATCCATTTTCAAACGGTCTTCGATCAGTTGTTCGCGCGCGACAACCGGCAAATTGCCAGCAGCACGGAACAGTTGCAACATGCGCGCACGTTGGGCGACCTCATAGCGGGTGATGGCCTGATCATTGACCTTGATCACCGCTTCAAACTGGTTTTGTGCCTGCGCGCTGGCGGGCATCAACCCAACGATTGACGTTGTGGCCATAAAAGCGAGAGAGCAAAAGAGTGTGCAAAGGCGTGATGTCATTCGTCTTAATTCCTGCATGTGCGGACGTAGCTTTTGTCCTGATTTTTGACTGAAAAGCCGCGTAAGGCCACAGTCAAAGACAAATCCGTCGATGGTTCCAGAATAGAGGAAGAGGTGAAGCGGCGCGAGGCCGAAAGTTTCGCCTCGACACATTCATTTGTGTAGGTCAGTCCGATCCCCGCTGTCACATTCTGGTCACTGGCCACGTCATACCGCCAATTGGCGCTGCCCGTCCAGTGGCGTGACACGCGATAGCTGCCATCAACGGACCATTCCGAGATGGTATTGGGCCGATTTTCCGCATTATCGCCGCGCAGCCAGATGTAAGTGGCGCCAATATCAGCCAGATCGTTTTGCCAACTGGCCCGTGCCGAGGCCTTGGTGGTGTCATAGCCATCATCAAATAGCCCACGTGCGGTCAGCGACAGCCCATTGGGGGTTTGTATCTGGCCAGCGAGCAAAAAATCCGAATGGCGATTTTGCAAACCCGAGACATTGGTGAAACTGCTCACCCCATTCAGCTCGATCAGCTTTTCGTCGCGCACCACTTGCCCCATCACCAATGCCGAGCGCCAGCCGCGCGGATCAATCCGGGTCCAGCTCAGCCCATAGGCCGCGGAAAATCCGTATTCGCGCCGGTCCGGTTCGGGAAAGCGCGAAAGGGTCATCAGATTGCCCTCATCAAATTCCACCAGGGTGCTTTCATCATTGGGCAGGTTCACCGCATCCCCGCCTGACCAGGCCAATTGCACCATGGGTTCAATCACATGTGTCGTGTTGCGCCGGGTCTGTTTCAACAAGGGCCAGCGCAATTGCAGTGACGTCGAAGGCGTCACATTGGTATCGCGCGAGGCAGAGGTCAGCCCGGCCTGATCCACAAAGAAACTGTCGATGGCCACTCCGGTTTGCACACGGGTATGCACGCCACCGGGCAATATCCAACTGCGGAACCAATCAACCTCATTGGTAAATCGGGTCATGTCGACACCGTCAGCATAAAGGTCAAAATCAGCGCCATCGGTGGTCTGATCGGAGGAGCGATGATGTGTATGGGCGGCGGCGGAAAACACCAGCTCGCCCCCGGTACGGGTGGGAAAGAACCGGCGTTCGTAATCCACATCAGCCGAGAGCGTGGGCAGGGTGGTGTCTTGTTCATTTGTGCGCAAGGAGCGGAAATGTGTGATTGCGGCGCGGATGTATTCGTCACGGCGCACACGTTCCACGGCCAGTTGGCTGTCCAGTCGGTCTTTGTTGGAATAGCCATAATCCAGCAAATACGTGTCGTCGTTCACGGCTTCGATATCAAAGGTCAGTTTGAAATCATGCTTAAGATCAAACGCCCCTTCACCAAAAATATAGGAGCGAACCGAGCGCACCCCCTGATCGTCATCCGAAAACGCGCCTTCAAATTCAATGTCACCGGTGCGGAAGGCCTGACGATAGCGATATTCCAGCGTGGCTGTTTTGGTGGCCAGAAATGGTGTTAGTGTCAGATCAGCATGATCGCCCAGCCGGATAAAATACGGCACCTTTATGCCTGTGCCCAGGGTTGAGGAATTATAGACCGATGGGATCAAAAACCCGCTGGCGCGTTTCAGCGTGGGATCAGGCAGGCGCAGACGGGGCAGATAGAAGATGGGGGTATCCAGCACCCGAAACTGTGCTTCGTCAAAGTAGAGCTGGCGTTCTTGTTGATCATGGATCACCCGTTTGGCCCGAATTTGCCAAAGGGGCGGGCGGCCATTTTCACACACACGGCAAGAGGTGACGGCAGCTTTGTATAGCTGTGAGTAGCGCCCGTTTACCCGGTTCATCTCATGCGCGGCCAATTGCAGCTGATCATTCATCACCACGCGCGCGCCCGTCAGAATGCCGTTTTGCATTGACCGATCCAGCTGTGCTGTATCCGCAAGGACCAAGATGCCGCCATCGGGGTCTTGCAAGGTCATCGGGCCGACTATCAACAGGGTTTCGGTGGTGCGATCATAGGTGATGCTTTTGGCCTTAAGGCGACGGCCATCAAAAAGGGCTTCGACATTGCCAGTGGCCACCAATGCTGTTTCGCCGTCAAGAAATACATCATCGGCAATCAGCACGGCGGGCTGTGGCGGCGCGGATTGTGCCCGCACCGATCCGGCCACGACTGACAGGCCAACCAGAAGAAGGAAGAGAAACCTCATCCGTCCTCCATATGCAATAATATGCCAATGGCCAGCAGGAAAGACGCCACAGGCGGGGCCCAAGCGGCCAGCATGATGGGAATTTGACCACTTTCCCCCAATATTTGCGCAAAGTTACGAATGTAATACAGCCCAAAGCCCAGCATAATCGCAGTCAGAACCGACATCGAGGTGTTGCTAAGCCGCGCGTGGCGCATGGTAAAGGCGGCCGCGATCAACACCAGCGCGACCAAAAACAGCGGGCGCGATAGCTCCATTTGATACCAGACCGCATAGCGGCGGGCGGAAAATCCGGCTTGCTCCAGTTGCGCGATGAAATCCGGCAGATCCCACAGTGAGATATGTTCAGGCTTGCCAAAGCTGTCGATGATCCGGTCTTGCGTCAGGGCCGAGGGCAACGACAATTCGTCCAGAAATTCGGCCGATGCCTCGGGGTTGGCGCGGCCTGACAATGTCCACTTTTTGACGTTCTTCAACAGCCATTCACCGTCTTTCAACTCGGCTGTTTCAGCCAGGATGCGGTGCAACGGTGTACCATCAGGGGCGAATGAAATGAATGTCGCGGTGAACAAAATACCCACATCCGAGCTGGCGCGCACAGCATGGATCACGGTTTGGCCGTCCGGGCTACCCTGGCGCAGCCAAAGCCCCTCAGATGCGATGGCCAGCACATTGGCCCCGCCACCGCGATACCCCGCGATCAGATCATTATAGCGTTTGGACGTGGCCGCAACGATCGGGTTCAGCAACGTGATGGTCACAATCCCGATCAGGGCGGCCACCATCACCGGCGCGAATAACGCCCGCCAGGCCGAGCGCCCGGCAGCCCGCACCACAACCAGTTCAGACGAGCGCGCCAAACGCAAAAACAGCGCCACCGTGGACAGGATCATCACCAAAGGCAGGATTTCGTAATTCGCACTGGGGGCATTCAGAAATACGATTTCCAGAATGGCGGAGAATGGCAGTTCGGGAAAATCCTGCACTTCGTCGGCAATATCCACCAGCAGCAGGATGATCACAAAGACCAGCATGATCAGGGCAAATGTCCAAAAGAACTTGCGTGCAAAATAGAGGTGCAGGATCATGACCCACCCCCCTGAGCGCTGCGCCGACTGCGCCGGAACAATCCGGGATTGGCCGCGATGTGCAACAAAACCACCGTCAGCACCATGCCCCCGACAGCGGGTATATACATGAGGGGCCACATCGCCGCATTGGCAAGAACCGGGCCAGAAACAATGCCTTCAACCATCTTGATCCCCACCAGCAGCACAAAGGCAGCGATGATTTGCCACCATACGCCAAAGCGGCTGTGCGTGCCCAGCAAAAGCGTGGCAAACCCCACCAGGGCCGCCACGATGCACAGCAGGGCCTGATTAATCCGGTTGTGCCCCTCATAGGCAATCTGACCCAACGTGGCCCTTGTGCGCACGGCGACCTCGCCGGGGCTGAACAGTAAATCAGGCGTCGAGGCAAAGGTGATATGGTTAAGCGACACCTCATCCTTGGAAATCAGGCTGGAAATGTCATAGGAAAAATCATCAAAATGTGTGGTGAACAGCCGATTGCCGTTGGTGCGCAGGGTTTGTGACAGCCCATCCAGCATCACCAGCTTGGTGCCGCCACCTTCGCGCACTAGATAGGCGCGTGAGGAGGTATAGGTCACGGGGCTGTTTTGATTGCGCCGGTCTGACAGGAACACATCCCGCAGCTCGCCCTCGGGGGTGATATCGCGGATATAAAAGGTGATGCCGGATGCAGGGTGCAAAAACTCGCCCTCGGTCAACAATTTGGCGGTGATGTTTTTGCTGACCTCGGATTTGCGCAAATGCAGCTGGCTCAGGCTAACCGGAATCAACAGGTTGGTCAGCACCGACATCATGATCGCAATCAATATGCCATAAATGATCACGGGCCGGATCAGCCGCCAGGGCGAATAGCCCGTGGCCTGCATCACGGTCAGCTCGCTTTCGGTGGTCAGCCGGTTGGTGACATAAACCGCCCCCGCAAAGGCGGCGATTGGTAAAACCACGCCAATGACGCTGGGCAGTGTCAAGGCGGTGAATTCAAGGAACACCCATGCCGGCTGCCCGTCGCCAATCAGACGGTCAAACATGCGCACTGCTTTGTTGATCCAGAAGATCGACACAAGGACCAGCGCGAAAAAGCCGAAAAGCACCATGAATTGCGACAGCATGTATCTGTCGAATCTGGTCACTCTGTATCCCCCCGAACACTCAATCTGGTGGTCAGCCTATCGGAAATCCATAGGGGGGAAAACTGCTAATGCGCCTCAGAGGCGTGATGAGCGGGAGTTTGTCACCTGCCACCACGGGGTGGTGCCTGCTGTGGCCATGATCCGAGGCTTCCCATCCCCGCCCAGCCGCGCTAGGTCTAGGGGAAATCCACTCTGGGAGCTATGAACATGACCACGCCAGTTACCATTACTTTTGCCGATATTGACCTTGACCAGATCGCCCTCGCAACCGGGCGTGTGGCGGTGTTTTTGCCCGCCGATGGCAAGTTGGATCTGGCGGCGCGGCGGGTCAACCGCCTGACCAAAGGTGCCTTGGCGCGCATGGTGGAAAGTGGCGCCGTTGAGAAGATGAAACCGGGGGAGGTGATCACGCTCAACTGGCCCGCTGGCATGGCGGCCAAAGCGCTGGATGTGGTCTGCCTTGAGCGCAATGCCAAACCCGATGATGCCCGCAAAGCCGGGGCTGCCCTGGGCAAAGCCAAAGGCACCGACGCGCTGACGGTTCTGGCCGGTCAAGTTCGCCGCCCGGCAGATCTGGCACAGGGCATTGCGCTGCGGGCGTATGAGTTTACCGCCCATAAAACGGCCGAGGATACACCGGGTGAGGGCGTGAGCATCATGGTGTCCAAACCCGATGAAACGCGCGCCGATGCCGCCCCGTTGCTGGCTGTGGCCGAAGGCGTGTTCTTTACCCGTGATCTGGTGGCGGAACCCGCCAACCACCTGACCACAACCGAATTTGCGGCCCGTATCGAGGCGATGAAATCGCTTGGTTTGAAGGTGACTGTGCTTGAGGAAGACAAGCTTGAAAAGCTGGGCATGGGGTGTTTGCTGTCTGTTGGGTTTGGCTCTGCCAGCCCCTCCAAGGTGGCCATCATGGAGTGGAACGGAGGCACCAAGGGGGACGCCCCGCTGGCATTGATCGGCAAGGGTGTGGTGTTTGATACAGGCGGTATCAGCCTGAAACCTGCGGCGGGCATGGAAGATATGACCATGGATATGGGCGGCGCAGGGGTTGTGGCCGGCGTGATGCGCGCCTTGGCCCTGCGCAAGGCAAAGGCCAATGTGGTGGGCATCGTCGGGCTGGTTGAAAACATGCCGTCTGAGCGCGCCACGCGCCCCGGCGATGTGGTGACCTCGATGAAGGGGGACACGGTTGAGGTGATCAATACCGATGCTGAGGGTCGTTTGGTTCTTTCAGACATCATGTGGTACGCACAGGAAACCTATAAACCTGCCGCGATGATTGATTTGGCCACCTTGACAGGGGCCATCATCATTGGGCTGGGCCATGAAAAGGCCGGGGTATTCTCAAACAATGATGATTTCTGCAAATCCTTCCTGAAGGCCGCAGATACAATGGGCGAGGGCGCTTGGCGCATGCCATTGGAACAGGCCTATGACGATCAGTTGAAAAGCAACATTGCGGATATGAAAAACGTGGGCGGCAGGCCTGCGGGATCAATCACCGCTGCGCAATTTCTGCAACGCTTTGTGCAGGATGGCACGCCTTGGATCCATCTGGACATTGCCGGCGTGGCCTCAGTGAAAACGGAAACGGCCTATGCCCCAAAAGGCGCCACCGGCTGGGGTGTGATGGCGCTCAACCAACTGGTTGCACAGGCTTACGAGCCAAGCTGATGGGGGCCGCCTACTTTTATCACCTGACACGTCAGCCGCTTGAGGCGACCTTGCCGCTTTTGCTGGGCAAGGCGCTTGGGGCGGGGTGGCGAGTGGTGGTGCGTGGGCAGGCCGAGGACCGTATGGATTGGCTGGACGCCAAACTGTGGCTTGGCCATGAAGACGGGTTTTTGCCCCATGGCCGTGCCGGGCAGGCACATGAGGGCGATCAGCCGATTTTGCTGAGCACCTCAGACGCGCTACCCAATGCGGCTGCCTGTGTGATGTGCATTGACGGGGCCGGCATCACGCCCGCTCAGGTGAACGCGCTTGAGCGCACCTGCATTTTGTTTGATGGCTATGATGATCAAGCGGTGCAAACTGCACGCAATCAGTGGAAACTTCTGAGCGATGCCGGCTGTGCCGCGCAATATTGGTCTGAGGAATCCGGGCGTTGGGAGAAGAAGGCCGAAAGCTGAACCGGCGTTGCGCTGCTTGGGCTTAGCGCCTGAGTATCAGCTTGCCGCCGGAAATCTCGACCGATGAAAACCGGTCCAGATAATCCATCCCCAAAAGCGATTGATCCAACGCCCCTTCGTTGACAAAGGCCCGTATTCTGGTGTCCTCAACCGGGCCAATGCGCAGGCTGTCCAGCACAACGGGGGCTGTGCGCACCTCGCCATTGGCAGTGGTGGCACGCCCATAATAATCGAGCGTTTCAGGATCGAGACCAATCAATGTGGCGTCTTCTTTGGACAGCACAATGCCCGAGGCACCTGTATCCACCACAAAGGTGACAGGGGCGCCGTTCACATCTGCGCTCAGGTAATAATGGCCATCGGGCGCGCGGGGCAGCTCTATGCGATCACCATCGGAAAACACGGCCTGACCTGGCACAACCGTATTGCGAATGTCACCCCACAAGCCCACAGCGGCAATCACGCCCACAAAGATCAGCCCCCAGATCAGGGCCTGTTGCGTGACTTTACCCAGGCTTTCACGGTTTTGCGCAAAAAACCAAAGCACCACAGCGCTGCCCAGCAGCACGAGATAGATCAGGCGAGCGGTGTCAAAATTATCCATCAGACAGATATAGGTACGCCATGGGCGATTGGCCAGATCACGCCAAAAACCCAAAATCGCGCAGGCCATCAAGCACGAATTGCACGGCCAATGCCGCCAGCAACATCCCCAGCAGGCGGGTGGTCACGTTGATTCCGGTTTTACCCAGCGCGTGTTCAACAAAACTGGCCGAGAGAAAGGAGATGAACACAAGCGTCAGCGCTGCCAACATCAGGCCCATCACCCAGGCAAAGCCAAACCAGTCAGGCCGGGCCGCCACCAACAGGATGACCGTGGTAATGGCGCCGGGGCCGGCCAGCAAAGGAATGGCCAATGGAAAGACCGATGGATCGTCATGGTCATCATCCCCTGCCTCGGTTGAGCGTTCACGGCGCTTTTGGGTGCGCTTGTCCGACAACATATCAAGGGCCGTCAGAAACAAAAGAATGCCCCCCGCAATGCGAAAGGCCGACATGGAAATGCCAATGAAATCCAGCAGCGCCTCGCCCAGCAGGGCAAAGATAATCAAAATACCGGCCGCCGTCAGGCACGCCCGCACCGCAATGATACGGCGACGGCGTTTATCAATGCCTTGCGTGATCGCAATAAACATCGGTGTCAGGGCAAGCGGATCAATCACAACCAGCAGTGTGACGAATGTGGTGATCAAAAAAGCGCTGTCCATGGCTTAATCTTCGCCTCGTACCAGTGCTTTGTCCAGCTTGGTTTCGGCCTTGACCCACAAGGCCTCGGCGCGTTCCAAACCATCCATCACTTCTGAGTATTTCTTTTGCAATACAGTGGCCTGCACAACATTGTCTTCGGCATACATTTTGGGATCAGCCAGTTTTGAGGCGATCTTGTCACGCATCTCGTTGAGCTTTTCCAACCGCACTTCGCAGCTGCGTACATCTTGGCGCAAGGCAATGATCTGATCACGCGTGGCACGTTTCGGCTTGGGCTTTTCCTTGGCCGCTTTGGCGGGTTTATCGGTTGATAACAAGGCCGTTCGATAGCCCTCAAGATCACCTTCATAAGGGGCGACACGCCCGTCTTTGATCAACCAAAGCCGGTCCGCCACAAGGCTGAGCAAATGCATATCGTGGCTGACCAGGATCACCGCGCCGCTATAGGCGGTGAGGGCCTCAACCAAAGCCTCACGGCTTTCGATATCAAGGTGGTTGGTCGGCTCATCCAGGATCAGCATATGGGGCGCGTCTATCGTGGCGAGCATCAGGCTCAACCGTGCTTTTTGCCCGCCCGACAGCTTGCCCACCAGCGTTTCGGCCTGTTCCGCACCGATGCCAAAGCCGCCAAGGCGCGCGCGCAACCGGGCCGGGGTTTCACCGGGACGCAGACGACGAATGTGATCAATCGGGGTTTCATCGACATGCAATTCATCTACCTGATGCTGCGCAAAATACCCTACCCGGAATTTTGAGGCAGTTGTCATACGCCCTGTCATCGGTTTAAGTTTACCCGCTAACATCTTGGAAAGAGTGGATTTACCTTGGCCGTTTTTGCCCAGAAGCGCGATGCGATCATCCTGATCAATGCGCAGGTCCAGCTGCGATAGAATGGCCTTGCCATCATAGCCCACCGAGGCGCCCTCAATGGCGATGATCGGTGGTGACAGCTCCTCGGGTGAGGGAAAGGTGAACTTTTTCAGCGCGGCCTCTTGCGGGGTGGTGATCGGGGTCATCTTCTCAATCATCTTGAGGCGTGACTGCGCCTGAACCGCCTTTGAGGCCTTGGCACGGAAGCGATCCACAAAGCTCTGCAAATGGGCGCGGCGGGCATCTTGCTTTTTCGCCTCGGATTGGGCGGCAGCCACACGGGCGGCGCGGGTGCGCGCGAAAGTATCGTAATTGCCCTGATAAAGGGTGAGTTTGCGATCTTCCAAATGCAGGATCGACCCAACTGCGCGGTTCAGCAATCCGCGGTCATGGCTGACGATCAGCACAGTATGGGGATAGCGCGCCAGATAGGTCTCAAGCCAGACAGCGCCCTCCAGATCAAGATAGTTGGTCGGCTCATCCAAAAGCAACAGATCGGGCTGGGAAAACAGCACTGCGGCCAAAGCCACACGCATGCGCCACCCCCCGGAAAAATCTGAGCAGGGCTGCAATTGTTCCGCACTGCCAAACCCCAGGCCACGCAAAATAGTTGCAGCGCGCGCCTCGGCAGACCAGGCATCAATGTCAGCCAGACGCATCTGGATATCTGAAATTCGCGTGGCATCGGTGGCGGTCTCGGCCTCCTCAAGCAAGGCGGTGCGTTCGGTATCGGCGGCCAACACGGTGTTGATCAGCGACACTTCGTTGCTGGGCACTTCCTGGGCCACACCGCCAATGCGCGCGCGCTGGGGCAGGGTGATGCTGCCGGTTTCCAACACCAGCTCGCCTCGGATCAGACGAAACAGAGTGGTCTTGCCCGTGCCATTGCGCCCGACAATGCCCACTTTGTGGCCCTCCGGAATGGTGGCCGAGGCGTTTTCAATCAGCGGGCGGCCCGCAACGGAATAGGTGATATCATCAATGCGCAACATGGTGTGCGGTGTCGCCGATTGTGGCCTGCGCGTCAATCGCAGCTTTTCAATGGCCAAACCTCATGCTATCGGGGCCGCGATTAACAAGGCGCAGGCAAAGGGCCGAGCGCGTAACCCCTGAGATAAAAGAGGCTGACATGGCTGTTGAACGCACGCTGAGTATCATCAAACCCGACGCAACAAAACGTAACCTGACCGGCAAAATCAATGCCAAGTTCGAAGACGCGGGTCTGCGCATCGTTGCGCAAAAGCGCATTCAGCTGACCATGGCGCAAGCCGGGCAGTTTTACTCGGTTCACGCTGAGCGCCCGTTTTACGGCGAGCTGTGCGAATTCATGGCCTCTGAGCCGGTTGTTGTTCAGGTTTTGGAAGGCGAAGGCGCCATTGCCAAAAACCGCGAAGTGATGGGCGCGACAAACCCCGCCGATGCGGCACCCGGCACTGTGCGCGCTGAATTTGCTGAATCCGTTGGCGAAAACTCGGTTCACGGCTCAGACGCCCCAGAAACCGCCGCAGAAGAAATCGCTTACTTCTTTTCCGGTCTGGAGTTGGTAGGCTAAGCCACCATCTTTGACATTAAGACTTCAGGGCGGCGCTGTCATAGGGCAGGGCCGCCTTTTGGTGTTCAGGGGGATGTGGCGCGCGCGCCCTACATCTGAAAATGCACCGGGTTGATCGTTTGGGCGCGGGCTGTGCGTTTGGCCAGATTTGTCTCAAGCAGGGCATAGTTGCGCAGGTTGGCATTGTAGAGGATGTCAAACGCATCACCGATGATCGGGATGGATCCGATCGTAAGGTCGAGCACCAGATTGCCGGCCATCACCACCTGAGCACCGGGCGTGGCCCCCAATTGGCGCGCACGCCAAACCAGCCAAGCGGCGGGCACAAAGGCCGCAATATCCCCAACCACAGGCAAGAGCCCAAGGATGTTATCCAGCCCGATGTTGATACGCGTGCCGGGAATAGTGACCAACGCATCCAGCCGTTTGGCCAAAGTGCGCAAGCGGGAAAGCTCAGCTTCTAGGTCTTGTTGTGAATCTATGTTCATATGTTTAACATAGGCATGCAGTGTCCCAATTTTTAGGTTCTGGGCCAAAAGCATTCAACACAATTGGATATTTGTTGTGAAATTTAACAACTAATTCAAATGGATATTATTGATACTTAAACTAACGCAGGTAGAAGTACCTATCACTCAAATTGAGGCGAAATCAGTGAAAACCTGCTTTGAAATGATCCGTGGCTGATTGGGAATTGTCGCCGGTTTGGGCTGAGGCTTGCCTGCGGTGTTCGTGGTGGACTGGGGTACTGAATAGGCCATAGTCTGCTCTTTCTCTTTATTGTAGCAGCCCTGCCAGATCACGCCTGACGGGCGCATTTTTTTGATTATCCACTACAGATAGCAGTTGATAAGGAGGATCGTTGGCCTGAAATGTGACACAAATAAGGCAACGATTTGCGTTGTGGAAACAGCCAGAGGCAATGTGGCGAATTGGCCACGAGTTGCGCAGTAATGTGCCAGATTAATTCAGGACTTGGCGGTGTTTTCGGCGATCATTGAGATCATGATCAAACTTTACGGCCCCGTGCGGCGCGCATTTTAAGTATTTAGGGAAAGATGAAGCAAGGGGGGCGCACATTGATATAAGCGATCTGACTGGCGACGAAACGGCAGTTGAGCCGTTCCAAATCCGAGACATACCGGCCCTTTATCGCCCCTGATGGGGCGCCTTAGACTGTGGTAGCGCCCACCAAGCCTGTTCATGCCGCTTGATTTGGGCTTGGTCGGGTATTCCTTTGCCTGTGGGTTAGACGTCAAACTGGACGAGAAATCAGAAGAAACCGCAGCCCAAAGGGGATGCACCAAGAACCGCAGCTTGCAATTCCCGGCGGGGTTTTTATCCTAGCCCGAGGCAAAAGGAGTGAGCAACACCATGGCCGCGTCAAAACTGAGCCAGGATCCACATAGCCCTAAAGAGCCGCGTGAGAATAACCTGGAATTGGCCATCGGCCGGGAACTGCGCGAGTTCCGTCACAAAAAGGAAATGACGGTTGCGGATCTGGCACGGGCCACGGGCCTGTCAGTGGGCATGTTATCAAAGATTGAAAATGGCGTGACCTCGCCCAGTCTGACCACGTTGCAATCCCTGTCATCGGCGCTAAGCGTGCCTGTCACCGCCTTTTTCCGCCGATTTGAAGAAAGCCGTGAGGCGGTACATGTCAAAGCCGGTGACGCGGTTGAGATCGAGCGCGCGGGCACCCGTGCGGGCCATCAATATCGCTTGCTTGGCCATCTTGGTGCCAATTCTTCGGGTGTGATCGTAGAGCCATATCTGATCACCCTGACGACCAAGTCTGATGTGTTCCCCACGTTTCAACATGACGGTATTGAGCTGCTTTATATGCTCGAAGGTGAGGTGGGGTATCGCTATGGCGACAAGAGCTTTCACCTCAAGCCGGGTGATAGTTTGTTTTTTGACGCCGATGCGCCCCATGGCCCCGATGAATTGATCCAACTGCCGGCGCGGTATATTTCAATCATCTCCTATCCTCAGCCAAGTCATTCCTGAGATGTGATGTATTCCTGTGGGGAATATTTAATTCATACCTTGAATTGTTTGTTGAACCACATAGTGTTTCCGTAACAAGGTCTTTGATTCTATGGAGGCGCATATGTGCGGGATCGTCGGATTGTTTTTGAAAGACAAATCGCTCGAGCCGAAACTTGGTGAGATGCTGACTGAAATGTTGATCACCATGACGGACCGCGGCCCGGATAGCGCCGGCATTGCTGTTTATGGTGCAGATCACGATGGGCGCGCCAAGCTGACCATTCAATCCGCCACCCCTGAAACCAGCTATGCCGGGCTTGAAGTCGAGCTGTCGGGCCGCATCGGCGCAGAGGTCTCACTCCGGGTGAAGGATACCCATGCGGTCATCGACCTGCCTGAGGATAAAATGCTGGAGGCACGCACCGCCCTGAAAGAAATGCGCCCCGAAACCCGCGTGATGAGTGCCGGGGAAGTCATTGAGATATATAAGGAAGTCGGCCTTCCGGGTGATGTTGCTGAGAGGTTTGATATCCCGCAGCTGACCGGAAGCCACGGCATCGGCCACACCCGCATGGCCACGGAAAGTGCCGTCACCACGCTGGGCGCACACCCGTTTTCAACCGGTGCTGATCAATGTCTGGTCCACAATGGCTCGCTTTCCAATCACAATTCATTGCGCCGGACATTGGCGCGCGAAGGGGTGATGACCGAAACCGAGAACGACACCGAAGTTGCCGCCGCTTATCTGACATGGAAAATGCAGAACGGCCATTCATTGGGCGAGGCGCTGGAGGCGGGCATTGACGATCTGGACGGGTTTTACACCTTCGTGGTTGGCACCAAGGACGGGTTCGGCGTGGTGCGTGACCCGATCGCCTGCAAACCTGCCGTGATGGCCGAAACGGACCAATATGTGGCCTTTGGCAGCGAATACCGCGCTCTGGTCAGCCTGCCGGGGATCGAGGACGCGCGCGTCTGGGAACCCGAACCCGCAACCGTCTATTTTTGGAAGCACTGATATGCAGACATTTGATTTGGGAGAAAAGGGCCTGCGCGCCATGCACGAGGAATTGCATGCGCAAACCCAGAGCACCAACGAGACCGCATGGGAAATCGTGAACCCCAAAGGCAGCCACGCCATTGCCGTGGGCCTGGATGCCCCGATCGAAGTGACTGTGCGTGGGTCAACCGGCTATTATTGTGGCGGCATGAACAAACAGGCGACAATCAATATTGATGGCTCGGCCGGTCCCGGCACGGGTGAAAACATGATGTCGGGCAAGATCATCATTGAAGGCGACGCCAGCCAGTATCTGGGCGCCACGGCGCATGGCGGGCTGATTGTGGTCAAGGGCAATGCCGCCTCGCGTTGCGGGATTTCAATGAAGGGCGTTGATATCGTCGTGCATGGCAATGTCGGCCATATGTCGGCCTTTATGGGCCAGTCCGGTAATCTGGTTGTCTGTGGTGACGCAGGCGAGGCCCTGGGCGACAGTTGCTATGAGGCGCGGTTTTTTGTGCGCGGTGAGGTAAAAAGCCTCGGTGCTGATTGTGAAAAGAAAGAGATGCGCGCAGAGCATATCGCGTTGCTCAAAGGGTTGCTTGAAGAGGCCGGTTGCGATGCCAAGCCCGAGGAGTTCACGCGCTATGGCTCGGCCCGGCAGCTCTATAATTTTGATATTGATAACGCTGGCGCGTATTGAGGGGATAAGATCATGACAGACCAGAAACCCCCACACACCACACCACGTCAGTCAGCGACGTTTTCGCCGGATGTAAACAGTGACATTCGCCGCGCGGCGGCCACGGGCATTTATGATATTCGCGGCGGCGGGGCCAAGCGCCGTGTGCCCAACTTTGATGACCTGCTGTTTATGGGGGCCTCCATTTCGCGCTATCCGCTGGAGGGGTATCGTGAGAAATGTGAGACTTCAGTGACCATCGGCGGGCTGCATGCCTCAAACCCGATTGAGCTGGATATTCCGATTACAATTGCCGGCATGAGCTTTGGCTCACTCAGTGGTCCCGCCAAAGAAGCACTGGGGCGGGGCGCGTCCATGGCAGGCACCTCGACCACGACCGGTGACGGCGGCATGACCCAAGAAGAGCGCGGCCATTCCACCAAGCTGGTCTATCAATATCTGCCATCACGCTATGGGATGAACCCCGATGACCTGCGCCGCGCCGATGCGATTGAGGTCGTCGTGGGGCAGGGGGCCAAGCCGGGTGGTGGCGGTATGTTGCTGGGGCAGAAAATCTCGGATCGCGTGGCAGAGATGCGCAATCTGCCCAAAGGTATTGATCAGCGCTCGGCCTGTCGCCACCCCGATTGGACCGGCCCCGATGACCTTGAGATCAAGATACTTGAACTGCGCGAGATCACCGGCTGGAAAGTCCCGATTTATGTGAAAGTAGCCGGTGCGCGGCCCTATTATGACGTCACACTGGCGATCAAAGCAGGGGCTGATGCCATCGTATTGGATGGGATGCAGGGCGGTACCGCCGCGACGCAGGATGTGTTCATTGAACATGTGGGCCAGCCAACTTTGGCCATCATTCGCCCTGCGGTTCAGGCACTGCAGGATCTGGGAATGCACCGCAAGGTTCAGCTGATCCTGTCGGGTGGCATCCGCTCGGGTGCAGATGTGGCCAAAGCGATGGCCTTGGGGGCAGATGCGGTCTCAATTGGGACGGCCGCGTTGATAGCCATCGGCGACAATGACCCCAAATGGGAGGCCGAGTACAACAAGCTGGGCACCACGGCGGGCGCCTATGACGACTGGCACGAAGGCCAGGACCCCGCTGGTATCACCACCCAAGACCCCGAGTTGATGGCCCGCTTTGACCCGATTGAGGGAGGGCGGCGTCTGCGCAATTATCTGAAGGTGATGACGCTGGAGGCGCAGACCATCGCCCGCGCCTGTGGCAAGAACCATCTGCACAATCTGGAGCCAGAAGACCTTGTTGCCCTCACGATGGAGGCCGCTGCGATGGCGCAGGTGCCCCTGTCGGGCACAGATTGGTATCCGGGCAAGCCGGGCACTGGTTTCTAAGATATTGACAAAAGGGGGGTGGCAAGGCTGCCCCTTTTTCCATTGACGACAGGGAGACAAAAACGATGACAACAGACCTCGCCGCATTTGCCGCCGAGAACGGCGTAAAATATTTCATGATTTCCTTCACGGATCTGTTTGGTGGGCAGCGGGCCAAACTGGTGCCCGCCCAGGCCATTGCCGATATGCAGGAAGAAGGTGCAGGCTTTGCCGGCTTTGCCACCTATCTGGACCTGACCCCGGCACACCCTGATATGCTGGCGGTGCCTGACCCCGCCTCAGTGATCCAACTGCCATGGCAGCCTGATGTGGCCTGGGTGGCCGCCGATCCGGTGATGGAAGGGGTGCCCGTCGATCAGGCCCCACGCAATGTGCTCAAACGCCTGATTGCCCAAGCCGCCGACGAGGGCATGCATGTCAAAACCGGGATTGAGGCCGAGTATTTCCTGCTGACACGCGATGGCTCGGCCCTGTCGGATGAATATGATACCGCCGCCAAGCCCTGCTATGATCAGCAGGCGGTGATGCGCCGCTATGACGTGGTGCGTGAGATTTGCGACTATATGCTGGAGCTTGGCTGGGGCCCCTACCAGAACGACCACGAGGACGCGAATGGCCAGTTCGAGATGAACTGGGAATTTGACGATGCTCTGCGCACGGCAGACAAACACAGCTTCTTTAAGTTCATGACCAAATCCGTGGCCGAAAAACATGGGTACAGGGCGACATTCATGCCCAAACCTGTTGAGGGTCTGACGGGCAATGGCTGTCATGCGCATATTTCTGTGTGGGATGCGCCCGGCGACAAGGCCAGGACCAACGTCTTTGCCACGGACACCACCACGGGCAGTCAGACGGCTGAACTGGGCCTGTCCGTGCAGGGATCGTATTTCCTGGGTGGGATCATGAAACACGCCAGCGCCCTGGCCGCGATCACCAATCCGACGGTCAACAGCTATAAGCGTATCAACGCGCCGCGTACCATGTCAGGGGCCACCTGGGCACCCAACACCGTGACGTGGACCGGTAACAATCGCACACATATGGTGCGGGTGCCGGGACCGGGCCGCTTTGAATTGCGCCTGCCGGACGGCGCGGTGAACCCCTATTTGCTGCAAGCGGTGATCATCGCCGCAGGCCTGTCTGGCGTGCGCTCCAAAGCTGACCCCGGCAAGCGCTATGACATTGATATGTATGCCGAAGGGCACAAAGTGCGCGGCGCACCCAAGCTGCCTCTGAACATGCTGGATGCGCTTCGTCTTTATGACAAGGACAAAGAGCTGAAGACGATGATGGGCGATGAATTTTCTGCCGCCTACCTGAAGATGCGGCATCAGGAGTGGACCTCATTCGTGACCCATTTCACCCAATGGGAAAAAGACAATACGCTGGATGTGTGACCGGTTGCAGCCCCAATGTGCTTGTGATTGAAAGCCTGCAATCCGCCCAACGCAAAGCAGGGCGGCATTGGCACGAATTGCGGTCTCTACCATCACTGGCTCGTCGCTTTCTCTGTACTGTCAAGATCATGGATCGGGTCCAAGGCCAGACGGTTGGTTCGCAAACCGGGCGTCCGAGCTGAGACATCAACGGTGGTCAGGTCAATGTCGCCTATCTGGGGAACAGGCCGGGCGCTTTGCCATTGGGGGCGTCGCGGCTTCATGCTCAATTATAATGAGTTCAGGTTGGCCTGTTCGGACGTGGCGCGCTCTGCGTAAGGGCGACCGCCGGGGTGGGTGCAGCCTCTGCCAGAACCATGCGATCCTTGATGAGCACGCATGCCACCGCTGGATTGGGCCAAACATTGCCGCGCGCACCCTTGGCCAACGCAAGGGCGAGCTGCATTCAAACCAATTCAGAGTTGGGTTGGGTTCGGCGCATCGCCATACACATCCACCGGATCGAACGTCTTGTTCTCTTCGAGAAAGGTCAGCGGGGCACCGGCCTGTGCGCCATGCGGCACCGCCCGGTAGAAGCAAGAGCGATAGCCAACATGGCAGGACGCGCCGGACCCGGTGACATCGACGCGCAGCCAAAGCGCATCCTGATCATCGTCGATGCGTGCTTCGATCACCTTTTGAACCAGACCAGAGGTCGCACCTTTGTGCCACAACACCTGTCGTGCGCGGCTGAAATAATGTGCTTCACCGGTTTGGATGGTCAGCCTAAGGGACTGCGCGTTCATCCAGCCAAGCATCAGCACCTCACCCGTGGCGGCATTAGTTGTGATGCAGGGCAACAGGCCATCTTTGCCAAATCTTGGCGCGAGGTCTGTACCTTCTTCGATCTGGGGCACGGAGTGGCGGGATTGAAATTCCAAATCTGTCATCTGGGTCTTTCTGAAGCTCTTGTAGAAAGAAGTGTTATAACATAACAAGAGGCAATTGAAAGCAGATACATGGCTAAAAGGCGAGCCCAAAAATGGCATCGGAGGACAAACGCGTTCCTGTCACCTTGTTGACTGGATTTCTGGGCGCAGGAAAGAGCAATGCTGCTAGACCGCCGAAGTGCCCAGAAGAGCGCCGCCATCACTCAAAAAGTAGATTATAAGTATTTGAACTAAATAAGAAATTTGCTTGGCGTGGGGCAAATGAGCTGCTATTATAGCAGGGAAGCCCCGGGCTCCTTCTAGCTGGTAAGACTGACCAGTATGATAGATTCGACAATTGAAAGACGTAGGGCCGGGAGTAGTCGCAATAAGTAGAGGAACGTAGTATGCCACTCCCACCGCCCCCACCACCTCCCGGTGCCAAGCCCGCCCCCGCGGTGGCCAAGAAGAAGCGCAACGCATGGTCACCGAACCCCGGCCTCTACGCCATAACTGGTACGAAGCGTGGTTTTTGTGGTGGTGAAGGACGTCCCCGCATGTTCAAGAATGGCGAGGAGCTTATGGATCGCTACCTTGAATATTGCGAGTGGGCTGCTGAGCAAGCCTTTCCGGTCGATAAAGCATTCAGCACTAAGAGAGGCATCCAGCATACGAGTGAGCGCAGGACTGGCCCCAAGACGCTTGAAGGCTTTCAACTTTTCATCCCCGTCGTACACAAGACCTTTCAGCAATGGGAACGAGACCGCCCAGACTTGACCGAGGCCATCAGCCTGATTCGCGCCGACATCAAAGACCATAAGATGCGCGGAGCCGCTGCTGGGGTTTATAGCGCCTCAATTGTGGGCCGGGAGCTTGGCCTGATTGACCGCGCGTCTGTTGAGGCGTCTTTTGAACCGCCTGTGAAGCGGGATAAAGTTAATGCAGAACACCACGCCATCCACGTGCACCCCAATGATCCCGACCCCCTTGACCTGCCACGCCCACTCTATAGCAGGGCGCAGCTCGAAGCTGGCATTCCCTTTATTCCACCGGACCCCAAGGGGGGTTAATGCGGGGGTAGGATTCTCAAATCTGCCAAAATAGGCTATAATTGAGGATAATTGGCTCCGGCGGTAGGGATCGAACCTACGACCAATTGATTAACAGTCAACTGCTCTACCGCTGAGCTACGCCGGACCATGGGCGCGGATATAGCAACAGGATTATGGCGCGTCCAGAGGAATAATACAAAAATATTGGGGGCTAAACTTGGGGCTGGCTGAGGGTGAACGATGCCCCTTCTGACAGAGGCTGCGTTGATTGGGCCAGGCCGCGAACATGCAGATCAACCAGATGGGCCAGAACATTGCGCACCGCAGCACGCATCAGTGTGGCGGGGGTGTCAGTATAGATCAATGCTGTAAGGGATTCCGCCGTCGCGGGGCCTTGGGCCAGATGCTCCAGGATCGAGGTTTCACGCGCGCGACGATGGGCAATCAGCCAATCCATCCGAGCGGCCGGATCTGCAATCGGCGCACCGTGTCCTGCGTGATAAACCTTGGCATCCAAGGTGCGGATCTTGTGGCATGACGCCATGAAATCCGTCAAATCCCCATCCGGAGGAGACACCAAAGAGCTGGCCCAGCCCATCACCAGATCTCCGACAAACACGGCATCACCCGATTGAAAACACAAATGATTGCCAAAGTGACCGGGGGTCCAATGTGCCGTCAAACTCCAGCCGTCGCCATGGCTTACCTCGCCATCTGCAAGGCAAATATCGGGCGCAAACCCCAGATCAACACCTTCGCCGCCGCCGACCAGACCAGAGGTGGCCAGATCTTGCATCACAGCACTGCGTCCGGCGCTATAATCCCCGTAGGCCAGCACCGCTGCGCCCGTAGTATCGCTGAGGCGTGCGGAGAGAGGGGAGTGATCAATATGAGCATGCGTGACAAAGATGTGGCTGATGGTCTGGCCCGGCTCCAGAGCGCCCAGAATAGCATCCAGGTGGTCGGTGTCGTCGGGGCCGGGGTCAATCACAGCCAAGGCACGCGTGCCCAAGAGATAGGTGTTGGTGCCCCGATACGTCATCGGCGAGGGATTGGGGGCCAGGACACGGCGTATATCGCCGCCCAAATCTTCTGCCAGGCCAACAGGTGGGTTGAAATCATCTGGTGGCGTCATTGGATGTTCCCGTCATTGATCATGGTTTTCTCGTCCAGAGATATTCTTGCAAGCGCACAGTGTGTACAACACTCTTTTTGCCCTCTGCGGTTTGATAATTTTGTGATTCATGTTCTTTGCGAAACACTTTAGGTGTGATGCATGTCTTTTAGATGGCTCAAACCCTATTTACCGCGCAGCCTGTATGGCCGGACCTTGTTGATTATGTTGCTGCCGGTGATTTCACTTCTCTTGGTGGTGTCTGTCGTGTTCATTCAGCGGCATTTTGACGGGGTGTCACGGCAAATGACCTTGTCGGTCAGCCGCGAAATCCGCTTGTTGCTGCACGAAACGCCGGGAGGTGTGCAAGACATTGCCTCATCAAGAGTGGCCCGCACGCTTGGCATTGCGGTTGTGCCCATGCCACCTGAGGAAGTGCCCAAGGCGGATGACCGTCGCTGGTACGATTTGACCGGAGGTGTGGTGACACGCGAGTTGCACCGGCTGATGCCGGATCTTTTGGTGGTCGAGCTGCCCGATGACCAACTGGTACGCTTATACTTTGAGCACGACGGGCCCCCATTGGAGCTCAGCTTTGATCGACGGCGGGTGTCCGCGGCCCAACCTCACCAACTCTTGGTGAATATGGCCGTGTTCGGGATTTTGATGACTGTGGTGTCGTTCTTGTACCTGCGCAATCAGTTGCGGCCGATCACCCGACTGGCCCGCGCCGCCGAAGCCTTTGGACGGGGGCGCCATATCAACTATCGCCCCTCAGGAGCGATCGAGGTGCGCGCTGCAGGCAATGCATTTCTTGATATGCGCAACCGGATTGAGCGCCAGATTGAGCAACGCACATTGATGTTATCAGGCGTCAGCCATGACCTGCGCACACCGCTGACCCGCCTCAAGCTGGGGCTGAGCATGCTGGAGGACGAAGAAAGCGCAGCTATGCAACACGACGTGGAGGATATGGAACGTCTGTTGAATGAATTTCTGGATTTCGCGCGTGGGGCACAGGAGGGCGAGCCAGAGAAGGTGGATCCAATCGTGTTGGTGCGCCAGATTGTTGAGGATGCGCAACGGGCAAATATCGCGGTTGATCTGGTCCTGACCGAAGGCCAAGGCACAGTGCCGCTGCGCGCGGGCGGTATCCGGCGCGCGGTGGAAAACCTGATCAACAATGCGGTGCGCTATGGGGCACGCGCTGAGGTGTCGGTGTTACTGTCTGAAAAATCTCTGCGCATCCGGGTAGAAGATGACGGGCCGGGCATTCCGGCGGCGCAGCGCGAAGAGGCAATCAAGCCTTTCACCCGACTGGAACCTGCCCGCAACCAGAACCGCGGCACCGGTGTGGGCCTGGGCCTGTCGATTGCCATGGACATCGCCCGCGCCCATGGCGGCACATTGCGGTTGGGCGAAAGTGCCCGCATGGGTGGTTTGCGCGCGGACATCGTGATTGGGCGATAGGGTCTGGTGGTGATGTATTGGGGGCTGGCCCCCAAACTCAGGTCTGATTGGGGGCCAGCCCCCAAACCCCCCGGATATTTTCAGCAAGAATATGGGCACAGAATCATCTGGTACCTATTAGGTTTGTAAGCCC
>JARGOC010000046.1 GCA_029212365.1 Roseovarius sp.
TCAGATTTGTCGCCGCTGCAGCTCACGCTGACAGCAGCCACAAACCTTAGACAAACCAGCCATGTCGGAAACGAAACAGAATTTCCACCTATACGTCTTCCGCAACAATTACACGCTGAACAAGGTATCAATTATTGGGCAAGCTGGCACGTCCCCCTTATTGCATTCCGCAGCCATTGATCGGAGCGATTTTTCCAGACTTCGCAAGTCGGCCAGCTTCTTTTTGACGGTCGCCAGATGGTCAACGGTCATGGAGTGAACCTCTCCACAAGTGAAATCTGCTCGGTCAACCATTTGCAGAAGCGCTCTGATTTCCTCGATACTGAAACCCATCTCTCGACAACGCTTGATGAAAAACAAACGTTTGAGCTGGTCGTGGTTGTACTGCCGATTGCCACCCTCTGTTCGGTCTGGCTTCGGCATGATGCCGATACGCTCGTAATAGCGGATGGTTTCAATGTTCACGGACGTTTCATGCGACATCGCACCAATCGCATAGCCTCGCGTTTTTGTGATCTCGGACATGATTTAACGCCTTGCATCTGTAGCTGCTACAGATCGCATGATACCCTCATGATCAAAAATTTGCGAGTGATTTTATGAGTAAACTTACGAATGCTGCATCAATTGAATCTGCTTCCGGCGACGATTCAAGCAAAGCCAAACTGATAGCAGCAGGTGGAATTCTTGGAGCAATCGCAGCGTCCACCTGCTGCATCATTCCTCTGGTGCTGTTCAGTGTCGGAATAAGCGGTGCCTGGATCGGTCAGTTGACGGCGCTGTCCGCCTATCAACCGATCTTCATTACTATCACCCTTGGATTTCTTGGATACGGGTATTGGCTGGTCTACCGCAAGCAAAAGGTTGCGTGTGCAGAGGGAGAGGCATGCGCGAGGCCGCTTCCCAACGTCATTGTCAAATCTGGCCTCTGGTTCGCAACCGCTTTGATATTGCTGGCCTTCGCGTGGCCGTATCTCGTGCCGCTCATTCTCGAATAAGGAAATGGAACAATCATGAATAAGCTGATCCCATCAATTGTGTTTGCGATGCTCACTACAGCTTCATCAATGGCCACTGCCGCAGAGCAAACAATCAAACTTTCCGTGCCAGACATGACCTGTATCAGTTGCCCCTATATGGTCAAGCAGGCCATTTCTGCTGTTGACGGCATCAAGGCCGTGGAAGCGACCATGGAGGACCGTTCTGCAACGGTCACCTTCGAAGATACGCTCACGAGCATCGAGGCTATTCAGCAGGCAACCGCCGACATTGGCTATCCATCAACACCTGTTGAGGAGAAGACCGGTTCGTGAATGAACCCGGTCGCTCCAAATACGGCGTCGTAGTAGCGATTGTCGCTATCCCGGTGGCTATTGCTTGCTGCGCTGCTCCAGTTTTCATGCTCGGTTTGGTATCGGCGGCGGTCGGATTGCTTTCCGGGATCAATTCAATAATTGTGATTGGCTTCGGTGTCGTAATTGGCGCGCTCGCTTTTAGCCTGTACCAACGATCGAAAGTGAGCAGATGACGAATCCGCATGTAAAACAAAGTAATAAATTGCTGACAACAGGCGTGGTGGGTGCCCTGATCGCTGCGGTATGTTGCTTCACCCCACTGCTTGTCATTGGTCTCACTGCTGCTGGGTTCTCTGCGCTGGTTGGCGGGATTGACTACGTAGTGTTTCCGATCATGTTCGCCTCTCTCGGTCTTGTCGCCTATGCGCTCTATCAACGCTCGGGTGGTGTGGGTTTCAAACCAAAACCAGTGATTGCCGCACTGGTGATCGGATTTTCGGCAGTGTTGCTGTTGCTCGAATTCAAGTTCGCCATTCGAATTTCTGTGGCGGCCATAGCTCTTGTCATTGTCTACGGATTTTATCTTCGCTCTGCGCAAACGCGCGCCGCGCAACAATAGGGACAATGAAAATGATGATGTCTGGTTGCTGCAACTCGCTTGGAATGCTGGTGATAGGAGGCGTTCACCTCGTTGGCTTTGCCCTTCTGGTTGGTCTCCTGTTCTTTATTGCACGCGCTTTTTGGCACTCATTGAAGCGGGACTTTCCCGTCCTTCGATAGGCCTTGCCCCTTTTAAAAATAAGAAAGAAAATTTATGTCTGACAACCGTGAACCGAATACCCAAAGTAAGTATGATGTGGCTGTGATTGGAGCGGGTTCGGCCGGCTTTTCAGCTGCCATCACTGCTGCAGATGAAGGCGCACAGGTGGCCTTAATCGGCTACGGAACCATTGGTGGCACCTGCGTTAATGTTGGCTGTGTGCCTTCCAAGGCGCTTATTCGTGCGGCCGAAACACTGCACGTTGCTAGCGCTGCTAAACGCTTTGACGGAATTGAAGCCTTTGCAAAAGTGACAAACTGGAAGGCTGCGGTCGAACAAAAGCAAGCATTGGTCGATGATCTTCGCAAAGCGAAATATGCCGATATTCTGCCTGCTTATACCTCGGTGGCCTACCTCGAAGGAGAAGCCAAATTTTCCGACGGTGGAGCGCTGACAGTCGATGGTGCCACAATTGATGCAAAAAAGATCATCATTGCTACGGGTACACGCCCAGCAATGCCGTCAATAGATGGGATTCAGAGCGTGCCTTATCTGACCAGCACATCAGCCCTTGAGCTGAAAGAACTACCAGAGTCTCTTCTGGTGATTGGTGCGGGTTACATCGGTGCCGAGATTGCACAGATTTTTGCTCGTGCTGGCGTGAAGGTAACCATTGTGAGCCGTCGTGGCCTCTTGCCGGAGACAGAGCCAGAAATCGGCGAAGCACTCTCTGGATACTTTCAAGATGAAGGCATCAACATGGTGAGTGGCATCACTTACGATCATATCACGACAAAAGATGGCTCGATTGTTCTCACCGTGAAGGATGGGAACGGGCCTTGGGAAATTGTAGCCGATAAGGTTCTTATTGCGACAGGTCGTACACCCAATACGGAAAGCCTCAATCTCTCCGAAGCGGGCATTGAAGTGGCGGCCAATAATGGAATTAAAGTTGACGCACAGATGCGCTCAACGCGCGAGGGGGTCTATGCGGCTGGCGACGTTACCGGCAGAGATCAGTTCGTCTACATGGCAGCTTACGGTGCGAAAATCGCAGCAAAGAATGCCCTGAACGGCAACTCTCTTTCATACGACAATTCCACTATGCCCGCGGTAGTCTTCACCGACCCTCAAATTGCCAGTGTCGGCCTTACGGAGGCTGAGGCCAAATCGCTAGGATACGAAGTGCGCACTTCAGTCTTGACGCTAGACAATGTGCCCCGCGCCCTGGCCGCCCGTGATACCCGCGGGCTGATAAAGCTGGTTGCTGATGGCAAAACCGGAAAGTTGATAGGTGGTCATATCTTGGCTCCAGAGGGGGCTGATAGCATCCAGACCGTCGCGATGGCGATCAAGGCGGGCATGACCTATCAAGAATTCGGGGCAATGATTTTCCCTTACCTGACAACCGTGGAGGGGTTAAAACTAGCCGCTCAAACCTTTGATATGGATGTGAAGAAACTGTCGTGTTGTGCAGGTTAGATCCCAACGCGCTTGTTGTCTTGCTAATCGAAAAAGCCAATGAGGCAGCTGACATCAGCTGCCTTTTGGCCGATATTGGTCGTCTGCTTCTCCCAAAACCGTGGCACGTGGAACGCGTTTTTCTTAGTTTAAATGCACTTCACCCTTCAGTCCGAGCGCGAACCCAATTGTGGCAAGCTGGTGATGTCTGTGCGAATTTGACCGAATGGCCGCATGGGTTGGAAAACCGGCGCGGCTATTACGATTCCCCCGATTGGCATGTCCACCAAACTAAGTCCATATTCCGCGTACAGAAACTCGCTGACCAATCAGACCGCAAATGTGATCTCTATCGTAATTTATCCGATCAGGGATATCGGGATTATTTGATGGTTCCGTTGATATTTTCGAATGAAAGTATCAACACCTTGTCCATTGCGACTCGCAATGAGTCGGGTTTTTCTGCCGAAATCGCTGCGGCATTTACAGACAAAATAGCGCCTACAATGGCCATCATTCTTGAGCGCTTTGCCGCAAGTGAAGCACTGTCGGCAGCTCTAAAAACTTATGTAGGGGCAGATGCGGCACATGAAATTCTAAGCGGTCGGATAATCGCCGGGCATGGAGAAATTGTACAAGGGGCTGTTCTCTTCGCCGACCTGCATGGCTTTACGGCGCATTCGGCGAGTTTGGAGCCATCACAAACAGTGCAACTGATCAACGATTATTTTAGTGCCCTGGTTCGACCGATTGAAATGAACGGTGGCCAAGTGCTGAAATTTATTGGTGACGCTGTCCTCGCGTTCTTCCCATCTAATTCTGCGCGCTCGACAATTCCCGATCCCAATAAGGCGATTGACGAAGTCCGAATTTCAATGGCCGACCTAAATTCAAAACGCACAAAGCAAAACAAGCCGGAACTTACCCACGCTTTGTGCGTTCATTACGGCGACGTGTTGTACGGAAATATCGGCTCCAACGAGCGATTGGACTTTACCATCATTGGCGAGGTCGTGAACGTAGCATCACGCGGTGTCGAACTGGCAAGTGCACTAAATGCCGAATATTTATTCACTGGCGCCTATGTCGAGCGATATGGTGAAGAGCGCTTAAGATCACTTGGGCATCAGTCTTTTAGAAGTATAGAGTCTTCTTTTGTCGTGTATACTTATGTATGAATACCAGTTATGAGCTAATTATAATATAAAGGAGAGAAGAAATATGTCGACAAATCATGAGTTTGATCTGATCGTTTTGGGTGCTGGAACGGGCGGCAATGGCGTTGCGCGGATGGCGGCGCAAGCCGGCTGGAATGTTGCAAGCGTTGACCCTCTTCCATACGGAGGCACCTGTGCTCTGCGGGGGTGCGACCCCAAAAAGATGCTGGTGGCGGTTACTGAAGGCGTAGACTGGGTTAACAACCTCAAAGGAAAGGGACTTGAAGCGGACGTGTCAGTCAACTGGCCCGACATGATCGCATTCAAACGCACTTTTACCGATGTCATGCCGCCTCGTATCGAGGCAGGATTGAAAAAAGCAGGTATCACCACTCTGCACGGCGAAGCCCGGTTTACAGGTCCAGATACGATTGAGATCAACGGACAGCTTCTACGTTCCCTGAATTTTCATATCGCGACGGGAGCGCGTCCGATGACATTGAACATTCCTGGCGAGGATTTGCTAACTACCAGCACCGACTTTTTAGCTCTTCCCGAAAAGCCGCAGCGGATCGCCTTTGTCGGCGGTGGTTTCATCGCGATGGAGTTTTCTCATATTGCAAAACGGGCAGGAGCTGCTGAAGTCACCGTATTGGAAATGATGAAGCGCCCTCTCGGCAACTTTGATCCCGACCTGGTGAATCTGCTGGTTGAGGCGACCGAGGATTTGGGAATTGACTTGAAAACAGAAGCCAAGGTCCTTTCAATTGAGGAATCAGGAAAGACTTTTGTCGTCACATATGAATCGCCATCTGGGAAAGTGGAGATTATTTGCGATCTGGTGGTCCATGCCACGGGACGTGTCCCGAACATTGCTGGGTTGAACCTGAAAGCGGCTAACGTCGATTTCGGACCACGCGGCATTAAAGTGAGCCCGTATATGAGGACGACAAATCCCGCGATTTTTGCTGCGGGTGATTGCGCCGACAGTGGGCCAAACCTGACACCAGTTTCCGCCAACGAAGCGCGCATAGCGGGCAAAAATCTCCTTGCAGGCAAAGACGAGCGGGCGGTGAATTATCCTCCCATTCCAAGCGTTGTTTTTACCTTACCGCAACTCGCCACCGTAGGTTTATCCGAGGCTGCGGCGCGTGAACAGAACCTTGCTTTCGATGTTCATTTTGAAAAAACTGATGATTGGTATTCATCTTTACGGGTCGGCGCAAAACGAACGGCCTTCAAGGTGCTTGTGGAAAAGGAAACTGGCCTGATTTTGGGAGCGCATCTGATAGGCCCTGGCGCTGAAGAACAGATAAATCTGTTCGCCATGGCAATTGGTATGGGAATACCGGCGAACAAAATCAAGGGGATGATCTTTGCCTATCCGAGCTATGCATCGGATATTGGTTCAATGGTTTGATCGCCATAAATTGTGTCGGGCCTGCTTAACACGGAATACGCGTTTTTGCTGCCCGCGCCAGATTGGCCAGATATGACAAAACCATCGGGATTAGCGCGCTTCATGGCTAGATGGAACCATTATGACATGAAGCGATGCCGGACAGCTTGACCTTCCCCCGGCGGGATAGATTAGCGTTCAATCAACGCGGGGAATATATGGAATTTACAGCGCTCGAGTTTGTTCTTCTGCCAATCGGTTTGGGTCTCTTGGGATTCATCGAGCCATGCACCATTGGTGGGCATTTGCTCTTTCTTGACACACAGTTTGGCCGATCAAGCCGTGAAAAACTGAACGCTGTGCTGTCTTTCGTTGCCACACGCTCGCTTGTGTCGGGGTTGTTTGGAGCAATAATCGCTTTTCTTGGTCAAGCAATCATAAGCGTGCAGACCAGTTTTTGGCTGGTATTCGGAGTGATTTATCTCACCATAGGGATAGCGTTCTTGATAGGCAGAGCGGGTCTCATCAAGCAAAAAATCAGCCTCGCACCCACAACGTGGAAACGCGCCCGAAGCCCGATCATTTTGGGCGTTGCTTTTGGCCTCAATATACCAGCCTGCGCAGCGCCAATTGTGTTCGGTTTGCTGGGACTTGCTGCAACCACGGGAACGGTGACAACCGGGTTCGTGATGATGTTTCTCTTCGGGCTTTTTCTGTCGTCGCCACTCGCGCTGTTTGCCGCCGCCCCCCAACTTGCCTCATGGCTCCAAACGCTGGGTGACAAAATGAAAAGAATGCGATGGCTCATAGGTGTTGTCTTTGCCCTGCTCGGCCTCTGGTCAATCTGGTTCGGGCTTTATGTTGACCCCGCAAACTGGTCGGGACAATGAGCACGAACAGCCGCTTCAAGAGGGTGGCAGCAGCTGGAATTACTTTTCAGGCAGGTTCAGCGGCGATTGATTCAGCAACCATCATGTCCGCGCTGGTCTACCAGCTGACAGGCAGTCCAATTGCCGTAGGCATGGTCACGGCAATCTTGAGGTTCGGGTGGTTGTTCCCGCAATTGATTGTTGGCTTCCTCGCTCAGCGAGGTGGCTCCAGCATGCGCTATTATGTCGTTGGCGCATTTGGCCGCGCAAGCTGCATGGCCTTGTTGGCGCTCGTTCTCGCCTTTGGTACGGGTATTTCCACGCTGACATTATCAATTCTGGTGCTGATGATTTGGACGGCCTATTCCTTCATAAGTGGAATTGTAGCCGTTCCCTACAATGACATTGTCGCCCGTTCCGTTCCGTCGGAACTTCGAAGTCGCTTGCTGGCTACACGATTTTTTGGTGGTGGTGTTCTCGCTTTGGGGGTTGTGGCCATTGCTGATCGTTTGGCCAGCACACTTGCCTTTCCGTTATCCTATGCAGCAATCATTGCGATGGCGTCTGTTTTGATGTTATTCTCGTCAGTGATTTTCACAGCTATGGGAGAGCCAGAGACAACCTCGGAAACATTGCCAAAACCGACGTTCTTGCAGTACATCAAAGACGGCGGCGCAGTGTTTCGAACCGACCTTAAATTCAGGAAATTTGTCTATGCACAATGGTGTGGTGGCGCTGTTCTCATGGCAATGCCCTTTTATGTCGTTCAGGCAGATGCAAACGGGATAGATCTTGCCGACGTGGCACTATTGCTGGGAGCGCAAACTGCGGGAGCACTGATCTCTAATGTTCTGTGGGGTTGGTGGGGTGACCACTTTGGAAAAGCTAGTCTCCTGAAGGGTATTGCTGTTGCAAGAATATTCCCACCTGTGGTGATTTTGCTTCTTGCCTTCAACGGATATTTTAATGATGGCCAGATGTTTTATGTGTTTATCGGAATATTTTTCATTCTTGGCGCGCTCGCCAATGGCCTGACAATCGCTGTGATTGGCTTCCTGATGGAGATATCGCCTGACAATATGCGCCCCTCCTACAGCGGTTATTTCAACGCGATTACAGCTCCCGCCTTCCTGCTGCCCCTGTTGGCCGGGATTGTTGCCACTGTATTTGGGCTGACTTTGGTTTTTGTCATCTCGATGATTGCGGCAATTCTGCAAACCTTCTTCTTGGTTCGAGTGGAGACAAATCAGTGAACCGAGCAAAGGTGCATGTCGTTGCAAAAACGACGGTTTTTGCGACAAACGTTCACCGAACACCAGTGCCAATTAAAACAGGCATAGTCTGTCCATCAGCATGAATTGCAAACGTTGGTTGAACCCGAACGGAACTAAGTCGCGCTCGCGTAAGTGCGTTGCTGATTTGATTTTCTGTTAGCCCAAAACCGTCTTCTGTAGATGCCTGCCAATCCCATTGCACAAAATGGCCACCCTGTTTGAGCGCACGGGTTAGCACGGCAACCGCGTGTTCATAACTGGTTAAGAAACTGCAAACGGACGACGCGTAGACCAAATCAAAATCCGATAAACAATTCCCTTCATGTTGAAAATTGCTGTCGAGAACATCTGCATGGATAGTGGTCACATTTTGGATTCTCTTTCGCGTCAAAGCCGCAATCATTTTCTCCGAGGTATCGACTGCAACTACTTTCTTCACATGCGGGGCAATCTTTGCGGCCAGCAATCCTGTTCCGCATCCGAAGTCGAGAACCCGTTTTGATTTCCAGCTTGTATCGCGAATATTGAGAAGCTCATTCAAGGAAGCGAAGGTTTGTTCCGCGTAGAATTTTGCGTCTGCATCATCGTCCCAGTTTTCCGCGTGCTCGTCCCAGCTTTCAGGCATCCTGAAGGCACTTTCTCATCGAAACGGTGTTGTTGTTCCGGGCGGCCACTTCCCATCCCAAATGCTCATACAGTTGAACATTCTCTGGCATAGCTACATGCGTGTTCAGCCGCATTTCATTATACCCTTGCCGTCTCGCTTCGCTTTCTGAAAGCTCCGTAAGTTTGCGGCCAATACCCTTGCCGCCGTGATTTGGGTGGACTGCCAAATTCGCGAGTTTCATAAAACCATCTTTTGGTACGAGGAAAAGACCAGCAACGATTTCACCTTCTTCGACGGCAACCCATACTTGATTTTGAGTAATTTCTTCCGCAATTCCGCTAGAAACCAACGGCATGTCTGGTATACGGTTTGGGTATTTTGCGTAGGCTGAATCGATACACTGAACCAAAGCCCCTGCATCCTCCAACGTAGCCTTCCGTAGTTGAACGTTTTTTGACTTCATAATGGCTCCTTTACGTGGGCGATTATTCTAGCACGAACGGCTTATTGTTGTCGCATAACTGAATGCATGGAACCTGCGTTGCAAAAACGATCGATTTTCCAACCGTGAGTTACTAAGCAGTTCCATGCGGTGCAAACAGAATTATGGATCGTGTCCCGTGGCGTGGTGTAGCTTATTACATCCACGGCGTCTCCGGGTTTTGGCCGGAGGGAATATCAGTTTGCCGCAGCGGGCAGGCTGATGA
>JARGOC010000047.1 GCA_029212365.1 Roseovarius sp.
ATCACGCTTTGGCCTTCCCCTGTTGGTTTTGCGCTGCCATACTGTATGCCAACCAATAAAAAAGCAGAGCAGCGGTATGAACGACTTTTTCGATCCTGACAAAGATCCAAAGAAAAAAAGCGACTATGATGCCTCCTCCATCCAGGTGCTGGAGGATATGGAGCATGTGCGGCTGCGCCCCGGCATGTATATCGGCGGCAAGGATGATCGCGCGCTGCATCATATGGTGGCCGAAATTGTCGATAACTCCATGGATGAGGCCGTGGCAGGCCACGCCACCTGGATCGAAGTTGAACTGCATGAAAACGGCCATGTCAGCGTGCGTGACAACGGGCGCGGCATCCCCATTGATCCGCACCCCAAGGACCCATCAAAATCCGCTCTTGAGATCATTTTTTGCACGCTGAATGCCGGCGGCAAGTTTTCGGGCGACAGCTATGAAACATCCGGCGGGCTGCACGGCGTTGGGTCTTCTGTGGTCAATGCGTTGTCCGATCATCTGCGGGTCGAAGTGGCGCGCAACAAAGAGCTGTATGCGATGGATTTTTCGCGCGGTGTGCCGCAGGGCCAGCTGGCCAAAGTCGGTTCGGCCCCAAACCGGCGTGGCACAGCAGTGACGTTTCACCCTGATCCCGAAATATTTGGCGCATTGCAGCTGAAACCTGCGCGACTTTACAAGATGGCGCGCTCAAAGGCCTATCTGTTTTCGGGTGTCGAGATCCGCTGGAAATCCGCCATTCAGGATGGGGATACCCCGCTTGAGGCCAAATTCCATTTTCCCGGCGGATTGGCAGACTACCTGACCGAAACCCTGTCTGGCACCACCACCTATGCCGACCAGCCCTTCACCGGATCAGTGTCGTTCGAAAAATTTGGTGCCCCCGGCAAGGTCGAATGGGCAATCAACTGGACCCCGTCCCGCGATGGGTTCATCCAGTCCTATTGCAACACCGTGCCCACCCCCGAAGGCGGCACCCATGAAGCCGGATTTTGGGCGGCTGTGTTGAAGGGCATCAAGGCCTACGGCGAGTTGGTATCCAACAAAAAGGCCGCGACCATCACCCGCGAAGACCTGACCACAGGCGCGGGCGCGTTGGTGTCCTGTTTCATCCGCGAGCCGGAATTTGTGGGCCAGACCAAAGACAGGCTGGCCACGGTTGAGGCACAGCGCATGGTGGAGAATTCTGTGCGCGACCATTTTGACAACTGGTTGGCGGCCGATACCAAATCCGCCGGGGCCATTTTGAATTTCCTTGTGCTGCGCGCCGAAGAACGCCTGCGCCGCCGTCAGGAAAAAGAGACCGCACGCAAGACTGCCACTAAGAAACTGCGCCTGCCGGGCAAGCTGACTGATTGTTCCTCAAAGGATCGTGAGGGCACCGAGCTGTTCATCGTCGAGGGCGACAGCGCCGGCGGGTCTGGCAAAGGCGCGCGCAATCGCAAGACACAAGCCTTGCTGCCGCTGAAGGGCAAAATCCTGAACGTGCTGGGCGCGGCCTCGTCTAAACTTGGCTCTAATGCCGAGATTTCAGACCTCTGCGAAAGCCTGGGCTGTGGCATGGGCACGCGGTTTAACCTTGATGATCTGCGCTACGAAAAGATCATCATCATGACCGATGCGGATGTGGACGGCGCGCATATTGCCTCGCTTTTGATGACGTTCTTCTTCACCCAGATGCGCCCCTTGATTGATGCGGGGCATCTCTACCTCGCCTGCCCGCCTCTGTACCGGCTGACCCAAGGCGCGCGGCGTGTCTATGTGGCCAATGACGCCGAAAAAGACGCACTGATGGAAAAGGGTCTGGGCGGCAAAGGCAAGATCGACGTGCAGCGGTTCAAGGGCCTGGGCGAAATGGACGCCAAGGACTTGAAAGAAACCACGATGGACCCGACATCGCGCAAGCTGATCCGGGTGACGATTGACGAGGACGAACCGGGCGAAACCGGTGATCTGGTCGAACGCCTGATGGGGAAAAAGCCCGAACTGCGGTATCAGTACATTCAAGAAAACGCGCGGTTTGTCGAGGAATTGGACGTTTAGGTGGCCGCGGCGATTTGCGGCTAAACCTATCCCCTTTGCCAACCAGCAGTATTGCCGGACCTGTCGCGGTTTGATGCCGCTCCTTTGCCTCAGACACTGAGTATACTCGCTCTGCGACGAGGGCCACCGCATCAATCTTGAACTCACCGGTGTATCAATTTACCCCGGCGTTTGCGTGTTCCTTATCTTCCAAAATGACCGAGCAAGACCTCTACAAATCCAGGGGCTATTCAGGCCGGAATGAATGGGTGCTCTAGGACTGGAGGCTGCTCATCGCCAGAACTGCAAAGCCCTGCCACAAGCATCAAGAGAATCGCTTAACCATCAATCCGGATCACCTCGTTTTTCGGGTCATAGGGGCTGTCACAAGTCACCACTGCATCCCACAGTTTGTCCTGCATTTTGACCTTCAGCATGGTGCCCTCAACCGTCAGATCGGGTGTGACGTAGCCCATGCCGATCGACTTGCCGAAATGCACTGAATACCCGCCAGAGGTCAGGCGCCCAACACGGGTGCCTTCAGGGGTATAGAGCACTTCGCGCCCCCAAGGATCCGCATCATCCGGCCCGTCGATCAGGACAGTGCAGCATTTCACCCGCACGCCGGTCTCGACCAGTTTGTCCTTGCCGTGAAAGTCCTTTTCAAGGTCCACAAAGCGCGGCAGGCCCGCCTCCAGAGGTGTCGCATCACGGCCCAACTCGTTGCCAAAGGCGCGGTAGGATTTCTCCTGACGCAGCCAGTTTTGCGCGCGCGCGCCGACCAGTTTCATACCGTGTTTTTCCCCAGCTTTCTCAAGCAGATCAAACAGATAGTTCTGCATTTCCATCGGGTGGTGCAGCTCGTACCCCAGCTCTCCGGTATAGGCCACGCGGATGGCATTGACGGGGCACATGCCCAGTTCAATCTGGCGCGCGGTCAACCAAGGGAAGCGTTTGTTGCTGAGCGCCGTGTCGGGATCAGCATCATTGATCACCTCGCGCAGCACATCGCGGGATTTTGGCCCAGCGATGGCAAAGACGCCCCACTGCGTGGTGACATCCTGAATTTCGATGTAGCCAAACTCATCCATCTTGTCTTCGCCAGCTTTGCGCAGGAAATCGGCGTCGTATTCCGTCCAGGCGCCCGCCGAGACGAGGTAATAGCTATTCTCGCCGTTGCGCACGATGGTGTATTCGGTGCGCGTGGTGCCAAAGGCGGTCAGCGCGTAGGTCAGGTTGATGCGGCCCACACGAGGCAACTTGTTACAGGTGAACCAATCCAGAAACGCCGTTGCACCCGGTCCTTTGACCACATGCTTGCTAAAGGCTGTGGCGTCAATCAGGCCCACAGTTTCGCGGATCGCTTTGGCCTCTTGCACGGCGTATGTCCACCAACCGCCACGGCGGAATGAACGTGCGTCGTGGTCAAAATTCTCGGGCGCATCCGATGGCCCAAAGTAGTTGGGCCGCTCCCAGCCATTGACCCAGCCGAATTGCGCGCCGCGGGCCTTTTGGCGATCAAACGCTGGTGCTGTGCGCAAGGGGCGCGCGGCGGGGCGTTCCTCATCCGGGTGATGCAGGATATAGACGTGCTCATAGCATTCTTCGTTTTTGCGCGCCGCAAACTCAGTTGTCATCCAGTTGCTGGAATAGCGTTTGGGATCAAGCGATGCCATGTCGATCTCGGTCTCGCCATCCACCATCATCTGGGCAAGGTAATAGCCGGTGCCACCCCCGGCGGTGATGCCAAAGCTAAACCCTTCGGCCAGCCACATGTTGCGCAGACCTGGTGCCGGGCCAACCAGCGGATTGCCATCAGGCGTATAGCAAATCGGGCCGTTGAAATCATCCTTCAGCCCCGACTCGGCGCAAGAGGGCACACGCTCTGTCATCGCCATGTATTGCCCGGCGATCCGGTCCAGATCGAGCGGGAACAGATCGGCACGGAAACTGTCGGGCACGCCGTGCTCAAAACGCGCCGGTGCGCCGTGCTCATAGATGCCCAATATCCAGCCGCCGCGTTCTTCGCGCGCGTAAGATTCCGAATCCGCATCGCGGACCACGGGGTGCTCGGGGTTGCCCTCTTCGCGCCATTTGACCAGCTCGGGGTCTTTGTCCATGACGATGAATGTGTGTTCAACCGGGATGGCAGGCATCTTGATGCCCAGCATTTTGGCGGTGCGCTGTGCGTGGTTGCCCGATGCGGTGACAACATGCTCGGCGGTGATGACGACCTGTTCGTCTGACGCCACAAGATTGCCGCCCCTATCAACCATCTTGGTGCAGGTCACTTCCCAATGTGTGCCGGTCCAGTGAAAGGCATCTGCCTGCATCTTGCGCTGGATCTCAACACCACGCTGGCGCGCCCCTTTGGCCATGGCCTGCGTCACGTCGGCGGGGTTAATATAGCCGTCCTCAGTGTGATAGATCGCGCCCTTCAGATCATCCGTGCGGATCAGCGGCCAGCGTTCCTTGATCTGATCAGGGGTCAGCCATTCGTAATCCACTCCGCAGGTTTCGGCGGTTGAGGCATAAAGCATATATTCGTCCATGCGCTCATCCGTCTGCGCCATGCGCAGGTTGCCCACCACGGCAAAACCCGCATTCAGGCCGGTTTCTGCCTCAAGCTGCTTGTAGAAATCTACCGAGTACTTGTGGATATGGGTGGTTGCATAGGACATGTTGAACAAGGGCAAAAGGCCAGCCGCGTGCCAGGTGGACCCGCTTGTCAGCTCGTCGCGTTCGATCAGCATCACATTATCCCAACCGGCTTTGGCCAGATGATATGCAATCGAGGTGCCCACGGCGCCCCCTCCGACAACCAGCGCTTTGACTTGGGTTTTCATGCGATGCGACTCCCTTGAGCGGAAAATGATAGGGCATATTTAGCAGGTGGAGGAATTGACGCACTGTCCAGCCGACCTTTCCCTGTGCAAAACCGACGCCGCGCAGTCGCAGTGGCCCATCAAGCCAGTTATCCGAAGGTAGAATGGGGGGCGGCAGGTCTTTTATACGCCGCGCTACTGGCCCAATGCGATACCCTCGCGGCGCGGATCGGCCCCGCCCAACAGGTGTTCCCCCACCGAAATTGCATGTAACCCCGACGTGAGCGCACGCGCGTTCACCTCAAACCCCATTTTCTCAAGGGGGGCGCTTAAATCCTCGGCCCCGGTGCCCTGCTCCACGTCATAGGTGCCAAACCGGTTGACCAGATGCGGGCTGCTGATGGCCTCTTGCACATCCATGCCCCAATCCAGATGTGCGATGATCGTCTTGGCGACATAGCCAATGATGCGGCTGCCACCGGGGCTGCCCACCACCAGAACCGGCTTGCCATCTTTTAGCACAATCGTGGGTGCCATAGACGAGCGCGGCCGTTTGCCCGGCGCAACACGATTGGCAATCGGCACGCCGTCCCGGTGCGAGCGAAACGAAAAATCTGTCAGTTCATTGTTCAGGAGAAACCCACCCACCATGAGGCGTGAGCCAAAAGCATTTTCAATCGTCGTGGTCATCGACAAGGCATTGCCATAGCTGTCCACGATCGAGATGTGCGAGGTTGAGGGCAGCTCAATCGACGCATCATCCGCCCAGTTGAGGGCGTGATCAAACTCCGGCTCTCCGGGGCGCACTTCAGGCAGCGCCATATCGGATTGCAACAGCTGTGAGCGGGCTTTCAGATAGGCTTTGTCCAACAGGCCATTGGTGGGCACGGGCACGAAATCAGCATCGGCCATATAGCGGGCGCGATCGGCAAAGCTCAACCGGCTGGCATCACCAATCAGCCGCCAGGCCTGTGGATTGTCCGGGCCAAGTGCCGCCAGATCAAAGGGCTCAAGCAGGCCCAATATCTGCCCCACCGTCAGCGCGCCCGACGATGGCGGCCCCATGCCACAAACCTCGTGCACGCGGTAAGTGATACACACAGCTGCGCGGGTTTTCACCTGATAAATCGCCAGATCGACCTCGGCCAGTACACCGGGGTTATCCCTGTGGCCCTGCACAGTCTGCACGATGCGTTTGGCAAGATCACCCGTATAGAAGGCCTGCGCGCCCTCTTTGGCCAATAGACGCAAGGTTTCGCCGTAGGCAGGGTTTTTCAACAGGCTGCCTTCGGCAATCGGCGTTCCACCGGGCAAGAAATACGCGCGCGCCGCCTGTTGGCGGCCCAGCCGTTCGGCGTCACCGGCCACCAGTTTGGCCAAGCGCGGACTAACATGGAATCCGGTCTCGGCCAGTTGGATGGCATCGGCAAAAAGCGTGGACCACTCTGCCCTGCCCCAGAGCCGATGCGCCTGTTGCATCAATGCAGCTGTCCCCGGCGTGCCCACCGATCGCCCGCCAACAACAGCATCATAAAACCCCAAGGGGTCACCCGCATCATCCTGAAACAGACGTGGTGTGGCCGCCAAGGGCGCTGTTTCGCGCCCATCCAAGGTGATCATCTCACCTGTTGCGCCATCATACCAAATCAAAAACGCACCGCCGCCCAAACCCGAGCTTTGCGGCTCAACCAGCCCCAGTACGGTTTGCACGGCCACCATGGCATCGGCCGCAGTGCCACCCGCGCGCAGTATTTTCGCCCCCGCCTCAACCGCGTGGGGGTTGGCGGCGGCAATCATCCAGTCTTGGGCTTGTGTGGGCACCCCGGCCTGCTTGGCCGCTTGTGCGGCTTGCACCTGCTCAGACCCGGCAATCAGCCCGGCCCCTGCCCCCTCAGGCGCCACCTGATCGGACACATCCTGCGCCAATGCAGGCAAGACCAGACCCAAAACTGCAAAAACGGCGGTCACATATTTCATGGTCGATCTCCGGTCTGATCCAAGCCTCAATCGCCCTGCAAAGACCGATGGGATGGGTGGTTGGGGTGCCCCAAAAGGACGATCCGCCCCTAGATCATCGCGGGCACCACTTGATCTGGAGGACGATGGCCATCATCAAAAGTCTTGATATTAATCAATACCTTCTCGCCCATTTCAACGCGCCCCTCAACAGTGGCCGAGGCCATATGAGGCAGGGCAACCACGTTGGGCAATTCCCTAAGGCGAGGGTTAATATCCGCGCCATTTTCATACACATCAAGGCCCGCGCCAGAAATTTCGCCCGCGCGCAGCATCCGGGTCAGTGCATTTTCATCAATCACTTCACCGCGTGAGGTGTTCACGATCACAGCATCTGGCTTCATCAGCTTCAGCCGCCGGGCGTTCATCAAATGAAACGTGCTGGGGGTATGTGGACAATTGATGCTGATCACATCCATCCGCGCCACCATCTGATCCAGGCTTTCCCAATAGGTTGCGCCAATTTCATCCTCAGTCTCAGACCGCAAGCGATGGCGGTTGTGATAGTGGATTTGCATGCCAAACGCCGATGCACGCCGCGCTACGGCTTGGCCAATTCGTCCCATGCCCAGAATACCAAGCCTGCGCCCGGCCACGCGCCCACCCAGCAATTGCGTCGGAGACCAGCCCGCCCAATCACCAGATTGCATCATCGCCAACCCCTCGGGGAAACGCCGCAGGACAGACAGAATCAAGGCAAGCGCCATATCCGCCGTATCATCTGCCGAAACCCCCGGCGTATTGGACACCAAAATGCCGTGCTGGCGGGCCGTGTGCACATCAATATGATCCACGCCAGCGCCGTAGTTGGCGATCAGCTTTAACTGATCCCCGGCCTGCGCCAACACCCCCGCATCAATCCGGTCATTCAGTGTGGGCACCAAAACATCCGCTGTTTTAACCGCTTGTATCAACTCTGCCCGACTCATCGGAGCGTCAGAATCGCGCAGGCTCACATCAAAAAGTTCCGCCATTCGGCTTTCAACCGCTTTGGGCAAACGTCGCGTTACGACAACACTCAGGCGCGCAGATGGCATCAGATCCCTCCTTGTGCTTTCAAATTCATTGCATTGCTGCCAGAGTGACGCAGGATTGCACCGGGCACAAGAACCCGGACTGAGAACGAGCAGAAATCGGAACGAAAAAATGAAATCAGTCATGCTTGGCGCAATGGCGCTCTGTCTGGTATTGGCCTTGCCCGCCACTGCGCAGGATCGCGGGTCGGTGACAAACCTGCCTTTGCCACGGTTTGTGTCGATGAAAGCGTCTGAAGGCAATGTGCGGCGCGGCCCCAGCCTGACCCATCAGATCGATTGGGTGTTCCAGCGCAAAGATGTGCCGTTGGTGATCACCGCTGAACACGGCCATTGGCGCCGGATCGAGGATCGTGATGGCGTTGGCGGTTGGGTACACTACTCGCTTTTGTCCGGCACTCGCACGGCGATTGTTGAAAAAGATATGCTTGAACTAAAAGCACAACCCACAGAGGGCGCCCTGGCTGTGGCGCAACTAGAGATGGGCGTGATCGTCAAAATCGATGAGTGCAAAGCCGACTGGTGCCGCTTGAACGCCGCCGGTTACAAAGGCTGGGCCCCCAAAGCTGCACTCTGGGGCATCGGCCACGACGAAATCATCGATTGACAGCTTACCGACTTCTCGGCTTTGTCCACCTGAGCGAGCAGTTCAAAAACCAAGGATTTTTTTGAATTCTGCTCTTGCGCCCCTTCCGGGTCCAGAGTAATTAGCGCGTCACGATTGGGGTGTGGCCTAGTGGTAGGGCAACTGTTTTTGGTACAGGAGATCGTAGGTTCGAATCCTACCACCCCAGCCAGTCTTTTCCGAATGTGCCGTCCGGCGTGAATCGCAACTTGTCCGGCGAGAAACGCAACTTATGTCGGGTAAGAGCCCAACTTTGCACATGAAGTTCAGGTTTTCGGGGATATTGAGCCGTTTGAACTGCCTCCGCACGAGTTCCTGAAACGTGTTCCAGCAAGCCAATTTTGAAAATCGTAGCTTAGGTGGTTGAGCAACTGACTTTTCAGCAGTTGGTCGATAGCTCGAATGGACCCGAGCTCAACACTTTGTAGCTGTGTCATTGGACCTGACCTGCCCCCCAAGGCTCCCTCATTCATAACGAGAGTCTGCGGGTCTGGTTTT
>JARGOC010000018.1 GCA_029212365.1 Roseovarius sp.
TTATAGTCGATCACGCGCTTGACAGGTACTAGCACCTTCATTGGCATGGTCTCCTCTTGAAGTTAAAGTCTTTTCAATCTCTTCGATCAGCGGTCCTGGAAGTTTGGCTTTCGTTTTTCTGAGAAAGCACTCATCGCTTCGGGGAAGTCATGCGCGCTAAGCAGAATGGTCTGCGCGCGGCATTCGATGTCCAAAGCTTCCTCGAAAGAGCATTCCGCTGCTTCACGCATCACGCGTTTGCCGCACTGCATTCCAAACATCGGATTTGCTGCCATTTCGGTGGCGATTGCAATTGCGGTGGATTCGGTTTCAGCAGCGGGCACACATTCTTCTACTGCCCGCATCTGCAGGGCGGTTTTGCCGGAAATCTCGCGACCGGTCAGCACCAAAAGCCGCGCCGCGCCGGAGCCCATACGCTGTTGCAACAGCCAGCTCGATCCCGTGTCGGGGCATCCGCCCACTTTGGAGAACACCTGACAGAGCCGTGCATCTTCAGCGGCAACAATCACGTCGGCGCACAGCGCAAGGCTCATCCCTGCACCATAGGCGACGCCATTGACGGCAGCGATCAGCGGCTTGTCAAAGCCATAGGCCGCACGCCCGCCACTATGCACCTTATCAACCATCTCATATGTTGCGCGCGCGCCTTTTGCGACCTCGGTCTGAAACCCGATAAGATCGCCACCACTGGAAAAGTGATCTCCGCCAGTCATTACAACGGCACGCACCGCATCGTCATTTTTAGCCACATCAAGAGCCGCAATGAACTGATCAACAAATGCAAGGCTGTAAGGGTTTCGGCGCGCAGGCTGGGTGAATCGCAATACCCCCACCCCGTTGTCGACGTCAAATTGCATAAGTTCAGTCATATCAAGCTCCTGTTTTATTTGCCCTGCCAAACTGGCGAGCGCTTTTCAGCAAAAGCGCGCGGACCTTCAATGGCATCTTGACTGGAATAAACAACTTCGTGCAACCTTTTGCCTTCTTCCAACCCGTTGGTGCAGCCCAGGTCCATCGTCGCGCGCACACTGGCCTTGGCGGCAACCACCGACAGCGGCGCCCCCGAAGCGACGCGATCCGCCAGTTCGCGGGCACGGGCGCGCACGGCATCGGGCGTGTCTTCCAGATAATTGGTGAACCCATAGTCATGCAACCGCTCAATTGGCATCAGGTCGCCGGTCAGGACAATCTCCATCAGGATCGGTTGGGGTAGCATCGACAAAGCAGGCGCCGCCCAAGGCGATCCTCTGCCAATCTTAACTTCGGTTATACCAACCTTCGTACCTTTCAGGCCAACCCGCAGATCGCTCATCAGGGTCAGCATCATGCCACCAGCCATCAGTGATCCGGTCATCGCCGATATAATCGGCTTGGAACAGGCCCGCATCCGTGCATGAAACGGGTCGCGCATTTTGGACAGGATATCAACGCCCTCGTCCCGCGCAATCTGCGTTGCCTCCTTGAGGTCAAGCCCGGCGCTAAACACGCCGCAATCGGCCGAGGTCAGGATAACGACGCGAATATTCTCATCGGCTTCTATCTGATCCCAGGCGTCCGCCAACCCGTTCGCAGCCGCGACAGAAAGGGCGTTCTTTCTCTCTGGTCTGTTGATTAAAACTGTGGCCACACCGTTTTCAACGGTGAGCTGGATAGGATTACTTGTCATGAAATGTCCTTGCGGTATTGGATTGAGCAGAGCATGGGCACTGAGTCAAAGCCAGGAAGCGGCTGGGAGCGTACCCCCAGCCGCGTTGTCTTATTCAGTCGTGAACTTGCTTGAGCTCTCTTTGACCACTTCCCAGATCACATCCGTATAGGCTGCGGTCCAGTCTTGTTGAGGGATCCAGGTTTTACCATCCCACATCTCGACACGGGTTTTACCGCCACCGCCGTGATCATCCGCTGTCACAGTGATTGGAGCAAACAGGCCATTCGCATCAAAATCAACGATGCTTTCATAGCCAGCCTTCATCGAGTCGGGCGTCACAGGGAAACCATTCTGCTCAACGGCAAGACGTGCCGCTTCAAACGCAGCCGAGTAGATCGCCAGACCTGTATTGTAATACACGTCGTTGATCGTTTCGGCCGGTCCGGCCCCTTTGCCAGCGCCATACACTTCAGCAAGGATCTCTTGGATGACAGGAATATCTTGCCCACCAGCAACATTGGTCCCACGCTTAAGACCGATGGCGGCCTCGGCACCGATGTTGGCGATATCAACTTCGTTCAACCAGTTGACCGCGATATAGTTGCTGATCGGGAACCCGTTGCGTTTCATTTCCTTGGCGGCAACAACGTGGCCACCGGCCAGAAGCCAAGCAACCATATAGTCGGGCTTGTTCCGACGCACTTTGGTCCAGACGCTGGCCTGATCGCTACCGGGCAGAGGAACAGGGTAAAGCTGAAGTTCAAAACCTTCTTTCTCGGCCAGAGTTTCCAGGATTTCGATTGGTTCCTGACCAAAAGGATAATCCAGATAAGCAAAGCCAACCTTGACACCCTTCAAGTCGCCACCGCTTTGTTCCTTGATATAGGCGACGTCGTTAGCGGCCTGGCCCCAATAGGTAGGACCAACCGGAAAGACCTGCGTGAACACGGATCCATCGGCAGCATCGCCCCTACCAACCAGAGATTGGATCAGAATATTCTTGTCTTTCATGATCCGCGGCAGAACAGCGATGGAAACCGGTGTCGACAGCATGTCGAATACGGACACACCTTCACGCTTGAGTTTTTCATAGCACTCAATTCCGCGCTGGGGTTCGTTGCCGTGGTCCTGAACGACGATTTCAACGTCGTGACCACCAATGCCGCCCTTCATATTGACCAGGGTCGCCAGATCTTGCGCCGCTTGCGAAACCTGCGGTGTCACAAATGTGTAGGCTTTGCTCAAGTCATAGCACAGGCCAAACTTGATCGTGTCCTCGGCTGCATTCGCGGCTGATAGGCTCGTTAGGCCCATTATTGCCGCGGTCGCCAACCGTTTTACATAAGTCTTGGTTTTCATTGATTAGTTCCTCCTCTGTTAATATCCAAACGGGAATGCTAGCTCAGCCAGCGTTTCCGTCTGCTGTAGTGCTTGATGTCGTGAAAGTTCTTGCCCTCACCGCCACCAAGGTAAAACTCCTGAATGTCCGAGTTCGCTTTCAGTGCCTCGGCTGAATCGTGCATCACAACGCGGCCGTTTTCGATCAGATAACCGTGCGACACGATCTCTAGTGCGGCCAGCGCGTTCTGTTCTACCAGCAAAACCGACAGGCCATCCTCCTTATTGATCCGCTGGATGATGCCAAAAATTTCGGCCACCAGAAACGGCGCAAGTCCAAGGCTCGGCTCGTCCAGCATCAACAGGCGTGGCTGTGTCATCAGCGCCCGCCCAATGGCCAGCATTTGTTGCTCACCACCTGAAAGATACCCCGACTGAGATGATTTACGTTCTGCAAGGCGCGGAAAATACTCGTAGATACGCTCTTTTTCAGAGTTCACCTTTTGGCGAGACATCGACATCGGAGCCGCCGCCTCAAGGTTTTCATCTGGAGTCATATGTTCGAACACTCGACGGCCCTCAATGACGTGGCAGATTCCCATGCCAACGCGATCTTGGGGCAGGCTGTTGCCGATCAATTGGCCATCAAAGCGAATTTCGCCTCGGCTGACCTTGCCACGCTCGGCCTTCAGCAATCCGCTGATGGCCTTGAGGGTGGTGCTTTTGCCAGCTCCGTTGGAGCCCAAAAGCGCGACCATCCCCCCCCGAGGCACCTCAATCGAGACCCCCTTGATTGCCAACAAAACGGAGTCGTACAAAACTTCGATACTGTTCAGTGACAGGATCTGGTCGGTTGCTTTGGTGTCAGACTGTGCCATGTCGCCCTCCTATTTCTTCAACTGATCAAAGGGCCAAACCATCAGGTAGTCCCTGACATTGGCATATAGTTTGCCCAGCCCCAACGGCTCGACCATCAGGAAGATGACAATCAATGCGCCGTAAGCTGCGTTGGGAATATGCGCCAGCGTTTCATTCCCCAGATTCAGCCCAAAAAGCTCGGCCCCCACTGAGAACAAATGGTTCACGATCCCAGGCATAAGCAAGATGAGTGCCGCCCCCAGATAGCTTCCTAGAATACTGCCGAGTCCGCCCACGATCACCATCGCCAGAACCTGAATGGACACGTTCACGGCAAATTGCTCAGGGGCTGCAAGAAAGTAGAATGTCGCCACCAAAATTGCACCGCTGATACCCGCGATGAAAGACGAGGCGGCAAAGGCAACCAGCTTGTAGTAAAAGCTGTTCACACCCAAGATTGCAGCGGCAAAGTCCTTTTCACGCACAGCAACCAAAGCGCGCCCCAGGCCAGTGCGTCGCAGGTTAAGCATGAAGATCGTGACCAGGACGCACCACCCGAATGCGACATAGTAAAGACCCGCATCAGACGTGATGTCTTGTCCCATCAACGCAAAGGTGGGCGATTGCAGGGATGCGTGCGACCCTCCTGAAATTGCTGGCGAATGGGTCAGCACCCAATCCATAACGAACTGCATCGCAAGTGTCGTGAGAGCGAGGTAGAGCCCCTTGACCCGAAGCGCCGCAAAGGCAAACAGGCTGCCAATCACCGAAGAGGTTAGACCGCCGATAAGCAGGGCAATCTCCCATGGAACTCCGAATTTGGCCGCGTGAACTGCCGAGTAGGCTCCAACCGCCATCACGGCTGCATATCCCAGATGAAGCTGCCCAGCCCAACCCGTTACAAGGTTCAACCCCAAAACGGCTGCTGTCCAGATCAACCAAGGCAGGATGTAGCTGTTCAGATAAAGCGAACTGACCAGATAAGGCGCAGCAAGTCCAAGCAGCAAGAAGAACACCACCGCATTGCGATCGGCCGGAACCGGAAAGAGCTTGCTGTCGGAGACGTAACTATTGTGGCGAACGCCAGAGAGACCGTAAAACATATCCTAAACCCTCTCAATGTCATGACGGCCAAACAGGCCATGCGGGCGGATCATCACTGTCAGGATCAACACCGCAGCGACGATCAGATCTCGGCTGCCACCTCCGACGATGTCGTCCAGAAAGTAAGAGCCGACACTTTCCAAAATGCCCAGGATGATACCTGCAATAATCGCACCGAGGATGCTGTCCAGTCCGCCAAGAACGGCCACGGTCAACCCCTTGAGCAGCAAGATCGACAACGACTGATCAACACCTTGAATTTCGCCCCAGATCACGCCGGTGGCCACAGCCACGATTGACGCCAACCCCCAGGACAGGCCCACACCCCGTTCAACCGAGATACCCACAGACCAGGACGCCATGTAATCGTCCGAGATGGCCCGCAAGCGAATGCCAAGACGGCTGCGAAAGAACAAAAGAAAGGCGACAAACAGGGCGATTGCAACGCCAGCACCGACAATGTGAATTCGGCTGAGCAGCATATCCCCCACGAACAGAGGATCATAGCTGACCCCCAATTCCATCGACCGCGAAGACCCGCCCCAAATCGCCAGGGTGGTGCCGCGCAGGAAAATGTCGATCCCCATTGTCATCATCAAGATCATGATGACCGGACGTCCGGCCAATCGGCGTAGCGCCACCCGTTCGACCCCGATGCCCACGAAGAACATGATCACCACGGCAAGCGGAATGGCCGCCCAAAGTGGCAATCCCATGTTGTTCGAAAATGCCAGCACCACATAGGCGCCCAACATTGTCAGGGCCCCTTGTGCAAGGTTCGGCACTGACGATGATTTGTAAATCAGGACAAGCCCGATGGCAAAAAGTGAGTAGAGCAAGCCGGTCAGCGCACCATTCACTGCCAGTTCTGCCAGAAATACCAGATCCATCCTAAACCTCCCTGATCAACAGGGTGCGCTCGACAGTCCCCGTTTCACCTGTTTCGTATGTTACGACCGCTTTGACGTGGACATCGGCTGCGCCATTATAAAGGGCGTCGATAACCTCAGCGTAGCGTTCTTCGACAACCTTGCGCCGCAGTTTGCGGGTTCGGGTAATCTCTCCGTCATCCGGGTCGAATTCTTTGTGCAAAGAGACATAGCGATGCAGTTGCAATCCCTCTGTCACCGCTTTGTTGACCCGCACAAATGCCTCTCTGACCAGGTCGGCCACCTCGGGCCGCTGCGAAAGATCCGCATAAGAGACATAGGGGACGCCATTGACTTCGGCCCAATGGCCAACCGCCTCGGCGTCGATGCAGATCATCGCCGTCAATTCATCCCGTCCCGCTCCGATCACGGCGGCATCCTTGATGTAGGGGCTGAATTTAAGACGGTTTTCTATATAGTTAGGCACATACCGTTCGTTGCTTTTGGTAAAGACAACTTCCGACACACGTCCCAGAACAACAAGATGACCGTCATCTTCCAGATACCCGGCATCACCGCTGTGCAACCATCCATCCTGCAACGCCTCGGCCGAGGCCGCTTCGTTTTTAAAGTATCCTTTGAACACGCTGTCCGCCTTCATCAGGATTTCACCGTCGTCGGCAATTTTCACCTCAACACCTGGCAAGGGTTTGCCAACAGTGTGCAATTTGACCTCACCGGGGGTCTGAATCGCGTTGAAAGCACTGTTTTCGGTCTGGCCATAGAGCTGGCGCAATTTGATACCAAGCGCGCGGTAGAAGATAAACGTATCCTCGCCGATCGCTTCGCCGCCCGTAAAGGCGCGTTTCAGATGGATCAAGCCGAACTGGTCTTTGATCGGTCCGAAAATGATCTTTTCTCCGACCAGACGCCCCAGCCATTCAAGAGATCCGCCAGTACCACCGTTCAGCTTGCGCTGCTCGGCTGCGACAGCCCTGTCCATGAAGAAATGATACAGCCATTTCTTCAGTGGGGTTGAGTTTTCCATACCCACCTGAATGGCGGTCAACATGTGATCCCAACTGCGCGGTGCAGCAAGGTAGAGGCTGGGTGCAATTTCGCGCAGATCGCGCTGCACGGTTTCCTGGCGCTCTGGCACACTGACAGTAAAGCGGAACGCGATTGCCGCGGCCACCGTCAATGCAAAGTCTCCGACCCAGGCCATGGGCAGATAGGCAAGGACCTCTTCGCCATATTCAAACGCTCCACCGGTATGGGCATTGCGCGCCCCCGACAACACGTTCTTTTGGCTCAGCACGATGCCCTTAGGCTTGCCCGTCGTGCCCGACGAATGCATGAACACCGCCGGATCTTCGGGGGTGGACTCTTCAATCAGACGCTGGCGCAGCTGCGGGTCATCCTTCAGCGCCTTGGCACCTGCTTCCAGCAGGCTCTCCCAGGACTGAAGGCCAGGTGCATCATAAAGATTTAGCCCACGCGCCTCGTCGTAGACAATTGAAGCCACCGACGTACCAGCCTCGCGCAGCTCAAGAATCTTGTCGACTTGTTCCTGATCTTCAACCAAGGCCGCAACAACTTTGGCCTCGCCAAAGAAGTGCTTCAATTCATCAAGCGTCGCGCCCGGATAGGCCGGCATCGCATAGGCGCGCAACATCGACATCGCGGTCATCCCGGCATACAGCCGGATGCGGTTGTCACCCAGAATGATGACGGCATCGCCGGGCTTGACCCCCAATGCCACAAAACCAGCAGCACAGCACAGCACCTCTTCGGCATAGTCTGCCCAAGTCATTTCTGTCCAAATGCCGCGATCTTTCTCGCGCATGGCGATTTCGCTGCCATGTTCGGCCGCATTGCGCATCAGCAGGCGCGCAATCGTATCGTCACCGGCGTTTGATGCGCCCGTTGATACAGCGGATGAAGGATTATTCGCCATGTGCGCCTCCAATATAAGCCTCAATCACGCGTGGATCTTTGATGACCTCGCGCGGGATGCCACTGGCGATCATTTCGCCGTAGTTAAGCGCCAGCATTCGGTCACAGATCCCGGTGATCACGTCCATATGATGTTCGATCAGCAGAACACTGACGCCGCGCTCGGCGCGGGCATCCAGTATAAAGCGGGCCATGTATTCTTTTTCTTCCTGGTTCATCCCGGCCATCGGTTCGTCCAGGATCAGAAGATGCGGTTCGGCCACCAAGGCACGGGCCAGCTCCACACGTTTTTTCAATCCGATAGGGATGCCATCAACCAACTCGTGACGGATGCTCTCCAGTTGAAGAAAGTCGATGACTTCTTCCACGACTTCGCGGTTGGCAATTTCCTGAGGCCGCGCCAGCCACCAGTACAACGCCGTGCGGATCACGCCCGGATTCATATGGATGTGACGCCCCAGCAGAATATTGTCGAGCACACTCATGCCGTTGAAAAGCGCGAGGTTTTGGAATGTCCGTGCAACCCCCATGCCCGCAACCTTATGCGGCGCGGTTCCGGTGATATCCTTACCGCCCAACAGGATCTTGCCCTTTTGTGGCGGGTAAAACCCGGTGATCGCGTTGGTAAGTGTTGTCTTCCCACTACCGTTGGGGCCGACAAGACCAAAAATTTCGCCCTTCTCAAGCTTTAGATCTACACCCGTCACAGCGACGAGTCCGCCGAAACGTCGCTCTACGCCTGTGCATTCCAAAACAGGCACCAGGTCGTTGCCTGATGTATCAAGTCCCTTCATCCGTGCACGCCTCCCAGAAAAATTCTTCTCTGCATCATTTATCTTCCCTTAGTCGATCCTGAAGTAATCAGGACGCCCCGTCGGCCAGGGATCCCCCCACATCTGCTGCCCGCCATCGACGTTCAGCACTTCACCTGTCACAAATTTGCCCGACGGCGCAGCCATATAGACAACCCCCTCCGCAACATCCCACTCATCGCCTGGTCGGCGCATGGGGTTGGATTCCTTGAACGTGGCGGATCCCTCGGGTGGGTAATTTCCAAACCCCGTGCTTTCACAGCACCCCGGCGCCACACAGTTGACACGGATGCCATGCGGCGCCCATTCGACCGCCACAGATTTGGACAGGTATATCACCCCGGCGCGTGCCGCTGCGGTATGGGCGATGCCGGGCATTCCGCGCCAAACATCAGCCACGATGCTGACGACATTGCCGCTGGTCCCGGTTTCGACCCACTTCTTTGCCGCTGACTGCATCATCCACCAGGTGCCGTTCAGGTTGGTGTCGATCACCGCGTTCCAGCCCTTTACAGAATAATCCAGTGCCGCTTGCGGAAACTGGCCACCCGCATTGTTGACCAGAACATCAAGCCGACCGAACCGTTCATGAACCGCATCCACGAAGGCGGCGGCTTGTTCAGGGTCCCGGATTGTCATTTGCTGCGCCAGAACATCGCCACCAAACGTGCGAAGGAACTCCGCAGCGCCTTCCAGCTTCTCCGGGTTACGACCGCAGATCGCCAGATTCGCACCCAAGCGCGCAAACAATGACGCAATGGCCAAACCAAGTCCGCCACCCGCACCTGTTACGACAACCGTCTGGCCGTCAAAGATGCCTGGAGCGAAGACAGTTTTCTTCTCCCGTAGATCGGATTGCGTGAATCCGAAAACCGGCTCTTGCGAGTCAGTCATATTCCCCTCCCTACCAGCAATTTCGCCAGCCTTTTTCAAAACCTAACACCCGTTAGATTTTTTGGCAAGATTAATGTGACGAGAAAATTTGCAGCTTCCTTTTTAACCTGGAATTTGCAGATGCAGCATTCGCAGCGGCTCGTAAACAATACACTCGCGGCCCTCCGGCTATAGCACGCGCCTTCGGCTGATCTCCAAGCCGCAAACCATACTAAACATCTGATTCACAATGACTATTCCCGTTTCACTGCGAGTCGCACCGCCAACAAAGATACGTTCCTTAGCGCTAAAGTCCGCATGAAAAAATGTAAACCCCATGCCCTCCATCATGTGCGCCACCACTCCTTTGGTCATGGCAAAAACCATGTCCCCAGCATCACCCGCCCCCGAGCGCCATCCTCACCGCTGGCATGTTCGATGTTGGCGAGCAGTGATTCCGTCATCCAAGTCAGGTGACAGAATCCACAAGGTCTGTCTCGGCCGCTGTGCGCGTGAGCATGATTCGGGCAGGGCCAACGCATTTTGGATTCTGGCCCCGCAGACTTTTGCAGATCGTGGAGGACGCCACCAAGCGGGTTTTGCGGCCCGTATTCATCATCGAAATGGGCGCATATACGCAAACCAAGATCGCGGATTTCCTGTTGCGCCACGGTATGTGGTCACGTCATTTGGTTTCGTCAGAATCCTGCGGCATGCCCACCACCCCTGACGAGGCCAGAGCCGTGATTTCTTGTTCACTTAAACCCAGATCACGCAACACCGCATGGCTGTCGGCGGCCTCGGCCCGGCCAAGCCAGCGCACGGCGCCCGGTGTGTCTGACAGATGAGGCACTGCGCCGACCACCCGTGTCTGTTCACCCTCGACATCGACAATGTCGCCACGATGAGCGATCTGCGGATGATTTACGATGTCCTCAACACTTAACACCCGCGCGGCAACCGCATCGTTTTTTGCAAACTCAGCCTGCACGTCGTCAAAATCGCGCGCACCGATGAATACCTGAAGCACGTCAAAAACCTCGGCCATATTGGCGCTAATCCCGGCCATTGTCGCAAAGCGTGGATCGTCTGCAAACGCATCATCCGCCGCCGTGCGCAGCAAACGCCGGGCGGTTTCTGTGCCGCCCGCAGAGACCGTCACCCAGACCCCGTCGCGTGTGCGAAACATACCGCCGGGGGCAAAGTCCATCGGCTGTCGAAGGCCGTTACGCTGGGGCGAAACGCCCGCACCGGTCAGCACCGGCACATGATAGTCGATCAGTCGCAACAGTCCCTCGAACACGGCCAGGTCAATGACCTGCCCTTTTGCGGTTCCATTGCCACGCGCGTGCAGCGCCATCATGACGCCCAGCGCGCCCATCAGCCCGGTGGTTGAATCCGCCGCCGGAAACCCCGGATGCATCGGTGGCCCGTCGGGGTATCCTGTCAGATGGGCCAATCCGCTCATCGCTTCGGCTGCGCGACCAAAGGCCGGCGTCTTTTTCATCGGGCCGTCCTGCCCATAGCCCGAAATACGCAGGATTATCAGATTGGGGTTCCAACTGTGCAATACGTCTGGGCCAATGTCGGCCCGTTCCAACACACCGGGTCGGAAGTTTTCGACAAAAACGTCACTGGTCTCCACCATGCGGCGCAATACTGCGCGCCCTTCGGGTGTTTTCCAGTTCAGTGCCAAAATCCGTTTGTTGCGCGCCAGTGTTTTCCACCACACACCCTGCCCGTCATCCTGAGCTTTAGGGCCAAGGTCACGGATCATATCACCGCCGCGCGGGTTTTCGACCTTGGTCACGTCAGCGCCGAAATCGGCCAGCAAAGTCGCCGCCAGTGGCCCGGCGATCACATGCCCAAGTTCGATGACACTAATATTTTTCAACGGTCCTTGCGACACGAAATGCTCTCCATCTTCATCCCATAGCGGCAGCTATTCAGATTACAAAACCACCGCCACAGATCACATATTGCCCGGAAATAAAGTTCGATTCCGGCGCACAAAACAGATAGACTGCTCCTGCGGCTTCCTCGGGTGTGCCGACGCGGCCCAATGGGATTGATGTCTCCATTTGGCTCAACAGATCGGGGCTGACACCGACGCGGATGTCCTTGCCTTCAACCTTGATTGTGGCGTCGCCGCTGGCGCTGCCTTCGGTCAGGCGCGTGCGGATCGGGCCAAAGGCCACGGCATTGACGTTGACCTTGTATCGGCCCCACTCTTTTGCCATCGTTTTGGTCAACCCGATGATGCCGGCCTTGGCAGCAGAATAGTTGATTTGCCCCGCATTGCCGCCGGTTCCGGCAATGGAGGAAATATTCACAACCTTGCGGAACACTTCTTGCCCTGCTTCAGCCTCGGCGCGGGATTTTTCGCGGATCACTGGTGCCGCGGCCCGAAGGATCTGAAAGGGTGCTGTCAGATGCACGTCAATAATGGCATGCCACTGCTCATCCGTCATTTTCTGGACCACGCTATCCCAGGTGTAGCCCGCGTTGTTAACGATGATATCCAGCCCGCCGAAGGCAGTAACGCCGGTATCAACGAACCGCTGGGCAAAGCCATCTTCAGTCACCGACCCGGCACAGATTGCGGCCTCACCGCCCATGTCACGGATCATTTCAGCGGTTTGCGCGGCGGGATCCGCATCCAGATCATTCACCACGATCCGTGCGCCTTCGGATGCCAGTTTCAAAGCGATCTCGCGGCCAATACCGCGCCCTGATCCCGATACAAGCGCGACGCGCCCTTCAAGCCTTGCTGTCATGTGTCAGCCCCCTACGCCAGAATAGGCGCGCAAATGCACCGTTTTCATACTGCCTCGTAGAGCGTCACAACACATGCGCCCCCAAGGCCCAGATTATGCTGAAGCGCCAACCGCGCGCCAGACACCTGCCGGGCATCGGCCGTGCCACGCAATTGCTGCACCAACTCGGTGCATTGCGCGAGGCCCGTGGCCCCCAAAGGGTGCCCTTTGGACAACAGCCCACCCGACGGGTTGGTCACATATTTACCGCCATAGGTATTGTCGCCATCATCGACAAACTTTCCGGCTTCACCATGCCCGCAAAGGCCCAGCGCCTCATAGGTGATCAATTCGTTATGGGCAAAACAATCGTGCAGCTCGACGACGTTGATATCCTCAGGACCAATGCCTGCGGCCTCATAAACCTGATCGGCGGCCTTTTTGGCCATGCTGGCGCCAACCACCTCGCGCATATCGTGGGCGCCAAAGGTTTCCGGCCCGTCGGTGGTCATCGCCTGAGCCGCAATCCGGACAGAAGAATCCAGCCCGTGCTTGTCGGCAAATGCCTTTGAACAGATAATCGCCGCCGCCGCGCCACATGTCGGCGGGCAGGCCATCAGGCGGGTCATGACGCCGGGCCAAACCACTTTGGCGGCCAGAACATCCTCTGGCGTTACTTCGGTACGAAACAGGGCGACCGGGTTCTTTGCAGCGTGCCGACTGGATTTGGCGCGTATCTTGGCGAAGGTTTCCAAGGTGGTGCCAAACTCGTCCATATGCGCCTTGCCGGCACCGCCGAAATACCGCAACGCCAGCGGGATCTCGGGGCTGCCAACCAGATCATCGGTTTCATCGTCAAAGGATTGGAACGGGCTTACCCGATCCTCAAACACAGACCCGATTGCGCCGGGTTTCATCTGCTCAAAGCCCAAGGCCAGCACGCATTCGGCCGCGCCGCTTTCAACGGCCTGACGCGCCAAAAACAGCGCTGATGACCCGGTTGAGCAGTTGTTGTTGACGTTCACAATTGGAATGCCGGTCATACCCACCTGATACAAAGCGCGCTGACCGCAGGTGCTGTCCCCATAAACATAGCCGACATAGGCCTGCTGGATCAGATCATAGGACACTCCGGCATCCTGCAACGCGCTACGGGTGGCTTTTGCCGCCATCACATCATAGCTTTCTGATGCGCCGGGTTTCTGAAAAGGGACCATTCCGACCCCGGTGACACAAGCCTTGCTGGACATTGAAGCCCTCCCCTGATCTCAAGCCGTTTTCAAACGAATAGGACAAAAAACAGCATTGGAAATTACCTAACACATGTTAGAATAATTGCAACAGTTGGAGAAATGCCATGAACAAGGCCCCTGAAGGTAGTTGTCAAAGCGCTTCTCAAACGGATGTTTACCATCTTTTTCGCTGTCGTGCCTCCGCTTCACCAGACGCCATCGCTGTTGAAGACTGCGGCGAGCAGACAAGCTATGCTGCTTTGCTTTACCGAGTTGACCAACTGGCCGGGCACTTTGCCGGGATTGGCCTGAAGGCTGGGGATCGGATCGCCATTTTATCGCGCAACCGACGCGAATATGCCGAAGTCCAGCTGGCCGCCGCTGCCACCGGCCTGATCGTCGCCTGCCTGAACTGGCGGCTTTTGGCCCCGGAATTGCGCCATTGCATCACGCTGGTTTCACCGCGTCTGATAATAACAGAACCTGATTTGCAAGGATTGCTAGACCAGACTCCGGACATTGCAACACTGACACTTGGGCGCGAATACGAAGATGCCCTGACGCAGGCCGAGCAGTTCACTGCACAGCCGCAAGACCCCGAAAGCGGGCTGGTCATTTTGTATACCAGCGGCACCACTGGATTGCCCAAGGGCGCCGTCATAAGCCATCGCGCGATGATGTCCCGCGCGACGGTATTTGCCTCAGAATTGGGCCTTACACCTTCGGACGCGTTTGTCGCCTGGGCGCCGATGTTCCACATGGCCTCAAGTGATCACGCTCTGGCCACGCTTATGCGCGGCGCCACGGTGGTGATGATCGACGGCTATGATCCGGGCGCCATGCACCGCTCCATCCAGAGCCATCGCATTGGCTGGCTGGTTCTTATCCCCGGCATGATCGAACCCTTCATCGCCCATATCAAGGAACGCGGGATTACCCCCGAAGGTATCCGCGTCTGCGGTGCGATGGCAGATCTGGTGCCGCCGCGTCAGATATCCGAGATCACCAATTTGTTGAATGCGCCTTACCTGAACAGTTTTGGCTCGACCGAAACCGGCCTGCCACCTGCCACACGTGCGACAATCCCGATCGGTACAACCCCGCAAACCCTGTCCAAACAGATCAGCGCATTTTGCGACATACGTCTGGTGGACGAAGCCGATCAGGACGTGCCTGTCGCCACCCCCGGAGAGCTGCTCATGCGCGGGCCAACGTTGTTTTCGGGCTATTGGAATGCCGATGCCGCCAATGCCGATGCGTTTCGTGATGGCTGGTTCCACATGGGCGACGTGTTCCGACGCAATGCAGACGGCACGCTGGATTTCGCGGATCGGGCGAAATATCTTATCAAGACCGGCGGAGAAAACGTCTATCCCGCCGAGATCGAGCGCGTTTTGATGGCCGATCCAAACGTCACCGACGCAGCCGTCGTGCGGGTGTCTGACACTCGTTGGGGCGAGGCCCCGGTGGCTTTCGTTTCGCGCTCTTGCGACACCGTAACCCAGGACACGCTGATGGCTGCCTGTCGCGCTGCGCTTGCGGCCTATAAATTACCCCGCGACATTCACTTTGTTGCATTTGAGGATTTCCCCAGATCAACCAGCGGCAAAATCCAGCGGCACGTTCTGGAGGAAACACTGCGCGACAATCTGGGGCCAGCGGGTGCCAAATAGGGTCTAACTTTAGATCAAGATCGCTCATAACGGCCTTGTCACTGGCCAAAAGGCCCCGCCAGCACTGTGATCAGGGCGACCCTCGCCCTTGATTATTTTTCTAACATATGTTTGATTCTAACCTCATGGCCGGACAAGAGGTCCATTCCGGGAGGACAAAAATGAACACTCACACTGGACCGTCGGCCAAAAATATCACCATGAGCGACCTTGATCTGGAGCGCGCAATTGTCTGTTTCAACACAATGGGTATGGCCCGCCACCGCGATTTTTCCAGCCGCTACGCCAACCTCGTTTGTGTTGGATAGGGCCGTCCAAATTCACGGTAGCGCGGGCCCGCAAAGCCTGCGCAAGCCGATCAACTCTGGCAAACTTCTGAACAACTGACAGGCGAGCAATATGACATCACAAACACACTCACGTTATGCCCCCGACCTGATGGCCGGTCAGGTGGCACTTGTCACCGGATCCGGCTCTGGCATGGGACGGGCGACTGCACTTGAAATGGCCAGTTGCGGGGCACGGCTGGTGCTGTTTGCACGCCGCGCAGAACCTTTGGAAGAAACCGCCGAAATGATCCGCGCGCAGGGCGGCGAAGCCTTTGTTGTGCCCGGCGACACCCGCGACGCAGACACCATCGAAGCTGCCATGCTGAAAATCAAGGACCACTACGGACAGCTGGACGTGCTGGTCAACAATGCGGGCGGCCAATATATCGCCGCGGCCCGTGACATCACCAACAAAGGGTTCGAGGCGGTGATCCGCAACAACCTGATCGGCTCATGGCAGATGACCCGTGCCGCAGCAGATCACTTCATGTTCGAGCGCGGCGGATCAGTGGTGTTCGTGACGGCGATTTCCGCACGCACGGCCCTGACCGGATTTACTCACACCGTTGCGGCGCGTGCTGGTGTCACCGGCATGATGAAAACGCTGGCCGCCGAATGGGGCGAATATGGCATCCGACTGAACTGTGTCGCCCCCGGCACAATCAAGACCGACGCCCTTGGCCGCTATCCTATTACACCCGAGCAGTGGCAAATGCTAAACCGGTCGGTCCTGAACCGCATGGGCGCCGCCGAAGACATCTCGGGCATGATCATATATCTTGCCTCAAAATTAGGCGGTTTCATCACGGGCGAGGATGTTTACGTCGATGGGGGCGAAACACTTCACCTGGGCCACGATGCCCGTGATATGATCAACCCTGAACTGTTTGAGAAACGAAAACGCGGCGACGGCAAAGAATAGCCGCCCCGCCCACATAGAAAAGGAATGCAGATGAGCGACCCGATCGTCCTGCTGGACATTAAGGACCGTATCGCAACGGTCACCCTGAACGATCCTGATCGGCGCAATCCGATCACAGGCAACACCATGATCGATGCCATGTTGGACACCTTTGATAAGGTGCAGCGCAACCCCGATGTCAGCGTGATGATCCTGACCGGGGCGGGACCCGCCTTTTGTGCCGGTGGCGATATCAAGGCCATGCACAAAAAGAGCGATCAATTTGGTCTACCGCCGCTGGACGTCGCGGAAAGCTATGTCAACGGGATCCAGCGCATCCCGATTGCGCTTTATAATATGGACGTGCCGACAATTGCCGCTGTAAACGGCGCAGCTGTCGGTGCCGGGTGTGACCTGACCATGATGTGCGACATGCGGATCGCCTCGCAAAAGGCAAAGTTCGGCGAAGTTTTCGTGAACCTGGGGATTATCCCCGGCGATGCGGGCAGCTGGTTTCTGATCCGGCGCCTGGGTTATCAGAAGGCGGCAGAACTGACGTTTTCGGCGCGCATGATAGACGCCGCCGAAGCGCTGGAGCTTGAGATGGTACTAGAGGTTGTGCCCCATGACGATCTGATGGCCAAAGCACGCGAAAGAGCCGCCGTCATCGCCGCAAAGCCCCCGCGCACCGTGCGCACTGCCAAACGGTTGCTGCGCAACGCCGAGCGCATGGACCTGCCTGATTTTCTGAACACAGCAGCGGCCTATCAGGCCCTGATGCACCAAACCGAGGATCATCACGAAGCGATGTCGGCCCTTTTGGAAAAACGTAAACCAACATACTCGGGGAAATAGGGCGTGTCACAATGAGCGATACCAAAGATAAAGAACGGTTTGCGATGATCGCAAACGTCTGGAATTCAAGGGCCAAAGGCTTGATTTCCGAGATGGACCTAAAGGTCGAGCGCGCCGACCGGCAAGGCGTAGAAATACGAATGCCATTCAACCCGGATTTCTGTCTGGATGAAGAAGGAACAATGTTGCACGGCGGTGTGCTGACGGCACTGCTGGACAGCGCCTTTGGGCTGGCCAACTTTTTGGCAATTGATGACGTACAAACCATGGCAACTCTGGATTTGCGTGTCGATTACCTGCGCCCGGCAAGTTCGCATGCCGACGTCATGGTATTTGCCGATTGCTATCGGCAGACCCGCCACATCGCGTTTGGAAGTGGAAAAATCTGGTTTGACACTGGTGATCGCGCAGAGGTCGCCCGAGGATCGGCGGCCTTTGCCCTGACACGCGGCGATGGTAGTTTGTTGGACAAAATGAAAACAGGAGGCCCCGGCGGATGAAGCTTAGCGACATACAAGCGCGATGTGACCGTGTACCGTTCTTTCGTCACTTGGGTTTTTCTGTGACAGAAGCAAACGATGCGTTTTTTGTGGCCAGCATGCCTTTTGAACAGCGCCATATAGGCAACCCGGTGATAGATACATATCATGGCGGGATCATCGCCAGTTTCATGGAGGCGATTGCCTCGCTGACCGTGTTGGACGATGTGCAATCACCCCCTCCAAAACCAATCAATCTGACCGTTGACTATCTTCGCCCCGGACTGCCCGGCACGTTGAATACCCGCGCCACAATCACGCGCAAGGGGCGGCGCATGGCCAGCGTCGAAACCGTTGCCTGGCTTGAGGACGAGGACAAACCTGTTGCACAAGGCCTGTTTCACTTTCTGTTGGTCTGACCCTGCAAGGAAGGCGCCCTGAAACGGCTTTGGCGAAGGGTGTGCCATGCTGCAAATCCGGGATCGGAGCGGGCATAATCGCATGGTCACCGCCTTCTTTGGGGGACACGAAGGGTGTGCCTTCGACCCCCTACCTGTTTGCATATCGCCCACATGGCCGAGGTGCAAAGTATGAACGTTCACGGCTCTGTAACTTGACAGCTCTATCCCCACAGAGTAACCGACCATCTGGTATATATACTGACCAATTGGTCTGAAAGACATGATGAAACGCGCGCGTAACGCATCTGCTGACATCCTTGCTGCCGCGCGTGAAGTGACGGCGCGGCATGGGGCTGGAAAACTGACAATCGATTCAGTCGCGCGTGAGACCGGCATGAGCAAGGGGGGCGTGCTTTACAACTTCCCCTCAAAGCAGGCTTTGCTATCGGCCCTTCTGCAGGATTTGATAGAAGAGCATCTCGAGAGCATGAGCCAGATCGATCAGGCCAAACCAAATGCAACCCTGCGGGGGCATCTGCATTCTTTGGCTGCGGCCACTGATCTTAAGGCAGACCTTTCAATGGCGATACTTGCGGCGGCAGCCGAAAACCCTGAACTCCTGAACCCGCTCCGCCAAATGGTTGAAAGCAACCAGTGCGAGATCGCAACTGAATCCTCGGATCCAGTTGGGGCGCAGGTCATACTCGCCGCATTGGATGGCCTGCGGTTTCAACAACTATTGCGCCTGCCACCCTATGACAGCAAAACACGCGACGCGATACAAGACCGACTCGAAAGTATGATCAATGATTTACAGTAAGACTATAGTGCGTTTCAGCCATTCTTTGGGCCTGCTTGCAGCGGTTTTGGGATGCATCGGAACAGCGTCACTCGCACAGGAACCGTCAGTGCCCAACACGGCTGCAGCCAACACGGTAGCGCCCGAAACGCCTACCGTTCCTCTGTCGGCAGCGGTGTCTGCAAACAAAGATGTGCAGCGCGTATTCGTAGGGCGCCTGGAACCGCTGCGGGTGGTCGATCTGGCCTTTCAGATTTCAGGGCAAATTTTGGAGTTACCTGTTTCGGCTGGGGAAAGTCTGAAACAGGGCGAACTGATCGCCCGTCTGGACTTGGCCGACTTCGAACTGGCCTTAGCGCGCGCTCAGGCATCGCTCGATCTGGCCACGAGTGAATTCAACCGGTCGTCGCAGCTCGCAAACCGCGGAGCAGGATCAGAGGCACGGCTCGACACTGCAAAGGCGCAACTTGCCCAGTCTGAGGTCGCTATGCGCGAGGCAGAGCGTCGGCTGGCACAGACAAGCATCAAAGCACCGTTTGAGGCGCTTGTCGGCCGTATATTTGTGGAAGCCTATTCCAACACCACACCAGCCGCCCCTATCGTTCGCCTACAAGATATCAGCGAAATGCGCGTCTATATTTCGCTACCAGAGGAGCTCGCTGCTTTGGCACGGACACAGGCGGAGAACTTCAACATTACCGCGACGTTCCCCGCAGCGCCGGGCTACGAAGCCGAGTTGATCCTGCGGGAGTTCGTGACCGAACCAGACCCCGTCGCCCAGACATATGTGGTAGAATTCGCAATCGCGGGTGAACCCGATCCTCGCCTGTTACCCGGAATGACTGCAAACGTTGTGGCAGGTCTCACCGTGCCGGGCGACACCGGCGGCGTCCTTGTTCCGGTTGCCGCAATTGACACAACCAGCGCACCAGAGCCCAGAGTCTGGGTTTTTGATGAAGCAACCGGCACCGTAGGACCACGCACCGTGCGTCTCGGACTACCTCGCAAGAACTCAATCGTGGTGCTTGAAGGGCTCGCCGCTGGCCAGCGCGTTGTCTCAGGTGGCTGGTGGAAATTGATTGACGGAATGACGATCCGTCCTGACGCACTTTAGGATCTCAACATGGCAATGTCCCTCGCAGCAGGCTCAATCAGCCGACCTGTCACCATCTGGCTGGCCATCATATTTTGCGTTTTGGGAGGGTTGTGGGGGCTAAGTACCGTTGGCCGCCTTGAGGATCCGAGCTTTACCCTGAAAACGGCGCTGGTCTTCATCCCATATCCGGGTGCAACGGCAGAGGAAGTCGAGGAACAGGTTTCCGAAGTTGTCGAGGGGGCGCTGCAACAGATGAAGCAGCTTGACCGGATCGAGTCAAAGTCGACACCGGGCATGTCCCAGATTACTGTTGAAATTGAAGATACATATGGCCCTGACGAGATGCCGCAGGTCTGGGACGAGATGCGCCGCCGGCTAAGCGACATACGCGGCGAGCTTCCCGATGCTGCACGCGATCCAATCATCAACGATGATTTCGGCGACGTCTACGGGATGTTCTACGCGGTGACTGCCAAAGGATATTCCCCGTCAGAGCAACGCGAAATTGCCCGTTTTTTACGGCGCGGTCTGGTTTCTGTGGACGGGGTCGCGAAGGTCGAAATTCAAGGATTGACTGAAGAAGAGATAACGGTCGCGGTCCCATCCTCCCGCATTTCCAGCCTCGGATTGCCGCCAAACCAGATTTTGGCCGCCATATCGGACGAAAACAGAGTGTTCTCCAACGGCGAAATCACCGAAGGGCCCGCACGCCTGAACGTTTCGGTGCCACAAGGCTATGCAACGGTCGCGGGCATTGAGGCGCTCCGGCTTGGGGCTCCCGGAGAAGTCGGCCAGATATCCATTGCCGATATCGCCCATGTCACACGAGGTGAGACCGAACAGCCAGGCCAAATCATTCGCCATAACGGGGAACGTGCCTTTACGTTAGGTGTTTCCGCCCTGACCGACCGAAACGTGGTCGAAGTTGGGGGCGGCGTCGAGGAACGGATGGGCGTCTTGATTGCTCAGCTTCCGACAGGGGTAAAAGTTGCTCCGATTTATGAGCAACACAAGGTTGTGGATACGGCCGTCTCGAACTTCTTGATCGGCCTTGGCCAATCGGTTGCCATCGTAGTTGGCGCGCTGATGCTGACGATGGGCTGGCGCGCGGGAATCGTTGTTGGTGCAACCCTGGCCCTGACTGTGCTGGCCACCATCTTTTTCATGTCGGTGTTCGGCATCCAGATGGAGCGCATAAGCCTCGGGGCGCTGATCATCGCAATGGGGATGCTGGTGGACAACGCAATCGTCATCACCGAAGGCATGGTGATCGGCATGGCACGGGGTAAATCCGCTGAAAAAGCCGCCTCCGAAACAGAAGCCGCGACCTCGATACCGCTTCTGGGCGCAACGGTGATCGGGATTATGGCGTTCTCCGGCATTGGCCTATCACCTGAGGCAACTGGCGAATTCCTTTTCTCACTTTTTGCGGTCATCGGCATCTCCTTGCTGCTAAGCTGGATTCTCGCCGTGACGGTTACGCCCTATCTCGGCGCCCTTATACTGCGTGCGCCCAAGACCGCCTCGGAAGATCCCTACAAGGGTGCCTTTTATGCCGTTTATCGTGGCATTCTGTGGGGCGCACTGCGGTCTCGCTGGCTCGTTGTCTTGGCCGTCGTTGGTATAACTGTGGCGTCGCTTATGGCGTTCGGGCAGGTCAAGCAGGCCTTTTTCCCAGCATCGACAACACCCCTTTTCTATGTCCAGTACCAACTCCCGCAGGGGGCTGACATCCGCACAACAGATGCGGATATGAAACGGCTGGAAACAGTGCTGCGCGAAACCCAAGACGTCAAAGATGTGGCCACTCTTGTCGGGCGCGGTGCTAGCCGCTTTATGCTGACATACACCCCTGAACAGGCCAATTCGGGATATGGCCAACTTATCGTTCGGGTTGAGGATGCGGCAACGATCCCAGCTTTGGCCGAGAGCCTGAGAAAGTCTCTGCCACCGCAGTTTCCAAACGCATTGGTGCGGATCGAAGAACTTGTCTTTGGGCCACCATCAGGGGCGGACGTCGCCGTGCGGTTCTCGGGGCCGAACCCAGTTGTTCTTCGTGCACTGGCGGATGAAGCGATGTTGATTTACCGGGACGCGGGAACCATCACCGATCCACGGACGGATTGGCGTCAGCGCGAACTCACGATCATTCCGATCGTTGATGAGGCGCGGATGCGTCTTGCAGGTGCCAGTCGCCAAGCCATAGCCGATACCATAGAATATGGGACCTCGGGACTGCGAGTGGGAACCTTGCGGGAAGGCGACACCGAAGTTCCACTGATCTTGAGAGCCCCCGAAAACGAGCGCGATGGTGTCGAAAGGCTGCGAGATCTTGACGTCTGGTCGTTGGGTGGAGGTGTTTTTGTACCGATGTCCGGCCTCGTCGAACGATTCGAAGCACAGCTATCCGAAGCCCTGATCCTGCGCCGCGACCGTGAGCGGACGATATCCGCTTTGGGTGGTGCGCGTGGGGATTTAACCGCAGATGAAGCCTTCCGAAGTGTCCGCAAAGAGATAGAGGCTATCGAGCTTCCGCCCGAGTACGCCATGGAATGGGGCGGCGAGTTTGAAAGCGCATCTGATGCGCAGGCATCCCTTGGCAAACAGTTGCCACTGGGGTTCCTTGTGATGCTGACAATCTCAATCTTGATGTTTAACAAACTGCGCCAACCGCTGATCCTGTGGCTGGTCGTTCCGATGTCAGTCACTGGTATGGTTCTGGGGCTGTTGTTCACCGGGCTTCCCTTTACGTTCACGGCACTGCTTGGCTTTTTGTCACTGTCGGGCATGTTGATGAAAAACGCGATTGTTCTGGTCGAAGAGATTGACGCCCAGCGCGCCAATGGCGTTGAGGATTACAAGGCTGTGATGGATGGATCAATCAGCAGACTTCGGCCAGTGGTTCTGGCCGCGGGCACCACAATCTTTGGTATGTTGCCGCTGTTACCTGACGCCTTTTTTGCATCAATGGCCGTCACTATCATGGGCGGATTGGCATTTGCCTCGATCCTGACGCTCGTTCTGGTGCCGGTACTTTATGCGCTCTTTTTCAGAATTCGCCCGACCCGGCGCACATAAGAGATTTATGGCTAAGCAGCGACCACCTAGAACTTAGCGCAGTTGTGTCTTGAGTGATTGCGCCCTCGGGTGACAGGCTTGGGGGCTTAGTGGGCCTCGGCCCAATTTGCCCCCTGCCCGGCATCCACCACAAGAGGTACATCAAGTTTCACCGCCGGGTCTGCGGCGTTTTCCATGATGGCGCGGGCAGCGGTGATGATAGAATCCTCAGCGCCGGAGGTGACCTCAAAGATCAGTTCGTCGTGGACCTGCAGCAGCATCCGGGCGGGCAGATCAGCAATGGCCTGGGGCATGCGGATCATGGCGCGGCGGATGATATCAGCGGCAGTGCCCTGGATGGGCGCGTTGATGGCGGCGCGTTTGGCAAACCCGGCGCGCGGGCCTTTGGCGGAGATCTCGGGCGTGTGGATTTTGCGGCCAAAGAGGGTTTGGACAAAGCCGTGCTCTTTGGCAAAGGCGACCGTGTCATCCATATAGGTTCGAATGCCGGGGAAACGCTCAAAATAGCGGTCGATAAAGGCCTGTGCCTCGGCCCGTGGAATGCGCAGATTACGGGCGAGGCCAAAGCCGGAAATGCCGTAGATTACCCCGAAATTGATCGCCTTGGCACGACGGCGAATGTCCGGCGTCATATCCTCCATCTTCACGTCGAACATCTCAGAGGCGGTCATGGCGTGAATATCCTGACCGTCCTTGAAGGCCTGTTTCAATGCCGCAATATCGGCGACATGGGCAAGGATGCGCAACTCAATCTGAGAGTAATCGAGGCTGACCAGCGTATTGCCCGGCTCAGCGATGAATGCCTCGCGGATGCGGCGGCCTTCCTCGGTGCGCACGGGGATGTTTTGCAGGTTAGGATCGCTAGAGGCCAGACGGCCCGTGCTGGCGCCGGTTTGCACATAGGAGGTGTGCACGCGGTGTGTGTCCGGGTCGATGTGATCCTGCAATGCGTCAGTGTAGGTGGATTTGAGTTTGCTCAATTGCCGCCAGTCCAGCACGCGGGCGGGCAGATCGTGTTCGGTGGCAAGATCTTCGAGCACATCAGCCCCGGTGGCATATTTGCCATTCTTACCACGTTTACCACCCTCAAGGCCCATTTCCTCAAACAGGATATCGCCCAGTTGCGCAGGCGATCCGACGTTGAAACTGTGCCCGGCCAACTCATGGATTTCCGCCTCAAGCCCAGCCATCTTCTGGGCGAATTTGCTGGACATGCGCGACAGCGTATCGCGGTCCACTTTGATGCCGTGACGCTCCATTTGCGCCAGCACCGGCGAAAGAGGGCGTTCGAGCGTTTCATAGACGGTCGTGACCTGCGCACGGTGCAGCATGGGTTTGAAAATGTGCCACAGTCGCAGGGTGATATCAGCATCTTCGGCGGCGTATTTGACGGCCTCGTCAATCGGCACGCGGTCAAATGTTATGGCGGATTTACCTGTGCCCAAAAGGGTTTTGATCGGGATCGGTGTGTGGTTCAGATAGCGATCTGACAGAGTGTCCATGCCGTGGTTATGGATGCCCGAATTGAGAGCATAGGACAGCAACATTGTATCATCAAAAGGCGCAATGGTCAGGCCGTAACGGGCCAGCACCTTGGCGTCGTATTTCATGTTCTGGCCGATTTTGAGGATAGCATCGTCTTCGAATATGGGTTTCAGCGCGGCCAGCACATCATCCAGCGGCAGCTGGCCGTCGAGCAGGGCGGAGGAGCCGAAAAGATCATCGGCGCTGCCGTCTTTATGGGTCAGCGGGATGTAACAGGCCTGCCCCGGATCAACCGACAGGCAGACGCCCACCAGATTGGCCTGCATATCATTGAGCGAGGTGGTTTCTGTGTCCACGGCCACATAGCCACGGGCGATGATCCGGTCGATCCAGACCTGAAGAGCGGCCATGTCGGTGACTTTTTCGTAGGCCTCCGGGTTGATTGGGGGCCACTCGGGGGTGGCGTCCTCTCCGGCCTCGGGCGTGGCCGGCTCGGGGGGGGCGGGCGCCTCGACCCCAAGCGTATTGGCGATGCGTTTGGAGAGGGTGCGGAACTCCATGTCTGTGAGGAAGGTCAGCAGGGTTTCCGGCACGGGATCACGCACTTCGAGGTCATCAAGGGTGAATTCCAGAGGTGTGGCGCAATCCAGCTGCACAAGGCGTTTGGAAAGTTCAATCTGCGCACGGTTGTCCAGAAGGGTCTGGCGGCGTTTGGGTTGAGGGATGTCCCCCGCCCGGTCCAGCAGAGTTTCAAGATCGCCAAATTCGTTGATCAGAAGGGCGGCGGTTTTGATACCGATGCCGGGCGCGCCGGGGACGTTATCAGCACTATCGCCAGCCAGGGCCTGCACATCGACCACGCGTTCTGGCCCGACGCCGAATTTCTCGTGAACGCCGTCCACATCAATCTGGCGGTTCTTCATGGCGTCAAACATTTCAACGCCCCCGCCCACAAGTTGCATCATGTCCTTGTCAGAGCTGATGATGGTGACACGCCCACCCGCGTCACGCGCCTGACACGACAGGGTGGCGATGATGTCATCGGCCTCAAACCCTTCCATTTCCTTGCAGGCGATGTTGAAGGCTTGCGTGGCGGTGCGGGTCAGAGGCATTTGCGGGCGCAGGTCTTCGGGCATGGCCTCGCGGTTGGCTTTGTATTCGGGGTACATATCGTTGCGGAAGGTATGGGAGCCTTTATCAAAGATCACCGCCACATGGGTGGGGGCATCCGCGCCGGTGTTACCTGAAATATAGCGTTGCAACATATTACAAAAGCCCGAGACCGCGCCAATGGGCAGGCCATCGGATTTGCGCGTCAGCGGCGGCAGCGCGTGATAGGCACGAAAGATGAAGGCCGAGCCGTCAATCAGGTGAAGGTGGTGGCCTTTGCCGAATGTCATGATGCGCTCTCCAAGCCAGACGTGTGGAGGTAGTAATGCCATGAGGTGACAGAGGGTGCCAGTGGGATCGTACGGGTGGTGGTGATCGGCCAATTCGAGATGGCAAGAGAACATCGGTAGTCTAGTCGTCCCAGCCCGGAATCAAACCCGCAAGCCGCCGGGCCATCGTCAGCCCCCCTCCTTGGGCTGGCGATTAGTTGATGTCAGCGCGTTGCTCATTCTGAGTACGGGGAGCAGGGATAAAGAGCACTAGAAGATCGGTCGGACGCCAACCCGGGGGCTGGCAATGGCCCGGCTTCAGACTTTGCCCTCAAAATCCTTATGCACCAGTTTGCAATCGCAATAGGGGCATTCGACCCAACCGAGTTCGTTTGGGATTTGAAGCCAGACGCGAGGATGGCCCAATGCGCCTTCGCCGCCGTCACAAGACACGCGGTAATTGTCAACGATCTTGATTTCAGGTGCCGCTGTGGTCATCGGGGCGTTTCCTTTTGGCAATCTATAAGCTAGCTGCAACTATGAGCGATCCGACTGTCAGGGGCAAGAGCACCATGAGCCACAACGCCATCGAAATCCGAGGCCTGCACAAAACCTATCGTGGTGGGCCGCGTTCCCCCGAGAAGACTGCGCTGAACGGGATTGATCTGGATATTCCCAAAGGGTCTGTCTTTGGCCTGCTTGGCCCCAATGGGGCGGGCAAATCCACGTTGATCAACATTCTGGCCGGGCTGGTACTGAAGACCTCGGGGCAGGTGACGATCTGGGGGTTTGATCAGGATGTGAACCCGCGCCAAAGCCGCGCCTCGATTGGGGTGATGCCCCAGGAATTGAATCTTGATCCCTTCTTTACCCCGCGCGCCGCATTAGAGGTTCAGGCGGGGCTTTATGGGGTGAAAAAGGCGGATCGGCGCAGTGATGAAATACTGGCGCTGGTGGGGCTGGAGGATAAGGCCGAAGCCTATGCCCGCACCCTGTCAGGCGGGATGCGGCGGCGGCTTTTGCTGGCCAAGGCCTTGGTGCACAGGCCGCATATTCTGGTTCTGGATGAACCGACAGCGGGCGTTGACATCGAATTGCGCCAGATGCTGTGGGACAACGTGCGCAAGCTAAACCAGCAGGGCATGACCATCATCCTGACCACACATTATCTGGAAGAAGCCGAAGAGATGTGCGACGAGATTGCCATCATCAATCAGGGCGATCTGGTGGCGCGTGACAGCACGGCTAATTTGCTCAGCCGGATGGACGCGAAAACGATGATCATTCAACCCGAGGCACAGGTGACAACCTTACCGCAATCAGATGGGATTGAGGTGGAACTGCGCGGTGATGGATCGCTCGCGCTCAGTTATCACGCCCGTGCAACACCGGCTGAGGCAGTGTTGGAATGTGTGCGTCAGGCAGGTATTCGCATTCGGGATGTGCGCACTGAACAAGCCGATTTGCAGGATGTGTTTTTGTCTCTGACCCGCAGCCGGTAAGGGCCAGGCGTGAGGCATTCGATAGCTTGGCAAAAGGGCCTCGTTACTGCGCCACATCGCTGAGCGTATAGCGATCAGGCTTGCAAAGAAGGCCCCTTGTGCTTTGGCCAAGGGATCACGCAGACCGCAGGCCCAGAGCAAAGCGTCTGTTACTCTTTCGACAGCATCCACCCCAATACACGGCCACCCAGAATGTGCTGATGATAGTGTGGCACCTCTTGCACACCATGATCGCCGGAATTGGTAATTGTGCGGAACCCGTCACCGATGACATCTGTCAAGCGGCACACCTCGGCCGAGGCGCGGGTGAAATCCAGCACTTCGGCGTCACTGGCGTTGGCACAGAAATCAGCGTGGTCCACATAGGCACCTTTGGGGATCACCAAAACATGCACTGGCGCTTGGGGCTGAATGTCACGAAACGCCAGCGTGTGGTCGGTTTCCAGCACCGTGTCATTGGGGATTTCACCCCGCAGGATTTTGGCAAAGATATTCTGATCGTCATAGGGTTGGGGCATTCTTATCCTCGGTTAATCTGCAAACAAATGTTCTGTTTCAGTGATTTCATGCGCTTTATCGGGAGAGATATCAAGGAATTGCGCCAACAAATTGCTTTGGCGCTCCCGGTTATCGCTTTCTCGCAGGATCATGTGGTTTTCAAATTCCTCATCGCGGATTTGATCACTTTCAAAGTTCATATCACCGCGGATAGTTGGCAGCAGCCGCTCCAGCGTATCGGGGGGCGTTTGTTCCCCTGCGAGGCCCACACGCATCGCATGGCCAATAAGGTATTCATCAGTAAAGTCGCATTGCACTTCCAACAGTTTGGCCACCGATCTGTCACCGCAAAAATCGCGCAACAGATCGAGGCTGTCAGGATCAATACATACGATCAGCCGGTCGGTTTCATAATAATCAAACAGCATTCGCATCAACGCGCGACGGTGGCGCGTGCGCTTTCCAAGGCTGGCCTGAATACCCCCCAGATCAGGCAGGGCTGTGCTTTCTTCGTTAAACACATACTCCATGGTCGGCACGTTAGTGACTTGTCGAATACGCTCCAGCAGGCGCTTGGCCACATGCCATTTCTTGCAGATCACGATCATCAATTCGCGTTCGCGGCCAAGGGTTGATTCCGTTTCCCAGAACCGGCTGGCAAAACGGCGGCCAATGCGCCCGCGCCCGGTCAGAAACTTGAACAGATTGCGCCCTTCGTTGGAAATCTGGAACTGTGCCGCGTCATCGGCATAAAGAGCCCCAAGGCGCTTTTTCAGCTCCAGTGCTTCGGCGCTGATTTTACGGGCAAAGAGATAATCTTGCGACAAAAGCAGATCATAATGATCATTATAGAATGTCACCGGCATCCCATAATCAGTGAACATCAGAAATGTCAGTGTACGGGTTTTAATTTCATCATCCGGGACCAGGTGGCGCACAAGGGTTTGGAAAAATGTTTCATCCGGTATCCAAGTTGTACGGAAGAACCGCATGACGTCTTTGCGTTGGCGGGTGAAGTCGATGATCCACTCGATCGTGCGGCGGCGCAAACACCACCATTGGCTGCCGATTTGTACCTGAATGTCGGACGGAATCTCGCGTGTCAGGCCCAGTTTGCGTTGCAAATTGAACGCGGCATAGAACCGCTTGGGCTGTGTGCGTTCATTGAACCAGTGACGATAGATCAGGCGTTCTTCTTTCATGCCCGTCTTGATCCAGTCACTTTCGAAATAGTCAAAGCTCTCGATGTAATCAACATCAGCAGAATCAAGAAACTCATGCGCATATTTGGCCGATTTCACGGCCATGCAATCACCGGATAGCATGTAAAAATGCGTGGCCCGTGGAAACTGATCCACCGCCGCCTCAACCGCATTCAGCGAGGCCTGAACCAATGACCATTCCCCCCAACCGCATTTGATGCGCTTGTTGGCAAAGGTCACATTGGGATTGTCGGCCAGTGCGCTTTTGATCTGGGCAAAATGCGATGGTTTGGCGCTGGCATCAAAGTGAATCGCCATATAATCGCCCGCGGCGGTCAGCATCTGCGCCTGCCGGATGATGGCATCCGGGTCTTTGTGACACAGCAGTATGAAAGCAATTTTTGCCATTATGGAAACGGTTTACCCGAACATGCCTCGATTGTTTACCTGAATAATGGTGAACAGGTGTTGAATAAAGTGAATTGCGTGGTTGAACGCCATTCTTTTGTGAAAATCACGCGTGCTGTTCCAGCGTCACACCGCATTTCACAATATTCCCTTAAATCAGGAATTTTGCGAAACACCTTAAACAGGCTTTCTTTGCCAATTTTAACGCGGTAAAAACACAAAAGGTCGAAAAACAACGGCAAAAGGCTTTGGAGGCAGCAAATATGGGATTTCCAGGTACCTGGATGACCGAAAGTGAAAGTGTTGTGTACCGTGTGGTGCCTAAATGTGCCTGTTCGACCATCGGACAGATCATGTATTATTCCGATCATGGTAAATTTTTTGATGGCGACATTCACGACGCCAAAGATGGGCTGCACAAATGGGCCCGCGAAGACAGCCAGAAGCTGATCAACGCCAATGTGAAGACGCATACCTCTTATGCTTTCACATGTGTGCGCAATCCCTACACACGCATCCTCAGCTCGTTTTTTGACAAAATTTGCGGCATTCAGCGCAACGGTCAGCGGTATCGTGGCAAGCTGGTTCCCTTATTGATACAGAAATACGGGATCGAGGTCGGCGGCGAGGACGGCAAGGAAGAGTTCGATCAGATACAGAGCTTTCGCCGCTTTTTACTGTTTGCGCGTGACACCATCCGCTGGCGCCGCCCGATGGACCCTGACATTCACTGGTCGGCCATGTCGGGGCATGTTTCAACGTTCATCGCCAATGGCGGCACCTATGACAAGATTTTCTGGACCGAGGCGTTCAACGACGGAATGGGCGATGTGTTGAAGGCGATCAAGACGCCCAAGACCGTGAAGATCAAGGACATCCCGAGGTTCAATGAATCTGAGGGCCATGGCCCCAAGCGAGCACACCCGGTTGAGGACTATTTTGACGATCTGTCGATGCATCTGATCAAGGAAATCTATCACCGCGATTTCGCGTTGTTCAAATATGATTTTGATGATCCTTCAAACAAAATGCCGATTGGCGAGATTGATCTGGATGAAGTGCACGCCAAGCTGGGGGCTTGAGGCGACCGGGGTATTCCGGCACATCCCAGCATAAAAAGCCGCGCAATCATCGCCCTGAGGGCGGGGCCTATGGCAGAGAGTGCACCCAGCGTGGTTCTGGCGCCAACCCTGCCATCAGCCCCCTGCCTGTCAGATCAGCCCTGCGGCTTTGAACATGGCTTTCACATCCGCCTCGGGGCGCGCGCCATAGTGAGCGATCACTTCAGCGGCAGCGATGCAGCCCATACGCCCCGACACCTCCATAGAGGCACCAGTTGCAACACCATAAAGGAACCCGGCCGCGAACTGATCCCCGGCACCTGTGGTGTCGACGGGCGTCACCTCGTCCACGGGCACACGCACAGTTTCATCCCCCTGCACAATCACCACATCATCGCCCGAACGGGTGCAGGCGATCAGACCTGACTCAGCAGCAGCTTGTTCAAGCGCCGCGCCGAGGCTTTCTGTTTGGTAGAGAGATTGCCATTCGTGTTCATTGCCGATGACGTAATCCAGTTCCTTGACCAGTTTACGAAATCCATCACGGTGGCGATCAACGCAGAAGGGATCGGACAGGGAAATACCGGCCTTACCACCTGCGGCACGACAGGCGCGGGCAGCTTCAAGAAAGGCGGATTTGCCTTTGTCTTTGTCAAAGAGATAGCCCTCAAGCACCAACAGACCACAATCACCGGCCACGTCCTCGGGCACATCGGCCGAGCTGAGCTCGGTGGAAATGCCAAGGTAGGTGTTCATTGAGCGCTCACCATCAGGTGACACGAAGATCATCGAGCGCGAGGTCGCCAGCTCGCCGTACTCAACAGGGCTGTTCACGAAATCAGTGCCAACGTCAGACATGCCTTTGGCATAGTAGTGGCCCAGTTCATCGTCACATACGCGGCCAATAAACCCGGTGGTCAGGCCCAATGCGCCCAGACCTGCAATGGTGTTGGCCACGGACCCGCCGGGCATCTGCACACGGTTTTCCATCGCATCATACAAAAATTCGCCGCGATCCTGTTCGATCAGCTGCATGATGCCTTTTTCGATGCCCATCCGGGACAGAAAGGCATCATCAGATTGGCAGATCACATCCACAACAGCGTTGCCGATACCGACGGCTTGATATTTGGTCATAGGTTTTTGTCCTCAAACATACAGAGATCACGAATGATGCAAGTCCCGCACAAAGGTTTGCGGGCTTTGCAATGATAGCGGCCATGCAAGATCAGCCAATGATGGGCATGATGTTGAAAGTCCGCTGGAATGTTGTCTTCAATGGCGCGTTCGACCGCGTTCACATCTTTGCCGGGGCAAATGCCGGTGCGATTGCCGACGCGGAAAATATGGGTGTCGACAGCCTGAGCAGGCATGCCCCACCACATGTTCAGCACCACATTGGCGGTTTTGCGCCCCACACCTGGCAGGGATTGCAGGGCCGCGCGTGAATTTGGCACCTCGCCGTTATACTCATCCACCAGGATTTGGCTGAGCTTGATCACGTTCTTAGCCTTTTGGCGAAAAAGGCCGATGGTCTTGATATGTTCGGTCAACCCGTCCAGCCCGAGATCAAGCATCTTTTGCGGCGTATCGGCAATCTTGAACAGTGCACGGGTGGCTTTGTTGACGCCCGCATCAGTGGCCTGCGCTGACAGGGCCACGGCCACCACGAGCGTATAGACATTCACATGCTCAAGCTCGCCCTTTGGTTCGGGCTCGGCCTCCTGAAAGCGCGTGAAAATTGCGCGGATGGTATGATAATCAAGCTGTTTTGCCATAGCCCTGCTTCCTTGCCGCGCATGGGTGCAGTTGGCAAGGGGTCAGAGGGCAAAATCATCATAGGGATAGACAATCTGTGCCGGTTCAGGCTTAAGCCCCCGCGCAATTGATTGCAGCGTTTTTATCCGGCTGCGCGCGGCGGGCATGGCCCCGTATTTGCCCATCACATCTTGGATTTGGTCGTAATAGCCCTCAGCAGCAGGCCAATCACCTTGGCTGGCCCAAAAGGCGGCGGCATCGGCGTTAAACACCTGTGCCAGTTCAGGATAGCCATCCGCCACCAGACGCGCCGCTTCTTCGCCAATCAAAGGGCGCAGGGCAGTGATATACGCGTCGCGCTGCCAATCGGGCACCTGCGGTGTGTATGCCATCCAATAGGTCATGTTGCGTGGGCCGGCCTGGGCCTCAAGGACCAACAGTGCGATGTTCAGCCGGTTTGCCTGCGCAAAGGCATCGACAATCTGATTATCAGTCAGCCCAGCCGCCCGCATCCGCGGGATCGCCACTTCACCCGGATAGAGAAACGCAGCCGTTTCGCCAACAAACACCGCAGCCTGATTGTCAGGCGCCTGTTGGGGGGAGGGCATGGGCCGTTCACCCAGATAGGCCATGGCACGATCCTCAAAGGCGAAAGCATCATCGCGGCGATCATAGAGCGACAGCCTTTGGGTGATAGCAATGGCAGCACTCAGCGCGTCCTGATCCAACCAGATACCCCAATACTCACGGGTCTGATACGGAGTCGGGTCGGCTATGAGCATGTCAAACCGTGCCATCATCAGATCGAGCCATTGATCGGCCCAGGGGGATGGCTCTTCCGGCAGATCAAAAAGGGCAAGACCCGGAACACCGGGATAATGCGCAAAGGTCATGTCTATGAGTTGAAGCGCGCCATCTGTGAGGCCCAGCCGCAGGGCAGTGCGGGCGTTCAGCATCGGGGTGATGTCGTCGTCGTCCCAACCGTTTTGTAACGCTTTGGTCATGGCGGTGACGGCTGCGTCAAACCCATCCTCACCCGTCTGCCCAGTCCGGTGCAGCAAGTAACGCCGGGCCAAAGCGGCGGTGATTTCTGCGCCCACAGGCAGATCCTGAGCTGCGCGATTGCCATTTTCGTATACTGCGGTCATCGCATCCGGGTCACCGGTGCGGGCATACTCATCCTCGGCGGCTTGCAAGGCCAGATCAAACGCGTGCCTGTCAAAAGGAACGGCTTGGATCGGGGTCAATGCCACTGTCATGCCGGTTGTGGCACGCGTCAGAAGGATCATATCATCCGTGGCAATAGCGTGACGGGCAATGGCGCGCCACGCCAGAAAGGCCGGTTCGCCCGTGGCCTGTGACGCAGAGGTCGCAGCCGCGCCCGTGTCGCCATCCCGCAGATGAGTCAGCGTGGCAATCGTATGCGCCTGCATCTGCGCAAATGGATCAGGGGGGGTGCGCGTGCCATCAGGGTTGAGCAGATGAGCGCTGACTTGCAGGTCTTCGGGCAGCCGCTGAGACCACGCGCTTGAAAGATTGGCGTCACCAGCCTGCAATGAGATACGGTAAATCTCAGCCAGATAGTGAGGGTCCACTTCGGGCAGAGGGGCGTGATGGGCCACCAGATCATCATAGTTGAGATCGCGCAATAAACTGCGTGCAGCGGCGGCGGTACCGGGCACACCACCCCAATCAATCAGCTCATAAAGGCGGGTGATGGTTGGGTCATCGCCGTGATAGCCCATCGCCTCAGAGTGCCACAGATCGGTGAAACATGTGGCGTTGGGCGTGCCCCAACACGCGCGCGCCGGAAGGGTGGACGCCAGCACAAATATCAGGGCAAGTATCGGCCGGTGCGTCATAGTTGGGGGCCTGTTCTCACATAAACACTGACGTTTGAGATAAGGCCTATCCGCATAAACCGCAATATTCGGGTCGCATGAGGGATCGCGCAGGCCTATCTTGGCGGGTAAGTCAGAAGGATCAAACCAATGAATGCCGACCCAAACCAAAGCTATCATTTCCACGTGATGCGCCGCGCGATTGATTTGATTGATCGGGCCAAAGATCCGTTATCATTGAATGATCTGGCGGCAGAAATGCAGATGAGCCCAGCGCATTTTCAACGCCTGTTCACACAGTGGGCAGGTGTATCACCCAAGCGCTATCAGCAGTATCTGTCACTGGGGCATGCCAAAGATCTGTTGGCGCAGCGGTTCACCACATTGGGCACCGCCCATGAGCTGGGCTTGTCAGGATCGGGGCGTCTGCATGACTTGTTCTTGCGCTGGGAGGCGATGAGCCCCGGCGAATTTGCCCGCAAGGGAGAGGGGCTGACCATTTATTGGGGCTGGTTTGACAGCCCGTTTGGCCTGAGTCTGGTGATGGGCACCGACAAGGGCTTATGCGGCATCGGATTTGTCAGTGAAACGGGCGAAAAAGCCGCGATGGAAGATCTGGTTTCGCGTTGGCCCAAGGCCAGTTTCGTCGAAGACCCCATGAGGCTGCGCCCATGGGTGCTGAATGCCTATGGCGCTGAGAGCGGCGAGGAACCCACACCGCTTTATCTGATCGGCGCCCCCTTTCAGATCAAAGTCTGGGAGGCGCTTTTGCAAATTCCCTCGGGCCAGGTCACAACCTATTCCGAGATCGCCCAATCCATCGGCAATCCCAAGGCCGTACGCGCCGTGGGCACTGCAGTGGGGCGCAACCCGGTCAGCTATCTGATCCCCTGTCACCGTGCGCTGCGCAAATCCGGCGGACTGGGCGGCTATCACTGGGGCCTGCCCGTAAAGCGCGCCATTCTGGCCTGGGAAAGTGCCCGCCTCGAGGCGGGTTAACCAAACACCAAGTGATGAATGAAACCCCAAGGCTGACAGGCCTCAGCGCCCGCGTTACCTCATCTGAAAAGCACATTTTGCGCGGAATGATGCCGAATTCCCCTTCGATTTCTCTTGGGAGGGACGCTGTTATTGAATATCATCGCCACAGACCCGATCAATCGGGCAATCATAACTGAGGCACGAGAACATGATCAGAGCAAACAAACAACTTTCGATTCTGGCCGGTCTGTCGCTGATTGCGATGGCAGGGTGCACGGACCCCGGACAGGTGGGTGTTGATAACAACGGCTATAAGAAAACCAAAACCGGCGCGCTGGCGGGCGGTATTGTGGGCGCAGTAACCGGCATATTGGTCAGCGATGACAAGGCCAAAGGGGCCTTGATCGGCGGGGCCGTCGGGGCCGTGGGCGGGGCCGCAATCGGCAACGCACTGGACAAGCAAGAGGCCGAATTGCGCCAGCAACTGGGCAATGACAACATCCAGATCACCAACACCGGAGACCGGCTGATTGTATCGATGCCCCAGGATATCCTGTTTGCCGTGGACAGCTATAATGTGCAGCCCGGATTGCGCAGTGATCTGCTGACTGTGGCGCAAAACCTGCAAAGCTATCCCAACAGCAACGTGCAGGTGGTTGGCCATACGGATAACACCGGCGAGGCCGGCTATAACCAGCAGCTGTCCGAGCGGCGCGCGAATGCCGTTGCCGATGTGCTGATGAATGGCGGCGTGGCGTTTGAACGCATCCAGACCTTTGGCCGTGGCGAGGACCAGCCAGTGGCATCCAACCTGACGGCTGAGGGCCAACGTCAGAACCGCCGGGTTGAAATTGTGATCTTGCCAACGACCTAAAGCGTATCGCCTTTCACCTAGTGCAGACAAATGGCGATGCGCCGCGCGCGTATGAACCTTGGGGCGTTTCAGACACCCCCTCTGAGCCGGGTGTTACGCGAAACGCATTCGGCAAACGTCTGCGAACAACACTAAAGGCGCGTGTCCTTAGGGGTGCGCGTTTTTTGTTTTGTGCCTCCGGCGGGGATACTTGAGGCAAGAAGATGAGATGTCCTGATCAAATAAGAACTGGCAGAGCCCGCAGGGCGAACAGGGCATCAGAATATTTGCGAAACCATGCGCAAGGGTTATGTGATCGCGAAAATAGCCGCATGATTGTGGGGGGACCACATCACTGGTAAGGTTTCACAGACTTGCAGTGGCGTGGCTCAACACTCCAAATGGGTTGAACAAGGAGCGCCTATGCAAATACTGGCTCGGATTACGGCCTCGGCCATCATCGGGTTTTCCCGGTTTATCACCGCCGTCAAAGGGTTCTGGCCCGGCGGTGTACCACATCGGGGCCAGGCGATTTACTTTGCCAATCACACCTCAAACGGGGATTTTATCCTGTTGTGGACGGTGCTTGGGGCGCTCAGGCATAAAACCCGGCCTGTGGCAGCCGCAGATTATTGGCTGAGCACCCCGTTGAAACGCTTTATCGGGCAGAACGTTTTTAATGCCGTGTTGATTGATCGCGATCCCGACACCCGCGCACATGATCCGATTGAACAGATGCTTGAAGCACTAGACGAAGGATCAAGTCTGATCATTTTTCCCGAAGGCACGCGCAATGCCTCGGATGAGGTGTTGTTGCCCTTTAAGGCAGGGCTATTTCATTTGTCCGAGAAACGCCCCGATGTGCCGCTAGTTCCGGCCTGGATTGAAAACCTGAACCGGGTGTTGCCCAAGGGTGAGGTGATCCCGGTGCCGTTCATATGTACGGTCAAGTTCGGCGCGGCCATCAAATTGGAGAAGGGTGAGGAAAAGCCCGGTTTTCTGACGCGCGCCGAGAAGATGGTGCTGGCCCTGCGACCTGAGGAGGCCAGCACATGAATGGGTATCACACATCGCTGATGTCACTGCTGATTGGCGTTTTGGCCGTGTTGATCACGGCGTCAATCGTGGCGTTTTTATTGGCGCAAAAGAAAGGCCACGATGATCCGTTGGTGGAAAACCTGACGGCGCGCATCAACGCATGGTGGGTGATGGCCGGCGTACTGGGCCTGGCCTTTTGGGTTGGGCGCTCGGGCGTGGTGATTTTATTTGCCGCCTGTTCATTTGCGGCCCTGCGCGAGTTTGTGACCCTGACCAATGTACGCCGTGCGGACACCTGGATGCTGGCCGGGTTGTTCTATGTCGCCCTGCCCCTGCAATATTGGGCGGTCTGGACAGATTGGTACGGGTTCGTCTCCATTTTCATTCCGGTCTATGTCTTTTTGGGCATGCCGATCCTGTCGGCCATTCGCGGTGAAACTGAAAACTTCCTCATCCGCGTAGCCGAAGTGCAATGGGCCGCGATGATTGCCATCTATTGCATCAGCCATATCCCCGCGTTGCTCAGCCTGAATCTGCCGGGTTTTGAGGGCCGCAACATTCTGTTGATTGCCTTTCTGGTGATCGTGGTACAGGCCAGCGATGTGTTGCAATACGTCTGGGGTAAACTGATGGGTAAGCGCAAGATCGCGCCTCGGCTGTCGCCCTCCAAAACCGTCGAAGGATTTGTAGGGGGCGTGGGCAGTGCCACCATCTTGGGCGCACTTATGTGGTGGATCACACCGTTTAGCCCGCTTGAAGCCGGTGCCATGGCGCTGATTATCGCGCTCATGGGGTTTTTTGGCGGGCTGGTGCTGTCTGCCGTCAAACGTGATCGTGGGGTCAAGGATTGGGGCGCGACGATTGCGGGGCATGGCGGGTTCATTGACCGGTTGGATTCACTGATTTTTGCGGCACCCATCTTTTTCCATTTGACGAGGTTCTGGTGGAGCGTCTGATCAACCATCTGGCAGACCAACCTTGGGTACATGTTGCCTTTGGGTTTGTGTTGATGGGCAGTTGGGCCATCTATGCCAATTGGGGCCACCCGATGCCTGGGCCGCTGATCGCCGGGCTGGTTCAGGGCATGTTATCGGGGGTAATCACCTATGGATTAAAGCGTTTGTTAGATGCACTGCGCGGGCGGATGACACGGGCGCGAGGTTGGTGGATGCCGCCAATCCTGGCCTGTGCGGGGTCGTTGTGTTTGCTCGTGGCACTACACTCGATCGCGCGAACTCCCGAAGTGCTGCGCACCATTTCCGTGCCGTTTTGCGTCGCAACGCTATATGCTGTGAGTTACAATTTCATCATGTGGAAGAAAGAGCCATTGCCATGACCGACCGCCGCCCCTTGGCCAGCCGAGACACCGGATGGGCCCGACTGTTGACCAAACGCGTGGCTGCGACAGACATCACGCCAAACCAGATTTCCATGGCCAGCATGGGCGCCGCCTTGCTGGCAGCGCTTGCGTTCTATGCAGGTGCTCACAGCAGCGGTTTGGGGGGGGCTGTGTTGCTGATATTGGCAGCGTTGTTTTGCCAATTGCGCCTGATCTGCAACCTGCTTGATGGCTTGGTCGCAGTTGAGGCGGGCAAAGGCTCGCCCGATGGGGCGTTCTGGAACGAAGCCCCTGACCGGGTGTCTGATATTTTGATCCTCGCTGGGTTGGGTTATGGGCTGGGCCTGTCGGCATTGGGTTGGGCAGCAGCCGCGATGGCCGTGGGCACCGCATATATCCGCGAGTTGGGCCGGGCCAGCGACGGCGTGAATGATTTTACCGGCCCGATGGCCAAACCTCATCGGATGGCTGTGGTGACGGGGGCCGCAGTGCTGGGTGCCCTCGCCCCGGTATGGGGTGGGTCCAGCACGGTCTGGCTGACAGCAGCCCTTTGGATCGTGATGATAGGTGCTCTTGTCACCTGCCTGCGCCGTAGCATGGCGTTGATACGTCGGATTTCCGGGTAAATCCTGCCTGACCGACGCTTTCACTATAGCGTGACAATACTTGTGTGAAGCGCACCTACCTACTAGTAGATAGATATGGATACCCGCACCGCTCTTCTCTCTCTGGCCGAACGCATGATGCGACAGCGTGGCTATGATGCAGTCAGTTTTGGCGATCTGGCCAATGACATCGGCATCAAGACCGCCAGCGTCCACTATCACTTTGCGAAAAAGACGGATCTGGCCGTTGAATTGCTACAGGCCTATGCCACCAAGCTATCGCGGTTGCGTGCAAATATCAGCGCAAATGCCGCAAACGGCGGAGCCGCGATCAAATCTCTGGTTGCGCTTTATCGGGCGGCGCTGGACGACGGGCAACAGCTGTGCCTTTCCGTATCATTGTCGGCCGGGCGAGACAGTCTGGATGAGCCTGCGCGCGACGTGCTTAACGAAATTCTGGACGACACTCTTGATTGGCTGGCAGCCACCTTTGAGCGGGCGAAGAGTGACGGTTCAATGCTCGGGGTGACGTCAGCCCAAGACGAAGCCGTGGCCTGTCTTGCATTGCTGGAAGGTGCACAATTATTGGCACGCGCAGCAGGAGCATTGGGCCCCTACGATGCGGCCACACGCGGGTTCATCGCGCGGATTAGATAAACAAGGAGCAAGCCTATGCGGATCAATGCTGATTTTTCAAAGCGAGTGGTCGTGCGACCAAAGGATTATGACTGGGTACACTCTCCGGCAGCAGGTGTTGAGCGCATGATGCTGGACCGCGTGGGCGACGAAGTGGCGCGCGCCACCACGATTGTACGGTTCGCACCGGGATCGTATTTTGATGCACATACCCACGACGGCGGCGAAGAATTCTTGGTGCTTGAGGGGGTCTTTTCGGATGAAAGCGGGGATTTTCCTGCTGGCAGCTATGTACGCAATCCGATTGGCACCTCGCACAAGCCCCACACGGTCGACGGCTGCACCATTTTGGTGAAACTGCATCAGTTTGGAGAAGACGACACCGCCCATTTCAGCGTGGACACCAAGACCGCCGCATTCCGGGCTGGCATGGTTGATGGGCTGAGCGTACTGCCGCTGCACACTGCGCGAACCGAGAATGTTGCGCTGGTGCGCTGGCAGCCGGGAACGCAGTTTACCTCACACCGGCATTGGGGCGGTGAGGAGATCTTTGTGATCGAGGGCACCTTTGAGGATGAACACGGGGTGTACCCGGCAGGCAGCTGGCTGCGCAGCCCACATCTGTCACAACATGCGCCGTCCTCAAGAGAAGGATGCCTGATTTATGTGAAAACCGGGCATCTTCCTATGGAAGAGGCTGCGTAAGGTGGGGTTTAACCCCACCCTACCTTAACCGTTGATCATTTCAGATTGCGTCACGATCACTTCGGCCTGCTTGATCGAGGCGATATCCACCAAACGGCCTTTGTAGGTGGTGGCGCCTTCGCCACGGGCTTTGGCGTCTTCCATGGCCTGAAGGATCTCACGGGCTTCCTGTACGGCCTCGGCTGAGGGTGTGAACACCTCATTGGCCAGGGCAATCTGTTTTGGATGGATCGCCCATTTGCCGACCATACCCAATGTGGCAGACCGCAAGGCCTGAGCGCGGAACCCTTCATCATCCGAGAAATCACCGAATGGGCCGTCTACGGGCAGCAGCCCATGGGTGCGGCATGCAGCAACAATGGCCGCTTGCGCCCAATGCCAGGGATCGGACCAGTATTTCTGGCCTTCCCGGTGCATATAGTAATTTTCCTGAGTGCCACCGATTCCCGTCGTGGCCATGCCCATTGACGCGGCGAAATCCGCGGCGCCAAGGCTCATCGCCTGCAAGCGAGGTGAGGCGGCGGCAATTTCTTCGACATGGGCGATGCCCGCAGCGCTTTCAATAATCACTTCAAAGCTGATCGGCTTGCTGCGGTTTTTGGCGCGCTCCACGGCCGTCACCAGCGCATCAACGGCATAGATGTCACCCGCGCAGCCCACTTTGGGGATCATGATCTGATCGAGCCGGTCACCGGCCTGTTCCAGCAGGTCCACCACATCACGGTACCACCAGCCGGTATCCAGCCCGTTGATCCTCACGGACAGATATTTGCTACCCCAGTCAATCGTATTGATGGCCTCAATTGCATTTGCACGGGCCGCGTCTTTGTCAGAGGGCGCTACGGAATCCTCCAGGTCGATATTGATCACATCGGCGTCCGAGGTGGCCATCTTTGCAAACAATTTGGTGTTAGACGCAGGGCCAAACAGCTGGCAGCGGTTAGGACGGGCGGGGGCGAGTGGTTGCAGGGTGAAGCTCATAAAGCACCTGTGGGTTTGAAAATTACGGAATATCTGCATGGATCGGTATTAAATTACGCGCAGCACTGCAAGGCGATTTTGCCGTTGCAGCATCGCCCAGAAGCGACGTTCCTGTCGTGTTCAGGTGCGCGCGCCTCATGCCATGCCTGTTAACGCGGAGCATATGAAACACGCGTTGATTGATAATTGGGCATTATTCCTGGGCATGCTGATGCTGATGGTGGCCAATGGCCTGTTGGTGACGTTGCTGTCGATCCGCGGCGCGGAGCTGGGCTTCACCCCGCTGACGATTTCACTGATGCAGGCCTGCTATCCGCTTGGCGCATTGATAGGCACGGTGACGGTGCCACATCTGATCGCCAAGGTCGGGCATATCAGGGTGTTCTCGGCGTTGGCCTCGATGGTGTCCATCGCCTCGATTGCCCATCTGCTGACCAGTGATCCATGGAGTTGGTCCACGATGCGGTTTTTGGCAGGTGTCTGTTTTCCGGGGCTTTATGTGGTCACTGAAAGCTGGCTGAACGCCAAGACCGAAAACCGCATTCGCGCGCAGGTGCTGTCGGTCTATTTTATTATTCAGACGTTGGGGCCAGCCCTGGGTACCGCGTTGGTGGGGTTTCCTGACCCCTCGGGCAACCTGATGTTTGGCATCGTTTCGGTGCTGATCTCGTTGGCGATTGTGCCATTGCTGTTGTCCAATAACCGCGCGCCGGACTTTGAAGTGCCCGATCGCATGACAGTGATGCGGCTTTACAAAGTGTCGCCCATGGCGGTGCTGGGCATCACATTGATGAGCGTTGGCGTTTCCGCCTGGTTTATTGCACTGCCGCTTTATGCGCTTAGCCAAGGATTTTCCACCGCGCAGGCCTCAGGTGCGCTGGTGGTTGCGATGATTGCAGCGGGCGTGGTGCAATATCCAATTGGCTGGATTTCAGACCAAACTGACCGGCGCTATGTGGTGATCGGGCTGAGTGTGATATCGGCATTGGCCGCCCTGTGGATAGCCGTGGACACATCCAGCTCACACACTGTTGTTGGGTTTGCGGTGATCGCTGCTGTCACATTGCCTGTCTATTCCATATTGGCGGCACACGCGAATGACCAACTGACCTCGGCACAGGTGGTTCCGGCCTCGGGCACGATGGTTTTTCTGCTGCAATTGGGGCAGGTATTCGGGATGCTTTTGGGACCCAACATGATTGCCGTCGCCGATGGGCGTGGTTTGCAATTACTGTTGGTGCTGATTGGCATCATTGTGGCAATGATTGCGGTTGCACGCCGCGTGCGTTCCGACGCACCCGAGGAAACAGGCGAGGTGATGGCCACAGGTGTGATCGGCATGCCTATGCCCGGAGCATTGCAGGCCAATGTGTTGTCTGATGAGGATGCGCCACAAGAATCCAGTGAGGTTTAATCTAAACATCGGGAGTATCTTGCGGAATTTGACCACATTGCCGAATAATCTTGCATTCCAACTTTCTCACACCTCAATTTTGACAACACATCGCAAAGAAAACATAGGAGACTCAGCGCTGACACTGATTCCGCCCCTAGGAGGCTGCGCCATGATTGAATCACCTTATCTGCTGTTTCTGGGCGATGCGCCCGATATGTTGGCTGCAAAAGTGGCCATTGGTATCCGCGATTGGCGCCCCGATTACGCCGTAGGACAGCTGCGCCTGCCTGGCTGTGGTGCCGATCTGGGCCTGACAGACATGCCCCTGGCCGAGGCCAAAGCCGCCGGTGCCAAGACGCTGGTCATCGGGGTGGCCAACCGGGGTGGCATCATCAGCCAGGCCTGGAAAGAAGTGCTGATTGAGGCGCTTGAAATGGGGTATGATCTCGCCTCGGGACTGCACAACCTTTTGCGCGACGAGGGCGATCTGACCGCAGCCAGCCAGACCCATGGCGGCACCATGCATGATGTGCGCGTCCCGTCAGTTGGCTATCCGATTGCCAACGGTAAAAAACGTACAGGCAAGCGATGTCTGGCAGTGGGAACTGATTGTTCCGTTGGCAAAATGTACACAGCGATGGCGATGGAGCGTGACATGGTTGCGCGCGGTATGAAGGCGACGTTTCGCGCCACGGGTCAGACGGGCATTCTGATCACCGGGCACGGCGTGCCGTTGGATGCGGTGATTGCAGACTTCATGGCCGGGTCAGTTGAATATCTGACACCGGACAATGACGCTGATCACTGGGATCTGATAGAAGGGCAAGGTAGCCTGTTTCACGTCAGCTATTCAGGTGTAACCATGGCGCTGATCCATGGCGGACAGCCCGATGCGCTGATCCTGTGCCACGAACCAACCCGCACCCATATGCGCGGCCTGCCTGACTACACGCCGCCCACGTTGCAAACCCTGCGCGACACTGTATTGCCGATTGCGCAAGTGGCGAACCCGGCCTCGCAAGTTGTCGGCGTGTCGGTAAACACACAGCATATGTCCCAAGATGATGCGCTTGCCTATCTGGCAAGTGTTGAGGCCGAGATGGGCTTGCCTGCGACCGATCCTTACCGCTTTGGGTCGGATAAACTGGTGGATGCACTGGCGGCAATCTAACGCGTGTCGCGTAAAACCTGATTCAGAGGTTATGTCCGAAACGCCCCCAACGTTCTTGTGTCGGGCTGCGCATCGCCCTTTCCTTGCCTCAGGTAAAAGGCGATACGCTTTAGGAAACACCTGCCCCGGACTTGTTCCGGGGCCTCGACCCCTAATATGGAGGTCCCGGATCAAGCCCGGGACACGTGTATATGAAGATTTCTGTCTCTCGCGATGTGTTCAAGCTGGCGCAGGTGTTTACCATTTCACGCGGGTCACGAAGCGAGGCGAAAGTGCTGACGGTGCGGATTGAAGCCGATGGTGTGCAGGGCTGGGGCGAATGTGTGCCTTATGCGCGTTACGGTGAGACCCTGGAGAGTGTGACAGCCGAGATCGAAGCGCTTTCAGGGAATGTGACCCGCGAGGCGCTGTATGATCTGTTGCCCGCCGGGGCTGCGCGCAATGCTCTGGATTGCGCGTTGTGGGATCTGGAAGCCAAGCGCACAGGCAAGCGGGTATGGGAATTGGCCGGACTGGCCAATCCGGGCCCGGAAATCACCGCATATACCTTGTCACTGGACACCCCCGAAAAGATGCAGGCGCAGGCGACAAAAAATGCGTTTCGCCCCTTGCTGAAGATCAAGCTGGGAACACCTGATGATATGGCACGCCTTGAGGCTGTGCGGGCTGGTGCGCCCAAATCCACCATAATCGTGGATGCAAACGAAGGCTGGAGCGCTGAAGTCTATGGTGAGTTGGCACCGCATCTGGTGCGGCTGGGTGTGGCGCTGGTAGAGCAGCCTTTGCCAGCTGCTGACGATGACGCGCTGCTTGGCATGGACCGCCCTGTACCGGTTTGCGCCGATGAGAGCTGTCATGACCGCGCCAGCCTGCCCGGCCTTAACGGCAAATACGATGTGGTGAACATCAAACTGGATAAAACCGGCGGGCTGACCGAGGCCTTGAAACTGCGCGAAGCCGCTTTGGCTAAGGGCTATCAGGTCATGGTTGGTTGCATGGTCGGGTCGTCTTTGGCAATGGCCCCGGCGACCCTGGTTGCACAAGGCGTCATGGTAACAGACCTTGACGGCCCGCTTCTGTTGGCCGAAGACCGCGATGAACCTTTGAAATTTGATAAGGCCGGGGTGCACCCACCTAAGGCCGCACTTTGGGGATAATGACCATGCGCACTGTGTATCTGAACGGCGATTACCTGCCCGAAACCGAAGCCAAAATCTCGATCTTTGATCGGGCGTTTTTGATGGCAGACGGGGTTTATGAGGTGACCAGCGTATTGGGCGGCAAACTGATTGATTTTGACGGCCATTTGAAACGGCTGGAGCGGTCACTGTATGAATTGGACATGCAAAAGCCCGAAGCATTTGATGATCTGCTTGAGATCCACCGCGAATTGGTGCGGGTGAACGCCATCACCGATGGGATGATCTATTTGCAAGTCACGCGCGGTGCTGCGGGCGACCGGGATTTTGTGTTTCCCGATCCAGAAGAGGTCAAGCCGACATTGGTATTGTTCACGCAATCCAAGCCGGGGCTGGCCAACAGCCCATTGGCCGACAAAGGCATACGCGTGATCAGCATTGAGGATGTGCGCTGGGGCCGTCGTGATATCAAGACCACACAGCTGCTCTATCCCTCCATGGGCAAGATGATGGCCAAGAAGGCCGGTTGTGATGACGCCTGGCTGGTCGAAGATGGGTTCGTGACCGAAGGCACATCAAACAACGCCTATATTGTGAAGGGCAACAAGATCATCACCCGCGCATTGAGCAATGACATTTTGCATGGCATCACCCGCGCCGCCGTTTTGCGGTGTGCCGCTGAGGCGCAGATGCAGGTGGAAGAGCGCAACTTTACCATTGATGAGGCAAAGACGGCAGATGAGGCGTTTGTCACCTCGGCCAGCACATTTGTCATGCCAGTGGTTGAAATCGACGGAGCCACATTGGGCGACGGCAAGCCCGCTCATGTGGCCAAGCGTCTGCGCGAAATTTATCTGGAAGAGAGCCTGAAAGCAGCGATCTGACAATCCAACTCCCAAGCCAGGTCAGCCAATTGCGATGATTGACCCACATCAAGGCCCGTTGGCGCACCACCTACTATGCTGGCACAGGCAATAGCGGAGGGCGCAATGAATATTGATGCACAAGAACAGACCTTGCTGGCACGTCGCCAGACACTGACCCAACACCTGACACAGGTGGAAGAAAGCCTTGATGCGGCCCCACCGAAAGATTGGGAAGATCGTTCTTCTGAACGTCAGGGCGACGAGGTACTGGAGAGCCTTGGATTGGCCGAGCAGGCCGAACTTGCGCGCATTGATGCGGCTTTGATACGAATTTCTGACGGCAGCTATGGCACTTGTCAGAAATGTGGCGATCCGATTTCCGAGGTCCGTCTAGAGCTGCTGCCGGATACGCCATTTTGCAAAAATTGCGCCGTCTGAGGCACGCAAGACAGACCTTTCTACGTTATAGCCCGGCCCGCAGAGGCGCGATCGCCTTTCGATAGGCGTGTTCAATCGCCTCGCGGGCCACATGGCGACCATCCCGAACCATGTGACGGCCCGCAGACCAGACATCGCGCACCATGCGGTCATCCCCTGCAAATATCCAACTGTCCAACAGCATGTCCCCTGCATGACCTTCCAGATCAAAGTGGCCGGCATCCAATGTCATCAGATCGGCCCATCGCCCTGTGGCGATCTGACCCGAGGCACGCCCAGCAGCCTGAGCGCCCCCTTTGCAAACCGCGTCAAACAAGCGCCGTCCGGTGGACAGCTCGGGCGTGGCCAGTGCGGCACGGGACAAATCACGCAGGCGTTGAGAATAATCCAGCGTGCGCAGTTCCTCGGACAGTGAAATACGGATGTTGGAATCCGAACCAATGGCAATTGCCCCCCTCGCATCCAACCAGCGCACCCCATCAAATATGCCGTCGCCAAGGCTGGATTCGGTGATCGGGCACAGGCCCGCCACGGCGCCAGTTGCCGCCAGTCCGGTGGTTTCATGGGGTTGCATTTGGGTGCAGTGGATCAGGCACCATTGATCTGTGACCTCGGCGTTGTCCAACAGCCATTCCACCGGACGTGCCCCCCAGGCGGCCTGAACATCCTGCACCTCTTTGACCTGCTCGGCCAAGTGCAGATGCACAGGGCCACCGGCGGCCAGTTCGGGGGCTTTGCAGATATCCTCGGCAGCGACGGCACGCAGGGAATGCGGGGCCACGCCCATGTTGGTGTCGGCCGGCAAATCGGCAATCGCAGCGCGGCTGTCCTCCATCAAGCGGGCAAAGCGGGCAGGATCATTGCCAAAGCGGATTTGGCCGGGACCAAGGCCCGATTTATCACAGCCGCCGTATTGATATTGCACTGGCAACAGCGTCAGGCCGATACCGGTCTGGTGCGTTGCGGCTGCGATACGTTGCGCCATTTCCGACAGGGCATCATAGGGCACCCCGCCGGGTTGGTGATGCAGGTAGTGGAATTCCACATTGGTGGCATAGCCGGCCTCCAGCATCTCTATCTGCACCAGTGCGGCGATGGCCTGCACCTGATCAGGTGTCAGTTGATCAAGGAAGCGGTACATCAGTTGGCGCCATGTCCAGAAGCTGTCTTTGGTATCAGGGCCGCGGCGTTCGGTCATGCCGGCCAAGGCACGCTGAAAGGCGTGGGAATGGGCATTTGCAGGCGCGGGCAACAAGATACCAACCTGTGTACCCGACGCCACAACACCTGTTTTAACTGAAGCGATGCGCCCTGCCCCGTCTACCGTTACGGCCACGTCCTGCGCCCAGCCATCCGGCAACAAGGCGGTCTTTGCCCAAATCGTGGTCATGGCGCAATCCCGTGTTGACTCGATTATTATGTATAGACATAATAATTGTAACGACTCTTCAACGCAAGATGATTGTGACCGGGATGCTGCTGGGAAATGCGACGATTGCCACCATGGCACAAGGGGCAGGTTATGGGTTGCTGCGCAAGGCGGCTGTCTGGGTGCGCAATGACCAGATCGCCTGGGTCGGACCCGAGGCAGATGCCCCTGCGCAAGCAGGCCCGGCTGAGGATATGCAAGGGCGGTTGATCACCCCCGCCCTGATTGATTGCCACACCCATATTGTGCACGGCGGCAACCGCGCGGGCGAATTTGAAATGCGCCTGAACGGGGCCAGCTATGAAGAGGTGTCACGCGCGGGCGGCGGTATCGTGTCGACCGTCAAGGCCACACGCGGGGCGTCTGAGGACACCTTGCTGGCCGGGGCGCTGCGCTTTGTTGATGCGCTGATCAGCGAGGGCGTCTCGGTGATTGAGGTGAAATCCGGCTATGGGCTGGATATCGAGACCGAGTTGAAAATGCTGCGCGTGGCGCGGGCGATTGAACAGACCCGCCCGGTGCGGGTCAAAACCAGTTTTCTGGGGGCACATGCCCTGCCTGCTGAATATGCCGGACGCGCGATGGAATATATCAAGACCATCTGCATCCCCGCGCTTGAAGCGGCCCATAACGAAGGGCTGGTTGATGCTGTGGACGGGTTTTGCGAGGGCATTGCCTTTTCGGTTGAGGAAATTGAGCCGCTGTTCACACGCGCCAAAGAGCTGGGCATTCCTGTCAAGCTGCACGCCGAACAACTGAGCAATATTGGCGGCACGCAACTGGCCGCACGCTTTGGGGCTTTGTCGGCGGATCATTTGGAATACGCCAATGACGCCGATGCGCAGGCGCTGGCCAGATCAGGGTCTGTTGCCGTGATCCTGCCAGGGGCGTTTTACACATTGCACGAAACCCAGGCACCACCTGTTGAGGCATTTCGCAAGCACAACGTAGCGATGGCGCTGGCAACAGATTGCAATCCGGGATCATCGCCGCTGGCCTCGTTGCTGCTGGTGATGAACATGGGTTGCACGCTGTTCCGCCTGACCCCAGAGGAGGCGCTGGCCGGGGTCACACGCCACGCCGCACGTGCATTGGGGTTGGATGACACCGGCGTCATTGCCCCCGGCAAACGCGCCGATCTGGCGATCTGGAATGTGAGTGAACCGGCTGAGCTGGCGTATCGCATCGGGTTCAATCCGCTGCACCGGCGGATTTTCGGAGGCGAAGGCTAATGGATGTTTTGACCCCCGGTGCCGCGACGCTGACACAGCTTGAGGCGATCTGGCGTCAAAGCCTTGCTGTCACCTTGGACCCATCGGTGCAACCCGCTGTCGAGGCCGCCGCCGACATGGTGCGCCGTGCCGCAGCGGGCAACGAGGCAGTGTACGGCGTGAACACCGGCTTTGGCAAACTGGCCAGTGTGAAAATCCCATCAAAAGACACCGCACAATTGCAACGCAATCTGATCTTGTCACATTGCTGCGGAGTGGGTGAGCCGCTGGACACCCCCACCACGCGGCTGATGATGGTGCTGAAACTCCTGTCACTGGGACGCGGCGCATCGGGCGTGGCCTGGTCCACGGTGCAATTGCTGCAAGCAATGTTGGCCAAAGGTGTAACGCCAGTGGTGCCCGATCAGGGATCGGTCGGGGCATCGGGCGATCTGGCCCCGCTGGCCCATATGGCCGCCACCATGATGGGCGAGGGCGAGGCGCTGATTGACGGCGCACGCATGACGTCCCGCGAGGCATTGGCCAAGGCCGGGCTGACGGCGGTTGAGCTGGGCCCCAAGGAAGGGCTGGCGCTGATCAACGGCACGCAGTTTTCCACGGCCTGCGCATTGGCCGGGCTGTGGGGCGCGTGGCGCAACGCACAGGCCTGCATCGTGACAGCAGCGCTGAGCACCGATGCCATCATGGGATCAACCGCGCCGTTGGTGGATGAAATTCACACCCTGCGCGGCCACCAGGGCCAGATCACCGCCGCACGGGCCCAAAGGGGCCTGATGGAGGGCTCGCAAATCCGCGAGAGCCACCGCGAGGATGACACCCGTGTGCAAGACCCCTACTGCATCCGCTGTCAGGCGCAGGTGAGTGGCGCCGCGATTGATCTGTTGCGGCGCGCTGGTGACGTGCTGGAAATTGAGGCCAATGCGGTGACGGACAACCCCCTGGTTCTGGTGGGCGAAGGGCGCATCGTCTCGGGCGGCAATTTCCATGCAGAGCCGGTGGGTTTTGCCGCGGATCAGATCGCCATGGCTGTGGCAGAGATCGGTGCGATTGCGCAACGCCGCGTGGCGCTGATGGTGGACCCGACTTTGAGTTTCGATTTGCCACCGTTTCTGACGCCTAAGCCGGGGCTGAACTCGGGATTGATGATTGCCGAGGTCACAACAGCGGCCCTGATGAGCGAGAACAAACATCTGGCCAATCCATGCACGACTGACAGCACGCCCACCTCAGCCAACCAAGAGGATCATGTCAGCATGGCCGCCCATGCCGCCCGTCGTCTGGCGCGGATGAACACCAACCTGAACACCATTCTGGGGGTTGAGGCGATCTGTGCCGCCCAAGGTATTGGATTTCGCGCGCCATTGCAGACAAGTGCGCAGTTGCAGGCGGCAGTGGCACGGCTGCGCAAAGCGGTGCCTGTGCTGGAAGCGGATCGCTATCTTGCGCCTGATTTGCATTCTGCGGCTCTAATGATCCGTGATGGGGATCTGGTGGCTGCGGCTGGTCTGGAGATGGAGCTGTGAGCGCTGTCTGGCCTGTGTTGATTAAGTATTTGTGGAAAGATGAAGCGAGGGCGCGCCATGCAACCGGTTGAGGTGGGTCAAGGGGATAGCCCCATTGTGTTGGGTCTGCCCCATACCGGGACATATGTGCCGGGTGATGTACGCGCCCGGCTGAATGACCTTGGCAAGGGTTTGGCCGACACGGATTGGAATATTCACAAGTTGTATGACGGGTTATTGCCCGGCGCGACCACTGTGCGCGCTACGTTTCATCGCTATGTGATAGATGCCAACCGTGATCCTTCGGGGGCGAGCCTGTACCCGGGGCAAAACACCACCGGATTGGTGCCGCTGACCGATTTTGAGGGGGCCGACATCTGGGCCGTGCCGCCATCGGGCGGCGAAGTTGAGCATCGCCGCGAGATGTTTCATGCGCCCTATCACGCGGCACTGGAAGCCGAGATGCAGCGCGTACATGCCAAACACGGGGTGGCGGTTTTGTATGATTGTCATTCGATCCGTGGGCGCATTCCATTTCTGTTTGATGGCACATTGCCGGATTTCAACATTGGCACCAACGAAGGTGTGACCTGTGCCCCTGCGATTGCATCGGCGGTTGAGGGCATATGTGGCCGCGCCGAGGGGTATTCCTTTGTCAGCAATGGCCGATTCAAGGGCGGCTGGAGCACCCGCCACTATGGGCGGCCCGATGAGGGCTGGCACGCCATCCAAATGGAGCTGGCGCAATCCACCTACATGGAGGAGGCCGCGCCCTGGCCCTATTTGCATGATCGCGCCGACAGGCTGCGCGTACATCTGAAGGACATTCTGACAGCGATTGACGCAATCGCCCGCAACGGAGATCTGACATGACAAACCCGCGCCACAACACCCGAGATGTTTACCCCGACACAGGGGCCGAGATCACCGCAAAAAGCTGGATGACCGAAGCGCCGATGCGCATGCTGATGAACAACCTGCACCCCGATGTGGCCGAGAACCCGCACGAATTGGTGGTTTATGGCGGCATTGGCCGCGCCGCGCGCACATGGGAGGATTTTGATCAGATCGTCGCCAGCCTGAAAGATCTGGAAGAAGACGAAACCCTGCTGGTGCAATCGGGCAAGCCGGTGGGCGTGTTCAAGACCCACGCAGATGCCCCACGGGTGCTGATTGCCAATTCCAACCTCGTGCCACATTGGGCCAATTGGGATCACTTTAACGAGTTGGATAAAAAGGGTCTGGCGATGTACGGCCAGATGACTGCCGGGTCATGGATTTACATCGGCACGCAGGGCATTGTGCAAGGCACCTACGAGACCTTTGTGGAGGCCGGACGCCAGCACTATGACGGCAATCTGACAGGCCGCTGGATATTGACCGCCGGGCTGGGCGGGATGGGCGGAGCACAGCCGCTGGCCGCTGTGATGGCTGGCGCGTGCTGTTTGGCCGTGGAATGTGATGAGACCCGCGCCGAATTTCGCAAGCGCACGAAGTATGTCGATGAAATATGCCATGATCTGGACGAGGCATTGGCGATGATCGACACCTGGACCAAGGCCGGCGAGGCCAAATCCCTGGCGTTGATTGGCAATGCGGCGGATGTATTTCCTGAGTTGGTAAAGCGTGGCGTAAAGCCCGATATCGTGACCGATCAGACCAGCGCACATGACCCGATACATGGGTATTTGCCACGGGGCTGGAATGTCGCCGAGTGGCGCGCCAAACAAGAGAGCGACCCCAAGGGCGTTGAGACAGCCGCGCGGGCCTCTATGCGCGTACATGTGGCCGCGATGGTTGATTTCTGGAACGCCGGCGTGCCGACGCTGGATTATGGCAACAACATCCGTCAGGTGGCATTAGAGGAAGGGCTGGAAAACGCCTTTGCCTTCCCCGGTTTTGTGCCCGCCTATATCCGGCCGCTGTTTTGCCGCGGCATCGGGCCGTTCCGCTGGGCCGCACTGAGCGGTGATCCAGAGGACATTTACAAAACCGACGCCAAGATGAAAGAACTGTTCCCGGAAAATACCCATCTGCATCAATGGCTGGACATGGCCCGCGAACGGATTGCCTTTCAGGGCCTGCCCGCACGGATTTGTTGGATCGGGCTGGGCGATCGGCACAAGGCAGGGCTGGCGATCAATGAAATGGTGCGCTCGGGCGAGTTGAAGGCACCGGTTGTGATTGGACGGGATCATCTGGATTCAGGCTCTGTTGCGTCGCCCAATCGGGAAACCGAGGCGATGAAAGATGGATCAGATGCTGTATCGGATTGGCCATTGCTGAATGCGCTGCTGAACACGGCCAGCGGGGCCACTTGGGTGTCATTGCACCACGGCGGCGGCGTTGGCATGGGGTTTAGCCAGCATTCAGGCATGGTGATTTGTTGTGACGGCACCGACGATGCAGCGCGTCGAATTGGCCGGGTATTGTGGAACGACCCGGCAACCGGCGTGATGCGCCATGCCGATGCCGGATATGACATCGCCATTGACTGCGCCAAAGAGCACGGCTTGAATTTACCAAGGATATTGAAGTGATTTTGGCAGGCACCCTGCTTTTGCCAAATTCGAACCCATCACAAGAATGGGAACACCAAAACTGCACTGCGACCCTGATTTTAGGCACGCAAACGCAGGACAAAAAGAGGCAGACCATTGTTGTTATGGCAAAGCCTGAGAACGAATGACCAGAGGAAGGACAACAGATGAAAAGACGTGAATTTATCAAAGCCGGTGCGATTGGCACAGCTGCGACTGCGATTGCAGCCCCCGCAGTTGCACAAGATATTACTCAGTGGACGATGGTGACAGCATGGCCAAAAAACCTGCCTGGGCCGGGGGTAGCGGCACAAACGCTGGCGGATCGGATCACCACGCTTTCGGGTGGTCGCCTTGAAGTGAAGCTGCACGCCGCCGGTGAAATCGTACCGGGCAAGGGTGTATTTGATGCCGTTTCTGAAGGCACCGCGCATCTTTATCACGCAGTTCCCGCCTATTGGGGATCAAAATCCAAGGGCATCTTGCTGTTTGGATCGCAGCCCTTTGGCCTGCGCGCCGATGAACAAGTCGGCTGGATGACGCATGGCGGCGGTCAGGCGCTTTATGACGAAATGTATGGCCGCTTTGGCATCAAGCCGTTCCTGTGTGGCAACTCGGGGCCACAATGGTTTGGCTGGTTCCACAATGAAATCAAGTCGGTCGATGACCTGAAGGGGATGAAATACCGCTCAACCGGGTTGGCCAGCGAAATGTGCACCGAGATCGGCATGGCTGTGCAAGCGATGTCTGGCCCTGCGATGTTCCAGGCATTGCAATCGGGCGCTTTGGATGCGGGCGAATTTATCGGGCCGTGGACGGATTCTGCGCTGGGATTTCACCAGATTGCCAAGAACTATTATTGGCCGGGTGTGGGCGAGCCATCATCCGCTGAGGAATGTGGTGTGAATGGCGAGGCGTATAATGCCCTGCCCGATGACTTGAAACTGGTGGTCAAAACGGCCTGTTCCAGCCTCTATAACGATGTCTGGACCGAGTATGAGACCAAACACGCCCGCGCCCTGGAAAAACTGGTGGCTGATGAAGGGGTTATGGTGCGCGAATTGCCCGAAAGCATTGTGAGCGAGATGGGCAAAGCAGCAGATACCGTGATTGGCAAACTGCGCGAGGATGATGACGAGCTGGTGACGCGCATCACCGAGAGCTTTGTTGCGTATCGTGACAGCATTGGCCGGTATATGACCTATGCCGACAATGGCCAAATGAACGCCCGTGCCAAGGTGCTCGGGTACTGATGTGATGCACCCGTCCCGGGCCTGACCCGGGACCTCGCGGTTCGCCATGAGGTCCCGGGTCAGGTCCGGGACGGGGCGCGCTTTGAGGCAGAGGCATGGAACGACTGGCAAATCATCTCGACAGCGTCAACCGTACAGTCGGCATCACAGTGCGTTGGCTGGCCATCGCAATGGTGTTGGTGCAGTTTGGCATTGTCGTGCTGCGCTATGTTTACGGTGTCAGTTCCATCGCCTTGAACGAAAGTGTTCTTTATATGCACGCCACGCTGTTTATGCTGGGTGCAGGGTATACCCTGTTGGTGGATGGCCATGTGCGTGTTGATATTTTTCAGGCCAAGGCCAGTGATCGTGGCAAAGCCCGGATTGACGTGTTTGGCCACGTCTTTTTGTTGATCCCCTCGATACTGGCGCTGCTGTATTGGTCATTTCCATCAGTGCGCAATGCTTGGGCAATTTATGAAGGTGCCATATCGGTGGGCGGTATCCCGGCAGTGTTTCTGTTGAAAACCCTGATCCCGGCGTTTTGCATCCTATTAATCATCCAGTCACTGGCCTGCCTGATGCGTAACCTGCTGAGGCTTACTGCATGATCCTTGAATATCTTGATCTGCTGATGTTTGCCGCCTTGATGGGCGTGATCCTGCTGGGGTTTCCTGTCAGTTTTGCCATTGCTGGCACGGCCATTGCCTTTGCCTATTTGGGATGGTCCACGGGGCATATGCAGCTGGGTCTGCTTGGAGCCTTGGGCCAACGTGTGTTTGGTGTGCTGACCAATGATGTGCTGATTGCCATTCCCTTGTTCGTGACCATGGGGGTGATCCTTGAGAGGTCACGCATTGCCGAGGATCTGCTAGACACCATGGGCCGCCTTTTTGGCCAATTGCGTGGCGGGCTGGGTATTTCGGTGATCCTTGTGGGCGCTTTGCTGGCGGCCTCTACGGGAATTGTTGGGGCCACGGTGATTGCCATGGGTATGATTGCCCTGCCCACCATGCTGCGCACCGGGTATGACCCGCGACTGGCCTCCGGGCTGGTGTGTACAGCCGGCACGTTGGGGCAGATCATTCCGCCATCCACCTTGTTGATCATCCTGAGCGATGTGATGTCTTCGGCCTATCAACAAGCACAATATGAGCAGGGCAAATTTTCGGTCGAGACGATTTCAGTGGGTCAGATATTTGCCGGTGCGCTGATCCCCGGCCTGACTTTGGTGGCGATCTATATCACCTATGTTCTGGTCCGGGGCATCCTGCGTCCACAGGACATGCCCCCTGCCCCAACACCCGAAGGCCGCCCAGCCATGAGCGAAGTTGCCGGGGCCATCCTGCCGCCCGTGATGCTGATCATTGCCGTGTTGGGCGCCATCCTTGGCGGTATCGCAACCCCAACCGAGGCTGCATCGGTGGGGGCTGTGGGCGCCATTTTGATGGCGGGTGCCCGTCAGGGCGTATCCAAATGGCTGATCCTGTCTGGGGCGGCGGCCTTGTTTATCCTTGCAGTAATGGCGGGGCTGGCCCCGGTGCGGTTGCAACGCTCAGACGCAGGAGCCATGGCTTGGATGCTGGCCAGCGTTTATGGTGTGCTCGCACTACTGGGCTTTGCGGCCATTCTCGCCTCGCTTTACCGCTTGCAACGCAAAGACGTATTGGCAGGGGTGGTGACAACAACCATGACAGTCAGTGCAATGATCTTTGCGACAATCCTGATGGCCTCGGTCTTTAGTCTGGTGTTTATTGGATTAGGCGGCGAGGACCGCGTGGCACATATTCTGGAATCCATGCCCGGCGGGGCCACTGGTGCACTTATATTCTCTATGGCGCTGATCTTCGTTTTGGGGTTCTTCCTTGATTTCGTAGAGATCACCGTGATCTTGCTGCCTTTGCTGGCTCCGGTGCTGATCCTGATGGGGCATGATCCGGTCTGGCTGGCCATTTTGATTGCCATCAACCTACAAACCAGCTTCCTGACTCCACCCTTTGGCTTTTCGCTGTTTTATCTGCGCGGGGCTGCTCCTCCTGAGATCACCACCGGGCAGATTTATGCGGGCGTTGCGCCGTTTATCGTGCTGCAAATCCTTGGCATCGCTACGATCTGGACATTTCCAGCGCTGGCCAATTGGCTGCCCAGTGTTGTGTTCTGATCTGGCGTCAACCTAAAAGGCCCGCCGATGAGGGCGGGCCTTTCTCTGGATCGGGTTGATCTCAGATTACTTCTTTTTCAGCGCGTCGCGGATTTCCATCAACAGGTCCAGCTCGCTTGGGCCGGGGTCTGCTGCGGGGGCTTCTTCCTCGGCTTTTTTGGTTTTGTTCACGGCTTTGACCAACAAGAACACAACCCAGGCAATGATCAAGAAGTTGATGATCGCCATGATAAAGCGGCCATAGGCAAACACGGCTGCACCGGCTTCTTCGGCTTCGGCCATCGAGGCATATTCACCATCACCCAGCACTGCATGCAGACCCGAGAAATCGACCCCGCCCATGAATAGGCTGATGATCGGGTTGATCAGATCAGCCACCAGAGAACCGACAATCGCCGTAAAGGCAGCGCCGATGATGATACCAACAGCCATGTCCATGACATTGCCCTTGGCGATAAAATCTTTGAATTCGTTAAGCATGTTCGTCCCTTTTTATGTGTTCGCCTGCGACATCTAGTGATCAGTGTCGATTGCTTAACACAAAATTTCAGAAATTCCGCCAAGTTTTGATGGGAAAAAGTCGCGGGTTTTCCCGTAATCCCGTGCAAACCTTACTGCATGGCACGGCTACACTGGGTGGGACAGCTATTGGCGATGCTCAGCCCTCGCGCATGTCATCAGCCCGTTTTTCAACCATGCACCATGGTGGGTGCATTGATATTGCAACCAATCAGCCCCGGCGATGACAAGGTCGAACTCCATGACAACTCTGCGGCGCTGCCAGATACGCTATCCCCACGAGGGGGCTTTACCCAAATGCTACGCCGCGTCAGCCTGGCAATGTACCATCCTGCACATAGCGCAGGATCTGGACCACCTGTTGGGGGGTGCGCGCCACGGCAAGGGCAGCGGCATCAACCTCTTTCAACGGGTGGTCATGTTCCGGCGGGTGCAAAATGATCAGGGATTTGCCCAGCGCCGCTGCATAGCCCGCATCAAAGGCTGCGTTCCATTGTTTGTATTGCTCGCCAAAGCGTACCACCACGATGTCTGCCTCTTCGATCCCTTTGCGGGTACGCACAGCGTTGATCATGGCACCCTTACGGTCATGCCAGAATTTGTCTGGCTCCGCCCCAAGGATCGCCACGCCACAATCGTCACTTGCTGCGTGATCTGTGACAGGTGCACTGAACCGAACATTCAGCCCGTCGGCCCCTGCGATGATCTGGTCACGCCAATCGGTATGGATTTCGCCGGAAAGATAGATTGAAAGGGTCATGGGCCTGTCCTGTTTTGCGCGCTTGCATTGCAATCTGAACTGGCGCGCGCGACACGACAAGCCCTCAATTTCAATTGCGGCGCGCCACGATGTAGCAGCTGATCGAGCTTGCCGGATGAAAACCGGATTCAATCAAGGTGAAACCGGCCTCCGAGATCATAATTCACAAGGCCTTACTGGTGAGCAAACACACATAGGGGGCCTTGTTGAAAAATTGCAAAATCGGGATCTGCTTGAGCATCAGGCGCAGTTTGAGGCTCAGGCCCAGTTGGACAAGACAAGGTGTTTTGCAAATCAAAAACCCGCCCGGTTTGACCAAAGTGGCGATCTGTTTCCCGATATGCGCGCCGATTTTTTGCAGGTGCCATAGGCGCATAAGAGCGAGGATTCACCCCTCGTTCAAGCTGCGCTGCATGGCCACTTTGTTGCCTTCACGCCGTGTTTCGTGCCAACCCAGATGTCGATAGAGCGCGATATTATCCGGCATGGCGGCATGTGTGGTGAGCTGGACCACACAGCACCCGGCGGCACGAGCCGCATCAAGGGCCGTGCGCATCAATGCCCCACCGATCTCTTGGCCGCCATATGCAGGATGCACTGCAACGTTTTTCAGATAGGCTTCAGAACCATCAATTTGCAAAATCAGCCCCCCCGCAATGACAGCCCCATCACGGGCCACCCAGACGTGGTTTTGCGCGATGTCCTCAGCAACCCCGTATGAGACCGGCGGCAGGTCAATGCCCGCCGCGCGGTGCGGTGCATAGGCCGCCTCGATACAGATCGTCAGGCCTTGGACATCGTCAGACGTGGCGCGCGTGACATCAGGCAGGGCCATCCGTCACCCCCGCAGCGTGCCGCCTGTTGCCTTGGTGACCTTTTCAACGATCTTGGTGCTGACGGCTTCGATGTCCGCGTCCTTCAGCGTGGTCTCAACCGGCTGCATCCGCACCGTGATAGCGAGGGATTTTTTGCCTTCGCCCAGCGCCCCGCCGATGAATTCATCAAACACGCGTACGTCCTGGATCAGCGCCTTGTCAGCCCCTGCGGCGGCATTGATCAGGGTCAACGCCTCAACATCTGCATCCACCACAAAGGCAAAGTCACGTTCCACGGCTTGCAAGTCATTCAGGTTCAGCGCGCCTTTGTTGGGCGTCTGATTGCGTGGCATCGGGATTTCCTGAGGCCAAAGGGTAAAGCCCATGGCAGGGCCTTTGACGTCCATTGCTTGCAGCACTTTGGGGTGCAATTCACCAAACACGCCCAGCACTTTCTTGGGGCCAAGGCAGATCATGCCGTGACGGCCCGGATGCCACCATTCGCGGGCACCGCGCAGGATCTGGACTCTTGCGGGTGCGCCAAGGGCGGCCAGCACCGCCTCGGCATCGGCTTTGACGTCATAGACATCCACCGCGCGCGCGCCACCGTGCACATCCTTGGGCCCGGTGCGGCCCACCAAAAGGCCGGAAATCTGCACATGCTGATCACCCGGCTCTCCACCATGAAAGGCATGTCCCAGCTCAAACAACGCCAGGTCCATGAACCCGCGCGCCTGATTGCGCGCAGCGGCCTGTAGCAAGCCGGGCATCAACGCAGGGCGCATATGGCTCATCTCGGAACTGATCGGGTTTGCCAGCATTGTGGCGTCATCGCCACCACCAAACAGCGTGGCACTGGCGTGATCAATAAAGCTGTAGGTGACACATTCATTATAACCCAAGGCAGCCACGGTACGCCGCGCGATTTGTTCGCGCTTTTGCGTTGCGGAAAGAATGGGTTTGGGCACGCCATTGCCGATGCGCTTCATCGGGCGGCCTTGCAGCTTGGTCAGCGAGGCAATGCGCGCCACTTCCTCCACCAGATCGGCCTGCCCCTGCACATCGGGGCGCCAGCTGGGCACATGTGCCATGTTGCCTTCCATGCGAAAACCCAAAGCCGTCAGCGTCTGGCGCTGTTCACTTTCGGGAATGTCCATGCCCACCAGGGATTGCACACGCGCCGGGTCCAGCTTGTAGGCGCGGCTTACATCGGGCACAGCACCAGCGATCACCACTTCGGACGGCTCGCCGCCGCATAAATCCAGGATCATTTGCGTGGCCAGATCGTGGCCTTGCATATTAAAGCCCGGATCAATGCCACGTTCATTGCGATAGCGCGCATCAGAGTTGATTTTCAGCGCACGGCCAGTGTGGGCAATCTGGACGTGATCCCAAACAGCGGCTTCGAGGAAGACATTTGTGGTTTCATCTGTGCACCCTGTTGGCAGACCACCCATGATGCCGCCAATGCTCTCGATTGCGGTGTCGTCAGAAATCACCACCTGCCCTTCTGAGAAGGTGTATTCCTTTTCATCAAGGCCGATCAGCGTTTCGCCACCCTTGGCACGGTGAATACGCAAGTTACCCTGCACCTTGTCAGCATCAAAGACGTGCAACGGGCGGTTGCGATCAAAGGTGAAGAAGTTGGTGATATCCACCAGCGCCGAAATCGGCCGCAGGCCAATGGCGCGCAGCCGGGTTTGCAGCCAGTCCGGCGAGGGGCCGTTTTTGACGTTGCGGATCAGACGGCCGACAAAGACATGACAGCCGTTTTCACGGGTGTCTTCGTCAATGCTCACGCTGATCGGACAGGGGAACTGGCCCTCGACATGGGCCTCGGCGGCGGGCTTCATTTTGCCCAGGCCGCGCGCTGCCAGATCAAGTGCCACGCCACGTACACCCAACGCATCGGGGCGGTTGGGGGTGATGGCAATGTCGATCACCGGGTCTACTTTGGCAGGGTCATGTTCCGCCAGCCAATCGGTGAATTTCTGGCCCACGTCGCCCGAGGGCAGCTCGATGATGCCGTCATGTTCCTCAGACAGTTCCATCTCGCGTTCGGAACACATCATGCCAAAACTTTCGATGCCGCGAATTTTGCCAACACCGATGGTGGTATCAATCCCCGGCACATAGACGCCCGGTTTGGCCACAACGACAGTAATGCCCGTGCGCGCATTGGGGGCACCACAGATGATCTGCAATGTGCCTTCATCGGTCAGAACCTGACACACGCGCAGGCGGTCGGCATCGGGATGTGGTTCGGCATTGGTGACTTTACCGATGGTGAACTCTCCCAACCTTGCGGCTGGGTTCGTGACGTCCTCAACCTCAAGGCCAAGATCGGTGAGTGCTTCGCAAATGGTCTCAACCGGAACATCGGTTTCCAAATGGTCTTTGAGCCAGGACAGAGTGAATTTCATGACAGGTCATTCCGCAAGATTATCGGGTCTATGCGGATGTATCGCATCGACGCCTGAGGGAAAAGCCTCTTGATGGACCTGAGATTTCGTGTCCACTCTTTGGCCTCTGGTCCTGTCGCTTTCGCGGCGCTCTGAGTGCTCGTTCAAGCCAGCTTTCGCTCAAAGGCGACCGGGCTTTTCCAGCCCAGCGCCAAGCGGTGGCGACGCGGGCTGAAGTTTGGGTGTCGATCCTGCGGTTTTTTGCGGCATACGTCCGCTTAGTAAGCAGCTTGATAGATGGCCAAGGCATCTTCGCGCGTGACTTCACGGGGGTTGTTTACCAACAACCGGGTCTGGTTCATCGCATCATCAGCCAACATAGGAAGGACATCTTCGGGGATGTTCATCTCACGCAGAGACTGTTGCAAACCGCAGGCTTTAGAGAGCTTCTGAAGCTCATCACAAAACGCGAGAGCCCGGCCTTGTTCTCCGACCTCGGCCAGTTTTGGGAATGCGAAAGGCGCGATTGCGGCATAGGGCTCTGGATTGGTCTCAGAGTTAAACCTGAGCACATGCGGCAAGACCAGCGCGTTTGATAATCCGTGCGGAATGTGGAAATGACCACCCAGCGGATAGGCCAGGGCATGAACCGCAGCAACGGGAGAGTTGGAGAAAGCCTGTCCCGCAAGCATTGACCCCAAGAGCATCGCCGAGCGCGTTTCGAGGTCAGAGCCATCCTGCACAGCCGTCAACAAAGATGCGCCCATAAGCTCGAGAGCTTTTTCAGCGAGCATGCGAGATATCGGATTGTTGTTAGCGCTGGCCGATGCGTAGGCTTCGATCGCGTGGACCATGGCATCAATGCCTGTGGCGGCAGTGATATGTGGCGGCAATCCCAGCGTGAGCTCGGGATCAAGCAACGCGATATCAGGGATGATGATCGGCGAGACGACCCCCATCTTTTCATTGGTTCCGGTGGTGACAATTGAAATCGGAGTAACCTCTGATCCGGTGCCCGATGTTGTTGGAATAACAATCAGCGGCAGGCGTGGCCCCTTCGCGTTGCCCACACCATAGGCGTCACTGAGGGTTTCATTGCCAGGCGCCAACAGCGCTGCGAGTTTTGCCACATCCAGAGAAGAGCCACCTCCAAGGCCAATAACCCCTTGAGAGCCATGCGTAATGGCAGCTTCGGCGCACCGCAAAACAACGCTTTCCGGTGGGTCGGCCTGCACATCCTGAAACAGGCTCACCTCGACGCCAGACGCCTTTAAGGCGGCGAGGGCTTTGTCGACGATGCCAGTTGCCATCATGCCTGGGTCAGTAACAAGCAAAACGCGTGTCCCAATGCTCGTTTTGACCATTTCGCCAAGCTGCGAAATCATGCCAGCACCAAATCTCACACTGGCTGCGGTATTGAAGGTGAATGGGGTCATTGGGGATCTCCTTTTCGGGCTTATCCGAATATCCATGTTGTTATTGTGGTGAGTGCTGCAATCGCCGAAATCGTCCAGCCAAGCCTGAGCATCTCTTGTTTTTGAATTTTGGTGTCCCGAGGTGCGACTGAGAGCACAGGTTCGAGTGGCGTGATCTCTACGCTGGATGCGGATGCCAGCTCCATCTTGTAGGATAAGAACCAGACCAGAAATATGCCAAGGACCCAGAATGCAATTGTCCAGGCCCATATGGATGGAAGGCCCACAACCCAGGAGTCATATCCCTCGGTTGGGGGGCCGAATGCTGTGTTGCCAAGAACAACGCCCGGACCAACAGCCAGGAAAAACCATGCCAGGGCCGCAGACCATGCTGCGGGTTTGAGGGCCCGGTTTGTGCTCTTTGGTTTCATGTAGCTGCGAAGGAGCCGGCGAACATCACCTGCAATCTTTGCATGCCCGCGCCCTTGGGTAATGGCCGAAATCACCAGCACCGCCAAAAGGTTGAAGAACAGCCCCCAACCAGCGGAATGGATGGTCCAGGGCCATCTGCCCCATGGCAGATCCAGCCCCAGGAATGCCAGGATACCAATCCCGGCCGTATCGGTCACAAAGACAGCAAATATGCCAATCAAGGCACCTGCGAGAACGGATTGCCGGGTGATAAACCGGAACCAGCACAGCCCCAGCAGGGCGGGCCAAAGTTGCAGCGCAGACGGTAGAGCGACAGAGCTTAACGCGGACACAACAAAGGGCCCAAGAAGGGCCAGAAGGGCGCTGACGAGCAAAACAAGACCAATTACAACGCGGGAAAAAAGGAGTTGGTCCTTCTGTGAAATCCCCTTGTGGAAATAGGGCTTATAGACATCCTGCACCAACGCATGAGCCGCCGTAAGAGCACTGAACCCCATGACAAGTTGGACGACGGCCAAAATGCCCAAAGCAATGAGTGACATGAACCAGGGTGAGGTGTCGGCGATGGTTGCCATTACTGTCGCAAGCCAGTGATTGTCTTTGCCGATGCCAACTGCTCCGACGAGGACAACGCAGCCCACGATCAAAGCGCCAAAGAAACTCGCAAACACCCATGTTTGCCCGGCAGCAATGCCCTTGGGATTTCGTGTTGATAGTACAAGCTGCGTCGCCATCGGACTCGCCTGAATTCCCATGAGTGCCAGGGAGGTGCTGAATATCATCACCGCAGTCCATTGCCCGCCAATCGGCGCTTCGATGCCCAGACCTGCCGTGAACTGGATGACGCCTGCGACTTCAAAAAGGCCTTTAGAGACAGAAGACGGCTGCTGAGCAATCTCTGCCAACTGTTGATTGATCGGCTCAAACCCGCCCTGCAGGAAAAGTACGAACGCGCCCAAGAGAATAAGCGCCAAGCCAAGCAAGACAGTTTGCAAAACGCTCAGAAAACCGGCGGCGCGCATTCCCCCGATAATGAGATAGCCCGCGACAACAAAAGCGATGCCCCAGACAAAATACGGGAACAGGCTCTCATTTCCGGACAGGCTGGCGAGGAGTTTTGCGACGCTACGCAGTTGAATGCCTGAGAAGGCAACGGCGATGAGCACTGCTATCAATGCGGCTATCACGCCGATTGCATGCCCGCCAAAATACGCGTTCAGCATCTCGCCTTGGCTGGTATAGCCGTGGCGTTTCGCGATCGCCCATTGCGGCTTGAGAAACAAAACCCCCGTAAGCGGGATCAAAATGCCGCTGAGCCCCAGAACCGCAAAGCCAAAACCCTGGCTTGCAATCGACTGTGGAAATCCCAGGGCAATCCACCCAGAGATGCTGACGCCAGACAGAGCAAGCGCTGTCATCCAAGGTGCAAGCGTCTTGCCCGCAGTAAAAAAATCGCTCGGTCTCTGGTTGGCCTGCGCGGCGGTTCGCGCCCAGCTCCCACAGATCAGGCCGTAAAACAAAAGCGGCAGCAAGAGCCAGAAAACGGGGTCGTGGAGGCTCATTTTGGCAGCCTCACGCGCTGCTGAGACGAAACATCAAATTTCCTGAACGCGCCCCCGACACCGTACCGGGTGACCAGAAAGGAAAGGAAACCGACCGCGATAACCGGAAGGGTCACAAGTCCAGTATAAAAGCTCGTGGTCGACAGTCCGCCGACCAACCAGGCAATAATGAACCCGCTGGTCACAAATGCAAAAACGCCCAAGCCAAGAGCGACCTCGCCCTTTTTGAAGGTCTGTTCAAAGGCGTAGTTTGCAATCAGATGGCAGATGAATCCGCCAGCGATTGCAGCTGTGCCCAAGAGACCAATCAGCAGGCTGTTGCGCGCCGCCCCTTCCAGAAAAAAGGCCAGGCCCAAAAGCCCAAAAACAGTCCAGCTGCTGATCACCACAATCTCGCGTTCGATGTTAGCTGTCGGGCCCAAGAAAACCTCCTCTCAATGCTCGTAGACACTCTGCGACGACCAGTGGCCATCACAGAGCAGGGTCTCATTTCTTGGCTTTTGAATCCGTTTTATCGGGTTCAGGCGCAGTATCATCTGGCGCACCTGGTTCGGTGTAAACGATCTTGGACAGGTCTTGCAGACCTTCCATGCGATGCACGTTTTCGCCACTCATGCCGATCTCTCCAAGAAGCGTATCAACAAAGGGCGCTTGCGACCGGTAACGCAACGCAGAGTTTACCACCTGATCAGCGAGGTTGCCGCCAGTCGGAGCGCCTGTCACCTCTCCGCCCGCCTCAGAATCTGATCCGTTTCCCGAAAGACCGGGCAAGCCTTCAACGTGGAGAATCTTGATCTCGTCAATGTTCTCCATCGGCTTCACGCTTTCACGAATGATGTCTGGTAGGCTCTCAACCAAGCGTTGATGCAAGGCAGATTTGCGGCTGGCATCGGTGCGCAGGTTCTCGGCCTCATTCAAGGCGCGCTTGCCCTCGGCTTCAACGGCCAGACGCTCCTGCAATGCCTTGACGGCTATGCCATCGGCATCGGCAAGATCCTTGGCCGCGGCCTTCTCGGCTTGGGCATTGAGCGTGATGCCAACGGCCACCCGTTCCGCTTCCTGCGCCGCTGCAATAAGCTCGATCTGTTTCTTGCGGTTGGCAATCTCAGTGTCGCGGGCGGTCTGAGCTTTCTCAGTCTCCTCAAGCATCTTGGCACGAGCTTTTTCAGCTTCTGATTGGGCGAGGGAACGTTCCTTCGATTTTTGCGAGATCGCAATCTCACGTTGCTGTTGCTCAATCGCCAGCGCTTCTTGACGCTTGATTTCAATAGCTTCGAGAGACTGTTCCATCTGAATACGGCTTTTCTCGACTTCCTCGCGCTCCTTCAGACGTGCAATTTCCACCTCGCGCTCTTTGGCTGCGTTGATCAGCTCAACTTCAGCCTTTTGCTGGGCGCGTCTGATGGCAACCTCACTGTCTTCGGCCATCTTTGCGTATTCACTTTCACGCGCGATATCCAAAGCAATTTTCTCAGCTTCGAGGTTCTTCTTTCGCACCGCAATCATGGTGTCTTGCTCGATGTCGTTGCGCTTTTTCTTGCGCATTTCGATTTCTTCAGTCAGGCGCGTGAGGCCTTCTGCGTCAAACGCGTTGGACGGGTTGAACAGGGAAATGTCGGCTTGATCGAGAGTTGTCAGCGAGACTGTTTCAAGTTCAAGACCGTTTAATGTCAGGCTGTCGGCAACCTCTTCTCGAATATGTTTGATGAACTCCGAGCGCTTTTCGTGAATGGCCTCCATATCCATTGATGCGGCGACCGCGCCCATGGCATCTACGAACCGGCCCTGGATCAGATCCCGCAGGCTTTCTGGGTTCATGGTTCTGCTGCCAAGCGTGCGCGCGGCGGTGGCCACCGCTTCGATGTTTGGCACGACCCTGACGTAAAATTCGACTTCGAGTTCAATGCGCATGCGGTCTTTTGTAATCAGAGACTTTTCACGCTTGCGAAGAACCTCAAGACGCAGCGTGTTCATATTAACCTCAGTCAGGTCATGAACAATTGGCAAAACCAGGGCGCCGCCGCCCATAACGATCTTTTCACCAAGGAACCCGGTCCGCACGAACGATACGTCCTTGGTCGAGTGGCGATACAGCCAGTGAAGAAGATACGCGAGAACCGCAATAACGATCGCCGCCAGGATGATAACTGCAATAATATTGGCGCCGTTCATTGTGATAACTCCATTTTTGAAGGCTGACTGCTGATATTGGTTGGCTCGATTTCAAAGTAGCTATTCATCGGACGCTCCTTTCGTGGCCAAGACAGCAGATGTGAGGATGATGAGACCGAAGGCCATTCGGTTCAGGAAATCGGCAAGGTTGTAGACAATACTCATACCGCCGGTATCTATGTGTCCGCTGAAACTGATGATGAAGTTTGCCAGCGGGTAGATCGCCCAACCGATGGTGACGATGAGGCGAAGCCAGAAGTAACCGCGTATCACCGGACGGTTCAGGCTTTTGGTGACAGCGTCTTCCATTTGGCCGAAGAACAATTCGCCAAGGATGTAGAGCCAGAACACGACACCGATGAGGAAAGCCAGTGTTGCATGCACGAACCCGGCCTCTCCGAGGTAGCGAAACAGCACCATAAGGACAGACACAACCAGGAAGCGCCAGAAAAGTGCCGCGGACACCGGGCCGACCTGCTTGGCAAAGAAGAAGAGCGCGATAACCTGAAGCGGCATGGATATGATCCAGCCGACGTAGTGATAGACCAACGGCACCTGCGACGTGGACAACCAGACAGTTCTGGCCTCAAACAGAGCGCCCGCCCCAACCAGCGCGGCAAGCCCGCAAAGGGTGACGGGCACTTTCCAGCCATCGCGCACCCAAGCAGTGCCGATAAGAAGCAATATCGCGGTGGCGACCATTCCAAACATGGCTGCGGAGTAACTGGCCCCCGTAAGATCAATTGTTTGCATTACCGGATTGGTCATTTTGCCCCCCCATTTGTCATCTGATTTGCTTGTTTCATGAACTCGTCGCTTTCTAGATTTGTGTGCGAATATGCGGCGAGCGTGCATACAGGGCGACCATCGGAAGGATCAGAAGCCCGAAAATGAATTGCTGCCATTCGTGATTGAGGCCGATGCCGACCAAGAAGGATGTCAGGACCTGCAGGACCAGAACGCCAATGACTGTGAACCCGTAGCCGCCGATCCCTCCAAGTAGGGACGTGCCCCCGACGACGACAGCCGCCAAAGTCATGAACAGGTAGCTATCCCCAACCCCAATGAAGCCCCCGCCACTCCATCCCAACAGAAGAATGCCGGTCAGCGCTGAGAAGAACCCGCTCAGGGTATAGACGGAAATCCAATATACTCTTTCCGAGATTGAGACGCGTTTGGCTGAAGTCCGATTGACGCCAAGTGCATATAGATAGCGCCCGTAAACCGTATTCTTCATCCCAACGATCAACACGACCGCGATCCCAAGCCAGATCGCAATGACGGGTGGAAAAGGAAGTCCCAAGAACGAGCCGTTTAACGCCGCCAGATTGCTTAGCCAGCTTGGCACGGCAGCAAATACGTTCCCGCCGTATGCGCTGCCGATTGATGTAATGATTTGAATGCCGCCCGAAACAGCAAACCCGGTTCCCAGAGTCATGATCAGCGCCTGCCCCTGCAATCGGTAGCTGAGGACACCATTGATGAGTCCAATGATGGATCCAACGATCAAGGTGATCACAAGGGCAAGCCAGGGAGGCACACCCAAACTGATCAGATAGAGCATTCCAACATTGGCAGATCCGATGACAAAGGGAATGGAAAGATCAAGCCCCCCCACCAGAGCCACAAGGGTTTGCCCGACACATGCCAGCCCCAGAAAGGATGCAAAAAGCAGCATGGATTTGATATTGTTGGTCGAAGAAAACCCTTCGATGTTCATCGCGCCAATGGAAAACAAGCCGATCAAAACCATGAGCCCGATAAAGGCACTTTTGTTTTCAGCAACGAATTTCCCGACCGTCATGGTCAGGACGATGATGACCAAGAGAATGATCGCTGAAATGACATTCCAGACGTTGAAGAAACCTTCGACCGTCAGGGACAGGATCAGGAAAAGCAGGGCAAGCACGGCAAATCCCAGCACGCCAAGGCGATATTTCAGCCATGCTTGATACAGCTCTCCTGGGCCTTGTGTTTCGCCGTCGTCTTGTCCTTGGCCATCAAACTGGGTGACGAAATACTGCCAGGCCCAGGCCGAGCCCGCCAGCGTCACAACCGCGAACAGAATAACCTGTTGAATAGGCTGACCCTGAACCAGCCCGACAATGACCCCCACACCGGTAATGATAAGAGCGATCACAAGCCCGATGATGCGCGTAAGCAGGCTGCCTGATTTGTGCACTGAGGACGAAACGCTCATTCCGCAAGCTCCTGTGTTGGAACCGGTGAGACATCAGAATCCTGGGTGATCAAATATCCAGACAACAGCAGCAGTGACGTGACCACGATGGTCACGAGAAACCCGATGTTGCGAAAGTCCGAATTCGAGAAGATGACCCGCACCATGATCGGCAGGGCGATGATCAGAATTGTCGCGTAAATCAGGGGGGTTGCAAATGCGCTGAACTGCGCATCGCCCGCCTGCAATGAGACAACTTCCAATGGGCCTGCAAAGCTCTGGGCAGGCAGCGCCAGCTTCGCGGCATCTGTGGCGGCATCTGCGGCGGCGCCAAGGGATGCATAGTCAAAGGTCGTGTGAAGGATGACCCCAAAAACCACGACCGATAACGCTACAAAATAGAGGAGAGGCGAGAAATTTCTGATATGTCGCTGAATGAAAGGCAGCGCCGTCGTCAGCAACAGTGACGCCACAAGAATTGCCCCATATGCCAAGTCGGTCACAAAGCTCTGGACGGCTCCAAAGTTGAATGTCGCCAGAACATAGGTGATCAAATAGAGGTTCAGGGCACCAAACAGTGACCCCATGACGGTGCCGCGCCCCCCCGCCAGAGATGTGCCACCCAAAACCAACGCCGTAACCGCGATGAGCGTATAGGTCGTGCCTTGGCTGGGATCGCCCGAACTGATCAATGCGGTGTAGGTGATGGCCGAGAGGCCGGCAAAGACACCGGCAATTGCATGTGCACCAAAGCGCACAATGGTAATCGGGACGCCGCTTGTGTAGGCCGCGCGCTCATCCGACCCCATCAATCGCAGATGCGTGTAAAAGGCCGTCTGCGAGAACAGCAGCCATCCAAGTGTTGCCAGGATCAGAATGATCAGGACCGGCGAAATAATGTTCACACCCGCGCCCCAAGACAGCATCCATTCCGGGGCCAAACCGCCGGGCCGTGGGAGGATCACAAGGTTGATCCCAGAGAGCGCAAGAAAGCCACTGAGCGAAACGATGATCGGCTGCACCCGGACATAAATGACGATCGCGGCCATCAAGAGCTGATAGGCAATGCCAAGCGCAATCGCGAAGACGAATACCGAAACCGGTGAGCCGATCACTTCGGCTGCCGTCAGTTGGATGACCGAGACATTGATAAACCCGATCAGCGGTCCAATTGCCAGATCAACCGTGCCGCGCCCGGCCGTCACGCTTGTCATCAGAGCATAGGTGGCAAGGATGAGAGGTGCAGATACGATAATCGCGGCACCGATGCCTGAACTTGTCATCAATGACGGTGAGCGGATGACCGCGATGATCAAAAGCAAGAACAAAACGGTGATCGGCATCAACAGATACGGGGTTGTACCGCTGCCGGAAGCCTTGTCTACCTCTTCATCCTGAAACGGGATTGCACCTACAGAAGCATCTCTCATAGCCCGCCCCGCTTCTTGTTTCGGTGGGCATCAAATTCGACGATCTTGATGTTCAGTTTTGGTTTTGGGGCTGGGACGGGGGATGCCAGTTCAACGATATTGGTGGCTTTGGTGGCAGGGTGTTGCGTTGCAGAATCTGCACTGGTTTTTGTTGCATGACCTTCAGAAGGCTTAGCTTCTGACAGACCCTCTCGGTTTGTCTGCCCGAACATCGCCTCAAGGATGGGCTTGGGCTCAACACGTTCACCCGCGAATGCGTCAAAGGGGCTTCCGTTTCGGAACACAATAACGCGCGTCGCAAAGCCGATGAATTCCTCCAGCTCGGAAGAAAGGTAGATCACCGATTTTCCAGACTCGGCGAAGGCGCGCAGATGCTTATAGAGTTCGGTCTTTGCACCAACATCAATGCCCCGCGCAGGATCATTCAAAACAATGATATCAGGGCGCATGGCAAAGCCACGACCGATAAGCACTTTTTGCTGATTGCCCCCCGAAAGCGAGGTGATCTTGTCATCGGGAAGTCCGAACTTGATAAGCAGGTTTTCGGCTTCGCGTGCGAATATGGTCTTGAGGCTACCCCAATCAATAAACCCAAGAATCCCACCCCTCTTTTTCACACGATAAAGAGGCATCACCATGTTTTCGAAGATACTAAGAGAGGCAAAGATGCCTTCCCGTTTGCGGTCTCCTGACACATAGGAAATCTTTGCTTTGACAGCGTCGCTTAACGATTGGATCGGTTGGAACGAGCCGGTTCTATCGGCCGCGTATACAAGGCCTTTTTCGGCAGCCTGAACACCTGCGAGGACGCGAACAAATTCATCTTGGCCCTGACCATCCAGACCAGCGATACCTACAATTTCACCTTTTTTCAGTTCAAAATCAATATCTTCGGCATCAGGCCAAACCTGCATACCATGTGCCTTCATGATGACAGTATCGTCACTTGGGGTCGGGGCTTGGTGCTCGATCTGGTCGCCGTCCTGATCCTCTCCGGTCATGAGGGCGAGAAGGTTCTTTTCCGTGATGTCTTCTTTTTCCAGAACGCCAACATCCTTGCCATCTCGCAACACGGTGGCGCGGTCGGAAATGCGAATAAGCTCAGCAATTCTGTGGGTCACTATCAAAATGGTCGTGCCGCCATCTCTCAGCTCGCGCATCTTGTCAAAGAGCCGCTCGGTGCTGTCAAAATCCAGGGCTGCAGAAGATTCATCAAGGATCAGAATGCGTGGGACCTGAAGAAGCCCGCGGCCAATTGTGATCCATTGCTTGATGCCCAAGGGGAGCGTCCCCACAAGCGCATGCGGGTCCACGTCTTCGCCTGCGAGCTCTCGCATCATTTTGGTGGCCCGCTCGACCTTGTCCTGAAACGGCAATGCCGCAGAAAACAGCGCATCCGTCCCCATGAACAGATTATCAACGACTGTGCTCTCATCCGCGACGAGAACTTCCTGATATACGGTTGAAATACCCAAGGCGCGCGATTCACCTGGCGTTGAAGGCGTTTCGCCGAGAATAGAAACTTGGCCTTTGTCGATCGGAAGAACCCCCGAAACGATCTTGGCCATGGTGCTCTTACCGCACCCATTGCCGCCGACTACGGCGTGGATTTCTCCGGCTCTGGCCGAAAAACTACAGCCATTGAGCGCGCGTGTCGGTCCAAAGAACTTGTACACGTCGACAACAGAAATCGTATTCTGTGCGCTACTGGCCGCTGTTTTTGTTTGGTGCGTTTGAGACAAGGAAGTCTACCTTATGTAAACCCGGGCCGCGACAATCGCGCGACCCGGACTTCGCTCTGTTATGGCTTGTATTGAGTTGGATCGGCTGGATTGTAGAAGAAGTCATCCAGGAAGGCCGAACTGCCCCAACGGTCTTTGCCGACGGCAAGCCACTCAGCAGTGTTGGGGTCACAATCTTCGTCCATGATCTCTTTCAGGTCATCAAAACTGATGGTGACGGGATCAACCATAATAGACTGAATCTTGGGGCCTTGCCCCTGAAGTGTCCGCATCATGATGTCCCAGATCAACTCCATCTCATCCTGAGGAGGCCAGGTTTGAACGGCGGCCGAGATGTAGTCAGGGTTGTTGCGCCAAAAGCAAAGAGCGCCCAGTTCACCACCGATTGCGACGGGAACATCGCCACGGCCAGATTGCGCCATTGCGCGCAGAACGCCCATCTCGGCAGCAGATTGCACGACAACGCCGTCAAGCTTGCCAGGGTATGTCGAAAGCCATTTTTGAACTTCGCCCTGTGCGACCTGATCGGTCCACATGCCAGCAACCGTCCCTACGACCTTGATGCCTTCTGCTGTTGCCAGCCCGGCTTTCACGCCGCGGTCCTGACTGTCGGATGAAGATGCACCGGGAATGCCTTCAACAACGAGAACATTGCCTTCGCCATTCAGTTCATCGGCCATCCATTTGCCGATTTCAAAACCTGCCAGCTGATAGTTCACTGACGAATTCAACGCGTATTCGGACGTCAGATAGCCCGTCAGAGAGAATGTCGGCACACCTTGATCATGGGCATATTTAGTAGTTTGGTTCAGCGCTGTCGGGTTCGAGCAGCATACAATGATCGCATCGACGCCCTGATCAACCAACTGACGCATTTGTTGAATCTGGGTCGCGTCTTTCAGGTTGGACTGTGTCACCACGACTTCGGAAATAAGGCCGAGTTCTTTCCATTTTGGAATAATCTCGTCCTGCAACTGGTTCATCGCGCCCGCACGCCATGTGTTGCCCGCATATGAACTGGCATAACCGATCTTCCAGGGCGGTGGGTTCTTTGCAACGAAGTCTTTGTAGATACTTGCTTCAATCGGCTGGGCCGGATCAATCATATCCGGGCTGTACAGACGATCGCGAACTGTTTGATCAATATCATCCAACCCGCCCGCGACAGCAGCACTCGCACATAGCGCAAGCCCGCTGAGGGCCAGAGTTATCTTCTTAATATACGTCATTTCTTCCTCCATGTTGTGACCAAGATTTCGGTCAATCTTTGCCTGAACTTGTTGTTGCGCAGGCTTTTTGTCAGGGCTCCCCATGCCCGTTGAATGCGCCCCTAGTCGTAGAAAGCCTGGGGGGCTTTCCGGAACGTGTCCCAAAGCACCGGGTCATGACCGGTCACGACCACCGCGCCTGTGTCTTGGGCAATTTTGTGAAGTTTTGCGACGGAATGCGCTGCATCAACCGACGAACAAACGAGACCCGGAAGCGCTTTGTCATCCCAATGATCCAGGGTGTAGGCCGCATCAATCGCCAGCAGCATAGGCCCTGTGTTTGGCAGGTTGATCAGAAAGGACTGGTGGCCGGGCGAATGACCAGGTGTAAAGATCATCCTGATGGTACCATCGCCAAACAGGTCGTAATTGTCGGTGTATTCTCCTCCGAGAAACTTCCAATCAAGCCCAGGGCGATCAAAATCGGCTCTTATATAGGCACCCTCCGAGAACCAATCGGGATTGAACGCATATTCGTACTCGATCCTTTGAACGTAATGGCGAGCATTCGGAAAACGGCCGATTGCGCCTGAGTGATCGAGATGCAAATGAGACTGCAACACATAGTTTACGTCTTCTGGCTCGACACCGACCGACCGACACTGATCGACACAGTTTTCTTTGACATCCATGATCGGGTCATAGGTATCGACGACCGCACCCCAGTGACCGCGCTTGTCAATCGCCGTTTCGATTGCGTTGCCGCCGTCAATGACGATGTTGCCCTTGGGATGTTTGATAAGAAACCAGGGAACGGGGATTTCAAAATCCTCCTCGCCTTGGTTCATTTTGATGTACTTGGTTTTTGTACGCAAAGTACCCGTCTGGAACATGAACAACTGAATGTCCGACGCACCGCGCGCGGCTGGCTGCAGGCGTGACTGCAGATTAGGAGCAGGGGCCAAATGGCTGCCCGACCCAAATTGGCGAACACCCTTTGAGTCGCGCTCTACCTGCAACCCCTGGTCATTGAATTCGATAATTTTCATGGTCAAGCTTTCTTCTTTGTTCCGGTTCCCAAGCGATCACGCATCGGTGCGATCCATGATGATACGCAGGGCTTCACGCAGATACTCTCGGAACAGCGGGTAGTTTTCACTCATCGGGAAGTGCCCGATATCTTCCATCTCGATGTAGATCCCGCCGGGAATGTTCCGGGCGGTTTCTTCGGTGGCTTCGGGCGGGGTCAAATAATCATAGGTGCCTGTCATCATGATGACCGGGCATCTTTTTGTATCAATCTCAGAGAGCCTGTCGGTGAGATTGTGATCAACAGAATAAAAATAGAGATCACCTTTGAAGGCTTCAGACCCCTGCGTATAGTAGTGCCAAGTCAGCCAACGATCGCGCTCCGGGCTTTGTGGCGCCATCAGATCCCAGACTCCGCTGGCACACACTTGGGCGGCATTGGCATGAGGGTGCCTCCACAGGTCAAGATAAAAGCCGGGCGCATGTGCGGCGGCTTCGACAGGGATCACAGCACGAAAACGATCTGGATGACGCAGAGCAAGCTGCAAAGCAACGTTGCCGCCAAAAGAAGACCCCATGAAAATCGGGTTGTCGAGCTCAAGTGCGTCGCAGAGTTTGACAATGAAATTAACGAAGTGATCCGCCGTCAGACGGTATTCTTCTTCCCAGAACTTCTTGTTGTGAGGTGGATCTGACTTGCCATGGCGCGGTAGATCATAGGCAATCACATTGTATTTTGATGTGACTTCCTCATCTTCAAGAAGGTCGCGCCACTGGTGCCCGTGACAACCGGCGGTGTGTTGGCAAACCAATGGCGTGCCCTGCCCGTTTTGCATGTAGAAGACTTTGTATTCGCACCCATCGACGTCGATGGTCACATACCGGCCTGTTACAGGAGAGTGTTTCACCATACTGACAGCTCCGAATGGTTGGTCGTGAAAATGATAGGGGTCATACCGGAACCCCCACTTCTCGGAGCAGTTCGAACTGTACTGTGAAATTGCGCAGGTTCTGCATCATGACCAGTGTGTTGCCCTCGATTTTCAGATCTTCCCTGAAGCTGGCAGCCCAAATCCCATGGAACATCGGCTTGGGGATTGGTTTTGCAAACTCACGCCAGGTGGCAGCGCTCGCGCGAAGGGCAAAGTCATACGCATCCATCCCACTGGGCGAGATGTTCATGCGATAGACTTTGCCATCTATCATTTCGACGATGACCTTCGCCTGCTCCATGTCGAGCATGTATGTGCAGGTGAAGTACCGGGCCATGGCCTTGATCGTCTTATTCTGATCAGAGGCCTCGCTAAATTTAACTGCCCATTCGCTTAGATTCATTTCTTAGTGACCTCGCCTAAGAGGGCAGCCGAATCGCTGAACCATCCACCTGCAACCGCGACACTGTGATCTACACCTGCAACAAATGGGTAATGAAGATTGGGGTTTGGCAACGGCTTAACTCCTCCCACAGCTTGTCCCGTATACTGAACACTTTACAACCCACTGAACCGTTGTCAATATTATGAGGGTAAGCTAAACGCGAAACTCAATTCGATACAGTGTGGCAAAGAAGAGAGAGTTCTAAGATGCCTTCAATAAAGGTCGGAAATTAGAGTGCCGGATAATAGCCCAAAGTTGGTGCCCGCCCTGGTGCGCGGTGTGCAAGTTCTCGACACGGTAGCCAAGTCGAAGAAGAGCCTTAAGGTTACTGAAATTGCAGATTTAATCGGTGTCGCTAAGAGCAGCGTACATGGAATATGCATGACGTTGACTGAGCTCAACTTGCTGGTGAAAAAGTCAGACCACACCTATCAACTTGGACCTCACATTATGCGGTGGTCCAATCGCTTTACGCATGAGTCGGACGTGGCGACCGAGTTCGCATCCATTTGGGACGAGAGCAGCAGCCTGCCCGGAGCGACGATCACACTGTCTGTTCTGGAGGGCGCTGAGGTTGTCTATCTGGCGGCACGCAACGCGGAACTGTCTGTCGGTTATAGCTTTCGCATCGGTATGCGACTGCCAGCAGCGTTTACAGCCACTGGCAAGGCGTTCCTGAGCTTCATGAGCAACGGAGAGGTTCGCAGGCTATTGAATGACCAAATCCCGGATCCACTCACCGAGAACAGCGTGCAAGACATTGAAACCCTTCTGGATGAGCTGGAGGTAGTGAGACAGCAAGGCTACTCAATTGATAACCAGCAGGTAAAGATGGGCATGGTTTGCTACGGTGCTTCAGTTCTGGATTCTCTTAACCGGCCCATAGCGGGAGTCGCCGTTAGCTTGTCTGCGGACGCCATATCAGAAATTGGCGAAAAAGTTATCGTCGATAACATCAAGGAAATATCAAAGAAGATATCCTTTCGACTTGGTGCGGAGCTCTAACAGCGGCCCATAGAGGCAAAGCGCCCTAACAGAGCATAAAAGCTATCAAAGGAACGGCATCAAACCGCGATAGGTCCACTTTCACGTGCATCCAATGTTTGGTTATTCGTGATGCCTGTTGCCCTTTATCAGCATCATATTTTCTCAAGCGAGATGTACTAAGCCTCTAATTTGGGGGGCTGATGCAGCGGTTGCAGCCTTGAGCCCACATCTTTTCAGACATTAAACGCAAAAAACCTCCCAGAGGGAGGCATTTTGTCAAATTGTAAGGGAAATCGGAAGAGAGATACAAATCTCAGAGGTTTTACTAGGTTTGGCAATGACCTACTCTCCCACGTCTTAAGACGCAGTACCATCGGCGCAAAGGCACTTAACGGCCGGGTTCGGGATGGGACCGGGTGTTTTGCTCTCGCTATGATCACCAAACCAAGAAAAACCTCTGAATTCCAAGTCAATGTACGCTGTACATTGGTGTGTATGCTTTTGATATATCTAGTAAAAGTCTCGCTTCTACTGGATCAAATCAAGCCTATCGGACAATTAGTACCAGTCAACTGAACGCATTACTGCGCTTACATCTCTGGCCTATCGACGAGGTGGTCTACCTCGGTCCTCAGGGATACCTTGTTTTGAGGGGGGCTTCCCGCTTAGATGCCTTCAGC
>JARGOC010000048.1 GCA_029212365.1 Roseovarius sp.
GTCTCTCACGAGATGGTATGCTGCACATGATGTTCAAGCTGGGGCAATGCGCCGACCAAAACTGGAGAAGGCTACGCGGCTTTGACTACCTCGCCAAAGTCATCACAGGCGTCACGTTCAAAGACGGTATTGAAATCACCAAACCCAGCCAGATCGCCGCATGACCAACAAAAACTCAAACACCAGATTTGACAATAACTCGCCTTCGATTCGGCAATCCGCAAGGTCATCTACACCACCTCGAGATTGCGCCCACATTTAACTTCCAAACAAGGGCTGGAACGAACCCTGTTCAAATAGCCATAGATTTACAGCTTCAGAAGATCAGCCGGATGATAGCCGAGCCGACCCGTCGCCTCACCCTGTACCCGAGCGAAAATGGCGGCCAGACCAGCGAAAAAGCCATCAACAAAACGGACAGAGTTCTCAGCCTCCACATAATCCTCCACCCGTTCGGGCAAAAGCAGAACCTGCGAGCGATCAATTCCGGAAATATGAGCGATGGTGTAAAATAACACCTCAAGCCGACACAGGGAATCCTGAAACAGGCCGGTTTCCACGCAGTCTGCATGCAGACCCTGTGGAAACTCTGATTTTGTTCGACTTTGGTGCGGTTACCTTTGTTTCGGCGTTTCTGACACGTTTTTCCAACTGTTCTTGCCACATGCGATGCGTTACCGGTTTTGTGGCCATATTGGACAACTTTCAACGTGTTTGGCAGCACAAAGATGGCGATTTATGCCTGCAGCGCCGCCATTAGTCCTGTCACACCAACAAGTGTGAGCGCCCGCCTGATGTTGTAGGCGAGTGTAGTGCGGCTGAACTCGGCTCGGACGTTTTCCAACCATCGCATCAGGAAAGCGCCTTGGTTCATCCATTGTTTGATCGTTCCAAACGGGTGTTCAACGCTGTTGCGACGATCATCCATTAACTCTGGGCGGGCAACCAGTCGCTCGGCCATTCGATCCAGAACCGCCTCGTTTTCCAACCGCGATACCCGGCGGAAAGTCTTGGTGCAGCGCGGGCGCAAGTCGCAGGCTCGGCACGCTGCCCGGTTGCAATAGTCGATCTTGATGTTGTCGCGCGATTTGCTTTTGTAAAGCGGGGAAAGCCGTTGATCTTCGGGACAGATATAGTGATCCGCCTCAGCATCATAGCGAAACGCATCCTTGGCAAAGAAGCCTTCACGCACAGCAGGGCCACGTTGCGGTTTGGGCACATGGGGAATGATGTTGGCCGCTTCACAGGCCTCAATATCTTCGATCTTGAAGTAGCCCCGGTCGGCCACAACATCGATTGTCTCGACATCCAGAAGCGCGCGAGCGGGCTCGGGGGTCTTGGCCAACAAACCCAGATCACCAACCTGAGTGCAGACATCCTGCTCGACAATCAGCTTGTGTTTGCAATCGACTGCGATCTGCGCGTTGTAGCAGACCCCGGCTTTGACCTTGCCAGACTGGTAACGACTGTCGGGGTCGTTCAGCGATATCTGGCTTTCGCCCGTTTCATGCATTTGTTTGAGAAGAGATTTGTGGCGATCCTGCTTGGCTTTCAGCTTTTCATCCTTGTCGGCGACATCTCCACCGCCATCCGATCCATGATCGCCAGAGCGGCTGGCTTTGTCGATGCTGTCGCTCTCGTCCATTTGCTTTAGATAGGCGTCGAGCCGCTCATCAGCTTCCTTGATGGCTTTCGTCAGGCCCGTCTTGGTGAAGTTCTTGTCCTTGGCATTGACCGCCTTGATCCGGGTTCCGTCCACAGCCAGCAACTCACGCCCGAAAAGATCAAGCTTGCGGCACAACACGACAAATTCCCGGAACACTTGTTTGAAGGCTGCTCGGTTGTCGCGCCGGAAGTCGGCAATCGTCTTAAAGTCTGGCTTCAGATGCCGCAGCAGCCAGATCACCTCGATATTGCGATAGCACTCCACCTCCAACCGACGGCTGGAGCGAACCCGGTTTAGATAGCCATAGATATACAGTTTCAGCAAATCGGCAGGATGATAGCCGGGCCTACCTGTCACCTCAGCCTGCACCCGCGTGAACCCTGCCGACTGCAAATCCATGCCATCAACAAACGCATCGACAAAACGAACCGGGTTATCCGCACCAACATAATCTTCCACCCGTTCGGGCAAAAGCAACATCTGCGAGCGATCAATTCCAGAAATATGAGCCATGGTAAAAAATACCACCACCGGCTTTCAGAGGGAATCCCGAAAGGGGCGGGTTTCCAAACGGTCTGGATGGGTTCTGCAACATTCCATACATTCCATACATTCGATTATGCGACCTTGTTTTGTCTGACGGGTAAAATCCCCAACAATCCTAAAGCCAGCGGCGCACAGACTGAAAATACGTGGTGTATTGGTCAGCAAATTTACGTTGCAAATAGGCCTCTTCCTTGCGGATAACCAGTAAGCAAAGACCACTACCCACCATCACCGCAGCCAACAGGAGTGGCAGTGAGTTGGCAATCATGGCTATACCAAAACACAACATGACCATCGACAAATAGGTCGGGTTGCGGCTGAAACCGAATATGCCCGATGTGATTAGATTCGTGGTCGGATCGCGGACATCAAAAGCAGTTTTTGCCTTTGATATTTCCCTGACGGCCATTGCAACCACTACTATTGAACACACCACCAAAATTATGCCAACAGGTACAAGCACTTCGGTCGGGCCAAGCCTCACTGGATACATCCAATGCACGGCCCCGCCGAAAAGCATAGCGACGACTGGAATCACAGGTGGCAGGACGCTCACCTTTGCGTTATCCGACATGATCTCACCTTCGGGTATATGATGCGGAGTTCCGCATTTGGATCGCCTTTTGACACAGTAAGAACATCCAAGATGGATCGCCAAGTCTTTTTCGACTTTGGTTCGCTCTGGCTGTTACACAATTGGTGCGTGACGCCGCAAAGTCGGTTATTCTGGAACCCAGAGCCGTGATTTGATCATGCCCGGACACAGTTTTCCCGCCGTGGGTGTTAGATATCGTGGATTTGGCTTCGGTTCTGGTCATGCGCACGTTGCTCCTGGTAGAGGCCCTCGCAGGGTGTTGATCATGTTTAGGATGGCGCCGAAGACATCGCGCGGTTTGGCGACCGCGGCCATCTGGAAGATAGCGTAGCGGCCATGGCGCACCAAGCGCCCCCCGATCTTGATCAGGCGTTCGCGCAGGGAGGTCAGAGACCAGCGCTCGATCAGTTCGGGCGTCGCCGTTGTCCGCAGGAAGTTGGCCAGATTGTAGGCCAGAGTGCGAAGCTGGAGCCACTCAGCATTTGCCGCGAACCGCATACACGACAGCCATGTCCATTTAAGCGCGTATTTGCCCTCCTTGATGTGCTGCTCTGCGGTGCCCCGCCCGTTGTAGAAGGTCAGCACCCGTTCATTTGGCAGGCTTTGATTTGTTACTATGAAGCCGACTGTCGGGAACAAATCACCAGGATGGAACTCGTCCTTCGCCACTATGCGGCGGGCCTTTGACCAACTCTCCGCCCGGTGGTGGAAGCTGGTATAGAGGCGCACGACATGGTTCGGCGGACGGCCGGGGCGGCGCTTTGTCAGCCAGTCGAACCGTTCGTTCACCTTGGAATTGCCCTTGATCCGGATGGCATAATCCCAACCCTCAGCCTCAAGCAGATCGAACAGCGCCGAGATGGCGAAGGCCGCATCGGCGCGAAACCGGGGTCGGATGATCGAAGGTCGTGCCTCGGCAGAGTAGCGCGCCAACACAGGCGTCGGCACAGCCACCCAACCATCAGCGCTGTGGACATTGCCGGGACGCAAGGCGCACTTCTCCAGATCACCGAACTAGTTGAACACAAAGAGCGGATGCAGACATTTCTTCTGGAAGTGCCCATTCCATGCCGAACCCTCCTGATCACCGTGCACAGGGCTTTCCGAACTGTCCATGTCCAGGGTGATGAACGTCGGCGGTCGCTTGTCGTGCACCGCGTCGATCCACCGACCCGGCAGATCGACAAGCGCCGCGAGGTTCCCTGGCTGGGCCAGCATCTCGGTCTCGAACCGACCCATGGCGCTGGCCGAGGCCGCACCGTCCTTGATTGCTCGACTACTGACAAGCTGGCGCATCACCGGATCGCGGCAAAGCCGGTCTGCGTCATTGACATCCTCATATCCTGCAAGGCGGGAAAAGACCGACTGTCGCAGGAAGCTTGGCAAGCGATGCCGTCCGTTCAGACCCGTGCGCATATCGGAAAGCGGACCCGCCGCCATGTCCGAGAGGCCAAGAGTGTCGTCCAGTTCCCGGTACAGCACCAATCCGCCGTCCGAACTGATCGCCGAACCCCGGAATTCCATCTTCACCGAGCGGTCGAATTCCAGCCGAAGAGGTCCCGTTTCAGCTTCACCCGTCACATCCGTCGCCAAATCCCCGCCCTATCATCACTAAGATATTGATGATTATAGTCTATCACCCATCCGGGGGCGCGATATCGTTGTTTATCCGGGGTATCCGGCCCAATGCGGACCATCCGCCAACGCCGCTTGCAACATCAAAAACAAGCTGTACAATCATTCACACAAACGAGCTCGAGCCTCGAATGTTCACACAGCTCTGCCGTCCAACTTTATTTGATGGCAAATAGTCATGCTATCTCCCCTGTTGTGACCACAATCGGGGACCCTGTGGGAACTCGGTTGTACAGATCAATGACATCTTGGTTCATCATGCGAACACAGCCGCTTGAAACAGCCTTACCAATGGTCCAATACTCCGGAGAGCCGTGTATTCGGTAAAGCGTATCAGTCTTTCCTTGAAATATGTACAGGGCTCTTGCGCCGAGCGGGTTATCCAATCCTGGCGGCATTCCACCATTTTCAGCGCTGTACTTTGCCAATTCAGGTTGGCGCTGGATCATTTCATCCGGTGGGGTCCATTTTGGCCATATCTGTTTCCAACCGACGTGCGCTCTTCCTGACCATTCAAATCCTGCCCGACCCAGTCCAACCCCATATCTCATGGCTTTTCCTGCTTCTTGCACAAGGTAGAGGTAGAAGCTGCTGGTATCGACAATGATTGTTCCTGGCTGCTCGGTCGTAATGTAAGTTATCTGCCGTCTGTAATATTTGGCAGGTACTTTGTTGAGATCGATTTCAGAGATCGGAAATAGCTCATCGGGCAATGGTCCGTAAATAGTTGCATATAAGCTACTTATTGGAACAGCACTGGGGTTCTCAGGAAGGCGGCGAGCTGTTGAGATGGTTGTGCAACCGGAAACGGCAAGCCCTGAAAGGCCCGCAATTCCCTGCAAAAACCTACGCCTTGAAGATATGTGAGGTGACGTCAACTTACACCCCACTATCGTAAAATAAGGACGCTGGATCAGAGGGATTAAACTGGAAGCCAAAAACCTTGCATTGGACCATTTCATGGTAACGCATCATCAAAGAACCTTCAAGAATTCCCAAGGTCGTGTCCCGTAGCGTGGTGTAGCTTATGACATTCACACCGTCTCCGGGTTCCGGTATGCTTTTGTGAGGCATGGCATAACCCTTCACGAATTCACCACCGCCAAAAAAACACCATCGGAATCATTGCGCTAGACCATATCAAAAAGGTAAGTTCAATTTCTGCCACAGCGGACCGTCTTCAAATCGACCTATTTGATGCCGAAAGCCAGTTCACTCGGCGCCGTTCGCTCTATTGGGCATGCCGCGATGTTGTTCATTTGGAAACCGACCCAATGGGGCCGATAAGTCAGCCTTCACCACCATAGAGGAAGATGCAAATTTGTATTTGCCTAATTGATCGCATCGGGGAATGGGCGAAATTGTCGGATTTGAAAACAATTCATTGTAAAAGCCTTACTTAAGGTTCTGCGGGTATCCTGTTTTCAAATTCGACATAGGCGGTGACAAACACAATTCAATTGCCCTCTACCGTTTCAGGCATACCGCCCATCATTCCGTTTCCGCTTTGCTTCATCTCGCGCATTTGCATGCGTTGGGAAAGCGCGCCCATTTCAGTTTTGGTAATTTTACCATCACCGTCTGCATCAAGATGCTGAAACTGATCGACTGTGGTTTCAATAATCATCGCTGCATGTAAGGTTTCAAATTCGTCAAGAGTAAGATTGCCATCACCGTTTGTGTCGAATTCAGCTAGCCTCGATTGCAATATTTTGGCAGTATCTTTTGCCGACGATTTGTCTATCATACCCGAACCCATCATCATCCGCATCATGCTGCGGTCCATCATCATGCCTGATTTTTCAGCAGGACCGTTCATACCCATGCCTTCGCTGCCGATCATCTCGGCATGCATGCCCATCATCAAAGGCATCATTTTCTGCATCATTTGGATTTGATTGCCGCTCATAGATCCAGATTGACCTCCAACTTGTGGTAAAGCGGCACCAGACACTTGAGTGTTATGGTCATGATCGCTTTGAGCAAGCGCGAACCCAGACGTTGTCAGTGACAGGGCGAATACGATGCCGATTGTTTTGAGCTTTTCCATTCTTCTTCTCCGGGTTTCAGATGGTTTTGGTTGCCTATAACAACTAAGACGCAGGAGGGCTGGATGCGTTACACACTTTTTCAAAAAACTGTTCCAACAGGGTGTTTGGCAAATTCCAAATGCGCTTTTGATGCAATCAATCGCATTAATTGTTCCGACATATAGAAGTCGCTCGGAAAAACTGCACAGCAGGGATAAGTGGAATTTCCGCCTGAATTTGGCTCAGGTGCCGGAAACGGGAGAGACCATGTCGAGACGACCGCACTGGATCCACACACCGGCTTTCAAGCCGAAGGTAGCGCTTGCCGCCAGCCCATGGCGGTTCTCTATGAATGCATGGCCCATGAAGCACAATTGGGCTGATTTTCCCTTCCCTTTGCGATAGAGTCGGGCCTATGGGTCCCGTCGTAGTGGCATGGGTATCATTTTTGCGTGTGGTTCCTTAAAAGTCGTGTTCCGCAATGCGACCGCCGGAATGGTCGTTGTCGCGGGGAGCTTCATCGTTCTCATCCTTTTCTCTCGGTACAAAGGACTTCATGGAAGCCCCTGCCTCTTCAAGAGTGATGTCGACCGAGAAGTTTTCCATGCTCCACAAGTGCCGCACCCACTTGTGGGTGATGATTCCATTCAAGAAATTACGTGAAATCTGTGCGTCCAACAACTGGTCATGGTTCTTGCAAAAGACTGACGCGTCCCAAGCTCCGTCATTAGTACCAAGGTCGACTAACCAGCGATAGCACAGATTGAAATCCAATTGCTTCATCAACCGACGAGAACATTTACGCTGGTGTCGGCAGCACGTGTATGCTCGGCTATATCATGTTCCGAACTCTGATTTTCTGATGCGCAGCGTCCCTCAGATGCCCCAGGAATAGTTGGGGACACGACCCAAATGCACGGAAATTTCACCTAGGCCGTCAATTGCCTGTAACGCAACTTTTGCCGCGGCCTCCTCGTCGTTGGAATTGACAATGCCCCAGACGTCGACGCGATTGTCTGCCACAATGACGTTCAATTGAACCGGGTTCAGCCCCGGCACTTGCGCAAGCGCACCCAAGACGATGTCTCGCTTCTCGTCCACATCCGTCTCAGCGCAAATGTGAACCACCGGTTGCGCAGCGAGCGCTTGCAACAGATTAGCACGGCTAATGATGCCAACGAGTTTTCCGTCGTCGACGACCGGGACCCGTTTGATATGCCTTTTTTCCAGCAACCGGGCGATTTGCCCCACAGGCATGTCGGGGGTCACGGTCGTCACCTTTGTAGTCATGATATCCTTGACGTAGCGGCCCCGTTCCTGGATATAGCCTCTTGCGGATGATTGACTGTCAGAGAATAGAGATAACCACCAGGATCGGGTATGGTTTTTTGCGCCTTCAACACGGCGCATTAGGTCCCCCTCACTCACGATACCCACGATGCCGCCATTTTGTTGAGAACCGGGATGGCGCTGATCTGATTCCGGGTCATTAGTTCGGCGGCTTGCTTGACGGTCGTGTCTGGTTTTCCAACAATAACCGTTTTCGTCATTACAACTGATGCGTCCATGACAGTTTCACCTTTCACGCTTGTCTTATGATTTCCCAGTTCTTGTGAAAGATTAAGAGATACTGGTCGGC
>JARGOC010000049.1 GCA_029212365.1 Roseovarius sp.
CTATGACCTGTCGGCCGTTGGCCGGGTCAAAATGAACATGCGTCTGGCGCTCGACAAACCTGACACCCAGCGCACGCTGGACCGAGAAGACATCATGGCCTGCATCAAGGCCTTGGTTGATCTGCGCGATGGCAAGGGCGATATCGACGATATTGACCACCTTGGAAACCGTCGTGTGCGCTCGGTTGGTGAGTTGATGGAAAACCAGTACCGTGTTGGTTTGCTGCGCATGGAACGTGCGATCAAAGAACGTATGTCCAGCGTCGAAATCGACACTGTGATGCCACAAGACCTGATCAACGCCAAACCTGCGGCGGCGGCTGTGCGTGAATTCTTCGGCTCCTCGCAGCTGTCGCAATTCATGGACCAAACCAACCCGCTGTCCGAAGTGACACACAAACGCCGCCTGTCCGCGCTTGGGCCAGGTGGTCTGACCCGCGAACGTGCCGGGTTTGAAGTGCGCGACGTGCATCCAACGCACTATGGTCGGATGTGCCCGATTGAAACGCCGGAAGGGCCAAACATTGGTCTGATCAACAGTCTCGCCACGTTTGCCCGCGTCAACAAATACGGCTTTATCGAAACGCCATATCGCAAGGTTGTGGATGCACATGTGACTGACGAGGTTGAATACCTCTCGGCCACAGAAGAGATGCGTCACACGGTGGCTCAGGCCAACGCGACATTGGATGAGAACGGCAATTTCATCAACGAATTGGTATCAACACGCCAATCCGGTGATTATATGCTGGCCTCGCGTGATGCCGTTGATCTGATCGACGTGAGCCCAAAACAGCTGGTGTCTGTTGCGGCCTCGCTGATCCCGTTCCTGGAAAATGACGATGCGAACCGGGCCTTGATGGGCTCGAACATGCAACGTCAGGCAGTTCCGACACTTCGCTCTGAGGCGCCTCTGGTGGGCACCGGTATCGAAGGGGTTGTTGCCCGCGATTCAGGCGCCGCCATTCAGGCCAAACGCGCCGGGATCATTGACCAGGTCGATGCCGCCCGTATCGTTGTGCGGGCCACGGCAGATCTTGAGCTGGGTGATCCCGGTGTTGATATCTACCGGATGCGGAAATTCCAGCGCTCGAACCAAAACACCTGTATCAACCAGCGTCCGCTGGTGAAGGTGGGCGACACGGTGACCAAAGACGAAGTGATCGCCGATGGCCCGTCAACCGATCTGGGTGAATTGGCCTTGGGTAAAAACGTGGTGACCGCGTTTATGCCTTGGAACGGCTACAACTTTGAGGATTCGATCCTTATTTCCGAGCGTGTGGCGCGTGATGACGTGTTCACCTCGGTACATATCGAAGAATTCGAAGTGGCTGCCCGCGACACCAAGCTTGGGCCAGAAGAAATCACCCGTGACATTCCCAACGTCGGCGAGGAAGCCCTGCGCAACCTTGATGAAGCCGGGATTGTATACATCGGTGCCGACGTTGAGCCGGGCGACATTCTGGTGGGCAAAATCACCCCAAAGGGTGAAAGCCCAATGACACCGGAAGAAAAGTTGCTGCGCGCCATCTTTGGTGAAAAGGCCAGCGACGTGCGGGATACATCCCTGCGCGTGAAACCCGGTGACTTTGGCACCGTGGTTGAGGTGCGTGTCTTTAACCGCCACGGTGTGGAAAAAGACGAACGTGCCCTTCAGATCGAGCGCGAAGAGGTTGAACGCCTTGCCCGCGACCGTGACGATGAGCTGGTTATTCTGGATCGCAACATCTATCAGCGCCTGCATTCAATGGTGATCGGTAAAGTGGCTGTCAAAGGCCCCAAAGGTGTCAAAGCCAACTCCGAGATCAATGAAGACCTGCTGGAAACTCTGACCAAAGGTCAGTGGTGGCAGCTGGCTCTCAAGGACGAGAAAGACGCCCAGGTCGTCGAAGCTTTGCATGATCAATATGAGGCGCAAAAGCGCACTTTGGATGCGCGCTTTGAGGATAAGGTCGAAAAAGTCCGCCGCGGCGACGATCTGCCCCCTGGTGTCATGAAGATGGTCAAAGTGTTCATCGCGGTGAAGCGCAAGCTGCAACCGGGTGACAAAATGGCCGGGCGTCACGGCAACAAAGGTGTTATTTCCAAGGTTGTCCCAATGGAAGACATGCCGTTCCTTGCGGATGGTACGCCGGTTGATTTCTGCCTCAACCCGCTGGGTGTTCCCAGCCGGATGAACGTTGGGCAAATCCTCGAATGTCACATGGGCTGGGCCGCGCGCGGCTTGGGCGTGCAAATCGACGAAGCTCTGAAAGAGTATCGCCGTTCCGGTGATCTGACACCTGTGCGTGAGGCAATGCGGATCGCTTATGGCGAAGATGTCTATGAAGAAGGCATTGTCGGCATGGATGAGGGTCAGCTGGTCGAAGCAGCTGGTAACGTGACAGGCGGTGTGCCGATTGCGACACCAGTCTTTGACGGTGCCAAAGAAGCGGACGTGAATGACGCGCTGCGCCGTGCCGGATTTGACGAAAGTGGTCAATCGGTTCTGTTTGACGGTCGCACTGGCGAACAGTTCAGCCGTCCTGTGACAGTGGGTGTCAAATACCTGCTGAAACTGCACCACTTGGTGGACGACAAAATCCACGCCCGTTCAACCGGTCCATACTCGCTTGTAACGCAGCAACCGCTGGGTGGTAAGGCGCAGTTCGGTGGTCAGCGCTTCGGGGAAATGGAGGTCTGGGCTCTGGAAGCTTATGGTGCCGCCTATACCCTGCAGGAAATGCTGACGGTCAAATCGGATGACGTGGCCGGGCGCACCAAAGTGTACGAGAGCATCGTCAAGGGCGAGGACAACTTTGAAGCGGGCGTGCCCGAGAGCTTCAACGTGCTTGTGAAAGAAGTCCGCGGCCTCGGTCTGAACATGGAACTCCTGGATGCGGAGGAAGACGCGGAATAACGGTGGGTTGAAAACCCACCCTACGAACGCTGCGTAGGGTGGGGTTAAACCCCACCAATCCCTCTTCCTCTCTCCTGAATAAAGGAACTGAACATGAACCAGGAACTGACAAACAATCCGTTCAACCCCGTCGCTCCGGCGAAGGTTTTTGACGAAATCAAGGTCTCTTTGGCCTCACCCGAGCGGATCCTTAGCTGGTCTTACGGTGAGATCAAAAAGCCCGAAACCATCAACTATCGTACATTCAAGCCCGAACGTGACGGCCTGTTCTGTGCGCGTATCTTTGGCCCGATCAAAGATTACGAATGCCTGTGTGGTAAATACAAACGCATGAAGTATCGCGGCGTTGTCTGCGAGAAATGTGGTGTCGAAGTCACCCTGCAAAAGGTCCGCCGCGAGCGGATGGGCCATATTGAGCTGGCCGCCCCTTGTGCGCACATCTGGTTCCTGAAATCGCTGCCATCGCGCATCGGCCTGATGTTGGACATGACCCTGCGTGATCTGGAACGCGTGCTGTACTTTGAAAACTATGTGGTGATTGAACCCGGTCTGACAGACCTGACCTATGGTCAGATGCTGTCCGAAGAAGAGTTCATGGACGCGCAAGACGCCTATGGCATGGATGCTTTCACCGCCAACATCGGTGCCGAAGCTATCCGTGAGATGCTGCAGAACATCGACCTTGAATCCGAGGCCGAAACCCTGCGCGCTGATCTGGCTGTTGCCACAGGCGAATTGAAGCCCAAGAAGATCATCAAGCGTCTGAAGGTTGTCGAGAGCTTCCTTGAGTCGGGCAACCGTCCTGAGTGGATGGTCATGACCGTCATTCCGGTGATCCCACCCGAGCTGCGCCCGCTGGTGCCGCTGGATGGGGGCCGGTTTGCCACGTCCGATCTGAACGATCTCTATCGTCGCGTGATCAACCGCAACAACCGCCTGAAGCGCCTGATTGAGCTGCGCGCACCCGATATCATCGTGCGCAACGAAAAGCGGATGCTGCAAGAATCCGTTGATGCGTTGTTTGACAACGGCCGTCGTGGCCGCGTGATCACCGGGGCCAACAAGCGCCCGCTGAAATCGCTGTCTGACATGCTCAAAGGTAAACAGGGCCGTTTCCGCCAGAACCTTTTGGGGAAACGCGTCGATTTTTCGGGTCGGTCTGTCATTGTGACGGGTCCGGAACTGAAGCTGCATCAATGTGGCCTGCCCAAAAAGATGGCGCTGGAGCTGTTCAAGCCGTTCATTTATTCGCGGCTTGAGGCCAAAGGCATGTCTTCAACAGTGAAACAGGCCAAAAAGCTGGTTGAAAAAGAACGCCCCGAAGTTTGGGACATTCTGGATGAGGTGATCCGCGAACACCCCGTCATGTTGAACCGCGCGCCGACGCTTCACCGTTTGGGCATCCAGGCGTTTGAACCTGTCCTGATCGAAGGTAAGGCTATTCAGCTGCACCCGCTGGTCTGTTCGGCCTTCAACGCCGACTTTGACGGTGACCAAATGGCTGTGCACGTTCCTCTGAGCCTCGAAGCGCAGCTGGAAGCACGCGTTTTGATGATGTCGACCAACAACGTTCTGTCGCCCGCCAACGGCGCGCCGATCATTGTTCCTTCGCAGGACATGGTCTTGGGCCTCTATTATGCCACCATCCAACGTGATGGCATGAAGGGTGAGGGCATGACTTTTGCCTCGGTTGACGAAGTGCAGCACGCACTGGATAGCGGCGAGGTGCATATGCACGCCAAAGTTCAGGTCCGCCTGTCTCAGTACGATGAGGAAGGCAATGAGATCTTTGAACGCTTTGAAACCACGCCGGGCCGTGCCCGTCTGGGGGCATTGCTGCCAAAGAACTCGAAGGCGCCGTTTGAATTGGTGAACAAACTTCTGCGCAAGAAAGAAGTGCAGAACGTGATTGACACTGTCTATCGCTATTGCGGTCAAAAAGAGAGCGTCATCTTCTGTGACCAGATCATGGGCATGGGCTTCAAAGAAGCGTTCCGTGCTGGCATCAGCTTTGGCAAGGATGACATGGTTATCCCTGACACCAAATGGACCATCGTTGATGGCACCCGCGATCAGGTCAAAGGGTTTGAACAGCAGTATATGGACGGCCTGATTACTCAGGGCGAAAAATACAACAAAGGTGTCGATGCCTGGTCAAAGTGTAACGACGAAGTGACCGATGCCATGATGAATACCATCTCGGCCTCACACACGGATGAAAACGGTGCTGTGATGGAACCGAACTCGGTTTACATGATGGCTCACTCCGGTGCGCGTGGTTCTGTTACTCAGATGAAACAGCTGGGCGGTATGCGTGGCCTGATGGCCAAGCCGAACGGCGACATCATCGAAACACCGATCATCTCAAACTTTAAAGAAGGTTTGACGGTTCTTGAGTACTTCAACTCGACCCACGGTGCACGCAAAGGTCTGTCGGACACGGCTCTGAAAACGGCGAACTCAGGGTATCTGACGCGTCGTCTGGTGGATGTGGCGCAAGACTGCATCGTGCGCGAGCATGATTGTGGAACTGAGCGTGGTATCACCGCCGAACCGGCCACCCGAGACGGTGAAGTTGTCGCCTCGCTGGCGGAACGTATCCTTGGCCGTGTCGCGGCTGATGATGTGCTCAGCCCCAAAGATGACAGCCTGATCCTTCGCGCAGGCGAGTTGATCGACGAACGTATGGCCGACACCATCGAAGAAGCCGGCGTTGCAACCATGCGCATTCGCAGCCCACTGACCTGCGAAGCCGAAGACGGTGTTTGTGCGGCGTGTTACGGACGGGATCTGGCGCGCGGCACAATGGTCAACCAAGGTGAGGCCGTGGGCATCATCGCGGCGCAGTCCATTGGCGAACCGGGCACACAGCTGACGATGCGGACGTTCCACATCGGCGGTGTTGCGCAAGGTGGTCAGCAATCGTTCCTGGAAGCCAGCCAAGAGGGCAAGATCGAGTTTGAGAACGCCCAACTGCTGGAAAACTCCAAAGGCGATATTCTGGTCATGGGCCGGAACATGAAACTGCGGATCAACGACGACAAAGGCAACGAACTTGCCAGCCACAAAGTGGGCTATGGTACCAAGATGTTCGTCAAGGACAAAGCCAAGGTCAAACGCGGCGACAAAATGTTTGAGTGGGATCCCTACACCCTGCCCATTCTGGCCGAGAAAACCGGTACCGCCAAGTTTGTTGACCTGGTCAGCGGCCTTGCCGTGCGCGATGTGACGGATGATGCCACCGGCATGACCCAGAAGATCGTGATGGATTGGCGCGCCGCCCCCAAAGGCGGCGAGCTGAAGCCAGAGATCCTGATTGTGGGTGAAGATGGCGAGCCTGTGCGCAATGATGCGGGCAACCCGGTGACTTATCCAATGTCGGTGGATGCGATCCTGTCGATCGAAGAAGGTCAGGAAGTGCATGCTGGTGACGTGGTTGCACGTATCCCGCGTGAGGGTGCCAAAACCAAGGACATCACCGGTGGTCTGCCGCGTGTGGCTGAATTGTTTGAGGCACGTCGCCCCAAAGACCACGCCATCATCGCCGAAATCGACGGCTATGTGCGCTATGGGCGTGACTACAAAAACAAACGCCGTATCAGCATCGAAGCCGCTGATGAGACGATGGATCCGGTTGAATACATGGTGCCCAAGGGCAAGCACATTCCTGTTCAGGAAGGTGATTTTGTCCAGAAGGGTGACTACATCATGGACGGCAACCCTGCCCCACATGACATCCTGTCCATCATGGGTGTCGAAGCCTTGGCAGATTACATGATCGACGAGGTGCAAGACGTGTACCGCCTGCAAGGCGTGAAGATCAACGATAAGCATATCGAAGTGATCGTGCGCCAAATGCTGCAAAAGTGGGAAATCCTGGATTCAGGAGAAACCACTCTGCTGAAAGGCGAGCATGTGGACAAAGCCGAATTTGATGCCGCCAACGAAAAGGCCGTATCAAAAGGTGGCCGCGAAGCAAAAGGCGAGCCGATCCTGTTGGGGATCACCAAGGCGAGCCTGCAAACACGCTCGTTCATCTCGGCGGCATCGTTCCAGGAAACCACGCGGGTTCTGACCGAAGCATCGGTTCAGGGCAAGCGCGACAAACTGGTCGGCCTGAAAGAAAACGTCATCGTGGGTCGTCTGATCCCTGCGGGCACCGGTGGGGCCACGCAACAGATGCGCAGCATTGCGCAATCGCGCGATAACGTGGTCATCGAAGCACGTCGTGAAGAAGCCGAAGCCGCCGCTGCCCTTGCAGCGCCCGTCGAGGAAGACATCATCGGCGGTGACGAGTTTGACACTCTGGTGGAAACCCCTGAGAGCCGCGAAGACTAGGGGCTTGTCATATGAATTAAAGAAGGCCCCGCTGAAAAGTGGGGCCTTTTTCATTACAACATTCCATTTTCCGCGGCCAAACTCACGGCTCACAACACAAATTCTCGGGCCCGTGGACCACCCGCCACCTCCGCACACAAGCGTGACGCTTTTTCCCTGTTTCTCGGGGAATGAAACCTATATCAAAGCCCCAGAATTCTTGTGAAGGGAGTCGCCACTGCGGCTCCCGGTCAATTTAAGGAGACCATGCCAATGAAGGTGCTAGTACCTGTCAAGCGCGTGATCGACTATAA
>JARGOC010000050.1 GCA_029212365.1 Roseovarius sp.
TTCGCGCAAGCGGTCGGCGAGTACCTCGCCCCGGACGACATGATGCACGACGTCATCCGTCACGCTCGATCGCGCTATTGGCGCCTGGCCGAACGGGTGCAATCCGTCTTCATCAAACACCTGGAAACGACAGGGTGGCCGCCAGATGGCCGCCTGGCGAACGCCGACGTCTATGACCGGCTGTTGGCCGACCGTTTGAAGGAAGACGGGCGCCGCGTCGCCTATTTGATGGTCGATGCGCTGCGCTACGAACTGGGTGTGGCGCTCGAGCAATTGCTCGCTGAGGATGGCCCGGTTGAACTGCAGGCGGCCTATGCCCAGCTCCCGACCATCACCTTGGTTGGAATGGCGAGCCTGCTGCCCAAAGCCCGGTTAGAGCTTACTCTGGAGCTCGTGTCGGACGCTCTCACACCGAAATTGGCTGGTGATACCGTCGGAAATGTTCCGCAACGGATGCAGAGCTTGCGCAAACGCCTGGGAGATCGGTTTGCCGAGATGCAGCTCAATGAGTTTGTCCGAACCAAGCCGAAGATCGCGAAAACGGTGGATTTGCTAGTCTTGCGATCGACCGAGATCGATAGCCAGTTGGAGAATAACCCCGAGACGACGCTGAGTTTGATTCCTGGGACGCTGAAGCTCATCCGCGTAGCACTTCAAAAATTACGCGAGATGGGATTCACGGAGGCGGTGATCGTCACGGACCATGGGTTCTTTTTGAATGCCCAGGCCGAGGCCGGTGATGTCTGCGTCAAACCTCAAGGCAATTGGCCCGTCGTTGCGCATAACCGGGTGATGTTGGGCAATGGCGTCGCAGATACCCACAATGTCGTAATCAGCACGGAAAAGGTCGGGATACGTGGCGATTTTGAACAGGCCGCATTCCCTCGCAGCATGGCACCTTACAGATCTAGACACCTGTATTTTCACGGGGGCGCTTCGCTCGCTGAAGCCGTCGTTCCGGTATTGATTGCGCGGTTGGATTCTGGCGGCAAGACTGAAGCCGGCAAGGTCTCGGTCGAACTGAGTTATAAGAACGGTGCTAAACGGATTACGACCCGAGTCCCGGTGGTCGACGTTGAATTGCGGGCTGAGGACATGTTCTCGCGCGACGATAATGTGGATGTCTTGGTCGAGGCGCACGATAGCAAAGGCAATGTCGTTGGAGAGGCGCGCCCAGGAGGCCCCGTCAATCCTGCAACCGGCACCGTCACACTGATGCCGCGTCAACGGCTGCAAATCGCGCTGAAAATGGACCCGGATTTTGAAGGCAAGTTCTCGGTGAAGGCCCTCAACCCGACCACGCTATCAATCTATGACGCGCTGAACCTAGAGACGGATTACACAGTATGACTGAGATGGATGACCTGGATCGACAGCTCACTTCAGTGTTCGACGGTAAGGTCGTCCGGAAGGACCTTCTGCACCGGATCAAGAAGGGCACGAACGTGCCGACCTTCGTCCTGGAATTCCTGCTCGCTCGGTTCTGCGCCAGTGATGACCAGGCGGAAATGGATGCTGGGATGGATGCCGTGCTGGCCACGCTCCAAGATAACTATGTGCGCCCAGATGAAGCCAATGCGGCCCAGTCGAAGGTCGCGACACGGGGAAAACATCGCTTCATCGACAAAGTGCATGTTCGTTACGTCGAAAAAGAGAAACGACACTGGGCATCCCTGGAGAACTTCAATTCCCAGCGGATCGCTGTGGGTGAGAAATTCTACCGCGATAACGACCGGCTCCTCGAAGGTGGCATCTGGGCTGAGGTGACGCTCGCGCACAACGCGATTGAGGAAGACGATTACGCTTTCTATATCGAAGAACTTCGGCCGATCCAGTTGTCGCGATTTGACTTTGGCCAGTACACCGAAGGCAGGAATGCATTTTCCCGGGACGAATGGCTCGATGCCATTATGCGGTCGGTTGGCCTTGAGCCATCGAAATTGTCAAAGCGCGAGAAGTTTCATTTTGTCGCCCGATTGGCTCCTTTGGTTGAACCCAATTACAACTATATCGAGCTTGGTCCCCGCGGCACTGGCAAGTCCTACTTCTTCAGCGAATTTTCCCCCTACGCGACGTTGATCTCTGGTGGGCAGGCCACGAAGGCGACGTTGTTTTACAACAATGCGCGCCGCAAAGTGGGTTTGGTTGGGTATTGGGACACGGTTGCCTTCGACGAGGTCGGTGGTATCAAAATTCGAGACCCTGACGCCATCCAGGTCATGAAAGACTTCATGGCCAACGGCCGCTTTTCCCGTGGCGTAGAAGTGATTGCCGATGCGAGTTTGAGTTTTGTTGGCAACATCGACTTGTCGGTCGATCAGGTCGTCAACTCGACTGAATATGATCTGTTTCAGCCACTTCCGCCTGAGCTCGATTTGGCGGTAATGGATCGCTTTGCGGCTTACATTCCTGGTTGGGAGCTACCGAAGACGAGCAGCGATTTCCTGACCAACCGCTATGGTTTTATCACCGACTATCTCGCTGAAGCGTTTCACTATCAGTTCAAACACACCAATCGCTATGAAGAGGTGAGCAAGCGGATTCGTTTCGGGAAATCGATCGAGGGGCGTGACGAGAAGGGCGTCAAGAAGACGGTTTCCGCGTTCCTGAAAATTCTTCATCCGGCAGCCCCCCCCAGTGACGCGGAATTCAGCGAATACCTTGCCTATGCAATCGAGTGCCGGCGACGCGTGAAAGAGCAGATGAACAAGCGCAAGCCGGACGATGAGTTCGCCCGGATCAATCTGTCCTACATCGATGCTGCGGGAGAGGAGATTGTGGTATTCTGTCCAGAATCAAAAAACGCTGAAGCGACCCAAAGCCCCGCGCGACGAGGCTTGAAGATATCGGGCCAGGCGGGCTTACCTAATCGTGAGGACGGATTAGCGACACCGGGCAGTGCGGCCGCCACTGACATATCAAGGAGCTTGAGGCCATCTGATGCGCCAGCTCCAAAGTCATTGCTCGCTGAGGAATTGGGTGAGCAGCACTTTACGATCCTGTACGGAGATACAGGGCACACATATGAGACAATCATTGGGCCATATCTCAAAGGCGCTAGGGCGATCATTATCGAGGACCCGTACATCCGCCTACAACATCAGATCCAAAATTTTGTGCGTTTCTGCGAAATGGCGCTGAACTCGGGAACAATTAAGTCCATTACCCTGATCACAGGTTATGATGATCGCACTCAACTCGATGAGATTTCTGAGCGGCTTGGGGAACTCAAGCAGAGTCTTTTGGAGTTGGACGTGACCCTTGAAATTCAATTGAATTCGAATTTGCATGATCGAGAAATCCGACTCGATAACGGATGGGTCATAAAAATTGGACGAGGTTTGGATTTCTACCTTAAGCCTGGCAGTTGGTTCGAGGTGGGCGCAACAGATCTCAGTCTGCGGAAATGCCTGGAAACTAAGGTCGACATTTTTCGCGCAAACTCTGCTTTATAAGCATCGGCAAACCCCTCCAGGTAGCGCTTTCGGATGGCGTCCATATGCGTCAACAACACGGCTGGAACGTTGGATGGCATGATCAACGCCGGTTAGAGAGTTCCAAGAGTCGGTGGCGTGTGCCGTAGTGGATGGGTCTACCGGACGGTGTTGTGATGGCGCAGCCAGGCCTCAATGAGCACCTGGGCTTCGTTGAGGGTGCAGGCCTTTTCCCGGTCTAGGAGCTCCTTCCAGAGCGTGGCGTCGAAGCTCGCGCTATATTCTTTATTCTGTGGTTACCCCGGCGCGATGTGGAGCGCTTTTGCGTCCAGCTGGCGCAATCAGTCGCGCAGCCTTTCGCGATGAACTCGGGGCAATTGTTCCAACGGACAGCCCCGCGCCGCTCGCTCAGCCACACAAGAGTGCTACGCCTCTAAATCTTCAAGACACTTCAGGAACGGCACCCAAGAAGTCTGTTCGACATAATCGAGCTCTGACGCGGACCCCCCTTCGCCGCGGAGGGCTTTGTGGGTGTTGTGGAAGGCGTATTCAAACATGGGCGCGGCCTTGTCGTTGGTGATCGGGCGTGAAGCGAGCTTGCGTCGATTGGAGAGTACAGCGGACGAGCGCCGGGGACGCAGCTTAATTGCAGAGCAGTGGTAGCGCGTTTCGGAGCTGTCTGCGGACCAACCCAATTGTTTTCTCAAGACCCATCGTCACCGGCGGGGCGGCCGGGCGACGTGCGGTGTCGCGGCGTAGCCATTGCTGTTTTTATTTGATGCAGCACCGACGCGAGAAAACATGCATCGCGTCCTCCCGGTGTTCCAAGCGGCATTCGCTGCATTACTGCAAGTGGCTGATTTCATACAAGTAACCAAAACCCATCGTTACCGAAGGTCGGCGGGGCAAAGCAAGTGTACCTCATGCCTCTGTAGGGCGTCCTCAGGAAAAGTCCCCGTTACCGAAGGTGCTGTCGCGCGGCGTCCATCGAGCAAGTGGTTCTCATGCCTCTGTCGATGCCCCTTCAAGAGTGCCTGCAGTCGTCGACGACGTAGTCGTACCCAAGACAGTCTCACCATGTCCCCCTAGCTACAGTCCAAAGGTCCAAAATGTCCCAGAATACCAATCGCGAGATCGCCTTTGACCCGACACTCATCGTCCCTGGTGGTTGTCGCAAAACCCGAGGGCTTGCGGACGCGATCAATGCCGAGGCGCTGACCGCGCTGCTGAGTTATAGAGCTTCGCTCTCGCCGCCTGGCTGTCGTGTCTACTTGAAGCAGACCGCACGGGTTGCTGCGGAGGCTCTGACCGCCAATGCATTTCTGGCCGCACGGATGGCGGCGAACGGATTTTATGTTCGAAGAGGCGACGGAAACAGGTCCGGTCACGCTGCTGACAGTCGCACTCGTGATCATATCCTCAATGCATTGGAAGCGGCGTCGCATAGTCCCTTTGAGATCAAGCCGGGCGTCTATATCGGCAAGGAGCGGGCGGCGACGACGGTTCGGTTGCGTCCCGATCTGGCGCGTCGCCTGCCGAGTTTTGGTCTGGCGCCAGTTGCCGAACGTGACGGCCCAGCAGCGCCCCTGGATCGTGTCGTCCTTAAGGATGCTGAGGGTCGCATCTCATCACCCATGGCTTGCGATGCCCCAAGCTTTGAACGCCAGCAGGCCTGCGTCCTGAGCGTCAACGAGGCGCTTGCAAGTGGGGTCTATCTCTATCGTGATCACCCACGGCCTCCTCCCATTCTTCATCGCGTCCTGAGTGACGACCTTAGGGGACGGGGGCGCTGGTGGGGTGGATGGCACCAGCCACTAAGCCGGGAGGAGCGCTTCGAGCATTTGCGCATCAACGGCGAGCGGGTGGCTTGTGTCGATCTCTCGGCCTGCTTTCTTTCCATCGCCTACGGTCTTGTTGGCGCGCCTCTGCCAGAAGGGGACCTCTACCTCATCGACGGTCTCCATGAAGGCGATGACCGGCCTGCCATCAAAGAATTTGTTTCAGCCATGCTGTCTGGCCCGGTGCACAATTGGCCGGGCACGACTTTCAAGGCGTCTGGAGGGTTCGGCCGCGTCCGCATTCCAGGGCGATGTGAAATGCAGTTCAAGGGACGGCACAAACCGAGCGCTTTGGCCGCTGTTATTCGAGCAAAACATGCCCCTGTCGCCGACTTCCTCAACGGCAAGCGGCTCCACGAACTCATGCTGGCCGAGGGCGATGTGATAGCCGCCGCCGTCATCAGCCTCGGGGCGTCCGGCATTCCTGCCCTTCCGGTGCACGACGCCTTGTGGGTGCCTTCGAGCGGAACTGAGCAGGCTTTTGAAGCGCTGGTGGATGCGTTTCGAAATCGTGTCGGCATATCGCCGCGCGTCGCCATCGAAACCGGCGTCTAGACCACTTTATTGTCTGGGGTAGCCGCGCTTTTAGCGGGCCTGGACACCACTTTCTTCCATCTCTCAATAGTTAGAAAGGGTCACCAATGGCCAAAGCGAAATCATGCGTCGATGACGTGATCACGATCCACACAGACGGGTCCTGCAAGGGCAATCCAGGGCCGGGCGGTTGGGCCTATCAAATCGTCCAGGGCGCCCGCCAAAAGCTCGCATCTGGTGGCGAGGCCGAGACCACCAATAATCGAATGGAATTGAGTGCTGCCATCGAAGGCCTGTCGGCGCTCAAGTTTCCCGGCCTTCAGGTCGTTGTCGTGACGGATAGCGCTTACCTGCGCAACGGGATTACCCGGTGGATAGAAAACTGGAAGGCACGGGGCTGGCGAACTGGCACGAACAAGCCGGTAAAGAACGTCGATCTCTGGCAGCGTTTGGAACGGGTGGCGTCAGCCCATCAAGTCGAGTGGGTCTGGTGTCGCGGGCATTCGGGCGTTGCGGGGAACGAATTGGTCGACCGTGCTGCCAGCGCCGCTGCCGAACGTGCGAGGCCGATTTGAGTGGTCGGCTGCAGCCTAGAGCCGGGCTTCAGCCCTAGCGAAATCGAATTTTGTTTAGCCACCCGTGCGCGCCTTCTTCATTGAGGCCGGGCTGAGTTTCCCCCCGTAGGGGGGGGTAGGTCTCGCTCCTGAAGGGGCCTGACCAAGCATCTGATCACCACCATCCGAAACATCGAGACCCGCCTGGAGCTTCCAGGGCGGGCCAACAACCATGGAGAAAGCTGAATGAACCCAGCAAACAACCTTGAGCCCTTTGTGGGCCTGACTGATGTCGCCGACTTTCTCGGCCTGTCCATCAAGACGCTTCGCAAGTGGCGTGAGCATGGAGCGATGCCGTTCCAATGCTACAATCTCGGTCGGCGACTTGCATTTCGCCTCTCTGAAGTCAGCGCATGGGCTGAGAAGCAGGCTTTCAGCAGCGCGGCAGCAGCCCGTGCCAGGCAATGTTAGGTGCATTTCTGTATCGGGACACTGTCGGGACGCGTCGTGAGGGCGCTCGTTCGGCTGGCCCGGAAGTGCATCTAACTCATTGAAAGTAATGGTGCCGCTAGAGTGAATTGAACACTCGACCTCTCCCTTACCAAGGGA
>JARGOC010000019.1 GCA_029212365.1 Roseovarius sp.
TATGAAGCTGAGAACAGCCGCGTGAATTCTACGGCTGGACCCCATTAAAAATGGGGGATTACCGCCCGATGCAGCCAATGACAGCTTTTGCACACACCAAAAAGCACCCTCGATACATTGAGGATGCTCTCTGGATCAGGCCACAGCCGCTCGGATTGATTTGTCCTCGGTTGACCCTTTGAGCCAACGCCATTGGGTGCGGGGTTTGTGGATCGCTGCGAGATCGGGGTTGTTCTTTGCGGCCTCGCGTAACTTCATCCGGGTCAAACGCGGGTCAAGTTTCAGTTCTTCACAAAGCTCTTTCAGGGTTATTGCGTCAGCCATGATGTCCTCCTTTGGTTGCTGATGAGGATGGCTAAGAAAGTTGTTCGGCTTTGTCAGGATAAACCATTGAAAAATCTTTAGATATTCACGCACCACAGCTACCTGGGCCTCACGCGGAAGACGCATCCGTGTTGGGGCGTAGAAAGCCTAAGGCCGCTTTGGTCATATCGCAGGTCTAGCCGACAACCGCATTGGGGTACGCTAAGGTTCGCTGCACTATGCTGGTACATCCCCACTCAGGCTGTATGCTAACTACGAAAAACCAAATGGGCTCAATGCCTAGTTTGCGCAATGTGCACCTCTAGAATATTGATGGGGCGCTGGAAATATTTTCTCAATCCCGTCCCCATTTGGATTCGACTTTAGGAAAGCTATCCGGAAAGCAGTGTACTCAGCTTTGCTAACGCAGGAGTTGTTCATGTTGATGGAGTCAAGCGCCACTAGGTTGGCTACAAACGCTGGAATTCTTGAAATTCCAGTACCAGAAAAGTCTAAGTTTTGTATGGGAGAAGATACAAGTCTTTCGTCTAGCTCGGTAATCCGCACGTTTCCACTAAGATTAAGGAAATCCAAATTCTGGCGGGAACCTGTCCAGTTTTGCCAAATCCCGTTATCGAGATCATTGTCATTTAGTCTGAGTTTTTGGACGAACGGCATCCTCGCGAGACAATCGATACGAACAAGTTTCGGATTGTCGACAATGCTGACATCAGTCGCTGTGGTGAAGGTGCAGCTTTTGATATTGGTTAATACATCGTTGTCTTCGACCCTAACGGAACCAGCATATGCAAAGTTCAGATTCAGAATATCGGTCAAAAGCGGGTTTTCTTGAATCGAAGCATAGCTTAATTCTCTAAATGAGCCTGTGATATCAATCTCGGTGACGCCAGTATTCTTTAGTTCGAACCCGTTTAGTCTAGCCATCCGATTTACCCACAGAGGAATCTCAGTGAGATCCGGATCGTTAACGCCAAACGCTATCGTTTTGAACGTGTTGAGTGGCTCGGGCGTTGCTGCCGTTGAATTGGCCTCTTGGGACATAATGGGTGCCCCAAACAAAGACATAAATCCAGTGACAAAAAAGACAGATCCAAAAAATTTCCACATAGAAACCTCACTCCTCTGGCTATTGAAGCACCTAAACAGGGATTCGTTGTACTTGACAAGGTATGAGGTAAACTGGGTGATCTGGAGTTCGAGTTCCTCGTTTCGGTGGATGGCTAAGCAAACCGTTAGACTTTGCAAAGTCCGGTTTTTGCGCTGAGCCGCCATTGATGCATATCGCAGAAATCGGCACATTGGGCTCGAACCAGTCTTTCGCTGTGAGAATCGTCAATGTCGGCTACGCCGATAACCGCACATCAACTCGTTTTCTCGAACAATATTTGATGAAAAAGCTTGATCTGCCAAAAACGAACTAATTAGCCATAAAAATCAAAGCGCTGCTGAAATCTGTGGGTAATAGCATCGGCCCAAAACGGCAGTTGTTTACGCCGCGATTAGGGCGCGTATTAGAGCTTTGCCAACATGCTTTTTCGCGCTGGGATTTCATTTTGGCACCCGTATGAAACCCGCAGCACTTTTCAGTAGCAATCAAACATCAACGATTTAGCTGTTAATTTATTGTTTTCATTAATTAAATAGTGGTGCCCGGGGGCGGAATCGAACCACCGACACGAGGATTTTCAATCCACTGCTCTACCCCTGAGCTACCCGGGCACGGGAGAACGCATGGGCGTTCGGGTGCAGGCGTTCTAGGCGAGGGGGGGCGACGTGTCCAGAGGGATTTGGCAAAAAACGACTTAATGCAGTTTGGGTGGTGCATCTGCCAGTTTCTCAATCGCATCAATGGCTTGTTCGGCATCGTCTGGATCGCACGACGGCACGGCGTAATCACCGGAAAACCATTTGGCCAGGTCCAGATCAGCACAGCGTTTTGAACAAAAGGGACGGAACGCCTTATTGGTCTCTTTGCGGCAAATAGGACAGCTCATTTCAGCAAGTCTTTCAATGGGATACGGTCGCGTTTGCGTTGCAATTCAAAATGCCCCAGCGGTGTCCATCCTGCCAGCGCGGTATCCACAGTATCACTTTTCAAGGCCCCGCGCAGGGTGCTTTCAAAGGTCTTTCGGTCCTTCTTCACCATCGGCGCCAAATCCAACGTGATCTGCCCGCCCAGGCCCCGTAGCCGCAATTGCCGGGGCAAATCTCTGGCCGCGGCCAGATTGGCCTTTAGCCCCGCAGCCGGAGAGGTATCGCCGCCAGTGTTCACATCCACTGCGACCAGCGCGCGGGTTGGCTCAATGAACATCGACGCGCTGCCCAAAGGCACATGATCTGAAGTCAGATTCTCCAATTGATCCAACACGTTCAAATGCTCAAAACAACCCGCCTGGGTATTCACATCCGCAGGTTCTGACCAATCTCGCCACGCCAAAGCATGGGGGCCATCGCCCTCGGTTAAGGTTTCAGGTTCGTCGCCCACCGCATCAGCAAGAACCGCTTGCGCCAAATCATGCATAGCGCGAATATCTTCTTCGATTTCTGACACTTCCGCCGCCGCGCAGGCTGACCGCAGGATCAACCCCATGGCGCTGCCGCCCATTTCCTGATGCGCAATCGCCAGCAATGCGTCACATTGTTCGTCATCGCGGATAGAGCGCGAAATATTCAGCCCCGGCGCCTCAGGCGTGACAATAGCATAGCGGCTTTTGAACAAAATGCGCGCCGTCACAGGTAGGGCCTTGCCCGGTTCGGCATAGCCCGTGACCTGCACCAATATAGGCTGTCCGGGGGACAACCCTTTGATTTGGCGAAGAAATGCGGGACCATCGGGGGTCGTGACAAACATCCCCCCCTGCCCTTTCATCGGGCGGTTGGCGATGGAGCGATAGATCGTGCCGGGACGGGGTTGATCGGTATCGACCAACAGATCTTGCAGGAGGCCGTCCACCAAAAGCGCGGCCGCTTGTGTGTCTTTCAGATGATCGAGAGCAATTTGGCGGCCTTTCATGGCGACCCTCCGTACAATGGATATCCTGCAGCCAATAGCAGCCCGGCAGTTTCTGCCAGGGGCAGGCCTACAACTGCGGTGAAAGAGCCCTGAATCCAGGGAATCAGAGCGCCTGCAGGCCCCTGAATACCATATCCACCTGCTTTCCCCTGCCAATCTCCGGTAGAGATATATGCTGTAAGCTCTTGATCTGACAGTGATTTCATCTTTACTGTGGTGATCACGTCACGCTCCCACAGCTGCACACCCCGGCGCACGGCCACAGCTGTAATTACCTTGTGGCGCCGCCCCGACATGGCCCGCAAGAACGCCGCAGCTTCTGATGCATCCGCCGGTTTGCCAAGGATACGGCGGCCCAATGCCACGGTGGTATCAGCGGCCAGCACAATATCATCAGCACCGGCCTTGATGGCCAGGGATTTTTCTCGCGCCATACGGGCGCAATACGGGCGCGGCAGCTCTGCCTTTGCAGGGGTCTCGTCAATATCGGGCGGGCGGATATCATCCGCCACAACCCCGATTTGCGCCAGTAATTCCTGCCGCCGCGGGCTGCCTGATCCGAGGATAAATTTCATAGCAGCCAGTGGGTTACCCCACTCTTACTTGAAGCGGTAGTTGATCCGACCCTTGGTCAGATCATACGGTGTCATTTCAACTTGCACCTTGTCGCCAGCCAGAACACGGATGCGGTTTTTGCGCATCTTGCCTGCCGTATGTGCGATGATCTCATGGCCGTTTTCCAGCTCGACCCGAAACGTCGCATTAGGCAGGAGTTCCTTCACGACACCGGGAAATTCGAGCAATTCTTCCTTGGCCATGGTCTCTCCTATGTTACACGCCCCGCCATTTGCGGGACGCCGCTTAAATGGCGCTATTTCCACAAATTTTCAAGGGAATAATCAGCCCAATGTCTGAGGTGTGACCTGAGTTACACCCTCTGGCTGTTCAATCCAATGAGTTCGGTTCAACACACGGCCATCCGCACGCACATGCGCGATCGCCGCCAGATCAACCTCGGCGTAGGTCCAACCGGGTTGGTTCAACACCCCTTCAGCCAGCACGCCAGTGTCGGGGAACCCGGTATCAGGTGGGCCAAATATACCGCCCATGCCGGTGTTTACGTCGGCCACATCTGTCCATTCGGCCTTGCCAACAAGCGAAGACATGACCGACACACATTGATTTTCCAACGCCCGCGCCATGGCCCCGATACGCACCCGCCAATAGCCCGAGAGGGCCTCGGTGCAAGACGGGACCAATAGTAAATCGGCCTGCGAAACAGACCGCCCCAGCAAAGGAAATTCACTGTCATAACAAGTGAGTATGGCGATTTTTCCGAGGGAGGTATCAAAGAGCTTTAGGGGCTGACAAGGGGCCATGTCCATCGGGGTGCGCTCATACCGTGTCATGATCTGCTTGTCCTGATGGCCACGCCCACCCGTGGGTGAAAACAGACGCGCACGATTGACCGGGCGTGTGCTGATAGCATCATCATAAACCGGAGCGGTAGCCGCGCAGATATGCACGTTATATTTAGCCGCCAGATCGGCATGCAGGTCATCGGCATCCTTAATGTGGTTTGACACCGCTCTGAGCGATTTCTCCAAATCCGCAGCCACTTCGGGGCCATCCAACATGGCCAATTCCATCGCGCCATATTCGGGGAACAATAATAATTCAGCGCCCTGCCCGGCCGCCTCAGCCACCCACGAATCGATTTTGGCAGCGTAATCTGCCCAGGTCATCAACACATCAAGCAGATAGGCAGCAGTGGCGATTTTCATATCGGTCAGGCCTTTTTGGGTTTTTGGACGTTAGGTGCAATCTCAAGGCGTGTTGCGGATGGTGTGAGAACTTTTTCTCTTATAAATCGGGCGTAGGGTGGGGTTTAACCCCACCTTACATCAGTAGGAAAACTCGGCGTAGATCCGACTCAGATCGCCATTCCAATCTCCGTGATATCGCTCCAGCAATTCATCGGCAGGCACTTTGCCGCTGTCGATGCTTTCACGCAAAGCGTTTAGGAAATGGGTTTCATCAGGCACCATCCCACCGGCACCGGAACGCGCACGCGCTTTGAGGCCGGCCTCGGAAATATTGAGTGCCTCTCGCGCCAGATCATGCATCTTGATGGTGCCAACCTGCGCTTGCAATGCCTGCTCGGATGAGGCCACGCGCAGCGCCTCACGGGTTTCAGCGTCCCAGCCTTTGACCAGATCCCACGCGGCATCCAGACTGTTTTGATCATACATCAGCCCGGTCCAGAACGCAGGCAGCGCACAGAGCCTGCGCCACGGACCACCATCGGCACCACGCATCTCCATGAATTTCTTGATCCGCGCCTCAGGAAAGGCCGTTGTCAGATGGTCAGCCCAATCCGAAAGCGTCGGCATTTCACCGGGTAACGCGGGCAATTCGCCTTTCAGGAAATCCCGAAACGACATGCCCAGCGCATTGATATATTCGCCATTGCGATAGACAAAATACATCGGCACATCGAGGGCATATTCGGCATAGGCCTCAAACCCAAATCCGGCTTCGAACACGAATGGCAACATACCTGTGCGGTCCGGGTCCAGATCACGCCAAACCCGGCTGCGCCAGGATTTATGGCCATTGGGCTTGCCATCAAAAAACGGTGAATTTGCGAACAGCGCGGTGGCCACAGGTTGCAGAGCCAAAGCCACGCGCAGCTTTTGCACCATGTCGGCCTCGGATCCGAAATCGAGGTTCACCTGAACGGTGCAGGTCCGGTACATCATGGATTTGCCCAAGGTTCCAACGCGGTCCATATAGTCAGTCATCAGTTTGTAGCGGCCCTTGGGCATCTGATCCATGTCCTCATGCGACCAGATCGGAGCCGCCCCGAGACCGATGAACCCAACACCCACTTTGTCGGCCACATCCTTGACCTCGCGCAGGTGGGTGTTCACCTCGTCACAAGTCTCGTGGATGGTTTCCAGAGGCCCGCCAGACAGCTCTAGCTGGCCGCCCGGTTCAAGCGAGACATTGGCCCCGTCCTTCTCCAGCCCGATCAGCTTACCGGCCTCCTCAACAGGGGCCCAGCCGTGCACATCGCGCAGGCCTTCCAACACGGCCAGAACCGAGCGTTCCCCCTCATAGGGGATGGGTTTGAGCGTGTCTTTGCAATAGCCGAACTTCTCATGCTCGGTGCCGATGCGCCAATCGTCTTTGGGCTTGCAGCCGTCTTCCAGATAACCGGCCAGTTGGGACATATCTTCGATGGGGCCACCACCGGACTGAGGGATCGACATGCAAGGTGCCTCCTGCTGAATTTCCGATCAGTGGTGAAGGGCCGGCCTAGGCGTGTCAAGCGCCGTTGTGAAGCAGAAATGGCGCGGGGCAGACCCGCAGGTCTGTTTGCCCCCCATAGAAGTTGCCGCCTGAGTTGATAGCCTGCGTGTATCATTTTGTTTTTATTATATTTCTAGATTTCAACTGTTCGGTATTGGCTAGCGATTTCCCCGGTGATCACAACTTGGTTTCGCAGCTATGCGGAACTGCCTGGAAGGGGCGGTATGACCCGGCACGTTATCTTGAGCATCATCGCCGTGCCTTAGCGATTGCAATATCACAAAGGGGTTAGGCGTTGGGGCTTTTGCCCGGCTCAAGGCCGGTACTATGGTGATTTGCGCCGCGTATTTTCGTATCAGACAATCTGTGTATAGTTCGGTAATTTGGCCGCAAAGGACAGGACAGGCACCCCGTTTTGGCGCTCTGCTCACATCCCTGGCCTATACCCGCCGTGATAGAGCCTATCATGCGTGAACGCGGCGATGAATTCGGGTGTCACTTTTGCCCGATTTTAGGTTCAGTGCCCACGCGCAGGCGCTGAATATTGGCGCGGTGCCGCCAGAACACCAACAGCGTCAGCAGCGCGCCCATCAGCAGCATGTGACCCTGCCCGAGGAACGCCATCCAAATGGTGGAGGTGGCCGCTGCAAAGATCGCAGCAAAAGACGATATGCGCGTCACTGCCGCCACCACCAGCCATGTGAGGCACGCAGCAATGCCAACAGGCCAGGCCAAGGCCAGCAAAATGCCCAGGAATGTGGCCACGCCCTTGCCACCCTTAAAGCCCAGCCAGATCGGATAACAATGGCCCACAAACGCCATGAAGCCTGCCACTTGGGCGGCGTCCTGGCCCGTGACGGCCCAGGCCAGCAGCGCCACAACAGCCCCTTTGGCCGCATCCATCAGCAAAGTGCCCGCCGCAGCGGTTTTATTGCCGGTGCGCAAAACATTTGTAGCGCCAATATTGCCTGATCCGATGTCGCGCAGATTGCCCAACCCAAAGACGCGGCTCATTGCCATGCCACCTGAGATAGAGCCGATCAGATAGCCCAGCACGGCCCAGACCAGCAGAAGAAGGGCGGAGGTTTCAATGGGGGGCATCAGGGGGCCTCAAATACAGGTTGACCAGCGACGTACGTGCCCAGCACCTTACCTTGCATCCGCGCGCCGTCAAATGGGGTATTTTTGGATTTGGACTTGAGCTTGAAGCGGTCCAACACAATGGGTGTGTCAGGATTGAACAGCACAAGATCGGCAGGCGCGCCCGCGCACAGCCGCCCGGCGTCAAGGCCCAGCCGTTTGGCCGGGTTAAGGGCCATCGCGCGAAACAGCTGAGGCAGGCTCAGATCTTCGGCATGATAAAGGCGCAGGGCCGCGGGCAGCAGGGTTTCCAAAGCCACCGCGCCGCTGGCGGCTTCCTCGTAGGGCAAGCGTTTGCTTTCTTCGTCCTGTGGTGTGTGCATCGAAGAGATCACATCAATCGTACCATCGCGCAGCGCGGCAATCACCGCTTGCCGGTCATCCTCAGCCCGGAGCGGCGGTTTGACCTTAAAGAAGGTGCGATAATTGGCCACGTCCATCTCATTTAGTGTCAGATGGTGGATTGATGTGCCCGCAGTGATGTTCAACCCATTGCGTTTGGCCCGCTCCAAGGCAGGCAAAGCGCGCGCTGTGGTGATCTGATCGGCATGATAGGCCGCTCCGGTCATTTCCAGCAGGGCAATGTCGCGGTCCAATCCCATCCGTTCGGCCATAGCTGTCACAGCGGGCAGCCCCCGGAGCGAGGCGAATTTGCCCGAGGTAACAGCAGCCCCCTCGCTCAGGATCGGCTCTTGGGGATGGGCAATAACCAATGCGCCCAACGACCTTGCATAGGTCAGCGCGCGCGAAAACACCTTGGTATTTGAGATCACCCGATCGCAATCGGTAAATGCCACAGCACCGGCATCCATCAAAAAGCCGATTTCGGTCATCTCAAGACCTTCGCGGCCTTTGGTGAGGGCGGCCATGGGCAACACATTGACAGGTGCCGCCTCATTGGCGCGACGCAGGGCAAACGACAGAACCTCGGGCGTATCAATCGTGGGCAAAGTATCGGGCCTTGTGACCATGGTGGTCACGCCCCCGGCGGCGGCGGCCAACCCGGCGGATTTGTAACTTTCTTTGTGGCGTTCACCCGGCTCGCACACTTTGACGCCGATATCGACAATCCCCGGAGCCAGACACGCCCCGGCGCACTCGACCTGCTCATCCGCCTTTGGCATGGCGGTCTCGCTGCCGGTGGCGGCGATAACACCGTCCTTAATCAGCAACCAGCCGAGACTATCGGTGCCCGCTTCGGGGTCAATCAGACGGGCGTTGGTGAAGAGGATGCTCATACGTCACCTTTCTGTATCTGAGGCCAATTTCATCCAAAAAAGCGAAAGCCCCGTGAAAAAGCCACACATCAGGGTTTTCATGATAGGGGCACCACGACAGGACAATCTGGGCAGGGGCTGGCCTTGCCAGTGCATGCGCTCGTCAGTGGCTAGGACGCCATCCCAGTCGTTGTTGCGGGTGTTGAGATCAGTGCTCATGACGCGATCCAGACCAGCGCGCCGGTCAGCATGAACAGCACCAGCAAAACCACCATTGCCACCCGCCCTGACATGGCCGCGTTTGATGGGCGCGTTTTGTTAGTGGTGGGCACAATGCCCTCGGTTCCGCCAGTTGGCAGCGCCTCGAAGGTCACTTTGCTGCGGTCTTCGGCATAGGTGCCGATCCAGCGCAGGGGGGCTTTGACGCTCAGCAGCCCATGAAACCCCTTCAAGGCAGCAGAGCGCACAATCAGAAGCTGGCCTGTCAGTGACATAAGTCGGGCGCGATCATCGGCCAGTTGATCCTCGGCGATCCCCAGCCCCTCGATCATGTAACCGACAAGGCCCAGACCTTCGAGATCGTCAACTGAAAAGAAATCAATCTGGTCTACATCAAGGTTATCCACCCCCAATGCAGCTGCCAGATCAGCCTCACGCAGGTCATCAATCTCATCAGCGGGAAGATCGACTGCAAAGAGCCGCACCAATTTGTACTCACCAGACGTTACTTCAAACTGATCGCTCACACCATTACCCCTGTTTGGGCCTGACGCCTCGCCAGCAGGTTACGCGCCAGAAGGTCCATCGCGGCCATGCGCACAGCGACACCCATTTCCACCTGTTGTTGAATGACCGAGCGGTTGATGTCGTCGGCCAGCTCGCCGTCAATTTCAACCCCGCGGTTCATAGGGCCGGGATGCATGACAATGGCATCGTCCTTGGCATGGCTCAGCTTTTCGGCGTCCAGACCATAGCGGTGGTAATATTCACGCTCGGACGGGATAAAGCCGCCATCCATACGCTCGCGCTGAAGCCGCAACATCATGACGACATCGACGTCCTTCAGGCCCTCTTGCATGTCTTCAAACACCTCGACCCCGAAATCAGCAATACCCGAGGGCATCAGCGTCGGAGGGCCAATCAGGCGCACGCGGTTTTCCATCTTGCCCAACAACATGATGTTCGAGCGGGCCACACGGGAATGGGCAATATCACCACAAATGGCGATGTTCAGACGGTGCAACCTGCCCTTGGCACGCCGGATGGTCAGCGCATCCAACAAGGCCTGCGTGGGATGTTCGTGGCGCCCGTCCCCGGCGTTCAACACGGCGCAGTTCACCTTTTCCGATAACAAGTCCACAGCGCCAGAATGCGGGTGGCGCACCACCAGCAAATCAGGATGCATAGCGTTCAGGGTCAGCGCCGTATCAATCAGCGTCTCGCCCTTTTTGATAGAGGACGCCTGCATGGCCATGCTCATCACATCAGCCCCCAACCGCTTGCCGGCCAACTCAAAACTGGCCTGCGTGCGGGTGGAGTTTTCAAAGAACATGTTGATCTGGGTCAGACCCGCCAGCGCATCAGAGTGCTTCACATCGCGGCGGTTCAGATCGGCGTATTGATCGGCCAGATCCAGAATGGCAGTGATATCCGGCGGTGCCAGAGGTTCAATCCCCAGAAGGTGGGAGTGAGAATAGGTCATGCCGCCTCCGCCTTGGTCTGGGGCCTTATAGGGTTGGATGCAGGTTGGGGCAAGATGGCTCCGCGCCGGGCCAGTTAATCGGGCAGGCGCGTGTCGTTCATTCGCTTTCCCTTACCTCGGCACACCGATACTGTACCCGCATGGAATCGCCCCTTGATCACACCACCGCGCGCGCGCTTCTCGATTGGCAGATCGAGTTGGGGGCCACCGATGCGATTTGTGATGCGCCGGTTGATCGCTACGCATTGGCCGACAAACCCAAACCCAAGCCGCGGCTTGCTGAGCCTGCTCAGGTCTCTGCCGCGCCAAAAATTGATCCGGTGGCCGAGGCCAAAGCACTGGCAACCGCTGCGGATGATCTGGCCGGATTGCAAGCTGCCATGGGCCGGTTTGAGCATTGTGAGCTGAAACGCGGGGCACGCAATCTGGTGTTCTCAGACGGCAACCCAGCCGCGCGCGTGATGATCATTGGCGAAGCACCGGGGCGCGAGGAAGATCAGCAGGGCAAGCCTTTCGTGGGCCGCGCCGGGCAGTTGTTGGACAAAATGCTGGCGGCGATTGATATGGGCCGCGCCCATGAATTTTCGGCGCAATCGGTTTACATCACCAATGTCTTGCCCTGGCGCCCCCCCCAAAATCGTGATCCCAAACCCGAAGAAATTGCCATGCTGGTGCCGTTTATCCAGCGCCATGTGGAACTGGTGGCGCCTGATCTGATCGTGCTGATGGGCAATATCAGCTGTCAGGCAGCTTTGGGCAAACGTGGCATCACCCGGCTGCGCGGGCAGTGGGCCGAGGCCTATGGCAAACCTTGCCTGCCGATGTTTCACCCTGCCTATCTGCTGCGCACCCCCCATGCCAAACGTGAAGCATGGGCTGACCTGCTGGACTTACAAGCCAGGCTGCGAGGCAACACATGAAGATCATGGCGTTTTCTGATCTGCACCATTCGCGCCGCCGCGCCGAAGCATTGGTGGAGGCCAGTGCCGATGCGGATCTGGTGATCGGGGCCGGTGATTTTTGCAACATGCGTGAGGGGCTGCCCGAGGCGATGAACCTTCTGGCGGGCATCACCCCGCCGTTTGTGGTGGTGCCCGGCAATGCAGAAAGCCATGCGGAACTATCAGATGCCGCACATGCCGGCACCACTGTTCTCCATGGATCAGGGTGTGACATCAACGGGTTAAAGGTGTTTGGATTGGGCTATGGGATACCGACCACACCCTTTGGCAGCTGGTCTTGCGACATGCGTGAGGACGACGCCGAAGCCTTGCTGAACACCTGCAAGGCGGCCGACATCCTGATCGTTCATTCGCCGCCCAAGGGGCTTTGTGATGTGACCTCGACCGGGGTGTCGGTGGGCAGCACGGCCATTGCGGCAGCGATCGAACGTATTCAGCCCCAATTGGCGATCTGTGGACATATCCATGACAGCTGGGGCTCACGCGGTTGGATTGGCACAACTGAAGTGGTCAATCTGGGGCCAGAACCAAACTGGTTTAACGTTAAACTATCTTGAGGCAGACGCCATGACCCGTATTGACGATACCAAAGAATTTGTGCCGGTGCGCATTGCCGTTTTGACCGTCAGCGATACCCGTGATGCCAGTCAGGACACATCAGGTGACATTCTGGTGGCGCGAATCGAAAGCGCCGGCCACATATTGGCCGACCGCCAAATAATCCGGGATGTACGCGCAGATATTGCCAGCCAATTGCGCAACTGGATTGCTGACAAAAATGTGGATGTGGTGATCTCGACCGGGGGCACAGGCCTGACGGGCCGCGATGTCACGGTAGAAGCGCACCGCGATGTCTATGAAAAAGAGATTGAGGCCTTTGGCACAGTTTTCACCATTGTCAGCATGAAAAAGATCGCCACCTCAGCTGTGCAATCGCGCGCAACGGGTGGCGTGGCGGGCGGCACCTATCTGTTTGCCCTGCCCGGCAGCCCCGGCGCCTGCAAGGACGCCTGGGATGAAATCCTCAGCTTGCAACTGGATTACCGCCACCAGCCCTGCAACTTTGTGGAAATAATGCCCCGTCTGGATGAACATCAGCGCCGGAAATAGCGCGCACATCCGTTAAACCCAGAACGCTTGGAATTTGCGGCATTCGGGTTACATTGGTAAGGGGCCGCCTACGGCCTGCTCAAGGGGTTGATCACCATGCGCTTTTTGCGCCACAGCTTGTCAGGATTGTTCCTGCTTTGCCTCACTCTGGGTCTGTTGGCCTTGGCGGGGCAATTGGTGTTTTCAGCAGTGCAGGAACGTATCTCGGCCGAACCTGAGGTGCCAGAACGGCGCGAGCGGGTGTTTGCCGTCAATGTGATTGACGCACAAGAACAGACGATCCGCCCCATCCTGACCGCCTTTGGCGAGGTGCAAAGCCGCCGCACATTGGAAATCCGCGCCAAGGCCAGCGGCACGCTGGTGGAACTGGCAGAAGAATTTGAAGAGGGCGGGCAGGTGCAGGCCGGTCAGGTGCTGGGGCTCATTGACCCGGCCGATGCGTACTCCACGCTGGAGCGCACAAAAAGTGACCTTCTGGATGCACAGGCCGAGGTCCGAGAAGCCGCACGTGGCAAAGGACTGGCTGAAGACGAGGTGGGCTCGGCCAGGGAGCAAGCCGCCCTGCGCGAACGCGCATATCAGCGTCAGCTTGATCTGGAAACGCGTGGCGTTGGCACCGCCGCCACCGTAGAGGTGGCTGAATTGGCCGCAGCACAAGCGCGACAGGCCGTGCTGTCCAGCCGTCAGGCATTGGCGCAGGCCGAAGCCCGAGTTGATCAGGCCGACAACCGTCTGGCCCGCGCCGAGATTGCCCGTGACGAAGCCGAGCGCCGCGTGGCTGACACCAAGATTGTGGCAGGCTTTGCCGGTACGCTGGCCGATGTCTCGGTCGTGCAGGGCGGGCTGGTTGGCACCAACGAACAACTTGCCTTGTTGATAGATCCACAAACGCTGGAGGTGGCATTTCGTATCTCAACCGCGCAATATGGCCGGTTGCTGGACGCCTCAGGTGTTCTGATGAACGCCCCCGCTCAGGTACGCATGGAGACCTTCGGGCTGGAGCTGACCACCACCGCAGTGATCAGCCGCGACAGTGCAGCGGTGGGCGAAGGTCAGACCGGACGCCTGTTGTTTGCCGCCATGGACGAACCCGGCGGCATGAAGCCCGGCGATTTTGTCACCCTTCGCATTGAAGAGCCCGCGCTGCATAACGTGGTGCGCCTGCCTGCCACCGCTTTGGGTTCGGACAGCCGGGTGCTGGTGGTGGAGGATGATGCCAGGCTTGGCTCTGTGCCAGTGGTCCTGTTGCGCCGTCAGGGCGATGATATTCTGGTGCGCGCCAGCGGGCTGAAAGGCCAGCGCGTGGTCACTGACCGATCCCCATTGCTGGGCAAAGGCATCAAGGTGCGCGTTTTGGACGACAACGCCAGCGCCGCTACTGATGACACCGCGATGCTGGCGCTAAGCGAAGACCGCCGCGCGCGCCTGATCGCCTATGTTGAGGCGGACACCAAAATGCCCAAGGATGTCAAAACCCGTCTGCTGAGCCAACTGTCCGAGGCACAGGTGCCCGCACGCATGGTCACGCGGCTAGAGCGCCGGATGGGCGGGTAAGACATGGCACGCGCCCTGCCCAAAAAGGCCGGCGGGATGCTGTCCTATTTCACCCGCCACCGCACTGCTGCAAATCTATTGCTGGTGCTGATGGTCGTGCTGGGCCTTGCCGCCGCCCCAAAAATGCGGGCGCAGTTTTTTCCCGATGTGATTGTCGACAACGTATCAATCACAGTCGTCTGGGAAGGGGCCGGCGCCGAGGACGTGGACGCCGCCATAGTGCAACTGCTAGAGCCGACATTGCTGGCGGTGGAAGGCGTGGAAAGCTCGTTCTCCTCAAGCCGTGAAGGGCGCGCCAGCATTTCACTGGAGTTTGAGCCGGGCTGGGATATGGCCCAGGGGGCTGCGGATGTAGAAACCGCGATTGATCTGATCACCACCCTGCCCGATGAGGCCGAAGAACCCGAAGTGCGCCGTGGAGCATGGCGTGACCGGGTGACTGATCTGGTGATCACAGGCCCGGTGGAGCCCCAACAACTGGGCCTTTTCGCGGATGAACTGGTCACACGGCTGTTTGCCAGCGGTGTCACCCGCACCACCATCCGCGGAGTGGCCGCACCTGAAACTGTTGTCGAGGTGCCCTCAACCAACTTGATTTCGCACGACATCACCATGGCCGAAATTGCGGCCGCCATTGCCGAGGAAGTTGACACCGATCCCGCTGGTGACATCACTGGCGCGGATACCCGCGTGCGCACCGGCGTTGAAAAACGCAGTGCACAGGATCTGGCCAGTGTTGTTTTGCGATCCAACCCCGACGGGTCAAAACTGATTGTCGGGGATATTGCCACCTTCCGGGTTGAAGGGATCACCCGCGAACGCAGCTATTTTGTTGGCGATCAGCCGGCCATTTCCATCCGGGTGGATCGCAGTGCACAAGGCGATGCGATCCGCATTCAGGCCCTTGTCGAGGACGTGGCAGCGACGATGAAAGAAACCCTGCCCCAGGGCGTGGATATCCGCCTGATCCGCACCCGATCCGAGAGCATCTCAAGCCGGCTGAACATCCTGTTGGACAATGCTGCGATGGGGCTTGGCCTTGTCGTTGCATTGTTGTTCCTGTTTTTGAATGCGCGCACGGCGTTTTGGGTGGCCGCGGGCATTCCGGTGGCAATGCTGGCAGCAATTGCGCTGATGTATCTGGGTGGATTGACCATCAACATGCTGTCCCTTTTTGCACTGATCATCACGCTGGGGATTGTGGTGGATGATGCCATTGTGGTGGGCGAACACGCTGACGCACGGGTGCGCCACTATGGTGAAGACCCCGTTGTTGCCTCAGAACGCGCAGCCCAGCGCATGGCTTTGCCGGTGTTTTCAGCCACGCTGACCACATTGATTGCCTTTTTTGGCCTGACGGCGATTGGCGGGCGGTTTGGCGATCTGATCCTCGACATTCCGTTCACCGTGATTGTGGTGTTGCTGGCCAGCCTGATCGAGTGCTTTTTGATCCTGCCGCATCACATGTCGAACGCCCTGCGCCACGCGGACAAAACCCATTGGTATGACTTTCCCAGCCGAGTGGTGAACCGGGGGTTCGATTGGACGCGCGAGACAATATTCCGCCCTTTGATGGCGGGTGTTGTCTGGGCGCGGTATCCGGTGATTGCGCTGTTGTTGCTGGTGTTGGCCAGTCAGGCAGCCATGTTCATCAAGGGAGATGTGCAATGGCGGTTTTTCAATGCGCCCGAGCGCGGCAGCATCACCGGAAATTTCATCATGTCATCCTCGGCCACGCGCGCGGATTCACTGGAGATGATGCGCGAAATGCAGCGCGCCACCCAAGAACTGGGGGCCGAATATGAAGCGCGCCATGGGCTGAACCCGCTGGATTATGTCATGGCCGAAATCGGCGGTAATTCAGGCCGGGGACTGGCCGGGGCTGACACCAAAGACCCCGATCATCTGGGCGGCATCGCCATTGAGCTGATTGACCCTGATCTGCGCAGCTATTCCAGCTTTGCCTTTGTTGGCGAATTGCAGGACCGTGTGCGCCAGCACCCATTGGCCGAAACGGTGAGCTTTCGCGGCTGGCGATCAGGCCCGGGCGGTGATGCGTTGGACGTGGAATTTTATGGCGCCACTGCCGATGATCTCAAAGCCGCATCCGAGGCGCTAAAAGACGCATTGCTGCGCTTTCCCGAAGTGTCCGCCGTGGAAGACAACCTGACCTATGACAAAGAAGAGCTGATCCTTGAGTTGACCCCTCAGGGGCAGGCGTTGGGCTTTAGCATTGATGGGCTGGGGCGCGTGTTGCGCCATCGTCTGAACGGGATCGAAGCGGCCACCTATCCGCTGGGCCCGCGCAGTGCCGAAATCCGGGTGGAACTGCCTGAGGGCGAGTTGACGGCTGATTTTCTGGAACGCACCCAGTTGCGCACGCCCGCAGGTGCCTATGTGCCGTTGGCCGATATTGTCAGTGTTGAGCGGCGCACCGGGTTTTCCACTGTGCGGCGCGAAAACGGCATCAGATTGATCAATGTCACCGGTGACATTTCCGAGGATGACCCGACCCGCGCACAGGCCATAATGAGCGCGTTGGAACAAGAGATCCTCCCGACCATCGCCAGCGAGCAAAAGGTGGAATGGCGTCTATCAGGCCTGAGCGAACAAGAGGATGATTTCCTCAACGATGCGCGCCTAGGCCTGATCCTGACATTGATGGGCATTTATATTGTGCTGGCTTGGGTGTTTTCCAGCTGGACCCGGCCTGTGGTTGTGATGGCGATCATCCCGTTTGGGTTGGTTGGCACCATTTATGGCCACGCACAGTGGGATGTGCCCTTGTCCATGTTCTCGGTGGTGGGTCTGTTGGGTATGACCGGCATCATCATCAACGATTCCATCGTGCTGGTGACCACCATTGATGAACATGCCCGTGATCGAGGGTTAATCCCATCAATCATCGACGGCGCAGCAGACCGGTTGCGCCCTGTATTGCTGACCACGCTGACCACAGTGCTGGGCTTGGCCCCCTTGCTGTTTGAACGCTCACAACAAGCACAGTTCCTGAAGCCGACCGTGATCACGCTGTGTTACGGGTTGGGATTCGGGCTGGTGCTGGTGTTGCTGATCGTCCCGGCCCTTATGGCGGTGCAAAATGACTTTGGGCGCATGATCGGGTCACTCAAACGTGGTCTCAGATTTCGCCGCAGCTCTGTGCGCTTCAGCTTGGGGGCAGGGCTTGTGATCAATTTGATTTGGCTGGCTACCACCATTGGGCTGGTCATCGCCAAAGGCACATTGCCCGCCCCATTGGACACGCTGCTGCCCAATCTATCGCCCGGAATGGCCGGTTTTGCGCTTTATGCATCAGGATCAGCCCTGATCGCGTTGGTGTTGTACATTGCACTGGCATTGTCCCATCGCGCAAAACGAGGTCAGCCAGCCGGGCAGCCCTGAATATCCACAGCATGTGAGGCACCGATCACTGTGATCCGCAGGCCTGAGCGGTTCACCGAAAAGGCGCGCCCCTCCACATGAACCAGCTCGCTCACAGTGCTCAAACGCTTGCCATTTCGGCTGGTTTTGCCCTGTGCCACCCAAACTTCTGGGTTCCCTGTCTCAATGATCATCACTTCGCCACCACCGATGTGCGGTAAATCCACCTCAGTTGTCAGTTGCAAACCCTCAAGGGTGGGCGCAAATCGGCACCGCACGCGGCCCACATTGGCCTCGCTCGATGAATAGGGCCGATCAGCCATGGCAGCAGCAATGCTGGGGGTCGGTTTGGTCACATCACTGTGCAACACTTGCTCAAGTGACACGTTGAGAGGCAGGCACACATCCTTGCACACGCCAATATCAATTGAGCCAGACAATTGGACATCACGCCCCTGCCGTTTGGGCAAGATTGCCAATGGCAGGATCACCCGACCGGAATAGCCAATCACCTGCATACCGTCCTGTGACATGACATCAGGCGTGGGCCAGGTGATCTCAACCCCAGCCAGATTGTCTGATCCGCGCCAGTCAAACTGCGGCGGAATTCCCGCATCACCCGGCGCGCGCCAGTAGGTTTTCCAGCCCTTTGCCAAGGTGACTTCGATCGCTGCCATGTGCCGCCCATCAGGTGCGCGCCATCCCGGCAGTAGCCGCGCCTCAACTGCGTCATCCAACGGCCCGGCTAACACAGCCGGGGCCAAAACCGCGAGAATCGCGCCCAAAAAAGTGGTCCATTTCATTCTCATCCCTCACAGATGGTGTGAAATGCCTGCAATGCCAAGTCACATTTGGGCGAGGTTTTGCCCGATCTTGCCCCGACATCCCCTTGCGTCGCGCCGCCTGGCACCCCATTGTTACCCAAGACACAAGATCACGAGCACCCTGTGAATACCGAAATAGACCTTACCGGAAAACTGCTGATTGCCATGCCTGGCATGGGTGACCCGCGCTTTGCCCATTCGGTGGTCTTTATGTGTGCCCATTCACCTGAAGGGGCCATGGGGCTGGTGATCAACAAACCCACCGACGAATTGCACCTGAATGACCTGCTGGAACAATTGTCGATCACCATAGGCGCGGAAATGCTGAACCGTGCTGTGCATTTTGGTGGCCCCGTGGAAAGTGGCCGGGGCTTTGTGTTGCACGAAAAAGGGTATCATTCTTCCATCTCGACCATGGTTGTGGATGACCAGTTTGCCATGACTGCCACGCTGGATATTCTTGAGGATCTTGCGCAGGGTCGTGGCCCGCTCAAGGCGGTTATCGCATTGGGTTATGCCGGATGGGGGCCGGGCCAGCTTGAGGCGGAAATCTCTCAGAATGGCTGGTTGACCTGTGATGCACAACCATCACTGATCTTTGACACCGATGATGTCCACAAATGGGAAGCCGCGCTGAAAACCCTTGGCGTTGATGCCTTAGCACTGTCGGCAGATGCGGGCCGTGCGTAAGGCGTTTGTTTGTCAAAGTTGCACCCAAGGCCAAATCAGAATTAGCGGTTCACCTCAGTATCAAAAAGATCTTGCATCTCTTCTTTGCCAAGCTGGTCCTTGATCGTGCGCATCTCGTTATCTATCGCTGCAAAATCGTAATCTGAGGAGTGCAACCTATCTACCCCCCATGTATCAGGAAGGGATTGGATGAACTCAATACGCATTGATGTAGGCGGATGGCTGGAATCGACGCAACGCTTTTGGGCTTCAGCCTCAGCCAGATAGCGTCCTTTCGTGGCGCCATCAGCACCCGTAACAGCCTGCGCCATGTGATCAAAGATGCGGCCATTCTGGCTGGTCTCGGTAAGGATAAAGATCCACAATAGCGATCTGCCCCAGATCAGCCCTCGTTAATATCTCAAGCACCTCATGACTTGCCTGTCTGCCAGAAACCTGCGCAGCAATAGCATCCGCGCGGTATTCGGCCCGTTGGGATTCAAAAAACGAAAACCATGAAAAAATCTGATAATAGGCACCGATCATGCCGGTCATCACCATCTGAATGATCGGGGCATCAATATGCCGATCTAGATCAAAGGTTTCATACCAGTTTTCCAATACAACCTTCGCCCGGGCAAACACCCCATGCCGCATTGGGTCGTCGCTAACCCGATGGCCCAATTCATGTGCAAGCAAAGCGATACGTTGCTGGGGCGAAAGGGTGACCCACATCGCCAGACCAATGCCTAGAATCCAATCTCGTCTTGTGGAAGACTGGGCACGAAGATGAGCTATGTAGGCGTTAAAATCGCCATCAAAGTGAATCCCATCAGGAGCCGTTGTGCCCATTCGAGCGGCGATATCATCCAGTAAATCGAACAAAAGCGGCAGATCAACGCGGCTATATGTTTGCTGTGTGTTGCGATAGCGCGGTGGAAACAGCACATAACCAAACCCAATCAGGATCAGACCGACAATCAAGGGCAACACCCGTGGGAAGGTGGTCAGTATTAACCCGCCACCCAGCGCCATCACGACAATAGGAGAGGCCAGAACAATAACCGACAACACCCATGCGACCATCAGTCGTCCGGTGGTTTTGGGCTTCTCATGGTGTATTTCGCGTTTGGCCTGTTCTAGCAAATCATCGGCGAACCGGGCCTGCCAGCGATCTGCCACAGGTTTAATCATGCGCGCAATATTCTGATTTGTTCTTCAATGCATGATGCATGTGATGGCCAGTCAGCTCAACCGCCAAATGTGACAGCGAGAGCTGGCATAGGCACACACTCGGTGCGCCCACGCCAATCTGCCCTACCCGATCTGGTCAAAATCGCTGGCGTCGTGACGCTCGGGCAGCATTTGTTCGGTCTCAGTTGATTGACGGTTCACGATCCGGCCGCGTTTGACCGCTGGGCGTGCGTCTATTTTCTCGGCCCAGGCCATGAAGTTTTTGTATTCATGTGTGCTGAGGAATGTGGCGGCGTCGCCATAAGCGCGGCCAAGTGCCAGGTTGCCATACCAGGGCCAGATCGCCATGTCGGCAATAGAATACTCGTCACCCGCAATGAAGGGCTTATCCGCCAACTCCCGGTCCAGCACGTCCAGTTGGCGCTTGGTTTCCATCGCATAGCGGTTGATCGGGTATTCGTATTTTTCGGGTGCATATTGATAGAAATGCCCAAAGCCACCACCCAGAAACGGCGCGCTGCCCATCTGCCACATCAGCCAGTTGAGCACTTCTGTGCGCTCGGGGCCGGACGTAGGCAGGAAGGCTGAGAATTTCTCGGCCAGGTGCATCAGGATTGATCCGCTTTCAAAAACGCGCAACGGTGTGTCGCCCGAGCGGTCCATCAACGCCGGAATTTTGGAGTTGGGATTGATCTCGGTAAAACCACTGCCGAACTGGTCGCCTTCGCCGATGTCGATGTACCAGGCGTCATATTCGGCGTTGTGACCTGCAGCCAACAGCTCCTCTAACATGATTGTCACTTTCACCCCATTGGGCGTGCCCAGCGAATACAGCTGGAAGGGATGTTTGCCGACGGGCAGGTCTTTGTCGTGGGTGGCCCCGGCAATCGGGCGGTTGGTCGAGGCGAACTGCCCGCCATTGTCCTTGTCCCAAGTCCAGACGGAGGGGGGTGTATAGGTGACATCGCTCATGGGATTAGTCCTTTCTTGAATGCTTGGTAAAACTTAGAGATCGGGCACGGTAATGCAATGCGCAACAACGCACAGAACCATGTGCAGCGCTGCATGTATGTGCGCCAGATCAGCCCAAGTGATACCCCGGTGTGGACAAGGAAATGGCGGCTTCCTCATCGCTCATATCCTCGGGAATGCCCTCAAACAGAGGCGTTGTCAGATACCGCTCGCCTGTGTCCGGCAGGATGCACAGGATCACGCTGCCGGGTGCTGCAGTTTGCGCAATCTTCAGCGAAACGGCCAATGTGGCCCCTCCTGAGATACCGGTGAAAATGCCCTCTTTGGCGGCGAGGTCCCGCGCCGCGGCGATGCTATCGGGGCCTGCGACAGGGATCAGATCATCGTAATAGGCGTTATCAATCGCCTCTTGCAGCACCATCGGAATGAAATCCGGCGTCCAGCCCTGAATCGGGTGTGGCTCAAACGCAGGGTGGCTGGCGGCGGGTTGATTTTCATCGTCGCGATCCTGAACAGTGCCGCTGCCGACAAGCCCCGCATTGGCGGGTTCTGACAGAATAATCTTGGTCTCAGGGCGTTCCTTGCGCAGCACGCGGCCAATGCCTGTGACGGTACCGCCCGTGCCATAACCGCTGACCACATAATCCAGCCGCGCGCCTGCAAAATCGGCCATGATTTCACGTGCCGTCGTGGCCGCGTGAATATCGGCATTGTCTTTGGTTTCAAACTGATGCGCCAGAAACCAGTCGTTGGCTTTGGCCAGCTCGACCGCTTTTTGGTACATGCCAAAACCCTTTTGGGCCTTGGGGGTCAGGATCACCTTGGCACCTAACATGCGCATCAAGCGGCGGCGCTCAACCGAGAAACTCTCGGCCATGGTGACAACCAGCGGATAACCCTTTTGCGCGCAAACCATAGCCAGGCCAATGCCGGTGTTGCCGGATGTTGCCTCGATCACGGTTTGGCCGGGCTTCAGGCGGCCGTCACGTTCTGCCGCTTCGATGATGTTGACCGCCAGCCGGTCTTTTACCGATGCGGCGGGGTTAAACGCCTCGGCTTTGACGTAGATCGTCACATTGGCAGGCCCAAGGTTGTTTACCCGGATCACCGGCGTGTCACCGATGGTGTCCAGAACACTGTCATAGAGCTTGCCACGTCCGTTGGTGGTGCGAATTGCCATTGGGGCCTCCTGTGCGGGAAAAATCTGACGTCACTTGAGAAGGTAGCAGGATAACGATCAAGGGGAAGGGTTGTTCTGGAAGTGGCGCGTTTCGGCAGGTAGATCAGGAGGAAATATCGCCATGACATTATTCTCGGAAATATTATCCCGAAAATTCACACGCGAGCGTGTCAGATATCATCAGCCCCGGGGTGGCGATCCAAAACTCGGCGCCAGAGCACTTTATCTCTCGACCCCGCGTTTGGACTGAACGATGCCTGCCATCAGCCATATCGCCAGCCCAAGGGAGGGGCTGACGATGCCGGGGCCTTTCAGGCCTGTTAACCGGCACTGGCGCTTGAATGGAGGCGCTCTAATACACCACCACCGAGCGAATGCTCTCACCCGCGTGCATCATGTCAAAGCCTTTGTTTATGTCTTCCAGCTTCAGCGTGTGGGTGATCATCGGGTCAATCTCAATTTTGCCGTTCATGTACCAATCGACAATTTTGGGCACATCCGTCCGTCCCGATGCGCCGCCAAAGGCCGTGCCGCGCCAGACCCGCCCCGTGACCAGCTGGAAGGGGCGCGTGGCGATCTCTTGGCCGGCACCGGCCACTCCGATGATCACGCTTTCGCCCCAGCCCTTATGGGCCGCTTCCAGCGCCTGACGCATGACGGTTACATTGCCCGTGGCATCAAAGGTGTAATCCCCACCACCGCCGGTCAGCTCAACCAGATGGGCCACAATATCGCCGTCAATTTTTGATGGGTTCACAAAATGGGTCATGCCAAAATGCTTGGCCATTGTGGCCTTGTCGTCATTCAGATCCACACCGACAATCATATCAGCCCCGGCCAGACGCAGACCCTGAACAACATTCAGACCAATGCCGCCCAGACCAAACACGATCCCGGTCGAGCCGATCTCAACCTTGGCCGTGTTGATCACCGCGCCGATGCCAGTGGTCACGCCGCAGCCGATATAGCAAATCTTGTCAAATGGCGCGTCCTTGCGGACCTTGGCCAGCGCGATTTCGGGCAGCACTGTGTGGTTCGCAAAGGTGGAACACCCCATATAATGCAGGATGGGCGTGCCATCGAGCATGGAGAACCGCGACGTGCCGTCAGGCATCACCCCGGCCCCCTGCGTAGAGCGGATTTTTTGGCACAGGTTGGTTTTTGGGTTCAGGCAGTACTCACACTCACGACATTCCGGTGTGTAGAGCGGGATCACATGATCCCCCGGCACCAGCGATGTAACACCGGGGCCAACCTCCACCACCACGCCGGCACCTTCATGGCCCAGAATGGCAGGAAACGCGCCTTCGGGATCAGCGCCAGACAGGGTGAAATCATCCGTATGGCACAGCCCTGTGGCCTTGATCTCAACCAGAACCTCGCCCGCCTTGGGGCCTTCAAGGTTCACTTGCATAATTTCCATCGGTTTGCCCGCTTCAAGGGCAACGGCGGCAGTGGTGCGCATAGGGTCTTCCTCCCATATCTGTGTGCGGCGACTTTGGGCGAAAGATTGCGGATGATCAACAATTGCTTGTGCAGATATGGCCGGTCGGCCAAACTCAATCCGCATCGTCAGATGGTGCAGCTTGTGAGGTAACAATGAGAAATGTGTTTATGTGCTGCATTGTGCTGGCAGGATGTACGTTGAATTCTGGTAAGGCCGTTGTAATGGACACCTCACCCGATGAAGGATGCGGGGCTGAGCATTACAGCGATCTGATCGGCGAGCCGGTCGCCAATCACAGTTTTGACACAGAAAATGGCAAGGTGCGGATCATCACCCCCAATTCGGCCGTGACAATGGATCACCGCCCGGACCGGCTGAATGTGGATGTGAATGTGAACGCAGATATTGCCCGCCTGTGGTGTGGCTGAGCGAATTCACTTGATTTGACCAGCCGATATGGCAACCTAACAGTATGAGCTTTCAGCCTCTTACACCTTTCCCATCGGCAAATGGCACAGATGTCGTTGCCTTTCATCGCACCGAGCTGGGTGTGATCCTGTCACTATACGGTCGTATGGTCGCCGCTGGCGAATGGCGTGACTACGGCATTTCCTGCCTGCGTGATGTGGCCGTATTTTCAGTGTTTCGCCGCACAGCCGAGCATCCTTTGTACAGGATTGAAAAGCGCCCCAAGCTGCGTGGCAAGCAAGGCCAATATGCGGTGATCGGGCTGGATGGGCAGATACTGAAACGCGGGCACGACCTGAAAACCGTGCTGCGTGTGTTGGAACGCAAATTGATCCGGGCGGTGGAATAGATCATGACAGCAACCGGATGGCAGGGCATGCTGGAGCATATCCACATTTGCCCGGCAAAATCACAGCCAATGCAGCCGTTGCAACGCGCCAGTCTGATAGAGGGGCGTGGCATTGAAGGCGATCGGTATTTCCTGGAAACCGGCACTTATTCCGGCATCCCCGGCCCCGACAGGCAAGTCACGCTGATTGAAGCTGAGATGCTGGAGCGTGTGGCCCAAGATTGTAATGAACCCATCCATGTTGATGATCACCGGCGCAATTTGACAGTATCTGGCGTTCCATTGCAGCATTTGGTCGGTTTGCGGTTTTGCATCGGCGGCGTGGTTTTGGAAGGCGTGCGGATCAACCAGCCCTGCAAATACCTGAACCTGATGCTGAAACGTGATGTCTATATGGCGTTATGGAACCGCTCGGGATTGAACTGCCGGGTGATTGAGGGCGGTGACGTGCAGGTCGGGGATACTGTCAAAATGCGTTGAACATCTCTATTGTCGGGCTGCGAATACAACACAACAACATCGAAATACCTGTCCAGAGGACCCATCATGACCCAAGCCCCCAATGCAGATCAGGCAGAATACTGGAGTTCGCCCGCAGGCCAGACCTGGGCCACCCATCAGGTGCAAATGGATACTCTGTTGGCGGGCGTATTGGACGTCGTTGTTGCCCAGGGCGCCCCGGCTGCGGGTGAACATGTTGTGGACATTGGCTGTGGCACGGGGGCAAGCAGCCTGTTGCTGGCCAGACGCGTCGGGCAAAATGGCCGGGTCACAGCGCTGGATATTGGCGAACCACTTTTGACCATGGCGCAGGACCGGGCACAGGCGGCGGCATTGGACAATCTGGAGTTTGTCCTGGGTGATGCACAGACTTACGAGTTTCCCCCGCAAGCCGCTGATCTGGTGATTTCGCGCTTTGGTGTGATGTTTTTTAGCGATCCCGTTGCCGCCATGGCAAACCTGCGCCGCGCCACACGCAAGGGGGGCCGTCTGGCAATGATCTGTTGGCAAGGTGCCCCGGAAAACCCGTGGTTTATGCTGCCCATGAAGGCGGCAATGGCACGGCTGGGCCGCCCAGACCCAATGGATCCGATCGCCCCCGGCCCCATGGCCTTTAAGGACATCACGCGGATCACAGGTATTCTGCGCGATGCGGGTTGGGCGCAGGCCAAGGGCGAGAATGTAGAGGTGGATCTTATCCCGCCCCAAACGCTGGAGGCGGCAACAGAGATGGCGATCACAATCGGCCCGGCCACACGGTTGATCGGCGAAAAGAATGCCTCAGACGCGGATATTGCCGAAATCAAAGCCGCCTGCAAAGCCGCATTCGCGCAGTACCAGACTGAGGCGGGATTGCGCATCCCTGGCCGGGTGATTGTCTATACGGCACGCAACAACAGATAGGGCCAGTGAGGCAGAAGGCGGGTTGAAACCCCGCCCTACGCAGGAGGTAAGGCCCGTGCGCAAAGCGCCTGCCCGTTTAGACCTGAGCGGCCATCACGCAGAGTATTTCATACATGATCGACATGCCCAGAAAGGCTGTGTCGCCGGATTGATCAAATGGTGGTGACACCTCAACCATATCGGCGCCCACGATGTTCAGCCCTGCCAACTCACGGCAAACCTGCAACGCCTGGAAGGAATTAGGTCCACCCACCTCAGGCGTACCGGTGCCGGGTGCAAAGGTGGGATCAACAAAATCAATATCATAGCTGACATATGTTGGCCCGGTGCCCGCAATCTCGCGGGCTTCGGCCATCACATCTTCTACACCGCGGGCGTGAAACTCTTCGATCAGGATCAGGCGGATGCCGTTGGCCTTGGCAAAATCACGGTCTTCTTCGTCATACATCGTGCCACGAATACCGATCTGCACCACGCGCTTGGGGTCCAGCAGGCCTTCTTCCACCGCGCGGCGGAAGGGGGTGCCATGGGTATACATCGTGCCGCCAAAATAAGAATGGAACAGGTCAGTATGGCTGTCAAAATGCACCATGCCCACCGGGCCATTGCGGGCCACTGCACGCAGCACCGGCAGCGAGGTCAGGTGATCGCCACCGGCTGTCAAAGGCACAATGCCCGCATCCATGACCTGATTGTAAAACGCGGTGATCCTCTCCATTGAATCCATGATATCGGCCGGGTTGGGGCCAACATCGCCCAGATCAGCGCAGCGTGCGGCCTCAAACGGGCGCATCCCCGAAACGCCATGTTGCGCACGCATCATGGTTGAGGCGTCACGCAGCTGGCGCGGGCCGTGGCGGGGACCGGGGCGGTTGGTGGTGCCGCTGTCCCATGGCACACCGATCAGGCCAATTTGCACATCTTTGTAGCGCTCATGCCCATGCGGCACATGCGGCAGGCGCATGAAGGTGGGTACCCCGGCAAAGCGGGGCAGTTCAAACCCCGAGATGGGTTGGAAAAACGTGTCGCTCATGTGATCTCTCCCAGTCTTTTGCGGGCGGTGACGGGGCCATCGCCCTGCGCCTCGATTCTCTGAATGGCATCTTGGAGGGGTTCATGAGCCACGGCCATATGAAAAGCATTGGCATGCAGCAAAGTGCCGGGGTCTGCGACCCAAGCCACATGGCCCGTCCAGAACAGCAAATCGCCGCGTTGCAGGGCGGCATCCCGAGGAAGATGCGTGCCCAACTCTGTTTCTTGCATATCGCTGTCGCCCGGGCATGGGAGACCACAGGCCAAACAGGCGGCTTGCACAAGGGCCGAACAATCCAGCCCAAACCCTGAATTCCCGCCCCACAGGTAAGGCGTACCCAAGAAGGTTTCTGCCACGCGCACCGGATCGGACTCAACCTGGGTCAGCGGCGCAAGATGGGCTGTGGGGATAAACCCCAGAGGGGTCTGGGCAAAGCGGCCATGATCCGCCAGCACGTTCACCCGGCTGCCATGGCTGACGCTGCTAAGTTCACGTGTTTTGAAGTTCGCTTTGGGATAGACATGTGTGGTGCGCGCGATAACCCGGTGATTGGGTGTATCGTCTGCGTCTTGCAGGGTCAGCTCAGTGACGGGCAGATAGCCAACGTAGCCATCTTTGGCGGATTGCACGAAGGCCCAGCCGTCGTGTTGTTCATAGCAGGTCACATCTTCGCCAAGCAGCAATTGACGATCTCGCGCCCCAAGGGGTGCACGCAAAAGATCGGCCAAGGGCACACAGACCCGCATGGGTGTGCCATCGACATATATATCCGCCTTAACCCGGTCACGCAGATGCACCGCCGCCACCCGGCCGTTCGCAGGTGTCAGGCGAGGATCGCTCATTTGCCCAAAATATCCGGCAATGCGGCCAGCAGCGCCCGCGCCCCCATGCCGACGCCGCCTTTGGGGCGGGCCGGGGCTGCGCTGGGGTTCCAGCCGTAGATGTCAAAATGGGTGTAAGGCGTGCCCCCCGCAAAGCGGCGCAGGAACAATGCGGCGGTAATAGCCCCGGCAAATCCGCCCTTGGGCGCGTTATCAAGGTCTGCAATGCCCGGTTCGATCGTCGCCTCATAGGGCTCATGAAATGGCAACCGCCAGACCGGATCAGCCACCTGCGCTGCGGCGCTCTCCAGCGCCAACGCGGTGTTATTGTCATCGGTAAAATAAGGGGCCAGATCGGGGCCAACGGCCACGCGCGCCGCCCCGGTCAACGTCGCCATTGAGATCATCAGATCAGGCGTTTCCTCAGCCCCGAGCGCCAATGCATCGCCCAATACCAAACGCCCCTCGGCATCGGTATTGTTGATTTCTACCGTCAGGCCATTGCGCGCCGTCAGGATATCACCGGGGCGGTAGGCATCAGCGCTGACCGAGTTCTCAACCGCTGGAATCAGCACACGCAGTTGCACATTCATCCCCGTGCCCATGATCATATGCGCCAGCCCAAGCACGGTGGCGGCCCCGCCCATGTCCTTTTTCATCAGCCCCATCGAGGCACCGGGTTTGAGGTTCAAGCCACCGGTGTCAAAACACACGCCTTTGCCCACCAAAGTCAGCGTCGGGCCTGTATCCCCCCAGCGCATATCCACCAAGCGCGGAACCTGCGCAGCGGCTCGGCCCACGGCGTGGATCATCGGAAGGTTTTGCTCCAGCAGGGCCTCGCCCCGGATCACGTTGATCCTTGCACCGTGGGCTTTGGCCAAATCACCACAAGCCGCTTCCAGATCAGCAGGCCCCATATCGCAGGCAGGCGTGTTGATCAGATCGCGGGTCAATACTTCGCCTGCGGCAATGATCTCAAGCCGCGTGGCGTCTACGCCCTCTGGGGCCACAAGGCGCGCCTGTGTTGGTTTTTGCTTTTTGTATCGCTCAAAGGCGTAGGCCGACAAAAGCCAGCCAAGTGCCTCTTGCTCGGCCATCTCGGGCGGTAAGCCGTGCAGGCGATAATTGCCCTCGGGCAGCTTCGCCGCCGCCGAGGCCAGATGGAACCGCCCCCGCGCACGCTGTGCCGCATCGCCGTACCCTGCCAGCGCCATCTCAGCCTTGCCTGTGGCGCCCGGCACCAACAGCGCACTGCCCAGCCCGGCGGTAAACCCCGCGCTGCTCACCCAATCAGACACATGCGTTGGTTGTGACGCCAACCAATCGGGCAACTCAGCTTGTTCGATCACATGAAGGGGGATGGCATCGGCATCATCTTGGGCAAAGCTTAGGGACATGGGGGAAAGGCCTATGGATCAGTTCAACCCCGACAACCTAGCTGCCCCAGCGCCACCTGCAAGCAAAAGAGTTGCCCAGCCGCAAGGGTCGGTCAGCCGCATTGTGCCTAGATCGAAAGATCCTGCACATCCCAAATTTCGCTCAGAGAACTTTCGCCGATTCGAAGCAATCGCGCCAGAGTGGCCGACAGGGCCGTGCCATCACCGCTGTCGATGCACGACGTTACATCACGCGCAACATCGGCCAGCAACTGCATGCCGATCTGTTCAGAGATTGCGATAAGTGACCGCGCACTTTTGCGCATATCTTCAAATCGCAGCTCGCGGTAGCACCGCTCGGTGTGAGACAGGCGCGCAGCCAGCTCCTCCAGAGCGCGACAGACCACATCTTCTGCACTTGTTTCACCCAGCTGCACAAACAGCTCCTCAAGACGTGAGGCATCAAGCCTGACGACCTCATTTTGCTTCAATAGTGTTATCTGTTCCACGGTTCACCCCGGATTGTATTGGCCCATCACCAGATACCAAGATGACGCAAAACCGATTCCAAATGGTTTCTCGCTATGCACTTTCTCTCTCGAATTCTCATCTAATTCCCGCTATCACACAGATCGAATGGCAATAAGGGTCTCTGCAATGGAACATGCACGTCCGCTCCCTAACTATCTGGTCCAGAGGTTTCACGGCTGGAGGGCAACCAGCTATACTGAAAACAGGGCATGGTATAAAAACCTGGCCGCGCAGGGCCAGCATCCGCGTGCGATGATGATTTCGTGCTGTGACAGCCGCGTTCATGTCACATCAATCTTTGGGGCCGATCAGGGCGAATTCTTTATTCACCGCAATATCGCCAATCTTGTTCCCGCATACGAGCCAGACGGCAATCCCCATGGGACGTCAGCCGCAGTGGAATATGCGGTCACAGCGCTGAAGGTTGCTCATGTGATCGTTATTGGTCACTCCAATTGCGGCGGCATTCAGGGCTGTCTGGACATGTGCACCGGTGCGGCCCCCGAGCTGGAGGAGAAATCCAGCTTTGTTGGCCGTTGGATGGACATTCTGCGCCCCGGTTTTGAACGGGTGCGTGACATAGAAGACCCCGCTGAACAGAGTCGGGCCCTTGAGAAACAAGCCGTTGTCATCTCGCTTGAAAACCTGATGAGTTTTCCCTTCGTCGCAGAGGCAGTGAAAGACGGATCACTCACTCTGCACGGTCTGTGGCATGATATCGGCGAAGGCGGAGTGGAGCAGTACCACCCCGATAAGGACACGTTTATCAGTATCTGAGGTGATGCTTTCTTAGCGCTTCAGCAGCAAAGAACGCCCCAGCGCCATTGAGTGATCAACGGACCGGGGCGTTTGGCATTTATTGCAGGGCCATGCCATCGGGCCATTCGATGCCATGGGACAATTCGATCCTACGGCTTTCCCCCGCAGGCAGATCAAACGACCAAGCCAGAACTCCGCGTTTGTCGTCTACGTCCTGATCCGTGGGCATAGGCGTGGCTGACCAGGTGATCTCCAGATCTTCTTGCTCGGAATAGGGCACATGATCGCGCAGCTCGATGGGCCAGCTTTCGCCGGTTAGGTTTTGAACGTCGATGCGCACCTGTTCGGTCATCTCGTTGGATCGGCTGATGATCCCGCGGTCGCCTTCGTTACGGTCCAGCACGGCGCGGGTCAGGCGAATGCCGTCAATCGGGCCAAAGGACAGTTCGGCCTCGGCCCCTGATGCGATCAGGTCAAGATAGCTCTGTCCGATAAAACGGCCATCAAGATAAAACATCGCCTCGGAGGTGGGCAGGATCAACTCGTCCATATCATTGGTGAACGATGCCATGAGAAAGGCGGTGCTGTCAGACAAAGGCACGGCGCGGGCGCTCAGATCGACATTCGTTGTCAGGCTGCCTAGCGCCAGACGCACATGATCCGCATCCGAGGCGACCGAGACAGTGCCGGGATAGGTATATGTCACTGCCAGCCCATCAAAATCTGCGCTTGCCTGCTGCGGAGCGATAAACGCATCTTCCATCACGGGCTCTGCCAACGCCTCGCCATAGGCGCCTGAATCTGTCGCGCTGCGCACAAGCGATTTGGTCATCTGCGGCTTGGGGTCATAAATGCGTCGCAGCCATGGCCAGACTTCGCCCGGCGCGGATTGCTCGCTGGGGCGTACGGTGGACAGGGTCAGCGCGACATTGCTCCAGTTCTCGCCGGTGTATTGGCCAACAAAGGCACCCCGTTCAATGGTCAGGGCTGAGGCCTCACGATCCAGCTTCAGATCGTAAACCGGCAACCAGCCGGCATCATTGATGGTATAGGTGATCTCAACCCGGCCTTCGGTTTTGGCGGCGGCATTGACGGCGATGGCCAGCATGGCGCGGTTTTCCACCTCGGGCACCAGTGCCGCCAGGGATTGGCGGGCGAGTTCAAGGCTCTCTTTAAGGTCTTTCAGGTTGCGTTCAGCCTCATCCGCGCGCAGCCCGGCATCATGGGCAGCACGCAGGGCATTCAGCGTTTCCTCTCCGATCATGCCCGCCAGATCACGCAGGGCATCAACGCCAAGTTCAGTGATCGTGTCACTCTCGCCAAGCTCGCTCAGAAACCTTACGCGGGCTTGTGCGGCTTCGACCTCAAGGCGTATCGCCTGAACCTGACCAAAGGCGGCACGCAAGTCAGCCTCGCCACTTTCGACTTTGGCCTCGGCGGCCTCAATATCGGCGCTTACCTTGGCGGTGCGTGGTGGTACGAATTCTGACCGCGTGGTGAGCGAACCCATTACAGCGCCATCCACCTTGACCCGCACGCTTTCCAGCGGTGTGCTAGATGGCAGATCAGTGAGGATCAGCTGATGCGCACCGGCGGAGGCGGTGAAGGGCACGTCACGGGTGATCGTGGCACCGCCTGGATACAGCGTGACAGCGCTGACATTGCTGGTCAGGGCCATGTCTTCGGCAAAAAGAGCTGCCGGGCAACAGGCAAGCATCAGGACAAGTATACGCATTTATAAAACTCCTTTTCAAAAGTGCTTCGAGTGGGGCTGAAGTCACAAAATTTTCCCGAAACACCTGACTATGAGACGTTTTATCCGACGCGATCCTTGGGCAAGGCAAGAAAGATTCTTAAATATGCGCGAGTTTACGCTTTGCTAACTATGTTTAGGTGGAATGCGTGTCATGGACATGGAACCCGTTTCAATGAAGATGCAGCCAGAAATGTTGCGCGCTGCCGCTGCCTTGGCGCGAAAGTCAGATATTACGCTTGGCCAGCTGATCCGTGATTTGTTGAATCGCGAAATTTTACGCCACCAGAACGCGAGACCGCCCATCAGGGCGGATGAGCAGCTCATCGCGCCCTTGCGTGCGCGTCTCGCCAATGATCTCGCCCTCGCTAAAGACTGGGACGAATTGGACCGCCGCTTACAATCCAAGGGGTATGTATTGCGTGCCGCAGGTGGGGGCCTTGCTCTGCACACGTACCCAGGGGATGCCAGACTATGCAAAGCTTCCGAACTGGGCTTCAGCTACTCCAGGCTCATGCAGCGTTTCCGCCAGCCATTTCCCGGACACAGCCACACCTGGCTTGCAGAGCGTTTTCTCAACCAACCCCAATCAGGCGTACACGACGATACGCCTGAGATTGATGTTGTAGAACCCTATTGAACAGGCTCACCCTTTTTTCAGCACCCGAGTGCCCAGCGTTTCGGCGATCTGCACCGCGTTCAGCGCAGCCCCTTTGCGCAGGTTGTCTGATACGCACCACAGGTTCAGGCCGTTTTCGATCGTGCTGTCCTGACGGACGCGGCTAATGAACGTGGCATAATCACCAACACATTCTACCGGGCTGACGTAGCCGCCGTTTTCACGCTTGTCGATCACCATGATACCGGGGGCTTCGCGCAGGATATCGCGGGCCTCGTCTTCATCGAGAAATTCTTCGAATTCGATGTTCACTGATTCAGAATGGCCAACAAATACCGGCACGCGCACGCAAGTCGCAGTCACCTTGATGGCTGTATCGACGATCTTCTTCGTCTCGGCCACCATCTTCCATTCTTCCTTGGTCGAGCCATCATCCATGAACACATCAATGTGCGGGATCACATTGAATGCGATCTGCTTGGTGAACTTGTTTGGCGGCACATCCTGAGTTGGGTTATAAATCGCTTTGGTCTGATCCCACAGCTCATCTGCGCCTTCTTTGCCCGCACCTGATACGGATTGGTAAGTGCTGACCACCACGCGTTTAATGGTTGCGCGGTCGTGCAACGGCTTTAGCGCCACAACCATCTGCGCAGTCGAGCAGTTGGGATTGGCGATGATGTTTTTCTTGGCATAGCCTTCAACCGCTTCGGGGTTCACTTCGGGCACCACCAAGGGCACATCCGGATCATAGCGATAGAGCGACGAGTTATCGATCACCACACAGCCCGCTTTGGCAGCTTTGGGCGCATAGACCTTGGTCGCATCCGAGCCGATGGCAAACAAAGCCATATCAAAGCCGGTAAAATCAAACGTATCCAGATCAAGACACTTGAGCGTCTTATCACCAAAGCTAACTTCCGTCCCCAGGCTGCGACGGCTTGCCAATGCGACAACCTCATCGGCAGGGAACTGGCGCTCGGCCAGGATGTTCAGCATTTCGCGGCCCACATTGCCGGTGGCACCAACGACGGCGATCCGATAACCCATGTTATTCACTCCATCTGGTAGGGTTGACTGCGGCCTCTTAAACCCCTGCGCAGCCCGATGGAAGGGCTTATGCGCGCGGAGCGTCCCGGCTGAGAAGGTAAATCAGCGTGCCCACCAGCAATAAACCCCCAAAAAGGGCAAAGAGTGTCATGTAAGCCACCTCTGTTCCGCTGCCTGCCTGTACCCCGGCATGCACGCCGCCCGAGGCAAATTGCATGACACCCGCACCGCCAATGCCAAAGAGGTTCAGCAGTGTCACACCGCGCCCTGCCAGATGTGCCGGCACAAAGCTGCGGGCGTGTGCGATGATCACCGGGAAAGACGCCCCGAAAAAGCCAACAGCCGCACATAGAGCGATCGACACTATGACGTTGTAAGACATCAGCATGGCCAGCACTAATGTCGACAAAACGCACAGGATGTTGCCGAAAAAGACTACCCATTTCTGAGTCTGAAACAACCGATCCAAGGGACCATAACACAAAGTACCGGCAATCATGGCCACCCCCATGGCCAAGCTGGCTTGGCCCACTTGTGTTGTGGACATGCCAAAAACATCACTCAGATAAGGGCCGATCCACAGGCCACGAATGCCCGCTGAGGGCACATAGGTCACCAGCATGAGAGGGAATATAGCCCACAACGCAGGCATCTTTAACAAATCAAAGACCGAGCCTTTTTCCTCGCTCTGGGCAGGTTCGGGGTCCCGCACAAAAACAGCGATGCCAAGGGCCACCATCGCTGACAACACCGACAGACCCGCCAGTGACGCACGCCACCCCACCAATTCAGCAGCAAGCGCCATGGGGTAGGAGGCCACCAGATTGCCAACCGATCCTACACCCAGCATCAGCGCCGCCAGAGTAGCGAACTGAGCCACAGGAAATTGCCGAGCAAAGATATAGTAAGACGCCATAAGGACGGGTGAACACCCTATGCCGATGAGCAGCATGGCAAGATTTACATGTAGCGCGTTTGTCGCCAGCGCAAACAGCGCGGCCCCTCCTGCCCCGCCCAGAAACAACAACACTGATGCGGTGCGACGCGGGCCAATCTTATCAAGCGCCCAGCCCACCGGCAGCTGCATCGCAGCAAACGACAAAAACCAAAACCCTGAAGCCTGCGCCAAGGCATCGGGACCGGTGCCGATATCAGCTTCAAGAACACCACTGAGAACCGCCAGAAAGGCGCGGAAAAACTGGCTGAGAACATAGGCCAAACATAGCAGCGTCAATCCGGCACGCATGAAAGAAGTCCGTTTGTAATTGTACCTGCGATGCGTGACACGCTTGATCAAGAAGTGCAACGCACAGGTGAACAACAATCCCCAAGCTGTTGGGGATCGCACACGGGATGCATGACCCAGCATTTAGGCACCCAGCCACCAGCGGTTGCGAGTAATCACCTGTGCCATACGCCTTCAGCCGCTATTGCAACCCGCCAAGAGGCCGATCTCAGTTTCGATGCCCTGTGCTGCGTGGGTCATAGATACCCGCGCCATACTGAGACGGCATATCGTCGCCAAATGACTGGAAACATAGCGCTTTCTTAGCGTCCCCGCGAGATCAACACATCCACATGCAAGGCCGCACTTTCGGCCAGGGCAGCCAGATCATACCCGCCCTCCAGACAAGATACGATGCGCCCTTCGCAATGTGCATCCGCCACATCGCACAGCCGTTCAGTGATCCAACCAAAATCTTCGGTAGACCAGTTCAGCCCTGCCAGAGGGTCAGCGCGATGTGCATCAAACCCGGCCGAGACAAGCAGCAACTCCGGCTCGAATGCCTCAACAGCGGGCAGTATCTGGCGCTGCATCTCGGCGCGGATTGCAGCCCCATCACCGCCCCCGGCCAAGGGCACGTTCATGACATTGCCTGCCACACCTGTTTCATGCGCCATGCCACTGCCGGGCCAAAGCGGGCTTTGATGGCTGGAGGCAAACAGGATGCGCGGGTCATCTTCGCACAGGGCTTGTGTGCCATTGCCGTGGTGCACGTCAAAATCCACGATGGCGACACGCGACAACCCATGGTGATCCAATGCATATTTTGCGGCGATGGCCACATTGCCAAACAGGCAAAACCCCATGGTTTTCTGCGCTTCGGCGTGGTGCCCCGGCGGGCGGCAGGCACAAAATGCATTGCTCACCTCTCCGCCTAACACCATATCCACGGCCTTCACTGCCCCACCAACAGAACGATACGCAGCATCCAGTGATCCAGGCGACATCCAGGTATCCGCATCCAGCGGCACCTGGCCTTTGGTGGGCGACATATCCGTCACATGATCAATATGAGCCTGTGGATGAACCCGCGCGATATCTGCATCATTGCCCAAGGGGGCCTGTGTACGCAGAAGGTCTTTGCCCTCTAGCGCGTCAAGGATATAGGCCAGCCGGGCAACCTGTTCTGGGTGGCCGTCCGGCGTGACATGATTCAGACAATCGTCATGAGTGATCAAAGCAGTGGTCATGGCCGGTTCCCTTTGTTTGTGGTGATGAAAACGCGAAAGCGCAGCACATGTCCAGTGCGGGCTTGTTGATACGTCAAGGGCGTGCCAAATTCCCTTGTAATGGAAAATGAAACCAGCCCCACCGCAGTAGACACTGCCCCAGCAACAGAGTTCGTTCCTGAAGCGCGGGATATTGTGTTGAGCCTTTGGAATGAGGCGCTGGTTTTCCTGCAGGGTTTGATGCGGACGTGGAACGCCTATCAGGTGATGATAATCGCCGGAGTGGTGATCTTGTCTTGGGTGATTGCCAAACTGGTTGGCCCGCGCCTGTATGATTGGCTGCGTGGCCGTGAGGGCTGGCCCAAGTGGAAAATGCGCTTTGGCGTTTTGGTGCATCGCCGCTTGCAGATGATCTTCTTTGTTTTGCTGATGTGGCCACTGGTGTGGTTCATGCGTGAATATACCTGGCCCAGCCGATCCTATTTGCTGGGAGCATCGGCGCAACTGGCGCAAGCCTGGCTCATCATTGCCATCGTTACACGCCTGATAAGTAATGGATTTTTGCGATCCATGGTGCGGTATGCCGGGTGGACATGGGTCACGTTCAGCATTCTGGGCATCACCGAAGATATTCAAAGCCTGCTCGACAGCGCAGCCCTTAGCATAGGCGAGACGCGTATTTCTGTCTGGGTCGTGCTGCAGGCGGTCTTTGTGATTGGCGTCCTTTTTGTAATGGCACGGTTTGTATCAACAACCACGTCATCGCGGATCAGGCAGAACAAGGAAATTTCGCCTTCCATGCAGGTGTTGGCAGTCAAATTTCTGCAAGTGATCCTATATGGCATGGCGTTTTTTGTCGGATTGCGCGCTGTGGGTGTGGATCTGACCGGCCTTGCGGTGCTGTCCGGTGCCATCGGTGTGGGCCTTGGTTTTGGTCTGGCAAAGGTGGTGTCAAACCTTGTGTCTGGTGTTATCATCCTGCTGGACAAGTCGATCAAACCTGGTGATGTCATCAGCCTTGGAGAAACCTTTGGCTGGATCAATTCGCTGGGCGCGCGCTATGTCAGTGTGGTCACGCGGGACGGCAAAGAATACCTGATCCCAAATGAGGATCTGATCACCGGACAGGTAGTGAACTGGTCACATTCCAATGATTTCGTGCGCCTCGACATCTATTTTGGCACCGCCTATGGCTGTGATCCGCATGATGTGCGCCGGATTGCCATTGAGGCAGCCAAATCAGTGGACCGCGTGCTCAGCTTCAAGGCGCCTGTCTGCCATATTGTGGGATTTGGCGATTCATCGGTGGATTACATCCTGCGGTTCTGGATTTCTGACCCCACAGGGGGGCTGACCAACATTCGCGGCAATGTTTATCTGGCGCTGTGGGATGCCTTTCAGGAAAACAGTATTTCCATCCCGTTCCCACAACGCGAAGTGCGCATGTTGGAAGATGAAGACCAGCCGACGCCACAGACAGCCCCACAGGCAGCCCCACAGGCAGATTGACGCCCTGCAAAAGCTAAAGTGGCAAATTTCGCCCATCTTCACGCCTTTACCATTCGGTAATATTGAAATATCATAATGCCCTTGTTACGTTTAACATATGCCCTGCACCGGGGTTTCATCGGTGCGCAACCCAGGAGGACATTGTCCTGTCTTTCACCGCTGACGCGGCCACCGCCGCTGATCAAAAGGCGCACAAAGTGACGCCCGACACACGCGCAAACAGCGAATCTCAGCTCAAGCGCATCCTTACCTCTCTGAGCGACGATAAGGCCGAAGACATCGTGCAGATTGATCTGCGTGGTAAAACGGCGATCGGCGACTACATGGTGATATGCTCTGGCCGCTCCTCGCGGCAAGTTGGCGCCCTGGCAGAAAAGCTGTCTGAGCGGCTGAAAAATGAACTCAACGTACCAACCAGAATCGAAGGTAAAGGCACCGGCGATTGGGTGTTGTTGGATACCGGAGATGTGATTGTGCATATCTTCCGCCCAGAAGTGCGCGAGTTTTACCAGCTTGAAAAAATGTGGTTGCCTGGCAGCGAGACCACGACCACGCAAAGCTGAATGCGCGTACATATCTGCGCAGTGGGCCGGTTACGCACGGGCCCGGAGGCAGACCTTCTGGATGATTACCTGACCCGATTTGACCGCAGCGGGCGTGCTTTGTCCTTGTCCAAGGGCGAGGTCCGTGAGGTTGAGGATAAAAAGGGCAAGGGCATGCAGGCCGAGGCCGACCTGCTGGTGCGCGCCATTCCCGATGGGGCGACGGTGGTGGCTTTGGATGAACGTGGCCAGGTGCTCAGCTCGCCCGAGTTTGCCACTAAGATCGCCCATTGGCGTGATGATGGCTGCGCTGATCTGGCTTTTGTGATTGGCGGGGCGGACGGGCTCAGCAAAGAGCTGCGCGCGCGCGCCGATTTCAAACTCAGCTTTGGCCGTATGGTCTGGCCCCATATGCTGGCGCGGGTCATGCTGAGCGAACAGCTGTATCGTGCGGCATCCATATTGGCAGGTGCCCCGTATCACCGCGAATAGGGCGAGAGGCATTGGCGCGGCAATTGAGACGGACGTCTCCTTCGCGGACTCTGCCGCCATCCGAACAACTTGCTGCATGGTCTGCTTCAAGTTATATCTCAAGCTAACCAAGCAAAAACAGGCGAGTAGGATGCTTCGTATTTGGGGCCGAAAATCATCATCGAACGTTCAAGCCCTGATGTGGTGCGTTGGTGAGCTAAAATTAAAGTATGACCGGACCGATGCAGGGCATATTTATGGAGGCACCGACACTAGTGAATTCTTTGAGATGAATCCCAACCGGACGGTTCCGGTTTTGAAAGATGGCGATGGATCGGCTCTTTGGGAAACGGGCGCAACTCTCCGATACTTGGCAAATGCTTATGCCAATGACTCCTTTTGGCCGAAAAATCCGTCAAAGCGCGCGCAAGTGGATAAGTGGGCTGAATGGTCAAAAATCAATATTGCCCTTGGATTTACAGCGCCGGTTTTCTGGCGTGTAGTCCGTACGCCGAAGGCGCAGCAAGACCCCAAGGCTATTTCCGACGCTCTTCGGAATCTCCATTCGAAGTTGCAGATTGCCGAAGACCAACTACAGAACAATGAGTGGCTAAGTGGCGCCGACTTCACACTGGCAGATATCCAGTTCGGGCACATACTCTACCGATACTTTAATATTGAGATCGAAAGACCTGAGTGGCCCTCGATAAGTCGATACTTTGACAGTCTTCTAAAACGTGACCCATACAAAGAACATGTTGCGCTTCCCTACGATGAGCTTCGGGCTTCTTTGCCCAATTAGCTGCCGTTCAACCAGACCGCAGCATCGGTCGAAGTGGGCTCAAAACAGACATCTGTGTCGACATTCAAGACAGCGATGCCGCGAATAGGTGATCTGCATCACAACACCCCAATGGTGCCGGATTGCCCAGCTTGTCGTCATGTCTGAGCCTCACAACCCCAAACAAACTTCCCATGTTACCGCTACCCCACCTTCACCCCGGCCCCCATAGGCGTTAGATACCCCTGCAAGCAGGCAGGAGCTTTGAGTGAGTACGCCTAAACCAGTTGTTTTGTGCATCCTTGATGGGTGGGGTCTGTCCGAGGACACCGCAGCCAATGCACCGGTATTGGCCGATACACCTGTGTTTGATCGTCTGATGGCCACCTGTCCCAATAACACGCTTATCACTCATGGCCCCGACGTGGGGCTGCCAACCGGGCAGATGGGCAATTCTGAGGTGGGCCACACCAATATTGGTGCCGGGCGTGTGGTGGCGATGGATCTGGGGCAGATTGATCTGGCCATCGAAGACGGTAGCTTTTTCAACAATGATGCCATTCAGCGATTTGCAGATCATTTGCGCCAATCCGGCGGCACGGCACATTTGTTGGGTCTGATTTCGGACGGCGGCGTGCATGGCCACATCACCCATGTGATCGCTGCGGCCAAAGCGCTGCGTGATGCGGGCATCCCGGTGGTGTTGCACGCCATGACAGATGGCCGCGATGTCGCCCCCAAAAGTGCGCTAACCTATCTGAATGAATTGCAGGACGGGCTGCCGGAGGGCGTGCAGATCGCCACCCTTTCGGGGCGCTATTTTGCCATGGACCGCGACAACCGCTGGAGCCGCGTCCGCGAGGCTTATGACGCGATGATCCTTGGCAAAGGCCCGCAGTCCGACACACCCGAAATTGCCATTCGTAATGGCTATGCCCGCTCGGAAACCGATGAGTTCATCTCGGCCACCGTGATCGGCGATTATTCAGGCGCGAAAGATGGCGACGGCGTCTTTTGTCTGAACTTCCGTGCAGATCGCGCGCGTGAAATCCTGCGGGCCATTGCGGAACCCGATTTTGAAGGCTTCGACACAGGCCCCCGTCCCGAATGGGCCGCTCTGTTGGGAATGGTCGAATATTCGCGCGAGCATAACGCCTGGATCGACGCGGTCTTTCCGGCGCGCGATATCAAGAACACGCTGGCCGAATGGGTTTCAAAGCAAGGCAAAACCCAGTTTCATCTGGCCGAAACCGAAAAATACCCGCATGTGACCTTCTTTCTGAATGGTGGCGTCGAAGAGCCGGTGCCCGGCGAGGACCGCTATGTTGCCCCCTCACCGAATGTGGCGACCTATGATTTGCAGCCCGAAATGTCTGCCAACGAAGTGACCAGCCACTTTGTGGCCAGCATAGGCGATGGTTATGATCTGATCGTGGTCAATTATGCCAACCCCGATATGGTTGGCCACACCGGTGATCTGCACGCCGCGATGAAAGCTTGCGAAGCGGTTGATCAGGGGTTGGGCCGTGTCATTGAGGCGCTGAACAAAGTTGGTGGCGCGATGATCATCACGGCGGACCACGGCAATTGCGAGGTCATGGTTGACCCTGAAACAGGTGGGCCACACACAGCACATACCACCAATCCGGTGCCGGTGATTTTGGTAGGCGGGCCTGAGGGTGTGCACCTAAAAAGCGGCGCGCTTTGCGATCTGGCGCCCACCCTGTTGCAAATGATGGATCTACCGCAGCCGCCCGAGATGACAGGAAAGAGCCTGATCTTATGAGATGGCTGGCAGCTCTTTTGATCTGCCTGCCCGCTTTGGCGATGGGCCAACCTGATCCGGCCGAGGCCGCCCGCACCGCCGCAAACAGGTTGAACGCCGCGGCCCTTTCCCTGAACAAGGCCGAAGGTGCGCGCAACCGCGTCAAGGCATTGACCGAAACGGTACATGCCTACGAGGACGGCTTGCGCGCCATGCGTGACGGGCTGCGCCGTGCGGCCATCCGCGAAGATACCCTGACCCGCGAATTGCAATCGCGTGAGGGCGAAATTGCCCGCCTGTTGGGGGTACTACAAAGCATCGGGTCCACGCCATCGCCGGTGTTTTTGTTGCATCCCACCGGGCCTGTGGGCACGGCGCGATCTGGTATGATCCTTGCGGATGTTACCCCTGCACTGGATCAACACGCCGCCCGCCTGCGGGGACAACTGGAAGAAGTCAGCGTTCTGCGCCAGCTTCAACAAAGTGCGGCAGACACATTGGAAGACGGGCTGATCGGCGCTCAAAAGGCGCGCGCCGCCCTGAGCCAAGCCATATCAGACCGCATCGAATTGCCGCGTCGCTTTAGCGAAGACCCGGTCAAAACCGGGCTGCTTATTGCCTCAACCGAAACGCTTGAAGGGTTCGCCAGTGGCCTGAACGAGATAGCGGTGGACGAAGCCCCAGGCAGTTTACCCGGTGTTGACGATCGCAAAGGCGCATTGCCCCTGCCGGTGCGTGGCCGCATTCTGCGCCAGGCAAACGAGCCGGACGCCGCCGGTATCATGCGCCCCGGCATCGTTATGGCGACCCGCCCGTCAGCTCTTGTTACCACTCCCGCAGCGGCCACCATCCGCTATCAGGGGCAGCTATTGGATTACGGCAATGTGATCATTCTGGAGCCTCAGGCGGGCCTTCTAATGGTGTTCGCCGGACTTGACGTGGTCTATGGTCAGACCGGCGAGGTACTGCCAGGGGGCAGTCCTGTGGGCCTTATGGGTGGCGATGGGCGTGATGCAGGTGCAATTTTGTCCCAAATTAGCAATGAGACGGGTGCCGAGCAAACCGAAACCCTCTATATAGAGGTCAGAGAAGACAACAGCCCAGTGAACCCGGCTGCGTGGTTCAAAACGGACAAGGACGATTGAACGTATGAAAAAATTTCTGATGGCCGCTGCGGTTGGCACTTTAACCGGTCTCGTTGTGTCAACGCAGGTGGCCGCCCCGCTACTGGCGCAAGAATCGGTGAAATCCACCAATGTGTATGAACAGCTGGACCTTTTTGGTGACATCTTTGAGCGTATCCGCGCGCAATATGTTGAAGACGTGGACGAAGCCGAGCTGATTGAAGCGGCGATCAATGGCATGCTCACCTCGCTTGATCCACATTCCAGTTACCTGTCGCCCGATGATGCCGCCGACATGCGTGTGCAGACCAGCGGAGAGTTTGGCGGGCTGGGTATTGAAGTGACACAGGAAGAGGGCTTTGTGAAAGTTGTCTCGCCCATGGATGGCACCCCCGCTGATGAAGCGGGCATGGAGGCCGGCGATTTCATCACTCATGTAGACAATGAAAGCGTGCTGGGGCTGACCCTGGATGAGGCCGTGGACTTGATGCGCGGGCCAGTGGGGTCAGAAATCGTGATCACCGTTGTGCGTGAGGGAGAAAACGAGCCCTTCGATGTCTCCATAATTCGCGACACCATCAAACTGACAGCGGTGCGCGCCCGGACCGAGCAAAACACCGTGGTACTGCGCGTCACAACCTTCAACGACCAGACCTATAAAAACCTGGCCAGCAAGCTGGAAGAACAGGTTGAAGAGGCCGGCGGCATGGATGCCATCAACGGCTTTGTGCTGGATCTGCGCAACAATCCCGGTGGTCTTTTGACTCAGGCGATCAAAGTGTCTGATGCCTTCATGGACAAAGGTGAAATCGTCAGCACCCGTGGCCGCAACCCCGCCGATGGAGATCGTTTCAATGCGGAATTGGGCGATCTTGCCATGGGCAAGCCGATGGTTGTGTTGATCAACGGCGGCTCAGCCTCGGCCTCTGAAATTGTGGCGGGCGCGTTGCAGGATCATCATCGCGCGATCGTTGTGGGCACCAAAAGCTTTGGCAAAGGCTCGGTTCAGACTGTGATGCCGCTGCGCGGAGATGGGGCCATGCGCCTGACCACAGCGCGCTATTACACGCCATCAGGCCGCTCTATTCAGGCGCTGGGTGTCTCACCTGATATTCTGGTTGAACAGCCCCGCCGCCCGGTGAACGAGGATGAAACCGAGGAAAACCCGTCCCGCGGTGGGCGTACCGAGGCCGATCTACGCGGCAGCCTGAACAATGACAGCCTGACCGAGGATGAAATCCGCCAGATCGAAGAAGATCGCGTCAAGGCCGAAGAGGCCGCCAAACTGCGCGAGGAAGATTATCAGCTGGCCTATGCCATCGACCTCTTGCATGGCATGTCCGTGCTGGGCGGAGCCGAGTAAGCCTCACTCCATTAACGCGTAAAGCGCCGGGACAGAGATACTCTGTGCCCGGCGCTTTTGTGTTTGGGAAGATAGGTCTGGACAGTGTCGAGATGACCGATTTGAGCCCTGTTGACCTTACATTTGGAACACCCAGCCGGTTAACAGCCGCTTTAGCGGCCCGGCCATCGTCAGCCCCTCCCTTGGGCTGGCGATATGTCTGAGCTAGGTGCTTCTTTCGGCCTGATGGATGTGTTTTGCGGGCATAAAGCACTCCAGAATATCTGTCGGTTCGCCACCCCAGGGGCTAACGTTGACCTTCTGTTGCTAAGTCTATGCAAATGACCGCTATGTCCGCAGAGCAGACCTTCAGCCTTCACCGTCCACCTCACTCCAGAACGCGTCCCTCATCCACCAGCATCACCGGGATGCCGTTGCGGATGGGAAAGGCCAGGTTGGCAGCGCGGCTGATCAGTTCTTGCGCATCGGCGTCATACTCCAGCCGCGTCTGGGTCAGCGGGCAGATCAGCGCCTCCAGCATGCGCCGGTCAAAGCTGTTTGGTGCAACACTCATTGCATCACCTCTTCATTCCCTTCCCCACGACGCAGGGCAAATTCGATTAATGTGACCAACGTTTCGCGCCGCGTGCTCAGCGATGGCGCCTCCAGCAGCGCTTGTTTGTCCTCGGGTTCAAATCCCAAAAGCATGGACAGTGAATTGATCAGCAATTCATCATCGGCGTCTTTCAGGGTGTCCCAATCAGTATCCAACTCGCGCGCGCTCAGGTAGCGATCCAGCAGATCCAGAAACGCCGAGCGGTCAAACCCCACGTCAACATCTTTTGGGCCGAGGTCACGCTCGAACCCCTCCCAGGATACCTGTGCGCGGCGGTAGGGGGTGAAGCCGTCGATTTCATCCACAATCCGAAAGCGCGACGCCCCCGACAGGGTGATCATGTAGCGCCCGTCCTCGGATTCGGAAAACTGGGTGACACGTCCAGCGCAGCCAATGGAGTGCAGCCCGTTTTCAGCCCGCCCCGGTACGGCATTGGGCTGGATCATCCCGATCAGGCGCTGCGGCGTTTTCAAAACGTCTTCAAGCATTGCCAGATATCGCGGCTCAAACAGATGCAGCGGCAACCGCGAGCGAGGCAGCAACAGCGCACCCGGCAAGGGGAAGATCGGGATCACATCGGGCAAGTCAGTAAAATTGAACATCGTCATGGACTAACCCGCCCCCTGTATCATGCAAATATCATGGAACTCAGCTTGCGACGGCCATTCAAGACAATCGGATCATTGGGTTTCAAAGCCTCAAATACGGTAAAAAGCTGTTGCTTGGCGGCGCCATCGTTCCATTCGCCATCACGGCGGAACAATTCCAGCAATTCGTCCACCGCCTCTTGGCTCTGGCCTGCGGCTTGCAACGCCTGCGCGAGATCAAACCGCGCCTGATGGTTATCAGGGTCTGCGTCCACCGCAGCTTTCAACTCGCCCACGGGACCTGCATTCTGGGCTTGGCGGGCCAGTTCCAGTTGGGCATGTGCCGCTTCCAGTTCGGGGGCTGCGCTGATCTCGGCGGGGGCGCCGTTCAGGATCGCTTCGGCCTGATCCAGATCATCCATGGCAATATGCGCCCGCACCATTCCGGCAAAGGCCGCAGCGCTGGCGGGATCTTCCTCAAGTATGGCTGCAAAGGTTTGCGCGGCATCAACCGCAGCACCTTCTTCCAGCATCTGTTCGGCGGCTTCGATCGCATCGTCCAGCCCGCCACTGGCGTCGCCACCTGCGGCCTCAATCGCTTTGGCGACAAAGGCATCAATCTCGGATGGGGGCAGCGCGCCCTGAAACGCATCAATCGGCTGTCCTTGCCAAAAGACATAGACCGTGGGGATAGATTGCACCTTCAGTTGGCCTGCAATCATCTGGTTTTCGTCGACATTGATCTTGGCCATGCGCACAGCGCCTTTGGCCTTTGTCACGGCTGCTTCCAATGCCGGGCCCAGAGTTTTGCACGGGCCGCACCACGGCGCCCAGAAATCCACGATCACCGGCACGGTTTGCGAGGCTTCGACCACCTCAACCATAAAGTCCGCCTCAGTGACGTCCTTGATCAGATCGGCGGCTCCGGCGGGGTTTTGGCCTTGGCCCAGTTCAAGCATTCATGCATTCCCTTATATATGACGCTGGGTATATGTGGCCCCGCGCCCTAAAGTCAAAGGTCAAAGCTGGCAAAAACCGGGGCATGATCGCTCGGTTTCTCCCAGCCGCGTGCTGCGCGCATAACGCGGCTGGAGTGGCCGGCCCCCGAAATATCGGCTGTGGCCCAGACATGATCCAGGCGACGGCCCTTATCAGCTTCGTCCCAATCGCGGGCGCGATATGACCACCAGCTGTACAACAAACCTTCGGGAATATCCTGACGGGTGATGTCCACCCAATTGCCCGCGTCTTGTGTTTGGGCCAGCTGTTCCACTTCGACAGGTGTATGGCTGACCACCTTCAGCAGTTTCTTGTGTGACCACACATCATCTTCGCGCGGGGCAATGTTGAGGTCGCCCACCAGAATGGATTTTTGTGGGGCGTCCTTGTGAAACCAGTCGCGCATCTCGGTCAGGTAATCCAGTTTCTGACCAAATTTCTCGTTCACCTCGCGGTCGGGCACATCACCACCGGCGGGCACATAAAAATTGTGGATCGTTACACCGTTTTCCAAACGCCCCGCGATATGGCGCGCGTGGCCAAGGCTGGCAAAATCCTCGGCGCCTGCTTCTACCATTGGCAGTTTCGACAGGATCGCCACACCGTTGTATCCCTTCTGCCCGCGCGCCACCATGTGGGTGTAACCCAGCTCGGCAAAGGCCTCGGTCGGGATTTTCTCAACCGGGCTTTTGCATTCCTGCAGGCACAAAACATCCGGGCCTTCTTCGGCCAGCAATTTGCAAACGATCGGCTCGCGCAGGCGGACCGAATTGATGTTCCAGGTGGCAAGGGTAAAGGACATGGGCACAGCTCCGGCTTTTGGGGTTGTGGCGAACATGCCCATGGGGCTTGGTCGGGTGCAACCTGTTTCCTGCGATTTATGCGCCTGTTTTTTGGATGGGGGTTTGCTGAATTGCCCTTGTTTGCAGGTGGCATCGCTCAAACCCAAAAAAAGACCCCGGTAAATCACCGGGGTCAGTCCAACAGGGAGTGCATATGATAACCCGCATATGCGACGGGTAAGTCATCTTATGTCAGCTTCTCACGCATGGGTCTGGTTTTCTTTGATCCACGTCAAAAATTCACGCAAGCAGGCGATACCCGCCAGATTCTGTCACCAACAGCCGGGCATTTCCGGGATCAGGCTCAATTTTCTGACGTAGACGGTAGATATGGGTTTCCAACGTATGTGTCGTAACGCCTGCGTTATATCCCCAAACCTCGTGCAGCAGCACATCGCGCGCCACCACGCCCTCGGTTGAGCGATAAAGGAACTTAAGAATGTTGGTTTCTTTTTCGGTCAGGCGGATTTTGCGGTCATCTTCCGTCACCAGTATCTTCATGGCGGGCTTGAAGGTGTATGGCCCCAACTGAAAAATCGCATCTTCAGATTGCTCATGCTGACGCAATTGCGCGCGGATACGGGCCAACAGCACCGGAAACTTGAACGGTTTGGTCACATAGTCATTGGCACCGGCATCAAGGCCCAGAATGGTGTCAGCATCGCCGTCATGGCCGGTCAGCATCATCACCGGGGCTTTCACACCTTGTTTGCGCATCAACCGGCACAGCTCGCGCCCATCGGTATCCGGCAGGCCCACATCCAGGATCACCAGGTCATAGATACCATCCTTGACGCGCAGCATCGCATCAGCACCATTTTCAGCCTCGAACACATCGAAATCTTCGGTCATTACCAATTGTTCGCTCAGTGCTTCGCGCAGATCGAGGTCATCATCCACCAAAAGAATTTTCTTAAGCTGTGCCATCTGGCCAACATCCTTTTATCATTTGATCTGATCTTGACCTTGATCACAAGAATCTCAAGGTCTGCAACACTCTCATCACGGCCAAGTGTTAAAGCACGATCAAATGTTTCACATTATTGCAAAATCCTGTAGAGCATTCAGCGCTGTATACACTGAGAAAGACGTCAATGAGCCTATCACCTGACATCACCGAGATTCTGGCCCGCGCCCGCGCAGACCTGCGCATGGGTGTTCCCGTGGTATTGCAAAGTGGCGCAACGGCGATGTTGGTGATCGCAGCAGAGACACTGAGCGACGCGCGGTTGGCGGATCTGCGCACCCTGCCCGGATCGCCGGTGCTGGCCATCACCGCTCGCCGGGCCGAAACCTTGAAAGCGCGTGCTTATGACGGTGATCTGGCACGCGTGGTGATCCCTGCGGATGCCGGGCGCGCATGGATCGACAGCATCGCCGATCCGGCGGATGATCTGAACTCCCCCATGAAAGGCCCGCTAAAAAGCCTGCGCGACGGGTCTGCCAATATGGCGCGCTTGGCAATCCAGCTGACCAAATCCGCACGGTTGTTGCCAGCGGCTGTGTTGATGGATGTCGCAGACGGCGCCAGCTTTGCGGCGACACACGCCCTGACACATGTGCAAGTGGCAGATGCGGGCGTACAGATGGATGCCGCCTCGCCGATGCATTCGGTTGTCAGCGCGCGCCTGCCCTTGCAGGTGTCTGAAGCCGGGCGGCTGCATGTTTTTCGCCCCGAAGATGGCGCAGATGAGCATTACGCCGTCGAAATAGGGCGGCCCAACCGCGAAGAACCTGTGCTGTCCCGCTTGCATTCGGCATGTTTCACCGGCGATTTACTCGGCTCGCTCAAGTGCGATTGTGGCCCACAGCTGCGTGGCGCACTGGCACAGATGGGCCATGAGGGCGCTGGGATTCTGCTCTATCTCAATCAGGAAGGCCGCGGCATTGGTCTGGCCAACAAAATGCGCGCCTACAGCCTGCAAGATCAGGGCTTTGACACGGTTGAGGCCAATCACCGGTTGGGATTTGAGGATGACGAGCGCGATTTCCGCATCGGTGCTGACATTCTGCGCCGCCTTGGGTTTTCGTCTGTGCGTCTGCTGACCAACAATCCCGCCAAGATCGCCATGATGCAGCAAAACGGTATCGACGTGGCCGAGCGCGTGCCGCTGAAAGTCGGCGAGAACCACCATAACGTGGACTATCTGGCCACCAAGGCCGCCAAATCGGGACATATGTTGTGAGACCTGCCGATGCTTGATGATCTTGATGATATTCACCCGCTGTTTCACGGCGCGCCCAAAACCACCGAATTCAAAAAACTGCGCAAACGCATTGTGAAATACGTCCGAGAGGCGGTGGATCAATACGGCATGATTGAACGTGATGCCCGCTGGCTGGTCTGCCTGTCGGGCGGCAAGGACAGCTATACCCTGCTGGCCATTCTGCACGAGCTGAAATGGCGCGGCATGCTGCCGGTAGACATCCTGGCGTGTAATCTGGATCAGGGGCAACCGGGGTTTCCGGCCACGGTGCTGCCGGAGTTTCTGGAGAAAATGGGCGTGCCCCACCGGATTGAATATCAGGATACCTATTCCATCGTCATGGACAAAATCCCACAGGGGCGCACGTTTTGCGCGCTGTGTTCGCGGCTGCGGCGTGGCAACCTCTATCGTATTGCCCGCGAAGAGGGATGTTCAGCCGTTGTGCTGGGCCATCACCGTGACGACATTCTGGAAACCTTTTTCATGAACCTCTTTCACGGCGGGCGCTTGGCCACGATGCCGGCCAAGCTGGTCAATGAGGAGGGAGATTTGTTTGTGTATCGCCCTCTTGCCCATGTTGCCGAGGCCGATTGTGAGAAGTTTGCGCGCGCGATGAACTATCCCATTATCCCTTGTGATCTGTGCGGATCCCAAGACGGCTTGCAACGTCAACAGGTCAAACAGATTCTTGATGGTTGGGAAGCCAACGCACCGGGGCGCAGGCAGGTGATGTTTCGCTCCCTGATGAATGTGCGCCCATCCCACCTGATGGACCCCAAGCTGTTTGATTTCGCGGGGCTGATGCGAGACATGGCCGATCAGGGCGACACACAAGATTAACCTTGCAAATCTGTTGGGCTACCGTTCATATTCAAACATATGAATAAGAAAGGCAGCGCAATGATCACGCGACGATCTACCCTGGCGGGGCTTGGCTCTTTGGGGCTGGTGGGGGGCATGATCCCGGTCTTGGCGCGGGCAGAGGTTGATCTGGGTGATATCAGTGTCACCACGCTCAGCGATGGGCATCTTGTGATGCCGGGTGCCTTTTTCTTTGATGGCCTGCCACAAGATGAGGTCATGGCAATTCTGGCACAGCACAACCTGCCAACTGACCAACTGAAGCCGCCGTGCAATGTCACCATGGTGCAGGATAGCGACAAAACAATCCTGTTTGATGTCGGCTCTGGCCCGGCGTTTATGCCAACAGCTGGTTCCTTGCTGGACAGTCTGGAGGCGGCCGGTGTCGCCCCCGAGGACGTGACCCATGTGGTGTTCACCCACGCGCACCCCGATCACCTGTGGGGGGTGCTGGATGACTTTGACGATCCGGTATTTCCTGAGGCGCAGTACATGATGGGTCAGGCAGAGTGGGACTATTGGAGCGATCCTGACACAGTGAACGCCATTGGCGAGGCGCGTGCGTCATTTGCCGCGGGTGCGGCCCGTCGGCTTGGGGCCATTGAGGACCGCTGCACCATGTTTCAGGATGGTCAGGAAGTTTTGCCCGGTATTCTGGCCCATGCCAGCTTTGGCCACACACCAGGGCATATGTCGTTTGAGGTTCGCGGTGGCACCCAATCCCTGATGGTGATCGGAGATGCCATCGGCAACGCACATGTGGCCATGGAGCGGCCCGAATGGCCCAGCGGGGCAGATCAGGATACCGATCTTGGGGCCACAACCCGCACGCGGCTGCTGGATCAGATGGCGCAGGATCAGATGCTTGTGATCGGCTTTCATCTGCCGGATGGCGGCATTGGCCGGGTGGAACGTGCCGATACCAATTATCGCTTTGTACCGGAGGGAATGTGATGCGCTGGATAGCTGCTTGGATTGCATTGGCAGGCGTTGCGCATGCCAGTGAAGATATCGCCGATAAATACCCCGGATCACTGCTCTATGACGAACCAGTCGAAGTGATCCCCGGCGTATTCTCGGCCATCGGCGCCAGCTCTCCTCCAACCTATGAGAACGCAGGCCATAACAATAACCTCAGCTTTATCGTCACCGGCGATGGTGTGGTGGTGATCAATGGCGGCGCGGCCTATGGGCTGGCCAAGGCTCTGCATGACGAAATCAAAGTGATCACAGATCAGCCGGTGAAACTGGTGTTTGATGAAAACGGTCAGGGCCATGCCATGCTGGGCAACTCGTATTGGGCCGAACAAGGGGTGCCGATTGTGGCCCACACCGACGCCGCCGAAGAATTTGAAACCTATGGCGGAACAATCCTTGAGGGGATGAAACGCTATAACCGCGACCGCGCGCAAGGTACTTTCGTGCAAGGCCCGACCGAGACATTCGAGGATGAATATATCGTCGATATGGGGGATTTCCATATCGAAGCGCGCCATCTTGGCCCGGCACACAGCCCCGGCGATATCGTAATCTGGCTGCCAGAACAAAGCCTGGTCATTTCAGGCGATATGGCATTTCACGAACGTTTGCTGCCCATTTTCGAAGACACGTTGACCGCCGATTGGCTGGTCACTTGGGATACCGAGTTTGAGGCACTGAATGCCACCTATGTCATCCCCGGCCACGGCCACCCGACCAACATGGCGCAGGTGCGCCGCTATACGCGGGATTACCTGATCTATCTGCGCGCCAAGATCGGCGCACATCTGGAGGCGGGCGGCGATTTGGCGGATGCCTATTATGTTGACCAGACGCCCTATGCGCATCTGGATACCTACGAGGAACTGGCCACCAAAAACGCAGGCCGCGTCTATGAGCAGATGGAATTTGAATAACGGTGCTTGCGCCACAACCGAAGGAAAAACACATGAACATATCACGAAACATGGGAAGCTTGGACCGCGCAGTGCGCTTTGCTGTGGGCGCTTTGCTGATCGTACTGACCCTGACGGGCAATATTGGTGTCTGGGGCTGGCTAGGGCTGGTGCTTGTGGGCACGGCATTTATCAACTTTTGCCCGATCTACCAGATCTTGGGGCTGAAAACCTGTCAGGATTGCTGAGCATTTTTAGCGTGCAGCGGGGCGCAGGTATCTGAGCCTGCTCAGCAAAACATGCGTCCCCATCGCCCCCACCCACATACAAAATACCGCCACCCAGGCTGTCAGTGCAAAGATAGACCCACCGGACATGCCCGCCCCGACGGCGCATCCCCCCGCCAGCATACTGCCAAATCCCATCAGACACGCACCAATCAGATAGTGCTCCATCGGTGTGTCTGGGCCAAAGCGTTCAATCTTTATCTCTCGGGTAAGAAGCGCCATAAATCCGGCCCCAATGAACACCCCCGGCACCAGCCCGATACCAAAGCTCAGCGGCAAGGATGCTGTGTTGACCAACCCCATCAGAGTGTCAGTGGAAGGCCCGGTGAATGTGACAGAGGATATCTGGACCGGCTCAAATGAGGCCTGCGCGATGATGTAGGTGGCAAGCCAGCCCAACCCAACGGCCAGCCCCACCCCCGATGCAGCCACCAACTGACTAAGGGGCAGCCCCGCGCGCCGGGACAAGAAGAACACCAAACTTATTGCCAGCAAGGCAAGACCGGCCACAAAGACCGGTGGCACCCCCCACAAAACCAACAGGTTGCGCGTATCCCCCCCCGGAACCAGCCAAAGGCCGGCCAGCCCTTCACGCACAGGCATCAACGCCCCGCGCAAGGACGACTGTGCCACCAACGTCAAAACCAGCCCCGTTACAATCGCGCGCAAATTGCCGGTGGCTGACAAGATCAACAACCGGCTGGCACAACCGCGCGCCAGGATCATACCGCAGCCAAACATCAGCCCACCAATGATGGCGCCGGACAGGCTGCCGGTACTGGCCAGAGGGCGCGCCTCAGACACATCCAATAGGCCCGCCGTCACCAGCGCCTGCACCGAAAACACCGCCGCACCAAAGGCTATCAACCAGATGAACAGACGTGGGCCAAACACCCCCTCTGACAGCTCAACCGTAGCAGCACGCAGGCAAAACCGTGAGTGCTGTGCGGACATGCCAAAGAGGACACCCACCAGCGCCCCGGCCAGCGCCAGAGTGGTTTCATCCCCCAAAGTATCCAGCACGTATTCCAGCATGCAACGCTCCTGGTGGCACGAGACAGATGGTTATTCCATCGCCTCTTGCACGATGGAGGCCAGCAATGTCTGGACCTCTTGCATGGGGCCATCGGGATAGGTCCGGTGGCCAATTTTGACGTCGCCCTCCTGATCAGTCACGAAGATGCCATACGGGCAATGCGCGATGTTCATCGCATCTGCCTCCATCACTTTGCGTGACACCACAGCGGAACAGAACAAAAAGACATCAGCGGCGTCAAACAGCTTGGTATCGCTGCCGACATCGGCACCGGTACGCGCCAGCATTTCGCCCACATGACTAACGTAATCAATCACCAGCCCCCGCCCGACAATAGCGCTTTCCACGGCAAAGGTGGCGTCCTCAAAACTTCCGTCAAATGCGTGGGTTTGATGTGTGTCCTGCGCGGCCAACGGTGCCGCAGCAAAGGCCATTAACCCCGCCACAATAAGTGCTTTCATGATGATTTCTCCTCTCATGATGTGCAGTCTGGCAGGGAATTCGGCGGCGGGCCATGATCTGGATCAGGCCCGCCACGTCTTTGGGTCAGCCAAACATGTCCGACGTGATCCCTGCATACCAGCCTTCAGATTCCTCAAAAGTGGCCTTGCGCAGATCGCCGCTTTCTCCGGTTTGCGAAATAAAGCCGTCAACCTTGGCAATTTTTTCGTCCGTGGCCTCATAGGTTGCGCCAACTTTCACACCATCATCAGTGCCAATCAACGACCAGCAAGTGTTTGAGAATTTGGCCGGGAACACTTTGGATCCCGTCAGCGCACCGCGCACCGCATTGGCGCAAACCTTGGCCTGAGAATTGGCCGAATAGCCGGATTTTGGCATGTCGCCCTGTTGGCAGGCATCCCCCAGAACATAGACATCGCCGTCAGCTTTGGTGCTCATGTCCGCGCCATTCACCGGTGCCCAGTTGCCATCTGTAACGCCTGCAATCTCGGCGATACGGCCCGCCTTCATGGCCGGAATGACATTGCAGACATCCACAGCAGTTTCTTCGCCGTCAATGGTCAGGGTCATGGCATCTGGATCAACTGAAACATTGGCGCCGCCAAAATCCTCACCGATCCAGTCGATCATGCCCTCATAGTGATTTGCCCACCCTTCCTGAAACAGGCTCATCTTTGAGAATTTGGGCTTGGGATCAGCTACGATGATCTTGGCTGTGGGGTTGGTGTTTTTCAGCACATGCGCCACCATCGAAACCCGCTCATAGGGGCCGGGGGGGCAGCGGAAAGGGTTTGGCGGCGCGACCATAGCAAAGGTGCCGCCTTGCGGCATCGCCGCGATCTGTGCTTTCAGAAGTTCAGATTGCGATCCGGCCTTATACGCATGTGGCATGGCGTTTTGTGCCGCCACACTCCAGCCCTCAACAGCGCCATCAACAAAATCAATGCCGGGGCTGAGGATCAACTTGTCATAGGGCAGTTGCGCCCCGCCAGCCAAGGTGACGGTTTTTGCATCCCGGTCCACATCCACGGCCCAATCATGCACAACATTGATGCCGTATTTTGCGGCAAGCGTGCCATAGGTGTGGCCAATGTCATCCAGCTCTTTGAAGCCGCCCAAATAGAGATTGGAGAAAAAGCAGGTGAAATACACACGAGAAGGTTCAACCAGCGTGACGTTGACAGCACCTTTGCTGTCTTTTGCAATATAGCGTGCAGCGGTCGCACCGCCTGCCCCGCCACCAATCACAACGACCCGAGGTTTATCATGGCCGTCTGCCAGCACCGCTGGCGCGTGGATGGCCGCGGCTGCGGCGGCTCCGGTTCCTAGAAACGCGCGTCTATTCAGTTTCATGTTCTCTCTCCCTTGTTGTGTTTCTTATTGTAGATCCTTGAAATAGGCTGCCAGAGCGGCAATCTCCTCGTCTGAGAGGCGCCCTGCCATCATCTGCATCACCGGATGCGGACGTAGTTTACGTTTGTAGGCATGCATGGCGATCACAAAATCCTCTTCCGGCCAAAGAGTGATCGAGGGAATGCCCTCTGCACTGCCATCAGATTGGTGGCACGTCAGGCATTCGCTTGAAAGATATTCGCCATAATCGGGGTCTCCTTTCAGCGCCAGGATCACCGGATCAATATCATGGTCGGTGGCATGTGCGGTGGGTTCCGCTTCGGGAACATCTGATGGGTTGTCGGAATGTGTCCTCAGATAGGCCAACAGATTGGCCCGTTCAGTGGCATCTTTCATCCCCCGAAAGCTCATCCGGGTTTTGGACACCAAAGTACGGGGTTTTTCGATATAGGCGTCCAAAGTCCTCTCGGTCCAGACAAGCCCGTCTGCCCCGGCACGTTGCATGGATTTCGAATAAGAAAACCCTTCATGTGCCGCTGCATTGCGCCCGTACACACCGTTCAAATGCGGGCCGATCCGGTCTTTCGCACCGGCTCCGATCTCGTGACAGCCTTTGCATTTGGCAAACAGTTTTTTGCCTGCCTCTGCATCCCCAACCGCCTCGGCGCTGCCAAGCGACGCCAAAGAACACCAGATCATCGCCAAAGCAAGGGATGCTGTTCGCATGGCTTACTCTGTCACGCTTTGCAGATAGGCCACGATAGCCGCAAGGTCTTCGTCCTTTTTCAACCCGGCAAAGCTCATCTTTGTGCCTTTGAGGAACTTTTTGGGCTTCGCAAGAAAGGCGGTCAGGTTTTCTTCGTCCCAGATCAATCCCTCTTGGGCTGCCGCCTTCAGGGGTTTGGAGTATTTGAACCCTTCGACCATAGCCGCTGCGTTGCCCACAACCCCGTTGAGGACAGGCCCCACGCGGTTCTTGGCCCCTTCGCCCACCTGGTGGCAGGCTTTGCATTTCTTAAAGACCTTTTCGCCAGCTTTCACCAATGCCGGATCAAGAGCGTCCTCGGTCTGAACGCCTTCAACCTCAGTGGCGGCGTCTTCAGTGGCGGTGTCTTCAACTTCGGCCGCTGCAAGGGTGGCGGTGTCATCGCCGGGTTCATCCGGCGTCACATCCAGAACCCGTGCGCGCATGGTGACTTTCACATCATCCTTGCAGTTCTCCATGCAGGGCTCGCCCGTCCACATGGCGTATTCCGTGCTGGCCCGGTCATCAATGATGAACCCATCCTGGTTTGGCATCTCCACATCCAGAAAGGTCTCATTGGATAATACAAAATCATCCTCCACCAGATCGTTGGAATAGAGGATGTAAGCAACAATCGCATAAACCTCGTCATTGCTCAGGCTTTGAGCCTCGCCAAAGGGCATAGAGCGGTTGACGTAATCCCAGGTGGTCGACAGATAGGGCCAGAATGACCCCACTGTTTTCAGCGGGTCTTCGTGGTCCAGCGTGCCCATGCCGCCAGCCAGCTTGGGCCAGTTATCCACGCCTTCGGCAAAATCGCCGTGGCAGATGGCGCATTTCTCGGCAAACACCTCCTCGCCGACCAGAGCATCACCTGATCCCACAGGCAAGCCTGTGCCGTCAGGGCTTACATCCAAATCCCAAGCGCTGATTTCTTCGGGCAGAGCAGCGCGGCCAAGGCCGTATACTTCGGCCAACGCAGGGGTTGCTGTCAACGACAGGGCAACAAGGGCAATCGTCTTAGGAAACTTCAACATTTTCCGCCTCCCCGTTTTCATGCACCCACCAGGTCTGAATGCAGTTATTGTGATAGATCGAATTCAGCCCGCGCACCTCGCGCAGCTGGGTTTTGGTTGGCTGAACATATCCTGTTTCATCCATCGCGCGGCTTTGCAGCAGCATGTCAGTGCCGTCCCATTCGGTATCCAGATAAAAGCGCGTCAACGCCATCTTTTCCCCCGGCTTGGCCAATCGTGCGGTTTCCCACGTTTTGCCACCGTCCTTGGACACATCAACCCGCTTGATTGCGCCACGCCCTGACCAGGCCAGACCGGTGATCACCAGCGGTCCTTTGCCATGGGTAATCGGAGCTTGCGGGCTGGGTGAGGTGACAACCGATTTGGCGTCCATTTCCCATGTCCATTTGCGGGCCACGCCGTTGGCCAAAACATCGGTGTATTTTGAGGTCTCTTCGCGGCTTTCCACGGCCGCATTGGTCACTTCAATCCGGCGCAGCCATTTGATCCACATGTTGCCTTCCCAGCCCGGCACAACCAGCCGCACGGGGTATCCATGTTCCTTGCGCAGGGCTTCGCCATTGGCCTTGAAGGCCACCAGCACATCATCCAGCGCCTTGTCCATCGGAATAGAACGCCCATTGGACGAGGCATCAGCCCCCTCCACAAAGACCCACTTGCCAGTGGTGTCGTATCCGGCCTCTTCCAGCAGGGTGCGCAGGGGCACGCCGGTGTATTCCATGTTGTGGATCATACCGTGGGTGAACTGTGCGCCATTGAGCTGCGCTCCGGCCCATTCCATGCCGGTATTGGCGGCGCATTCGCAGAAATACACATGATTTTCGCGCGGAAAGCGTTCCAGATCGGCATAGGTGAACACCAGTGGTGTATCCACCAATCCGTTGATCATCAGCCGGTAATCTTCTTTGCGCAGGTCAATCGCCCCGGAATGGTGCCGTTCAAACGCGCAGCCTTGCGGCGTGATAGTGCCATCAAGCGCGTGGATCGGCGTAAAGTTGATCGAACTGATCGTGTCAGCCGTCAGCCATTCCACATTGCGCCGGATCACATCGCCTTCATGCGCACTGGGCAGGCCATAGGGCGTGGTATCCACGCCGTCCCCCAACCCTTGCGCCCAGGGCTGAACGTCGGTGATCAGCGGGTCGGGCGTGGCGGCTTGGGCAGCACTGGTCGAAATCGCCCCGGCCCCGGCAGCGGCAGCTCCGCGCAGGAAACCTCGGCGGGTGGTGCCTTTGCTCTTGAAGGTTTTGGACATAGAGATGCCTCCTTTCCGCGATGGTTTAAGTGCCGATAACCTGCACATTGTTGTTTGGGGTGACGGTGACGGTGCCCTGTTTGGCAATATGGTTTTCAACCACATCCCAAATCGCAGGCCCTTCGGTGCCTTCATTGACCGACGCCCAGCCAGCCACCTGATAGGTTTTGGAGGCGTCAATCGCCTCGCCCGTGCTCAGTAGGGTCAGATTGGTGATGCGGCTGCCTTGGGGCTTGTTGATGTCGATCGAATATCCAAGCCCGCCAGTGCGCACCATATCGCCACCCTGTTGATAATAGGGATCAGGATTGAACAGGTTATCTGCCACGTCCTCAAGCACCACGTGCAGAAATTCACCCGTCATTTCTGTGCGGTAGGCGGCGCCATAGGTCATTGATGTGACGTTCCAGATATCCTCGCGGGTGATGTCCTGGCCGGGCAGGATGGACGGCCCCCAGCGCACACCGGGGCTGAGGGCGATGTCTGCTTCGCGCTCGGAAATCAGCGCGTCACATATCAGGTCATCCCAAGTCCCGTTGAAATTACCACGACGGTACAGCAGGCTGTCGGTCTGGCCGATCACCGCGCTCATCTGGTCCTCATAAGGCGCGCGCTCAGCGTCAATCACCGCCGCCATCTCTGGGTCAGGCGTGATCACATCCGAGAATATCGGGATCAGCTTGTGCCGAAAGCCCATCATCCGGCCATCACGAACATCCAGATCAACGCGGGACACAAATTTGCCGTTAGAGCCGGAGGCAACGATGATCGTGTCGCCCACCAACACCGGCTCGGGCAAGGCATCATGAGTATGACCCGACAAGATCACATCAACGCCAGTGACGATGCTGGCCATCTTCTTGTCTACGTCAAATCCGTTGTGGCTGAGCAGCACGACCAGATCAGCGCCTTTGGCGCGAACCTCATCAACCATAACCTGCATATGTTCGTCGCGGATACCAAAGGCGTATTCCGGGAACATCCAGCCGGGATTGGCAATGGGCATATAGGGGAAGGCCTGCCCGATCACGGCGATCTTGGCCCCGCCACGTTCAAAGAATTTGTAGGGCGGAAACAGCTCGGCCGGTTCATCCCACTCGGACTCAAAGATATTCTGACCAAGTGCTGCAAAAGGCAGGCCTTCGACGATTTCGTTCACCCGCTCAGACCCCAGCGTAAATTCCCAGTGAAAGGTCATTGCATCGGGTTTGAGCACGTTCATCACGTTGACCATGTCCTGCCCTGCAGTGTGGTAACAGGTGTAGCTGCCATGCCAGGTATCGCCGCCATCCAGCAGCAAGGCATCGGGGCGCTCGGCGCGGATTGAATTGATCACCGTGGCCATTCGGTCAAGCCCGCCAACGCGGCCATAGCCCTGTGCCAAAGCGGTGAAATCATCGGAACTCAGCGCGTAATGCGACGGGCTGCCATCATTGATGCCATAGAGTTTGCGAAAATCACTGCCTGTGATGTGGGGCACTTGCCCACGATTGTCACCCACGCCGATATTCACCGATGGCTCACGAAAGTAGAGCGGTTTCAACTGTGCATGAATGTCAGTGACATGAATGAGAGAAACATTTCCATAGCTTTCAAACTCGAGCAGCTGGTCCTGCGTCAGTGCTTGCTGAGCAGCCAACCGCCCCCAATTACCAAACCCCGAAGCCCCAAGCAACGCCGAGGCCGCCATGCTGGTCTGAAGAAAATCACGCCGTGAGATCATGCTGTAAATCCTACCAATACATGCGGTTTCTTGAATGTTTCAGGTTGTAGAAAACCCCGCAACTGAAAATCAGGTGCGGGGTAATCAGATGTCAGTTACGGACCGATGGCCCTTCGACCGACAGACCGTTGCCACGCGAGGCAACATACAATTCCAAAGCCGTGAACTCGGCGCTGCCTGGTTTGTAGGTCTCGGCGCGGGTGTCACGCACGCAGCCTTTGAACCTTGCATGAACTGAATTCAGCTTGGTATTCTTCAGCCGGTACACGGGAAAGCCATTGATCTGTCCCTGGCTTAGGTGATCGGCACGGATCATGTTGCCATAGTTGTCTTCGTGGCAATTGGCACAGCTCAGTTCCAACTGGCCAGTGCGGGTATAGTACAATTCCTTACCCTGCTCCCAAGTGGATTGGGCAGGGCCATCAATGGCCACGTTAACCGGCACACCACGCGATACTGATGAAATCAACGCGATCATGTTTTGCATAGAGCCGCCAGTGTATTTCCACTTTTCGGCGCCCATGCGGTTTTCACGGCAATCGTTGATTTGCATCTCCAGCGTGCGCACTTCGCCTGCGCCTTCGTTCCATTTTGGATAGACCGCTTTGACACCTTTCATGCTGTCCGACCCTTCGTGACATGACGAGCACGACTTGCCCTCAGAACCATCGGCGGTGTTCCAAACATCCTCGGCCTGTTCCACAAAGATCATACCGGGGTTGTCAAAATCATCCGCCTGCATGGCGCGGGTTTCAACGCCGCGGAAATGCCAGCCGGAAATCACCTCGTCCACAACATCAGCCATATGGGCGGGTGCGGCGGTGCGGGTTACCAATTCGGTTTCTTCGTTCAGGATCAGCGTGTCATCCACCGGATCGGCAATTGCCAGACCAGCGGTCATCAGCAGCCCCCCAAGCGCGCCCAGAACTGTTTTATTGTTATACATTGTTGTCCTCCCTAGTGGCGCTATTGATCACTCGACCGTTATGCTTTTTGAGGTTTCATAGACCGAGCCATCATCGTCATACCAAGTGAAGGCAAAATCACCGGACTCAGGCACTTTGGCCTCAAACTCAAAGAACGGGTTTGTTGAAATCGCAGGTTCCAGCGTTACGTCGATCACGTTCTCACCATTAAAATCGCAGGTGAAGCGATTGATGATCGAGCGCGGGATAAGATTGCCCTCTTTATCCTTGCGCTGGCCACTTTCCATTTTGTGACTGATCAGCGTTTTGATCGTGATACTATCGCCAGCGGCCGCAGTTTTGGGCACTTTGACGCGGGGTTTTACACCTTTAGCCATGATAAATCTCCTGTCTGTCCCTTAGCCGCCGCAGCCGCCGATTGTCACTTTGACCGATGCCGAGGCTTTGACAAAACTGCCATCCGCCATTTTGGCAACGGCCACTACGTCTTGTGTTTTGGCCAGTCTGATCCGCGTGGAGGCCGCCTGCGAGGCTGCGAGCGGTCCGAACTTGAAGGTGGCCACAGCCGGCACGGGGTTGCCCGTTGCCAACACCAGAATTTCGCTGGCGCCTTCGGCTGAAACCTCAATCGGAACGGTGTTGCCATTTTCGGCAATCTCGGGCGCGGTCAAGGTGATACCACCCTCGCCCACATCAGCCCCGCCAGTGAAGGCCGTAATGTCATCGTCGCCAGCGGCCAGTGCCCGAATGGGCAGGCCTGCAACAACAACGGCACTGGCACCTATGGCCATGGCATGTCGTCTTGTCAGTCTCATCAGTGAACTCCTGCACTTTATCCCTGTGGTCAGGGTGTCGTTATTCCTTGAGGGTGATCAAATAGGCCACCACATCTTCGATTTGCTGGGCTGTCAGAAGCGGGCCAAACGTGTCGTCCGCTGCCTTGCCGGTATATGCTTTGCCGGGTCGGATGAAGCCTTCGGTTTTGTAAAAGGATGGCATCATCGAGCCCTCAAATGTCATCTTGGCATTGGCCACGAGACCGCGCAGTTCCTCTTCGGTCCAGCGATCCCCGGCACCATCCAGGCTGGGGCCAATTTCGCCTTGAAACGGCACATCGGCCAAATCACTGACGGCATGGCACGCCACGCAATTTCCCTTCTTTTTGTTGCCAACGATGCTGCGCCCTTCGGCCGCATCGCCCGGCTGACCCGAAAGCGACATCGCCACAGCGCCGTCAGTGTATGAAACATCTGTAGGGGCAATTTCGCCTGCGCTCAGCGCGTAAGTCGACATTGCCAAGGCCGTTGTGGCCATCAGAATGGTCTTCATATGTCCTCCCAAAACATATTCCATTTTCAGAATACCATAGGGCACAACATTCCCATCAATCAACAGCTATTGCGAATTAATACGATGTGCGCCCAACTCGGTACAGGATCAGTCGGTTGATCCGTTGTTACGTTCTTGAATGCGGCGGGCGTGATACCGCTGAAAATCCTCATCACCTTCAAGGTCATATCGCTTTTCGTGGACCCATGTGAACATGTCTAACGTGGTTCCCGGACCAAAGGCACCAGGCATCAATGCGACTGCGGCCTGCGCGGCATTTTGGCCCTCTGCAATCTCCTCGGGCAGAAACAGAATCGACGGGGTGAACAGCAAACCCCATTTGCGCGCTGCGTTTTTTTCACTCAGCACTTCGCCGTCAAAGTCGACCACTTCGGTGTCGCCATGAAGATTTAGCTGCACCATGAAGAAATGCGCGTTGATATAATCCGACACATGCGCAAGCGAGAACACCTCCTTGTGCATTTTGTCACAATAGATGCAGCCGCGTTGCTCAACGATCAGAGCAAGGCGTTTGCCTTCTGCATTGGCCTCTTCCAGATCTTCGCGCAGGTCCTTGAAGGTGTCGCGCATCCAATCGGCCTTATGCAGACCATCGTCGCCCAGCTCAGCCGCAAATAGGGGTGCGGACAACAGCAGGGCAAAACAGAATGTCAGAAAACGACGCATGTTATTACTCCCTCATATGTTCTGGAATACCGGAAATGTCTTCAGCATCCATTGTGCGATATAGTTGACGCTATCAGTTGCAATCAGCACCGCAAAGACAATCAGCAAAGCGCCCATCGCCTTTTCAACAAGTGGCAAATACCGTCGGAACCGTGCCGCGAATTTCAGGAACGGCCCAATAAACAGTGATGCAATCATGAAAGGCGCTGTCATCGCCAAACCAAAGACCAGCAACAGCATCAGGCCCTTCAGGGCTGTCGCTTCGGTGCTGGCAGTAAAGATAACAGCCGTCAACACACCGCCCACGCAGGGCGTCCAGCCGGCGGCAAAGGCAAACCCCACGACATAGGCGCCGGGGATCGACATGCCTTTCGTCTCACCTGCCTGCATCTGAAATACCCGGTTCAAAAACCCGATGCGCAGCACACCCAGAAAATGCAGTCCCATCACAAAAACGATCAACGCGGCCACGGCCCGAAACTCGGTTTGTGCGCTGCGGAAAACCTGGCTAAGCCCATAGGCAGCCGCCCCCAGCAGCACGAACACTGTGATGATTCCAAACGAAAACATCACCGACGCCAGAAAGGCACGCCGACGCAAACCTGGTGCCAAAGTGCCATCCGCGCTGATCTGCGAAATTGATGCCCCCGCCATATAACTAAGGTAGAACGGTACGATCGGCAGCACGCAAGGCGAGAAGAACACTATCAACCCGCCCGCCAAAGCACTTAAAAATGAAACATCCAACATCCTGGTAACATCCCTATGAGCGGCGCGCAGCTTGATCTGCTGACACATTCAAGATATTATATGTTTAAGTGCAGCGTCAATGGAACCCCTCATGTACCTTGGTCGATCTCTGTTGATGGGCATGATCATGACGATCATCACCACCTTCCCCGGGTATTCGGCCGAACTGGTGATGGTCGAACAAGTCGGCTGCCATTGGTGCGAACGCTGGGATGCCGAGATTTCGCACATCTACCCCAAAACCAGCGAAGGTCGACAAGCACCATTGCGGCGTGTAGATTTGCGCGATCTGCCGGATGACATTACATTTCGTTCGCCCCCGGTGTTCACACCCAGTTTTGTGCTGGTGCAGGACGGTCAGGAGCTGGCTCGGCTAGAGGGGTACAACGGCGACGAATTCTTTTGGTTCCTTTTGGCACAAATGCTGGAAGAAAACGCCGATCAGATTGCAGTAACGCAATGACCCGCTCACGCCATTTTCGAATCTCACTTTGGACAATGAATATACTATGAACCTGCCTGTATTGACTGATAATATGTCCGACGCTGAAATGGACAGGATGATGGAGAACGCCTGTGAGGCATCCAATTTCCTTAAGGCGATCAGCCATGAAGGTCGGCTGATGATCCTGTGCCATCTGGCCACCGGTGAGAAATCCGTGACTGAGTTGGAAGAATTGCTATCCGCCCGCCAAGCGGCGGTTTCCCAGCAGTTGTCGCGGTTAAGAACAGAAGGTTTGGTGACGCCGCGCCGCGATGGCAAAGCGATCTATTACAGCCTGACCGACCGACGCGCTGTGCAGATTCTTGATGTCGTGTACTCCCTGTTCTGCAAAGGTACCTGATCCCAAGACAACCCCAAAGGACGAGACACAATGCTGCACGCCCTGCCTGACGCCACGCTGGCCGCATTGATTGGCGGATTGGGTGGTATTTTTTTGGGTTTAGCAGCGCGTTTGGGGCGGTTTTGTACGCTGGGTGCCATCGAAGATCACCTCTATCAAGGTGATACCACGCGCATACGAATGTGGGGGCTGGCGATTGCCTCGGCCGGGATGATGTCCTTTGGACTGGCAGGGATCGGTGCATTTGATCCAGCCATGTCTGTTTATTATCAGATAGGATTTTCCCCGTTTGCCCATATCCTGGGCGGCCTGCTGTTTGGCTATGGCATGGCCTTGGCCGGCAATTGTGGATTTGGGGCATTGGCCCGCGTGGGTGGAGGCGATCTGCGCGCTTTTGTCATTGTCTTGGTCATGGGGATCGCGGCCTATGTGATGCTATCGGGGCCGCTGGCGCAGATGCGCCTCAATTTGGTGCAGGCCACCACCTGGCCTGCCTCAAACCCAAGCTACGCCGATCTTTTGGCATCGGCCCTCGGGATATCCCCTGTCGTGGCGGGCTTCGGCTTGGCATTGATGTTGGGGATTGCGGCCCTGTGGTCTCGCAGTTTTTTGGCACGACCATCGGCCGTGATCTGGGCATTGGTTGTCGGGCTTGCCATTACCAGTGGATGGGCAGGCACCTTTTGGATTGCCCAACATGGTTTTGGCATACAGCCCGTCATCAGCCACACATTTACCGCACCATTGGGCGAAAGCCTGCTGTTTGTGATGACGTCCAGCGCAGGCGGGTTGAGCTTTGGCATCGGGTCGGTGGCTGGCGTCTTGATGGGCGCCTTCATCGGCAGCCTGTTCAAAGGCCATTTCCGTTGGGAAGCCTGCGATGACCCGCGCGAATTGAAGCGGCAGCTTTGGGGGGCAACTCTGATGGGGTTTGGCGCCGTTCTGGCGCTGGGATGCACCATTGGCCAGGGCATTTCTGCTTTTGCAATCATGTCACTAGGGGCACCGCTTACTTTTGCGTCCATTTATCTGGGAGCAGCACTTGGATTGCGTCAGCTCATCACTGGGTTCGGGCCACTTATCAATCGCGGCGAATAACCCCGACCCCGGCTATCTGTTGATCGCCCCTACGTACAATTTTAGCGACTTTCAATCATACAACCACAAGCCATTAAGCACCCGTTGAGATTGCATCGCTAGCTTTAGGGGGTAGATATGGGAAATTCATATGCGGTCACGCTTCAAAAACCTGTCTGAGAGCACGCGTGATGCGTTGCGACAGGTGTTGTCCGGCCCGCAGGCCCTTGCATTCCTGCCCGCCGCAATCCTCGCGGCTTTCTGGCTGGGTGGGGAACCTTTGCTGATTGTTTTTGCCATCATGCTGCCGCTTGGTCTTTTGTGTTTCGGATCATATGCACGCGCAGGGTTGCTCAACCTGCTCGGGCGGCCGCGACCACCCGCAGCCACAGGATCAGTTGTGCTGATTGCTGAATTGGATGCAAAGCTGCGTCAGGCCCGCTCAAACGGCTTGAAATCGGCCTGCATCCTTGTGGCAATTGATGATCACGATGAAATCATTGACCGCTTTGGAATTAGCGCCGCACAGAATGTCACTGAATGCACGCTTGAGCGGTTGCAAGCAACTGTACGCAGCCGCGACAAAGTGTTTTTGCTGAATGAAAACTGCATTGCCATTGTCATTGCACCTGTACGTCAGCTCGATCTGGGTGTTGGCCTGCATATGATCACACGATTGCAGTCAGCCATCGAAGAACCGGTAACCGTGGATGCCACAACCATCTATGTCTCAGCCTCTATCGGGTTTTGTATCAGCACGCAGTTGAAGGAAAAAACCGGCCAATCCATCACCAATTGCGCCACTCTCGCCTTGAATGACGCACAACGACATGCGCCTTCCGCGATCCGGTCTTACTCCCCTGGCATGCGCGCATCACAGACAATGCCCAGCATCCAAAATGATGAAGTGACACGCGCGCTGGAAAACGGTCAAATCCAAGCCTGGTTTCAACCACAAGTCTCGACCAACACAGGCAAGATCACCGGATTTGAGGCATTGGCGCGCTGGATGCATCCCGAGCGAGGCGTCATTTCACCCGCTGAATTTTTGCCTTTACTGGAAGACAACGCTCAAATGGAGCACTTGGGCACAGTGATGCTGCAGCAATCTCTCAGCGCATTGGTTTCGTGGGATCTTC
>JARGOC010000002.1 GCA_029212365.1 Roseovarius sp.
CAGAGACTCCAAAACTCAAAACGCTCCGATTAACCACTTCATATGACGACGGACAATCTTTGGGTTTGGATCGTCGGGTGCAGTGCATTTGTTTGAGCGAGATTGTTCCCTTCAGCGCCGCCATCAAAAGGTGATCGAGGAAGCGCCCGCGCCGGGTTTGACTGATACTGTCCGGGCCGAGATGACCGAGGCGGCGCTTCGGCTCGTTCAATCCATTGGCTACGTCGGTGCCGGAACGGTCGAGTATCTCTATGATCCTGCCACAACGGAATTCTACTTTCTGGAAATGAACACCCGTATCCAGGTCGAGCATCCTGTCTCAGAGATGATCACCGGGATTGATCTGGTTGCTTGGCAGCTGCGTTGCGCCATGGCGCAAGAGCCTGTCGTCCTGGCTGAGCAGAAGGACATTGCGATCAGTGGTGCTGCGGTCGAGGCGCGTCTGTATGCCGAAAACCCCGAGAAAAAGTTCCTGCCCGTTCCGGGAGAGATCAAGAAGTTGCATTTGCCCGACCTCCCTGGTGTCCGGTGGGAGACCGGCTATCGCAGCGGTAATACCGTTACGGTGCATTACGATCCCTTGATCCTCAAGGTTATCGCGCACGGGCCAGACCGAAAGGCTGCTTTGCAACGTCTGAGCCACGCCTTGCGGTCCATGGAAATCGAAGCCAAGGGCACCAACCTTAGTTTTCTGCTGGACCTGCTGGACAATCCGGACGTCCAGAACGGGAAAATCGATACAGGAATGATCGAACGTACAGTTGTGGCATGACACGGCGCGCATGTTGGTGGGCGTTCAATCAAATGGAGCCAGGCAAGGGAGAGTTATATCTTGAATACCGTCGTCAGTGAGATTTCGCCCGATAAGTTGCGAGAGGCACTCGGTTGTTTTGCAACCGGCGTGGCCATTGTTACCGGAGTTCACCCCGAAACGGGGCCTGTGGGGCTGACGATTTCATCGTTCAATTCCCTGTCTCTCGACCCCCCCCTAATTTTGTGGTCACTCAGCCGAGGAAGCGGTTCGCTTTCGGCTTTTGCAGAAGGGCGTTCGTTTGTCGTCAATATCCTGAGCGAGGCGCAGCATGCGACATGTCTGCAGTTTGCACGATCTGGCACGGACAAGTTTCGGGATGTCAGTGTCACGCCGGGGCTTTCGTCTGTGCCGATGATCGACGGAAGTGTCGCGCAGTTACAATGCACTGTGGAGCAGTCGATTCCGGAGGGGTGACCATCAGTTGTACATTGGCCGTGTCATATCAGTCGTTTTCGACAACACGCTGTCACCATTGCTTTTTCATGCGTCAAAGTTTGCGGGGCTGTCCAGTTCCTAGGGACGGGACTTCGGCAAGTAGTCGGTTCAATAAAATCTCCCTCGAAAACAGATCGGCCCGCCAGTGCGATCCGTACTGCATTCTTGTGGGATGCCTTTGCATGTTTCAGTCCCAAGGCTGGCCGCCATTGCAGCAGTAAATACTATCAAAAGTGCGGCATCAAACCGCGACAGGCACCTAGGTCGCGTGACAGGGTGCGGGCATTTGCTGTGCGTAGGACTGCCACTTTGACAGGCCGCAAAACCCATGCCACCAACACGGGGTGACATGTGGGTATTTGATGAGTGTGGATAAAAGAACTTTATATATGGACATTGCGAGTGGGACTCCTTAGCCTCTCATCTAAATTCCTGCAGGGAGGAGGAATCTCATGAATAAAGCGTCTGGATCGGAACTTGTGCAGTATCCGCATCTATACATTGGTGGAGAATGGGTGCTGCCCGAAGACGGTGGCGTGATTGAAAGTCTGGATCCTGCCACTGGCAAGCCCTGGGCCGAAGTCGCCTATGCCGGCAAGCGTGACATCGACCGCGCGGTTGCGGCGGCGCGTACGGCGTTTGATGGTCCCTGGGGGCGATCAACGGGTCAGGAACGCGCCGAGCTGCTGTACAAAGTGGCGAAGATCTATCGCGAGCGCGCCGAAGAGCTGACGCTGCTTGAATCCCGCGATTCAGGCCGGGCTTTGCGTGAGACCAGAGGCGACGTTGCCGCTCACGCCAACTGGTATCAGTGGTTTGCCTCGTTGGCCGACAAGATCTGGGGCCAGACAATCCCGATGGACGATTCTGTGCACATCTTTACCTCTCGCCTGCCGGTCGGGGTTGTTGGTGCAATCACACCCTGGAACGCGCCGTTGCTGACCACCGCTTGGAAGCTTGGCCCTGCTCTTGCTGCAGGATGCACAGTCGTTCTGAAACCGGCCGAGTTGACACCTGTCACAGCGATGGAACTTGCCAAGATTTTCGATGAGGCCGGCTTTCCGCCGGGCGTTATCAATGTCGTGCCAGGATATGGCAAGGGCGGTGCGGGCGAGCATTTGGTAGAACATCCGGATGTCGATAAGATCGCCTTTACCGGCGAGGGTAATACCGCACGCAGCATTCTCAGAACGGGTGCCGCCACGCTCAAACAATTTTCCTTCGAGCTGGGCGGGAAATCGCCCCATATCATCTTTGCCGATGCCGATATTGATCAGGCGCTAAACGCGGCGACCGGATCGGCTTGGGCGGTTTGCGGGCAAAGCTGCGCGCTCGGCAGCCGTGTCCTGGTGGAACGTCCGGTCTATGATCGTGTCGTCGAGGCTTTTGCCGAACGCGCCGGACAGGTCCGGGTCGGAATGCCGCTTGATGAAGCCACCCACATGGGGCCGCAGGTTGGCCCAGAGCAGCTTGAAAAGACGCTGCGCTATGTTGAGTTGGGCCAGGAACAAGGCGCCAAACTGGTCACAGGCGGACAGCGGATTGAGGCGGGTGAAATGGCCGATGGTTACTTCGTCCAGCCAACCGTTTTTGCGGGTGTAGACAATTCGATGAGGATTGCGCGAGAAGAGATCTTTGGCCCGGTGGCATCGCTGATACCTTTTGATGGTGAAGACGAGGCCGTGCATATCGCCAATGATAGCGCATATGGGCTGACTGCGGGGCTGTGGTCACGTGATGTCGGGCGGGCACATCGGGTTGCCGCGCGCATCCGTGCCGGGATAGTCTGGGTAAATACCTACCGCTATATCCGATGGACCACGCCTTATGGTGGGTTCAAGGCCAGCGGCTGGGGCCGAGAGAATGGAATGGAGGCGCTTGATAGCTACCTTGAAACGCGCACAACCGTGGTCAGCACCACGGGGCAATTTCCAGATGTTTATGCAACCTAAGGACAGAGAAAATGAGACTTGAAGGTAAACTGGCGGTTATCACCGCAGCCGCATCCGGCATGGGCAAAGAAGGCGTCGAGCTGTTCGTCCGCGAAGGTGCCCGGGTCTGCGCAATTGACGTGAACGGCGAAGCGCTTGCCGCGTTGGCGGATGAAATGGCCGCAAAAGGAACTCCGATCGAAACGATCACTGCAGATCTGTCAGAGCCCGAAATGATCCGCGGCAGTGTCAACGAGGCCGCCGAAAAGCTGGGTGGAATTGACATCATGTGGGCGCATGCGGGCATTCCTGGCCCCTCTGGTATCGAGGATCTCGATCTGGACGCTTATAACAAGGCGATGGCAATCAATGTCGATTCCGCCACTTTGGGGGCCGGTGAGGTGATCAAGCACATGCGCAAGCGCGGCGGCGGATCACTGGTCTTTACGGCTTCGATTTCTGGTATTGTGGGATCGCGTTTCTCGCCGGTGTATTCCGCCGGGAAATTCGCGGTTGTAGGTCTGGCCAAGTCATTGGCGCAAACCTTTGCCCCCGATAATGTACGGGTAAATGTCGTCTGCCCTGGGCTTGCCGATACGCCGATGGGCGTGAAATTCGTAAGCCGCAAGGAAGACCCCGAAGAGGCAAAGGCCAATACCGAGATGATGATGGCAGCCGTGCCGATGGCCCGTTTGGTCCGGCCCGAAGAGATCGCTCATGCAGCGCTTTGGCTGGCGTCTGATGATGCATCATTTGTGACTGGCGTTGAATTGCCGGTAGATGGCGGCTTTACCTGTCGGTGATATATCAGCGGGCCGCGACTTATTGTGGCCCGCGCCTTCGGAACGAGTTGTCAGGCGATTGTCCTGCTTCTTTCTGAAAAATGTCCGCCAAGACAACATGAAATCCTGCATTTAGGCCCAACAGAGTTGGGCCTTTTTCAGTTTATTCAGATGCCTGTGGGTTGGTTTAACGGGCGTTCTGGGATCAATCGACCAAGGCGATGATCTTGCGGGCGGCACGTTCATGCGGCTTGTCGATCATCATGCCGTCTATGGCCACCACTCCCATACCGGGATTATCCTCGAATGCGGCGATGACGGCCCTCGCCCAGGCGATTTCCTCGGCGGTTGGCGTGAATGCTGTGTTGACCGGGGCGATATGGTCCGGGTGAATCACCGCCTTTGCACCGAACCCGTCGCGCCGCGCCGCACTGCTTTCCTTTGCCACATAGGCCAGATCCTTGATATTGGTGCAAACCGTGTCGATCGCGACCACGCCGGCGCTGGCGGCCGCAACGAGGCATTGGTTGCGGGCCATCTGGAAAGGGCCCGAATAGGCCGCCGTACCATCGCGGTTTGACGTCGCCCCGAGTGATGACATCAGATCCTCCGCCCCCCAGAGCAGACCGCGCAGGCGCGGATGGGCGGGGGTATAGCTGGGCAATCCCTGGATCGACTCGGCGGTTTCGGTGGCGACTGAAATGATGCCGGTGTCACCCACCGGGATGCCAAAAGCGGTTTCAAAGGCGCAGAGATAGTCCCCTAGCAGGGCAACATCCGCCCCGCCGCGGCATTTGGGCAGCATGATCGCATCGGGCCGTGAGGGCATGACTTTGGCCAGATCAGTGAGAGTGAACCCGGTATCATATGCGTTGACGCGCACAATCAGTTGTTTGCCAGCCCGGTCACCTTTCAGCATGTCGCAAACTGTTTCACGCGCAGCGGGTTTGGCCGACAGCGCCACGGAATCTTCGAGGTCCAGCACCAGCGCATCTGCGTCGGTCTGCATCGCCTTCGCGAACTTGCGCGAACTGTCACCCGGAACAAAAAGAAGTGAGCGCATCATGCAACATCCCGTTTCATCATAAGCCCCATGCGCCGACAGGTGGCAACGACTGTGCCCTCCTGATTGAGGCAGGTGTGGCTGAATTCGACGAGCCCGTTATTGGGGCGCGACTTGCTTTCGCGTTTGCTAAGAATCTCGGTGCGGGCCCGAAGCGTATCGCCAACAAAGACCGGGGCAGGAAAGCGAACATCGGACATACCCAGGTTTCCGACAGTGGTGCCAAGGGTCGTGTCCTGCACTGACATACCGATCATGATGCCCAGCGTGTAAAGACTGTTGAACAGTGGCTTGCCCCATTCAGTTTTTGCCGAGAAATCACTGTCAATGTGCAGTGGTTGGGGATTCAGCGTCATGAGGCTGAAGGATATGTTGTCGTGTTCGGTCACGGTTCGGCTGAGCGCATGTTCAAAGGCCGCGCCGACTGTGAAGTCCTCAAAATATAAACCTGCCATGTGATTACCCCTTTCAGATAACGGTGCCTGGGTTTTCGTCTTGGCCCTCAGCGCCGGATACAGCCGACTGAATTGAATCGGGCGACATCGAGCGAACGATCCCGCGCGCGATCAAATCCGAGATGGTTTCTTGCGACAGGCCCATCTCAGTCAGGCATTCGATTGTATGTTCCCCCAAGTGTGGCACGGGTCGTGGCTCGACGACTGGCGTGTCTGACATTTTGACCGGGTTGGCCATGGTCAGGATCGAGCCTTCGGTCGGGTGCTCAAAGGGGCGGAAAAAGTCGACTTGTTCGAGATGCTTGTCCTTGAGGATGCTCTTGAGGTCGTGCATCCACATGATTGGGACGTCGATGTCGTTAAAGATCTCCACCCATTCAGCAGAGGTGCGGGTCAGCATCAGATCGGACAGTTCGCCATAGACAACATCCAGATTGGCCATCCGCGACGCAAAATCGGCATAGCGCGGATCAGTGTCCATCAGATCCGCCCGGCCAGTCGCAGAGAGGAAACGGCGCCAGTGGCCGTCGGTATAGATCAACGCGCATACATACCCGTCGGCGGTCTTATAGGGGCGCCGATCGGGTGAGAGTTGTCGGGCATAACCGCCCTTGTCCAGCGGTGGCTCGTAGGTCAGCCCGCCCAAATGGTCGCCCAGGATAAAGGCCGCCATGGTCTCAAACATTGGCACGTCGACGCGCTGTCCCTTGCCTGTGCGCCCACGCGCCACCAGTGCAGCAAGAATGGCGCTCAGGGTCGTCATACCAACAATTCGGTCAGCCATAGCGGTTGGGACATATCGGGGCTCTTCGCCGCCTGCGAGAGTATAGAGATAGGGTATGCAAGCACCGCCCTGAATCAGATCGTCGTATGCGGGGTATGCGGCATAGGGTCCGTCTTGCCCGTACCCGTAGCAGCCCGCATATACGATCTTGGGATTGACCGCCGCGATCTCTTCGTAAGAGAGGCCCAGCCGTTCCATCGCGGCGGGGCGGATGTTGTAGATCAGCACATCGGCGTTGCGGCACATGTCGAGCAATAGCTGCCGACCCTCGCTCGCTTTTAGGTCAATGGAAATTGACCGCTTTGACCTGTTTGTATTCAGAAACAGCGGTCCCATGCCTGGTGAGCGCATCGGTCCGATCTCGCGGACCAGATCGCCCATGGGGGACTCGACCTTTACCACATCGGCTCCATAATCCGCGAGGAACTGTGTCGTGTAGGGCCCCATCAGAACAGCAGTTAGGTCTACGATCCGAATTCCAGATAGGGCGCCCATGAAAGTTCCTGACATTGTTCATGTATATAGACTGATATAACACAATTATGCATTACTATGCTTGAAGGCAAGCCAATTGTTTGCTTGTACCAGACGACAGTTTATAACCCTCAAAAGTCTGCATAAGGCAACATGAGCATAGTTTGCTCTACTCAAATGAATGACGCCAAGAGGCACTCTGTTCGGTCGGGCTGTTGCCCTCGGACGGGCGGGAATGGAAGGGATGACATGTCCAAGACTGGGGTTAGTATTGTTGGTAGTGGCCACACGGCTTTTGGCCGTTTTGATGGCCGAACACTGGAAGAATTGATCGTCGAGGCCACGCACGAGGCGCTGGAGAGCGCGCGCGTAGATGCGGAGCGGATTGACGCTGTGTTTCTGGGGCATTTCAATTCGGGGCTGGTCAAGGATGGGTTTGCCTCATCGCTGGTGCATCAGGCCGATCCGGCGCTGAGGTTCAAGCCCGCGACGCGCTGCGAAAATGCTTGTGCTTCGGGTGCGGCGGCGATTTTTGCGGGAATGAACGCGATCCGCGCGGGCGAGGCCGAAACCGTGCTTGTGGTCGGGGTCGAAAAGATGACCCACCGCAGCACGGCAGATGTTACTGACGCTTTGGCCGGCGCAGGCTATCAAAACGATCCTAAAGAAGCGGCACTCAGCTTTCCCCAGGTTTTTGGCCTGGCAGCGCAGGAATATACCGAGCGCTATGGTGATCCGACGCAGGCCATGGCCCGGATCGCATCAAAGAACCACGAGAATGCCCTGTGCAACCCGCTGGCGCATATGCGCCGCGAAATGAGTATAGAGGCCTGCAACACGGTAAGTGACAAGAACCCGCTGATTGCCAAGCCGCTGCGGCTGACCGATTGCTCACTGGTGACCGACGGCGCGGCAGCCATCATCCTGACCCGTGACGATCTGGCAGGCGGCTATGAGCGCCCTGTTTCAATCCGATCAGCGGTGCATGTCAGTGACTTGCTACCGATGAAGGCGCGCGATTTTCTTGCCTTTGAGGGGCCTAAACGGGCCATCGGTGGCGCGCTGGCACGCGCGGGGGTTAGCCTGCAGGAATTGGATTTTGCAGAGGTGCACGACTGTTTTACCATTGCCGAGCTATTGATCTACGAAGCAATGGGCCTCACCGCGCCGGGTTGCGGTGCGCAGGCGCTGGCAGACGGCACGGTCTATCGTGATGGTGCGCTGCCGGTTAACCTTTCGGGCGGGCTCAAGGCCAAGGGCCACCCGGTCGGCGCGACAGGCGTGTCGATGCACGCCATTTCCTATCGCCAGCTGTCGGGACAGGCCGGGGAAATGCAGCTCGACAAGGCTGACCTTGGCTTGATCTTCAACATGGGCGGCGCGGCCGTAGCGAATTACGCGACCGTGCTGCAGGCCGGTCGGGGGTAGACGCATGAATATCGCAAACTGGCTGGATGCCTCTGCCCGACGCACGCCGGATGCGCCCGCGCTGTTCTATGGCACCGAGTTGCACGCGGATTATCGGGGCTTTGCCGCCCGCGCGCGGCGCATTGGAGAGGGGCTCACGCGGGCTCATGGGATCAGCGAAGGTGATCGCGTTGCCATTTTTCTAAAGAACTGCCCTGAGGTGTTGGAGCTGATCTTTGGCATCTGGTGGATCGGTGCGGTGGCAGTGCCGATCAACGCGAAACTGCATGCAAAAGAGGTGGCGTTTATCCTCGGCGATTCTGGTGCGGATCTGCTGGTGTCAGACAGCGGCGACGTCGGCGATCAGGCTGGCAGCACAGATTGCCCCGAAATCGCGCTTGGCGGGGTCGAGTGGCAACACCTGATAGAAACCGACGATTGCGGCGGTGCCCCCCTGACTCGAGGCCGGGATGATCTGGCCTGGCTGTTTTATACTTCGGGCACAACCGGGCGGCCTAAAGGGGTGATGCTGAGCCACGGCAATCTGATTTCGATGTCGTTGTGCTATGCAATTGATGTTGATCAGGTGTCGTCCGAGCAGACGATCCTTTACCCCGCTCCGATGTCGCACGGCGGGGGGTTGTATGCCTTGCCGTACATCCGGGCCGGTGCGCGCCATGTGGTGCCTCTGTCGCGTGGCTTTGACGCGAGCGAGATTGAGCAACTGGCGCGGCATTTCGACGAAACGGTCTATTTTGCCGCGCCGACGATGATCCGGCGTCAAATCGAATTGTCGCGCGCCAACGGCTATCGCGGCGAAGGTATCCGCACGATAATCTATGGCGGCGGGCCGATGTACTCGGGCGATCTGGACGACGCGCTGGAGTTATTCGGGGGGCGTTTTGCCCAGATATACGGGCAGGGCGAAAGCCCGATGACCATCACGGTGATGAGCCGCGACATGGTCGCTGACGAGGCGCATCCGAACTGGCGGACCAGGCGCGAGTCGGTGGGGATCGCCCAGGCATGCATCGAGATCAGGATTGCAGACGAGGACCTGCGCGATCTGCCGTCGGGCGTACCGGGAGAGATACTTGTGCGTGGTGACACGGTCATGATCGGCTATTGGCAGAACGATGCTGCCACCGCCGAGGCACTGCACGATGGATGGCTACGGACCGGCGATATAGGACGGCTTGACGAAGACGGATATCTTACTCTTACTGATCGCGCCAAGGACGTTATCATCTCGGGCGGGACCAATATCTATCCGCGTGAGGTTGAGGAGGTTCTGGTGCGTCATCCCGACGTGGTGGAGGCGGCGGTGATCGGCGTGCCCGATGCGGAATGGGGCGAGCGGATCAAGGCCTTTGTTGTGGTTGCGCCAGATTGCACGACGCGTGAGCCCGAGCTGGAAGCCTGGTGCCGCTCGGAAATGGCGTCGTTCAAGAAGCCCAGCCTCTATACTTTCCTGCCGGAGCTGCCCAAGAACGCCTATGGCAAGATCCTCAAGCGTGACCTGCGCGAGCTAGGCTGACGGGTCGTGCCACAATGCGGGCAAGGCCACCGTGATACCAATGCATCAGGGGCTGGTCTTGGGCTGGACTCAGGTGAGCGGACCGGCCATTGGCGTGCTTTGATTATCCCGCGCGGCCTTCCATCAGCCGCTGAGGAGAGTATTCGATCACCGTTTCGCCACGTTGGTTGACGATACGATTGCGCGTTTTGACCAGGCCACGGTCCGATTTTGAGGTCTTGCGCGCCTCCGACACCTCGAGTTCCACATGGATCGTGTCGCCCACAAACACAGGCAGTTTTACGTCCATTTCCATGTTGAGAAACGCAAGCCCCGTCGCTTGGCCAGTGCAATTCAGCACCAACCCCTCGGCAAAGGACAGCACCAAAAGCGCGGGCGCGGCCTGACCTTCCATCGCGCTGTGACGCTTGCGGTATTCGGCATCAAGAAAGAGCGATTCCAACATGCCGGTACCGGTCACGAAATTTATGAGGTCCGTTTCCGTGATGGTTCGGCCATAGGTCTGGTACTGCGCCCCGACCTCAAGATCGTCCCAGTAAAATCCTGTTCCTAAAAGCTGCATGTCTCATCTCCTTGGGGTGTTGGGTTAGGCCGCGCTATTGGGAGGCGTCCGCAGGTTGGGGACCATGGTCGATAGGTAATCGGCACCAAAGCTCTGCGACACCGCTTCGTGCACTTGTCCGGCAATGCGCGGTATGTTTTCTTCGATCCGATTTAGCGGCCCGGCGACGGTAAAAGAATAGACCCTCTCGGCCACCACGAGCGGGATAGAGACGCCGCCCAGATCGACGCTGAAGCTTGACGCGCTACCGAACCATCCGTTGTGCAAGCCCGACCGGATCCGGTCTTCTACAGCGTCAACGCTCATCGGCGATCCCGAGCCGTAGCGCTCGAATTCGACTTTACGCAGCAGTGAGGCACGGCGGACAGCGCTCCATTGGCTGAGGATCGACCAGCCAGAGGCCGTCGCGTGAATTGGAATTCTCTGTCCGACTTCAGCGGCATAGCGCACGCGAACCGGTGAAGACACAACTTCAAGAAACACCACGCTCAACCCGGCCGCAGCACCGATGCAGACGGTTTCGCCGGTTAGGTCGCGCAATGTGCGTCCAAGACGCACCAAATCCTCAGGCACAGGCTCGGCGGCCGAGACTTGCTCTGCAATGGCATACCAACGGGGCGTCGGATAATACCGGCCACGTACCGAAGGCTCGTATAGGTAGCCGCGCGCGTTCAGGGTGGATAGAAGATTGTAGGCCGAAGACCGGGGCCAGCCGAAATGCTGCGAGACTTCCGCAAGGCTGGCAGAGGATCCGCGGTCGGCAAAAAATTCTAGCAGGTCCAGAACATTTTCAACCTGTCTTACCAACATTTTAGTCTCCAAACGAATGCGAGGCAGAGGAGGGGCTTCCCTAGATTTCTCGCTGGAATGTCTAAGTATATGAATAAATGCGTGATGCCAATAGTTGCCGCCGCCTTTTGGTGCACCCTTTTCTTGCTATGCTGCGTGGCTTTCGCCCCCATTTTTGTGCTGGACGCGCGCAAATGGTATCTCTCGGTTTTGCATGGTCATATTCACAGACAAGATCAAAAAGTCCATCTATGTATAGGACGTTGGAAGCGATTTCATCTCATTCAAGGCATTTTGCTCAACTGATTGATCCGCCAAGTGATGCCCATGGTCAGCCTTCGCCCGCCATTTCTGGCCTTCCGAGGCACGCTGGCGCGTCGGTGCCTGACAGCAGCCCTTCACACACATACACCGCTACTGCTTGAGGAATAGTTAAGTAATGAGATAAATAGTTCACATATGTGTATAAAGGTGTGATTACTGCATAATCACCGGAAATATCTGCGCTTTGAATATATACAAGCATATTTGGTATCTATATTTGTATATCAATAGCAGTGCGCAGCCGCACTTGATGGAGGTGATATCAGTTATGACTGAATTTATGAAACCGAGAGTTTTGTGGGCAAGGCTTGCCGCTTCGGTTCATAAAATGTCATCCGCCCGGATGTGGGCGAACGAGGTCAACGCGCCGGGTTCCTGCGGGGGGGTCGGTGCTGGAACGGGTGCAGTCGACGTTGGCGGCTCGCCTTGGGTCAGCGCCTTACGGGTCCGTCGCATTGCAGTCTTCCAACTGAATTAGTCAAACAATCGCGCATTCGCCAGAGGCGCATAAATGCAGGCGTAGCCCTGTCGGTCATACGGCGGGAACACCAAAGAAAGGAAACGAAATGAATTTTGATCTGACCAGTGAGCAGGAAGCAATTCGGGATGCGATCGCACGTATTTGCGAAGATTTTGATGATGCCTATTGGCTGAAGAAAGACCGCGAGGGTGGGTTTCCCCAAGATTTCTACGATGCGCTTGCCAGTGCCGGGTGGTTGGGTATTTGTACCCCCGAAAAACAGGGCGGCGCCGGATTGGGTGTCACCGAGGCGGCGGTCATGATGCGTACCATCGCTGAGTCTGGCGCGGGCATGTCGGGCGCTTCTGCGGTCCATATCAACATATTCGGGTTGAAACCTGTCGATGTCTTTGGAACCGAGGAACAAAAGAACCGCATGATCCGCCCCATGGCCGAGGGCCGTGAGAAGGCGTGTTTTGCAGTCACCGAACCCAACACCGGGCTGAACACCACCCAGTTGAAGCTGCGGGCGGAAAAGCGCGGCGACACCTATCACGTCACTGGTCAAAAGGTCTGGATTTCGACGGCACAAGTTGCTGATCGTGTCCTTCTTTTGGCGCGCACCACCCCGCTGGAAGAGGTCAAGAAGCCCACTCAGGGGCTTTCGTTGTTTTATACAGCCTTTGACCGCGAGCGCATTCGCGTCCGCGAGATCGAGAAGATGGGCCGCAAAAGCGTGGACTCAAACGAACTGTTCTTTGAAGATTTCCAGATTCCCCAAGAGGATCTGATCGGCGAAGAGGGCGAAGGGTTTGGATACATCCTGCAAGGAATGAACCCCGAACGCATCTTGATCGCGGCCGAGGCGGTTGGCCTGGGCATGTGTGCGCTCAAGAAGGCAACAAAATACGCCCAAGAACGCGTTGTGTTCAACCGGCCGATCGGCCAAAACCAAGCGATCCAGCATCCTCTGGCCCAGAACTGGTGCGCGCTGGAAGCCGCCTGGCTCATGATCATGAAAGCAGCTGCGCTATATGACTCTGGCAAGCCTTGCGGTGCCGAAGCGAACGCGGCGAAATACCTTGCTGGTGAGGCAGGGTTTGAAGCCTGTCAGCAGTCAATCATGACGCATGGCGGTTTTGGCTATGCCAAGGAATACCACGTAGAGCGCTATCTGCGCGAAGTCATGATCCCGCGGATCGCCCCAATCAGCCCGCAACTTGTGCTCTCCTATATCGCCGAGCGGGTTCTCGATCTGCCAAAATCATACTGATCTATGCAATCGATATGTTCTGAGGACTTCTCTTTTGCTTCTGTCTTGCGCCCCGGCGATCGGATCGTTGTGGGCCAGGGCACGGCAGAGCCGCGCACGCTGATGCGTCGGCTGTTTGAGGAGGCGCGGGCTGGGCTGCTGCCTGAGGTGATGCTCTTTGTGGGGCCTATCTATTCGGACAGCTTCACTGGTGATCTGCCCGAGTGCCTGCGCATCGAAAGCTACGGCGGGATTGGGGGCGCTTCGGCCCTAGCGCGCGCTGGGCGGCTCAGTCTCTACCCGTCTCATATGTCCCGTATCGACCAGGATTTCCGCGAGGGGCGTCTGCGGGCCGATGTTGTGTTGTTACCGCTACGGCCCGCGCTATCGGGCCAGGGGCTCAACCTCGGCATTGCGCGCGATTATACACTAACGGCGGCGCGGCAATCACGAGCCGTCATCGGCGAGTTGCAACCCGAAATGCCGGCTTGCTATGGAGGCGACCTTACCGAGGACCTCCCCATTGAGGCGTTGGTCAGAGCCGAGACCGGGCTGCTGGAACTGGTGACGCCGCCGGGAGATGACTGCGCGCGCGCCATCGCACGCCGGATCGCCGATCTGGTGCCGGATGGCGCAGTGCTCCAGCTGGGCGTTGGCACTATTCCTGCGCTGGTTTGCGAGATGCTGACCAAACACCGCGACCTTGGCGTGCATTCCGGGGCTTTGGTCGACGGTATTGTTGATCTGGCGGACAGCGGGGCACTGACCAATGCCCGCAAGGAGCACGATCGCGGCGTCAGCGTCGGTGGTATCCTTCTGGGGACTCGGCGGCTTTACGATTTTGCAAACGCAAATCCTGCCTTCCGGTTGGCGGGGCATGACGAAACCCACAGTCTCAACGTCACTGCAGCCCTCTCGCGGTTTCATGCGATCAATTCTGCGCTTGAGGTTGATCTGACCGGGCAGATCGGCTCGGAAACGGTTGGCGGGCGCTATCTGGGGGCCATCGGCGGACAGGTGGATTTCATGCGCGCCGCGCAGATGTCTGAGGGCGGTCGTGCGATCATCGCGCTGCCTGCAATCACGCGCAAAGGGCAAAGCCGCATTGTCAAACGGGTTGATACAGTCACCTGTTCGCGCGCGGATGCCGACACCATTGTCACCGAATACGGGGTGGCGGAACTGCGCGGACAGCCCATTTCAGAACGGGTTCGCCGCATGATTGCCATCGCCGCGCCGGAATGCCGTGAGGCGTTGGAGCGTGACTGGCACGCAGCACAAGGAGTTGACGGATGAGCACAGCAGGGCCACTAACGGGTCTTCGATTTGTCGAGATGGTCGGCATCGGGCCCGGTCCTTTCGCCGCCATGGTCTTGTCTGACTTGGGGGCCGAGGTGCTGCGGATTGACCGCATGGTGCCCTCGAATATTGGAATTGAGCGGCCAGTTGATTGCGATTTTGCCGCGCGCGGGCGCTCTTCGGTGGCGCTGGATCTCAAACGTCCTGAGGCGGTCGCGCTTGTTTTGGACTTGGTGGCCGGGGCCGACGGATTGATTGAAGGCTTCCGCCCCGGCGTTATGGAACGGTTGGGCCTTGGCCCTCAGCCTTGCCTGACGCGTAATCCACGCCTTGCCTATGGGCGGCTTACCGGCTGGGGACAAGACGGACCTCTGGCCCAGCAGGCGGGGCATGATTTGACTTATCTCGCACTCACCGGCGTACTTAATGCTATCGGCAGAAAGGGTGAGCCGCCGGTGCCGCCGGTAAATTTGCTGGGCGATTACGCGGGCGGCAGCCTGATGATGGTGATCGGGCTTCTGGCTGCGATACATGCCGCCCGGGCAACCGGAGAGGGACAGGTGGTGGATGCCGCCATCGTTGACGGGGTGTCTTTGCTTGCCGCTCCGACTCTGGGGCTGGCGGCAGCGGGGGTACACAAGGGCGGGCGCGGCGAGAATTTGCTTGATGGCGGAGCGCCTCATTACGACAGCTATATCTGCGCTGACGGTGGCTATTTTGCCATTGCCCCCATTGAGGGCAAGTTTCGGCGCGAATTACTTGAGGGGCTGGGCTTTGACCCAGACGCATTTCCCGATGTCACCCAGACTGAGAACTGGCCCGAAGCGCGCCGCCTTCTGGCGGAACGGATCGCCACGCGGGCACGCGACGACTGGGCCGGGATCTTTGCGGAAACTGACGCTTGCGCGGCTCCGGTGCTCGACTTCGCCGAGGCCGCCGCCCATCCGCACGCCATCGCGCGGGGCAGTCATATTGAGATAGGCGGGCATCTACAACCCGCGCCCGCACCACGATTTTCCCGCACCGCCCCTTCCCAGCCTATGCCGTCGCAGGCGCGTGGTTCTGGGGCAGGGGCACTGGAAGGTTGGGGCATTGATCCCGAACGAGTCGTGCTGTTGCAGGACGCCGGTGCCATGGTTTAAGGAAGCAGGACTAACACATGTTCGGAATGGTATGACTGACCTTAACTCGCGCCGCATCTCGGCCACTATCATCCCCGTTCTGGTGGTGCTTCTTGGATTTTCGAGCAACTTTCTAGCCCGAGGTGTTGTCGACAGCTATTTGGTATTCATGCAGCCGCTTGAGACCGAGTTCGGCTGGCACCACGGCGAGCTGACGCAGGTCTATTCAGTCTATCTGATCACGCTCGGTCTGATGTCGCCGTTCACGGGCATGATCATTGATCATTGGGGGCCGAAGGTGAGCTATATCGCCGGGGCGATCTGTATTGCTGCGGCCATGTTCATCGCCGGACGAGCCAGCGAGATTTGGCAGCTTCATGTTTCGATAGGCGTGCTGTGCGGCACAGGATCCTCCCTGATGGGGATGGTGCCTGCGGCGGCGTTGATCGGTCGCTGGTTCGACCGTAACATGAGCATTGCCATTGCCATCGCCTATTCCGGTTTCGGATCCGGGATGCTTGCGATTGTGCCGCTGACGCAGGCCAGCATTGATCTTTATGGCTGGCGCGAAACATATACTATCCTCTTTTGGTGCGTTGCGGCTTTGGTGCCTGTCTTGTTGTTGCTGCCCTGGCGCATCATCGCCAAAGGTGCCCAGGGCAATCCACGTGTCCGGATAAAATCGGTGGACGGTACTCCGCCTGAACCAGAGTGGACCGTAAGAAATGCCATCGGAACGCTGGAATTCTGGCTGCTGGTGCAGGCGTTCTTCTTTACGGCCATGGCTGCCTATCTCACGACAGTACAGACCATCGCCTTTTTGATTGACCGTGGTTATCCGGCGCTGGACGCTGCTTTCGCCTTTGGGGTTGCAGGGATGTTGTCGATCTTCGGGGTGCTTATGTCAGGTTGGGCCAGTCAAAGGTTTGGCATCCTGCGCAGCACATTGGTATCTTATGCCGGGACGCTGATCGGGATTATCGCGCTGTTTGCGTTTTCGATCTGGCCGCATGGCGCTTTGGTTTTGATCTTCGTTCTGGGCTTTGGGTCAAGTCAAGGAGCGCGCGGGCCGGTGATTTCGTCGCTTAATGCCCGCATCTTTGCACATGGTCGTGTCAGCTCGATCTACGGTTTGATCTTCATGTTGATGTCCTTTGGTGCCGCGACCGGGTCTTGGCTTTCGGGACGTCTATATGAGTGGACCAATGATTATTCCGCGGCTTTCGTTGTGGCCGCACTTGCCATTCTTCTGGCGGGCGCGCCATTTGTTTTTACCCGGCGGCTCACCCACGCGACTGAGATGCCACCCCCCGTGATTTGAGCGCATAAAAAAGACGCCGCCGGAATCCTCCGACGGCGCCTCTCATTTCGTATGAACGGGTCTTACTCAGACCGCAGCGCCATGGCTTCTTCCATCATGATGCGGGCGTCTTCGCCGTTTTCCTCAATGAAAGCATCCCAGACCGGCTTGGCCTTGGCTTGCCAGGCGGGTGTGTCCTCATCGCTGATGATCACAACCGTCGCGCCCTCTTCTTCCAGCGCTTTGAGGCTGTTGGCGGTGCGCTCTTCAACGATCTTGAGCGCCCGTGCGCCCAGCTCTTTACCGGTGTCCAGCATGACCTGCTGCTGTTCTGCAGTCAGCGCTTCGAATTCCGCCAGTGACATGATGATTGGCGTCAGGCCTACCCAGGCGTAGGGTGCAATCGTCAGCCCCTTGACCGGAAGCTTGTTATCATAGGCATAAAGCGGAGGCAAAATCCCACCGTCCACCACGCCTTGCGACAGCGCAGGCACCAGCTCGGCTCCGGCGATGGCGATCGGAGAATATCCATATGCCTCACCTGCGAGCTGGCCGATGCGACCACCCGCAATCCTGATTTTGAGACCCTTCAGATCGTCCATGGTCTCGATTGCCTCAGAGTCCGTCAGGTAGAACGAGCTGGGATAGTCGGTCGGGGCGATCGAGATCAGCTTGAAACCGCGTTTCTCCATTGCCTTGGCCAAGATGCCGCCGCCTTTTTCGCTTTCAAAGAACTTCCGGCCCAGGCTGGTGTCATCCACTTTGATGTCAAAGAGGAAGGGCAAATCGAAGATACCCCAAAGCGGCTCGACGCTCGCCACCACCGGAGCAATGGAATAGGTCATGCTCACCTGTCCCGACAGGATTGCCGGTAGCTCTTGGTTGATCGGCATGATCTGCGCAGAAGGGAAGACGCGGAATGTTACTTCCCCGTTGGTCTTTTCGCTCACCTGTTGGGTGAACCACTCTACGTTTTTGTGGTGCTGCGAAGCTGTTGGATAGGCGTGCACAAATCGCAGTTCGGCCGCCTGTGCTGTCGTTGCCATTCCGGCTATGACGCATCCTGCGGCCAATAGGCGGGCCGCCTTTTTGCTGAAACGTTGGAACATGGTTTCTCTCTCCCGTTTTTGTTCAAGTCTAGGTTCAGTTTCTATTCTGCGATGGTGGATAGCCAAGGCACCCACCACAGCAGCGCGAGCGCCAAGAGCAGCGCGACGAAATAGGGCATGGCCCCGCGTATCACCGTGCTGATTGGAACATTGAAATATCCGCTGAGTGCAAAGAGGCTCATTCCCACCGGCGGCGTGACCTGTGCAATCATCATGCAGGTGATTGTGAGGACGGCAAAATGCGTCGTGGAATAGCCGATGGCTTGCACCACTGGAAAAACGATCGGAATTGTAATGTAGAGAATTGGCACTGGATCCAAAACCGTACCAAGTACAATGAAGATCAGCAGGATCAGCGCCATTGTCACGTGCTCGTTGACTGGCAACGATGTCATGAAGAGCGTGAAGCTCTGTGGAATGTTGGCGAATGTCAGTGAATTGGCGAACACTGTCGCACCCCCCAGGATCACGAATATGATCGTGGTGGTGACCACCGCTGACTCGGCGCTGCTGATAAGGCGGCGTATGGTGAAATTCTTGCGCTCAAAAATGGCGCTCATCAGCAGAACATAGGCAACTGCCACAGCGGCGGCCTCGGTTGGGGTAAAGATCCCCGCATAGATCCCGCCAAGGACAATCGCTGGCATGGCGAGTGCTGGCAGTGCCGCGGTGAAGCTCTTCCAGATGTCAGCGCCGCTTGCCCGCTGGGGAAGCTCTCGATCGCCAAACCAGCTGAGACCGACTGCCGTGGCCACCAGCATGATGGTTATGACCAGTCCCGGCACCATACCGGCGAGGAACAGCCGGGATACATCCATCTGCGCAATGGCGGCAAAAAGGATCATGTAGATGCTGGGCGGGATCATCTGGCCAAGTGTACCCGACACTGCGATCACGCCGAGCGCGTCTTTCTTATCATAGCCCGCGCGTATCATATAGGGCAGCAGCATTGAGCCCACTGCTACGACTGTGGCTGTTGAGGAGCCGGACAACGCGCCGAAGATGGCGCAGGTGACGACTCCCGTGGCCGGAAGGCCGCCGCGCAGATGGCCCAACAGGTTTTCGATAAAGCGGAACAGTCGACCGGCAAGGCCCATGTCTGTCATCAGGTTTCCGGCCAAAAGGAAGAATGGCACGGCAAGGAGCAGCCAACTGTCAATCGCAATAAAAAGCTGTGAGACGGCGGCCTGAACCGGCATGCCCAGGTCGAACACCAGGATAATGCCACCCGAGGTCAACATAGCGGCCCATATTGGTGCGCCAACAATCATAAGAATGAAGAAAGATGCGATGCCAAGCAAAGTCATTTAGATACCTCGTTAGCATTCAGCGGGGCGCCCGCGATGCGATAGATCATACGAAACAGCGTGTAGAGCAGCGCAAGCGCAATTCCGGCGGGCAGGGCCGCAGAGGGAATCCATGCCTTCAATTCGCCTGACATTGTGTCCAGATTCATGGAGTAGAGCCCCGCCTCCCAACTCCATGCCGCACGCAGCAGAACCGCCAAGAGCAGTGCAAGGAGTATGGTCATGATGAGATCGAAGTAGCGATGAAGCCATGCTGGCAGGAGGTCAGTCACAATCGTCATGGCCAGATGCGCATTGCGCGTGATCAGCGGGCCAAAATACAAAAGAACCGCATAGACTATGGAGAAGCGACACAGCTCCTCAACTATGCCATAGGACGACCCAAAGAGGTAACGCAGGACGACGCTAATAAAGGCTAACGAAACGCTGACCCACATGAGCGTGACAGCAGTGCCTGCCAAGACCGTGTTCAGAATGGCTTCGATCCGTCGTACAACGCCGACGAAACCGGTTTCCTGGGGAAGGTTCATATCATTCATAACGGATCAACCCGCGCGCAAGGCGTCCTTCGTGCAGATCATGAAAGGCCTCGTTGATCTGCTCCAGCTGATAGGTTTGGCTGATCAATTCGTCTAGGCGCAATCGCTTGGAGCTGTAGAGGTCTATCAGCCGTTCGACATCAAGGCCGGGACGTGCGCCGCCATACATTGATCCGGTCAGCGTTTTCTCGGTAAAGGGCAGGGTCTGCGCCTCGATCTCGCAGCAGTGTCCGGCTTCTGCAACGCCGACTACGATGGCTTTGCCCGCAGACCGAAGCGCATCATAGCACTGCTGGATCGTTACTTTGTTTCCGATGGCCTCAAAGGCAAAATCGACGCCACGTCCTTGCGTCAGCTCTTTTGCCTTCGCTACCGGATCCTCGTTGCGTGCGTCCACCAGATGCGTGGCACCGAAAGACTGCGCCAACTTGAGTTTTTCGGGGTTCATGTCAGAAACGATGATGGTCGTCGCCCCGGCGATGGCAGCGGCCTGCACTGTGTTCAGTCCGACCCCTCCCGCGCCTATGACAAGAACGGAATCTCCTGGAGACACCGGGGCTGCGTTGAACACCGCACCTGTACCGGTCAGCACGGCGCATCCAATCAGCGCCGCCACGTCCATCGACATATCGTCAGGGATCTTGGTGGCACAGCGGGCTGGCAGCACCGCCTGTTCTGCAAAAGACGAGACAGTCATATGGTGAAGAACCTCATCGCCCTTGCGCAGGCGGGTCGTCCCATCTGGCATGGTGCCGTTGCGCAGCATCCCCATTCCGACCTCGCAGAGGTTTGGATGCCCCGAGCGGCAGAAGTAGCATTCTGTGCAATCATAAATGAACGACAGCACAACGCGGTCGCCAATTTCAAAGCCGGTAACGCCCGGCCCCAGTTCCTCGACATAGGCAGAGGCCTCGTGCCCCAAGACGATCGGCAAAGAAGAGGCGCGCGCGCCTTCTATCCGGCCCATGTCGCTATGGCAGACACCGCTGGCGGCAAAGCGCACGCGGATCTCGCCGGACTTCGGCGGTAGCAGATCAATATCCTCGATGCTTAACGGCGCGCGATATGCCCGCAAAACGGCGGCTTTCATAGACAAGCTCCTCCCTCATGTTATCGACTTCAACGGTTCTTACTGTTTCGTCAATATTATGGACATATGGTACATAAACATAGACTACGGTCAAGATAAAACTCCGCCGTGAACAAGGAATTCAGCCTGTCCTCTTGAGGAGATAAAATCGTTTAAAAACAACTTTTTAAGCATCGTTAATCCGGCCGCACTTGATGGGCTGGCCAGGTTCATTCTGGTCAGCTCAGCTCAACGTACGCCGGGTTGTCTCATCCCGCCGGGTGACGGGGGATGAGCTCTGTTTTTGTCACGGCCGCGGTATGGACCGCGACACGCTTGAGGGCATTGCCCTTTAGTGTTCCTTCGCGGTGACTGTGAACGGTGTAAGATAGGCTTGAATCCCTTCAATGCCGCCTTCCGAACCCAATCCGCTGTCAAGAACGCCGCCAAACGGTGTCTCTGGCATCGCCATGGCGAAATGATTGACGCCCAGCATCCCTGATTTGATGTCAGAGACGATGCGATGGCGTGTTTCTGAATCCCCTGTAAACGCATAAGCCGCGAGTCCGACAGGTAACCGGTTTGCCTCTGCAAGTGCTGCGTCAAGATCATTGACCTTTGTCACCAAGGCCAGCGGTCCAAAGGGCTCTTCGTTCATGGCGCGCATCTCTGTCGTCATATCTGCCAGAATTGTGGGGGCAAAAAACCAACCTTGATTGCCGATTCGCGCGCCACCTGTGGCAACGCGCGCGCCCTTGTCGATGGCATCGCCAATAAGATCCTGGATTTTGTCGAATTGCGCTGAGCTTGCCAGCGGCCCCATTGTTGTGGCCGGGTCTGACCCGTTGCCCACAGTGATTTTTTCTGCGGCTTCTGCCATGCCAGATACGAAGTCGTCATACAGCGGCGCCTCGACCAGAAAGCGCGTTGGCGACACGCAGACCTGCCCGGCGTTGCGGAACTTCCATTCTGCGGCCAGTGGCACCACCTTCGAAAGATCGGCGTCGCGCGCGATGATGACCGGGGCGTGGCCGCCCAGTTCCATCGTGACCTTCTTAAGTTCATGGCCCGCTGCCCCGGCCAACAGCCGCCCGACGCGGGTCGATCCGGTGAGGGAGATCTTGCGAATCTCAGGGGCCTTGACGAGCGTGTCGGAAATCTCAGCCGGGTCGCCCCAAAGCAGCGAAATCGCCTTGGGAGGCAATCCGGCGTCCAGCAGGGCGCGCACGATGCGCCAACCTGTGATCGGCGTTTCCTCGGCCGGTTTGAAAACGACGGAACACCCCGCCGCCAGCGCCGGGGCTAACTTTTGTACTGGCGTCCAAGCTGGGAAGTTCCACGGTGTAAAGGCCGCAACCGGCCCCACGGGGCGTTGATGGACAGACCATGTCATATCCGACGTGCGCGACGGGATCAGGCGGCCATAGGTGCGGCGGCCCTCTTCGGCGAACCAGTCAATACAATCCGCCGAACCCATCCATTCTCCGCGTGCCTGCGCCAGGGGTTTGCCCTGTTCGCGCGTCATATCTGCGGCGGCTTCGTCGGCTTGCTCGCGCATGAGCTCGGCGGCAGCGCGCAGGATCTTTCCCCGCTCGAATGGGGAAACGGCAGACCATTCGGCAAACCCTTCGACGGCCAGTCGCGCGGCCTCTTGTGCCTCAGCGCAGCCTGCCTTGGGCAGCAGGCAAATTTCTGTTTCGCTTGCCGGGTCAATCAATGGCAAGCTGCCCAGAGATCCCGTATCGCGGGCCTCTCCGTTCAGGATCAGGGTGGGTTGGGTCATCGTTTTTCCTTCGGTTATTTGGCCACGGGCAGGTGCACTGCGCCAGCTTTGGAAAGGCGCCGCATTTCGGTGTCACTTAGCCCCATGCCCTGCAGTACCTCTGCTCCGTCGGCGCCAAGTGCGGGGGGCGCGCGCCGGATTGTGGCGGGCGCCTTGGACAGTATCGCAGGAAAGCGGACCTGAGGCGTGTCTTGTTCGCCCATTGCGACGGGCGTGACCATGCCGCGTGCCTGAACCTGCGGGTCGGCGAACACCTCGTTCACGCGGTTAATCGGCCCGCCGGGCACACCTTCGGCCTCCATCGCGGCAAGAAGGTCCGCGCTGGTCCGGGCCGCGATCTCTCGTTCAAGCTCTGGCTCCAACGTTGTGCGGTTGCGGTTGCGGGATTCATTGGTCAGGTAATCGGGGTTTGTCGCAAGGTCGTCGCGCCCCAGAACCCGGCAAAGCGCGGCGAATTGCCCGTCATTGCCCACGGCAACGATCAGATGGCCATCGGCCGCAGCGAACGTTCGGTAGGGTACGACATTCGGATGAGCATTGCCCATCGGGCTTGGTGTGACGCCGCCGATCAGCCAGTTCATGCCCTGATTGGCCAGCAGGGCGACCGAGGTATCCAGCAGCGCGCAGTCGATATGCTGACCTTCGCCGGTTTGATCGCGATGGCGCAACGCGGCCTGAATCGCGATGGTCGCGTAAAGCCCGGTAAAGAGGTCAATCACCGGGACACCGACCTTGACAGGTGCCTCTGCGCTTTCACCTGTAACGCTCATCAGCCCGCCCATCCCCTGGATGAGAAAATCGTAGCCGCCGCGCTTTGCGTAGGGCCCGGTCTGGCCGAAGCCAGTCACGGAGCAATAGACCAGCCGCGGGTTGATTGCGCGCAGGCTGTCGTAATCCAGCCCATAGGCCGCCAATCCACCGGTCTTGAAATTCTCCACCAACACATCGGACTCAGCGGCGAGCTTGCGCACAAGTTCGGCGCCTTCGGGGTTGGATATGTCGATGGCAATCGACTGCTTGTTACGGTTGCAGACCAGATAATAGGCCGAGAAATTCTGCCCCTCGATCTCGGTCGAGGGGGGGCCCCAGCTGCGGGTATCATCGCCCGATCCGGGGCGTTCAACCTTGATGACTTCTGCGCCCAGATCGCCCAGGATTTGTGTGGCCCATGGCCCTGCAAGTACCCGAGACAGATCGAGCACTCGAACCCCCTCCAGCGCCCCGGTCATGACGTCGATTTCTTAATTCTGGCACGCATCGACGCGAGGGCTGAAGCGTAGTCTTCGGTCTCATGCGCAAGAGCCTGCATGGCCGACGACAATTCCAACGTAACCGAAAGATCCCGGTTGTAGGCCTGGCGCAGCAGGCGGCGGGTCATGCGTACTGCATGGCGCGGATTGGCCGCGATCCGCCCGGCAAGGGCACGTGCGGCCTCCATCAGGTCCTCATCCGGCACGACCTGGCTGACTAACCCGTATTCCTTTGCCGTTTCGGCGTCGATCATATCCCCGGTCAGGGCCATTTCCGAAGCGCGGGCAAAGCCCACCACGCGCGGCAGTAGCCAGGCACCGCCGTCACCCGGAACGATGCCGATGCGCACGAAGCTTTCGGCAAACTTGGCAGAGGCCCCCGCGATGCGCAGATCACACATCAACGTCAGATCACAGCCCGCGCCAACAGCTGGGCCGTTGACGGCGGCAACGATCGGCAGGTCACAATCCTCAAAGGCCAACGGCAACCGCTGGATCCCGGCGCGATAGTTGCGCCGCGTGATTGCCGGCACTTCATCCACCAGCCCTTGACCGGGCGACATCGACTTGATGTTGCCGCCCGAGGAAAAGGCCGGGCCGGCCCCAGTCAGCACGATCACCCGCGCCTCGGGGTCGGCCTGGGTTTTGGTGAGTGCTTCGAGGATGGCCTCGATCATCGGCAAATCGGAAATTGCGTTGCGGGTGTCTGGCGCGTTGAGCGTCATCGTCACGATGCCTGCATCGTCGCGTTTCGTTGTTACTAGTGTCATTTTCTCGTTTCTTTCTTTCACCGCAGACCAAGGCCGCGGGCAATGATGCCGCGCAGGATCTCGCGGGTTCCTCCTCGAAGTGAAAAACAGGGGGCGGCCAGCAAGATGCGCTGGAACACCGCCGCATATTCGGGGTCTGCTGCGTCGTCGCGCAGCACACGGCGGGCAATTTCCGGCACGTCCTGTTCGAATAATGCGCCCAGATCCTTGACGATGGCAGCGGCCAGAACAGGCTGCTCCCCGCGCGCCAGACGCCCGGCAACCGACAGCGACATCTGCCGCAGCACCATCAGCCGGGCGATCATGCGCCCCAGATCGGTGGTTTCACTGCCTGCGGATGCGCGTTTTAGGCAGCGCAGCAATTCCTCTATCAGCACATAGGAGGACAAGAACCGATCCGGTCCGCTGCGTTCAAAGGCCAGTTCCGAAATGACCTGCGCCCAGCCGTCACCTTCTTTGCCCAGCAATGCATCGGGCGGCAGAGCAACGTTGTCAAAGGAGACCTCGTTGAAATGATGTTCACCTGCGATATCAAGAACCGGGCTGACAGTGATGCCGGGCAGGCTCATGTCCACCAGCACCTGGCTGAACCCGCCATGCCGGTCGTCGGATTTGCTGGTGCGGCAAAAGACGATCATATAGTGCGCCTTGTGCCCGTAGGTTGTCCACAGTTTGGTACCGTTCAGGACATAACCATCGTCCGTTTTTTCGGCCTTGGTCCGCACGGAAGCAAGATCCGACCCGCTGTTGGCTTCGCTCATGCCGATGCCAAAGAAACAAGTCCCCGCGGCGATGCGCGGCAGAATGGTTTTGCGTTGTTCCTCGGTACCGTGACGCAGGATCAGCGGTGCGCTTTGGCGATCCCCGATCCAATGGGCCGCCACCGGCGCCCCCGCAGCAAGCAGTTCCTCAACGACGATGTGTCGGTCCACCGCATTGCGGCCATGGCCGCCGTAGGCCGTGGGCAACGTCATGCCCAGCCAGCCGCGCTGGCCCAGTGCGGCGCTGAAATCTGCATCAAAGCCGACCCACGAGCGGGCGCGTTCACGGGCTGGAAGATCGACAAGAGCATCAGCCAGAAAAGCCCGCAGCTCTTCTCTCAGCGCTATCTGTGCGGGGGTCGTTGTCTCAAGCGGAAAAGTTGGAAGTGTCATCTACGTCGCCTCTCTCAGATCACAAGCGGTCAACGCAGGCCACAAATGCCCGCCGCTCTGCAGCGAACTTGCCCAGTCTGCCAAATGCTTGGCCCAATGCGCTTCGCTGCCGTCTTCGTCGCGCCAGGACCACAAGCGGCAGGTCAGCTGATGGAGCGGATATTCCTCGCTGAACCCGATTGCGCCGTGAACCTGGTGCGAGATTGACGAAACCGTTGTTGCAGCTTCTGCCGCGCGCACTTTGGCAGCCGCGGCCGAAAGCACGAAAGGTTCCGACTGCTCGAGGGCCGTATCAAATGCGGCCACTGCCATGTCGGCGGCAACTGTGGCGGCACAGCCATGTGTTGCAAGGACGGCCAGTTGGTGCTGAACGGCTTGGTGCTTGGACAGCGGCCGACCGAATTGTTCACGTTCGTTGCAGTAGTTCATGCACATGGCCGCAACCGCATCTGTCGCGCCCGCGATTTGAACTGCCCTCAGCATCGCCATTGCCGCGCGCAAGACGACCGGCGCACATGCGATGTGGGCGTCCGGCTTTGCCTGCGTGGTCAGGGTCAGGGTATCGCGCGCCTCGCCTGCATAGTTGAGGGCAGGCTGCCAGTCTTCAGCGTTAGGGTGTAGGACAGATACCGCCAGCCCCGCGTCCGTTTCGCAAAGCTGTACCACTGTTTTTAGGAACCGACCGAACGGAACCGCCGCCTTGCCATCCCAGGCAATCGCTGCCGGGCCCTCGATGGGGTCCAGGTCAGCCTCGCCCAGCACCCAGTTGGCCAGCAGTGTTTCGCCCAGTGGCAAGGCCACCCCATGCGCGGCCGCAACCCGCACCGGCGCAAAGGCCTCGCGGGCTGATAAGCCGAACCCGCCCCGATCCTCGCTTAGCAGGGCCAACGGGAAACCCGCGTCTTCTACTGCCGCCCAAAGAGCGGGGTCAAAATCCTTGTCGTCCCGGTCAGAGAAGAGCTTCTCTGCCGACTCATTGACCATGGAATAGGTCGAATCATCCATTTTGCGCCCTCAGCCTTGTTTTAGACATGTCTGCTCCCGTCTCCTCGCATTCTACCGTTTCACACAGTAAAACGGTACTTCATTTTGGTAATAGCACATGCATTGCAAGATGCAACTGATTCACTGCGCTGCTCGCCAAATGGGCAAGCAGGCACATGCCAGGATCGCCCGCGGGAGCAATTTCTGTGGCGCTAGCTTCGCGGGTGTGGGTGTTATGCGGGGGGTGCGAGCCCTCTCGTTTGATGGTGCGATCTAATGTTTGATGCTGGTAATGTTCATCATTTACATGCCAAAACGTATTTTTTGGGTCTGTTCGCGATCTGCACAAGTGCCGGTTCGGGAAATGACAGGGAAGGGGATAGCCGAAATGGCCTACAAACCAGTGATCGCAGCCCTGCGGGTGCTCGACGTTCTGGCTGCGGTCAGCAAGACAACCGGAGAGGCCACGGTGGGTAAAATCCACCGGCTAACTGGGCTGGACAAGGCAACCATCGTGCGGATGCTATACACGCTGAACCATGCCGGATACGTCGTGCGTGATAGCAAAACCCAGACCTACCGTGTGACCGGCAAGACCTTGCAACTGAGTGTGGGCTACAACCGGCATCAAACCATCGGTGCCATCGTGTCAGAGGATTTGACACAGTTTCGCCAAAGCATCGGCTGGCCCTCGGATGTATCGATCTTCGACGAGGAGGCGATGCTGGTCATTGAGACATCCCGCGAGGCCGAACCGATGCGGTTCTTTCGCAAGCCGGGATACCGGGCACCAATGCTCTATACTAGCCTTGGACGTGCCTACCTTGCCTTTTGCCCAGAAGAGGAACGGCAGGCATTTCTACAGAGCGCGCAGGAGAACCCCGCGCCTGAATTCGCTCTGTCGCGTGAGCCAGATGCCTTGGAGGCACTGCTAGAGACCGTACGGGCACAGGGCTATGCGACCATGGATGAAAGCTATTCAAGTGAATACTATGATTCCCAGTTCTTTAGCATAGGTGTTCCGATCCGCAGCCAATGGCGGGTGTTTGGTGCGATGAATATCATCTATCTGCGCCACACCATGAGCCCCGATGAGGCCCGTGATAAGTTTCTCGGCGCATTGTGCGATGTCGCCGACAAGTTAGCTGCGAAGCTTCAAGCGCATTCAGGTGATATTAACTGATTGGGTGTGGGAAAAACCTGAGGGTCATGTTTTTCCTATACTTTAAGTACCATCGTAAAATGCGCGCGGGGTGTTTGATTGGCACCTGTATCCCGAAGACATTGTGCGGCTGCAAAGCCCTTTGAGCTGCGCCCCAGGTTCTGCCTGCTGATCACCTTTTTGCGCAAACGTCCATGTGGCGATTCTTGGCGAAGGTCGGATCGGCTTTGGAAGCAGCCAATGGGGTACTTAATCCTCAATTAAGACTTCATAAAGTTATGCGTCTTTGGTCTCTTACTTGGACTCTACAACGCAAATCCCGCTCGCATCACATAAAAAAGTGTCTTAGCGATAAACCTTCAGACCAGCACAAATTTATCAACAAAATAAGCCCCATCGCCGCAACCGTCCTTTGATAAAGGCCGGCGCCGGCAACCTCAAAATCAACAAAAAGCCATATGATGAATTATGAATCAGTATTCATATTTATTGACAGAGTTACAGATTCTGAATAGCAATTACCTGGGAGACATGACGCATTCAAAGCGCCAAAGGGCGTGGGGGGGTGCGAACGACGGAGGAAATCAGTGACTTACGAAAGCTATCGCACGCTGCGAATCGAGAACAATGATCGTGTACTGACAATCACGATGAACGAACCAGAAAAATTGAACGCTGTCGGAGAGCGGATGCATGAGGAGCTGGCGCAAGTATTTGTCGATGCTGCGCTTGACGTCGACGTCGACCTTATCGTTCTGACCGGTGAGGGCCGCGCGTTTTCAGCGGGCGGCGACATCGAGTGGATGCAAAAGATGATCGACGAAGAGGGCGCGTTTGAGAAAACTGCGGCCGAGGGCAGACGGATCGTCTTCAGTATGCTTGATTGCGAAAAACCGATCATTGCGAAGGTGAACGGCCATGCCGCTGGGCTTGGTGCTACGCTGGCGCTTTTCTGTGACGTGATCTTTGCGTCTGAAAAGGCCAAGATCGGCGATCCACATGTATCTGTCGGCTTTGTCGCTGGCGATGGTGGTGCAGTGATCTGGCCACAGTTGATCGGTTTTGCCCGCGCCAAGGAATACCTGATGACGGGTGATATGATCCCGGCCGTCGAGGCAGCCCAGATGGGTCTGATCAACCACGCGGTGCCCATGGATGAGCTTGATGCGCGGGTCGACGCGTTTGTCGAGAAGCTGCAGAAGGGTGCCAAAAAGGCAATTCGCTGGAGCAAAATGTCAGTAAACATCTCGCTCAAACAGCTTGCGCACAGCATCATGGATGCTTCTCTCAGCCTTGAAGCGCTGTCAAACAAGACCGCCGATCACCAAGAAGCTGTCAACGCTTTTCGTGAGAAACGCGATCCGGTCTTTAAAGGGCGCTAGTGGGTATTTCGGAGAGTAAGCATGGATTTTCAGGAACCAGAACACATCACCATGATCCGCGATACGGTGCGCCGTTTTGTGGAGGCGGAAATGCCGCGGGATGCAGCCCGAAAATGGGACAGGGAAAACACGTTTCCACGGGACATCTTTGACAAACTGGTGGCCCTTGGCCTGACTGGTCTGACGATTGACGAGGAATATGGCGGGAGCGGGCGCGATATCCCCGCCACCATGGTGGTGATCGAAGAATTGTCGCGGCGAAGCCTTGCTGTCTCGGTTCCCTACATCATGTCCACCTGCTATGCGGGCATGAACTTGGGGGAATGCGCCTCAGAAGAGCAGAAGCGTGATCTGCTGCCAAAGGTGGTCGCAGGTGAGATCCTGTTTGCCTATGGTTGGACCGAGCCGGATGTGGGTGCCGATCTTGCTTCGGTAAAGACGACAGCCGTGCGTGATGGCGACGAGTTGGTCATCAATGGCTCAAAGCGGTTTTGCTCTGGTGCGGCGATTTCGGACTATATTTACGCCTTGGTGCGGACTGGTCCGGCGGATGAGCGCTACAAGAACCTTTCGATCGTACTGATCCCGCCGACGACCGAGGGTGTCTCGATCACTGGTATCGACTGCATGGGAATGAAGGGTGCTGCAACGACAGATGTGTCCTTTAGCGATGTGCGTGTACCTGCGGCGAATATCATTGGCGGTGAAGATGGTTGGAACCGCGGATGGGACTTCATTGTCGGTTCGGGACTGGATGTTGAAAAGCTCGAAGTTGCGGCCATTGCTTTGGGATTGGCCAGTGCCGCCTTTGACGATAGCTGGCAATATGTTCAAGAGCGCAAACAGTTCGGTAAGAGTGTCGGCTCGTATCAGTCCACTCGCCACATGCTGGCGGATATGCGAACCTCGCTTCATTCCTGCCGTTTGATGATGATGCATGCTGCCTGGCTTGCTCAGCAGAACAAGCCTTGCCGTCTCGAAACATCAATGACCAAGCTGCACATCTGCGAGGCGGGCAAGAAGATTGCGCTCGATGCGCAGACAATTCTAGGCGCCTATGGTTACGCCAAGGACTATGACGTTGAACGCTACGTGCGCGACAGCCTGCTGATGCCGATTATCGGGGGGTCAGCGGCAATCCAGCGCAACAATATCACCAACTGGATGAACTTGCCGAAAAAATGACCGGCATGGAAGATCGGTTGTACCTCGGGAGGAGCTGACAACCAAAAATCAGGAGGCATCACAGGGTAGGGGCTGCTGTTTGTTGCAGTTCCGGCACCGATCAAACTTGAGTGGAGGAGAAGATGGTCAACAAAAGCAATGCAACCGCTACATTTGATTTCACGGGTAAGACCGTGGTCATCACCGGCGCGGCCAGCGGCATCGGGATGCAATGTGCCCGTGATTTTGCAGCCGCCGGCGCCAATGTTGCTGTGAATGATATCAGCGAGGCCGACTTGAATGATCTCGCAGCCGAAATTGGCGGGCTGTCACTGGCTGGTGATGTTACCTCTGAGACTGCTGTTCAAGAGTTGACCAAGACGGTTGTCGAGACCTGGGGCGGGATCGATTTTCTGATCAACGCCGCAGGTATAGCAGACGAGATGAAGCCGACCTTTGAGCAGGACATCACTGCCTGGCAGCGCGTTCTGGATGTTTCGTTGCGCGGCAGCTACCTGATGGCGCGCGAGTGCGGTCAGGTGATGGCGAAATCCGGCTCTGGCTCGGTGGTTAACTTCTCTTCGATTGCAGGGATTGTCGGCTTGCCGGGCAGGAATGCATATTCTGCGGCCAAGGCTGGGCTGTCGATCATGACGCGTGGACTTGCGTCTGAATGGGGCGGTCTGGGCATCAGGGTGAATGCGATTGCACCGGGTTATATTGACACCCCGATGGTCGAAGGGCTGATGTCACGCGGCAGGATCGGGACCGATCCTATCTTTAAGCGCACCCCACTGGGGCGTTTTGGCAGGCCTGCCGAAATCTCGGCTGCGGTGCAGTTTCTGTGCTCGGATTCTGCTTCCTATATCACCGGCGTCACGCTTCCGGTCGATGGTGGGTATTCAAGCTTTGGCGGAAACGCATTGCCCGAGGCCGGGAGCCTGGCATGACCGGTGCATGTGTTCCACTGCCAGACACGATAGAATGGCGCACGCCGTTCGATCTGCTTGCGCGGAATGCAGCGCTTTACCCAAACAAGCTGGCTCTGGTGGCGTCCAGTGCCGAGAACATTGAGCTGCGTCTGAGTTACGCCGCACTGGCGCATTCGATTGATCGTGCAGCCGATGCCTTGCGCAGTTTTGGGGTGCAGCGTGGCGATCATCTGGCGATCCTGATGACCAACCACGCGGCGGCTGAATACGTTACAATTGCCTGGGGCGCGATGCGGCTCGGGGCGGTGGTCGTGCCTTTGAACACGCGGTTTGCGGTGCCCGAACTGCTGGCGGCAATCGACCATATGGATTGCCGGTATCTGGTGCACGAACCCGATTTTGACGAAACGGTTGCAGGCTTGATCGACCAGACTGACCAGATCAAGGGTCGATGCATCAAAGTCGGCAAAGGTGGCGACTGGAGCGCAAGATTTGAAGCGGGTCAGGCCTTGCGCGGCGGCTTTCCTGATCTCTCGTCAGAGGATCTGGCCGACATCCTGCTGACGTCGGGAACGACCGGTCGCCCAAAGGGCGTGATGTTGACCCATGGTAACGCGGTTGCGACCGGGGCGGCAATCGCGGGCGGTTTGGACTTGGGGCCGCAAGACACATATCAGAGCCCGTTCCCGTTGTTCACGTCATCCGGGTTCCATTTCAATATGATGGCCTCCTGGTGGGCCGGGGCCACGACCATCATCGAGACAGAAGTCGACGTCGAGGCGACGCTGGCGCGGATAACCCGTGAACGTACCACAGTGTATTGCGCGGTGCCGACGGTTTATATTTTCATGCTGAATGCCTTCGATCCCGCTCTCCACGATCTGAGTGCGATGCGGGTTTTTGATTATGGCGGTGCCCCAATGGCGCAAGACGTGATCGAACGTCTGGCCAAGACCTTTCCACATGTCGAGCTGCGTCAGACGTACGGGCTGACGGAGGCGGGGCCGTCGGGCACGTTTTTGGCCGGGCGCGATGCGTTGCGCAAACTTGGATCGCTGGGGACGGCCATGCCCATGTGCGATGTCAAGATAATGCGCCCCGATGGCAGCGAAACCGACCCCGACGAGATGGGCGAGGTCGTCATGCGGGGGCCTGCCGTCAGTCAGGGCTACTACAAGCAACCGGACGCAACTGCTGAGACATTCCGCGATGGCTGGCTTTGGAGCGGGGATCTGGCCCGGCGGGATGCCGACGGATACCTGTTTTATATGGACCGCAAGAAGGATGTGATCATTCGCGGCGGTTTCAACATCACCTCAATGGAGGTGGAAGACGCGGTATTCAAACATCCTTTGGTCGAAGAAGTTTCGGTGGTGTCTATTCCGCACGACAAACTTGGCGAGGACCTGTGTGCCTTCGTCGTGCCCGGCAAATCAAAATCGGTGACCAAAGAGGAACTGATGGATTTTCTGGCCCCTCGGATCGCTGATTACAAGATCCCAAGGAATTGGGTGTTCGTGCCCGAGTTGCCACGCAATCCAACGGGCAAGATTCTTAAGAATGAATTACGGGAGAGGGCGCGAAACTACGCGTTCTGATTAATTTTAAACTGAACGTTAAGGAGGAAACAATGGTTCAGATAAGCAGACGGAAAGTGCTTCACTTGTTGGGAGCAGGTGTAGCAACAAGCGCTTTGAGCGCTCCAATGTATGCGCGTGCTCAATCGGCGCCGTATAAGATGGGATTTGTCGGCGCGCTCAGCGGGCCAGCAGAAGCCTTGGGTCGACCAATGCTTTTCGGCACCCAACTGGCTGTAGATGAAATCAATGCCGCAGGCGGCATCAACGGACGCAATATCGAACTGCATGTCCGGGACAGCAAGGGGAAGCCTGATACAGGTACTGTCATGGCGCGCGAGCTCGTCGGCGAGGGCTGCAACATGCTGCTCGGCTGTGTTTCGAGTTCAGTTGCCCTGGCAATCAACGGCATCCTCAAGCAGGAAAACGCCACCCTCATCACTGCCGCGGCCCATTCGCTGCGCCTTACACATGAGGATTTCAACCCGCACTACTTCCGGGTCACTGACAATCCGTATATGCGCCAGCGCGCCCAGGCAAAACTGATGGCGGAACTCTATCCCGAGGTCACCACTTGGGGTGGGCTGATCCCGGACCACGAATATGGTCGCTCGACATGGGAATCTTACCAGCACGGGTTGAATACCTTCTACCCGGAACTGGCAGGTGTGCAGCCTACAATATCCGACCCCATTCTGACCCAATATGGCGGCAGCGATTATCGCAACTATATTGCCTCAGCACTGCGTGACCCGGCTGTCGGGTTCTTCAGCTCGCTTTATGGCGGTGATGCGATCAGCCTGTACCAACAGGCCAAGCCTTATGGCTTCTTCCAGAAGAAGGCACCATTCGTCGATTCAGCAAATGAGTTCATTCCTGCCCGCGCGATGAAGCAGGAACTGCCCGAAATGTGGGTTGGCTCGCACTGGTATTTTGGTGCGTTCAAAGGCAATGCCATCAGTGATCAGCTGTACACAAAGTACTCTGAGGAAACAGGCAACAAGCATCCAGATGGCTTTGTCTCCGAAGGTCATGCCACGGTAATGGCTTATGCTGGCGCGTTGGCCAAGGCACCTGAAGGGACCACAGAAGATGTGATCTCGGCGCTTGAAGGCCTGACCTTTGAAACGGCGACCGGCTCGCGGACGTTGCGTGCAGAAGACCACCAAGCGATCAAACCGGTGATCATCTATCGCCTGCGCGGCGCAGATAATGATGCCGGATTCGAGATCATGGAGTACCGCGTCATTGACGGTGCGGAAACCATCGAAGACGCAACGCCGGGCCAACCGGTGAACTGGTAAGTACTGTCGGCACCGGCGCGTAACGACTGCGCCGGTGCCTTTCCAATCTAGAGAGGTGCTTGCCTATGCTGGCCGATTTCCTTTTGATCGCGATGAACGGATTGGTCTGGGCAATGGCCGTATTCCTGGTCGCTTCCGGACTGACCCTGGTGTTCGGGATCTTACATATCCTGAATTTTTCTCACGGTGGTTTCGTGATGATCGGGGCCTATCTTGCCTATTCAATCATGAATTTGGGCTCCGGCGCTGTCGGAATTGTTGCCTTTCTGGGGCTCGCGCTCGTCTGTGCTGTGACCGTCGGAGCGATGGGTTTTGTCATAGACCGGGTCGTTTTCAAACGCTTGAAGGATGTGGATGACAGTTATTCGCTGATTGCGACCTATGCCGTCCTGTTGCTTAGCGAAGGTGCGGTAAAAACAATCTGGGGACCGAATTTTCTCAGTGTTTCGCCGCCCAAAGGTCTTGGCGGGGCGGTCTTCCTCGGCGATTTCATCATGCCCGCTTATGCTCTGTTCGTGATCGGTGTGGGTATTGCTGTCTTCCTGGTTCTGGATTTCTGGCTGCAACGCACCGCCTCGGGCAAGATAATGAAGTCCGTTGCGCTTGATCCTTGGATGGCCAGTCTTCTGGGGATCAATATCAACTTGATATTCACGGTTGCCGTTGTTGCAGGATTTGCCCTTGCAGGGTTGGCTGGTGGTGTGTTGGCCCCCAACCAGAGCCTTTCTCCCATGATGGGGGGCACCTATATCATTCAGGCCTTTGGCGTGATTATCGTGGGTGGGATTGGCAATGTTCGCGGAGCGTTTCTCGCGGCAATATTGCTGGGTCTGATCGACGCGTTCGGAACTGTCTATGTCCCAAGTTTTCCGGGCATCTTCTTTTTCATAGCGGTGGCGGTGATTATCCTTTTCCGGCCGCAAGGTCTCTTGAGCGGGGTTCGCTGATATGGGCAACAATACAATCTCTTTCGGCTCTAAAGCTGCGCCTTTGATCGTTCTGGCTCTCTGCTTTGCTGCCTTTGCGACGGTCCCTTTCTGGGCCGAGAAGGGCCTCGTCTTTCTGGCGGGCATCCTTATGCTTCAGATCGTCTTTGCACTGTCTTTTAACCTGATTTTCGGGTTGACCGGGTTGGTCAGCTTTGGTCAGGCGGCCTTCTTTGCGGCAGGGGCCTATGCGTCGGCATGGCTGTCTGGTTACGCGCCTGATTTGCCGTTTATTCTGACCTTGGCATTCGGCGGGCTGGTCGGGGCGCTGCTTTCTGTGCTCATTGGGATGGTGGCACTGCACCGGGCGAGTGGCATTTATTTCGCGATCCTGACACTCGCGCTTGGACAGTTGATCTATACGCTGATCGGCAAATCCACCGCTTTGGGGCGAGAAGACGGTCTGATCGGTATTGCCCGCCCAAACCTGAATTTCGGTTTGTTTGAAATCGACCTGAGCCGTGGTGACGACTACTATTATCTGATCTTCGTCGCGTCGGCCGGTATGATCGTTAGTCTGTGGTGGGTCTGGCATGGCACCTTGGGGCGCACCTTGTCTGCAATTCGACAAGAACCCGAGCGCATCAGATTTCTCGGGGTCAATGTCCGTCGCTACCGTGAATATGCCTTTGTCATATCCGGCACGGTCACAGCACTTGCTGGTGCTCTTTTGGCGCCATGGAGCCAGATCATCACTCCGATGATTGCGCATTGGTCATATTCGGCGCTGCCGATCCTGTTTTGCCTGCTTGGCGGCAGCACACGCTTTTGGGGGCCGGCGGTCGGCGCGATCGTCTTTGCCGGGCTTGAGCATTCGACCCGCAACATGTTTGGCATGGCCGAGCTGATCGTTGGTGGTGGTTTGCTGTTTGTCGTGCTGGCGATGCCTGGCGGCATCCTGGGTACGATCGCGCTGCTGCGCCAGAAAATCTTGCCACCGGCTGAAGGGAGACCCAGCGATGAGTAATATGCTTGAAGCGAAAGGGATTAACTTCGCTTACCCGTCGGTAAACGTGCTGAGTGATGTGGATATTTCCGTCCAGGCCCATGAGAGCCACGTTGTCATCGGGCCGAATGGCGCTGGGAAAACCACGCTATTCAAGGTGCTGTCGGGTGAGATGTTTCCCCAATCCGGCAAGGTTTCGTACAACGGCGAAGACGTGACCGGACTGGATGCCTGGCAGAGGGTTCACCGCGGAATCGGGCGAACCTTTCAGGTGGCTCGTCTGTTTGCCGAACAAAGTGTTCTGAACAATGTGGTTCTTGCTTTGGAATGTCGGGAACGGATCAAAGGGACGTCGCACGGAGCATGGTGGAGGCTTCATTCCAGCCGCGAGTTGGTGGATGAAGCGATGAGCCGGCTGGCGCAATATGGCTTGGCTGTACGCGCCAAAGATGAGGCCGCGAACCTGTCGCATGGGGACAAGAAGCGGCTCGAACTTTTGATGACGCTGGCACTGAATCCCAAGCTCATTATGCTGGATGAACCCACGGCTGGCATGGCGCCCGATGATCGGCGTTCCGTCGTCGAGATGATCAACCGGCTGCGAGAGGACGAAGGGCTGACCCTGCTGTTGACTGAACACGACATGGAAGTGGTGTTCGGACTGGCCACCCGGCTGACCGTGCTGAACCAGGGACAGGTTGTTGCCAGCGGCGATCCTGAAACGGTGCGCCGTGATCCGATGGTACACGAGATCTACTTTGGCAAAGGAGGCTCTCATGCTTGAACTTAAGAACCTGAATGCCTTTTATGGCCAGAGCCATATCCTTTATGACCTTTCGCTGCGCGTCCAGGACGGCCAAGGCGTGGCCATCGTCGGGCTGAACGGCATGGGAAAATCGACCCTGCTGAAGTCGATCATGGGGGCTGGGCCAACAGTGACCGGCAGCATAACTCTGGATGACCAGGATATCGGAAAGTGGCCGTCGCATCTGCGCGCCCGCGAAGGTATGTCGCTGGTGCCGGAAGATCGTCGGATCTATCCCCATCTCACGGTCTCTGAAAACCTACAGCTTGCAGGGTATGCAAAGGTCAAAGGGCGCACGCCCTATACCGTTGAGGAGGTGCTGAAGCGGTTCCCCTTGTTGCAAAAGCTGGCAGATCGAAAGGGTTTTCAGCTGTCAGGCGGCGAGCAGCAATTGGTTGCTGTTGCGCGCTCTATGCTGGCGAAGCCTCGGTTTCTTTTGCTTGATGAGCCGACCGAAGGGCTGGCGCCGCTTATTGTCGATTCAATGGGCGACCAAATCCGCGAGCTTCGAGAAAGAGAAGGTATGGCGCTGATACTTGCGGAACAGAATGTTGAATTCGCTCGTGCCTGTACCGAACACCTCTTGGTTTTGGATGTCGGGCGTGCCGCGTTTTCCGGAAGCTGGAAGCAGTTCGACGCTGATCCTTCGATACGCGATAAGCATCTGAAATTATGAGCGATTCCATGAAAAACCGCCCCTGGCCAAAGCCGGACCCGGAGCAAGCCGCTGAGTATTACGCCAGCGGGGATTGGCGCCGCAAAACGCTGTCGCAGGGATTGAGGGAACAACTGAGTTCAAATCCCTATGACATCGCTATCGTGGGCGATAATGACCGCTACAGCTATGCTCAGTTTGATACCATGGCCCGCTCAATGGCCGAATGGCTGCGTTCCAAGGGCATGCAGCGCGGCGATGTGGTGGCGTTTCAATTGCCGAACTGGCACGAAGTTGCGGCGCTTGCGCTTGCCTCTTCGATGCTTGGGCTCGTCTGTCTGCCGATCGTGCCCATTTACCGCGAGGCCGAGCTTCGCTTTATTCTTCGGGCCTCGGGGGCACGTATTTTTCTGACACCGAGCGTGTTCCGCGGGTTCGACTACGCAGAAATGGCGCGGCGGTTGCAGGCCGAAATCCCGTCACTTGAAACTGTCGTTTCACTTCGGGACCCGGACAGCGAAAACCCCTTTGCCGCGCAGCCATGGTCGGGTGATCCCGAAGACAACCCCGATGATCCGTTTATGCTCATGTACACCTCGGGCACGACCGGCCACCCCAAGGGCGTGGTGCATACCGTGAATTCCCTCGACTGCGAATTGTGCCGTGTCTGCGAGTGGTGGCACATGCAGGCGGGCAAAGATGTCGTGCTGATGCCATCGCCAGTGACCCATGTAACAGGATGGCTGTATGGGATCATGCTGCCATTCACGCATGGCGTGCGCTCTGTGTTGATGGAACGCTGGGAAGCGGATGACGCGATTAAGTTGATCGACCGGGAAAAAGCCACCTTTACCGTTGCGGCTACACCCTTTCTGACCGAGTTGCTCAGCCGTGCCAAGGCAAGCGGTAACAACTTGCGCAGCTTGCGTGTTTTTGCGTGTGGGGGCGCCCCCGTGCCGCCGGACATCATTCGCAATGCATGGTCCGAGTACCCCAATCTTTTGGCGTGCCGGGTATATGGCTCTACCGAGGCACCCACGGTCACACTTGGTGTCGCCTCACGAGACAATTGCGACATGGCGGCGCTGACCGATGGGCGCATTGTTGGGCATGATGTGCGCATCGTTGATGACGCTGAACGGGATTGCCCTATTGGCACCGAAGGTGAAATTCTGGTGCGTGGGCCTGAACTCATGGTCGGTTATCTTGATCCTGCGGACAACGATACTGCTTTTGACAAAAAGGGCTATTTCCGTACCGGGGATCTGGGGCGAATAGACAATGAGGGCTGCATCACCATCTCAGGGCGCAAAAAGGATCTGATAATTCGTGGCGGAGAGAACCTCTCGGCCAAGGAGATCGAAGACGCCCTGCAACGCCATCCTGCTATATTCGAAGCTGCTGTCATCGGCATTCCTCATCCGCGTCTTGGGGAAACTGGTTGCGCTATTGTGCGGCTTGTCGAACATGCCAAAGCCCCCGATGTTGCCGAGGTTTCCGCCTTTTTGGATGGCGAGGGGCTGGCGCGTCAGAAACACCCTGAAAAGATTGTTGTTGTAGACGATTTTCCGCGCACCGCGTCCGGAAAGATTCAGAAGTTCCATTTACGAAAAAGCTTCGGAAAGGGTGTGGATAAATAGGCAAATTCGAACAGCATTTCCGTATTCGTCTTCTGCGTGGTCATGCTATATCCCTGCCAAAGCTGATGCTGACTTACAGGAAAACACTATGGCCACCAAACAAACTCCAAAACCACGGAGAACCCGAGCGGAAAAAGCCGCGCAAACACGTGCGGCACTTTTGCATGCCGCGGCCGAGGTCATCGCAGAAGTGGGATATGGAGATGCGTCAATCGCGCGGATTACGCAGCGGGCAGGGATCGCGCAGGGAACATTCTATCTGTACTTCGAAAATCAGCAGGATCTGTTTGATCAGCTATTGCCAACCCTGGGGCAGGACCTGCTTGACTATCTGTCCAGGTGCGTGGCCGGCACCAAAGATATACTCGAAGTCGAAGAAGCGGGTTTTCGGGGGTTTTTCAACTATCTTATTGAAAATCCTGCATTTTTCCGCGTCCTCAACGAAGCGGAAATTGCAGCGCCACGCGCGTATGAGCGGCATTTCGATTTGCTGCGGGGGCACTACATGCGCGCCCTTGAGCGGAGTTGGAAACAAGGAGAGTTTCCGGATTTCGAGCCGCGGGAACTGGAGGTTCTGGTCTATACGCTCTTTGCTGCCCGTAGCTATCTCTATTTGCGCTATTCGAAAAGCGAGGATGGCCCGCAACCCATACCCGAGTGGGTGGTGCAGGCATTCATGAAATTTGTGCGCGGCGGAATTTTGCAGGGGCGCCCCGATCTGACTGCGCCGTCCATACGCTCAGCTAAGGAACAAGAGACCGATGACCATGCAAGAGAACATTAAGAACCAAACCTATGACCTTTATGGTGGTCAGGTGTATTTCAGTGAGTGGTGTGGGGTACGCTATTTGAAATCTGACCCTCATGATACACGCATGGCAATTCCGTGGTTGCCACATATTGCCTCGGCTAAGGGGGTGATCGGGCCGGGTATACTGGCTGTAATGGCCGATGTCGTGGGTGGTCAGGTCGCGTCGGCCGAATATGACTGGAAAGCACAGATTGCCACAATCAGCCTGGCTCTTAACGTGACATCCGCAGTGCCGGCCGGGGTTGGTCTTTTGGCAAGCGGGCGCAAGATCATCGAGGATGGCGGAACAATCCTAAGCGATGTTCAGATCACCACAGACGACGGAAACGAAACTCTGATTGCCAACGCACGGCTGCGCAAGATCGTGATTGCCCGGCCGCCCTATCCGATCAAACCTGGTCAATATACGCCCTTAGAATTTGAAGATTCAGGGCCTTTCATGTCAGAGCAAGACATTGTTTTTAATGGCAATGGCGACAAATTGCATTCTCGGATGGAGGCGCGGCCTCATTTCATGGGAAATATTGCGCGAGGTGCATTGCATGGCGGTTTGGTGGCTGCTGGTCTGCTTGAAACCATTGCTGAACTCGGCAAGCGACATGAAAGAGGTTTTGTTCCGTTTGACGGCGTTGTTGATTTCTTGGCTCCGGCTCGGGACACCGCAATGGATGTCAGCGCGCAGATGCTACAGGCGGGCGGGCGTGTTGGGTTTGCAGAGGCCGAGATGTTTCAGGAGCCTTCTGGTTCGGAGCGTCATAAGATAGCACGCCTGTCTGCAACTCTGAGACATTTGAAAAACTAAGCTGTTGATGCTTTCCACCGGGCGAATGGAAGCGCTTTTGCAACTGCCACAGACCGCAGGGCGCGTGCAACATCGGCTGCCCACTGCTGTTTTTATGCAGGCTACACCGCGTGGATCCCCTGCGTGGCAGGGGGAAGATAACCCCGTGGCAGCTCAGTGCGCGGCCATACGGGTATCATCAAATCGTCCGGTGTTTCATAAGGCAGAACCTGCGAACTGGTCTCTATCGGCCATGAAACAGCGGGTCACGCTTTTCCAGAAACGCTGTTACGGCTTCGAGATGATCGTCGCTGTGATGAAGGATCGCCTGCCGATTGGCGGCATCGTCAAGCGACTCGTCCAATGTGGTTTGCAATGCGTTGCGCAACAGCCGCTTGGCCCCCTGTACAGCCAAAGGCGCCGCAGTGGCGATGCGTTCCGCAAGGCGCCGGGCTTCCGGCAAAAGATCTTCTGGCGTGGTTAGACGCGACACCAGACCCCAGTCATATGCGGTCTGTGCATCAATTGGATCACCGGTCAGCGCGATTTCGGCCGCCCTGGCAAGCCCGGCCACGCGCGGCAAGAACCAGCTTCCACCGTCGCCAGAGATCAGCCCAAGGCGAACGAAACTTTGTGCGAGGACCATCTTGTCGGAGCCAATGCGCAGATCGCACATCATCGCAAGATCACAACCAGCGCCATAGGCCGGCCCATTGATCGCAGCAATGATCGGGATTTCCACCGCGACCACAGCGTGACACATCCGATGGATACCAGCCTTGTAGCCTGCGCGAATCTCGCCTGGGCTACCGCTAAAGAGCCCCTTTTTGTCTTGCATGGCTTGAATGTCGCCACCCGCAGAGAATATCCGACCGGCCCCGGTTATGATAACGACGCGAAGCTCGTCGTCGTCCCTGATCTTCTCCATGACCTCCGTCAATTCAGAGATTTGCGCCGTGTCCGACAGTTTGTTGTATGTTGCACCGTCATCCAGTGTCACAAGGCCGATGTGGGGCGTCAGTTTCTCTAGCATTATGTGTTTCCTTCCTGTTAGCGACCGGCCCACTGAGGGCTGCGCTTTTCGCGAAAGGCGCGGGGGCCTTCCTGTGCATCTTCGCTGGCATAGACCGGCTCATATATCCGCTTGGCTTCGACAAGTCCGGCTTCCAGGCCCAGTGACATCGTTGCATGGATGCTGGCCTTGGCCGCAAGAACCGAGAGCGGTGCGTTGTCACGAATACGTTGCGCCATTTCAAGAGCACGCGCGCGTACTGCGTCTGGTGTCGGTTCGATGAAGTTGACGAATCCCAAGGCATGAAGGCGTTCGACCGCTATCATTTCGCCGCATAGGGTCAGCTCTTTGAGGACCGCTTCGGGGAGTTTCCAGACCAGAGGCATCGCCCATGGCGACCCGCGCCCGATCTTGCTTTCGGTGATGCCGCCTTTGGTGCCGGCCAATCCAACGCGCAAATCGCAGTTCAGCGATAGCATCATCCCGCCCGCTGCGAAGTGACCGGTCATCGCTGCAATCAATGGCTTGCCCACCTTCAGCATATTGCTGTGATGAGGGTCGCGTATAAGGGAAAGCACGTCAATTCCCCTGCTTTCCTGGATCTCGGCCGCTTCCTTTAGATCCATTCCTGCACAGAATGTACCGCAGTCAGCCGATGTCAGAATGGTGACTCGAATCCGGTCGTCCGCTTCGATTTCTGCCCAAAGGTCAGTGAGAGCATTGGACATGGCGACCGTCAGCGCATTGCGCTGGTCTGGGCGATCAATGGTGACGGTCAGAATGCCTTCTGTCAGGTCAGTTTTAAGCATATGTTGAATACCTTGTGGTCGTGAAAGTGATTGAGACATTTTCAATGTCTGAAGAGGGTGAGGTTCGACTCGTCACAAGAGAGCAATCGGGCGTGCAGGTGTGCCTGTTGCCCCCTTGATGCGGATCGCAAGCATCACAAAACAGATTTCGTTGCGGCCAGATTTGGCAAGTGCATCCAGATCCATATTTTCGATCAAATAGACGCCGCATTCGACCAACGTATGTTGATGCACTGGCATTGAGATTTTCGGGTCGGTTCCCGGCATCACCTCGACGGCCATATTGTCTGCACCGATCGCAATCACGCCTGCCTCTGTCAGATACCGGGCGGCGTCGAGGTCGAGGCCGGGTTCGGATTTTACATATTTTGTTGGGTCAGCGCGATAGAACTGGCCCCAACCAGTACGGATCAATGCGACATCGCCCGCCCCAATGCGCGTGCCTGCTGCGGCCTCGGCGTCTTGTAGCATTTGCCGGGTAACAACCTGCCCCCCTGCAAGTGTCGTTTGGTCCTCGGTCGCTGCCACATCCAGCAAAACGGCCCGCGCGACGATAGCAGGGATCATCTCGGCGCCCAGATCGTAGAGGCCAAGATCACCGATCACTTGGTCGGCAGAGCGCCCGCCATACATCTGTTGTCCGGCGGTAAAATGCCCCAGAGAATCGATATGGGTGCCCGCGTGGAATGTCATCGAGACATGTTCGAGGTTTACGCCGGGATCATTGCTTACTCCCTTGCGCTGTAGCGCACGAATGACACCCTGAGCTGTTGTCCAGAGGTTCATCAGAAAGGGAGGTTGCACGCCCGGATAATGCGGCGCGTGGGGCCGAAGAACCTGACCCAGCTCCATAACTGTGCCGGTATTGGCCAATTTCAACGCATCAAGCCGGTCAGCATCACTGACCATAGCCGCGCGGCCAACAAATCCGTTGGCTTTGCAGTTCTCAGGATTGTGCTGCATGGCGATTCTTAATCTTTTGGTTGTAGTGGGTCGCCTCTTTCCAGAATTCCGCACGCCGCGACATAGTTCTCACCCCTCCATTAGCTGGCAGATTCAAAAAAATGCCCTCGCTCACATCCTTTTAGCAAAGTTTAGGTTGCTAAAGCCAGAAATATGTTCATTCTGCGGAACATGTTTTCGATTTTGCGCGCGCCAAAGGTTGGCCGGGTCATCGAAAACGAGGGATACCAAAGGGAGGGTAGACGATGAAACGCAATAAATTTAAGCGACTTGCCGCGACTATCGGCGGTGCAGTAGTGGCTCTGGGTACGGCATTATCGCCGGCAATGGCCCAAGAAACATTGGTTATTGGGACGATCAGCGCGCTGAACGGCCCAGGCTCAGAATGGGGTCGGGGCGTTGATGCGGGCACAAGAATTGCCGTCGCAGAAATCAATGCCAAGGGCGGTCTGGTTGTCGGTGACACAACTTATATGATCGAAGTGAAATCTTACGATGATGGCTATAAGCCTGCTGAAGGTGTGGCCGCAGCAACCCGTCTGATTGAACAGGACGGCGTAAAATTCATTCTTGGACCACTTGGTTCGGCCTCTGCGCTGGCTGTGAAGCCAATCTTTGAGGAAGAGGGCGTTCTCGCACTGATGAACAGCTATTCTCCTAAGACATTGGCCAATAACCCGAAATATGTTTACCGGGTTCTGCCGACGACCACAGAGTACGTTAACCAAATTGTTGGGTGGGTGAAGGAAAATAACCCTGACCTGTCAAACGTTGCTGTTATCTCACCAAACGATCAGACCGGTTGGGACAGTCAAAAGATGCAGGTCCAAGCCTATGGTGATGCTGGGTTTGAGATTGTCGGCAAGGAGCTGTTTGAGCGGTCTTCGGTTGATTTTCAGTCGATCATTACGCGTTTGATGGCGACGTCACCTGACATCATCGAACTCGACACCACACCGCCCAGTACTGCTGGGTTGATCATCCGCCAAGCACGCGAGCTTGGTTTTGAGGGTCTGTTCGTTAAAATCGGCGGTCCGGGTGTTCCGGCCATCGTTGAAGCGGCTGGTAAGGAATTCGCAGAAGGCACAATCGTCTATGCGGCTGCCGATACCTCAGCGGAGAAATACCAGTGGATGGAGGAAGAGTATGCCAAGATCTACAGCCCTCCGATGAACGCATTCAACGTATTCTTCTATGATGCGGCACATCTTCTGTTTGCTTCAATGCAGAAAGCCGGCACCGTTACGGACCCGGATGCTGTGCGTGATACGCTTGTTACTATGACACCCTTCGAAGGCGCACAGGGCGCATTGGTCTGGGGCGGAATGGAAAACTACGGCAACAACAATCAGTTGATCGGGCCCACATTCATCGGAATGATTTCTGATGGTGAAGAAAAGATCATCGGTCGCGTCGAAGCCAATTGATACCGGCAATCGCAATAGGTGTCGGGCCCCTTAGGGTCCGGCACCATCTGATGCGGTTTGCCCACTACGGAAACTTCCAATGTTGCAGCTTTTGATTCAAATTCTAATGAACGGTCTCATGATGGGGCTGGTCTATATCATGATGGCGTTGGGCTTTACGCTGATCTTCGGGATCATGCGCATCGTGAACTTCGCTCATGGTGAATTCTACATGCTTGGCGCAATGGCCGTCATGCTTCTGTTTTCCACGCTTGGAATCAACTATTTCGCTGCAGTGCTACTTGCGGCGATCATAGTTGCTGTGATTGGTATGGTGATCGAGCGTTTGCTGTTACGCCAATTCGTTGGACGTGAACTCAACGGCATGATCATGACTCTCGCCATTGCTATCACCCTGAAGGCTGGTGCCACAATCATCTTTGGACCTCAGGAAATGTCGATTCCTCGTCCGGTGAGCGGGGTAACAAATATTGCCGGTATTCTCATTCCGAATGACCGGATGTTGGTTGGCGCTATCGCCATTGCAATTCTCGTCTTATTCTACTTCTTCCTGCGCTATGCGCGTGCCGGGCTGGCGATGCGCGCCGTGGCACAAGACTGGGAGGCCGCCGCGTTGCAGGGCATCCGGCCGCAGCGGATCTATCTGTTGTCTTTCGGTATTGGTTGCGCGCTGGCGGGACTCGCAGGTGCGCTGATGGCGCCTATCTATACTGTCAGCCCCTTCATTGGCGAGGTGCCGATGCTGAAGGCGTTTATCGTCGTCATCCTGGGCGGTCTGGGCAGTTTGCCTGGTGCCGTCGTCGGTGGCTTGCTTCTCGGAGTGGTTGAGGCAGGTGTTGCGACATTTATTAATACAACAGTGGCGACAATGGTCTCGTTTGCGCTTGTCGTCGTGATCTTGCTGTTCCGTCCCGCTGGTCTAATGGGGCAATCACGATGAAAACTTGGAAAATTCTTGCTGGCCTCGTTTTGGCCGTGGCCCTGGTTGCATGGCCCTTCTTTGTTGAAAACCGTTTTCTGATCCATATTGCGACGATGGTTTGCATGTATGCTTTGCTGGCGCTCAGCATGAACCTAATGCTTCGGATCGGGCAACTATCGCTGGCGCATGGTGCGATTATGGGAATCGGGGCATATACGTCTGCCTTGGTGATGATGTCGCTCGGATTTCCCTTTGCTGTCGGCTTTCTGCTCTCTGGCGTTGTCGGCGGCTTGGTGTCTCTGATTATTGGGCCAATTCTGCTTCGCATTCGCGGCGTCTATTTCGTCTTGCTGACATTTGCATTCGGCGAGATCGTTCTGCTGACATTCATCGAATGGGTGGATGTGTTTGGAGGCGTAAACGGGATATTCGGCGTGCCGCGCGCGCAGATATTCGGATTTGTGCTCAAGGACAAGGCACTGAGTTATCTGATGGCGTTGGCAATGGCTGCGGGCGGGTTCTTTTTGCTGCGCGCAATCTATCGCAGTGAATTCGGTGCAATCATGGAAACACTGGAAGATGACGAAGATCTGGCCCGCTCGCTTGGCGTGAATGCTATGGCGTATCGGTTGGCCGTGTTTGTGCTCAGCGGTGCAATGGCTGGTTTTGCAGGTGGGTTTTATGCCAGTTACTTTACCTTTGTTTCACCGGGAGCATTCAATTTCTGGGCCGCGGTCAATCTGATTGTGATCAACGTTCTGGGCGGGATCGCATCCCCTATAGGGGTGATATTGGGCGCGGCTATTCTTGTGCCATTGCCTGAATTGTTTCGAGACGCGGTGCAGTATCAGGTGTTGTTCTATGGGCTTGCGTTGATCGTGTTTCTTAAATTTATGCCGGATGGTCTCTATGGATTAATCGGAAAAATCCGGGGGAAACGAAATGACAGATAACCCAATCATGCTGGAACTGTCCGGAGTGACGAAGCAGTTCGGGGGGCTAACCGCAATCGGCGATGTTAGTTTCTCAACGCGCAAAGGTGAAATCTTCGGGATCATCGGGCCGAATGGTGCAGGTAAGAGTACACTGTTTAACCTGATCACCGGCACCTTTCCGGCAACCAAAGGCAACATCACCTACAAGGGTGAAAGCATCTCAAAGCTTGGGCCAGAAGGCGTCGCTGCGAAGGGGATTATCCGCACATTCCAATCCGCGACCGTTTTTGGCAACAAGAGCCTGCAAGAGAATATCCGGCTTGGGTATTTGTTCGGGCAGCTATCGGTTCCGCGGCGTTTTGCGGATCGATCGCTACTGAGCAGTGCGCGTGAGATGGCTGAAACGGTGACCGATGATGTTTTATCGTTCTGCGGTCTTGCTGATGATCGTCACCGGATGGCCGGCGAGCTTGCTTATGGCGTGCAAAAAACACTTGGCGTTGCCATGGCGATTGCTGCTGGACCTACGCAAATGTTGATGGACGAACCGGCCGCCGGATTGAATCCTGTCGAAACGCGCGAGATGGGAGAGCTCATTCGCCGTATTCGTGCCGAACGCGGAATCGACGTCGTTTTGGTCGAGCACGATGTCGGCATGGTGACGCGTATCTGTGACCGCATCCTCGTTCTGGATCGCGGCAAAGTGCTTGCCATTGATGTGCCTGAAGTTATCCAAAAGCACCCTGATGTTATTGAGGCTTACCTAGGAGCTGACATTGACCTTCATCAAGTTTGAAAACCTGTCTGTCCATTATGGTCCTATCAAGGCTGTGGACAATCTGAATATCGAGGCTGAAAAAGGTTCGGTTACATGTATTCTGGGCGCCAATGGCGCCGGAAAATCGACCACTTTGCGGGCCTTTTCTGGACTCGTCAAACCGTCGTCGGGCCGTATCCTTCTGGACGGAAAGGACGTGACGGGCCTGTCGTCGGACCAGATGGTGGAGCGTGGCGTTAGCATGTCCCCCGAAGGGCGGCGGCTTTTTCCTGATATGACGGTGGGCGATAACCTGCGTCTCGGGGCCTATCTCAACGGTACGCGGCATTCCTGGAAATCCGATATGGAACGGGTTTTTTCCTATTTCCCGCGCCTGCGGGAACGAATTGGTCAAAACGCCGGCAGTATGTCGGGGGGCGAGCAGCAAATGTGTGCCATCGGTCGAGCACTGATGAGCAACCCGCAGGTCTTGCTTTTGGATGAGCCCTCTCTTGGACTTGCTCCAATCATGATCGCAGAAGTGGCGCGCATCGTCCGTACGATCAACGCAGAAGGGATCAGCGTCGTGATCGTCGAGCAGAATGCACGTCTTGCATTACAGCTGTCGGACTATGGTTATCTGTTGGAAACGGGACGCACAGTGTTGGAAGGGCCAGCCAAGGAACTTCAACATGACGAGCACGTGAAAACCGCGTATCTAGGGGGAACGATGGCCGCGACATCCTAATTCGATTCGAATGACCTCAGTTTTTCGCTAGGGGGGTATTTGGTGCGGTGGATTTGAAATGGAACGCTGATGACTGAACAGCCCTCAAACACCTCCCCGCAAACCACGGGTGAACAGGCTCAGGTTTCGACGGATCGGGCCTTTGTTGTCGCTCTGGGAAAAGGGCTGCGCATTCTCGAGGCATTCACGCCTGAATCGATCTGGCTTGGAAACGCAGAAATAGCAGAGCGGACGGGGATTCCGAAACCAACCGTTTCGCGATTCAGCAAAGCGCTGATCGCCTCCGGTCATCTCTATTATTCACCAGACCGACGCCAGTATCGGCTTGGTGTCGGTGCTCTGACATTGGGGTATGCAGGGCGTGCGGGCAACAGCGTAACCGACGTGGTGCGCGGCTATCTGCAACGGCTCGCTGATGATTTCAATGTCCATGCAGCGTTGGTCGGCCGTGACAAGACCAATGCCATTCATCTTGAGGTGTGTCATAGCACGAACACACTGATGACGCTGCAATTGGAAATCGGATCGCGTATCCCTTTGGCCGGGACCGCCAGCGGGCACGCACTGCTGGCACGTGTACCTGAGCAAGAGCGCAAATTTCTATACGGCTATCTGGCGCGTCGCCATGGAAAGCTGTGGGACAAATTGGAACCATTGGTTGCAAAAAGCATAGATGAGATTGCCAAATCTGGCTTTACGTCCTCAACGCATGGCTGGCAGAGTGATATCAACGGTGTATCGGTGCCGATCGTTGCCGAAGGAGAATCTCCGGTTCTGGCCATTTGTTGTGGTGGTCCCAGCCGTCACCTTACACCTAAGAAAATGGCGATTATTGGCGAACGTCTGGTTAAGGATGCGGCCAAGATCATGGAGGCGCTCTCCAAAAGGACGTCTGATTGAAACGACGCTCGCAGTTCTTAAACCTCTAATCGCTCCAGAAGTTGTATCGCAGTTCTTCCATAGTGTTGTTGATCTCACGCGCTGCGACTTTCAGAGTCGGCCCAATTTCATCGCGAAAAATCGAGAGGCCGAGCCCGTGACGCGAAGCGCCGCAGTTTATCGCGAGTACTGTTTTGCCATTGTCGATGACAAGCGGTACCGAGATCGCATAGACGTCACGGCGCCAGTCGCCCAGAGATGTGCAAAACCCAGTTTCCTCGATTTCGGCGGCCGACTTTTCAATATGCTCAGTGACAACGGCCATGTCGGCGCCACTTTCTTCGATGCATTTCAAATGAAACGCGCGTTGTTCGGGGCCAATCGCCCAAAGGTAAGCCCTGCCCATGGCGGTCTTATACATCGGAAGTAGAGCGCCTGTGCGCATTCGTAGCGTGACAGTATCTTTGCCACGGCAATAGGCCAGATAGACCATATCGGCTTGGTCGCCAATTCCCAGCGCAGTAGACATGTTGAACCGATCCGCAATGTCCTGAAGCACAGGCGTTGCCACTCGGCAAACCGGCATGCTGGACAAAAAAGATGTGCCGAGATCGAATACCTTGTCTGCAAGGTGATACCGGCCCTGAAAATGGGTTTGGCCCAAGTATCCCAAGGTCACCAATGTATGAGCAAGCCGCGCCACAGTGGCTTTGGGCAGTCCGGTGAGCCGGGACAGGTCATGGATTCCAAGCGCTTTTTCCTCGCACCTGAAAGCACGCAAAAGGTCCAACCCCCGTTCCAGTGAGATTATTGCGTTCGGTTTATCTACTGCCTGCATGCCTGATCCGTTTTGCAAATAGGTGTTGGAACTAAGTGTAGCTCAAATGAAATGGTTCAAACAGACCCTAGCGTCATTCCAGCCTGTTTGCATCAAGATGGCCGAAAAAAGCGGCAATTTCATCTTGCAGAACACAATTTTAGTTTCTATGAATTGGGAACATGTGGTGGATAAGGTAAGGACTGCAAATGGATGACTATCGAGATTTCGGCCTTGAGTTGGAGCACGAAGAATTTCGTGCGCAGTTCAGACGCTTCGTCCAGGACCGTCTTGTGCCTCTTGCAGAGAAGGCAGAGGCAGAGCATCGCTTCCCACGAGAAATTTACGACATGCTGGGTGAGCAGGGCTATCTTGCAGTCAATTTTCCCGACCCCATCGGCGGTGGGGGAGATCTGCTGATCGGGTGCATCTTCTATGAAGAGCTAACCCGCGCGTCGGCTGGTATTTCGGCCGGTGTATTCGCCCATCAACACCTTGCTCTGACCCCTCTGATGCGGTTTGGCACGGATGAGCAGAAAGAGCGTTATCTGACGCCCGGACTGACCGGCGAGATGATCGGGGCCTTTGGGCTGACCGAACCTGATGCGGGTAGCGATATTCGCGGCATTCGCACGGTCGCGCGCCGCGACGGTGACGACTATGTGATAAATGGCTCAAAGCTTTATATCACCAACGGCACGATTGCTGACTTTATTCTGGTCGCAGCCCGGACCGGAGAGGACCGCGCGCAGGATTCACTTACTCTGTTCCTGGTTCCCACTGACGACCCGGGTATTCAGCGGACATTGTTGGACAAAGTGGGCAACCATTCGTCCTCAACCGCGCTAATTTCGTTTGACGACGTGCGTGTGCCTGCCTCTGCTATTTTGGGCGCGCATGGCGAAGGAATTCGCCAACTCAAAGACACCTTGGTTGAGGGGCGTATTCTGGTTGCCAATCGTGGCCTTGGTATTGGCGAGGAGGCCTGTGAGCTAATCGAGGAATATGCCAAGGAACGCAAAGCCTTTGGTCAGCCCATTGCCAAATTTCAGGGGGTTTCTTTCAAGGTCGCTGAGATGCGGGTGCGTTCGGATTCGGCGCGTCTGATGATCTATCGCGCCGCCCGCCTGTTTATGAGCGACAAAAAGTGCGACCGCGAAGCATCGATGGGCAAGTTTCTGGCCAGTGAGCTGGCGGTAAATGCGTCCACCACCGGGATGCTCTTGCATGGTGGTGCCGGCTACATGGAAGGCATGAAGATTGCGCGGCTTTTCCGCGATGCGCCTGAGGCGTGGATCGGTGAGGGCACCAACGAAATTCAGCTGCACGTCATTGCAAAAACGATGGGGCTGCTGTGACCGTGTAGGTAACATTGCCTTTGCAGAACTGCTTCAAACCGGGGGCCGCCAATGACGCAGACCGAAAGTAACGCACATTTTCCTAATCTGTTCTCGCCGTTGCGTATCGGCAATCTAGAGGTTCCCAATCGGTTTGTTGTTCCTGCTTTGACGACAAACTTCGCCGAAGAAAACGGTGATGTCGGTGACCGCCTTATCGATTATCTTGAGGCGCGAGCGGCGGGTGGTTTCGGTTTGGTCGTGACTGAAAACCTGGGTGTGCATGCGTCCGGCCGGGTGATGCCCCGCATGGGTATGGCGGATACAGATGAGCGTATTGTGCATCTGGCGCGTCTTGCTAAGGCCGTAAAAAGCCACGGCGCGCTTCTTTTTGGCCAGATCAGTCATGCGGGCCGTCAAACACGCAGCAAGATCACGGGCCAACCATTGCTGGCTCCATCACCGGTTCCTTGTCCGCTCAATCGGGAAATGCCGCTTGAGCTGACTGAAGAGCAGATCGAAATGTTGGTGGAGGCCTTTGCCTCCGCCGCGTTCAGGCTGCAACAGGCAGGGTTTGACGGGGTCGAAATTCACGGCGCCCATGGTTATCTGGTAGCCGCGTTTCTGTCGAACTACGCCAATAAGCGTCAAGATGACTTTGGCGGAAGTCTTGAGAATCGGATGCGGTTCTTGTTGAGCATTATTGCCCTCATCCGCCAAAAATGCGGGCCTGATTTCCCCATTTGCGTCCGTCTCAGTGTGGAGGAGTTCGTGACCGATGGGCTGACCTCAGACGAGACCTGCGAGATCGCAAGCGCCCTTGAGGCTGCGGGCGTTCAGGCTATTTCGGCGTCAGTCGGAACTTACGAATCCTTCAATCGCTTGTCGATGATTACCGGCGAGGAAGAAGGGCGCTGGTTGCCGCTTGCGCGTCGGGTCAAACAAGCGGTTTCGATCCCGGTGATGGGCGTCGGTCGATTGAAGCGCCCCGAGGTCGCGGAACAGGCGCTGGCGCGTGATGATATGGATTTTGCAGCGTTTGGGCGCGCCTCCTTGGCCGATCCTGACCTGCCTGCTAAGGCGCGCGCTGGTCGTGAGGACACAACGGTTTTCTGCATCGGCTGCAATATCTGCTTGGGCCGATCCTCGCGCCCGCAATCCATCTGCCCGCTCAATCCCGCGCTCGGAGACGAGGCGCGCTGGCGATTCATGCCTGCCGAGAAACCGCTAAATCTGCGTGTCGAGGGCAGCTCTTTGGCCAGCCTGACAGCGGCCTGGGTCGCTGCGGAGCGTGGGCATACCGTAGACCTGATGGCTCGCCCTGAGGCATTTGGTGGAATGCAGAGCTGGCGCGCCAGGGTGCCGGGAATGCAAGAATACAGTGAAGCAATTGAGGCCGCATGGCTTCGTGCCAAAAGCGCAGGTGTGCGTGCCGCCGAGCCAGGCGCCGAATCTGCTGATCTGGTTTGGCGCGAAACCGGAGAGCTTCCGTTAAGCCCGGAGATCCTTGAAATCCGCCCTGATGCAGTGCCCGCCAGTTCCATTCTTGTTCAGGACAAGCTGGACGAGCAGGATGGAGACTGCGTGGTCTTTGGCAGTGATGTTGCGACCACCGAAGCTGCGATTCGTCTTGCCTCAGCCGGGCGCAAGACGCGTCTCGTTACGGCGATGCGTGATGTCGCGCATGACGCGCATCCGGGCTATCGTGAAGTATCGCGCAACCGGCTTGCAGAGCTTGGCGTTGAAGTTGTCACCCAAGCAGATGACTGGCGGGACAGGCTTGCTGCGGTGGAGCCAGGGGCGCTGATCATTGCAGGTGAAGTTACGCCGCAGGACGTGACACCTGAGCCTACAGAGAACGCGCGTGCTGACACTGAAATTGTCGATGCTTATGAGGCCGGAGCCATGACATCTGGCATCTATGCTGCAGCTGATCGCGCGCTTCTATTGTAAAGTGGCTTGCGTGTTTCGGCGGCAATTTTAGGGCGTGACACGAGTCAGCAATTTCAATATGCGGAACATCATTTTAAATTTGTTGACAGCGCCACGACAGACCGCTTATCAAGGTTTTGAATAGAGAAGATGTATCGACGGGGCGTGCGCCGTCGCAATCAGGACAGGAGGAAGAATGAAAGGTTTTGATTCATTCGAGGGAAAAGTTGCCGTTGTCACCGGAGCAGGCACAGGTTTGGGCCGGGTCTTCGCGCTGCGATTGGCCGAATTGGGCGCGACCGTCGGTCTGGTAGGGCGTCGGTCCGAACCGTTGGAGGAGACGGCGGCACTTATCAGCGAGATCAAAGGGCGCTCTGTGGTTATGCCGTTGGATATCCGCGACTATGATGCGGTTGAAAAGGGCTTTGATGATCTTGTCGAAAAGACTGGACGGCTCGACATTCTGATTAACAACGCCGCTGGTAATTTCATTGCCCGCGCCGAAGACATCACCGCCAACGGCTGGACTGCCGTGGTCGGCATCGTTCTGAACGGATCGTTCTTTTGTGCACGTGCTGCATCGCGCCACATGCTGCCGCAGCGTTCTGGCAAGATCGTGAACGTGACGGCCAGCTATGCATGGGTTGGTGGCCCCGGCACGGTCCATTCCGCCTCGGCCAAAGCGGGCTTGATCGCCATGGCTAAAACGCTGGCTGTTGAGTGGGGCGGGCGCAACGTTCAGGTCAATTGCCTGTGTCCGGGCTTTGTCGACACTGAGCAGTCTCGTGAAAAGCTCTGGCCCGGAGATGAGGCGCGTCAGCACCTTATGGATCGGATTCCTGCCGGCCGTTTCGGCACTTTGGAAGAAACCGTTGAGGCAGGGATGTATCTGTGCTCGGACGCGGCGAGCTACATGACTGGCGAAGTTCTGACAATCGACGGGGCTGAATGGCTCAACAAAGGCGCGCTTTTGTTGCCGGACGCGACGCTATGACCGCGCCAGTTGCTCTTGTCACCGGTGCAAGCCGAAACATTGGCCGGGCCATTGCTCTGACCTTGGCGCAGGAGGGCTACAAGGTGGCTTGCCTGGCGCGTGACAAGGCGGCTTTGGCTGAAACCATCGCCCAGATCGAAGCGGGCGGTGGCACAGCTACGGCGCATATTGGCGATGTGTCCGACGATGCGGCACTTGAGGCCTATGTCGCCGACGCGGTGGCGCTTCATGGTCGCATTGATCTGGTGGTCAATAATGCCGGTGTGATGCGAGAGGCGCGAACGGAAGACACGGATGCCGCTTCGTTTCGGGCGGTGATGGATATCAATCTGGTGTCGCATTTCTTGCTGGCGCGCGCGGCCTATCCGCATCTGCGCGAAAGCAAGGGGTGTGTTGTCAACATTGGTTCAATGTTTGGTGCGCTGGGAGTGGGATCCGCCGCGTCTTATTGCGCCTCAAAGGCCGCAGTAGAAGGGTTGACCCGTGCGTTGGCCGCCGAATGGGCTACGTCAGAAGTTCGGGTGGTCTGTGTGGCACCGGGGTATGTGCGCAGTGATATTTCGGCGCGCGTTCTTGATGATCCCAAGCTGTCGCAGCACGTTTTAAAACGCATCCCGCAACGGCGGGTGGGTGAGCCGTCAGAAGTGGCTGATCTTGTCGCCTTCCTGGCGTCGCCCAAAGCGCGTTTCATCACCGGCGAAACCTATGTTGTCGACGGCGGGCAACGCATGAGCGTTTGAGATAAACACGAGCGGCCCCGTCTTTTACAGCTTTTGGACGCCGTTTTGGTCGGAGAAAAAGGGAAATGATCATGCCTCAAAACAGGATAGACCGCATCTTGCAGGCCGCCGCTGACGATAGCCGTGACGCGCCCTTTTTGTTGTTTCAAGATGGCACCTCGGCCAGTTTTGGCGAAGTGTTTGATCGCGCTTCTCGTCTGGCGTCGGTAATTTCCCAAGCGGGTATTTCTCCGGGGGAGCGGGTGCTTAGCCTGGTTGAAAACAGCCGTGAAGCAGTCGAATTTTTTATTGGATGCGCAGTCGCGGGCACTGTCGGGGTTGCCGTGAATTTCCACAGTACGGCGCCTGAAATCGCCGGGCTTATGGATGACTGCAAGCCCACGGGTATCGTCACTCAGGGCATGTATCTTGAGCGGCTTGCAGAGGTTCCTGCTATTGCCGATCTCAAGCTGCGACTTTTGGCTGACGCCGATGCGCCAAATTGGCAGAATTATCAGCAGGCTGTTGGCGCCGCCGCGCCGCTTCCTGTTGATCCGGGATTGGACGAAAATGACCCCGCTTTGATGGTTTATAGCTCGGGCACAACCGGGCAGCCAAAGGGGATTTTGCTTTCCCATCATGGCATTGTGCAAAATGCAAAGGCCATCACCGAGGCTCTGGGCTATCAGTCTGGGGACCGGTCGATGACGCTTTTGCCGCTGTTCTCAAGCTTCGGATTTGCCTTTGATTTTATGCATGTGGCATTGATGCGAAACAGCACGGTGATCCTCAAGAAATTTGAGGAAGCAACGGCGGTAGAAAGTATCGAACGTTTCGGTGTCACCTTTCTTGCCGGGGTGCCGACAATGTTTGCCCGTTTGTTCAGTGACGAGGTCGTCGCCGGGCATGATATTTCAAGCCTGCGTTTGATTGATGTGGGTGGTGGGCCGGTTTCCGTTCGCCTTAAGAAGATGTTGTCGCAGGAATTCGGCATAACCGTGGTGGAAAGCTATGGCCTGACCGAAATATCGCCGGTGGCCAGCGTTCAGAGAACCAACGATAATTTGGCATCCGATTCCTGTGGACAGCCGCTACCTGGGTTTGAGGTGCGTGCGGTCGGACCGGATGGGAAGGACATGCCGGTCAATGAGCCGGGTGAGCTCTATTTCCGCTCTGACACCTTTATGTTGGGGTATTGGAACCAACCGGACCTGACGGCCAAAACCATAGTGGATGGGTGGCTGCATACCGGTGATGTCGGGGTTATCGATGAGGCTGGTGCGATCCGGATTCTCGACCGCACCAAGGATATGATCGTGTCCAACGGGTTCAACGTATTTCCCAAGGAAATCGAGAATGTCATCCATGAGATCGAAGACGTCAGAGAATGTGCCGTTGTCGGTATTCCAGACGATATTCGCGGTGAGGTGATCAATGCCTTTGTTGTCCCAAAGTCGGGCATGACCCCCGACCCTGAGACCATAAACGCCTACTGCCGCGAGAAACTGTCGCGCTACAAAGTACCACGCGTCATTCATGTGATTGACGAGATGCCGCTAACAGCCTCGGGCAAGATCCGACGTCATGTATTGCGCGACTCATTGCCGAACACCGCAAAGGATTAAAATGGATACCCAGCGCTATTTTCTGACCGAAGAACAGATTGTGTTTCATGAAACCGTGAAACGCTTTTGTGATAACCGTATTGCGCCACAGGCTGCTGAGATTGATCGCACTGCTGAGTTTCCGACCGAGTTGTTTGCGGAAATGGCTGAGCTGGGATTTCTTGGCGCACCCTATGATCCGGATTATGGTGGGGCTGGGTGCGACGCTGTCATGGTTTGTTTGCTGCTTGAAGAGGTATCGCGTGCGAGCGGTGCAGTCGGCAGCTCTCTGAATGCCCACATCAGCCTTGCCTCATCGGTCATCGCGGATCATGGCAGCGAGGATCATAAGCAAAAGTACCTGACTGCGCTGACCAGCGGGGCCAGCATCGGGGCGTTCGGGCTGACCGAACCATCCGGCGGATCGAACGCAGCGGGCTGCAAGAGCACGGCACGACGCGATGGCGACGATTATGTTCTGAACGGCACAAAAGCGTTTATCACCAACAGCACTGTCGCCGACATTTTTGTTGTGACCGCCCGGACATCCGAAGGCACCGGATCACGGGGCGTGTCGGCGTTCATCCTTGAAAAGGGAATGCCCGGTTTTTCTGTTGGGCCGCAGGACAAGAAAATGGGGATGAATGGTTCTCCTACTGCGATGCTGTTCTTTGATGATGTGCGCGTTCCCGCGCAGAATATGATTGGCACCGAAGGTGAGGGCTTTCGCCAATTCGCCCAGACGCTTGATCGCGGTCGGGTCAACGTTGCCTCGCTGTCTGTTGGTTTGGCACAAGCCGCCTTCGATGAAGCCGTCAGCTATGCGCAGGAACGTGAGCAGTTTGGCCGAAAGATCGCAGGTTTTCAGGGCATCCAATGGCCAATCGCAGAAATGGCCGTCGAAATTGAAGCGTCGCGACAGCTGACGCTGAACGCGGCACGCATGTATGATGCAGGTCTTCCGATCAAAACTGAAGGCGCGATGGCCAAATTTCTTGCCGCCGAAGCCTCGCTCAAGGCTGCGAATGCGTCGGTCGAGATCCACGGAGGCTACGGCTATATGCGCGACTTCCCGATCGAGCGTATTCTGCGCGATGCGAAAATGTATCAGATCGGTGAAGGCACCAGCCAGATCCAGCGGCTCGTAATCGCCCGTGAAATTCTTGGCCGTCAAGCACTCTGACCCAGATATTTAGGATAGAAAAATGACCACACAGGATGTCCTTGTTTCAAAAGATGGCAGCATTGCCACCATCACGTTGAACCGCCCAGACAAGCGCAATGCGCAGGGCATTGAATTTGCGCCAAACTTGATGGCGGCGCTTGATGAGGTCGAGGCCGATCCCGAAATCCGCGTTGCAATCCTGACGGGGAATGGGCCGGTCTTTGGCGGTGGCGGCGATCTCAATGAGATCATGAGCACAGAAGAGACAGACCCTGAATGGGAGTTTGATCTGGTGCTCGGCTATAACCGGCTGATCTCGCGTATTTATCATTTTGATCGACCAATTATCGCGGCTGTGAATGGTCCTGCTGTGGGCGGCGGTACCTGCCTTGCCCTGGCTTGTGATTTCGCAATTGCCAGCGACGCGGCGGCTTATCACTTTGCCTTCTCGCGGATTGGTCTTTCGGCAGCGGATATGGGGGCGCCGACGATGCTGTTGCGCGCGCTTGGCGCGCCGCGGGCGCATTACTACCTGCAAACAGGTGGTGTGATAGATGCCGAACTCGGGCGCGACCTTGGTCTTTTTGTGGATGTTGTGCCGCCGTCTGAGTTGTTGAACACAGCGAACAAGGCCGCAACCTCGATTGCCAAGCAGTCCCGTCGCGGTAGTACCATCACCAAAACCGCGCTGCGACGTGGGGCTGAAACGTCCTTTGATGCCAGCCTGGAATACGAGGCTTATCTACAGAGCTTTGCCTTCCGCAGTCGTGAGCACAAAGAACGACTGGGTAAATTTCTTGAAAAATCAAATGCCAGTCGCGGCTAGCCTGGAAAGTGGAGCTGACAATATGAAAGATGTTATACGTTTGGGTTCTGGGTCAGGTTTCTGGGGAGATGCCATTGATCCAGCAGAAGAAAGCCTGCGCAAGGGCAAGCTGGATTATCTATGTATGGATTATCTGGCCGAGCTGACTATGGCGCTGTTGCAGCGCATGAAGATGAAGAATCCGGAGGCCGGATATATCCCCGACCTGATCGACCACATGCGCTCGCTTTTGCCGTTGGCACGTGAATCGGGCACACGCATTATCTGCAACGGCGGTGGCGTAAACCCGCGCGCGGCAGGAGAGCAATTGCGGATTCTGGCTGACGAACTCGGGTTTACCGGCCTGCGCATCGCGGTTGTCGAAGGTGACGACATGGTCGAGCGGATGGATCAACTGGTTGAGTCCGGGGAATCTCTGATCAACATGGAATCCGGCGAGGACGGTTTTAGCAACCTGCGCGAGCGGGTCGTGGCGGCCAATGTGTATACCGACAGCTCTGGCATTCGGCAGGCGCTTGCCGAGGGAGCAGATGTGGTGGTGACGGGCCGGGTCTCGGACAATGCGCTTTATGTTGGCCCCATCATGCACGAATTTGGCTGGAGCCATGACGAAGCCCATGCCGATCTGATTGGATCGGCGATCACAGCAGGGCATATTGTTGAATGTGCTTCGGCGTGCAGTGGTGGCATGTCCTCGTGTTTTGACGAGATGCCACAGATGGGCATGGTGGGCTTTCCCATCGTCGAGTTTTCGCGCGACGGCTCATTCGTGGTGACCAAGCCCGAAGAGACTGGGGGCAAGGTGAACAGTTTCACGGTCAAGGAACACCTTGTCTATGAAATCGCGGATCCTGCCAATTACATCATGCCAGACGGCATCGCCGATTTCACGGCTCTCACACTCGAAGATTTAGGCAATGACCGAGTTCGCGTTAGTGGCGTGCGTGGCAAGGGAGTTCCCGAACGCCTGAAGCTGGTGATCGGCTATCAGGATGGCTGGATCGGAGAGGGAATGGTCATGTTTCCCTGGCCGCGCGCTTATGAGCGTGCCGTAAAGGCCCGGCAAACCTTGACCGAACGGTTTGAACGTCTGGGGCTTGTGGCTGACGATATCCTCTTTAGCTTTGTTGGCCTTGATACGCTTCATGGCCCGGCGACCAAAGACACCGAAATCCCCGATTTGAACGAAATCGGCCTGCGCGTTGCGGCCAAAACCAGCTCGCGCAGCGAAGCCGACAAAATCCGTCGTGCCTGTACCCAGCTATGGATTATGGGGCCGGGCGGATCGGCATTCGGAACACCTACCAAGCCGCGTCCGGTGGTGGCCGTCTGGCCAACCTTGATCGACCACGCCGCTGTCACGCAATCTGTAACTCTTCTGGAGGTCTGAACCCATGAGCCGAATTTTGGCCGATATTGCCTATGTCCGCTCGGGTGACAAAGGCGACACCGCAACCATTGGCGTCATTGCCCGCACGCCCGAAGATTACCCACGGATCAAGCGCAGCGTTACTGAAGAAAAGGTGCGTGAACTGTTTGGTGACTGGGTGAAAGGTCGCATTACCATCTTTGAGATGGATAACATTGAATCCGTGGTCGTCTATATGGAGGCCGCATTGGGAGGAGGTGCCACACGCACCCTACGCCTTGATCAGACTGGCAAGGCCCTCGGCAATGCCATCCTGCGTTTGCCGGTGGACCGAGACAACGCATGAGCGTTCTTCGGTCAGAGATAAATCTCTCCTCCGAGGCGTTTCGCAACAACCTGGCTGCCTTTGGCTCTCAGCTAGAGGCAGTTGAGACAGCGCGAAGCGCGATCCTGGCTGGTTCGGGCAAGAAAAAGGGGGACAAGCTGCCGGTGCGTGATCGCATCAATCGGCTGCTGGACCCTGGTTCACCATTTGTGGAGGTGGGCCAGTTTGGCGCCCATGGCATGTATGGTGGCACGATTTATTCTGGCGGAATCGTAACTGGTATCGGCATGGTGAGTGGTCGGCTGGTGATGATCGTTGCCAATGATGGCAGCGTGAAGGGCGGAACCTATTATCCGATCACCATCCGCAAACATATCCGCGCTCAGCAGGTTGCCCGTGAAAACGGCTTGCCTTGTATCTATCTGGTCGACTCAGGTGGCGCGTTTTTGCCCCTTCAAGACGAGATTTTCCCCGACGAAAACCAGTTTGGTACGATCTTTCGCAACATCGCCGAGATGTCGGCGTTGGGTCTGCCGCAGATCGCGGCTGTGATGGGATCATGCACCGCTGGCGGGGCCTATATACCGGCGATGTGTGACGAGACCGTGATTGTACGCGGCACAGGCACGATCTTCCTTGGTGGGCCACAACTTGTTCAGGCCGCCACGGGTGTAAAGATTGATGCAGAATCTCTGGGCGGTGCCGATCTGCACACGACCCAAAGTGCTGTGGCAGATCACCTTGCGCACGACGATGAGCATGCTTTGCGTCTGGTGCGCGATATTGTGGCGCGCAGTCCGGGTACTGCGCCGGCCAGATCTCCGCTCGCGCCTGAAGAACCGCTTTACGATCCGGCAGAGCTTCCCGGTCTGATCAGCGCGAATCCTCGTGAGCCGATCCGCCCCCGTGAGATTTTGGCGCGGATTTTGGATGGCAGCCGGTTTGACGAATACCGCGCCCGATGGGGAACAACGATTATCTGTGGCACCGGCGCGATTGGCGGCTATCCGGTTGGCGTGCTCATCAATGACGGCGTGCTGTTTTCAGAGAGCGCCCAGAAGGCTGCAAACTTCATCGAAATATGTTGTCAGCGCAACATACCCCTCGTTTTTCTGCACAATATCAATGGCTTTATGGTCGGTCAGGAATATGAGGCTGATGGAATTGCGCGTCACGGGGCCAAAATGGTGAATGCCGTTTCCTGTGCTGCTGTACCAAAGTTTAGCGTTATGATTGGCGGCAGTTACGGCGCCGGCAATTTTGCCATGTGTGGGCGCGCCTTTGGCCCACGCATGATGGCGATGTGGCCGAACGCGCGTACATCTGTGATGGGCGGTGAACAAGCGGCTACGGTGTTGGCGCTGGTGCGTGAGGCACAGTTGAACAAACAGGGCGAAGAGTTCGAACCCGAAGCGCAGGTGGCCTTCAAGGAACCGATCCTCAAGCGTTACGAGGAATGCAGCCAGCCGCTCTATGCAGCGGCACGGATGTGGGTGGATTCAATCATCACCCCCCAACAAACCCGCGACTGGCTTGGTTTGGGTTTGGCTATGGCTGCTGGAGGCCCAAGCAAGGAAACGCGCTTTGGTGTATTTAGGATATAAAGATGTTTTCACGTATTCTCATCGCCAACCGTGGCGAAATCGCGTGCCGGATTGCGCGTACTTGCAGCCGTCTGGGTATTGAATATGTCGCCGTGTATTCAGCCGCAGATGCCGGGGCACTACATCTTGAAGGTGCCGCCGAAACGGTTTGTGTAGGGGCCGGCCCGTCGAGCGAAAGCTATCTGAATATGGATCGTCTGATCGAGGCCGCCAAGGCGACTGGTTGTCAGGCCATACATCCGGGGTATGGGTTCTTGTCCGAGAACGCATCCTTCGCCCATGCAATCGAAAATGCGGGCCTGGTCTTTATCGGTCCGCGGCCCGAAACGATCGAGGCTATGGGCGACAAGGCCCAATCAAAAGCGATGATGCGAGCCGCCGGTGTGCCGGTGGTGCCAGGCAGCGACGTGGCCAGCGAGGATCCGGCGCGACTTGTAGAACTTGCAGATGAAGCTGGATTTCCGGTGCTGCTCAAGCCGACTGGCGGGGGTGGTGGCAAAGGTATGGTCGTCATCGAAGATCCTGACGACCTAATCACCGCCGCCGAAGCCACCATCCGGCAGGCAAAGGCCAGTTTTGGCGATGGTCGGCTTCTGATTGAACGTTTCATCACCAGTCCGCGCCACATTGAAATTCAGGTTTTCGGTGACAGTCACGGCAATGTCGTTCACCTGTTTGAACGTGAATGCTCTTTGCAGCGGCGCCACCAAAAGGTGATCGAAGAAGCCCCTGCTATCAATATTTCCGATGCTATCCGCTCTGCGATGCGCCAGGCGGCAGTACAAGGCGCAGAGGCGCTTGGGTATCGCAATGCGGGCACCTTCGAATTCATCTACAGCCCTGAAAAGGATGAGTTCTTCTTTCTCGAAGTGAACACGCGCTTACAAGTCGAGCACCCTGTCACCGAGGCGATCACCGGCCTTGATCTTGTTGAATGGCAATTGCGTGTGGCGGCTGGGGATAGTCTTCCGTTGGCTCAAGACGCGATTGTCGCACGCGGTCATGCGATGGAGGCGCGGATCTGCGCTGAGGATCCTTTGCATGATTTTCGCCCCGCACCTGGGCGGGTGAGCCACGTGGACTGGCCTTCGAGCGCGCGCGTAGATACGGGCGTGATGTCGGGCGGCGACGTCCCGGCGTTTTATGACCCGATGATTGCCAAGATCATCGTCCACGAGCCGGATCGCGAAACCGCGAGGCACTCTCTGCACGCCGCCCTTCTTGATACGCAACTCATGGGAGTCGCCACAAACATCGGCTTTTTGGCCAGTCTTCTGACCGATCCTGATGTGATTGCCGGGACTGCCGACACAGGTCTGATTGCACATAAAATCGAAGCCCTTACCGCAAATGCGCCTGGGGATGAAACTGCGGCGGTTGCCGCTGCTCTGCAACTTGTTCGCCCGCCACATTCGGATGCCTGTGCCTCTCCTTGGTTTGGGCAACAGGACCGGGGCGGGTTTGATCGCCAGACGCTTTCACCCGAGGCACAACTGGGCATTGTGACGGTGTTGCAGGAGGAAACTCTCTGCTCGGTTCGCGTGCTTGCGCGCAACGGTGATCAGGCGCAACTGGCCATCGGTGACAAGCCGTTTCGCGTACAGATTTCGCAGGCCGGATCGCCCAGCACCCCGTGGCTTGGCACAATCAACAACCGGAAGTGGACAGCCGCCGCTACCGCCGATGGGTATGACACCCAGATTGACGGTTGGCGCAATGTTCTTGCGCGGCCTGATATTGCGGATGACATGCTCGGGGGCGGGTCCGGAACGGCTGTTGCGCCCTTGCCCGGTGTTGTCTCGGCCGTGTTGATCGAAACCGGCGCAGAGGTTACCAAAGGGCAGGTCCTGGCCATTGTTGAAGCGATGAAAATGGAAAACCCCATTCTCGCCCACAGCGACGGTATCGTCGAGGAGGTGCTTTGCACGCTGGGCGATACTGTGGCGTCTGGGCAGGCTCTGGTCCGCGTCGCCCCTGCCACTTCAGAATAAGAAGATACGCAACGTGACATCCGATTCATCCCCACTGCTGTTCACGCCTTTCCGGCTACGCGAGGTCGAATTTCCCAATCGCATAGCGATTTCACCGATGTGTCAGTATTGCGCGACTGACGGGTTGGCCGACGACTGGCACCTTGTACATCTGGGGCGCTTTGCCATCGGCGGGGCAGGCCTGGTGATCATAGAGGCGACGGCCGTTGAGGAACGCGGCCGGATCTCGCACGGGGATCTTGGGCTGTATAACGACGACCAGATCGCGCCATTGCGCCGGATTTCCGATTTTCTGCGGGCGAACGGCTCGGTTCCGGGCATACAACTTGCCCATGCAGGCCGTAAGGCGAGCATGCAGCGTGCTTGGCGTGGGAATGGCGCACTTGGTCCCGAGGATCACGCGCGCGGTGAATTGCCTTGGCCGGTAATCGCACCCAGCCCCATTCCGGGGAATGACGGCTGGTTACTTCCGGACGAGATGACGCCACAGGATATGACCGCACAGGTCGAGGCTTGGTGCGCCGCTGCCAAACGGGCCGAAGCGGCCGGTTTTGACGTGATTGAGCTTCACCTTGCGCATGGCTATTTGCTGCATTCCTTTTTGTCGCCGCTCTCTAACACGCGTGACGATGAATGGGGCGGCAGCTTTGAGAACCGCTGCCGTTTGCCTCTGGAGATTGTGCGCGCTGTTCGTGCTGTCTGGCCTGCCGACAAACCCCTTTTCGTGCGCATTTCTGCGGTGGATGGGATGGAAGGCGGATGGGAACTGGAGGATTCACTGCGGCTCGCCGATCACCTTCGGGATGCTGGCGTTGATCTTGTGGATTGCTCGTCTGGCGGACTGGCCGCTTCGGCGACAGCGCCGGGGGCCAAGAATCTGCCGCGTAGCGCAGGATTTCAGGTGCCTTATGCTGCAGCTATCAAACGCCATTCCAACCTGCCGGTTATGGCGGTGGGTCTGATCCTGACGCCAGAACAGGGCGAAGCAATTCTCGAGGCAGGTGATGCCGATATGATCGCGATTGGCCGGGGTGCGCTGAATGATCCGAATTGGCCCGACCATGCCCGCCAGAGCCTCGACCCGGATCAAGCCGGACACAACATCCCGCCGCAGATCGGCTGGTGGTTGATACGTTGGCTGCGCCAACTGCGCTCATTGGGCCTGTCCTGACGCGCCCTTACCTCGCAACTTGAAAGGAAGACCTGTTCCATGGAATCCCAAACAACTGCCGAAACCGCCGATGCTGCAACCCTTGCCAAGGGCGCAGCCGAACTGGTGGACCTGCTGAAACTGCGTACCTTTGCGATCGGGTTAAAACTGTTCGAAGATGTGGACGAGATGATGCGCATCAAGGGCATCCGCACCCCGCGCGAAGGAAAGCTCTTCTCTACCTGCCAGCTGGTTACACAATCGCGCTACAACGGCACGACACTTGGCATTGTGCACGACAACCTTCTACCCAATTCCAACTGCGGCGGGGTTGTCGGCCTTAACGTTCCGGGTGAGAACTATCTCAGCGGCGAAAAAATGGATGGGGTCTGGTTCGACAACAAAGAGGCGGCACGAGAGCATCAGGCGCAGATGCCGCGTGTGCCAGCCGGACGCTACAGCGGTTTGGCCGCGTCACCGCTTCGGAACGCCCGGCTCGATCCCCCTGATATCTGCATGTTCTATGCGACACCGGGTCAGATGATCCTGTTCGTTAACGGGCTGCAACGAAAGACCTACAAACGGTATGATCTCTCGATCACGGGCGAAAGTGCTTGTGCGGATAGTTGGGGGCGTGCGCTTGCGACACGCGAAACCAGCATTTCGATCCCGTGCTATGCGGAAAGACGGTTCGGCGGGGTCGCGGATGATGAGCTGTTGATCGCCATGCCGCCAGATGAATTCTTGAGTGGCATTGACGGTCTGAAAGGGCTGCACAAGGCCGGGCTGCGCTATCCGATTACGCCTTACAGTGTTGCGGTTGACCCGGCAGAGGGCCTCTCCGCGAGCTACGGCGCGCAGAAGCGCTAACCGCGAAGGTAACGGCGTCTTCACCGTTTTTCAGCCAGTTGTTGACTGGTTTCTGTTGAGGGGTGAGCGGGAATGACCCGCCCCCCGCGGTTCGCTCGTACAGAGTGATGATGTTAGAGACGCGTTTGCATCCCTACTTGATAGGGCCACAATCAGAGAATTGGCCAGCGGGCTCTGATATGCTGCATTCAAAGGCCTGACAAAAGGCAGTATCACACCTGCCGCGTGAAGTGCCCTTTACTCCATGGGTGGCCAGTAAAGTTGACAGGGCGCTACTCACTGTGCATGATGTGTTGTCACTATGCGATACAAGGATCACGTTGTTTGAGCCGTTGGTGTTCATGCGCAATGGTCCAACATGCACACCCTGTCAGGACTAAACCATGGCCGCCAGTTGTCGTCACCCTTGCCGCAGAACTGCCAGTTTGGGTTCGTTAACCATGCCGAGCCTGCTACCGTAGCATTGCTCGATCATATTTAAACCTTCGCGCATTATTGTGGCCAATACGCCCTTCTCAGTGAGCGTGACCAAAGATCAGCCCTCAAAGCCATGCACTGGGGGGATGCAAAATTGAAAGAAGCGGGACGTATTTTTGGAACCGTTCCCGCAGGCAAAGATGCACAGGATTAGGGATAATATGCTAAAGGGAAGTGGTGCGAAAACTGAAATCATATCGCTGACCCGTGGGTTAAGCATTCTTCAGGCGTTCCACTCGCGTCAGGCGCCGATGACCAACAAGGAAATGACTGAACGCACGGGCTTGTCCAAGGCCACCGTCACCCGCCTCAGTCGCACTCTGGTCAAGTTGGGATATCTGCGGCAGCCCGGAATGCAGGGCAAATACCACCTTGACGATAATGTCAGCGATCTAGGGAATGCCTATCTGCGCTCGCTCACGCTGGCCCGCGTGGCCGAGCCCCTGATGATGGATTTTGCACAAAAGCATCAAACCTCCGTTGCGATTGGCGTCGGGCATGGTCATCAAATGATCTATGTTTGCTATTGTGCCGGGCACGAAACGGCAACGATGCGCCTGAGTGTGGGCACATTGGTTCCGCTGCATCAATCCGCGATTGGAGTGGCCTATCTTTCAGCGCTGACAAAGGATCAGCAGGCGGCGCATCTGGACGCGGTTGCGTATCATTATCCCGAAGACGACATTACCAACCTGCCCGGACAAATCGCAGAAACGCGCGAGGTCGGGTACTCGGTTTCATTTGGTGCGTGGCGCCCCGAGATATACGCCGTGGGCGCGCCCTTGTGGCTGGATCATGGCAAATCGGTCACCGCGATAAATTGCGGCGCGCGACAGCGCAACCAAAGCCGTGATCATTATGTCGAAACATTGGGGCCTGAGCTCATGATCCTGTCGAGCGATATCAGCAGCGGCATGGAGCAAATCGGAGCGACCTTTAGAGATGACTGACCACGCCGAGACCGGCAGTTTCGCAGAGATGCAAACCCCCAAATCCCCTCGCGATATCGCACGTGAGAGGTTTGAGGCAGGGCATGTGGCCCAAGACCGTCATTTTGTGAAGGCCTTGGCGCGCGGATTGATGATCCTTGAAACCTTTGCCAATTCCGACGTGGTTTGGATGCATGTTTCGGAAATCGCCGAGATGGTTGGCCTGCCCAAGCCGACTGTTGTGCGTTTTCTGCGCAGTCTTGAGCACCTTGGGCATCTCTATTATTCGAGCAACCGTCGGCAATATCGGCTGGGTGCGCCTGTTCTGACGCTTGGTTTTGCCGCCCGGCTGCCTTTTACACTGGGGGAAATGCTGCGCCCTGAGCTTCAGCATCTGGCCGATACCTATAATGTGCATGCCTCGCTGGCCAAACGGGACAGGCTGGATGCGCTTGAGATGGTGGTGTGCCACAGCGCGTCCACTCTGATGACATTGAAGTTGGATGTTGGATCACGCTTGCCTTTGGCGGGAACTGCGACAGGCACAGCGTTGTTGGCTCATTTGCCAGAAAAGGAACGTGACTTCATCTATCACAAGCTGCGCGAGCGGCACGGGGACAATTGGAATCGGCTGCTGGAACGCATAAATGCAGGCTTCAATGAGGTCGAAGACAGAGGCTTTGTCACCGCCTATCGCAGTTGGGCCACGGATATCAACGGGGTCTCGGTGCCAATCCGGTCTTTGGATGGGGCATCGACATATGCCTTGACCTGCGGTGCACCTGCTGCGTTGCTGCCACCTGAAAAACAGCACCTTCTTGGGTATAAGCTGCTTGAGATCAAGCGCCGGATCGAAGGCCTCACCCAGCGAAATGGCCGCGCCATAGACGATCCGGGCGTTGCCTGATATCAAAGCTCTGTTCGAGACTTAGGCACGGGGGCGCTGGTAGCTGCTTGCACTGAACGCGCCTTGCGCAATGGGATGTGCTGTGCGGCTTGTCTGCTTAACTTATGTTTGGCGTATTCCGCCCACCGCCGCACTTGGGCAAATAATCACCTTGGAACGCTCATAGTTCATAGGTGCCGGTGTCTTGGAACTGGGCCTTTAGGGTGCGGGCGATGATGCCTTGCTGAATTTGGGTTGTGCCCTCAAAGATACGAAAGAGGCGCACATCGCGGTAAAACCGTTCCACTGCATATTCCGACATATACCCAGCCCCGCCGTGGATTTGTACCGCACGATCAGCGATCCGGCCCACCATTTCCGTGGCAAACATCTTGGCGCTGGCAGCGACAAGGGTCGTGTTTTCGCCAGCATCGCGCCGCCGCGCCGCATCAAGGATCATAGTTTTGGCGGCATAGGTGTCGGCCTGACTATCCGCGATCATGGATTGGATCATCTGGAAATCAACAATCTTCTGGCCGAACTGCTCGCGTTCGCAGGCGTAGCTGAGGCTTTCTTCGATCAGCCGCGCGGCGATCCCGGTACACAGGGCCGCAATATGCAGTCGCCCCTTGTCCAGCACTTTCATGGAGGTGACAAAGCCGTTTCCTTCTTCGCCGCCCAGCAGCGCCGAGGCGGGCACGCGGCAATCTTCAAAGATCACGTCACTGGTGAGCGCACCGGACTGGCCCATCTTCTTGTCGGGCGGCCCCAGGGTGATCCCCGGCGTTTGCGCATCCACAAGAAAACAAGAGATGCTGCGGGATTTTCGCTCGGGCGCGGTACGGGCCATGACGGTAAAAAGCTGGGCCTTGGGCGCGTTTGTGATGTAGCGTTTCGTGCCGTTAAGGATGTAGTCGTCCCCGTCACGAACAGCCGTGGTACGGATCGCCATGGCATCAGATCCGGCGTCCGGTTCGGTCAGGCAAAACGACCCGACAACTTCCCCGGTGGCAAGTTTGGGCAGATAGTACTGCTTTTGCTCGTCAGTTCCTGCAATCACAATGGATTGGGATCCAATGCCAATATTGGTACCAGCCGCAGACCGAAACGCTGGTGCTGCACGACCAAGTTCAAATACCAGTCGGACTTCGTCTTCCATGGAAAACCCCAGCCCGCCATATTCCTCGGAAATGGATAGGCCATACAGGCCCATTTCTTTCATTTCCTCAAGAATATCATCTGGAATGGCATTGGTTTGCGCCACCAGTTCTTCAGCCGGAATCAGGCGCTCGCTGACATATCGGCGAACAGTATCAAGGATTTGGCTCAGAACATCTGGATCGGTTGGCATGTAAGTGTCCTTGGTTGGCGCGGGGCTTTCCAGACAGAGGCTTATCCCCCGACAAACAACCCGAAGCAATTTTGTACACCATTAATTTTCGTTTTAGCTGAGCGGCAATTGTTTAAAATTATGTTCCGCATAGTAATCACCAGTCGCGGAATTTCCCTATGCGGAACAAAAATTCATTTTGATTGTGCTGCGGTATTGTGGTCATAGCATGTGACCAAATTTGGTGCAGCTTTGCCAGAATCGGGAGATGTCGATTCTTGGTGTATGCTGCATTGTTTCACACTCAGCGCTTGCGCGCCAACATAGGATACCTAAGCGATGGATGCCTTTCTCGTTGACTATATTCGAACCCCAATCGGCCGGTATGGCGGCAGCCTTTCAACCATTCGTCCTGACGATCTGGGCGCGCATGTTCTGCGGACGCTGCTCGAGCGCAATGGCGATATGCCCGCCGCAAAGGTTGACGAAGTGATCATGGGTTGCTCCAATCAGGCTGGCGAAGATAACCGCAACGTCGCCCGCATGGCTGCGCTTTTGGCAGGGCTGCCAGACACAGTTCCGGCCCTCACGGTGAACCGGCTTTGTGCTTCCGGATTGGCGGCAGTTAACATCGCAGCGAACAAAATCAAAACGGGCGAAGCGGACCTGATGATCGCCGGTGGCGTCGAGAGCATGTCGCGCGCCCCGTTTATCATGCCCAAAGCAGAGCAAGCGTTCAGCCGGGCGTCATCGGTGGAAGACACCACAATCGGATGGCGCATGGTTAACCCGCGCATGAAGGCCGAATTCGGGATCGATTCCATGCCTGAAACCGCCGAAAACGTGGCCGAAGACTATGACATCAGCCGAGTCGATCAGGATGCCTTTGCCGCCCGGTCGCAGGAGCGTGCTGCCAAGGCCCAAAGCAGCGGGCGTTTTGCCAAAGAAATAGCCCCGGTGACAATTCCACAGCGGCGCGGCGACGATATTGTGTTTGACCGCGATGAGCACCCAAGGGAGGCGTCGCTAGAAGCACTATCCAAGTTACGAGCGCCGTTCCGTCAGGGCGGATCTGTCACGGCGGGCAATGCGTCGGGTGTAAATGACGGCGCAGCGGCCACGTTGATTGCCTCGGAGGCGGCCTGCAAAGCCTATGGCCTGAAACCGCGCGCACGCATTCTTGGCGGAGCGTCGGCGGGTGTTACGCCGCGCGTCATGGGGATCGGGCCGGTGCCTGCAGTGCAAAAGCTCTTGGCCCGGTTGGACCAATCTATTGAAGCATTTGACGTGATTGAATTGAACGAAGCCTTTGCTAGCCAGTCGCTAGCTGTCTTGCGTGGGTTGGGGCTGTCGGATGATGCAGAACATGTGAACCCGAATGGCGGCGCGATTGCCCTGGGGCATCCGCTGGGCATGTCGGGGACGCGGCTGATTGGCACAGCCCTGGTCGAGCTGGAAGAGCGCGATGCGCGCTTGGCTCTTGCGACGATGTGCGTGGGAGTAGGCCAAGGAGAAGCCCTAGCCATCGAACGGGTAACTGGGTGATGCAGGCCAAACTTAGCTTGGAAATTCGTGGGCGCGCCGGGGTTATCACTTTCAACGCGCCGCCCTTGAACCTGATCGACCAGCAGGTGCGGGCCGAACTTCTCGGGTGTATCGAAGCGGCAAAGGATCATGACATTGATCGTTTGATTTTGACCAGCGCGTGCTCCGTTTTCGTGGCTGGTGCAGATGCGGGTGAGTTTGGGCATCCGCCCGAAGCCCCGCATTTGAACGACGTGCTGTGGGCCTTGGCCACGCTGCCCATACCCACGATTTCTGTTCTCGAAGGGGCCGCACTGGGGGGCGGGTGCGAGATCGCGCTGGCATGCCGGGCGCGAATCGCGAGTCCCGCGGCGCAACTGGGCCTTCCCGAAGTTCAACTCGGGCTGGTGCCGGGCGCGGGGGGCACACAACGGTTGCCGCGTCTTGTGGGGATACCGCTTGCGCTTAAGGTGATTGTATCGGGCAAAACGCTGTCCGCGACAGACGCGTTGGACGCGGGTGCTGTGACGGCAGTTTCTGACACACCGCTGGATTATGCCGTGGCGATGAACTTGTCCGAGTTGGACGAACTGGTGCGCCCGAACGACCTTGCCGCTCCGGTTTGTATCGACGACGAGTTTGACACCGCCCGTGCAACGGCTAAGCGCCGGACGCGGGGACAGACCGCTCCGCTTCGGGCCATCGACTTGATCGAAGCGGCAGCGAGAGAGCCGCTGGACACCGCATTGGCAAAAGAGCGCGAGGCGTTTTTATCACTCAGGAAGTCAGAGCAGGCGCGCGCGTTACGGCATGTATTTTTTGCAGAGCGCGCAGCACAATCGCAGTCTCGCAGCTATCCCGATGATGGCAGCGAAATCAGCGCTGCCTGTGTCGTCGGAGGCGGCAACATGGGCGCCTCGATAGCCTATGCCTTGGCGAGTGCAGGCGTATCGGTGCAGGTGATAGAGCGGGATGAGGCCAGCCGTGTGCAGGCGCAAGCCAATTGCGAAGCGCTGATTTCGGCGGCTCAATCGCGCGGTCTGATAACGCCGGAAACCGCCAAGACGATTGGCGCACGTTTAGCGTATGTTACGGGCTACGATCAACTGGCCCCGGCAGATCTGGCGATCGAAGCTGCATTTGAGAACATGGATGTCAAGAAAGACATTCTGTCAAAGCTCGAAGCGGTATTGCCCAAGACAAGCATCCTTGCCACCAACACATCTTATTTGGATGTCAATGAAATGGCGGCAGAGCTCACCCATCCCGAACGGTTTCTGGGACTGCACTTCTTTAGCCCGGCCCATATTATGAAACTGCTTGAAGTGATCCGCGGCGATAACACGTCGCAAGACACGTTGGGGGCGGCGTTCCGGTTGGCAAAGACCCTGCGCAAGATTCCAGTCCTGTCTGGTGTGTGCGAAGGGTTCATCGGAAATCGTATTCTGAAACACTATCGTGAGGTGGCGTATACGCTGCTTTTGCAAGGTGCAACACCGGTTCAGATTGACCAAGCGATGCGCGAGTTCGGCATGGCGATGGGGCCATTCGAGACGCAGGATATGTCAGGTCTTGATATCGCCTATGCCATTCGCAATCGCGCAGGACAGCACCAGACTGACAGAACAGTCGCGGATCGTCTTGTTGAAGATCACAACCGTCTCGGCCGTAAAACCGGCGGAGGATGGTACGACTATTTCGAGGGCAAAGCATCGGTTTCAGAATTGGTCGAAAGGCTTGTCGAAACCGTTGCGCAGGAGACCGGGACGCAACGCCGACAGTTCAGTAACACTGACATCACAAACGCACTGGTGGGTGCCATGGCCGATGAAGCGCGCGCTATCCTTGACGAGGGGATCGCAAAATCACCGGATGATATTGATCTGGTGATGATCCACGGCTATGGGTTTCCGCGCTGGCGAGGAGGGGTAATGATGTACGCCACATCGGGGGAGCTGTGACGGATATCGTTGGGCAAGCGACGAGGTTCAAAGCCCAGGGCTGATCGTGAAGGTCAAAGGGGTGCGATGTCGTTGGCCCGGATTGCTCTGGGGTTGGGATATCACCTGTGTCGTCATCCAAACCCGTGTGATTGCCTGGCAGGAGGCCCGTGAAAACCGTTAGCAGAGGGGCTCTATTACTTCGTTTTGGTTTGATCTCTGAGATGGCTGCGATCAATGCGTGGTGAGTTGATCGGTATCTGGGATGTTCTCCCTGTCGCAAACCCCTTCGAGCAGCAGCTTTATGAGCATTTCGGAGAACTCGGGAAGGGAAAGATACCCCTCTATTTCCGCCCTGTTTGGATCAAACCATTCAACCGTCCAGTTCAAAGCGCCCAACATAGCCTGACGTAGGGGGGCGATCTTGATATCCGAATTTATTGCGCCGTCGATCTGCGCTTCGCGGAGGATCTTGTCCCAGAGCTTTCCGTACTCATGACGAATTTCCCAGTGGCGCCCCTTAAAATGATTGGGCAGCATCCCATAGCTTCTGACGTTCGCAGACGTGAATTCGCTTGCCTTGAAAAGAAAGTACAGATGCGTCCAGATGGCTGTCGCTATCCTTGTATGGTGATCATATGGGGTATGAAAGTCTTCGACTGCCGCCCTGACACCCGATAACAAATCGCTTAACCCGGCGTTCAGAACCTCGTCCACAATCGCGTCTTTGGACTTGAAATGGTAATAGACGCTGCCCGCTTTCATATCGGCTTCTTCGGCGATCTGTCTCAGCGTGGTCGCCTTGTACCCATTATCCCTAAGAACGCGTGCTGCGGCCCTTAGGATTTCCGCGCGGGTTTTCTTGGCCTTGCCGATGGAGTCTGGGGCTTTGTAGGGAACTGCGACGCTTGTCTTCAGGTCTTTCGTTACAACTCTGTGACGTGAACTCATTCCGTCAAGTATCAGTTTACTCATACGTTCCGCGATAATATGCACCGGATACCGCGTCACATCATACCATTCCAGAGTCCAGTTCATGGCGCTCAATATAAACTGACGGATTGCAGTCGCGGAAATGTCACTCCTCAGGTGGCCGGAACGCTTGGCGCTGTTCAGAAAACTGCCCCAGACCCCTGCATAAGACGCGCGCAACTCGCGGTGCGGGGCGCGGACTTCATCTGACAACATCGGGTAGTTACGGATATTGGCCGAGGTGAAATCGCTGTCGGTCAAGAGAAACGTCAGGTGTGTTTCGATGAGCAAAGCAAAGGTCTTGCGGAAATCCTCAGAATTTTCCTCTGTCGACTGAACAACTTCACTGACCTTTTCGTAAAGTTGCCGCACACCAATATCGAGAACTTCGCTCAGAATTTGGTCTTTAGATTGAAAATGATAATAGATGCTTCCGGCTTCTATGCCGGATTTTTGCGCAATGTCACGCATCGTTGTTGCGGAATAGCCTTCATGACGGAAAAGACAAGCGGCCGCAGACAGAATGCCTTCGCGTGTCCTCTCGGATTTGCTCAGATCATCTTCCGTTCTTTTGGCTGTACCAATTTGTCCCACCATCTTACGTCGATACTTGTCAGCCACAAGACTGTCCATTGTAATAAATCTAACAAGCGTTTGAATACATTAAAGAACACCGAGAATCAAGTTCTTTGCCAAGGTTTTAGCGAAAGAGGCGGACCTCTGTTTGCGAGGGTTTCGCCGTTGGAAACGCGGCTTCTCCGCCTCTTGGAAATTCCTCTTCAACCTTTGCGGAAAAGCTCTGAATCCTTCACGACATTCTGTGCCAAAAGAAGGCTGCATCCCAGTTCGTCGCCCAAGCCAGCCGCGACCGACCGGCTCATCCAGCGCGTCCAAGGGCCTTGCTGGTGATGCCCGACAACAACCAGATCCGCCCCGGTTTCGGTCGCAACACTTGTGATTTGAGCAACAGGATCGCCGAACTCCATGCGGACCTCGGGTTCCAGCCCTATGGAGGAAAGCCTTTTGTGACCTTCATCTAGGATGTTCTGAAAATCGGCTTGCTGGTGGACCAGCGCACCTGCATCCGCGCCCTGAGCCAGCGCGTTACCGGCACTCGTTTCGACCACCGCCAGCAGGATCACCTTCGCACCTATGATCTGCGCAAGTCGTGCCCCTTCACGCAGCGCCAGCCTCCCCTCGCGCGAGCCGTCGAAACACAGCAGGATTTTTGCATACATTGTTGAGTCTCCACGGCAGAATTGGCACTTGCAAGATAATTGCAGTCATATTAATTAGCTTTACAACTATTGGCAAGCTGATGAAAGTAGAGATCGATGCAAACCGACCCTGACGAGACAGCGCTCCATGAGCCTTTCGCACGATCCATGGCTGCGGCGTCGCGCATGTGGCGGCGGCATCTTGACCTGCGATTTCGCGATCTTGACCTATCTCAGGCAAGGTGGGGCGTGCTGTTTGAGCTTTCACGGAATGAAAACGTGACGCAGGTCGAACTGGCGCGCACCCTAGGGATCGAGGCGGCGACGCTGGTCCGTCTGTTGGACGGGCTTGAAGGCGCAGGTTTGATCCAGCGGCGACCCTCCACCGAGGACAGGCGGGCCAAGACGCTGCACCTGACTGAGGCGGCGTGTCCTCTCATTGTCAGGATGGAAGAGATTTCGGTGGCCAGCCGGGCGGAGATTCTTGAGGGCATTTCCGAGCAAGATCTGCGTGTAGCAACAAAAGTTCTGAGCCGTATCGCGGCCAGTTTGGAGAAATTGAGCCATGGTCAAAATGGATGACATAAACGCAGATGCAGCCATTGCGGACGAGGCTTCTGTGGACACGCCACCGCCAAGGCGCCGCCGCACAAGATGGACCAGACTGATTGTGATCGGCGGCGTGGTCGCTGTTTCCATCTGGCTGGCCGCCCCGTGGCTGGCCGCGCGGTTCACACAGGTGCACATCAACGATGCGCGGATCGCGGCCAATGTCGTCACCGTATCAAGCGAGGTCGCCGGAAGGGTCACGGCGATTCCTGTGCTGGTAGGGGATGCCGTCAAAAAAAGCGATCTTGTCGCTGCAATCGACCGCGAATACTCGCAGCCCCAGCTTGATGCAGTTCTGTCTAGACTTGCCGCAACCGATGCGGAACTGGCGGAACTTCGGGCACGCAAAGTGCTGCTCAAAAGGCAGCTTTCTGCGCGGCGGGATGCGGCGCACGCGGGCATAGCTGCCGCAAAAGCAAACCATGAGGCATCACTCGCTGTCCTCACGAACGCCCGGACTCGTCACGAGAGGGCGATTAAATTAGCCGAGCAGAATATCACGTCGCAACAAACCCTCGATGAATCCCAGGCGGCACTGGACACAGCCGCCCAGCAGGAGCGTGCATCGTTTGCGGCAATCGAAAACGCGCGGGCCAGTCTGGCCATCGTTGAGGCCGACAGAGAGCAGATGAATGTGCTGGAGTCGCAAATTGCATCCGTTATTGCCGGGCGTGCGGGCACTGAGGCCGACCGAAGCCTAAAGGAGATCGACCTCGCTCATCGCACAATTTCGGCCCAGTTCGATGGCATTGTGGATGGGACTTTTGTCGATGTCGGCGAGTATGTGACGCCGGGGACGCGCATTGCGATGTATCACGCGCCGGGTGACGTATGGATCGACGCAAATGTAAAAGAGACAGATTTCGGCAGTATTCATGTCGGATCGCCGGCCAGTATCACTGTTGATGCCTTTCCAGGACAGACCTTCGAAGGCGAGGTGATCGGCATGGGTGGGGCCGCGACCAGCCAGCTTGCCCTTCTGCCCAGCCCCAACCCTTCGGGCAATTTTACGAAAGTGACCCAGCGTCTGCCGATCCGTGTGTCGATCGAGGCCGCCGACATTATACTCCGGCCCGGCATGATGGTTGAGGTTTACATCGATGTCACAAATTGACCGGTATTTTGAGCGTTACGGCCCTGCCTACAAGTGGTTCGCGACCGGCACGATCATGGTCGCAACCATCTCGGTTGTCCTTGCCACGACGATTGTAAATGTCGCCATTCCGGCGGTCATGGGCACCTTTGGCATCAGCGCGGTGCAGGCGCAATGGATCTCGACCGGCTTTCTGGCGGCGATGACGGCCACGATGTTGTTGGCAGATTGGGCCAACCGTGCCTTTGGGATGCGGTTGACGATGAACGCCTCAATGAGCGTGTTCCTTGCCGGCTCAGTCCTTGGAGGTATCGCGCCAAACGAAACCGTACTGACGCTGGCGCGGGTAATACAGGGGGCGGCGGCGGGCATCGTGCAGCCATTGGCCATGATTATGCTGTTCAAGGTCTTTCCGCCCCACAAACGTGGCGCGGCGATGGGGATCTATGGCGTCGGTGTCGTGCTGGCCCCGGCGCTGGGCCCCTGGATCGGCGGGGTACTTATGGATGCCTTTGATTGGCGCTTTGTCTTCTATCTAGGCTTGCCCTTCTCTGGCCTCGCCATCCTGTTGGCGAACTTGTTTTTGCCCCATCGCGAAGAAAGCGGGCCAATTCCGCCCTTCGACTTTGTCGGGATGGCGATCCTGTCGATCTTTCTCGCCGTGTTGCTCAGCACGCTGTCGAACGCGCAGCGGCTTGGATGGGAGTCCAACACCATCCTGTTGGGTTTCGTGATTTCTACTGTTTCGGCCATCGGATTTGTCATCTGGGAGATGTACACCTCCAAGCCGATGCTCGACATGCGGCTGTTCAAGAATGTCGCCTTCTCTTCGGCCTCGGTCATCGCTTTCATCATGGGGGCTGGGTTGTTCGGCTCTACCTATCTGCTTCCGGTCTTTGTGCAGCAAATTCAAGGCATGACACCCACGCAGGCGGGTCTGCTGTTGATGCCCTCGGGCTTTGCGATGCTACTGGTCTTTCCCATCGCCGGGCGATTGTCTGACAAGGTGCCTGCGCCGATCATGATTGGCGCAGGCATGGCGGTCTTTGCCGGGTCTTCCTGGCTGATGACAGCAGTAAATGTCCATACGGCCTTCTGGACGCTCGCCTGGTGGACGATCCTTTCACGGGTGGGTCTGGGGCTTGTGTTTCCCGCCATTTCGTCAGGGGCTCTCAAGGTTTTGCCGCAGCATCTTCTCGGCCAGGGGTCGGGGGCGTCTAACTTCATCCGGCAACTTGGCGGGGCTTTCGGGGTGAACCTTCTGACCGTATTTATCGAGCGGCGCACGATCATGCACGCGGATGCCTTTGCCGCGACCCAAACCAGCGACAACGCCACGACGATGGAGCTTTTGGGCGAGGTTGCCAACCTGATGCACGCCTCGGGACTGCCGGACGCTCATCTCATGCCGGCTGCGGCCTCGTTCCTGGGCCAGACAGTGGTAATCCAATCCTCGAACGCGGCCTTCCAGGACGGTTTTCTTATCGTATGTGGTATATTCCTGCTCGCGCTGATCCCGACTTGGTTCATGTGGCGTGCTCCGTCCACCGCCACCTAGATGCCATGGTTATCCGAAGGCGCTGAGGGTGCATCGGAGAGGATGCGGATCACTTTGCAATCTGTGGGCGGATGCCGCAGATGGTGCGGCATTAGCCTCAGCCCTGTCGCGGCTTCAGGAAATCGCCGCGTTGCATGCCGGGGTGGCATCTTTGGTACTGACGGGGGATGGCGAGCGGCTCATTCAGCTCGACCGCCGCATGCCAGGGCCAACGCGGGTTGAACAGCATCCGCCGACCGAGCGCAACCAGATCCGCCTGACCCTCGGACAGGATTTGTTCGGCTTGTGCTGGCTCCGTGATCAACCCGACTCCCATCACCGCGATCCCGGTTTCACGGCGGATCGCCTCGGCCAGAGGGATTTGATAGCTGGGCCCTATGGGGATGACTTGTTCGGGCGTTGAGCCACCGCTGGAAGCGGTGATATAGTCGCATCCCATGGATTTCAGGCGCTGAGTAAAGACGATTGAATCCTCGATTGTCCAGCCGCCTTCGGCCCAGTCGGTGGCCGAGATACGCACTCCAAGAACGCGGTCTTGTGGCCAGACTTCGCGCACCGCGCGGAATACGTCGAGCGGAAAGCGCATCCGCCCCTCTAGATCGCCGCCATAGGCGTCATTGCGGTTATTCGCCAAGGGCGTCAGGAAGGAATGCAGTAGATAGCCATGTGCATTATGAACTTCCAGAACATCCAGCCCCAGATCGCGCGCCCGGAGCGCGGCGGCAACAAAGGCGTTTCGGACCCGCGCCAGCCCGGCGTCATCCAGTGCGATTGGATCCGCTCGACCGGGATAAGCCAGCCCCGAGGCGCTGACCGGGGTCCAACCGCCGTCCTCTTCGGCCAGCGGCAATTGTCCTTCCCAAGCCGGTGAAACCCCGCCCTTGCGCCCACCATGGGCGATCTGGATGCCCCATTTGCAATCGCTCTGTCGACGGCAGAAATCCAGCACCCGCGCCAGAGCCTCGGCATTGTCGTCCGACCAAATCCCCAAGTCGATCGGGCTGACCCGCCCCTGGGGTTCGACTGCGGCCGCTTCGGTGATGACCAGCCCGGCACCGGATATGGAAAGATTGCCCAGATGCATCAGGTGCCAGTCCGTGGCGTTGCCTTCGCCGTCGCCCGAGTATTGCCCCATAGGGGACACGACGATGCGATTGCGCAGGGTCACGCCATTCGCCTTAAAGGGTGAAAAAAGCTTGGAACTCATGAGGTCTTCCTTCTTTTGTCAGCCTGCGTGCCGGTCCTGGCGAGGTTGATTGGATGGCGAACGTGCCGCGTGCTGCACAAGAGCGAAACACCGTGTCTTCGTTGTTGCGTACTCAAACGTCGGCTCGACCATTATATGTACGTCCATGGCAATTTCACCGTCAATAAAACCACAAGTATAAACAGCCTCTCCAGGTTATGCCAACTCCTGACGTCTGGTTGATCGGGGTGTTGTTGTCCTCTCAGCTACTGTAAATCCACAGACTGCGACCGATAGCTGTCGATCATGCTATGATCCCTTTAGTATGCAAAGTGCCAGTGACTATCCCAGACCGATTTCGCGCTTGTCACGCGCATAGCGGGACAGTGCCAGGTATCGATAGAGGCCATGCACGAATTTGCCATAGGGCATGGTTAGAAAAAACGTCAGAACCGCGCCAAGATGGAGCGCCAGGAGCACTCCAAGAAGCGGCGTTTCACCAAGTACGCGCAGGGCAAGGCCGGACACTCCGGTCAGCAAAAGGATAACGATAAAGCCGTATTCCATGCCGTAAAACCCCGGCGTACTTATTGCCTCAAGTCGGCGTTTCTTGGCGATGAGCAGCCCGACAGGGCCAATGACCAATCCGATTCCGCCCGCAATTCCCAATAGGGGCGGCAGATCCCACCAGGGATAGGGTGCGCTGCGCGCCAGTAGATAGTGATATGCGGTCCCCAGTACCGTCGCAGCAAAGCACAGCAAGAAGCCGTAGAACGTGAAGTGATGCCACAACCGGCGTCGATCAGTGGGTGCGTCATCGTGATTGAAACAGCCCGCGCCGCCCCCATCAAGGTAGGTCAGTCGCGCCGCATCATGCGCTGCATGTGCGTGATCAATCATCGACAGGTCCGGCGCGCCAGCATCCCGCCAAAAGGCGCGTGCACCCATGAATATTGCGAAAACCATCCACATGAACGCCACCCCAAAAAGGACGACCATCGCGTTATGCGGCATCAGCGCATAAAACCGCGCATCCTCAAGATGGGCAGACCATAGCATTTCTGGCTCGTTCAGGGCGATAAACCCCAGCAAGAACAGGACAAAGGTCAAAACGCATCCCAAAGCCAACACCATGCCGTGTCGGGCAAATAATGGCTGTGCTGCCGCGGGCCAAGCGTAATGCGCATAGCTTTCGGTGCGCACTTGCGCCAATGTTTGCGGAACATTCACGTTGAATTCATGCGGGGGCGAGAATTGACAATCGTGATAGCACGCCCCGCAGCTATGGCAGAGATTGGCCAAATGGTTCAGGTCGCCATCAGTGAAGGCGCGCTTCATTTCCATCGCCGGAAAGACGGCGCAAAGACCTTCGCAATAGCGACAAGAATTGCAGACTGTCATAAGTCGGTCAGCTTCGGTCAGGGCGGGGGTGCTATGGGGCATGGCTAGCGGCCTTTGTTCCGGCGATTTTCCCAAAAACCGCACCGATGGTCATACCGATTCCTGCGGCATAGCCTTGCCCCAGTATATTCCCGGCCATGATTTCACCGGCGGCGAACAGGTTTTGTGACGGCGTGCCATCTGCCATCAGCATCCGTGCGTCATGGTCAACTTTGACACCCAAATATGTAAAGGTAATGCCGGGTCGGACGGGATATGCGTAGTAGGGCGGCGTCTCGATCCGTTGAGCCCAGTTGGTTTTTTCAATCTCCAGGCCACGCGTGGTGTTGCCATCTTTTTCGCTGGTATCAAAGGGCTTGCCCCCGATCACCGCCTTGTTGAAATCCGTGATTGTGTTTTCAAACTTGGCTGGGTCCAGATTGAGCTTGGCCGCCAGCTCGGGCAAGGTCTGTGCTGACATAGGTGGATAGAGCGAGGGCATAAAGCGCGGAATATTCGGAGCGTCGAAAATGACATAGGCTTTCTGTTCAGGTTGCTCGGCTACAAGGCGGCCCCAGATGGCATAGCGTTTAGGCCATGTGTCTTCGCCCTCGTTATAAAACCGTTCGGCATTGATGTTGACGACAACACCCAGAATGACGCAATCAAGCCGCGTGATGATCCCGCCGTCGTAACGCGGTGCGCGAGCATCAATGGCGACTGCGTGGCACTGGCTGGCATCGCCTATCTGCATGATGCCCCGGTCGATCAACATGCGGGTGATTGTGCCTCGATTATAAGGCGTGCCACGAATGAGAAAATTCTCCGCCCTATCGCCCCATCCCTCCTTGAGCCAGTCCAAATCAGCCTGAAATCCGCCACTCGCAGCTATGAAGGCAGAGGCGGAAATTTGGGTTTCACCCTCTGGATGGCGGACTGTGGCGGTGTGAAAGCGCCCAGCGCGAATATCGAGGTCGATAACTTCATGTTCGTATCGAACCTCAACGCCCAGACCCTCGGCGGTGCGATAAAGTTCATTTAACATTGATCGGCCACCGCCAAGAAAAAATGAGTTGGTGCGCCCAAGGCTGATCGTGCCCCCCAGAGAGGGCTGAAACCTCACACCTTGTTGCTGAATCCAATCCAGCATCGGCTTAGACTTTGCGATCATCATGCGCGACAGCTCTTCGTCGGTATGTCCGCTGGTGACACGGATCAGATCGTCAAAGAACTCTTCTTCGGTGTATGGCCCGGTCAGCGTTTCTGTCGCATGGTCATGCGCACAGCGCATGTTGCGTGTGTGCCGCGTATTGCCGCCGCGATAGAATTTCGGCGCGCCTTCGACGATCAGCACCCGCTGCCCTTTTCGTGCTGCCGCAATCGCAGCGCACAGAGCGGCATTGCCGCCCCCGGCAATCAGAATGTCCCACTGCGCCATGGATTCAGGCCTTGTCGGTGACGCGTAAGAGCACAGGAAAATACTCATCCCCAAACCCTGCCGCCTTGGCCTTGTTCATCCGCGCCTGTGCCAACTCGGCCCCATGCGCGCGAATCCCGGTGAACTGCGCAAGGTCTAGGGCATAGCTGACGTCTTTTAGCGCGTAATCGGTTGGAAAGGCCCCTTTTGGAAAGTTGTCTTTCAGCATGGCCTTTTTCCCGTGATTGCGCAGCGCGAAACTGTCCGCTGACCCCTTGGATAGCGTATCAAACAGAAGATCCGGATCCACGCCAGCGGCTTTGCCCAGTGACAATGCTTCTGACAGTGCGACGACCGTCTCAAACAGTACCATATTGTTGAGGATCTTAACCACCTGACCACATCCAACCGGGCCGCAGTGGGTGATTTCGGTGGCAGTATGCGCCAGTAGGGGCTTGATCCTTTGAAACATATCAACAGAACCGCCAACCATCACTGACAGCGTACCATCCTCTGCGGCCTGCCGCGTGCGGGCCACTGGTGCGTCGGCAAAGTCGATGTCTTTTGCAGCCAGCTTTTCTGCAATACTGCGCGTCAGACCGACTGGTGCCGTCGACATATCGACCACACTCAGCCCTTTGCGCCCATGTGCCAAAATCCCGTCTTGCCCCAGAATAACGGCTTCTACCTGCGGGCCACCCGGCAGAGACAAAAACAGTATGTCGACCGCACGCGCCAAATCGGCAACCGTATTGGCCTGATGAGCGCCATGAGCGACCAACCGGTCAACAGCCGCGCCATCAAGATCAAAAACATGCACCTCAGCGCCTGATTTTTGTAGAATATTCCGGCAGATGGGCTCTCCCATCACGCCAAGTCCGATGAACCCGATCTGTGTGCTGCTCATGTGATGTTTCCGGTATGGGTAGGAATAGAGAGGATAGACGTACCACAAAGCGAGCCTAGATAGGCTGTGTTGCCATCTGCCGAAAAGGCAATGCTGGCGATGTTGCCGAGGCGGCTGTTGCCGGTCTCGTAGAAATGTTCGCGTCCCATACGGCCCTCAGCCAGCGCGGTTTCAACCGTATCAACCCATGCATCGTCGCAATCCTCGAGGATCAGTGTCTTTGATCCATCGGGTGCCACGCGCCACAGGCGGTTGCCCACGATGCTGGTGACCCAAAGATGCCCAGCCGCGTCAAACCGGATTCCATCGGGAAAATCGCCACGACCAAACTGGGCAAATGTCCGGCGGTTGTTAAGGCCATTGGGCCCTAGATCAAAGCGCGTGACCCGGCGCGAGAACGTTTCGGACACGACCAGCCCCGTACCGTCGGGCGTCAGACGACATTCATTGGCAAAACAAATGTCATCGGCCAGAATGCGAGCACCCATATCGTCCATCACGATCACCAGGCCATCGGCTACCTTGTCCGAATAGGCAGCAAACCGTGGCTGGCTGACCGTGCTAACCGTGATAAAAGTGCGACCATCTGGAACGCTCATCACAAAGTTTGCGGCGGCGAGGTGTATGCCGTCGACCTCCATCAGATGGGGCGTCAAATCACCCTCGGGCGACAGATGCCAAATGCCACCACCCTCGCCAATATTTGCAATAAGATAGCTGCCATCGGCGAGGGGGGCGATGCCGTTTGGGATCAGCTCTTTTCCACCGGCCAGTGCCGGGTTTGGGCCGCGCGCTGTGATCACGCCCGAGGGTGAAATAAAATTAACTCCCTGCCCGCGGCGCGACACTGAGAGCGTTCCGTCTGCCAAGACATGCACCGATTCAGGACGCTCCAACCCTTGGCCAATACGTGTGACGTCGCTCAGGGATAAGAGCGGATTTGAGGAAATGTTTGACATATTCAACCTCCGGATTTTCCGTATAAATAGATCAATAGTTCTGTCTAACGCAACAAATTATGTTATAGCCTTCAACCGTCACGGTGACTTAGCGGCTGTTTTTGAGGAATTTGCGTTGCCAAACAAAGGCAGTTTTTCCTATAAAGTAGAACATATGTTCTGTTTTACGGACCAATGATGAGGCCATGATGGTCATTGCAGCAGCAATTGATCGCCTGGTGATCGAGGGAAGCTTCCTGACGCTGATGCACCGCCCACCTGATTGAGCAGACCGCCAACACGGCGCTTTATTTGGGACTTTGAGAAAGAGATAAGTCTATGCCGCTTCTTGATGAAATCTTCAGCATGCCAACGCCGGACACGGTCGAACCCCTTTTGATCGGTGGCCTGCCTGTCGCGGGCGACGGGCCTATTCTTGATGTCGTGAATCCTGCTGACGGGTCTTTGATTGGCCGGGTTGCCGCGTCCAGCCCAGCGCAGGTGGCCCTGACAATCGCGCAGGCAGATGACGCGCTACAGCGTACCGGCTGGGGTGCTTTGCCCGCGCACACGCGCGCACGAATTCTGAGTAAAACAGCGGACGAGATTGAAGCTCGAGCTGACCATCTTGCTGCACTACAAATGCTGGAGAATGGGAAAACCCTGAAAGAAAGCCATGGGCAGGCCATCGCGGCGGCTGGTATCTTTCGCTATTATGCCGCCGTTTGCGAATGCAGCGAAGACGTGATGCCGCCTGCGCGGGGCGACTATATCACCATGACGGTGCAGGAACCCGTCGGCGTCGTCGCGGCCCTGACGCCATGGAATTCCCCCCTGACGATGGGCGCACAAAAGATCGCACCGGCACTTGCCGCAGGGAATGCCGTGGTGCTGAAAGCAGCCGAGACGACTTCGTTTGTGTCGCTTGCGTTGGGGCAATGCGCCGTTGCGGCGGGCCTTCCCGAAGGTCTTTTGTCGGTCATCACAGGCGCAACAGAGACCGCTATCGCCTTGGTCGAGGATCCGGGCATTGGTCTCATCTCCTTTACTGGCGGCACGTCAACAGGTCAAAGCATCGCGCGCGGTGCGGCTGAGCGTCTTGTGCCGATGATCCTTGAGTTGGGGGGGAAGTCGCCTCACATTGTTTTTGCCGATGCCGATCTGAAGCGCGCCGCGCAATCTGTTGCTTCGGGGATTTTCGGTGGCACGGGCCAAAGCTGCGTCGCCGGTTCGCGGGTGTTCGTTGAAACGGCGGTGGCGGATGAATTTTGCAAACTTCTGATTGCCGAGACGGGCAAGATGCGCGTCGGTCCACCTTCTGAGCCGGACAGTGTTTTGGGCCCGCTTGCCTCTTTTGGGCACCGTGAACGTGTCGAGGGTTTTGTGCAACGTGGGATTGACGCAGGCGGGAAAATCCTGCTTGGTGGCGCGCGCCCTGAAGGCGATGAGTTCAGCAAGGGTGCCTATTTCCAACCAACGATCATTGGCGCAATCGACAACAGTGCAGCCGTGGCGCAGGAAGAGATCTTTGGGCCCGTCTTGTGCTTTATGACCTTCGAAACTGAAGAAGACCTGATCACCGCGGCCAATGACAGTGTCTTTGGCTTGGCTGCGGGCATCTGGACCGAGGATTATCGCCGCGCATGGCGTGTGTCACGCGCGCTTGAGGCGGGCACTGTCTGGATCAACACCTATAAGCAGCTCTCAATTGCGGCGCCATTTGGCGGCTACAAATTGTCAGGGTTGGGTCGAGAAAAAGGGCTGCAAGGGATGCGCGCCTATCAGCAGACCAAGAGCCTCTATTGGGCCGTCTAATACTGCGCAGTATACATCCGTCAAAGCGGATAGGTGCCACCCAACTGTTTGGTGATCTCACGCGCAGCGTCCAGTAATTGCGGTTGCATCCGTTCCAGATCGTCTGGTCGAAAGCGCTCCATCGGCCCGGAAAGAGACAGCGCACCAATCAGCCGCTGCCCCCCGGAAAAAACCGGGGCAGCCATGCCTGCGCACAGCTTGTCACGTTCGCCCAGTGAGACGGCAATGCAGGTGTTGCGGATTTCATCCATCTCGCCTCCTGGCTCTTTGTCGTCGCCAAATGCCAGCAGAACCTTGCCAGCCGCCCCGCGCCGAATTGGCAGCCGATCTCCTGCATCGACACGATCCAACGTCGAATGGTGAGAATTCACGCGAAAGAGGCAAAGTCTGTCCTGGGCGTTTTGGCGCACATGAAAAGACGCGCTTTCCGTGCCTTGTGCAACGAGGTTTTCCAAAGTGGGAAGGACATGATGGCGCAATGGATTGGTGCGTTCATAAGCAATGCCCAATTGCATGATCCGCGGGCCAAGGGCATATTTTGAGTCTTCAACCCTGACCACATATCCTTCATCCTGAAGAGACTCCAAAATGCGTAGAATGGTGCTTTTGTAGAGGCCGGTTGCGCGCGCAATCTCAGATAGGTTGCGCGGCATATTTGCGGTTTCAAGGGCCTCAAGTATCGCCAGAGCGCGAAACACAGCCGCGACGCCACGTTGCTTTTTCTTCACGTCTGTCTGAGGTGCGTTGTCTGAAACCATACTCGCCTCATCTATCCTGCAATGCCCGACTGGGCCACGCTGTTCTGCTTGCCAGAACGTTTATAGCATTCAAATCTAAGGCGAATGATCTTGAACTGCACGTGGAAAGTGCAAAGGCGTGGGCAAAACCTGTGGCTCGCTGGTTATGGGGGAGGTTTCACTGTTTTTGCGCGGCGCGTTCTTCGGCCTGTTGGCGCAGGGTGGCGCGTTTGCTGACAAGGGATGCGGTGATCACGCCGATGGCCACGATGGCGATCATGATGGTCGACAGCGCATTAATTTCGGGGCTGACGCCAAGGCGAACAGCCGAGTAGATCTTGATCGGCAAAGTGGTGGCCGAGGGGCCGGAGGTGAAGGAGGCAATCACCAGATCATCAAGGCTGAGTGTGAAGGCCAAAAGCCAGCCCGAGATCACCGCAGGTGCAATAATCGGTAGGGTGACAAGGCGAAAGGCCTGCATGGGGGAACAGCCGAGATCCAATGCGGCCTCCTCCAGTGATTGATCAAAGCTGACAAGTCGCGAGGAAACCACGACCGAAACGTAGCACATCGAAAAGGTGGCGTGGGCCAATACGATTGTGAAAATGCCGCGATCAAGGCCAATGCCGATGAACAAAAGGAGCAACGACAGGCCGGTGATTACCTCGGGCATGACCAGTGGTGCATAGATCATGCCAGAAAACAGAGTGCGGCCTTTGAAGCGGCCCGCGCGGACCAGCACATAGGCCGCCATTGTGCCGAGGATTGTGGCAATGGTCGAAGAAATGACCGCCACTTTGATCGTGACCCAGGCGGCCTTCAGGAATGCCTCGTTCTGGAGAAGTTCACCATACCATTTGGTGGAAAAACCGGCCCAGACGGTGACAAGTTTGGATTCGTTAAAGCTGTAGATCACAAGCAGGACCATCGGCAAATAGAGGAAAGCAAAGCCGAGGGTGAGGGCGGTGGTGTTGAACCATGTGAAGCGCCTCATTGCATGGCCCCTCTGCTTTGGGCCTGATCCGGGGTCTCAATATCGGCTGAGAGGTCCCGGATCAGGTCCGGGACGGGGGGGGCGATATATCTCATCCGTCAATCTCCCGCTGTTTTTGCTCGTTGCGCTGAAACAGGATGATCGGGATGATCAGGATCAAAAGCAGGATCACCGCCACGGCCGAGGCGACGGGCCAGTCGCGGTTGTTAAAGAATTCCTCCCACAGCACTTTGCCGATCATCAGGGTTTTGGACCCACCCAACAGGGATGGGATTACAAACTCGCCCAGGGTTGGGATGAAAACCAGAAAACACCCGGCGATAATGCCGTTTTTAGACAGCGGGATCGTGACCAGCCAGAAGGCGGTGAGCCGGGAGCACCCCAAGTCTTCGGCGGCTTCCAGAAGGGACGCATCCAACCGTTCCAGCGCCGAATAGATCGGCAGGATCATGAAGGGCAGGTAGGTGTAAACGATACCAATATAGACCGCGATATTGGTGTTGAGGATCACCAGCGGCTCGGAAATCAGGCCGATGCTCATCAAAAACTGGTTCAGGTAGCCTTCGTTACTGAGGATACCCATCCACGAATAGACCCGAATCAGAAAGCTGGTCCAGAACGGCAGAATAATCAGCATCATCAGAGTAGGCCGCCAGTGATCAGGCGCATTGGCCATGCCATAGGCGATAGGATAGCCCACCAACAGGGTGAAAGCCGTGGCAATGGCGGCGATTTTTAGCGAAGACAGATAGGCCTTCCAATAGAGATCATCGGTGGTCAGGAACTCGAAGTTTTCAAGATCAAGCGCCGCGAAGAACTCCTTGATGCCTTGCCAGCCAGCAGAGAAATCCAGCGTGGGTGTATAGGGCGGAATGGCCAGTTCGGTATCCGAAAGGCTGATCTTTAGCACGATCAGGAAGGGCACCAGGAACAGGGCCAGCAACCACAGATAAGGCACTGCGATGAGGGTTACGCGGCGCATTTCCTATCCCTCCAACAGCACGCCGGCCGTTTCAGACCAGCTGAGCCAGACGTCGTCTTCCCAGGTGAAGGGCCGGGCCGACAGGCGACGCGTGTTGGCGGCCTGAGATTTGATAATCTGCCCGTTGGGCAACTCAACATGATAGGTGGAGAGGTTGCCAAGATAAGCAATATCCAGGATTTTGCCCTGTAGGGCGTTGGGCGTGTTTTCCGGTTTATCGGCTGAGATCGCCACCTTCTCGGGGCGGATCGCCAGATGACACGCCTGACCTTTGGTAAATCTGCGCTCGGACTTGGCGCGCAGAGTGGGCTGACCTTCGGCAAAGGTGATATCGTTGCTGACACCACTTGGTGTGGCAGTGCCAGTTATGATGGTCACGTCACCAATGAAATCTGCCACATAAACTGATTCTGGCATTTCATAGATCCGTGCGGGTGTGTCGGCCTGAATGATCTGACCGTGGTCCATGACGGCGACACGGCTGGCGACGGTCATCGCCTCTTCCTGATCGTGGGTGACGATCACAAATGTGGTGCCGGTTTTTTCCTGAATATCCATCAGTTCAAACTGGGTGTCCTGACGCAGTTTGGCATCCAATGCGCCAAGTGGTTCATCAAGCAGCAGCAGTTTGGGGGCTTTGGCCAGTGCGCGCGCCAATGCAACACGCTGGCGTTGCCCCCCCGAGATTTGGTGCGGCTTGCGCTTGGCAAATTTTTCAAGCCGGGTGAGTTTGAGCATCTCATCCACACGAGCGTCTATATCGGGCCTGGCCATTCGGTCTCGCTTGAGGCCAAAGGCGATGTTTTCCCAGATATTCAGATGCGGAAACAAAGCATAGGACTGAAACATCATGTTCGTGGCGCGCTTGTTGGGCGGGATCGGGGCAATGTCCTGACCGCCCAGAAGGATGGTGCCCTCGGTGGGGGTTTCAAACCCGGCGAGCATGCGCATCAGCGTGGTTTTACCGCAGCCCGAGGGGCCTAGCAGGGCAAAGAATTCCTGTTCGTAAATATCAAAGGACTGATTGTCGATGGCGGTGAAATCACCAAAGCGCTTTGTCACGTTTTGGAACTGAATGAGCGGTTTTTCATTCGGATCGTTCCAAGGCTCAAAGACTTTTTCGGCCATCTCTTGTCCCCGCAGTTTATTTTATTGTTATGGTGACCCGCGCAAAATGTTCCGCGCGGGCCATGTGTGTTGGTCAGGCGTTTAAGTGCCTGATTTGATCTTGGTCCACAGACGCGTCACGACGCGCTGCACCTTCGACGGATAAGGCGTGATGGTATAAAGGTTCTTGATCGTCTCAGGCGTTGGATAGATCGCCGGATCATTGATCACGTCGTCTTCCAGCAGGGGCTGAGACGCCTCGTTGCCGTTGGCGTAGTAAACGTAGTTTGACGCATCCGCCATGTTCTGCGCGTCCATGATGAAGTTCAGGAACTTATGCGCGCCAGTTACGTTGGGGGCATCGGTGGGGATGGCCATTTGGTCAAACCACATCAGCGACCCTTCGGCGAAGGCGTTATATGCGATTTCAACACCGTTTTCGGCCTCGGCTGCACGATCACGAGCTTGCAATACGTCCCCCGACCAGCCAACCGCCACGCAGATGTCACCATTGGCCAGAGCATTGATGTATTCTGAGCTGTGGAATTTCTTCACATAGGGCGTGACACCCGCCAATACATCTTCAACCTTGGCAATCACGTCGGGGTCTTTGCTGTCGGGGTCTTCGCCCAGATATTGCAGGACCATTGGGATAATCTCGGTCGGAGCATCCAGGAAATACACGCCGCAGGCGGCCAGTTTTTCCATGTTCTCAGGTTTCAAAATCAGATCCATACTGTCCATCGGGACGTCAGCCCCCAATGCTTCGGTGACTTTAGCGACATTCACGCCGAGGCCAGTCGTGCCCCACATGTAGTTGATGGAATAGGCGTTATCGGGATCATATTTGGCGGTGCGCTCTTGGATGACGCCCCACATGTTGGTGGCGTTGGGCAGTTGGGTTGGGTCCAGTTTCTGGAACGCGCCCGCCGTGATCTGGCGTTGCAGGAAGGTGCCTGTGGGCACAACCACATCATAGCCAGACCCACCGGCCAGCATTTTGGTTTCCAGCACTTCGTTGCTGTCAAACACATCATAGATCAGCTCGATGCCGGTTTCGGCTTCAAATTTCTCCAGCAGCGCTTCGTCGATGTAGTCAGACCAGTTGTATACGCGCACTTCTTCGGCCGAGGCAGCAATTGTACCCAGCGCCAAGGCGGCGGTGGTGGTCAGAATCAGTTTTTTCATGGTGGTCTCCCGTTGGTCGGCTTTGTTTGGTCGCGCCGTGCGCGAGGATTTGATCAAAAAAATCCACACTTGGCAATATGGTAATGGTTTCATGCAACCGTTAGACTCGCAAGTTATTGCAACTGATCTACGGATGGACCCGAGCCATTATGCCCCAAACTGCGCGCCAAACGCCGACCCCGCAAAACACTCCGCACCGCTTGCCTGCGCATGAGTTGATTTACCGCCAGCTGCGCAATCTGGTGCTGTTTGGTGATCTGGCACCCGGACAGGCAGTAACCATTCAGGGACTGACTGACCGGCTGAACACCGGCATGACCCCGGTACGCGAGGCAATTCGACGGTTGATTTCCGAAGGCGCGCTGGAGTTTCAGGGCAACAGGCGGGTCAGTGTTCCGGTGCTTTCGGCGGACAATATCAGTGAACTAATTCTTGCCCGGCAATGGCTTGACCCGCATTTAACCCTGCGGGCGACAGAGCGGGCGACACTGGACGATCTGGATGCTCTGACCACCTTGGATGAGGATTTGGACAAGGCCATAGCCAAGGGTGATCTGCGCGCCTATCTGGAGCTGAATTACCGCTTTCACCAGCAAATCTATCGTATCGCAGATGCCCCCATTTTGGCCGATCTGGCCGAGGGGTTGTGGCTGCGGTTTGGCCCGTCATTAAGGGTGGTTTGCGGTCGTTTGGGCACGCAGAACCTGCCTGATAAACACAAGGACATGCTGGGGGCCATGCACGCCCGAGATGCCGAGGCCGCAGCGCGTGCGATCCGAGAGGATGTGATCCAGGGAATGGAGCAAGTTCGGCACGCTTTACAAATTTGAGGGTCAGGTACTGATTCGATTGACACTGAATAATTTGATCATATTCTAGATGCAGGTCCGTTTGGCGTGCGATCCAGCGGAAGCTTTCTTTTTCTTTGATGTGAGGGAATGACCCATGACAATGATCACCAACCATATGCCCACAGCCGAATTACAAGCGTTGGATGCGGCGCACCATCTGCACCCGTTTACCAAGGGTAACGACATCAACGCCAAGGGCGCGCGGGTGATCACACGGGCCAATGGCTCAACCCTGACTGACAGTGATGGCAATGAATTCCTGGATGCAATGGCCGGTCTGTGGTGCGTAAATCTGGGGTATGGCCGCAATGAGCTGGCTGATGCCGCAGCGCGCCAGATGAAAGAGCTGCCGTACTATAACACCTTCTTTCAAACGACACATGTGCCTGTCATTGCGCTGGCCGCGCGGATTACGGAGCTGACGCCGGGTGATCTGAACCACACGTTTTTTGCCAGCTCCGGGTCCGAGGCGAATGACACCAACATCCGCCTTGTGCGCACCTATTGGGCGCAAAAGGGCAAGCCGTCAAAGAAAACCATCATTGCCCGCAAGAATGGCTATCATGGTTCCTCTATGGGCTCGGCCAGTCTGGGCGGCATGTCAGCGATGCATGCGCAGGGTGGTCTGCCCATCGCGGACATTCACCATATCGACCAGCCGCATTGGTATGCTGAAGGCGGCGACACCAGCCCCGAAGAATTTGGCCTTCAGCGCGCGCAGCTGCTGGAAAAGGCGATCAATGACATCGGTGAAGATAATGTTGCGGCCTTTATTGCCGAGCCGGTTCAGGGGGCTGGCGGTGTGGTTATTCCACCTGCCACCTATTGGCCGGAAATTCAGCGTATCTGCGAAAAGTATGAGATCCTGTTGATTGCGGATGAGGTGATCTGTGGATTTGGCCGAACCGGTAACTGGTTTGGGTCTGAAACCTTTGGCATTCGCCCTGATATCATGACCATCGCCAAGGGTCTTAGCTCGGGCTATATGCCGATCGGCGGTTCGGTTGTGTCCGATGAGGTGGCCTCCGTGATCGACCAATGTGAATTCAGCCATGGGTATACATACTCAGGCCATCCGGTGGCCTGTGCTGTGGCGCTAGAGAACCTGCGTATTCTGGACGAAGAAGGTATTGTCGCGCGTGCCGGAACTGAGACGGCGCCCTACCTGAAACAGAAATGGGAGAGCCTGGCAGATCATCCATTGGTAGGTGAAGCACGGATTGTGGGCATGATGGGGTCCATCGCGCTGTCACCACATAAGGAAAGCCGCGCCATGTTTGCCGCAGATGCTGGCACAGCCGGGGTGATTGGCCGTGATGCGTGTTTCGACAATGGTTTGATCATGCGTCATGTCGGTGACAGGATGGTGATTTCGCCACCGCTGGTGATCACCAAGGATGAGATAGACACATTGGCTGATCGTGCATGGAAGGCGCTTGATGCTACCCATGCGCGCCTGAAGGACGAAGGCCTGATGAAAGCCGCCAGTTAATGGTGTTTGATCGTCAACCCGTGTTGGAAGGGCCGCAGCTTTTGTTGCGGCCTTTGCAATTGGATGATCGTGAGGCGCTGTTTGCTGCGGCATCGGACCCTGCTATCTGGGCTGGGCATCCAGTAAAAAACCGGTACGAACAGGCGGTGTTTGACCCATATTTTGATATCTTGCTGGCCAGCGGCGAAACCCTCGTGGTGATTGACAAGGCCAAGGATCAGGTGATCGGTTGTTCGCGCTATTACACGCCGGGCGTGCGGCCGGGTACGATTGCGGTTGGGTATACGTTTTTGATGCCTGCCTATTGGGGCGGTGCCACGAATTTTGAACTGAAAACGCTGATGTTTGACCATGTGTTTGACAGCGTTGACGAGGTTTGGCTGGATATCGGACCCACCAACATCCGCTCGCAAAAGGCGACGATGAAGCTGGGTGCAAAAAAGGTGTTTGCAGGGTGTTTGGACTTGGGCGCCGGGCGCGAGGCTGATTATTTCAGTTATACCTTAAGCCGCGCGGATTGGGATGCGGTGCGGGCGGTCAAAGGCTGACGACCGCTCGGCGCGAGTTTTGCCCCACCTAGTCCTTCACAAACAGTTTGCGCGGCAAATCGCAGAATGCCTCGGCTGGGCCGTCGTTTTTGATCAGGATTGTTTCGGTGGTTTCCAGCCCCCAGCTGTCCATCCAGAGGGCTGGCATGAAATGAAACACCATACCGGGTTCCAGCACTGTCTCATCCTCAAGACGAATAGAGGCGGTGCGCTCACCCCAGTCGGGGGGATAGGACAGGCCTATGGGATAGCCCATGCGCCCCTCGCGTTTGATGCCGTGTTTGGCCAGAACATCCATGAAGGCCTGTGCGATATCACTGGTCTTGTTGCCCGCGCGCGCGGCGTCTAGCGCAGCAGAGATGCCTTCGACCTGTGCTTGTTCAGCGTCCAGCATGTCTTGTGGTGGTTTGCCCAGATACACGGTGCGGCACAGTGGGGAATGATACCTGCGGTAAACGCCCGACAGCTCAAAGAACGTGGCTTCGCCTTGCACCATTTGATTGCCGTTCCATGTCAGATGCGCGGCGGTGGCGTCCTCGCCCGAGGGGGTCAGCGGGACAATGGCGGGATAATCGCCCCAGATATCATCAACGCCGGTGATGGCGGCATGAAAAATGTCTGCAACCAGATCGTTTTTGCGCACACCAGGGGCTGACAGATCAATCGCGGATTGCACAATTTTTTCAGAGATACGCGAAGCCTTGCGAATAAACGCGATCTCTTCGTCTGATTTGATCAGACGTTGCCAATTCACCAGTGCGGTGGCGTCAACCAGCGTGGCGTCGGGCAGTTCCTGGGACAAAACAGCGTGGGCCTTGGCAGAGTAATAGTAATTCTCCATCTCAACCCCGATACGCGCATTGGCGTACCCGCGTGCGCGGATTTGTTCGGCCAGATCCTGCATTGGGTGGCGCTGGGTGGATTGCACAAAGTGGTCTGCATACCCAAGGATGTTTTCATCCTGCATCCAACAGGTGCGCCGCCCGCCCAGCATATCCATGTGGCGGCCCCACCAGATGGGCTCACCTTCCATACCCAACAGGACACCTTGATGCACATAGAATGACCATCCGTCATAGGCTGTCAGCCAGGCCTGATTGGACGGGTCGGTGATAAACATGCAGTCGATACCGGCCTTGGCCATCGCGGCACGGGTCTTGACGATACGGCGGTCAAACTCGGCCTGAGAAAACGGCAGGTCTTTGAGGGTCATGGCGGGCTCCGCTGTTGAATTGTTTTGCCTATGAAACAGCGGTTTACCGAGACGTGCCCCCTGAAAACCGGCACAGTAGGTCGTTTTTGGATGATGTGGCGGGCCAGACTTTGAGTTAAGTTTGTGCAAACCCATGTGGAGCCTAAAAAGATGACACAGATTGTACGCCTGTTGGGCGGGCACAAAAGCGGCTGTCCTTCCTGCGCGATTGTGCCAAACTGTAAACCATGAAACTGGATGCACGCGATATCGCCATTCTACGGGTGTTGACGGCCGAGGGGCGCATCACCAATGCCGATCTGGCCGCGCGTGTGGGCCTGTCGGCCAGCCCCTGTTGGGAGCGTGTGCGCCGGTTGGAAAAGGCCGGGGTCATCGAAAGTTACAATGCTCGGATCAACCTCAAGAAACTTGGGCCGTCGATCACTGTTTTTGTGACGGTTGAGTTGACCGATCATACCGCACGTGCCTTTCGGTTGTTTGAAGCGCATGTTGACGGGATACCCGAGGTTGCGGCGTGTTGGGCGCTGGGGGGAGGGCTGGATTATCTGATGCAGGTGATCACCCGCGATATTGAGGCCTATCAAGAGGTTATGGATGCGCTTTTAGAGGCCCAGGTCGGGCTGGCGCGATATTTTACCCATGTTGTGACCAAGCCGGTGAAGGGGCCTTGTGGGCCACCGCTGGATCAGTTGTTGGGATGATGGCAGAAGGATCTTCTGTGAAATGCCCTGAGTTCAGTTACACAGGCTGAGACATTCAGGGCAGGTTTACGCCCTATGACCCAACACGACGCCAAAGGTGCAGCATGCTGAAAAACGACCAACTTGATCAATGGGACCGCGAAAACTTCTTTCACCCCTCGACTCATCTGGCTGAATTTGCCCGTGGCGAAATGGCCAGCCGGATCATCACCGGAGGGACGAATTGCCATATCGAGGATCGTGACGGCAACAAGATGCTGGATGCTTTTGCTGGCTTATATTGTGTGAATGTTGGGTATGGTCGTCAGGATATTGCCGATGCGATTGCGGCGCAGGCCAAGGAACTGGCCTATTATCATGCCTATGTTGGCCATGGCACCGAGGCGTCAATCACGCTGGCCAAGATGATCCTGGACCGTGCACCGGATAATATGAGCAAGGTCTATTTCGGGTTGAGCGGATCAGATGCCAATGAGACCAACATCAAGCTGATCTGGTATTACAACAACATCCTTGGACGGCCCGAGAAAAAGAAGATCATCAGCCGTTGGCGCGGGTATCACGGATCGGGCCTGATGACCGGATCGCTGACCGGGCTTGATCTGTTTCACAAGAAGTTTGATCTGCCGTTGGCGCAGGTGGTGCATACTGAAGCGCCATATTACTTCCGCCGGGATGATCTGAAGCAATCTGAGGAACAGTTCGTGGCGCATTGTGCGGCTGAGCTTGAGGCGTTGATTGAACGTGAAGGCGCAGACACCATTGCCGCCTTTATTGGCGAGCCGGTGCTGGGCACGGGTGGTATTGTGCCGCCCCCCGCGGGGTATTGGCAGGCCATTCAGGCCGTGTTGCGCAAACATGACATCCTTTTGGTTGCCGATGAGGTGGTCACGGGCTTTGGCCGGTTGGGCACAATGTTTGGCGCTGATCACTATGGGTTTGAGGCCGATCTGATCACCATCGCCAAGGGGCTGACAAGTGCCTATGCGCCGCTGTCAGGGTCGATTGTCGGTGACAAGATGTGGAAAGTCCTGGAACAGGGCACTGATGAAAACGGCCCTATCGGCCACGGCTGGACCTATTCGGCGCACCCCATTGGCGCGGCAGCGGGCGTGGCCAATCTAAAGCTGCTGGATGAGCTGAACCTTGTGAATAACGCCGGCGAAATAGGGAGCTATCTGAACGCAGCGATGCGCGCGGCGTTGGGTGATCATGCCCATGTGGGCGAGGTGCGTGGAGAAGGTATGCTGTGCGCGGTGGAATTTGTGAAAGACCGCGATAGTCGCACATTCTTTGATGCTGCTGACAAAACCGGACCCCAAATTGCGGCCGCGCTGGGCGCGCAGGATGTGATCGCAAGAGCGATGCCGCAAGGTGATATTCTGGGATTTGCGCCCCCCTTCTGCCTGACCCGAGAGGAGGCGGATGAGGTGGTTGCAAAAACTGCGAAGGCTGTAAAGTCTGTGTTGGGATAACCCAAAACACAGTTCTCACTCTTGAGTTAACACGAATCAATTGGCCTGAAATTTAGTATGGATGGGGAAAATACAGGCCAGATGGCGCAACTATTGCTGAGTATGTCGCACCGTGCTTGCATCTGGCCTGTTTTAACGATTTAGTCTGAACCTAACGTGGGGCAAACCCGCGAAAGATAAAAACGGGGAGTCCGATTTGCCGGATACTGGGAACAACGATGCATTCGTTGCGTTTGAACGTGTACAAAAGAGCTATGACGGTGAAATCCTCGTCGTCAAAGACCTGAACCTGTCAATGCCCAAGGGCGAATTCCTGACAATGCTGGGCCCGTCCGGATCGGGCAAAACCACTTGCCTTATGATGTTGGCGGGATTTGAAACCGCCACCCACGGGAAGATCCTGCTAGACGGCGTTTCCATCAACAATATCCCGCCGCACAAGCGCGGCATTGGTATGGTTTTTCAAAACTACGCCCTGTTCCCGCATATGACGATTGCCGAAAATCTGAGCTTTCCGCTGGAAGTGCGCAAGATTGGCAAATCCGACCGCGAGGCCAAAGTTAAGCGTGCGCTTGATATGGTTGAGATGGGTGATTTTGGCGGGCGGCGTCCGGCGCAGCTTTCGGGTGGTCAGCAACAACGTGTCGCCCTGTCGCGTGCGCTGGTGTTTGAACCTGAACTGGTGTTGATGGACGAACCGCTGGGCGCGTTGGACAAACAACTGCGCGAAAAGATGCAGTTTGAAATCACCGATCTGGCCCATAATCTGGGGATCACCACGGTTTATGTGACCCACGATCAGACCGAAGCCCTGACCATGTCCGACCGTGTTGCAGTGTTTGACGATGGCCGCATTCAGCAGATCGCCCCACCGGACGAGCTGTATGAAAGCCCACAGAACAGTTTTGTTGCGCAGTTCATCGGTGAGAACAACACGATGGAAGGCACAGTCAAAGAAATCAAAGGTGGTCTGGCTGTGGTGCAGCTGGACGATGGCAGTCTGATTGACTGCACGCCGGTCAATGTGACCAAGGCCGGAGAGCGCACCAAAGTGTCAATTCGCCCCGAGCGGGTGGAGTTCAATCAGGACCGTCTGCAAGGCAAAGCCCATACGTTGAAGGCCGAAGTGCTGGAGTTCATCTATATGGGTGACATCTTTCGCACGCGTCTGCGGGTAGCTGGCAATGACGAATTCATTGTCAAAACCCGCAATGCGCCGGATCAGGTGAAGCTGAAACCTGGTGAGACAGTCGAGATCGGCTGGTTGCCAGAGGATTGCCGTGCGCTTGATGCGTAACGGCTAAGAAATATCGAGCCCGGAAATGGGTGCGATGAACAGCGGGTCCCAAGGTTCAAACCCGTGGCAGGGACTCCATTACTTTCAGAAACGGGTCATAATCGGGAGACTATCAATGAAACTCACAACAACACTTCTGGCCACGACAGCTCTGAGCGTCGCTGCTGGTGCGGTTGCTGCACAAGAAATGACCATCGTGTCATGGGGCGGCGCTTACTCTAAATCGCAGCTGAAGGCGTATCACGAGCCCTACACCGAAAAGACCGGTGTCACCATTATCAACGATGACAGCTCGGCCGAAGCCGTGGCCAAACTGCGCGCCATGAACGAAGCTGGCAACGTCACCTGGGATGTGGTTGACGTGGTTGCTGCTGATGCCATCCGTCTGTGTGACGAAGGCCTGGCAATGGAAATCGACCCCGACACCATGTTGGCACCTGCGCCTGATGGCACATCAGCGGCGGAAGATTTTGGCGATCTTCTGGTGTCTGATTGCTACATTCCGCAGATCGTCTATTCGACCACAGTCGGCTATCGTACCGACATGGTTGGCGATACCCCACCCACCGATATCTGCGCTGTGTTCGATCTGGAAGCCTATCCTGGCAAACGTAGCCTTGAAAAGCGCCCGATCAACAACATGGAATGGGCCCTGCTGTGTGACGGCGTAGCCAAAGACGCGGTTTATGACGTTTTGGGCACGCCCGAAGGTCAGGATCAGGCGTTGGCCAAACTCGACACCATCAAAGACAGCGTTATCTGGTGGTCGGCTGGTGCGGATACGCCCCAACTGTTGGCCGATGGCGAAGTTGTTATGGGCTCCACCTATAATGGCCGTCTGTTCAGCGTGATCGAAGAGCAAAAACAACCCGTGGCCATGCTGTGGGACGCACAGGTGTTTGACCTTGACGGCTGGATCATTCCTACCGGTCTGAGCGAAGAGCGCCAGAAAGCTGCTTTGGATTACATCATGTTCGCCACAGACACACAGCGTCTGGCGGATCAGGCCAAGTACATCTCATACGGTCCTGCACGTGCCTCATCGGCACCGCTGGTTGGCAAACACGCTGAACTGGGCATCGACATGGCACCACATATGCCAACCGATCCAGAGAACGCCAAGAACACGTTCCTTTATAACTACGAGTTCTGGGCTGACTATCGTGACGACATCGACGCCAAATTCCAGGCGTGGTTGGCAAAATAAGCCTATCGGTTTGGGGCGTGCTCAGCGCGCCCCATTCCAAACAATTGAGTGGGGGCTGCATGTATGGCCCTCACCGCTATATGACAAGGGACAGCTCACATCATGCCCAAGGGCTATATAATCGGCCACATCACGGTAACTGATCCTGAGGCGTATAAAGAATACGTCGAAAAGGACACACCGATCCTGCTGGGCCTTGGTGGCAGGTTCATTGTCCGTGGCGGGCCATCTGAAACGATGGAAGGCGAGACACTCAATCGCCACGTCGTAATTGAATTTCCAAGCTATGAAGCCGCGCGTGCTGCGTATGATGACCCGGAGTACCAAAAGGTAGCCGAGATCCGCAGGCGTACAGCTGAGAGCGTTATCCTAGTGGTTGAAGGGGCTTGAGATGAGCGACACCACCGATACCGGCCCGGTACTGGCCGCCGACGGAACGCCGCTGAAACGCAGCCTGAACCGCGCCTTGCGTCGGCAAAAGATGCGCGCGCTGATGCTGATTGCCCCGTTGTTGTTGTTCGTTCTGCTGTCCTTCATTTTGCCAATTGGCAAAATGCTGACCCGTTCGGTTCAAAATGATATTGTTGCCGACACGCTCCCTCTGACTGTGGTTGAGCTGAATGCGTGGGATTCTGATAGCGGCGACTTGCCCGGTGAAAACGTCTATGCTGCCTTTGTCTCGGATATGGTGGTCGCCATTGAGGACAAAAAGCACACGCGCCTTGGCACCCGACTGAATTATGAGAGCACCGGCATGTCGTCGTTGTTCCGCAAATCGGGCCGTAAGATCAAAAAGCTGGACCCGGCAACAGACGGCCCCTTCAAGGACACGCTGATCGAGATATCAGAGGGCTGGGGCAAGGTTGAAACCTGGCGTGAGATCAAGACACATTCGGTGCGCACCACCAATGGCTATTTCCTGAATGCCATCGATATGCGCCGCACACCGGAAGGCGCACAGGCCCAACCCGAAGATAAACGTGTTCTGATCAAACTGTTTGGCCGCACCCTGTGGATGTCGCTGATCATCACCGGATCATGTATCTTGCTGGCCTATCCGGTGGCGTGGATATTGGCCAACCTGCCGATGCGCACATCAAACATGCTGATGATCCTTGTGTTGCTGCCATTCTGGACGTCGCTTCTGGTGCGGACATCGGCATGGAAGGTGTTGTTGCAACAGCAAGGTGTTATCAACGAAATTCTGGTCTGGCTGGGCATGATTGATGATGCCAACCGATTGGTGATGATCAACAACCAGACAGGTACGATCATTGCGATGACGCATATCTTGCTGCCCTTCATGATCCTGCCGATGTATTCGGTCATGCAAACCATTCAGCCGACGTATCTGCGCGCCGCCAAATCCATGGGCGCCACCAACTGGACCGCCTTTTGGCGGGTCTATTTCCCGCAGTCCATTCCGGGCATTGGGGCGGGGTCGATCCTCGTGTTCATTTTGTCCATCGGCTATTACATCACGCCCGAGATCGTCGGCGGCACCAAAGGCGTCTTCATCTCGAACCGGATTGCGTATCACATTTCATACTCGCTCAACTGGGGCCTTGCGGCCGCATTGGGTGCGATCCTTCTGGCAGTCGTTCTGCTGCTCTACTGGTGTTACGACAAGATCGTCGGCATCGACAACGTGAAGCTGGGATAGTCCAAATGAACATGAACCCCATCGGTGCTCACGGCCTGAAAACTTCCATGGCATTCACGCTTTCAGCTCTGGCGCTAATTGTTTTCATTCCGACGTTTGTTTTCGGAATTTCGACTGCACAAAGTTTCGCTCTCTTTTTTCTCAAAGTTGTTCTCATTTGTGCTTCGATTGTTGGTTATGCATTTGCGATGTTGTCGACCCTGGATACTAAGCGACCGGCAATGGCAATTACAGGTGTGGCTAGTTTTCTTGCTGGGCTGTCTCTTTTCGGTTTAGTTGGCGGGATTTTTCTTGCTGTTGTCGGTGCCTTCGGGGCACACATTGTGTACTGGCTGCACTACCGTCAGTACCGTGATAAAGTGGCTACCTATTTAACTTCGGAACAAGTGTTGTGGCATTATACCTTCCGGGTCATCTGCGGCTTGATCTTTTTCTTTCTGGTGTCGCCACTGGTGCCGGTCATATGGCTCAGCTTTAATGCCGAGAACTTCTTTACCTTTACGCCTGAAATGCTGCGGTTTGATCCGGAAGGCTATTCGCTGAAGCATTATCAGGATTTCTTTACCAATAATGAATGGCAGCGCAGCTTCAAGAACTCGCTGATCATCGCGCCGATTGCGACAATCATTTCAGTGTCATTGGGCACATTGGCGGCGATTGGCCTGTCACAATCCCATGTGCCGGGGCGTCGTGCCATTATGGCCATCTTAATCTCGCCGATGATCGTGCCGCTGATCATCTCGGCCACGGGCATGTTCTTTTTCTACTCTGACATTGGCAACTTCCTCGAAGGCACTTTGGGCATGGGTAAGAACCTGGTGGGCTATATCAAGGTGATCCTGGCTCATGCTGTGTTGGGTATTCCGTTTGTGATCATCACCGTGACGGCCACGCTGGTTGGGTTTGACAATTCACTGACCCGCGCGGCGGCCAACATGGGCGCTAATCCGGTGACGACGTTCTTTCGGGTGCAGATGCCGCTGATCCTGCCGGGTGTCATCTCGGGTGGGTTGTTTGCCTTTATCACCTCGTTTGACGAAGTGGTTGTGGTGCTGTTCGTCGGGTCCGCCAGCCAAAAAACACTGCCCTGGCAGATGTTCACCGGGCTGCGCGAGCAGATTTCACCGACCATTCTGGCGGTGGCGACGATCCTTGTGGTGATGTCGATCCTGCTGCTGACAACCGTTGAGTTGCTGCGTCGCCGGTCTGAGCGGCTGCGGGGCATGTCGCCTGCTTGATTTAGCCTATGTATCTGCTTTCGGTCTTTTGAATCCGCCGTACAATAGATCTATGTGCTCAAAAAGTTCAGCATTTACGCTCCGCCAAAGAGAGTCCAACACGATTTTAACGCCCTCTCGTCGTGCTAGTTTCGCTGCGGGAACGAAGTCAGCATCGCCTGCCACCAAAACAATTGTTGAAACTTGCTTTTTCAACGTCAGCGAAGCGATGTCTAAGCCAATTTTCATATCAACAGCTTTTTGCCGTAAGCCCGGAGAAAAATCCTCATCTTGCAGGTCTTCTACGGTTCGCCTTTTAGAAATCAAATCCTTTTGTGCCCGCTCAGAGAGTATCCAGCTACGTTCCTTTATCACTGTTCCTAAGCGAACCGCAGTGTTAGGGGATTTTCGAAGTTCCTCAAATAGTCCAAGCCTAAAAAGTGCTTCCGGAGTTTTTGCGTAATCTACGGGTTTCTGAGAAATTGGGAGCTGCCCTTTGGACAAATAGGGTTTGGCATCATAGTAGAAAACTCGATAAAGACCTGACCTCACATGTGGAGCGCCTGTTAGTTTTTGATGGTATTTTAGATGGCTAAATACAAGTTTGCCGATGGCTTTGGCAACATCTGCTGCATCTCGTGAATTAACTTCGGGGCAGACGGTTGAAAGTCTTTTTAGAAAGTACCCGCCGTCAATTAAAATCGCAATTTTGTCCAAAATATCACCAAAAAAATAAGCCCTAAGGGTTCGGCAATGCCCAAGATCACTAGGGGCGGTTGCGTACTGCCTTAGGGCGGATAGTCTAAGTATCGGTGCTGCAACTCAAAGATGCAAGAGGGGATTGACTCTTGCAACAATTCTTGAACCAATGAGAGAATCAGCTGCGCACTAGCTTCTCATAGCCTTGTGAAATCTCACGCGTCAGTGCGCCGACTTCAAAGTTGTAATCCCCGATTTGGCCGACGGGTGTGACTTCGGCGGCTGTGCCGGTCAGCCAGCATTGCTCAAACCCTTCCATTTCTTCGGGCATGATGTGGCGCTCGTGCACTTTGACTTGGCGGTCTTTCAACATTCCGATAACCGTCTGACGGGTCAGGCCATTGAGAAAGCAGTCAGCGTCAGGTGTGTGCACTTCGCCGTCTTTCACAAAGAAGATGTTGGCGCCTGTCGCTTCGGCCACATAGCCGCGGTAATCCATGAACAGAGCATCCGAACAGCCTTTGGCCTCGGCGGCGTGTTTGGACATGGTACAGATCATATAGAGGCCCGCTGCCTTGGCATGCACCGGGATGGTTTCGGGGGAGGGGCGTTTCCATTTGGAAATGTCGAGCTTGGCGCCCTTCATCTTGGCGTCGCCGTAATAGGCGCCCCATTCCCACGCGGCAATGCACAGATGCACCGGGTTAAGCGCCGATGCGACCCCCATGTCCTCGCCTGCTCCACGCCATGCGACGGCGCGTACATAGCCATCGGTCAGGCCATTGGCCATCAGGACTTCTTGCTTGGCGGCTTCGATTTCGTCCACTGTAAAAGGGATCTGAAAATCCAGCTGCCCTGCCGAAAAATGCAGGCGCTCAGAGTGTTCGCGGCTTTTGAAGATTTTGCCATTATAGGCGCGCTCACCCTCAAATACCGAAGAGGCATAATGCAAAGCATGGGTCAGGATATGAACGTTGGCCGCACGCCAGTCGATCAGTTTACCATCCATCCAAATCTTGCCGTCACGATCATCATAGCCAGCCATCGCACATCTCCTTTCGATAAGTTGCTTTGCATATGTTGCGCAAATTATGGCCGTTACGGACATTAAATTGCGCATAAGCTGCGAATCGCTAACAGTTGATACTTGGAATGTCAACAAAGCTGTCCTATTATGACAAGGGAAAGCTGTGAAAGTGAACGGGGGTGGGTATGTCCGAGGTGCAAAGTGGCGGCGAACTTCTGTTTCTGACCGATGAACAGTTGGGCCAGGGGAGTGAGGCCATGTTCTTTGCCTATCGCGGTTTTACGGCTGATCCTGATCGAATACTTTCAACCATGGCTTACGGGCGCGCGCACCACAGGGCGATCTACTTTATTGCGCGCAGCCCCGGCACGACTGTCAACAATTTGTTGTTGACGCTGGGTGTCACCAAACAATCCCTGAACCGAGTGTTGCGGACATTGGTTGAGGATGGGTTGGTGGAAAGCCGTGTGGGTAAATCTGACCGCCGTGAACGGCATCTGTTTTTGACACAAGACGGTGCTACTCTGGAGCGCAAACTCTCTGATGCACAGCGTGCGCGTTTGCGCGCGGCCTACCGGGCGGCCGGGCCCGAGGCTGTGGCGGGTTTCCGCAAGGTGCTGGAAGCGATGATGGACCCGGAGCTGCGCAGGCAATATCAATCCCTGAAGGATAGTGAGATATGAGCGAACCTGCCCCTCATCTGCTGATCGTCGATGATGATGAACGCATCCGTGGCCTGCTGCGCAAATTTTTGCAACGCAATGGGTTTTTGGTATCCGTGGCGCGTGATGCGGCGCATGCAAGGTCAATCCTGTCGGGGCTGGAATTTGACCTGATCGTGATGGATGTCATGATGCCGGGCGAAGATGGTGTCGCGTTGACCCGTGCGTTGCGCGAAACGCTGGAAACACCGATATTGCTGCTGACGGCCAAGGGAGAAACCGACGACCGGATTGCCGGGCTTGAGGCCGGGGCAGATGATTATCTGGCCAAGCCGTTTGAGCCCAAGGAACTGCTGCTCAGGATCAATGCCATTTTGCGCCGTATGCCCGAGCCTGAGCCGGAAAGCACCACGCCCAAAATGTTAAACCTTGGCCCGGTGCGCTATGATATTGAGCGCGCTGAGTTGTTGCAGGGGGATCAACTGGTGCGCCTGACTGCCACCGAGGTGCAGTTGATGCGCATCTTTTCAGAGAATTTGCGCGCGCCGGTTAGCCGCACCAAGCTGGTTGAGGATCTGGGCCGTGACGGGGGCCAGGCCCAGGAGCGCGCGGTGGATGTGCAGATCACACGGCTAAGGCGCAAGATTGAAGCCGACCCAAAACAGCCCCGCTATCTGCAAACCGTGCGCGGCGAAGGCTACATGCTGGCGCCGGATTGATCTGTGATGCCCGAGGTGCAACAAGTTCAGGTACCGGAGGGCAGCTTTCTGGATCATTTTGCCCGACAAGACGGTGTCTATGCCGATTGCTTTGCTGTCGAAATCAATTCTGATATCGCCTTTGGCGATTACATAGAAGCCTTCTATACCACGCCATTATTCAAGGCCGAGCGGTTGATCTTGCGGTTGATTGCCAAGGCCCCATCTACGGACGATGAGGCGCGCCTTCTTGGCATTGGAGATTTAGATAAGTTTGCAATTTGGCGCGTGAAGGAACGCGCGGAGTCCCAATTGCTGATGAAAGCAGTTGGGCGCACGTCTTCGTGGTTCATGACGGTGCCTGTTTCACCGGGCCGTACCCGGCTGATGTTCGGCAGTGTGGTGGTTCCCCATGGCTATCCAAAGCCCGGTGCCGCCAAAATGGGATTCGGGTTCTCTGCTCTGCTAGGGCTGCACAAGCTCTATTCCCGAAGGTTGTTGGCATCGGCGCGCAAACGTCTGCTCCGCTCACAGAATCCTTGAAGTTCAGGCGTAGCACGCGTAAATCATGACGTATGACACGGATTTTTGACATGGATGATCGCGCCCGCCTGCCTTGGCGGTTTTATGGTGCATCGCAGACAATTCTTGCCCACCTATAAGGTGCCGGCCCCGTCACGACTGACTTTACCTTAAAACAACCATGGGAGAGGACACATGTCCCCCAAGACACTTTATGATAAAATCTGGGATGCGCATGTCGCGCATGAAGCCGAAGATGGCACCAGCCTTTTGTACATTGACCGCCACCTCGTGCACGAAGTGACCAGCCCGCAGGCCTTTGAAGGGCTGCGTATGGCAGGCCGTTCGGTGCGTGCGCCGGACAAAACCATTGCTGTGCCGGATCACAACGTGCCGACCACGCTGGACCGTGACAATGCGGCCACCATGACCGAAGACAGCCGTATTCAGGTGGAAGCACTGGATACCAACGCCAAGGAATTTGGCATTCACTATTACCCGGTAAGCGATGTGCGTCAGGGCATCGTGCATATCGTTGGGCCCGAGCAGGGCTGGACCTTGCCAGGTATGACGGTTGTGTGTGGCGACAGCCATACCGCAACCCACGGCGCGTTTGGCGCATTGGCCCATGGTATCGGCACGTCCGAGGTAGAGCATGTGCTGGCCACCCAAACGTTGATCCAGCAAAAATCCAAGAACATGAAGGTGGAAATCACCGGCAAGCTGCGCCCCGGCGTGACAGCCAAAGATATCACCCTGTCTGTGATCGGTGAAACCGGCACGGCGGGTGGCACGGGCTATGTGATTGAATACTGTGGTGAGGCCATTCGTGATCTTTCCATGGAAGGGCGCATGACCGTTTGCAACATGGCCATTGAAGGTGGTGCACGCGCAGGTCTGATTGCGCCGGATGAAAAGACGTTTGAATATTGCATGGGCCGCCCGCACGCGCCCAAAGGTGCACAATGGGAAGCTGCGCTGAACTGGTGGAAGACGCTCTATTCTGACGATGATGCTGAGTGGGATCTGGTGCTGACGCTGAAAGGTGAAGACATCGCACCGGTGGTCACATGGGGCACCTCGCCCGAGGATGTGTTGCCAATCACTGCCAACGTGCCTGCGGCATCAGAGTTTGAGGGTGGTAAGGTGGACGCGGTACAGCGCTCGCTTGATTATATGGGCCTGACACCGGGTACACCGCTGAACGAGATCGAGATTGATACGGTTTTCATCGGGTCATGCACCAATGGGCGCATTGAGGATTTGCGTGCTGCGGCCGAAATCCTGAAGGGCAAAAAGAAGAAGGACGGTATTCGCGCGATGGTCGTTCCCGGTTCTGGCCTTGTGCGCGCACAGGCCGAGGAAGAAGGCCTGGCGGATATATTCAAGGAAGCCGGGTTTGAATGGCGGCTTGCGGGGTGCTCGATGTGTTTGGCGATGAACCCTGATCAACTGGCCCCGCAGGAGCGTTGTGCAGCCACATCCAACCGCAACTTTGAAGGCCGTCAGGGCCGCGGTGGGCGCACCCATCTGGTATCGCCCGGAATGGCAGCAGCGGCGGCAATAACCGGCAAGCTGACGGATGTTAGGGAGATGATGTAATGGAAAAGTTCGAAAACTTCAGCGGTATTGCGGCTCCAATGCCCATGATCAATATCGACACCGATATGATCATCCCGAAGCAGTTTCTGAAAACGATCAAACGCTCGGGTTTAGGCGTTAATCTGTTTGATGAGATGCGGTATGATGGCGAGGGCAATGAGATTGCCGATTTCGTGTTGAACAAACCGCAGTATCGCGACGCCGAGATCATTGTGGCAGGCAAGAATTTTGGCTGCGGGTCGTCGCGTGAGCATGCGCCCTGGGCGATCAAGGACTTTGGTGTGCGCTGTGTCATCGCTCCCAGTTTTGCCGATATCTTTTTCAACAACAGCTTCAAAAATGGCATTTTGCTCATCACCTTGCCGCAAGAGCAAATTGATGTGCTGATGAAAGATGCCGAAAAGGGGGCCAACGCGCGGATGGAGATTGATCTGGATGCCCAGACAATTACCACCTCGGATGGTGAAAGCATTGGTTTTGAGGTGGATGCCTTCAAAAAACATTGCCTTCAGGAAGGGCTGGACGATATTGGCCTGACCATGGCCAATGTCGCCTCAATTGACTCATTTGAAGCCACAGCCAGCGCCGCAAGACCCTGGGTTTGATTACCAGCGCCGCGCTTTCGGGTGCGGCGCCGCTCCCTTTTATGAGACAAAGGGAAATCAGCAGAAACAATTAGTTAACCAATTGAATTATTATTCTTGTGGTTGCCTTTGTGTATTCCGCTACATGTTGTGTTGGCCAACTAGTCCGTCAATATTACGTACCAAAATTGATGCATTCCCGCACCAGTCCTCCCATGAATTTGCCCTAAACTTTAAGTCTTCTTAACCAAGTTCTTGAGGTGCTTGAGGAAAGAGGGCAGAAATTGGGCGAGAATGAGGCAAACCGCCACAATGTGCGGGATCAAGTTGGGACAACGACGCAGCATCGTACTGCTTCGGGCCAGGTTGAAGGGAAAAGAGCAGTGGTTTCACAACTGGCAAGTGCGCTTATGCGTGCATTTTTGGTCGCCCTTTTGGTGGTGACACCGTCGTTGTTGTTGGCAACAACTGGCGCTGATACTGAACAGCTGGTTGTAATCCTTGCATTCATTGCCGCGTCTATGACTTTCATTGAGTACTACGGCACGTCCCCCAGCATCATCGAGTTCCGTTTTGCACCCCCCTATAACCGTCTGAAGTTTGGCGGTCTGGCGGCGGCGATCATCTTGCTTACGTTGATTTGCCGCGAAACATATGTTCACTCTAACTGGGGATATCTGCTGACCAAGCTGGGGCATGATCTGGGCAATGCGATTGATTTTCCCTATTCTCCTGTGCGCCTGATGGTGCTGATGCTGCCTTCGGATGCCACGCCTGAGTTGGTCAGCCTGGTGCGCACCTCGTCGGGCATTTCGTACATGGTGTCATTGGTGATGATGTTTGCCTTTTTGTCCTGTGTTCGACTGTTGGGGTGGCCTACGCGCTCGGGCGCGTTCAATGTCTGGATGAACCTGCCCTTGTTTGATCCTACCGGCGGCGGTGACGTTCTGGCGCGTTTGAAACGTGATGCGGGTCTTAACATTGTACTTGGTGCGCTTCTGCCGTTTATCATACCCGCAGCGGTCAAGGCCGCATCTGATCTCATTGATCCAATCTCAATGGCGGATCCGCAAACTTTGGTCTGGACGGTAACGGCATGGGCATTCCTACCTGCAAGCATGTTAATGCGCGGCATCGCCATGAGCCGGATTGCCGACTTGATCGAGGAAAAGCGCAAACGCGCCTACGCCGAACACGACGCCGACGCCTTGCAGCGCGCCTGATCCTATCTTTGTTTTGCCTGCTGGGGCTGCCTGATGTGTCAGTGCAGGCCGAGACGCTGCGAATTGCCACTTACAATGCTGAGCTGACACGAGATGGCCCCGGCCTGTTGCTGCGCGATATTTTGAAGGGCAAAGACCCCCAGCTGATTGCCGTTCGGGATGTGGTTGCACAGGTCGCGCCTGACATTTTGCTGCTGCAGAATGTAGATTTTGATCATGGGCTGGCCGGGTTGAGCGCGTTGCAGGCATGGCTGGTTGTTGATGGTGTGGACTATCCTCATATTTTTGCCCTGCCACCCAATTCCGGTGTTCCCACGGGGCTGGATATGGATGGGGATGGCAGGCTTGGCCGTCCTCAGGATGCGCAGGGTTTTGGGCGGTTTTATGGAGAGGGCGGTATGGCCTTGCTGTCACGCTACCCGATTGAGCCTGCGGGAGTGCAGGATTTCAGCACGATGTTGTGGGCTGATCTGCCGGGGGCCTTGTTGCCCGAAGTGGATGGCAGGCCCTTCCCCTCGGCTGACGTGCAGGCGGTGCAACGGCTGTCTTCGGTGGCCCATTGGGTGGTGCCGGTAAAATTGCCGAACCTGACGCTGACCTTGCTGGCCTTTCACGCCGGGCCGCCGGTGTTTGATGGCCCTGAGGACCGGAACGGCAAACGCAATCACGATGAGCTGGTCTTTTGGCAGCACTATATGGACGGTACATATGGGCCTGTCCCTGACGCACGCTTTGTGTTGCTTGGCGATGCCAATCTGGATCCGGTTGATGGCGATGGTCTAAAGCCTGCAATCCAGGCGTTACTGGATGACCCACGCTTGCAAGATCCAAAACCAATGCGCCCTGACGGGCCCTTGGCGGATAGCCCTGGCCATCTAGGTGATCCACGGTTGGATACGGCGGCATGGCCATCGCCTGAGCCAGGCCACAGACGGGTGGATTATGTATTACCGTCAGTTGATTTAACCGTTGTGCAATCCGGTGTGTATTGGCCAGTTGAAGGCGAGCCTGCTGCAGAAATTGTGCAACAGGCCAGCCGGCATCGCGTTGTTTGGGTTGATCTGAAGATTGACTGACACGCAGGTTGAAACGGCGGTGTGCAGAGGCCCGATCAGGTTAGCCGCATGGTTGTGCGACCGACAGGGCGGCGTTTCACTTGCTTCAGCCCATCGTTGATCGTACCTGATGCCATGACAGCAAGACTGTCTTGCAGGGGCGTGTCACGGTAGTCCGGGCAAAGCTGGCGCAGTCTAGTGCCATCCAAATGATGTGACGCGTTCCACAAGTACTTCATTTCGAGCAGATGTTTGGCTAAGGGCCAGAAAGGACGGGCCAGGTGCAGTGGTGACCAGGACATTTGCTTTGGTTTCAGCGCTAGCCCTGTGGTCGAGGTAAGGGCCTTGCAAAGCTCGTTTCCGGTCAGGGTATACCCTTCAAAACAGACATCATCGACCTGCTTCAGGTCAGACCGATGATCGGCCAGAGAAACAGCGGCGCGTGCCAGATCTGGCAACCATGCCCAACTATGCGCTACGTCTAACTGCCCTGGATAGACAAACTGCCCCTTGTGCATTTTGTTCAAAATGACCTTGTCGAGCCAACTGTCCGAGCGTTCGGTATCCATGAAATCCCCGGCGCGAAGAAAGACGGTTTGCACACCACTGTCACGGTAGCTTTGTTCCATCTCAATCCGAATACGGCCAAGGGGGTTTTGCGCGTTATGGGCGGTGTCAGGCCCCCATGGAAGCGGTGCATCGGGGGCGTAAACATAGACGTTGGAGGGTATGATCACCAAGGCGTTGTTGGCCTTGGCGGCCGTTTGAATTTGGCGATGCAAGGGTAATACCTGCTCGGCCCAATCGGTATAAAGTGGGTTCCACGCGGCGACGATGACATCCATATCGCGCGCGGCATCTTCCAGATTGTCAGTGCTGCGATCAAACGTGTGAATGGCCCAGCCTGCGTTCCAAAACGCATCGGCGGCATGGCGGCCAAAACGGCCGGAGCTTCCCAGAATTAAAACTGATTTACGCATGGTATTACCCTTTGGCATGTGCAACTTGACCCAAGTTTATCTATTCCCAACAGAATAGGAATTGCCAAAATACATGTACCTGCTATGCAAAAATGCATGGATACTTCATTTGACACAATTGACTGGTCTTTGATCCGGGCGTTTCTGGCGGTGGCTGAAAGCGGGTCTCTGTCAGCTGCCGCGCGTGTCTTAGGGGCCAGCCAACCCACCTTGGGCCGTCAAATTCGGCAGTTGGAGGATGATCTGCAGCAAGTGTTGTTTCAACGCCAACCCAAGGGGCTGGTTTTGACAGACAATGGTGCAGCTTTACTGGGCCCAGCGCAGCGGATGCGCGCGGCAATGCACGATGTGGCGTTGACGGCAGCGGGGCAGCAGACCGGGCTTGATGGGTCGGTTCGTATCACCGCCAGTGAATCGGTGTCGATGTACATCCTACCGGGCATTCTGGCCAAACTACGTCTGGCAGAACCGCGCATCAAGATTGATCTGGTGCCGACGGATAGCACCGAAAACCTGCTGTTCCGCGAAGCCGATATTGCCCTGCGCATGTATCAGCCTGAGCAGGTGGAACTGGTGGCCAAGCGGCTGGGCGATCTGAATTTGGCGGTCTATGCCGCACGCAGTTATCTTGAGCGCGAAGGTCGGCCTGGGTCTGTTGCGGAGATGTTGAAGCATCCGCTAATTGGGTACGATCGCAATGAAGATATAATTCAAGGCATGATCGAACGGGGCCTTCCTGCCACGCGCGATTGGTTTGCAGTGCGGTGCGACAGTCACCCCGTGGGCTGGGAATTGGTGCGCGCAGGTTGCGGTATTGGCTTTGGCATGGCCTGCCAAACCGAAAGCGACCCCGAGGTGGAGCAGTTGGATCTGGCCATAGAAATCCCATCGCTGCCGGTCTGGTTGGTCACGCATCAATCGCTGCGCCATACCCCGCGAATTGCGATGGTTTGGGACGCGCTTGAGGCAGGCATGAAGCCGCGCCTTTCTTGACCATTCCTTGCGCTCGGGCTAGGCGAGTGCGCAACAGGTTTTCAAACAAGGATGCGCAACGATGGCCAACCCTTCAATTCTTATTCTGCCCGGTGACGGGATCGGTGCCGAGGTCATGGTCGAGGTTCGCAAGATCATTGACTGGTACGGCGCAAATCGGGGCCTTTCCTTTGACGTGAGCGAAGACCTTGTTGGTGGTGCCGCTTATGACAAGCATGGCACACCGCTGCATGATGACACGATGGCGCGTGCACAAGAAGTGGATGCTGTTTTGCTGGGCGCTGTGGGTGGTCCGAAGTATGACGATCTGGATTTTTCGGTAAAGCCAGAGCGCGGGTTGCTGCGCTTGCGCAAGGAGATGGATCTCTTTGCCAACCTGCGCCCGGCGCAGTGTTTTGATGCTTTGGCTGATTTTTCGTCATTGAAGAAAGATATCGTTTCGGGCCTCGACATCATGATCGTGCGCGAGTTGACCAGCGGTGTTTACTTTGGAGAGCCGCGCGGCATTTTTGAGGAAGGCAATGAGCGGGTTGGTATCAACACCCAGCGTTACACCGAAAGCGAAATCGACCGGGCAGCACGAGCAGCATTTGAGCTGGCGCGTAAACGTGGCAACAAGGTCTGCTCGATGGAGAAGGCCAATGTGATGGAAAGCGGCATTTTGTGGCGCGAAGTCGTGCAGAAAGTGCATGACGAGGATTACCCGGATGTTGAGCTGAGCCATATGTATGCTGACAATGGCGCCATGCAGCTGGTGCGTGCGCCCAAGCAGTTTGACGTGATCCTGACCGACAACCTGTTTGGTGACATCCTGTCGGATTGTGCGGCGATGTTGACCGGATCACTTGGCATGTTGCCTTCGGCCAGCCTTGGTGCGCCGATGGCCAATGGCCGCCCCAAAGCGATGTATGAACCTGTACATGGCTCGGCTCCGGATATCGCCGGGCAGGGCAAGGCCAACCCGATTGCCTGTATCCTCAGCTTTGCCATGGCGCTGCGCTATAGTTTTGATCTGGGTGACGAGGCGACCCGTCTGGAATCCGCCATTGAAAAAGTGCTGTCGGATGGGGCACGTACCGCCGATCTGATGGGGCCAGAGGGTGGCACGCCGCTGTCCACCACCCAGATGGGTGATGCGATTTTGGATGCGCTGACTGCCAGCCTGTGAATCGCAGACATTGATTGAGCAAAGGGGCAGGGTGATTTCCTGCCCCTTTTTCATGGCCCAGCGAATAACAGCGCAGTCTTGAGTATACCAATGATGGTGCGGACTTGACCTTTGGTGCCCGATGGCAAACATGCCCGAATGAGCAAACGCATTTATGTCATCCCTGATATTCACGGCCACAAGGCCAAGCTGGACAGTGCCTTGGAGCTGGTTGAACAGGACGGCGGGGCAGATGCCCAAATTGTGTTTCTGGGTGATCTGGTAGATCGCGGACCGGACAGCAGGGGGGTGATCCAGACCTTGGTGGATGGTGTTGCCGCTGGTCGCAACTGGACAGTGTTGCGCGGCAATCATGATCAGCTTTTCCTGGAGTTTCTGGACCATGCGCAGATAACGTCACCACGTTTGCGCAATCCGTTAACTTGGGTTTCCAAAACGATGGGGGCGGTTGATACGCTGGCCTCTTATGGGATTATCGCGTCTGAGGACGACCCGAACTGGGAGGAAGCACGTCATTTGGTGCCACAGACGCACCGCGATTTTCTGGCGTCTTTGCCGCTTTGTTATGAGACCGATGATATCTTGTTTGTGCATGCGGGCATCGTTCCCGGTGTGCCACTCAAGGATCAAGCCCCAGATGATCTGATGTGGATACGCGAGCCGTTTCTGTCAGATCCGCGAGACCATGGTAAGCTGGTTGTGCATGGCCACACACCAGTGGATTTCCCCGAGCACCACGGCAACCGTGTGGCGTTGGATGGTGGTGCAGGTTGGGGGCGAACATTGCATGTAGCGGTTTATGAAGGGCGCGACTGCTGGTTATTAAGTACGGGCGATCGGCAAAAGTTGGTGCCGCTCAACTCTTGAGTGTAACTGGGGGTGGTACAATTTGATGCAGCCTCAGGTGCTTAATCGCGTTGCTATGTCCATTAGGTATTCGTTAGTATGAGGCCAAATATTAATAGGAGAATACACATGAGCGATATCGTCATTCTGGATGGTGCCCGCACTGCAATTGGTACGTTTGGCGGAGCGCTGGCCGCCACGCCCCCATCTGCGTTGGGAGCGCATGTGGCCAAATCCGCGATGGAGCGTTCTGGCGTTGAGCCGGGCCAGATCGGGACTGTTGTCTTTGGTCATGTCATCAATACCGAGCCGCGCGATATGTATCTGTCGCGTGTTGCAGCGATAGAGGCGGGTATACCTGACACAACCCCGGCGATGAACGTCAACCGGCTGTGTGGGTCGGGTACGCAGGCCATCGTGTCTGCGGTGCAGTCGCTGATGCTGGGGGACGCTGAATTTGCGCTGGCTGGTGGTGCCGAAAACATGAGCCGTTCACCCTTTATCAACCCGGATCAACGCTGGGGTGCTAAGATGGGCGACGTGCGTACATTGGATATGATGCTGGGTGCGCTGAGTTGCCCGTTTGGCACCGGTCATATGGGTGTCACAGCCGAGAATGTGGCCGCTGAACATGACATTTCGCGCGAGGCGCAGGATGCCTTTGCATTGGAAAGTCAGCAGCGGGCCGCAGCGGCTATTGAGGGCGGCTATTTCAAATCGCAGATTGCGCCCTTCGACGTGAAAGTGAAGCGCGATATGGTGCCCTTTGACACCGACGAGCATCCCAAAGCCTCAACGGCCGAAGCATTGGCGAGTTTGCGCACGGTATTTCAGAAAGACGGCACTGTAACGGCAGGCAATGCCAGCGGCATCAACGATGGTGCAGCGGCTGTTGTTCTGGCCCGCGCAAGTGCCGCCGAGGCAGCAGGGCTGAAGCCCCGCGCCCGTGTTCTGGGCTATGCGGTGGCAGGCGTGCGCCCCGAGGTGATGGGCATCGGCCCGGTGCCTGCAGTTGAGAAGCTGTTGGCGAATACCGGGTTGAGTGCCGGTGATTTTGATGTCGTGGAATCAAATGAGGCCTTCGCGGCGCAAGCTTTGGCTGTGAACAAAGAGCTGGGTCTTGATGCGGCTAAGGTGAACCCGAATGGCGGTGCGATTGCGCTGGGCCATCCGGTGGGGGCCACGGGTGCAATCCTGGTCGTAAAGGCGATGTATGAGCTGGAACGCACAGGTGGATCGAAGGCGTTGATCACCATGTGTATTGGCGGCGGGCAAGGCATCGCTTTGGCGATTGAGGCGCTCTAGTCCAGAAAACATAGCGAAGTCGGCGCACCACCGTCAGCTCTTGGTTAGGGCTGGCGGTGGTCGTCCTTCGTGGGTCACTCAATTTGCACTGTCACCCGTGATGCACGCCCCTCAGCATCAATAACCGACAGTTGCGAAAACCCGCGCCCCAAATTTGGTAGCGTGGTTTCGCGGCGGTAGACGCCCGCCTCGATCAACTGGCCGTTGGCCAGCCAGCTGAACGGGGGCGTGCCGTCACGCACCTTTACCGGCACCACACCATCCAGCTGCGCCAAGGTGGCCCCATTCGGGGGAAACGTAAGTTTTGGCGCGTCAGGGGCGGCACGAAACACAGCGTTGCGCCCGATAAAGCGGCGCAAGGGTTGGGGCAGCTGAGCCGTGGCCAACATCAGTGTTTCAGGTGGTGGCGGCGGTAGCGGATCCGCTTCGGGTTTCAGGCGCTGAAACGCCTCAAACAACACAGGCGCGGCCAGATCCCCACCAAAGGCGCCGGGCACCGGAGTGCCATCGGGTCGGCCAATCCAGACGCCTGCCACATGGCGGCCATCATATCCGATGGCCCAGGTATCGCGGTGCCCATAGGAGGTTCCTGTTTTATAGGCCAACCGTCGTGCCGGTGCCCCTGCTGGTGGCGATAACCCGGCCAGAATATCACCGATATGCCATGTGGCTGACCGGTTGAGAACGCGTGATGCCTCAGCTTGTTCGCCGTCTTTGCGCCATTGTAATACCCGCGCTTCGCCGCCTTGGCCCAGCATGGCATAGAGCTGTACAAGGTCGCTCAGCGAGACACCAACGCCGCCCAATGCCACGGCCAATCCAGCCTGATCACCGGGCAAGTCGGGTTGGATATGGGCGCGGCGCATAACGTCCATCAGATGCGCAGGGCCGATTTGATCCAGCAGCAATACCACGGGAATATTCAGCGACTGGCGCAGGGCCTCGGCCACTGGCAGTTCTCCGCGGAATGCGCCGTCGAAATTTTGAGGTGCATAGCGCCCAAACGCCACGGGACGGTCGTTGATAAGGGTCTGGGGATGTGCCAGCCCGCGATCAAAGGCCATAGCATAGACAAACGGCTTTAGCGTTGATCCCGGCGAGCGTTTGGCGCGGGTCATATCCACGAACCCCTGGCGCGTCGTTTGTGCCTCATATCCGGCTGATCCAACCGAGGCGAGGATTTCTCCGGTGGTATGATCGGCCACAACGATGGCGGCGGACAGATCGTTTGGAAGGCCCCGCAAAGCGGATTTGGCAAGGGTTTCCAAGCTGGTCTGCAAGGTTCGCTCCAGGGTCAGCTGATGTGTTAGTGCTTCGGGTCTGGTGCGAAGCGCGAGATCGGCCATATGCGGGGCAAGTGCCGGGAATTGGCGGCGGGTGTTTGGGACCGGTTCGCTCAGTGCGGCTTGGGCGGTGCTTTGATCCAAAGCGGAGAGGCCAACCATGCGGTGCAAAATCCGGTCGCGGGCCTGCTCGGCTGCGGCGCGGTTACGATCGGGTCGGCGTGCTTTGGGGGATTGCGGCAAAGCGATCAACAATGCAGCTTCGGCCGGGGTCAGGCGATTGGGTTCTTTGCCGAACCACGAAAGCGTCGCCGCACGCACTCCTTCCAAATTGCCACCATAGGGGGCATGGGTCAGATACAACTGCAATATCTGCTCTTTGCTCAGCTGGCGTTCCAGCGTCCATGCAACACGCATTTGGCGCAGCTTGCCTTTCCAGCGACCTGTGCCGCTTTCCTCCAGCAACCGGGCCACTTGCATGCTCAGGGTGGACCCGCCCGAAATGATTTGACCATTCCACGCGGCCTGACCCATGGCCCGCAGCATGGCGCGCAAATCAACGCCCGAGTGAGAGTAGAACCGCTGATCCTCGTAAGCGATCAGCATGTTCACAAAGGTCTTATCCACCTGTTGGGGTGTGACGGCCAACCGCCAACGGCCATCGGCCACTGTATAGACCCGTAGCAATTCGGCGTTTCTGTCGCGCACCTCAACCGAGGTTTCTGACGCCAGAACCGGCAGCTCAGTGGTATCCACCCATTGATCAAACCGGTCACGTCCAAAGGCCGCGCAGAGCAGGATCAGCGCCGTACAAAGGATCAGACGGTCAAGGCGATGCATGGCTCACCTCACCTTCCCATAGTCCGGGATAAAGCGTAACGAATCCGGCCGTGTCCACGTCCAGCTGTGTGGCATAGCTGGTTTGCTTTGCGGAATAGAATACGACCTCGGCTGAGCCGCCTTGGGTATAGGTCTGATCCAGTGGTGACAGCTCGCAACTGGGATAGCGCAGCCAAGCCGCACAGGTGTTTATCGTCTGTGCTGGCTCAGTGGCCAAGCGGCGCAGCGGCATCAGATTGGTGGCAGGGGTGAACGACAGGTCCACATCCTGCGCACCGCTGACCTGAGGTTGTGCTTTGTCGTTCATCACCCAATCCGGGCCTTTGCGGTGCAGTGCCACGCGCATTTCCAATCCGCCATGTGATCCGGCGATGTCAGCGCTCAGCGTGTGCCAATCGGCATCACATCGCACCACATAATCAAGGGCCGCAAAACCATCATCATCCCGGAACCGGGCGTGGCCGACCAGCAGCCAGCCGTCTTCCATCCGGGCCAGTCGGCAGGTGTCTTCGCCGTCGCGCTCCAACGCCCGCCAATGGGCGCTGGCGATGGTTTGACCCTGCATTGTGTTACTCGGTCACTTGCATGGCACCGGTGTCTGTCCACGCGCGGTACTGCGGGCGGTACATGTCCTCAACCGAGGCGGCCGGGTGGTGATAGCTGCCCGGTGCGATGGCGCGCACCATATAGGCCAGCTGGAATGGCTGATCCGAGCGCCAGTCAACCGCCGCCAGAAACCTGTCAGAGCGGAATTCCCGGTAGCGGGTTGAGGCAGTGCTGAGCCAATCAAGTGAGCGCACATCACCCGAGCGCAACAGGTTCGGGTTGTCGATCTCAAGACCTGCGGGCAGGGGATCATCCACCATCAGCCGTGCCTCGCCTTTTTCAAATGGCGCGATGGTTAGCACCGCCACCAAGCGTGCGCCCGAGGCCAGATTGTCCAGCGATACAAGATTGCCATCCAGATCAAAATACTCGCGCTGGATGTTGTAGCCATAGCCACCCGCCGGTTCGGGAATCACGGGCACGCCCACTGTGGTCAGCGTGATGTCAGTGTCCATATTTCCGGTGTTGGCGATGGCCTGAGGGGTCAACCCCAAGGCATCAAACTTGCGCACAAATGGCCCTGATACTGCTTGCCCATTCAGGGTCAGTCCATTTGCGGCGGGTGCATCTATCAGGGCAGCGGTGGCCATCAATGTCCACGCGCTTTCTTGGGTTGACATATAAGGCCCGGCATTGGTCAGAGAGTTACTCAGCGCATTGGTATTCACGGCAGTGCTGCCTGCTTCGATTGCCAGTGCCAGAACCCCGGCCCGGTCACGCAGCCGCGTGCCATAGTCAGCCCTCCACAACGATTGTTCGGTGCCGGTCGTCGCGGTGATGCGTTGCATAGCGCGGGCAAACATCTGGTCCGCGCGGGTCTGATCCCCGTATGAGGCCAAAGCCGCCCCCAATTGTGCCGCCGCCAGAGGCGTCGTAAATGCCGCTGCCTTCACATCAACATAGTAGCGCAGATCCCCCATACTGGCGGCACCTTCGCGGGCCAGCACCATCAGCGCATAGGCGATATCTTCGCCGCCTTCGTCGAAATCGGGCGCGTAGTTGATGCGATTGCGCAGGTTGTCCATCGCCATCGAGAACGCCTGAGCAGGCACATCATGCCCTTTGGATTTGGCGCGTGACAGGAAATCGGCGACATAGGCATCCAACCAGAAATCACCGGAATCCGCCCGCCAGAGGCCAAAAGCCCCATTGCTGGATTGGCGCGTCAGAACGCGGGCAATTGCCTGGTCGATACGTTTTTCGACTTCATCTGCATTGCCCAGACCCAGCGATTGCGCCACCTGGTTGTAATACAGCAAAGGCATCGCTTTGGATGTGACCTGTTCGGTGCACCCGTATGGGTAGCGGTCCAGCGCGCTGAGCAATCGTGGTGAGTTCAGTTTGGACAGTGGCCCGGCTGACACAACGGCCACGCCGTTGCCACCGCGCAATCCGGCAAACACGTTTTTATCCAGCGTGAAGGTATCGCCGGCTGCCAAAGATAGTCGGCGCGTGGTTGAGATGGTCGGATCGTTTGATCGCACGCCCAATGTCAGCGCTTTGGTCAGCTGTTTGCCGTCCGGTGTGGTCAGGGCCACACGCAATGTGTGATCGCCTTCTTCACCTGCCGTGACGGGCAGTCTCAGAACCACTTTCTCGCCGGTGCCTAGATCAATGCCTGAAGGTGCGCCGCTGCTCAGGGTTACGCCACTGGCAGACACATCCAGGCCCATACGGCCCGTTGGCCCTTCGGTATGGATGATCTCGAGCAGCAGTTGGCTGGTGTCGCCGGGGGCCAGAAAGCGTGGCAATGTGGCGGTGATCACCACAGGGTCACGCACGACCACGTCTTTTTCGGCCTGTCCTACAGCGGTGTCAGACCAGGCGATGGCCATCAGCCGCACAGTGCCGTTGAAATCGGGGATATCAAAGGCGATTTCGGCTTTGCCATCCGCGCCCATGGTGACGGGCCCTGAGAAATAGGCGACCAGTTCTTCGGTTGGGGGCGGGGATTTACGTTGCATCCCACTTGCCGCGTCACCGCCCGAACGGACCTGGCCTTGCGCGCCATTCATACCGTCGATCAGCCGTCCATAGACATCGCGGATTTCCACCCCAAGGCGGCGTTGGCCAAAGTAATGCCCAGAGGGATCGGGGCTGTCAAAGCCGGTGAGATTGAGGATACCCAGATCCACAGCGGCCAGCGTCACATAGCCGGTTTCGCCTGCGCCCAAGCCATCCACAGTCACAGTGGTTGGCAGGGGGCCACGCGGGCTGCCCACGTCGGGCGCATCAATGCTGACGCTGAGTTGTTTGGCGCCGGGGTCAATCTTGGCATAGGCCAGCCCCAAGGCACGTGCGGGGTTTTGACCTGCGGCCACATCCATCGGGCGGATCACCTGAGCGGTGACATAGGCACCAGCGCCCCACTGATCTGTCACGCTGAGCGGGATCAGGTTTTCGCCTGCTGTGACTTCGATCGCCTGGCGTTCAATCACGCGGTTGGACATGACAGTGATCAGTGCCGTACCATCATAGCGTGGCACGATGCGCAGGTTGGCCACATCGCCGCTGGCATAGTCGGGCTTGTCCAGTGACAGCTCCAAAGTGTCGGGCGTTGAGGAGGCATCGGCGGGCGCATACCATCCGGCATAAAAGCCGGAGGAGGCGGCCACATATGGTCCGTCAGTTCGTTCAACCAGTATCTCATACTGGCCCCAATCCACAGGGGCGTTCAGTGTCAGCGGATCACCATCCAGCATGGCGTCGCCAGTTGCCATTTGTTTGCGCGTGGTGATCGGCTCCCAGTTCCAGCTGCCGTATTCCTGATACCATTGATAGCGTGTTTCAACGCGGTTCACTGTCCAGCGGACCTGCATTTGCACCGGCATCAGATCTGGTGCGACTGCGATCACCTGAAATTCGGCATCGCTGCCTTCGGCGACCACATTATCAAACCCTTGTTTGATCCCGATCATCGGGCCAGCGGGGGCCAGCATCCGGGTCATATGGCGCTCAACCGGGCGGCCCGAGCCTTCTTGCATTGATACTGAGACCTGTACTTCGTAGGGGCGGTCTGCAACCTCGGCCTTGGGCAATTCAACCGGTAGGATCAACGTACCTGTATCGTCAGTTTCGCCACCGTTCAGATAGGCGGTGGGGCTGGGCACATAGACATCACGCTGGCCAAACTTGTAGCCGGGAAATGCCTCAAGCGTTCGCAGGGCACGCAATTTGGCACGGCCTTCGGCCTTGAGCCCGGCACCGGGTGCGCCAAACAAATAACGTGCATTGATTGTCAAAGGTGCTGTTTCGCCGGGGCGAATGGTGCCATCGGGCAGCGCCATTTCAAAATCTATACGCTCGGGCAGGAAGTCCTCTACCAGCAGCTGACGGCTGGCCAGTGCGGCGGCATCAACATCTGCTTTGATGTTCAGCGTCCAGGTGCCACGCGGGGCGGTGTCGCCAATCGGTAGGTTAAAGACATGACCACCCGCCGCATCATCAGAAGATACAATGCGTGAATATTCCACACCGTCGGGACGTGTCAGAATGGCCGTCAGCGGCAGTCCGGTGATACCATCGGCCACGTCATCACGCGCCAGAACTGTGGCGCGGATGACTTCGCCGGTGCGATAAGCCCCGCGATCTGTGGCCAGAAACACATCAACAGGCGGGGCAGATTCGCGCCCCTCAACGCCGCGATCTGACAGATCAAAGGCCGGATCGGTCATGGACAGAAATGCAGTGTCCCCATTGGGGGCCTCGGCAATCACCAAAGCAGGCGCTGCACCACCGGTGCCACGGGTCAGGCCCGGTTCAAACAGGGCATGACCATCCGCATCGGTTACCGCCTCGGCCAGTTCCCGGTTTGAACGTGACAGCAAGGTCAGCTTTACGCCGTCCATGGCGCCCGCATCGGCAAGGCCGCGCACAAACAGGTGCAGCCCGTCATTGCCATTCAGCGACGTCAGCCCCAGATCTGTCAGAACAAACCACTGCGTTGCACCGGGATCATCATACAAAGGTATGCCCTTGATCCGTGCAGTCAGGGCAAACACGCCGGGGTCCTGGCTGGCCAGAACATCGCCCAACGGCAGGCGGGTTGTCATGGTCTGGTTCAACTCGTTGACGACGTCGCCGGTGCCTTTCCAGACATCCTCGCCGATCTCATTGGCAAATTCCGATATTTCATATTCGCTCAAGGGGCGTCCGAAGAAGTCTTGCTGAATGGCGCGCAGCAGGTTGCGATCACTGACGCGGCGCAATTGCAGATCGACCTCATCCAAATTGACAGTTTCAATTGGCAGGGCGGCATCAGCTGTCTTTGGCAGCACATAGGCGCGCCCTCCAAAGCTGACCTTGGGCGAGCGGTCACGGATATAAAGCGAGATATCCACATCTTTGATCAGGGCCTCGCCACTGGCGGCAGGCAGCCCTTTGCGGAAGGTCACGCTATAGCGTTGCCCATGCTGAACGCCATCGATGCAAATCTGATTGCCTTCGGCCTGTACCACCATGCCTGCATCGGGCAGGCGCACATAGGGCGTGTAATCGGTGCCGGTTTTGATCAGAGGTTCAGAGAATTCCGCACAGATACGCGGGCTGACCATTTCATTGTCGCCCCGGTGCTCGGTGATGCGAAAGCCGTATTTTGCAATGGCTGCGTCCAGTTCAGCGATGATATCCTGGCGGGGCTGGATGCTTTCGGCCAGGCGCAATGCATGGATCATATCGCGGCCACGGCGGCCATCCTCCAGGGATTTGGCCAGCATTTGCAGAGCGTTGACGCGCGCGCCATCCGATGGGGCCCGAAAGTAGGCATTGATCGCGCCATTCATAGCTTGGGCTTTGTAACGGCGCTTCTTGGTTGAATTGTCGGTTTTAATCAGGTCAGACAGCCGGGCGTATTCGGCCCATTGATCGCCGACGTCAGTTTGGGCGACAATGGCACCGGTCCAGCGCATGGCGTTCAGATAATCATTTTCAGACAATCGCTTGTGTGCGGCATCGAGCATGAATGGCACATCCCATTGACCGCCCGGATGGCGTGCGCCAATGTCATTGGCCAGTGAGACAGCATTGCGGATATCGCCATTTGACAGGAAATTCAGCTCAGCTCGACGTTGATCGGCCTTGGCCAGAACGGCAGGATCAGTTTCCAACAATTTGGCGGAAATGGCGCCTTCATAGGGGGTACTGTCCGACACTTCGCTTTTTGGGAAACAGGCGTTCGATTTGGAATTGAATGTATAGGCTTTGCAGGCGGGGTTGGAAAAACAGGCCGTCTGGCAGGCCGAGCGCGTGGTATCAAACAGCGCTTGCAGGTCTGAGCCGTAATAATCGACATCTTGTGTGACCACTTGTCGGCGCTCGGGCACATTGGTTTGTGCAATGGCCGGTCCGGCCAAAGCCGCAATAAATAATACAGAAATCAAATGACGGAGCATGAAAACCTCCCTTTCTATCGCCATATGGTGCCATGATACCGCTAAAACGGCAATGATTTCTCCGGCGATGCTTAAGGGGTTCTTCACCATAGTATTCGATGCTGGGCCAAGTATAGGAAAACGGCACGTTGGAGGGCCGCAATGAGCCTTGCCAACAAACTATCCCAAGAACGCCGCGCACGATTGGCGGCTGAGCGGGTGCTTGAGCAGAAAAAGGCCGAACTACAGGCGGCCAACCGCAAACTGGGCAATCATGCGCGCCAATTGTCCGATGAAATTGTGGAAACCCGCGCGCAGGTCAAAACCGTGCGCGATGAGAACGAGCGGGTTAAATCCGACCTCAGTGTTGCCAATGAAAAGGTGGAAAAGCTGGAGCGTCGGCTTTGGCATTCGATTGAATCCATTCAGGATGGAATGGCCTTTTTTGACAGTGATAGCCGGTTGATTGCAGCAAATGAGGCATGGCTGTCGGTCTTTGACGGGCTTGAGGCAATTCAGCCCGGTATCAGCTATGTTGAGATCCTTCAATTCCTGACGGAGGAAGGCATCGTGGATACTGCGGATATGCATCCGGCTGATTGGCGTGAAATGGCGCTGGATCGCTGGCAATCGGCGTCGCCCGACCCTGAAATCATCCGACTGTGGAGCGGCGCTTACATCAAAGTGTTTGACCAACGCGGACATGGCGGTGATGTGATCAGCCTGGCGATGGATATCACCGATACCGTGCGCAATGAACAACGCCTGAAAGAGGCACGTCGCAAAGCCGAAGCGGCGGCGCGTGCCAAATCAGCATTCCTTGCCAACATGAGCCACGAGATACGCACACCGATGAACGGCGTTGTCGGCATGGCAGACCTGTTGCAAGACACCGATCTGACCGAGGAACAGCTGCTTTATGCCGAGACGATCAAAAACTCGGGCGAGGCGTTGTTGGTCATCATCAATGATGTGCTGGATTATTCCAAGATCGAAGCGGAAAAACTGGTGCTGCATTCGGATCTGTTTGATCTGGAACGCTGCATTCACGAACTGATCATGCTGCTGCAACCCAACGCGCGCGACAAGGGTCTGGAATTGTTAGTGGATTATGACATGTTCTTGCCCACGCAGTTTACCGGTGATCGCGGGCGATTGCGCCAGATCATCACCAACCTGATGGGCAACGCGATCAAATTCACCGAAGAAGGCCATGTGACCATCCGTGTTGTTGGGGTGCATTCCGAAGGCGAAAAGATGACCGATTTGCGTGTGACCATTGAAGATACGGGCATCGGTATTCCAGCCGACAAGGTGGGTCATATCTTTGGTGAGTTTAATCAGGTCGATGACGAGCAGAACCGCAAATATGAGGGCACTGGATTGGGCCTCGCCATCTCGCAAAAGCTGATCAATCTGATGGGGGGTGAAATCTGGGTTGAATCCGAAGAAGGCAAAGGCTCGTGCTTTGGCTTCTCCTTGCCGCTGCCCGCTGCCGAAAAAGTGGCAAGCGATTGTTTTCGATTGCCCGATGGCGTGAAAACCGCCCTTGTGGTTGAACCGCATGACGTCAGCCGCATGATCCTGAAACGCCAGCTTGAGGTGATGGGAATTGAAGCGATCTGTTGTGAAAATGGGGCGCAGGCATTGACCCAAATCACCCCTGATCTGGGCGTTGTTCTGTGTGATCATAACATGCGCGATATGGACGGGTTGGAACTGGCTGAGGTGATGCGCGATGCCGGTCAAACCACGCCGATAATCCTGCTCAGCACAACCAGCAGTGCGGCTGAAAAAGACCCCGCCCGCTGCCATGTGCAAGCGGTGCTGCAAAAGCCCTATCCACGCCGGAGCTTGTTTGCAGCCCTCGCAGCTCTGGAGGTGGTGGCATCGCCGTCTGATCCATCAGAAACAGCAGGCAGCACCGAAGAGGAAGTGCCCGCGGTGCGCACCATGCGGGTGTTGGCAGCCGAGGATAACAAGACCAATCGGTTGGTGTTTTCCAAGATGGTCAAATCGCTCGATATTGAATTGAAATTTGCCGAAAACGGGCTTGAGGCCGTGGAGATGTTCCAAAGCTTCCACCCTGATATCGTATTTACCGATATTTCCATGCCTGAAATGGACGGCAAAGAAGCAACCCAGAAAATCCGCGCGCTGGAAGCTGACACAGCGCAGCATATTCCTGTGGTCGCCATGACCGCCCATGCAATGGACGGTGATGCGGATGATATTCTGGCCGCTGGAATTGATCATTATCTGACCAAGCCCCTGCGCAAGGACGCGATTACGGATCACATACAGAAGGTTTGGCATGAGGGTCTGCGCCCACCCCTGCCCGAAGATCAGGCCGAAGGGTAATCCCGCACAAACACCGGCTTGCCCGCTTGGGATAAGTCAGGGCGATAAGCATAACCACCAGTGTCAAAATCCTGCAATGCGGCTGGATCAACCAATCGGCGCTGGATGATATATCGTGCCATGGCCCCGCGTGCCCTTTTGGCAAAAAAGCTGACAATCTTGGGCGTGCCGTCCTTGTCTTCCATGAACACGGGGGTAATCACATTCAAATTCAGTGCCTTGAGGTCAACCGCACCGAAATACTCCTGACTGGCGCAGTTGACCAAGGTGGTGCCCCCTACCTTTTCAGCCTGCGCATTCAAGGCATTTGAAATCGTATCACCCCAATACTCATACAATGATTTGCCGCGTTTTGTTTTCAACCGGCTGCCCATTTCCAGCCGGTAAGGCTGCATCGCATCCAATGGTCGCAACAGGCCATAAAGCCCCGACAAAATGCGCAGATGCTCCTGTGCCCAGGCCATTTCATCTGGCTCCAACGTGCCCGCTTCAAGCCCTTGATAGGTGTCACCAGCAAAGGCAAGGGCAGCGGGTTTTTCATCCATAGTGCCAAAGGCTTCAAACCGTTCGGCGTTCAGCTTGGCCAGAGGCTCGCTGATGTGCATCAGTTTTTGCAGCTGTTTGACCGAGAGTTTGCGCGCCACTTTGGCCAACTCATCTGCCTGATCCGGAAATGCCGGGTCGGTGGCGCGCACGCCGTGCACCGGATCCATGTCCAGTTTCTTTGCCGGTGATACCACGATCAGCATGTTTGCTCCTTTGTCGATCTTGCCATATTTTGACGTCCCCTGCGTCAGGGTAAGGTCGAAACGACTTAATCTGCTGACGTCAGAACGTCCAGAAAGGCCGACCCAAATCGTTCGGCGCGTTTTTCACCCAGCAGACGTGTCATGTCATCTTCATCCCGTGGCTTTTGGGACGCAATACGCGCCAGCAATGAGGCCGAACAGCTGAGCGGTTTTTGCAAACCATTCTGCCCGCGTGCCAGATCGGCCTGCACCTGCAGCAGTTGATCATAAAGCGAACCCGCTGCATGGCCCGCCAGCTTGCGCCGTGTCGGGTGCATTTTTTCCGCCTCACCGATAATTACCGACAAAAACGCATCGCCGTATTTTTCCAGCTTTTTGGCGCCAACCCCGTTGACCTTGGCCATGTCGTCCAGGTTTTGCGGGCGTTGCTCTGCCATTTCAATCAGACTGCGGTCATTGAAGACGATGTAGGCGGGCATTTTTGCGGCTTCTGCCAATGCGCGGCGTTTGGCCTTGAGGGCTGATAACAGCGGCGCATCTTCCTCTGAGACCAGCGCTTTGGGTGCTGCGCGGCGTGATTTTGTCACCAAAGTATCCAGCCGCAGGGTGATGTTATCTTCTCCGCGCAAGATGGGCCGCGCCGCTTCGGTCATGCGCAGGGCGCCGTGGCGTTCGGGATCAGGGCGGATCAGGTCATGGCCCATCATCTGGCGGAATATTCCTTGCCAGCGACGTTTTTCAATGTCGCGGCCGACGCCGAATGTGGGCAATTCGTCATGCCCGCGCGCCTGAATTTTGTCGGTCATTGTGCCGGTCAGAATGTCGATCAGATGCCCCGCGCCAAACCACTCGCCGGTGCGTAAAATGGCGGACAGTGCCTTTTGCACGGCTTGGGAGCCATCAAAGGTTTCGGGCGGAGTGTCACACAGATCACAATTACCGCAACCGGTGGAATCCTCGCCAAAGTACCGCAGCAATGTGGCACGGCGGCAGGCATGTGCCTCGGCCAGACCAAGCAGCGCATTCAGGCGCGCGTGATCGGCCATGCGGCGCTCGGGCGGAGCCAGGCCTTCGTCAATCTGAGATCGGCGCAGACGGATGTCATCGGCCCCGAACAAAGTGAGCGTTTCGGCAGGGGCGCCATCGCGGCCAGAGCGGCCGATTTCCTGATAATAGGATTCGATCGACTTGGGCAGATCGGCATGGGCCACCCAGCGGATATCAGGTTTGTCCACACCCATGCCAAAGGCCACGGTGGCGACGACAATCAGGCCATCTTCGACGTTGAAGCGTGTTTCAACACCCCGGCGGTCGTCGGGCATCATGCCACCGTGATAGGCCACGGCATTATGGCCTACCTCGCGCAGGGCCTGTGCCAGCGTTTCGGTTTTGGCGCGGGTGCCGCAATAGACAATGCCGGATTGGCCTTTGCGGGCGGCGGCAAATTCCATGATTTGGCGGCGAGGGTTATCTTTGGCGGCGAATGCCAGATGAATGTTGGGCCGGTCAAACCCATGCAGAAAGCTCTGCGGGGCTACGCCATCAAACAGCTTTTCGACAATCTCGTCGCGGGTTTCGGCATCTGCTGTGGCCGTGAACGCCGCCAATGGCACGTCCAGGGCGCGGCGCAATTCTCCGATACGCAGGTAATCAGGACGAAAATCATGCCCCCATTGGCTTACGCAGTGGGCCTCGTCCACGGCTATCAGGCTGACACCAATGCGCCGCAACATCCCCATGGACGATCCTGCCGCCAACCGTTCGGGGGCGATATAAAGCAGCTTTAGTCGTCCCTCGTCCAGGGCTTGCCAAACCGCATTGGTTTCTTCCTCGGTATTGCCCGAGGTTAAAGCACCGGCTTCTACCCCCACGGCGCGCAGCGCACGCACCTGATCACGCATCAGCGCAATGAGTGGTGAGATGACAACCGTGACCCCGTCTCGCAGAAGGGCAGGTAATTGAAAGCAAAGGGATTTGCCGCCGCCAGTGGGCATGATCGCCAGCACGTTTTCACCCGAGCTGACGGCATTCACGATCTCTTCCTGTCCGGGGCGAAAGGCTTTGAATCCGAAGATATCGCTCAAAAGCGTGGCAGCACTGGGCATAGGAACCTGTAAGTTTTTATTAATCTGCTCTTGCAGGTATTTTAGCCATACTCGCGAAAGGTGAACAAGCGCGGATTTACCGGCAATACCCCAAAGGCGCGCCGCCACAAAGCAGGGTTGGCAGGATGTAATCGCGCAAGGAGATCAGCGCGATAAAGGCCACCAAAGGGGCCAGATCCAGCGGGCGCGTGTCTGGCAGCACTTTGCGGATGGGCGTATAAACCGGCTCAAGCAGGCGGTTCAGGCTGAACCAGATTTGTGAGACAAATTGCTGATGCAGGTTCAGCACCTGAAAACTGATCAGCCAGCTCATGATGATATGGATGATCATCACGAAGAACATGACGTCCAGGATCAGGCCAATTGGGCCGGCAATCGCTTGCATTTCAGGCGCTCCTGCGTTGTTGCGTCACGATAGGTAGTCATGTCACTGCCGATGCGCAAGCATTGACGCAAGGTTGTGGTTGACGTTGTTCCTTGTTGGGGCAATTTTGCGCCCGTAAGGAGACCGCCCATGTATCCCGTTGTTCGTATGTTGTGGCAGCTTTTCAGGCACCGCAATTCTGAACCTTTGCCCGTCACCGGCACCCATGTTTCGCAGCATTATTGTCTGCCGTGGGATATTGACCTGTGGATGGAGCTGAACAACGGCCGCACCCTGACGCTGTATGATCTGGGGCGTATTCCATTGGCGCGGCGGGCTGGTTTGGTGGGGCTGTTGCGTAAAAACCGCTGGGGGCTGACCATGGCGGGCGTATCAGTGCGCTATCGCCGCCGGGTGCGCGCGTTTGAGAAGATCGAAATGCGATCACGCCTGATCTGCTGGGATGACAAATTCATGTATCTTGAGCAGAGCATGTGGAAGAGAAACGGCGAATGCGCCAATCATGCGCTGTATCGCTCAGCGATCACCGGCAAGCAGGGCATCGTGGCACCCTCAGACGCGCTGAAGCAAATGGGAGAGAGCATTCAGCCGCCGGACATGCCCAAATGGGTGGCGGGCTGGATTGCTGCTGATACGCAACGCCCCTGGCCGCCAATGCAGGATTAGCTTGCCTGCATCCCGAAAGGCCTGTCATATCGCTCGCAACACTTGGGGGACAAATGACAGACGTATCAAAGCGCAAGCGTATCTGGGGCTGGTTCTTTTTTGATTGGGCCTCTCAGCCCTACAACACCCTGTTGATCACCTTTATTTTTGCGCCCTACGTCAAAGAGCTGATGCAGGATGGTGCCGCCGCCCAAGCCGCTTGGGGATTTGGCATCGGTGCGGCTGGCATCGTGATTGCCCTGTTCGCCCCGGTTTTGGGCGCGTTGGCGGATACATCCGGCAACCGGATGAAGTGGATCTGGCTGTTTTCATTGATGTATGTGATCGGGTCGGGTGCCCTGTGGTGGGCCTCGCCTGATAATTTTGATGTGACACGCACGCTGGTATTTTTTGCCATCGGTATGATCGGGATGGAGTTTGCCACGATCTTTACCAACTCCATGTTGCCTGATCTGGGCTCAAGAGAAGAGATTGGCCGGATTTCCGGCAATGGCTGGGCGTTTGGATATATCGGCGGGCTTTTGACTCTGATCATTATGCTGGTTTTGTTGGCGGAAAACGCCACGACCGGCAAAACGCTGATTGGCATATCGCCCATTCTGGGGTTGGATTCTGAGATGCGTGAAGGCACACGCGCAGTTGGCCCGCTGACCGCAATTTGGTTTGCGGTGTTCATGATCCCGTTCTTCTTGTGGGTGCGTGACCCCAAGGCCGACAAACCCGTGAAAGGGGCCGCAAGGCAGGCGTTGATTAATCTGAAAGGCACGATCCGGAACTTGCCCAATACGCCGTCGTTGTTTGCCTATCTTACCAGTTCGATGTTCTACCGCGATGCCCTGAATGGCATGTACACCTTTGGCGGCATCTATGCGGCCGGGGTGTTGGGCTGGACAGTTGTGGATGTCGGTGTGTTCGGCATTCTGGCGATTATTTCCGGGGCGATCTTTGCCTGGCTTGGCGGTATGGCCGATACCAAATTGGGGCCCAAACCGGTGATCACCTTCTGCATTTTGGTGCTGACTGGCGTGGCCATTGGTGTGGTCATGATTTCGCGCGACTCGGTGTTTGGTGTGGCTGTTGGGCCTGACAGCTCGGCACCTGACATTGCGTTTTATATTCTTGGTGCGCTGATTGGCGCCGCTGGTGGAGCGCTGCAATCTGCCAGCCGCACGATGATGGTGCGCCAGGCCAATCCTGCCCGCATGACCGAAGCCTTTGGCCTTTATGCGCTGGCGGGAAAGGCAACATCATTCATCGCACCACTGGCGATCGGCACCGCAACATGGCTGACGGGGAGTCAATCTTTGGGCGTTACACCGCTGATAGGTCTTTTCCTGATTGGGTTGATCCTGCTACGCTGGGTGAAACCAGAAGGGGGCTCAGACGCATGGGACACCGCTATCTAACATTGATTTTGGTCACTCTGGCGCTGGCCAGTTGCGACGAGTCGTCGCCCAAACAAAAGTCCACAACAGCCGCGGCGCCCAAGACGGTGATTTCATCCCAGAATTTGCCCGCGTCTATGAAGGGCGTACAGGCCAAACAGTTGTTTGGGGCCAAGGGCAGCGGATCCAGCCAGGCCGCGCAACCCTTTGGCAGTTATTCCAAGGGCTGTATGGCGGGTGCGCAGCAGCTCTCTGAAACGGGACCGACATGGCAGGCCATGCGCCTGAGCCGGAACCGCAATTGGGGCCATCCGCAAACGATTGATTTTATTCAGAAGCTATCAGCCTTCGCCGCCAAGCAACCCGGTTGGGAGGGGCTGTATGTTGGAGACATCAGCCAGCCACGCGGTGGGCCGATGTTGAGCGGACACAGGTCGCACCAGTTGGGCCTGGACGTTGACATCTGGATGCTGCCACCCAAGCGGTTAAACCTGAGCCGCGCTGAACGCGAAAACCTGTCATCAATTTCGCTGCGTCGCTCTAAGGGGGCTTATACGAACGACAATTATACCCGCCAGCATCATGAGATCATGAAAGCGGCGGCCAAGGATCCGCGAACGGAGCGTATTTTTGTGTTTCCCGGCGCCAAGGTGCGCATGTGCAAAGAGGAAAAAGGGGATAGGTCCTGGTTGAGTAAAATCAGGCCATGGTGGGGGCACCACTATCATTTCCATGTGCGGCTGAAGTGCCCCAAAGGTGCGAAGGGTTGCAAAAATCAATCGCCCCCGCCTGCGGGTGATGGTTGTGCCGATGCCCAACAATGGGTGAACGACATTTTGAATCCACCCCCCCCCAACCCCAATGCACCCAAGCCCAAGCCACGGCGTGAATTGACAATGGCCGATTTGCCGGGCCAATGCGTGAGTGTGTTGCAGTCGGATTAAGGTATTTCGTGTATAACCTTACCCAGAGGGTTTGCGCGAAACGCCTACAACGTTGATATGTCGAGGCGCGCCTCGACCCCCCCTTGCCAAACGCTGTTTCAGCCAGTAGATGCAGCCATCCCTCCTATCGGAGGCAAGTCGCCGCAACCTTGTAAAAACGGGCTAACATTATGAAAAACAACATCCTTCCCGGCGTTATTGCCATGGCTGCCATTGTGGTAGCCTCCAATATTCTTGTGCAATTCCTGTTTGGCCAATGGCTGACCTGGGGTGCGTTTACCTATCCGCTGGCCTTTCTGGTGACAGACATCATGAACCGCGTTTATGGGCGCGATGCTGCCCGGCGCGTTGTGCTGGTGGGCTTTGTTGTTGGCCTTGTCTGCTCGTTTGTCGGCACGCAAATCATGGGTGAGTTTGGCCCCTTGGTGACTATGCGCATCGCTATCGGCTCTGGCCTTGCCTTTTTGACGGCGCAACTGATTGATATTGCAATATTTAGCCGCCTTCGCAGTGGCGCTTGGTGGCGTGCGCCCGTGGTGTCGTCGCTGATTGGTGGCTCGGTTGATACGGCAATGTTCTTTTTCATCGCCTTTTCGGCCAGTTTAACGATGTTGGAACCTGCCAATGATGTGTCCTGGGCAAGCGAGCTGCTGCCACTGTTGGGCGCTGGCCCCCAAGTCCCTTTATGGGTGTCATTGGCGGTGGCCGATTGGTTGGTGAAACTATCACTGGCGCTGTTGGCTCTTGTACCTTTCCGCATCATCGTGGGGGTGCTTACCCGTCGCACCACATGATTTTGTTTTGACATCTGCAGTTTTTGTGGCAGGCTACCTCTAGGATTAACAAGCGAAAGGAGGTGCCCAGTGTCTATAGAGGTATTGGAAAGAGGTGTCGGAACAGTTCGGGAGGATACCACCTAGGGCAGCCCCTGGGTGAGATGACCCATTCGAATTGGTGCGCCTAACCGCCCACCTCCCTAAACTCTAGAGGGCCGTTCCGTAATCCGGGCGGCCCTTTTGATTTCTGTCCAATTTGTACATTATGTACATGCGAAATACACAAAGTCGGATTCACAAAAGACCGGACCCCATGCTGACAATCACAGACCAGATCACAATTGAAGACTGGGAATTGACCGAGCAATTCACCCGCTCGTCGGGCCCCGGTGGACAGAATGTGAACAAAGTAAGCACCGCCGTTGAACTGCGGTTCGAGGCGGAGCGCAGCCCCAACCTGCCTGACCCTGTGAAACGCCGGTTGAAACGTCTGGCCGGACGGCGCTGGACGCTGGAGGGCACTTTGATCATTCAGTGTGAAGAGACCCGCAGCCAGGCCCGCAACCGTGATATTGCCCGCGAAAGATTGGCGGAGCTAATCCGAAAAGCCACCGAGAAGCCCAAGCACCGTATCCCGACGCGGCCAACATTGGGGTCAAAGAAGCGGCGGTTGAAATCAAAAAAAGTGCGCGGCGAAGTGAAAGCAATGCGCGGCAAGGTCACGGGTGAAGATTGAGGGGAGCGGTGTGCTGCGCATTTCGGTGATCTGTGACATGGGGCAACCCACGGACTATTCGTCGCCGGGAACCCCGTAACTGGGTGCGGCGCTTGGGTTTAGGGCGCGGCTGATGTAATCGGCCATTTGCGGCTCATACTCTGTCCAAAGCAAGCGCAGAGCCGCGACGGGGCAAGCATCGGACCAATCCACGCGCAGATCAACCAGCGGCCAGCTTTGATTGTCGGCCACCAGAAGGGCGGCTGAATGCACTGGCCCGGCTTCGCCCCCGCCCTTGGTGAGGCCCGCCTCCAACGTGCTGAGCAAGCGTTCGGGCAGCGACATTCTGGCGTTGGCTTCAAAGTGATCGACCATCACTTGGGGCAGGCGATCGCTGGCCAGCATATTGCCTGCCGCAATCACGCCATCCCCCACAGCATCGGCGTGCGTGCCCAGTGATTTGGGGCCCGAGAAAAGCGCGGTATTGCCGTTGTTATCAACCACGGCAACCTGACGGTAATCGGGAAATGGCTCTCTCTCGATCACCGAAGCCAGAGCGGTTTTTGCATCATCGCCACCGGCAATCCAGGTAAGAACATCATTGCCAATAGAGGGCATGGTGACGTTCTGAGTGGCGACGGCACCCACGCCTGCACGTACCCAAGGGCACCGCGACCCGACAGCGATAGAGCTGGTGGTGATCGCCACGCCCAATTGTCCGGTGCGCGCACAGCGGCCTGTCACCGAGAAGGTCATTGTGCACCCACTGAGCAGGATGATCCTGGAGCGTGCGCGCTGAGCGCTGAGTGCAGGCCATGCAGTAAGGTGGACATGTGGTGTAAGCAGACATTGGCCATGGAGCGCGCTCTCTCGTTCGTTGATGTACATCTGTCCGGGTGTGGGCCGGATCAGAGTATTGTTCCATTTCAGCCCCCACACCCGCAACTGATTTTGCGACAATATGTGCGATGCGCGCAAATCAGCAGTATTGAGCCGACCCCCACTGAACGCGAGATGGGGGATTTTGAAAGTAGAGAATGGCTCTGCGGGGGTTCGGGAAAACCGACGTTTGGGCGGCAAATGCCAGCCCGGCCAACAGACTGTCAGGCGCTATTTCTTTGCCCGCCATGTACCCAACCAGCGCGAGATGGCCGAACGGTGTTCGCCCATCGCATCGCCTGCGGCATCAAAGCTGTCGGAAATCCCATCGACGACCGGATCAATCCTGCGTTGCCGGAACCGGCGCAAAAGACGCCAGATGCCCAGAACCACCAATAGGAACAGGGCAATAATGACAACGTTCAGCCATGGGAATCCCTTGGGTGCATCAGGGCCAGATACGGCCCAAGCGCCCACAGCGTTGGGGTAGATCGACATGAATTCATTGCGCCAGCCATAGTGGCGAATAGCGACCCAGGTTGGCTCGGCGGCGGTGGATTTATTGTCAGCCGCCTCGGCTTGCAAATTGGAGGTGTCGAACTTGAAATACGGCGGCCAACCCCAGCCGGTGTCTTCATTGCGGTAGACCATCACCCGGCCATTGGTGCGCACGGTCTGGATGAAGAATACATCGCGGTTGACCACGGTTTCATCATTTCCCACATCACCATTGGCCCAAAAGATCGAGTTTTCACCAAAGTCGATGCGCTTTTCATAGGTGTCGGTCACGCGCACGATATCGACCTGTGGCAGGGTGTAATGGAAGGTGGCTACCACCAGTGTCCAGAAGGTGACCCAGAAGACCCATTTGAGGTAAACCATGCCCTGCGCCCCTTATGCGAAATTGGTGAGGTAAATGATGATGCACATCACCGAGAACGGGACCACATAGACCCCAAGGATCAGCTTGCGGCGCAAGGAGCCGTCATAGTCCTCCAGGCCGTTGTCGATGTAATCTTCCAGATCGCCGGGTTTGCCCTCTTCTTCCCACCATTCCTCAAGCTTGCGTTTGCGCACTGAGCGGGAATAGAGCGACAACACGATGTAGATCACCGTGAGTACGAAAAAGCCGATCACCATCAGCCGAACCATTGCAAACATCTTTTACCCCCTTCTGACCGGGCCCCAGGGGCCAACGCGCTTGATCAGATCGTCCATTATGTCCGGCTCTGAGGCCGGTATTTCGTGCATCGGTGCATCGTGGCCAAACAGGGCGTCACGGGCACCAACCTTATCTACTTGATACTCGGTTTTCAGGTATTCGACCACATAGTCCTTTTTGCTGTCTGACCATGTGCCGTACAGCCCATAAAACAACTGCTTGTGGCAGATGAACATCTGGCGAATGTCCTTGGGTGACAATTGCGCCAGCAGCATGTTCACCAGATCAGCATCGGCGTGATCTGCCGCGCGCAATGTATAAAAATACGCCGGGTCTTCGGATGAAATGCGCGGCCAGCGGCCCTTGTTTTCGGCCCAGTTGACAAGGCTGGCCAGCGCGTGAAACTCCTGTGGCAGCTTGTCGGAATGTTCGCGCGCAAGGCGGCGCATATCACGGGGCGAGCGGCGCCGCAGGTTGATGTCTTCATCCGCCAGAGCATCAACAAGGATGAAATCCATCTTCTGTTTCAGCACCGCCGAGGCATTGATGCCACGCGCCTTTACGATAGGTTCGACCAGCCCGTTCAGCTCAAGGAAATTGGCCAGCCGGTTACGCTCGCTCAGGTCGATCACATAGTCGATGGGCAGATGATCAACCTGATCGCGCGGCTGGCAAGTGATGGCACAGGGCAGTTCCATCTTCTGGAAGATATAAATGCCGCCAAAATGCTCGGTCCAGTAGTTGTGCTGCTCAAACTCCATATGTTTGAGCTTGACCGGATTGCGCAGCACATCGCCGGTTTGTGTGGCCAGCTTGATCATATCGGCGATCAGCACATCGTCAAACCATGCGTCATCCTCGTTGAGGAAGGTGTTCACCTTGTCGTCCAGAACATGGGATTGCTGGATGGCGCCATTGGTGGTGTCGGCCTCGATCGTGACCTTGCGGATATCAAACAGGCGCGAGGGCGTGGACATATCATAGACCGAATTCACCAATTCCCCCGCCACCGCATCACGGGTGGTCAACGAAAACAGCGCGTTTTCGTTATCTTCGATAAACTGCCGGATGATCCCGCGCGAGGTTGAGAATTTGGCATTCAGCAGCGGCGCGGTTTTCTGGTGGGTGGACAGCAAGATAAACTGCCGGTTCACGCCCTGGTGGTTGAGGTAGAGGTGATCCTTCAGCTCATGGCCGATTTCAGGCGAATAGCCGGAAATATCAATGTAGAAATCGGTGAGGTCTGTGGTCTTGCCGGTGAGATGTTTGAGCGCACGGTTATAGCGCTCCACCAACGCGGGGCTGTCCACATGGATCAGATTGCCAAACATAAGGCCGGATTTGATGAGGCGTTTCATGGGGATTCCAGCCACTGCAAAGCGTGATTATTTCCACCATACGCTTTAGTAGAATAGTTCGTAAGATGTTCAGGCTTCATAAGTTTGGCGCAGGGCAAGTTGTCAAACACCGCATATTTCTCAAAATATTTACAAAAGTTTTGGCCCGCTACTGTTTGCCCATTATAAAAGAGAAGCAACAGTTCATAGTCTGAAATGTAAGATCTCAGAACTTTTACGTGATGTTTCTTGGTGTGGCCGCTTTCATCAATGTATCTGTAAAAATTGTACAGAAAGCGAAAGTAGTGCCCAAATTCATGGCCGTACTTGGCAAAAAATTCTTCCACTACAAAAGTCAAATCTCCGCCAGTAGTGCCGTGATTTCTTTTTCGTAAACGCTCATAATACACTTTGAAGCAGTCTCTACCGGTCGTGTTGCCATTGGCACCTGCAAGATCGATTGCCTCGATAATCTCGCCCAACGATGAGAGCATTTGAAAGAATGTATTTTCAAATATCTGTTCTTTCAGGCTTTTATTTTGGGCTGCAAATTCCGTTTTGTGATCTTTGAGCACGTCTCGCTGTTCTGACAATTCAGTCGCTTGCAACCAGACGGTTACCACAATCCAAATAAAAGCCAATGAACCAGCAAAGCCAGCTAAAGAATCGCCAATCTCGTTGGGAGTTGCTCCAACAAGATAGTTCCACTTCGATTCACAACTCCCATACCATGCGCAGACTTCGCCAAACGCTAGAGAGATTCCGAAAGCTAAGATTATAGCCAAAGTCAGAATTGCTCCCACCAAGACTACAGGCTGCTTGTACAACGGTTTGTGTTCGGAGTGCTTCAACTAGATTTCCTCTCCAAATACCGCCGTTTGGCCTCTTCGTTACGGCCATAATCACGGATCATGTTTTCAATTGCCACCTCGTCGGATTTATCGGCATAGCGGAACTCACTATCGGCGTAGCGGTTGATTTCCTGTATCACCATTTCTACCGTGATCGGCTTGCGCAGTTCCTCGATCATGCCCTTCTTTTCGTCGTAGGGTTTGAACAGGAACAGGTCGGGTTCTTCCATCCATTCATCGGGCAGCTCAAAATCCATGGCGCGCACTTTTACGGCGTCGGTGATGTTCTTGATGGCGCGCCCGGTAAAGCGCGGATCGGCCTCTTGGATGCCTTTCAGGTAGGTGCCCATTTTGGCGATGGTATCGAGGCTCCCGATGTCCTTGGACACACGCTCATACACCCGCAGCAGGCCTTCTTCGTGGGGTTGGCTGTGGCTTTCAAACGATGCGGCGACGGCTTTCTTGATTTCCTGCGCGGCATAAACCTCATGCTCGCCCAAGGGGATATCGTGGTTTTTGCCCATCAAGAGATAGAGGATATCAATGTAATCCTCGCGCGTTTTGGGGCCATCCACCAAAAAGCGTGCACCGGCGCGTTGGCGCAGGGCGTCGTCTACATTTTCGGGGTAGTTTGAGAACATACCAAAGGTGCAATTGCCGCGCACCACGGTGTTGGCGCCGGCAAAGCTCTCCATCAGGACGGCGGTGATCTCAAGCTGGCCGGCAGATGATTGGCGATCACCACGTTTGCCCGCCAGCTGATCAATATCGTCAATCGTGCCAAAACCGATGACCGTGGGATCAATGCAGTTGTTAAAGAACGCCTTGGCGTTTTGCGCCGATTTGCCTTGATAGCTGTCGATGCTATCGGTGCTGAGGTTCTGATAGCGGAACGGATAACCGGCGGTCTCGCAATAGCCCTTGATCAGGCCCGCCATCATCTGAATGAGGGTGGTTTTGCCGGTGCCGGGCATGCCATCGCCCATGAATGTAAAGATGAACCCGCCGAGATCAGCAAAGGGATTGAGGCGACGCTCAAAATCATAAGCCATCAGCATTTTGGAGAGCTTCAGCGCCTGATATTTGGCGATGTGGTTGCCCACGACCTCATGCGGTTTTTTGAACGTCATGGTCAGGGTCGAGGATTTGGTGGCGGCAGACGCATCAAAGCCATGGATGGTGAAATCATCCGCCTCAACCTTCCAACTGGCGTTGGTGAAAGCCTGCAAACGGCCGGCGTTTTGGGCTCGCAAGGCGACTTTGGCCATCAGCTGTTCGGCAAAGGCGCTGACCGTGGCGACCAGGCGCGCGTCGTCGCCAGAGTGATGGGCGATGTCCTGATCCAGCTCCCACAAGACGCCATGCAGGGCCAGTTGGGAATTGTCGGTCAGAACTTCGTCAACATCCCCCACCTCGACGCTGACTTCAGACCCATGCGGGCCCAGAAGGAAAGCGGTGGCATTGGCGAAAACATGGGTGACAGCGAGGGCTTCGGCCCCCAGCATTTCGGTGAATTCTGTTTTTTGGTTGTCGGGCAGAGATCCGGCCAGATTGGCGCGGCGCAGATCGGCCAGGCCCGTGGCGTCGGCATAGGCCTCGCCCACGGCCAAGGCGATGGACAGCGCGCGGCGCAGGGTATGCATAACGGTGGCTTGCAGCGGTGAAACCAGCGGGTCATCCCCATCGGCGCTGGCGATACGATTGATCAGATGCACGCCCTCGGATTTGGCGGTTGAACGGGTGACCAGCCCCGGCGTGGTGCTGCGGAACCTACGGCGAGTGCCCAGACCAGCGGATTTCTCGGGTCCTGCGGAATCAGCCTGCTTGCCAATGCGCGGCGTGTGGTCAAACCCGTCGAGCATGGCCACAGCGGCATCGTAATGCTTGGCAATGTCGTCTTCGCGCAGTTCCATTGTATCGGCTGTCAGGCTCATGGTTTTCTCCTGTTTGGTGGGATTTAATCCCACCTTACACATCATTCGTAGGGTGGGGTTTTACCCCACCGTCCTAAATTAATATCGCAGCACCCGCCCGCCGGGGCTGACCACAAATTTCGTCACGGCAGCAAAGCCGGGTGGGTTCTTCTCGGCCAGTACCTGATAGGGGCGTTCAGGCAGGATGATCGAGCGGTCCATCCGCGTGGCACCGGTATCAGCCCCGCGGCCCGAGAAGGGATCAAGTGCGAACACCTCGCGTTCAACCGTGCCGAACCAGCCCGCGCGTTCCTGGGTCACGCGTTCGCTTTCCAGCGTTTCATCCGTCCAGGCCAATGCCCAATCTTGCCCTTTGGGCGCATTCGCCTCAAGCAGGACATCACGGATTGGGCCGGTCTGTTTGGTGAAGGTATGGCTGTACATCGGCCCCACATGAAACCGGCGCAGGCGCTTGGGGTGCAGATCGTCAAAGCCCTGATCAAAGCCACGCGCGATGGTCAGCAATTTCAGACCACCCAGGGCCTGCCCCATCAGATGCGCCTGCACTTCGGGCCAGCGGCGCTGATCATTGGGCAGGGGGGTGCGGCCGGTGTCTTCTAGCTCCATCAGATAGATGGTGGGCAGGTTGACCTGGCTGTCATAGACCGCCCAGTGCAGCAGATATCGACGCCGCTCGTCAAACCCTTCAAGCCACAAAAGCTCCGGATCGTTTTGCGCCCAGAACATGTGACCCTTCATCAGTTCTTCGTAATAGAGGCGTTGGGACAGGGCGAATTGCAGCTTGGTTGGGATCTCTCGGGTTGAGATGATTTGCTCAACCATCTGCTGTTTCAGGGTATCGGCAGGTGGTGTGTTGGCCAGATGGCGGCTGGCTTGGAGCGCGTCATTTGCCATGACCAGGATTTCATTGAACACCGGAAAGCCGCTTTCCTGAATATCCATGGCCAGCGAGCCAAAGAACTGGCCGGTGTCACGGCCCACCAGCAGGTATTTCATGGAGAGCGCCCGGAACGTATAGGCGATGCCCTGCACATAGGAGGTGAGAATTTCGACTTCGTCCTTGCGCAGATCACCCTCAGTCTGCATCACAGCGGCGACCCGGTTCATGTGCTGCGTGATCCGCTCGAACTTCGAGAAGTAACGGCGCGAGGCGAAGACATCTGTGAGGGCGGCGTGATCGGAGTTCGAGTTACTCATCTTCTATCCCATAATATTCGCGCGCTCTGATCCAGCCAATCAGCAAAGTCACATACCCCGAAACCCCCAGCACAAACATCAACAATGGGGAAATGTTCCAGACGTTTACCCCGATCAGCAAACCTGCGACCAAATAGAATGCCACTTCGGCAAAGACGCTGAATCGAGGTGTGATGAGGCAGATCAATATTTTTTGAACAAAGGCTATGCTCACGCCCCATACAGGTTTTTGTCGTGTTTTTCGATTATGTCCTGGAAACGGCGGGCGAAGCGTTCGTCGGCTTTGGCTTTGGCTTCCAGCACTTCGCGGGCAAAGACCATGTGATCTTCGTGCGCTTCCATCATTTCGGCCATGCGCTGATTTGTGGCAGCGCCGATGCCGGCCATGGCGGATTGCGCCTCTTGATCCGTCTGCACACCGATTTCGTTGATGCGGTGGGCCACATCCTGTTGCTGCGCTGTTTTCAACGATTTAGTCAGGGCATCATACAGAACGACCCGTTGTTTGGTGTCGGTTTGCAGCTTGTTGATCAGCACCATTTGCGTGGCACCCTGATTTTGCAATGAATCGACCCAGGTTTTGCCCTTTTCGATATAGCGCTCCAGCGTTTGGGATTTGGCCAGTTTGACCTGCTCGTCCTGCACCATCTGGTTATACTTGGCGTTCATTTCGGCCAGTTCAGTTTCCAGCTTGGTGCGTGCGGCGGCGTCTGTTTCATTGGCGATTTTGCCTTCGAGGGTGATGATATCGGGGTCCATCGCGGAAATATCTGTGCGCAGGCTTTCCAACTCGCCCACGGTGGCTTCGCGCTCGTCCAATGTATCGCTCAGGTTGGCTTCAACCTTTACCTTTTGCTCTTCCAAAACGGCCAACTGCCCTTCGAGCAGCTGCGTGATTACATCGGATTTGGAAATCAGATCTTGTAGCTTGTCATCAATATTGGCGGTTTTGATCCGCTCCTGACGCATGCTGTCGGCTTTGTGTTTGGAGAAAATGCCGATCATGCTTTCCCAGCCGGTTTTCGTGCGCATCTCGTCAAAGTCTTTGGAGAAGGCAGCGGTCACGTCATCAAGGCCCATAATCAACTCGGCGATGTTGGCGTTCATCACGTCGGTGTGGGCATGCACATCTTCGAGCGAGGCGTTTTCAATGTCCAGCATCGCATCCTCGCCACCCTTGATTTTAGACCGCGCGGTTTCGATTTTACTGGTCAGTTCGGCGATCTTGGCCTGTGCTTTTTCGACCTGATCCTGCGACTCCTTAACTTGCTGATCCAAATTCGCCATTCATCTCTTCCTTTTTCGCAAATCAATAAGTGATTGAACTCAATATAGGCATTCCGAGTTGGAATCTAAGCGTAAAGATGGGGGAATGCAGTGCAAAAATGAGGGCATTCACGGATAATTTGGTATTTTTCTGACGTTTTAGCGGGAATCATCCAAAAGCGAGGGCCATCAAACAGCACGCATGTGGCATGACCTAGTCCGCGCCAAGAATTCCATTTTGCGATAGGCCCATGGCATCACGTTCGTATGCGCGGTGACAATCGCGACATCTAGCAATGACCCAATGAAATGTTGCCCGCTCCAGCTATGTGCCGAGCAACACTGTTTATCCGAGGCGTTTCACCGGTCGGGCCGGTTGCCAGGCGACGCGCCCCTGACCCACTTTCTCGCGGCCTACTGGTGCATTCCACCATTTATCAGGGCGCGGCACTTGCAGCGGGCCTTCTTTCAGGAAGGTGCATAAATCGGGGCTATCACTTTGCGGATCAAAGCGTCCGGCCAGCCAGTTTTCAATCACCCAACGTGTGGCGCAGGCACAGGAAAAACTGGTGCCTTGCATTGCTACGGCTGATCCATCGCTGGCCCCATCTGACAGAATGCCAAAATGGGCGGCCCCATCATCGGACGGGAAGGTCACCGTGGGGGCGCCGCGCCCATTTGAATGCAGCGCCTGACCAACCCCGCTTGCTGAATATGGTGCCGGGCGCCCATCGGATTGGCGATGCCCGCCGATGGTGGCAACAAAGCGGTTGGCGGCATAGGAATTCAGCGTGCCACGCCGCTGGACAAGTGGGCCAGTGTCAAGGTCAGGTGCTGCGTCAGCCCCGCTGACATAGGCGAAGGTATCAGCGGCGCGACCTGTGTCTTCGAACGTTTGATACGCGCCGGTATCAAAGTATGACTGCCGTGCGTCGCGCTGGCCGGGCAGAGTGGCCTGATCCGTCTGGACCGACGCGCGTACAGTGTGGGCAATCACATCTGCGTTGCGCACCCGAATTTGCCATTTGCCAGCCGCCGCACCCATCTTGCCGCCCTTGGCAAATAGGTCAGGAGCCAGACAAATCAGATAGCGAAAGCGTACCGATTTGCCGTCAGTTGGCGGAACCGCGTCACAATAGATGCGCCCCAAGCAGTTGTGCAACTCAGTGATCTGCCCGGAACTGGCCTGTTTAAACGCGTCCGGTGTGGCACCGGGGGGCACCACATCCAGCTGAATCGGAGCACGGGTGGTGCCGGGGTTCAGCAGCTTTTCCACCCAGATCTCGACGAAGTTTGAGGTGCCATCATCCGGGCTGACACGCCAGTCCAGCGTCTGTTCACCGCCGTCAGGCTGAACCTCAAATCGTGAATGCACCCGTGACAGATTGTCATTGCCTGCGGGCAGGATGGCATTGAATTTGGCTTGTCCGAGGATTTTGTCAGCCTCCGACAGGCGTTGGGCCTCTTTGACAAAGACCTGTCGTTCATCTTTGGCGCCGGCCTGTTTTCCAAAGGAGATATTCATCAGCAATGGTTGGGTATTGGTCAGCCCCGAGGCGCGCGTGATGCGGGCGTGCATTTCAACAATCCAGCGCATGGCATAAACCAGATAATAATCCAGAAACGCGCCACCTTCGCCATATGCCGTGGCGGGCGGAAGGTTGACCACCAAAAGCTGTACCTTTTCGCTAAAGCTGGCCTGTTCAACCGGGTCAGCCCCCGCGACAAGTCCCATAACATGGGTGCCATGGGCCGTGCGCCGGGCGAGGCCACGCAGGCTGTCGGGGCGATCATTGTCAACCAATCCGGCAGCGCTGTTGAAGCCCTCCTGATCCAGCGGGCGGGTCAGATCACCGCCGCTATGGTTGGCCAGCAGGGCATTGATATCGCTCTGCATCAATTGCGCCCCAAAGGGCAGATGTAACGGCCCGCCCTTCCACGGCGCACCCTGTTGCCACGAGGCCAACACGCGGCTGGACCCATCAGCGGCGCGAAACCGGCGGTGGCCAAGGCCGATATCAACGTCAATGACACCAGCAACCAGCGTGTCTTTGGTGATGGTTGGATAGCTACCCTGATCGGGAAACCAGCCAGCGGCCCCTTGCAGTGAGGTCAGATAATCGGGATTAGCCGCGCTTTGGGACACGGGAAAGACCGGCCATTCCCCAGCCGTTCCCGGTGCAAATGTTGCCGGATCAGAGCCAAGGGCAACCAGGCTGTCGGCGCTGTCGTGCAGGGCGTGAAACTCGTCCATCCGTGCCAGGGCCGGGACCATCTGCATAGGCTGGGGGCCTGATCCCAGCATATGCTGCATCAGCCACCAATCGACATAGGGCGACGTGACCATCCGGGGATGGTTATGCCAACTGCTCCAACTGCTCATACGCCTGCCCCGGTGTCAGGGTCGCGCCCATCGCGGCGCAACCATTCACCACGCGCCTTGACCCAGCGCTTTTGCAGGATGCCCAAGGGTGCCGGGGCTTTTGAGCTGGATTTGCCTTTGATTACTGTTTCCAGTGTGGTGCGGGTAAAATCCGCCTCAGGGTCGGCATTGGGGTCAAAGCTGAAGCTGCGCAAGGGCGTGCCGTTTGCGATAAATGCCAAAGCGCTGCCAACCGCGCAGCCCAACGCAGCCCCTGCCGCCGAATCCACCGGATAATGCAGGCCTGCCACGGTGCGATTGACCGCGATGCGCTGGGCCAGATGGAAAATCGGGCGATCCGCCGAGAGGCTTTCTCCGGGGGTTTCGCCGTATTCCAGCATAGACAAAGCCGAGGCGATGGCGAAGCTTTCGGTTGAATGGCCGGAGGGGTAAGTGCTGTGTGGTGGTGTATCCAACATCGGCATGACCCGATCCGAGAACTCTACCGGACGTGGTGCACGGCACAGGTGTTTGACCTGCTGTTCAATCAGAATTGCCACCTCCTGCGTCAGGGTCAGCATTTCGGCTGTGACGCGCCGCTTGGGCAAGTCAAACGGGCGCACGGAAGAAAAGGGCGACATGATTTCTTCGGACTGAACCAGGATTTCTGTACTTCGGTCTTCACGCAGATCAGCGTAAGCGCGCAGCCATTTCATCTGGGTGTTCAGCGTGGGCAATGTGGGTTTCTGGATGGCGCAGATTTTGGCCCCGTCACATTTGACGGTCACACTGGTGGCATCACTTTCAATTGTGAACCGGCTGAGGATTCGTGCCAGCACCACCTCAATCCGCCGGTTTGAGGGCAAGTAGTCCAGATCATCCGGATCTGGATCCCAATCAAAGCTGTTGTTGCCTGTGGGTGGATCCCAATATCCCGCCAGCGACTCCTGGATCATGTTGCGGGCGTCTGACACAAGTCCTTCGTCCTCCGACAGGAAACGCCCGCCGCCACGACCACCACCTCGGCCCCCGCCACGACCTCCACCACGCCCTCCACCACGTCCGCCACCGCGGCCCCCGCCACGTCCTCCGCCTTGTGCATTTTGTGAATATCCCATGGTCTTGCTCCCTAAAATATTGATTTCCCCTGCTTCAGCTTCGGAAAAAAAATATCGCGTGGTCAAGGGGTCACGGGAATATTCACGGATTCTTCACGACGATTTGCACCCAAATATCTTACTGCGTTTCGCATGAGCTTTGACTTAGAAAGTTTGCCTAAAACGCCCTCCGAATTCAATTCTCACGGCGCGCACCGCCTTTTTCCTGCCTCTGGTGAAAGGCGATGTGCTTTAATGTTGTTAAAAGTGCGGGAATTTGCGGATTTATCTGTTAACTAGAGTAGATGGATGGAACCACTGAAAAAATGTTCATCCGGGTGATGGGCCAGTTTCGTATGACTGGTGCTGGGGGCAGTGACATCACACCGGGTGGCAAGAAGGCGCAAGCGTTGATGGCGATGCTTGCCTGTTCGCCTGAATTTCAACGCACGCGATCATGGTTGCAAGACCGGCTCTGGAGTCAGAGCGACGGTGAACGCGCCTCGGCCAGTTTGCGCCAGACCTTAACGGCTATTCGCCGTGATCTGGGCGATCTGGCGGATGTGATTACTGCGACCCGCCAGAGCGTCAGCCTGGATCAGGACCGAGTTCAAACCGATTGGTCAAAAGATGCCATACCGGGTGAGGGCGAGGAATTTCTTGAAGGGTTGGATATCCCCGATCCGGCGTTTGCCGAATGGCAGCGGGTCATGCGCGGGGGACATGCGGTGATCAAGGCGCAGGATTCCTCGCCGGCGTCGCGGGTGGCCCGTTTCGGGGCGGGCCGCTGGAAGGTGGCGTTGCTCAGCGGGCCGGATTCGGTTTCAACATCGTATCATCTGGAATGTGAATTTATTGACTTGGTAAGTCGAAACCTGAATGAAAACGGCGAGATTGAGCTGCTGTATGATGTGCCGCAGAACCCGGATGAAAATGTCTTTGCGGTTGATGTGAATGCCTTCAATGTGGATGACAACCGCATTGGGCTGCGTATCAGTGCGCGCCATGCGGTGGAAAACCGGGTGTTCTGGTCCGAAACCGCCAGTTCGACTGATCGTTCGGGCCCGATTGAGCAGAGCCTTGATTTGTTGAACCTAGCGTTCCGGTTGCAGACATCGGTGCACAAAGAAATCATGGTGTTGACCGGTGGTGGCACCGATGGGTTGTTTCCGCCAGTGTTGCTGGGCACTGCCATTCCGCAGATATTTTCGTTCAAGCCGGGTGAGGTGCAGCGCGCCAGTCAGTTGCTGGATGAATGTCTGGACGAACGCAACGCGGCCACCTTTTGGGGCTGGCAGGCGCAAATTGCAGTGATCAACCTGATCGAACGGTTTACCGACGCCCCTGAGGCCTGCATCGAAAAGGGCAAGGCACTGGCAGCCAAAGCGGTTGAAGCGGACCCGATGAATTCGATGGTTTTGTCAACAGCGGCCAATGCGCAGATGTTGTTGGATTGGGATATTTCAGCCGGGGCTGAATTGGCCAGTCTGGCCATTCGGGTGAACCCATCTAATCCATTTGGCTGGTGGTCTTATGCCAATGCGGCGTTGTATTCGGATCAGCCGGACAAATCATTGAAGGCGGCGCAGATTGCCTCAAAATTGTCGGCCAAGTCGCCGTTGCAATTCTGGTGTGATTTTCAGGTGGGGCTGGCGGCTCTGAATGCCGGAGACCTGAAGCTGGCGGTGCGCTCGTTAGAGATTTCGGCAGCGCTGTCGCCACGGTTCCGCCCGCCAAGGCGGTATCTGTTGGCGCTTTACTCGCATTTGGGTCAGGTGGAAAATGCCAACCGAGCCCTGCAGCAATTGTTGAAGCTGGAGCCGGGATTTACCGTGGATGGTTTCTTGAATGACCCGGAGTATCCGATCAGTCTGGCGAAGCGGGCCAAGATTATCGACAACCGCTTTTTCACGCGGCTGACGGACGAAAGTTAGGCACGCGGCTTAGTTGAAAATCTGATCGGCGTGTTGCTCCAGATAGATGCGCAGCCACGGCGTAAACGCCTCGGGAGTATCGCGGGTCTGGTGGGATAATTCGGTAATGGGCACCCATTTTGTGTCCATCACCTCATCAGGATTAAGGTCCAGATCAGGGCGTGTTTCAACCCGTGACAGAAAAATATCCACCAGCTCATGTTCAATCAGCCCGCCGCCCACATCGGCACGGTATTTCACTTTGTCACGATGGGTCAGGGTCAGGCCCGTCAGCCCCAGTTCTTCGCTCAGGCGGCGGTGGGCACACGTCATAGGCGCCTCATCCCAATGTGGATGGGTGCAACAGGTGTTCGCCCAAAGCCCCGGCGTATGGTATTTAGTCAAAGCCCGGCGCTGGATCAGCACATCGGGGCCACACAGGACAAACACCGAGACAGCCTTGTGCAGCAAGCCGCGGCGATGGGCCTCCAGCTTGTCAAAGGCGACCAGATTGTTGCCGATCCACGCGGGGATTTTGGATGTTGTCTCGTTCTGGGGCATAGGGCCTTTTGGGAAAAGATGTGTGTCAGTTCAGTATTTTTAAGATGCCTGGTCTGCCTGATCCAGTATGGCAAACCATACTACACGCGGGTTAAGAGGTCCATTCGCCGCTGGCCGCCAGCCTGGCCAGTGCTTTGCCGGATTGGTCAGGGCCAATCAGGGCGATACGCACCAAAGCATCGAAGCGTTGGACAAAGGCCTCGATTTCCGCCCGTCCGGTCAGCACCAGATACGCCTCGCCGATATAAAGAGCGACGCGTTGTTTGCCGAACACAGTGAAGGGTGCTGAAAAGGCGGATGTGCCGTCATACAGATGCAGGCGCAACGCGGGGAACTTTTCGTCACACAAATCGGCCATATGCTGCAATTGTCGTTTGCATTGCGCGGGACAGGCGCCGCGCCACAGGCCTGTTTGCGCGGCGAGATCTCGAAGTGTTTGCACTGGCATGGCAATTTCTATGTCCATCTCGGTGGGTTCAATCCCGTCTAGGACGTTCTCAACTCCGGTGCCGCGAATGCCGCTGTCATCTGGTGTTTCAACGGTGTCAGATCCCAATTGCATCATATCCGGCAGGGTGGAGGGCACATACCGCAACTTGCGGCCATCCGCCTGTTTGTGCCAATCGTGCAGCGGCGATGTGGCGGCATCTTTGGCCGTTTCGATCTGAAAGCTGGAGGAGATGCTTTGGCGTCCTTCGGGGGCGTTGTCCAACCCCAGCAGCCAATCCACTGATACACCACGTGCCTCGGATATGCGGCGCAGGGTTTCGGCACGTGGCAGCCGGTCAATTGAGGGATCAAGGAACTGGCTGAGCGCTGAGCGGTCAATGCCGGTTTCCCGCAGAAATCCAGCCAGGTTTTTGGTTTCGGCCGCCAACAGGTGCTTAAGGCGGTCACGGAACATGGCGGAGAGGTGGCGTTTGTCCATTTTGGCGTTTTATTAGAAATAGTGTGAATTCACAACATATATGGCGATTATGATGTAAAATATCATATCCACATATGAATACACCGGATTGCCCAGCTGGCCCAATATGCGCACAACAGGTGACATATCCTGTCAGTAGCAAAGAAGATCTATGGCCAAGCCCCTAACCCAACGCACGCAATCTTCGCCATCACAGCGCCCCCTCATCGAGTGGCCGACGCTGGCGATGGTCGTGATCTGTTATGCAGGACTGGTCGGCGTGTTGGCATGGGGAGATGGGATTGGCGTGGCGGGATCGGTCGTTTTGTTGGCCGTGTTTATTGCGCTGCATTCCTCGCTTCAGCATGAGGTTTTGCACGGGCATCCGTTCCGCTCGAAAGTGTTGAGCGAGGCGCTGGTGTTTCCGGCGGTGGGGCTGTTTGTGCCGTATCAGAGGTTTCGTGATCTGCATTTGCAGCATCATTATGATCCGAACCTGACCGACCCATATGATGACCCCGAAAGCAATTATGCCGACCCGGCAGCTTGGGCGCTCACGTCGGCACCGATCAAAGCGCTTTACCGGTTCAACAACCTTTTGCTGGGTCGGATGCTGGTGGGGCCGGCCATATCGCTGTGGCAGCTCTATAAGGATGATTTTGCGGCCTTCACCAAGGGTGATCTCAGCATTCTGTGGGCCTATGGGCTGCACGTGGCTGGCATGATCCCGGTATTATATGTGGTGCAAGGGGCCGCGATCCCGCTTTGGGCTTATGTGATGGCGTCGTATTTCGGGTTTTCCCTGCTGAAAATCCGCACCTATTTGGAGCACCGCGCCCATGAAAAAGTGCCCGGCCGTTCAGTGATTATCGAAAGCCGGGGGCCGCTTTCCCTGTTGTTTCTGAACAACAATTTCCATTCAGTGCACCATGCGCATCCAAAGCTGGCTTGGTACAAGCTGCCCGCCTGTTTTGCCCAGAGGCGCTCTCATTTTCTGGATCGCAACCAAAGCTATTATTATGCATCTTATGTCGATGTGTTCCGGCGGTATTTCTTGCGCGCCAAGGATCCTGTGCCGCATCCTTTGATGGCTGGGGCCAAGCAAGAGCGTGAGTTGGAACATCAATAAATGCGTTACGCGCCCCGCGGTGTGGCCAGCAACCACAGGCCAAACAGCGTATAAAGCACCATGAAGGCCCCCAGTGGGATTTGGCTTAATGCGGCGCGGCGGGCATCGCCAAAGAGGTGCAATGCCGCGCGATGTGATGCCAGAACTGACAGGATATGCCCGCCCACCACAACGCCCAGCTGCGTCAGCCAGATGATAAACACACTGTCGAGAGAATTGAGAAAACCAACCGTGACACGCCTATCCGCCCAGCCAAACAGGTTGGCGCCATTGGCCATTGGATCACTGATTGCGGCAAGCAGGTATTGCCCTTCGATCAGGAATGAAACCATGAAATGTGAGATGTGATAGCCAAGCGCAATTGGCAGAACTGCCGGGGCAAGCGCGGCAAAGACCACAGCAAAGCTGGGCTGAGTTTCGCGCGGTTTTCCGGCCACGGCAATGGCCCGGCAGGCCCATACCACCAGTGCGAAAGCTGTGACCAGGCCGATCACGGCCAGCGCCAATCCGATGAGGGACGAGGTGATCACTGCTGAGCGGCCGGGAAATTCCAACGGATTGACGTTGATCAGGGCGAGCCACCAGAAGCTTTCCTTTAGCCCGTCAAAGCTGCCTGATGCCAGCAAGGTCAGGGCAAAAACGCCAAGGCCAACCGCATAAGGGCGCGGTGACATCAAATCCCATCCGAGCATACCAATGGCTCTGTGTGTGCCGCCACCAAACAGTGAGACCTGCGCAAACAGAGAAAAGGCGACCGAGAAAGGCTCGCATCGCGCCATCCATGTTTGAGCGCCAAACAGCGCCATGCCAGCGAAGCTGAACAGCCAGTAGGAGGCGACGATCGTGGCCAATCTGTCGGGATCACTGGGAGCCGGATCAGCAATGAAGAAACTGCAATATGCCATGAAGAGTGCCCATGCCGGCCAGACGCCCCAGCGATCCGGCAGGTGCAGGGCAGGCGGGGCAGGAGTGCGCCCAAATATCAGGCGATAGAGGCCGCTCCAGGGGTTTACCCATAGCCACAGATTGCCCAGAACGCCGATCAGGCTGACCAGCACGATCCACCATCCGGTCCAGATCATCAGTGGCAGCAGGTTGCTGAGCGGATCATGCGGGCCGGTCATGCCCAGATAGATCAACACGGCCAGCAGGATTGTTGAAAGCAAGCTGACCCCATGACGCAACCAATGTGGCAAAGCGGGCCGTGATAACAAGCGCGCAGCGAACAGCCGCTCGGTTATTCGTTTTGGCAGGAAAGAGACCAGCAGGATTGACGCAAGGACCGAAAGGCAACCACCGATAATATAGGCGCGGGTGGGCAGCAGCAGAACAAAGGCTTGTTCTGACACATGCGCCTGCGCCCCCCCCGGAATGAGGATCAAGAGCAACAGGCCGAAGGCTGTAAAAAATCTAACTATGGTTCGCATGAAAATACGTTAATGTTCCTGTGAGTTGAACGAAAGTGGGAAGTTTGATGCGCAGGTCTGTTATCTTAGCTGCACTGTCTTTGGTGCTGATTGTTGGCATTCTCGTCTGGCGCAGTCAGATGCCATCTGACCCGGTGGGACTGAGCGCTGTGCAGGCGCAGGCGATGCAGGGTGAAGCGGGCGTGGCGCATGTCACGCTGATGTTTGAAACCGCAGATGAGCCGGATATTTTGATCAGCGCCTCCTCGCCCGTGGCGTCGCAGGTGGAAATTGTCTCGCCCACGGGGGCGTCACGGCTGGCCATTCCGGCCCGCAGTACACCATCATTGTCATCTGATGGGGCCTATTTGCGCCTGTCAGGAGTGGAGGGCGACCTGAGTGAAGGCCGCTTGATCCCGCTGACGCTGATCTTTTTGCGCTCGGGGGAGCAGACGGTGCGTGCGCGGGTTGGCGAGCCTAGTGATCCGCATGCGCAACATATGGCGATGGCTGCAATGGCAGCGCAGGATACGCAGGGGCCTGCTCCCACGTTGGCAATGACACTGGAACCCGCGGCCAACGGTGCCACTTTGGTGCGCATGCAGGTGGAGAATTTCACCTTTGATCCCGGTGGAGAGATGCCTGAGCATGTGCCAGGTCATGGGCACGGGCACCTCTATTTGGACGGGTTGAAACTGCAGCGCGTTTATACAGGCGAGGCGTTGATCGGGGCCTTGCCTGCCGGGCGCTATGAGGTACGTGTGACGCTGAATTCCAATTTGCATGTTCCCTACAAGAATGCGGATGGCCAAGTGAGCGCCGTGGCCGCGTTGGTTGTGCAATAGCAGGGCAGATTAACACCCGAACGAACTTTGTGAATGGTGCGTGTAAGCCCGGTTAACAGGCCGCCAGGCCCCTCAATGGGTTGGCGAAAAGGCTGATGTCAGTGCATCATATATTCTGCACGCGGGGGTGCGGAGATAAATCACTATTGAGCCCCTGTTGGGGCCGCCACCCCGGGGCCTGTCGCTGTCCCGGCGTGCGCAGCATCGGTTTGATGGCACGCGCACGCCGGGATTATTTGTATCAGTTCACGTCAAACGACAGTGCGCGGACCTGCTGAAACATGCTGGTGGCATTCAGTTTTTCGATCACGTCGGCCTCTACCGGGGCATCGACATAAAGCAAAGCAATCGCTTCGCCACCCGCAGCCGCACGACCAAGGGTGAAGTTGGCAATGTTTACGCCGCTTTCGCCCAAAATTTGGCCCAAGGTGCCGATGATGCCCGGCGCGTCATTGTTGGTGGTGTAAAGCATATGCTGGCCGATCTCGGCGTCGATGTTGATGCCTTTGATCTGAATGAAGCGCGGCTTGCCATCCGAGAACACAGTGCCCCCGATAGAGCGCTCGCGTTCGCTTGTGACAACAGTCAGCTTGATATAGCCCTCAAACACGCCGGATTTATCCTGCTTGGTTGTGCTGATCTTCACGCCACGTTCTTTGGCGACCACAGGGGCGGACACCATGTTTACCTCAGGATTCACCGATTTCATGATGCCTGCAACAGCGGCGCAGGTCAGTGCGTCAAGGTTCATGTCTGAGACCACGCCATCATAAAGGATATTGATCGCCTTGATCGGTTCATCTGTCATCTGACCAATGAAATTGCCGACGTGATCCGCCAGCTTGATCCACGGACCCATGACTTTGGCCTCCTCAGCCGTCACCGACGGCATGTTGAGCGCGTTTGTCACGGCACCGGTCAGCAAGTAATCTGACATTTGTTCAGCCACTTGCAGGGCAACGTTTTCCTGTGCTTCGGTTGTTGCGGCACCCAGATGCGGCGTAACCACGACATTGGGCAGGTTGAACAGCGGGTTTTCCGTGGCGGGCTCTGACGCGAAGACGTCAAAAGCGGCACCTGCCACATGGCCGGATTTGAGCAGGTCTGCCAGGGCCTCTTCATCCACCAGCCCACCACGGGCGCAGTTGACAATGCGTACGCCTTTCTTGGTTTTTCCAAGGTTTTCGGCAGACAGGATATTGCGGGTCTGATCGGTGAGCGGCACATGCAGGGTGATGAAATCTGCGCGCGGCAGCAGCTCGTCCAGCTCAACCTTTTCAACGCCCATTTTGTCGGCTTTTTCCTGGCTCAGGAACGGATCATAAGCGATGACCTTCATTTTGAGCGCGCGGGCACGATCACACACGATACCACCGATATTGCCAGCACCGATGACACCGAGGGTTTTGTTGGTCAACTCAACCCCCATGAATTTGGATTTCTCCCATTTGCCCTGATGGGTAGAGGCGCTGGCTTCGGGCAGTTGACGGGCCACAGCAAACATCATGGCGATGGCATGTTCAGCTGTTGTGATCATGTTGCCAAAGGGCGTGTTCATGACGATCACACCTTTGCGGGAGGCGGCGTCTTTGTCGATATTGTCGGTGCCGATGCCTGCACGGGCGATAACCTTGAGGTTGTCAGCGGCGTCCAGGATGTTTTCCGTGACCTTGGTGGCCGAGCGAATGGCAAGGCCGTCATATTGACCAATGATCTCGCGGAGCTTTTCTTTGTCCTTGCCCAGGTCGGGCATGAAATCAACATCAATGCCGCGATCCCGGAAGATTTGGACGGCGGTTTCGGAAAGCTTGTCGGAAACGAGTACTTTGGGAGCCATGATAGTGGTCCTTTGATATGAGATTGTTTGGGGTGTGGTGGGGTGGAACCCCACCCTACGCATCAAGTGTAGGGTGGGTTTTTAACCCACCTTTAGGCGGCTTCAGTCAGTGCCGCGATTTCGGCTTCAAAAGCCCAGTTCAACCAAGGCATCAGCGCTGCGAGATCAGATGTTTCTACCGTACCGCCGCACCAGATACGAAGGCCTGGAGGTGCATCACGATAGGCACCGATATCACGGGCTACGTCGGCCACGTCCAGCCGTTTGGCGATGGCCTTGGCAAACACCGCACCATCGGTAATGCGTGGATCGCAGAATTTTAGGCACACGGATGTATTGGATTGCGTTGCAGGATCATCAGCCAGATTGGCGAGCCAATCGTGGGCCGCGCAAAAATCAGCCAGTACCTGAGCATTGGCATCCGCCCGTGCGATCAGGCCAGGCAACCCACCTACGGATTGTGCCCATTTCAGGGCCAACAGGTAGTCTTCGACTGCCAACATGGAGGGCGTGTTGATCGTGGCACCTTCAAAGATGCCTTCGATCAGTTTACCGCCTTTGGTGAGGCGAAAAATCTTGGGCAGGGGCCATGCGGGCGTATAGGTTTCCAGACGTTCCACCGCACGCGGGCTCAGGATGATCATGCCATGCGCCGCTTCGCCGCCCAGCACTTTTTGCCAGCTAAAGGTGGTGACATCCAGTTTGTCCCAAGGCAAGTCTTGGGCAAAGGCGGCAGAGGTGGCATCACAAATGGTCAGTCCGGTGCGATCAGATTTGATCCAGTCGCCATTGGGCACACGCACGCCAGAGGTGGTGCCGTTCCAGGTGAAAACAACGTCATTGTCGGTGTCAACTGTGCTGAGGTCCACGATCTGGCCGTAGTCAGCTGTTTTGACCTCGGCGTCCAATTTCAGCTGTTTTACCACATCAGTGACCCAGCCGGCGCCAAAGCTTTCCCAGGCGAGCATCTCAACTTTGCGGGCGCCCAGCAGGTTCCACATCGCCATTTCCATGGCACCTGTATCAGAGGCGGGCACGATGGCGATGCGATAGCCGTCGGGGATGCCCAACACGTCGCGCGTGCTGTCAATGGCGGCTTTCAGGCGCGCCTTGCCGACAGCGGCACGGTGGCTGCGGCCCAAGGGCGCGTCAGACAGTTTGGTCACGTCAAAAATGGGGGGTTTGGCACATGGGCCGGAGGAGAAACGCGGGTTTTCCGGCCGCGTGGCCGGTTCTTGGATCGTCATTGCTGCTATCCTTCCAGATAAGCGCCCTTCGTTGGGGAAGGGTGTCCCACTGGCTTGGGTAGCGGTGATTTCAGGGGTGTGCAAGTGCAGAAATGAAAGGTGGGCGTCGGTTTGTTGATCAAATACGACGAATTTGGTTCCGATCGGAAAATTATGGTCATTCACTGCTGAGTGCTGAAAGGCAAGGTGGGGAGAGGGAAAGTAGAAAGTATTTGGAGAAAGGTGAAAATGATGTTCAGCCGCGAGGGCCGGGTTATGTTGGCCTGCGCGATGTGCGTGACAAGATCAGTGGTTGCGAGATTAGGGTAAGACACTGCGACAGCAGGTTGGCGGGGCCACATGAGCCGCATCACGCAGAACATTTGAAAATCAGTGCCAGAGTGCTTTTGGACGTTTCACACTGGAATCAGCCGCAGCTGTGTCGTAGTCCATGGCAAAACCAAACCCGGAGTTTTAACCATGTTTATCGCCACCTTGATTGCGCCCAGAGGCGTTTTGGACCCAACGCTTGTGCAGTCCTTGCGCAATGCCTGGGGCGGGGGCGATGCCCAATGGCTGTCCCCGGATGAGGCCGCTGAATTTACCTTGGATGAAAAACCGGGCAATCATTGGGAGGTCTGGGAAGACCTGCAATCCTGGAAGGTTGATCTGGTGATACAGCCCAAGGCGGACCGGCGCAAAAAGATGCTGTTGGCGGATATGGACAGCACCATGATCCAACAGGAGTGCATTGACGAGCTGGCCGAAGAGGCGGGCGTCGGGGCGCATGTCAAAGACATCACCGCGCGTGCCATGAACGGCGAGCTGGACTTTGAAGGTGCGTTGATTGAGAGGGTCGCCTTGATGAAGAGCCTTGATGAGGCGGTGATTCAAAAGGTGCTCGACACGCGCATCAGTTTCATGCCCGGAGGCGCGGCGTTGGTGGCCACGATGAAGGCAAATGGCGCTTACGCGGCCTTGGTTTCGGGCGGGTTCACCGCGTTTACGACGATGGTGGGTGAAGCACTGGGATTTGATGAAAACCGTGCCAATACTCTGTTGGTTGAGAATGGTGTTCTGACCGGTGGTGTTGGTCGGCCGATCTTGGGGCGTGAGGCCAAAGTTTCGGCGCTCGAGGAGATCACCAAGCGGCTTGGGCTGAGTGCTGCGGATGTGATTGCGGTTGGCGATGGCGCCAATGATCTGGGTATGCTGGGATGCGCTGGCACGGGTGTTGCGTTGCATGCCAAACCATCGGTCGCGGCGCAATGCGATGTGCGGATCAATCACGGTGATCTGAGTGCATTGCTGTATCTGCAAGGCTATGCCCGCGATGAGTTTGTGGTGTGTTGACAAACTTGTCACTGCCGACGGCATTGCGGATGGTGGCGCATGTGAAGTGACCGTGATTGTCGAAATGCAGGTGATGCGCCGCCCCGGATCTGGTCCGGGACGGCGATTTGATTAAAGCGTCTCGCCTTTAACATGACGCGGGGAAAAGGCGCGACGCAGTCACACATACGCGCAGCGCTTTAGGCCGCCAGTTGAGCGCGGGTTTTGCCGATCATCAGCGCGGCCTGAGCGGCCTCACGGCCTTTGTCCACAAAATGGGCGCGATAGATGGCGGTGTGGTGCTCTGTCTCATGATACTGATGCGGTGTCAGCGAAACTGACAAAACCGGCACACCTGTGTCCATTCCGGCGCGCATCAGCCCATCGACCACGGCCTGTGCCACGAAATCATGCCGGTAAATGCCGCCATCCACCACAAAGGCAGCAGCCGCAATGGCGCTATAGCGGCCCGATGCTGCAAGATCGCGCGCCAGTAGCGGCATTTCAAATGCGCCGGGCACGTCGAACACATCGATCTGTTGCATTGGGATAAGCTCGGCAAAGCCTGTAAGCGCGCGATCCACGATATCGGCATGCCAATTGGCCTTGATGAAGGCGTAGTGGGGAAGTGTCATGTGCAGGTCTCCTTTCGCATTTTGACACGTCACCAGGGTGCATCAAACGAAAGGCGTCAACGGGCTGGCTTGCCCGTGTGATCCTTGTCGCTCTCTTCCATCCGGACTGTGACCGTCGGCTCTGGAGTTGCACCAGATCTGCTAAACCCCGGATCATATCCGGGGCCGCTCGCGGGCTTCGGGCACATGGCCCGTTACCGCCGGTGGGGAATTGCACCCCGCCCTGAGAACAGCCTGAACATGAGAGCAAACGCAGCCCAAGGCAAGCGGCATTTACGACAGAGCGATCAAGAAACAGCCGGGTGCAGAGGCCTAGAGAAGTGTCGAGCTGGGCCGCATTGTGCCGGTTTCGACGCCCCTGCGATTGAGCATTGCAGCATTGACGTAACGGCGTGTCGTGGGGTGATCTGCGTCCAGCACACCCAAGCGCACCAGCAATGTTGCCATCACACATTCCGATGCGCGTGTGGCACCATCAGTGATTTTCAATGCTATGCCCAGTTTCTGGGTGGGCAAAATGGCGATGTAGTAACCCTCGGCCCCGGTTTTCAGGGCAACGGGCACGCGACAGGCGCGCATCAATTCGGTGCAGGCGCGGGTTTCGCCGGCCACCAGATCAGGATGGGCAATCATGGCATCACGCAGCTGGGCGGCTGCGGATTGACGGATGTCGGCCCCGTTTTGTGCCGCCGCAAAAAAGGCCATGGCGCGGGCCATGCCGTGCAATGTGGTCAGGTGATTAGGGGCAGAGCAGCCATCAATGCCATAGCCGGGGCTGTCGATCTGGGTCAGATCCTCAAACGCCTCCAGGCAGGCGCGTTGAACCGGGTGATCAATGTCGATGTATTCAGGCCCGCCGCCCAAATGCTGGGTCAGCGTCAGAAACCCCGAGTGTTTGCCCGAGCAGTTGTTGTGATATTGGCACGGGCTTTGGTCGGCACGGATCAGGGCATCACGGGCGGGAATATCATCGGGCACTTGCGTGCCGCAGCGGAAATCAGCATCGCTGAAGCCCAGGTGCTTTAGCCAGTCCTGCACGCGGCTGGTGTGGATATCCGCCGCATTATGCGAGGCACAAGCAAGTGCGAGGTGTTCAGAGTTCAGCCCATGGGCGGCTGCCGCGCCGCTTTCGATCAAGGGCAAGGCCTGGATCATCTTGGAGGAACTGCGCGGATAGACCATGGCCTGCGGATCACCCCAAGCCTGAGCAATCTGGCCCGTGTCATCACAAATTACAGCATGGCCGCTGTGCAGGCTTTCCACCACAGGCCCACGCCAGATTTCGACCAAAGGAACGGGATTTGTCATCTTTGTGATCTCTCTAACCGGGAACTGTGCGGATTATTGCCAATTCTGTCTTTCACATCTCGCGTGTTTCAGTCTAATATTGCAATGTCGAGTAAGAAACGGCCGCGATCAACGAAAATCCGTTAAAGGATGCACGCGGTCCATTGAAATTGAGGCTAGGACAGCTTGGAGGCTGGACACATGGTATCATGTTTTACACGCGGATTGGCGGGGGCTGTTGTGGCTCTGGCGGCGTCTGGCGTATCTGCACAGGAAGAAAGCACCAATCAGGTGGCGGCAAAAACTGCCTGGAGTGTGTTTGAAGACAAAAGCCCGCGCGAATGCTGGGCGGTTTCATCGCCAACCGAGACGATCAACAAGAAAGACGGTCGTGTTGTTGCGGTGCGCCGAGGCGATATTCTGTTGATGACCTTCTATCGGCCGGGGGCAGGTGTGCAGGGGCAATTGGCCTTTACGGGTGGTTACCCTTTTGCTGGCGGCTCTACGGTTAATCTGGACATCAGCGGCAATAAATTTGAGCTGTTTACCGAAGGTGAATGGGCCTGGCCTGCGTCGGCTGCGGATGATGCGAAGATCATTGCGTCCTTGAAACGTGGGGCGGATGCCACACTGACAGCACGGTCCTCACGCGGGACGCAGACGTCTGATCGGTTTTCGCTGATGGGCTATACCGCTGCGGTGGAAGAGGCCGAGAAGCGCTGTAAATAGGGCAGACCTATCTATAAATTACCTGTCTTTGCCCGCCCTCAGGGCAAAGCCACCGGACTTTTGCCCTCTCCCTGAGGGCAGAAGATGGTCCGGCTACTGGACCCCTATCCGCGAGGTGCTGCGGCCCGGCGCAACCGGTCATTGATTGCGCGGCCCAGGCCTGTTTCGGGGATGGGTGATACGGCAATGGTGGTCGCTCCAAGTGCATCCAGCGTATGCAAATGGCCAAACAGGTTGGCCGCCGCTTCGAGCAGATCACCTGCGCGCGACAGGTTCAGATCACACTCTGTTGGCCCAAAGCCAAGCAACACCTCACCATCATGGCGCGACGTCGCATTCAGCCGCACCTGCGCGCCGGGGGCATAATGCGATGCCATTTGCCCCGGAGCAGTCAAAGCGTCGCCATCATGATCGGCCAATGGCGCGCCGAGCGCTTGGGCAATTGCTTCGGTTGGCACCCCGCCAGGGCGCAGCAGGGTGGGGGTATCGGCCAAGCCAATAATCGTTGATTCCAACCCCACATCACAAGCACCGCCATCCAGAATGGCGTCAATCCGTCCGGTCAGACCCTGACTGACATGGGCTGCGGTGGTTGGGCTGATCTGGCCCGAAGGATTGGCCGACGGCGCCGCGATTGGCCCGTCAAATGCCGCCAGCAGCGCCTGCGCCACAGGATGTGCTGGCAGGCGAATGGCAAGCGTTGTCAGCTCAGCGGTGACCAAAGGTGACAGCCCGTGCCCTTGGCGCAATGGCATCACCAGCGTCAGCGGGCCGGGCCAGAAGGCTGAGGCGAGGATGTTGGCTGTGTCTGACCATTCGACCAATTTTTTGGCAGCCTCTATCGACGGCAGATGCACTATCAAAGGGTTGAAGCGGGGGCGGTTTTTGGCCTCAAATATCCGGGCCACGGCGCGATCATTGCGCGCATCCGCGCCCAGCCCGTAAACCGTTTCGGTTGGAAAGGCGACCAGAGCGCCGCTGCGCAATATATCTGCGGCGCGCTCACAGCCCGGAGTGTCAGGTTGTAGCATTTCTGTAGGGTTTTGCATATATCAGGTCTGACGCTGCGTTTCTGTTGCTGGTAGGAGAGGTTCATTTATTCTAAACCATGGATGAACTGCATAGAAGGGGCAGGGGGCAAAGCCAACGCTAAAGCCAAGCCAGCCCTTAGAAATATAATTCAGGAGAGCACGTATGACATACCGGGCACCGGTGGGCGAATTTCAGTTTCTGTTTGAGCATGTGATCAAGTTGGGCCAGGTAGCGGCAACCGATAGATTTGCCGAAGCCACCCCAGATATGACCACCGCGATCCTAACTGAAGCGGGCCGTATGTGCGAAGATGTGTTGGCCCCGCTGCAACGCAATGGCGATACTGACCCTGCTTTTCTGGAAAACGGTGTGGTGCGAACCAGCCCTGGTTTTAGCGATGGGTATTCGGCAATTGCGTCTGGTGGCTGGGTGTCAATTGGCGCCAGCCCTGATAATGGTGGCATGGGCCTGCCCATCACGCTGACCACCGCCGTGAATGAAATGATGAGCAGTGCATGCCTGAGCCTGCAACTGAACCCGCTGATGACCCAAGGCCAGATCGAGGCGTTGGAACATCACGCCAGTGACGAGATCAAACGTGTGTACCTGCCCAAACTGGTCAGCGGCGCATGGTCCGGCACGATGAACCTGACCGAATCACAGGCGGGCAGTGATGTGGGGGCATTGCGCTCTCGGGCAGAGCCGAACGGGGATGGCAGTTATGCGGTGTCCGGGCAAAAGATATTTATCAGCTGGGGCGATAATGATTTCACCCAGAACGTGTGCCATCTGGTGTTGGCGCGCCTGCCCGATGCGGGGCCGGGCACCAAGGGGATAAGCCTGTTCATTGTGCCCAAGTTTATTCCAGATGCGGAGGGCAACCCCGGCAAGGCCAACAGCCTGAAGGTGGTTAGCCTTGAACATAAGATGGGCCTGCATGGCAGCCCGACTGCGATTATGCAGTTTGATGGCGCGCAGGGCTGGCTGATCGGCGAGGCGAACGACGGGATGCGGTGCATGTTCACCATGATGAACAACGCCCGCCTTGGCGTGGGTGTGCAAGGCATCGGCGTGGCCGAAGGTGCGCTGCAACACGCGCTGACCTATGCGATGGAACGCAAGCAGGGCCGCACACCAGTTGGTGATGGGGCGGGCACAATCCTGGATCATGCCGATGTGCGCCGGATGCTGGCCTCAATGAAGGCCGATACCTTTGCGGCGCGCGCGATTGCGCTGGCCAATGCCGTGGCGATCGATATGACACAGGCCACCGGCGGGGCGGATTGGGCCGCCCGCGCGGCCTTTCTGACGCCAATTACCAAAGCCTTTGGCACAGATACTGGTATCGCAGTGGCTGACATGGGTGTGCAGGTACATGGCGGCATGGGGTTTATTGAGGAAACAGGTGCCGCCCAATACAGCCGAGATGTGCGTGTCACGGCGATTTATGAAGGTACCAATGGCATTCAGTCGATGGATCTGGTGGGCCGCAAGCTGATGGACGGCGGTGATGCTGCCTTTGTTCTTTTGGATGAGATTGAGACACAAGCAGAGCACGCCCGCGCGAGCATGCCCGATCTGGCCGAGCCAGTGTGGCTGGCAACTGAAAGCCTGCGTGAAGCCACCGAGTGGATGATCAAGCAGACCGACATGACCCAGCGCTTTGCTGGCTCTGTGCCATTTTTGCGGGCCTTTGCCCGTGTGCTGGGCGCGCATTTTCATCTGACAGCGGCCCTGGCCGAAGGGGACAATGGCGCACGAACCAAACTGGCGCGGTTTTACATTCTGCGCCTGCTGCCCGAGCACGCCAGCCTGTTGGTGCAAGCCACCGCCGGGGCGGGGGATATCTATGCGCTCGGCGCTGACGAGTTGGGCGCATGATGGACGGTGCAGTGGTGCCAATGCGGTTTCCTTGGCCCGAGCCGCCCGCCAATGGCGAAGCCATCGAGGTGGCGAAAGGTGTTTTGTGGATCAGGCTGCCTCTGCCGATGGTACTGAATCATGTGAATATCTATGCGCTGGATGAGGGCGATAGCTGGTCAATTGTGGATACGGGTATGTATTCCAAACTCTCGGTCGAGTTGTGGGAAAGCGTGCTGGCAGGACCGCTGCAAGGCAAGCCGGTCAGCCGCGTTATTTTAACCCACCACCACCCAGATCATGTGGGCATGGCTGGCTGGTTGATGGCGCGCTTTGGGGCCGAACTGGTGACGACACGCACTGCCTGGCTTATGGCGCGAATGTTGATCTTGGATCAGCAGGACCGTACCACCGAGGAGACGCTGCAATATTGGCGTCGGGCGGGCATGGATCCTGAGATCTACGAGACACGCAAAAACGAACGACCCTATAATTTTGCCGATGTTTGTCATTTCCTGCCTGTGGGTTACACCCGACTGATGCAAGATGATGTGTTTCACGCCGCAGGACGGGCGTGGGACGTCCATATTGGCAATGGCCACGCACCCGAGCATCTGACGCTGTGGAGCCGTGACGACAATCTGGTGATTGCAGGCGATCAGATCATCAGCTCGATCAGCCCCAACATCGGCGTTTATGCGACCGAACCCGAGGCCGACTCGGTGGGGGAATGGATGGAGTCCTGTGAGCGGTTAAGTGGTCTGGCGAGAGACGATCATTTGGTGCTGTCTGGTCACAAGACACCCTTCACCGGCCTGCCCGTGCGAATGCGTCAATTGCAAGAGAATCACCACGGTTGTCTGGATCGTTTGCGCGTGCATCTGGACACGCCTAAAACAGCCGCCGAGTGTTTTGCCCCGCTGTTCAAACGAAAAATTGATCAGGGCATTTATGGATTGGCCCTTGTGGAAGCGGTTGCGCACCTCAATCATCTGCATCACCTTGGCCAGGTGACAAGGACCATGCGCGAAGATGGCGCCTGGCTGTGGCAGTTGAAGGAATAGGCGCGATGGACAATAAGATCGAAACCTCGGCGGAATTGGCCGAAGGCGATGCAATGCCACCCCGCTGCCACGAAGTGCATTCCAATCCAGAAGAGCAGGCGCGCTGTCTGGAAAAACGCTCAGAAGCATTGCGCAATGAGCCCCTGGCCCAGAAAAGCCCGGCAGAATGGGCTTATGAGCGGCTGATCCTCTATATTCAGAACTTTGAAGAGACGCTGGACAACGAACATGAGGTGGCCATGGGATATACCGGGGCCGAAGCCGGTGTCATGCGGATTGAGGGCATGGGCTTTTTCGATCCGGACATCATCACCTTTTATGGCAGCGATCCGGCGGGCATCAAAACCCAGCAGATTCAGCATGTCAGCCAATTGAATGTGATCCTGCGCGCCTTGCCTACCGAGGTGGAAAAAACCGCACCCAACCGAATCGGGTTTCGGCTGGCGCAAGCATTGGAGCATGGCGACAAAGCTGACAGCTAAACGCATTTCTTGAAGGGCTGGGAAACATCCACCTTTGAGAATCGCAGCAACATTTGTGTGATGGCGGGACGGCTTTCATTCAATCTGTTCCAGATTCAGCCAAAACCGCTCTAGGTGGTGACAGCGCGGTGGAAATGCAGTATCCAACGCCTGATTTATGACCGATATCAACCGGAGAAAACCGATAATGTCTGACCACAAACATGGCGAAATGAACATTGATGTTCAGGAGAAAACCTTTGATGGCTTCATCAAAATGGTGGGCTGGGGCTGCGTTATCAGCATTGCAACATTGGTGTTTGTCGCTCTTGTGAACGGCTAAACGCCGACGAGAATGCGGTTTCATGGATTGTGGGGGAATGTCATGCGTGGCTTGATTGTCGGGTTTTTGGCTGTGGTGATGCTGGCGGGCTGTTCGGTTGAACCGGTCTTTGCGCCCGAAGAGTTTGTGCGCAGCAAAGTCTATCGTCACGATGGACCACCGCGGATCACTCTGTTTACGATGATCAACAATTCCACTGGGTCAGGGGCGCATACCTCGATGATGATCAACGGCTCACAGCGGGTTATCTGGGATCCGGCAGGGTCATTCGCCCATGAGACCATTCCTGAACGCAACGATGTGGTGTTTGGTATCACGCCTGTGGTGGCCGATGTTTACACCCGCTATCACGCGCGCGAAACGTTTCATGTGCGCGTTCAGGAGCTGGATGTCTCGCCCGAGGTGGCAGAAGGCATTATGCGCGCGGCGATGGAATATGGCGCGGTGCCAAAGGCGCAATGTGCGCTGAGCACGTCCTCTATTTTGGCGCAGTTTTTCCCCGGTCATGTGAAACAGGGATGGTACCCCAAGAAGCTGGCCGATGGGTTTCAGAGTGTTCCGGGCGTCACCAGCCGGACGCTGCGTGAATATGACAGCGACGACAACAGCCGTGTGCTGGAAAACTGGGATCCCAGCCGTCTGCGTGCCGAAAAGAGAGCCGCTGCTGAGTGAATTCTCCGGGCTGTTCGAGACCCCGAACAGCCCCTTGGTGAGCCATGATATCCAACCCGGTTAACAGGCGTTCAGGCATCGGGCCATGGTCGGCTTACTCCGCATACCAATCGTCAATGATCTGAGCGGCCTGTTGCGCGGTTTCGACAAACTGAAACAGATCGAGATCTTCGGCGCTGATTGTGCCAGCCTCTGACAGGGCTTCCCAGTTGATGATCGAGCGCCAGAATTTCTCGCCAAACAGCAGGAAGGGCACGCGGTTCATCCGATCGGTCTGAATCAGTGTCAGCGATTCAAACATTTCATCCAATGTGCCGAAACCACCGGGGAAACAGCAGATTGCTTTGGCGCGCATCAGGAAGTGCATTTTGCGAATGGCGAAATAGTGAAAGTTGAAACACAGGCCCGGCGTGACATATTCATTTGGAGCCTGCTCAAAGGGCAGCACGATATTGAGGCCGATGGAATTGCCGCCTGCATCTGCGGCACCGCGGTTGCCAGCCTCCATCACACCCGGCCCCCCACCGGTGGAAACAACATATTCCTTGCCATAGGTGGCCATGGATTTTTCCGTCATCAGACGGGCAAACTCTCGGGCTTCATCGTAATAATGTGATAAGTTGGCCAGCGTTTCGGTGCGGGCTTTTTCTTTGTGCTCGGGGTCTGGGATGCGCGCGCCACCGAACAGCACGATGGTGCTTTCGATGCCGCGTTCATTCAGGATCATCTCGGGCTTGAGCAATTCCAGTTGCAGGCGCACCGGGCGCAGTTCTTCGCGGCACAAGAAGTCCGGATCATTGAAGGCCAACCGATATGCGGGCGCACGGGTTTGCGGCGTGTCTGGCACTTTTTCGGCGGTGCGGCGGTCGGTGCCTGAATCGCGAAACTGGCTGTTGCGGTCGTCTTTCATTACTCATCACGTCCTTGTTGGGGGTTTTGCAATATGGGTATAGGGATTGATAGGAATTGGCCAGACAAAGGGGCGTGAACACATGATGTGGCGTGATGAAATTGAGGCTGCCGCGCAGCGTTTGGCGCCATATGTGCAGCGCACACCTGTGCTGGTTTCAACAGCTCTGGGTTTGGATTTTCCGGTTGAAATGAAACTGGAGCAAATGCAGCACACAGGCAGTTTCAAGGCGCGAGGCGCGTTCAATACGTTGTTGTCGCAAGATGTGCCCGAGGCCGGTTTGGTGGCTGCATCCGGTGGCAATCACGGAGCGGCAGTGGCCTATGCTGCCCACACTTTGGGGCACCGCGCCCGGATTTATGTGCCCCAGATTGCCGGACCTGCGAAGATTGATCTGATCAAGCGGCTAGGCGCTGATTTGCAGGTGGTGGAAGGGGTTTATGCCGACGCGCTGGCAGGTGCGCGCCAGTGGGAGGCCGAGACCGGTGCGATCCAGATTCATGCCTATGATGCACCTGCCACCGTCGCAGGCCAGGGCACTTGCCTGGCTGAATGGGAGGGCCAGGGGCTGGAGGCTGACACAGTGCTGATTGCTGTGGGTGGCGGCGGGCTGATTGCTGGGTCCATGGCGTGGCTTGACGGGCGGCGCAAAGTTGTGGCCGTAGAGCCGCAAAACTGTGCGACCCTCACCCGTGCTTTGCAAGCCGGTGCGCCGGTGGATGTTGATGTATCCGGTGTGGCGGCGAATGCGCTGGGGGCCACACGCATCGGTGATATTTGCTTTGGGCTGGCACAGGCGCAGGGGATTGAAACTGTGACCGTTACAGATGCCGCCATTGTGGATGCGCAAGCCGTTTTGTGGCGAAACCTGCGGCAATTGGTGGAACCGGCAGGTGCGGCTGCCTTGGCGGCATTGCTAAGCGGTGTGTACCGGCCAGATCCCGGTGAAAAGGTCGCGGTGTTGATCTGTGGCGGGAACATTGCACCTGATCCATTGGGGTGAAGGTACGGGGGGCGGGATAATCCTGCCTCCCGTCGCATTGCACTGCGCTTGTCGTCCAAGTATAGGCCAATGCGGTACTTAAACTCTGATCAATGGAAAGCTGAACCCATGTCCAACGCTCAACTGGAAACTGCCATCGAAGCTGCCTGGGAAGCCCGTGACAGCATCACGCCCGCCACAACCGGTGAAACGCGTGACGCGATTGAAGATACGCTGAACGCGCTGGACAGTGGCAGCCTGCGGGTGGCTGAGCGGCAAGACAGCGGTGATTGGCATGTGAACCAATGGGCCAAGAAGGCCGTGCTGTTGTCGTTCCGTCTGCGTGATATGGATATCATCGAAGGTGGCCCGGACAATGCTGGCTGGTGGGACAAGGTGCCCTCCAAATTTGACGGCTGGGGCGAAAACCAATGGCGTGATGCGGGGTTCCGTGCTGTGCCTGGTTCTATCGTGCGGCGGTCGGCCTATGTTGCGCCGGGTGTGGTGTTGATGCCGTCTTTTGTGAATATCGGGGCCTATGTTGACGAGGGCACGATGGTGGATGGCTGGGCCACGGTTGGCAGCTGTGCGCAGATCGGCAAGAATGTGCACCTGTCAGGTGGCGTGGGCATTGGCGGCGTGTTGGAGCCGATGCAAGCCGGACCGACGATCATTGAGGATAACTGCTTTATTGGCGCACGTTCCGAAGTGGTTGAGGGCTGCATCATACGCGAAGGCAGTGTGTTGGGGATGGGTGTGTTCATCGGCCAATCCACCAAGATCGTAGACCGCGAAACCGGTGAAGTGATGTATGGCGAAGTGCCGCCCTATTCGGTGGTTGTGGCCGGGTCCATGCCAAGCACAAACAACATTTCTCTGTATTGTGCGGTGATTGTAAAGCGGGTGGACGAGCGCACGCGGTCAAAAACCGGGATCAATGAATTGTTGCGGGACTGATTGTAAGGTGGGTTTAAAACCCACCCTACGCAGTACGGCTTTAGTCGGCTGGTGTAGGGTCTTTAGCTTTTGGCGGGTTTCGCCCCCACTGGCCCACCAGCCTTTTTCCAGCCAGAAAATCCGTCGTCAACATGGCTTACATGTTGCAAACCCATATCCTGTGCGGTGCGCGCGGATAGGGCTGATCGCCAACCAGAGGCGCAATAGAACACAATGCGATGTCCGGTTTGAAACTGCGGTTTGGCATAGGGGCTATCGGGGTCGATCCAGAATTCCAACATGCCGCGGGGGCAATGAAACGCGCCGGGGATCATGCCGTCGCGCTCCAGTTCGCGCGGATCGCGCAGATCAACAAAGGTAACGTCACTTTGGCCATGCAGCGCCAGCAGATCAGCGGCAGGTGCGTGGTTAACCAGGTTGTTGGCTTCGGAGATCATGTCCTTGATGCGTTTCATGTCTTAGCTCTCCTTTTGAATGTGTTCCCAGTGTCTAAGCCCATATCGAACAACATGTAAGATGCCTGCGCTTGCCAATACACGCCCGGCGCGCTAGGGCGAGGGGATGAGCAAAGAGAAAAAACCATCACGCCAGCAGGTCTTTACCCTTCTTGTAGAGGTGGGCCGTAAGGATGGTGACGGGCTGCCTGAGGGGTCTACGGGGGCTGCTCTTATGTTGTATGCCAGCGGTATCGATGAGGCCGAAGCGGTGCGCGAAAGCGTGGCAATTCTGAAGCAGGCGGATATGGCCCCACTGGATGTGTCAGGTTATGGCACGCTGAGTGAGCGCGAGGCCGAAGGCCATGACATCAGCGAAGATGAGCGCGCCCTGATGCAGCGCGCACGGGACGAGAATGCTGTGATCGTCGCCCAGGTGACGCCATTTTTTGACAAAGAATAGCGGCGGGTTCAGGCCACGCGGCTGAGCGCCAGTGCAATGGCCTCAAACGGTTTCAACACTGGCCAGACCGGTTGTGCATGTTCCGGCAGATGCGCACGGTTGAACGGGGCCAGCAGGCTGGCGGCCAGTTGCTCGGGTTTGCGACGAATACGACCGATATAGAGGCTTTCGACCGGGCAGCCGGCCGCGTCGATCACCTCGTGATCTGGCAGCAGAAGATGATGGTAGGCCACAAAATCCGGGCCTGTTGCGTACAGCGCAGACACCCCATTGATCAGGTGGCGCGCGGGCACCAGCACGGCCTCGCGGCCAAACAGGTATTCCACCTGAGAGCCATTGATCACCAACCGTTGATGCGGCGCCACCACGATATCGCGGCGCAAGCCATAGTATGGGGCACGCAAGCGCACGGGCCGCAGGCTGCCGTGGGCGGGCATCACTTGTTGAACCGTTTGCAACACCGGCACCGCATTGCCCGAATTGGTCAACACCAGATCGCCGCGTTTCAGGCAACCAGCAGGGACGTATCCGTTAGGTGTTGCCACAGGGACATTGCCGGTAAGGCCAGGCAGAGGGCCGTGTGGCTCGATTTGATCGGACACACCCATCAAGCTGATATCGGAGTTAGGTTCGCGGTAATGTGGATGCAATATGACTTGTGCCAAATCAGCCATAGGCAAAGGATGTGGCCGTGAAATATCCACCGAATGAGAACTGTCAGTTTCAGGGCGCTCCATGGTCAGGTGTCCCCATTTTTGGGGGGCATCCCAACGATAGGTCAATCGGATCAAATCCATGCGCCCATCGGGTATATGTGGCAAGGTGACATGGCGCATTCGGTCTTCCTGAGTTTCAATCAGGATGAAGCCGCCTCCGGGGAGTGCTTGCAAGGACAGGCTGAAATGCCACGGATGATCGCGCTGGATCTTTAGCAATGTGCGAGGGCGTCCGTCTGGTGACAGCCGGGTTTCCACCAACAGACTGCCACGCGGCATCAGTGTCTCGGGCGAAGGCAGCCCGCTGAACGTCGTATTTTCCTGCTTAAGTCCGGCCTCGTCAAACCGGTGATCCTGGCCGTCAAAGAGACCAATCCATCCCATATCAAGCGGCCTCAAGCCCGGCTGAGAGAAGCAGTTGTGCCTCATATCTTTTGAGCGTGCGACGGGCAGTGGGGCTGTAGCCATTGCCGGTTTCGGGATCAATTTCCGGGAAAAGGGTGCAAATCTCGCGCAGGATGTCTTCTTCGAAGCTTTTTGTGGTTTGTGGCCCAGGAAAGAAGCTTTCGGTGGCCAGCCCTTCGGAATAGACCACCTGATGGCGGTCAAACAGGATATGGACATAAGTAACTGTTCCGCCTTCAACAGGGCGTACGGAGTGATCGTTGACCAGGTCACGCGCGGCCACCAAAACTTCGCTCTCACCAAACAACAGCTCGGCCAGGCTGTCGCGGATGAGCACCCTGTGTAGCGGGGATAACATCAGTGTGTCATGTTCGCCAAAGGTGTTTGCTGCAATTCGGATTGGGGCAAATTCGCCCTTTGCGGCCACGTTGCGTGATCCGATCCAGCGCAGAGGCTGGGGGCCATCATCCTGGGTGTGCACCAGATCACCGGGTTCAAGTTGTTCAACTGGGACATTGCCATCGGGGGTGCTGATCAGGGTGCCTGCCACAAAACAGGGCACGGAATCCACCAAGACAAACCCGGTGTCAGAGCCACCTGCGGTGCTGGCGGCGGTGTAGGTAAAGTTGAACTCTTCAACATCGCCATCACCAATCAGATCAAGTGTACCGTCGAAATTCAGGTGCACTTGCTGACCGGTAGACAGCGTAACAGTAGAACCAACGCTGACCGGCGTGCCATTGATATGCGTGATATATAAAGTGCCGCCGGTGCTGTTGACGTCATTGTCCAGAACATCAATTGTTTTGGTGCCGGTTGGGAACAGGTTGGTGCTGTCATCCAGTGCCACCAAAGCGGTTTGAACGCTGTCACCTGCAATCAGCAGGGTGGAATCATATTGGTTGTCCTGTACGTCAGCGACGCCGATACGGATCGAGTTTACCTGCCCCGAATTGACTGGAATGGTCAGGGTCAGGGTGACAGTAAAGCCGTCCATTTCGGTGTTGTACTGGTCGGCGGTGTTGTCGATGAACAAGTTCTGGTTGGCACCGGCGTTCAGGTTGTTGGGGTCGATATCGCCGTCGCCCACGCTCATTTCGACCTGATTGCCGTTGATCCAGACGCCAACAAAATCCTGATAGGAGCCGCTGGCGTATTCCGGGTATTCTTCGGATGAGAACACGAACTGCATTGTCATCACATCACCAGTGGGGATGAAATCCACATCAATGAACGAGGCGTCATAGGTGTTGGTGCCGGCTGCTGCATTGAATTGAGCGTTGTTGTTGGGTCCGCTGGAATTGGTGGTTGTACTGCTGGACTGGTTTGACTGGGAATTGTTGTTGTTGGTAAAACCGCGCAAATCGCCGGTTGAAAACATCACACCTGTATCACCCGGCGTCACCATCCCAGAAATGGCATCGCCGTTGGTGTAGATGCCCGAGCTGTCATTGTCGCCCGTATAGGAGGCGCTGACCACGGTAACACCGTCGCCAAACATTTCCTGTGCCATCTCGGTCGCGGTTGCCCCGCGATCAATTGGAATTTCTACTCCAGCTACCATTTTTCCGCCTCTCAAAACCATGAAAAGCAGCGCAACGACCAGCGCAGCGGATTTCTCCGCCTATATGTGTTTGGACTGATAGGTGTCCGCTCGATAGTAGGCCTTTGCGGCCCTGCTGATTGCCCTGCCTCGGGTCATTTATTAGGGAAAGGTTAGCAACATTTTCACGCGCTGTTAAGGGGTTAAGAGTGCTATCATCCCGATGTCGCCCAAAAAATGCGGTTTTCACGTCACATTTGCGTGGATTGGCGAAACGCTTTAGGGGACGTGGCAGCAAAACTCGCAAGGCAGGTCTGACATGGCACATACTCCGATTGATCCCGCAGCCCTGACTGCTCAGCTGATCCGCTGTGCCTCGGTCACGCCCGAAGAGGGCGGAGCATTGGTGCTGCTTGAGGCGCTTTTGGAGGGGGCTGGATTCACCTGTACCCGTGTGGATTGTGGCGAGGTGAGCAATCTTTTTGCCCGTTGGGGCACAAAAGGTGCCAATCGCAGTTTTGGCTTTAATGGTCATACGGATGTGGTGCCCGTGGGGGATGAGGCCGCGTGGTCTGTTCCACCCTTCGGGGCGGTTGAAAAAGACGGCCAGATCTGGGGCCGAGGGGCCACTGACATGAAATCGGCCGTGGCGGCCTTTGCGGCGGCGGCAATTGATATGGTGCATGACGCCCCCCCAGATGGGGCCATCATCCTGACAATCACCGGAGATGAAGAAGGCGATGCAATAGACGGCACAACGGCGTTGTTGGATTGGATGCACCAGGAGGGCGAGCAAATGACCGCTTGTCTGGTGGGCGAGCCGACCTGCCCCGAACGCATGGGTGATATGATCAAGATCGGGAGGCGCGGCTCGCTTTCGGCGTGGATCACATTGACGGGTGTGCAGGGGCATTCGGCCTATCCGCATCGCGCGCTGAACCCCCTGCCGGCGATGGCGCGGTTGGTGGACCGGTTGGCCAGCCATGAGCTGGATCGTGGCACGGCGCATTTTGATGCCTCTACCCTGGCCGTTGTGACGATTGATACCGGAAATCCGACAACCAATGTCATTCCGGCTGAATGCCGCGCGACGGTGAATATCCGCTTCAATGATGCACATACTGGTGACGCATTGATTGCCTGGATGCAGAGTGAACTGGACAGTGTAGCCGGGGAATTTGGCGTACAGGCCGGGATGAAAGTTAAGGTCTCGGGCGAGAGTTTTCTGACCCCGCCGGGCGCGTTGTCAGAGCTTGTGTCACGCGCGGTTGAGGCACAAACAGGTGTTGTGCCTGAGCTATCCACCACGGGCGGCACCTCGGATGCGCGGTTCGTCAAAGATCACTGCCCGGTGGTGGAGTTTGGCCTTGTCGGCAAAACCATGCACCAGGTGGATGAGCGCGTTGAGGTGGCGCAAATTCACCAGCTCAAGGCGATCTATGCCCAAATTCTGAAAGACTACTTTGCATGAGCGCTGTGATTGGCCCAACCGATGACATCGCGGCGTGCCAAGCATTGCGACGCACGGTCTTCGTAGAAGAACAAGGCGTTTCCCTGGCCGAAGAGCTAGATGGATGTGACGCCGGGGCGCATCACATTCTGGCGCAGGTGCAAGGCGTGCCCATGGGCACTGCGCGCATATTGCTAAAGGGTGACACAGGTAAGATTGGGCGCGTTTGCGTGCTGTCTCAATACCGTGGCACCGGGCTTGGGGCTGCGCTGGTGCTTGCGTGTATGGATCATCTGCGTCACTTGCCCGGCCTGACCCGCGCCGAACTGGGTGCCCAAACCCATGCGCTGGGATTTTATGAGCAGTTGGGGTTCAAGGCATATGGCCCCGTCTATGATGATGCAGGGTTGGCGCATCGTGATATGGAGCGCGCGCTGTGATCCGCCCCAAACTGGTGGTGATGCTCAAGGAACCACGCCCCGGACGTGTGAAAACCCGATTGGGCCGTGACATTGGCATGGTCCCCGCCGCGTGGTGGTTTCGCCAACAGGTGCGCGCGTTGTTGCGGCGTCTGGAGGACCCCCGGTGGGAGTTGACCCTGGCCGTTTCGCCTGACTGCGCAGGGATGCAGAGCCGCATCTGGCCTGCGCATTTGCCGCGCATGGCGCAGGGACCGGGGGATTTGGGGGATCGTATGGGGCGTATATTGCGTAGCCTGCCACCGGGGCCGGTGTGCATTGTTGGTGCGGATATACCCGGTATTCAAAAGCCCCATATTGCAACTGCCTTCAAGGCGCTGGGCGGTCATGAGGCCGTGTTTGGCCCGGCCCCTGACGGGGGCTATTGGCTGGTGGGGTTAAAACGGGTTGCACCGGTGCCTGCCGCATTGTTTGAGGATGTGCGCTGGTCGTCTGAACATGCTTTGGCTGACACGTTGCGCGCGTTTGATCCCAAACGAGTGAAGATGGTGGATATGCTGCGCGATGTTGACGAGGCGGCTGATCTGGGGCCTGCTCATCAAGCCTGATGGCTTGTCTCGCTATGTATTTCACGGATGACGCCCCGGCCCAATCATGCTAGGCCTGACACATGAGTAAACTGCCTTCCAAGGACGAAATCCTGCAATGGATTTCTGACAACCCGACCCTCACCTCGAAACGAGATATCGCCCGTGCCTTTGGCATCAAAGGGGCGGATCGGATCGATCTTAAGCGCATATTGAAAGAGCTGGAGGCCGAGGGCCATCTGGAAAAGCGCAAGAAAACCTATCGTGATCCAGACCGCCTGCCCCCTGTCAGCGTGTTGCAGATCACTGGCCAGACACCTGATGGTGAGCTGATTGCGCGGCCATTGGAATGGCACGGAGAGGGCGAGGAGCCCAATGTGCTGGTTATCCCAAAAGCCAGCGATCCTGCACTGGGTGAGGGGGACCGCATTTTGGCGCGCGTGGCCGAGGTGAAGGGAGAGAGCCATCAATATGAAGGCAAGCTGATCCGACGTATTGGCACGAACCCTTTGAAAGTCATGGGCATATTTCGAAAACGTGCTGAAGGTGGGCGCATTTTGCCCATCGACAAAGGCAACGGTAAGGAATGGCGCGTGGCGCCTGATGCGGTGAATGGTGCCAAGGACGGAGAACTGGTAGAGGCTGAACAGGCCGGCCCCAAAGACCGTCTTGGCTTGCCCTCGGCCCGGATTGTGCAGCGGTTGGGCGATCCGACGGCACCCAAGGCCGTATCGCTTATTGCCATTCACCAACACGGTATCCCTGATGATTTTCCCGATGAGGTGATCTCCGAGGCTGACCGCATGAAACCCGCAGGCCTGACCGGGCGCGAGGATTTGCGGGATATGCCGCTGATCACCATTGATCCGGCCGATGCACGCGATCACGATGATGCCTGTTATGCCCACGCGGATGATGATCCCAAGAACGAAGGCGGGCATATCATCTGGGTCGCCATTGCCGATGTTGCGCATTATGTGACGCCGGGATCTGCTCTGGATCACGAGGCCCGCAAACGGGGCAATTCCAGCTATTTCCCGGATCGTGTGGTGCCGATGTTGCCCGACCGGCTGTCGGGGGATCTGTGCAGCCTGCACGAAGGGGTGCCGCGCGCCTGTATCGCTGTGCGCATGCAGATTGATGCACATGGTGAAAAGATCAGCCACCAGTTTGTGCGTGGGCTTATGCGCTCGCCTGCATCGCTGAATTACCGCGAGGTCCAAGCGGCCATGGATGGCGCACCAAATGAGAAATGCGCCCCCCTGATGGATGATGTGATCCGCCCGCTTTATGCCGCCCATGCAGCATTGGCCGAGGCGCGCAACCGTCGTCAGCCGCTGGATCTGGAACTGCCCGAGCGCAAAGTTGAGCTGAACGACGAAGGCAAGGTGATGAGTGTGAACTTCGCCGACCGGCTGGAGGCGCATAAGCTGATCGAAGAATGTATGGTGCTGGCCAATGTGGCGGCAGCTGAAACGCTGATTGCCAAGAAATCCCCGCTGCTGTTCCGGGTGCACGAGGACCCCCCGCCCGAGAAACTGGACAGCCTGCGCGAGGTGGCGCAATCTGCCGGGCTGGTGTTGGCCAAGGGGCAAGTCCTGAAAACCCAACATCTGAACCAGCTGCTGCGCGGCGCGCGTGATACGGATCATTCCGAAGTGATCAACATGGCCACTTTGCGGGCCATGACGCAGGCCTATTACACGCCCAGCAACTTTGGGCATTTTGGGTTGGCGTTAAAATCTTATGGGCATTTCACATCGCCCATCCGACGCTATGCCGATCTGATTGTGCATCGCTCGCTGATCATGGCGCATGGGTGGGGCGAAGATGGCCTGTCCCCGCGCGATATCGACACATTGCAAAGCACGGGCGAGCATATTTCGGATACCGAGCGGCGCTCGATGATGGCCGAGCGTGATACGAATGACCGCTATCTGGCGGCGTTCCTGTCTGAGCGTGTGGGCGAAGAATTTACCGGGCGCATCAGTGGTGTGGCCAAGTTTGGCGCTTTTGTGCGGTTGGATGAAACCGGGGCAGATGGGCTGATCCCGGTGCGTTCCATGGGGCGCGAGTTTTTCCATTTTGATGGTGACGCTGCAACATTGACCGGGTCAGACACCGGGATTGTCATTGGTTTGGGCCAGCGGGTGACGGCCAAATTATCAGAAGCCGCACCTGTGACGGGTGGTTTGGCGCTGGAGCTGATCAGCCTTGATGGCAAGGTCATGCCGCGTGGTAGATCGGACGGGCGTGGCAGATCACCCCGACGCAAGCAAGGGCAGGCCAAGCGCAAATCGGACAAGACCAAACGCAAGGTGCAACGCCGCCGGAGCTAAAGCGGCGCTGGTGAAGCTGCCTCAGGAACGTAGAGCTTATACGGGGCTTTTGGTAACGTGATAGCTGAGCGCGTGGCGGATCAGATGTGACAGGCGTTGCGGTTCGATCTGGTTTGGGCTGTCAAACAGAACGGCCCGGTTGCCATCAATCTGGTCCCAGCTGGGGAAGGCCTGAGCATAGCTGGCAATGATCGTGCTTTGGCAATGCGCGAATAGGGCGAAAGACGCGTCCCTGTGTGGCCCAATTCGCAAGGTAGAGCCTTTGCGGGTGAGATAAGCAGGCTGACCCCAGCGCAGAGTTTCCTCAACGGGGCCAACCTCGGGGGTTGCCTTGGCCGTTTGCAATATCAACCTGCGCAGGTGATGCACCCCATCGCGGGTCGGCTGGGCGTAGCCATCAATTACCCGCGCCACCTCAGGGGGTATGGTGCCACTCATTGTGGATAAAGCGCAGCGCGTGCCCTGTGAACATAGGCCAAAAGGGCCACATTTTCGTGCACAAGACGCCGCAGGCCTGTATCGCAAGGCAAGTTGCGGATCATGTCCAACACTGGCGCGATGGCTGCATCGGCGGCGGTCGGGTGATCGGCAAACAGGAACGGTTTGCCATTCAGGGTGGCCTCAATCGCGCTCAGGTCCTTGCCAAGGCGGGTCAGACGATCCTCCTCAGAGAACTGGGCGATGCCGTGGCTGGTTAGGCCGCGCCGCACCTTGGCGCGCATCATGGCAGAAATAGGCTGGCGCAACACTGCCGGTAATTCCCCAAAGAAAGCAGACCGCACGGTTGGCCAGCAATCGTTTCGCAACCAGCGTTCATGGGCCATGCCGGCAGTCAGGTGCTGTTCACTCATTCGGATCAGCGCGTGAGAATAGGCCCGGTCCTGTTGCGAGAGACCTTGGTTGAAGTCGTGGCCCCTTATCTCAAGATAGGCCTGAATATGGGCACTGTCGGGGATGGTCTGGCCATCCTGTGTGCGTAACACCGGAAGCCGCCCAAGTGGCATCTTGGTTGGGTTGGTGAGGTATTTTGGCTGCCAAGCCTCGCCTGACAGGTGCAGCAGTGCAATCGCTTTGGTGCAAAACGGGCTATGGCTGGGCGTGTCAAAACTAGGCGGGAAAGTCAGCAAGGTCAGCATCAGGGGAACTCCGTAACATGGGTGTCCAACATGACATCGCATAGTGACAAAAACTGTCAGTACATGGCATGATAATCAAACCATGAGCCGTACACACAGATTGTTCCAACTGATGCAGGCGCTGCGCATGGCGCCCCCCCCCGCCACGGCGGCGGATTTGGCGCAGTCTTTGGGTGTGTCAGCGCGCACTGTGTACCGCGATGTTGATACATTGCGTAGCATAGGGGCTGTGATCGACGGTGAATCCGGGTTCGGGTATACGTTGATCGAAGATGCCGCCATGCCACCGCTAAGTTTTGACACTGACGAGTTGGAGGCGCTGGTGCTGGGCTTGCGCGAGGTGGGCGCAGTGGGTGATCCGGTGTTGGCCAAGGCAGCGGCGGGTGCGTTGAGCAAACTGCGCGCGCGTCTTCCGGCAGCCCAAGCCCATCGGTTGGAGCACGCAGTGCTGACCGCGCGGCGGTACACGTCTATGCCTGCCCCCGGCATTGATGCCAGTGTTCTGCGCCAGGCCACCTGGGATGAAAAACGTATTCGATTTGATTATTCCGATGCAATCGGCGCGCCAACCAGCCGCGATGTTGATCCTTTGTCGATCGTCTATATGCAGGCCTCGAATTGTCTGTTGGCCTATTGTCATTTGCGCAAGGATTTTCGCGCTTTCCGCCTGGACCGGATGCGCAATCTGGAGCTGACAGACACCTCGTTCCGGCCACGCCGAGTGCCATTGTTGCGTGAATATATGGCGCAAATTAACGAAGACGAGCACGGATGAGCGGCAGCCTGCCTTTGTTTCAAACTCGATTCTTTTGATTTGCGCCGGATCGCGCTACCATGGGTACAACGATAAAAAACAAAAGGGCCGGGCAATGCGAATTTGTGTTCTAGGGGCCGCAGTAGCAGGCTTCATTTCATCCTCTGCCCTATGGGCCGGACCCGTCGAAACATCGTTGCGGCCAAACTTGCGGCCGGGCACAATTACGCCAATGGATGTGGCGGTGGTGATCGACGTTCCGATCAACAAAGTCCGCCCGGTTTTGCGCCCCGAAGGGTTGAACACAACACCCGAAGCGATCACGCCTGTTGCGACCTCAAACAAGAAGTTTGATCGCTGGATCGAAGGGTTCCGCGCGCGCGCTTTGTCCGCCGGGATCAAAAAGCGCATCTTTGACAACGCCTTTCGCGGGGTTCAGTACAACCTCGATGTGATCGACAAAGATCGAAACCAAGCTGAATTCAAAAAGCGGATTTGGGATTATCTGGATAGTGCTGCCTCGCCCGACCGGGTGAAAGAGGGCCAAAAAGCGCTGCGCAAGCACAAGCGCGCGCTGGATCAGATTGAGCGCACCTACGGCGTTGAAAAAGAGGTTGTTACCGCCGTTTGGGGGCTGGAAAGCCGCTATGGTACGCGCATGGGCGATACCAATGTGATTGAGGCGATGGCGACGCTGGCCTTTGATGGCCGTCGCGGTCCATTTTTTGAAAAGCAGCTGATCGCAGCGCTGAAAATTCTGCAATCGGGCGATGTGGCACCACGCAACATGACAGGGTCATGGGCGGGCGCGATGGGGCACACGCAGTTTATCCCGACGTCCTATCTGGCCTATGCAGTGGATGCCACGGGTGACGGCAAGCGTGACATCTGGTCCAAGAACAACCCTGCGGATGCTTTGGCGTCGACGGCCGCCTACCTCAGCCGGTTTGGCTGGAAGAAAGGCATGCCCTGGGGGCTGGAAGTCAAGGTGCCCCAAGGGTTTGGGGCAACCAATGCCAAGCGGATGCCTTCGGACTGGGCTGCGCGCGGTGTGACCGATATCAATGGGCGCGCGGTAAAGGATTATGGCTCGGCGCGTATCCTGATGCCCGCTGGGCCTGCGGGTGCCAAATTTATGGTGTTCAAGAACTTTGACGTGATCAAGCGCTATAACAACGCTGATGCCTATGCGATTGGCGTGGGCCATCTGGGCGACCGGATCGGTGGTGGCCCTGCAATTCAGGCCAGCTGGCCGCGCGGCTATACGCCAGTGACGTTTGAACAGCGCAAGGAAATCCAGAAGCGGTTGAAACGCAAAGGGTATCCGCTTGAAAAGATCGACGGCATCTTAGGGCCGAACACAGTGAACTCTATCAAGTCGTTTCAGCAATCTATCGGTGTAGAGCCGGATGGCTATCCGTCACAGACATTGCTGAAACAACTGAAGCGGAATTGACAGTCGGCTTTGGAGGCCTCTTTCTTACATCTTGGTAATGAAAGTTCGGTAAGTCTTACTCCCAAATAATGGTTAAATTTGACGACATGGGGGATACCTGAGCATCGTAGCCAAGACCGATGGAAAGGCTCCGCCCCTTGGCACTTGCCACAAAAAACCTAAAGCCTGATAGCTTCGGCGCATCGCTATTTTTCAAGCTTATTGAAGCATAAACTGTTGGAGGTTTATCGCTCGGCCATTCACCGAATATGTCCCAGATACCTGCTCGAAAGCCTCGCGCTTCGAACCAATCCGACAGCGCTTGAGGCGTTTCCAAATACTCAGCAAGATGAAAGAGGCAAACTTCAGCTTGTTGCTCGTCAGTAAAGCTCTCCCATTTCAACTCAACTCTTTCTTCGAAACGATTGGTACAAGAATCAAGATTTGGGTGCTTTTTGAATGCCCTCTCATACGGCACCAATTTCTCGCGCCTCCAAAACTCTTGAGTTTCCAAAAATGATTTATTTCCAATATGGAATCTTTCTTCAATTGGCAGGGTGTTCAGTATTTGTTCGCCAAATTCCGAGCTTTCGGACATAATCGGCGATATTCCGATCAGGATTAGGGCGGTAGCAAACAGGGCATCTTTTAGTGAAATCATTGACAAACCTTCCTCAGCGCTGACGACTTTTATGAACGTCATATTTAGAGCCAGCTGGATCAGTCAAACGTCCCGGCCACACGGCCCAGTAACATAAATGCGCGGGCGGTGCGGGTGTCGGAGAGATCGGAAATCTCGGCATCGGTTGCAGCCTCAGCGAAATCCGAAATCATCCGGTCGAACCGGCGCAGAAAGTGGTGCGCGGCATCGCGGAAAATTGGGTCAGAGCGCATGCGTGTTGCGGCCAGCGCCAGTGACGAGCGATCTCGAACACCGCCCAAAGTGGCGATCTGGCGGCCACGTTCCCCAGCGGCAAAGCGGCGCCAGATTTCTGCGCGGGCCATATCGGGGCGCAGATCATCCATGTAGATGCCATCCTGACTGAGCAGGGTCAGCACGTCCTGAGATGCCTGGATCAGCTGTGCGGTGGAGCGGTCTTTCAGTGCCCGGCGCAGGGCGGCAAAGCCGGCTTTGTCTTCTGCGGTTTCAGGGAAGTTCAGCGCGCGGATAAAATCATCATGCACCAACGGTGGCTGGATGTCCTCGGCGGTGGTGCCAAGGGGAAGTGCCACCTGATCTTCGCTGTCCACAGAGGGCGGCGGAGCGGGCGCAGTCGGGCGCGCAGGAGCCGCCGGACGCGAGGACGAGAACATGGCCAGAGCTGTTTCGGTTTTGCGCTGGGCTGCGGCAATTTCGTCTAGCTTTTTGCTGACGGATGGTTCAGCAGTAGCGTTTTGCCCCTGCAGTTGGTTTAGATACGCAGTTCGGATGGCATCCATGGCTGACTGCATGCGCAGGCTTTCTTCGCGGATCATGCGAGAGGCACGCATCGACGTGGCCGTCACCCAAATCATGGCGACGGGCAAGAAGACAACCATCAGGATCATGACAAAACGCAATGCCCCCCCCGGTTCTGAAAACACGCCGCGCGGTTCCAGCACCAGAAAGACCAGCGCCGTAAGCGCAAACCATGCCAATGACAGCCCCAATGCGATGGCCTCAATGGTTGAGGCGGGCTCGCGTTTGGATTTGCCATACATTCCCGTAGGAGCGGGGGGAGTGTTGCGCCGGTTGGGCATCGGGGGGTTCCGGTCAGATAAAGTCAATCTTTAACACTTCGTAGGACCTATCGCCACCGGGGGTGCGCACTTCGACGCTATCGCCCTCTTCTTTGCCGATAAGGGCACGGGCAATGGGCGACTTTATGTTCAAAAGACCGGCTTCGATGCTGGCTTCGTGTTCGCCCACGATCTGATAGGTTTTTTCTTCGTCGGTGTCTTCATCGACCAAGGTGACAGTTGCCCCAAACTTGATTGTGCCGGACAGAGTTTTGGGGTCGATCACTTCGGCCAGGCTGATGATGCCTTCGATTTCCTTGATGCGGCCTTCGATGAACGATTGTTTTTCCTTGGCGGAATGATATTCGGCATTTTCGGACAGATCGCCATGTTCACGCGCTTCAGAAATCGCGCGGATGATGGCCGGGCGTTCCTCAGATTTGAGGTGCTTCAGTTCAGTTTCCAGGGCGGTGTGGCCGCCTTGGGTCATTGGGATCTTGTCCATTGTCGAAATCCGTATGTGTTTATAGTCTGGTAAGTGGTCCAGAGCCTTGATGCAACCGCCCCAGAATGGGGGCAAGCGCGGGCGATTTGCAATAGGTGATAGGATACGGGTGCATAGATGGGCGATGTATTGCATCGAATGAGGCCGCCGTAGCCCGACGCGGATTATTTTTCGGGCAGCCAGTGCCGCAAATTCCATCACCCGGATCTCAGGTTTCGTGGGTTGATGCAGGGGCCGCGGGCATATGGACGTTACCCATTATCAGGTCAGCCATCACAGATGCATCGGCCTTGGCCGAGTTTCTGGTGCGGGTTTTGACCACGGAATCGACGGCAAAAGATGTGAAGCCAGCTGTGGCGAGAACATCCGCGACGTCGACACATATTGCGCGGGGTATTGCGCTCAGAGACACAAAAGCCGAGGTAAGGGTGGAACATTCTGTCCTTTATTGCAGTGTTTCTGAACTTTAACGTCGTGTCGCAATTGACGAAATACCGCATCTAACGCTAAGCAAGCCCAGATTATAGTGGCCCGGATGGCCCATAAGTAAGGAATGGCGGATGTCGGATATGACGCGTGAAGCAATGGAATACGATGTAGTAATTGTGGGAGCAGGCCCTGCAGGTCTGTCCGCGGCGATCCGATTGAAGCAGTTGGACCCTTCACGCGAAGTGGTTGTGCTGGAAAAGGGCTCGGAAGTGGGCGCGCATATCCTGTCGGGTGCTGTGCTTGATCCATCTGGCCTGGATGCGTTGATCCCCGATTGGAAAGACAAAGGCGCGCCACTGAACGTGCCGGTCAAGGATGACAATTTCTATATGCTGGGTGAGGCGGGCAAAGTCCGTATTCCCAACTTCCCGATGCCGCCGCTGATGAACAACCACGGCAATTACATCGTCTCGATGGGCAATGTTTGCCGCTGGATGGCCGAACAGGCCGAAGAGCTGGGTGTTGAGATTTTCCCCGGCATGGCCTGCTCGGAGCTGGTCTATGGCGAGGATGGATCGGTCAAGGGTGTGGTTGCTGGTGAGTTTGGCAAAAACGCCGATGGCACCCAAGGCCCGTCATATGAGCCAGGCATGGAGCTGCACGGCAAATATGTGTTTTTGTCCGAGGGCGTGCGTGGTTCGTTGTCAAAAGAAGTGATTGCCAAATACAATCTTTCGGATGGCAAGGATCCACAGAAGTTTGGCCTTGGTATGAAAGAGATCTGGGAGATTGACCCCGCCAAACACCGTGAAGGCAGCGTGACCCATACAATGGGCTGGCCTTTGGGTGGTAATGCAGGTGGTGGGTCATTCATCTATCATATTGAAAACAATCAGGTCTATGTGGGCTTTGTGGTGCATTTGAATTACCGCAATCCGCATGTCTTCCCTTACATGGAATTCCAGCGGTTCAAGCATCACCCGATGGTGGCCGAGCTGCTGAAGGGCGGCAAACGCGTGGCTTACGGCGCGCGCGCGATCTCGGAAGGTGGTTTTCAGTCGATGCCCAAGATGGTGGCACCGGGCGTGGCGCTGCTGGGCTGTTCTGTTGGTATGGTCAACGTGCCACGCATCAAGGGCAACCATAACGCGATGCTGTCCGGCAAAGCGGCGGCCGAAGCGGCCCATGCGGCCATCGAAGGCGGGCGTGCCGCGGATGAGCTGAGCGACTATGAGACCGAAGTGCGCAACGGCCCCATTGGCAAAGACCTGAAAAAAGTGCGCAACGTGAAGCCGATCTGGTCCAAATATGGCTTGCTGGCCAGCCTGATGGTGGGCGGGTTTGACATGTGGTGCAACACATTGGGCTTTTCCCTGCTGGGCACTATCAAACATGGCAAGAACGATGCGCAAGCCACCGAAGAGGCCGCCAAGCACAAGCCGATTGATTACCCCAAGCCCGATGGCACGCTTAGCTTTGACAGGCTGACCAACGTCAGCTTTTCGATGACCAACCACGAGGAAAGCCAGCCTGCGCATCTGCATCTAACTGATGACAGCATCCCGATGTCGGTGAACATGTCGAAGTTTGACGAACCCGCGCAGCGCTATTGCCCGGCGGGTGTGTACGAAGTGGTGGACGACAAGTTTGTCATCAACTTCCAGAACTGCGTGCATTGCAAAACATGCGATATCAAAGACCCCAGCCAGAACATCACCTGGGTCACCCCCCAAGGTGGTGACGGGCCGAACTACCCGAATATGTGATCAATTTTTTGCTTATGTGATAGGGCGGTGCAGCAATTGCGCCGCCCTTTTCATTGCCTCTGGCCCGATCAAAGACTACCTTTGCCCTGAACCAACAAAAATATGGGCAGATCAGCGTGAAAACAGGTGTACTTCTTTCCCTTGCCGTGGCGACCTTGCTGGGTGCTCCGGTTCCTCCGGCGCAGGCCGAAGATGCAGTGGGGGCTTATTTGGCGGCCCGTCAGGCGCGTTACAACAATGATTTCACTGCCGCCGCTCAGTATTTTACCCAAGCCCTGACCAAAGACCCCTCCAATCCGGAAATCCTGGAAAGTGCCGTGGTGGCGCATCTTTCGTTGGGTCATATGGAGCGTGCGCTGCCGATCGCCCGCAAGATCGAAGCGGATGGCCTGCTGAGCCAGGTTTCGCATATGGTGCTGATCGCGGATGAGGTCAGCCGCGAGGCCTATGATGACCTGTTCAACCGCATCGAGGAAAACCGTGGCATCGGCGTGTTGGCGGATGGGTTAATTGCCGCATGGGCACATCGTGGCAAAGGCCAAATGGACGATGCTTTGGCACAATTTGACAAAGTGGCAAACGAGCGTGGATTGCGTAGTTTTGCTATCTACCACAAGGCTTTGGCCTTGGCCTCGGTTGGTGATTACGACAGCGCCGAGGCGATATTCTCGGGCGAGGTTGATGGACCTATTCAACGCACGCGGCTTGGCACGATTGCCTGGGTCGAAATCCTCAGTCAGCTGGAGCGCAACGCCGATGCGGTGGCCATTCTTGATGACACGTTTGGCGCGGCTCAGGATCCCGAAATTGCCGATCTGCGTGCCCGTCTGGACGCAGGCGAGCAATTGGCCTTCACCCGCATCCGCTCGGCTCAGGAAGGGATCGCCGAGGTGTTCTTTACCCTTGGGCAAGCCCTGATGGCCGAAAGTTCTGAGGACTATGTGCTGTTATATGCGCGGATTGCCGAATATCTGAAACCTGATCATATCGACGCGCTGATTATGACCGCTGAGTTGCTTGAGTCGTTGGAGCGTCATGAGCTGGCCAATGAGGCCTATAAGCGTGTGCCGCGTGACCACCCGAATTTCCATGTGGCCGAGCTGGGCCGGGGGGAATCACTGCGCCGGGCAGATAAAACCGACGCGGCTGTTGAGGTGTTTGCGCAACTGGCCCAAAGCCACCCGGACCTGCCGATTGTACATGTTTCGGCGGGCGATCTTTATCGCCAGCTTGAGCAATTCGACAAGTCTGCCATCGCCTATGACCGTGCGCTTGAGTTGTATGAAGAGCAAGATAGCAGCCAGTGGTTTGTCTATTATGCCCGTGCGATCAGCCATGAACGCTTGGACAATTGGGAGCAAGCCGAAGCCGATTTCCGCAAGGCGCTGGAGTTGAACCCCGGTCAGCCACAGGTGTTGAACTACCTCGGATATTCCATGGTTGAGAAACAAGTGAACTTGGACGAGGCATTGGCGATGATCCAAGAGGCCGTCGCGGCGCAACCCAATTCTGGGTACATCGTCGATAGCCTTGGCTGGGTGCTCTATCGTCTGGGCCGCTATGACGAGGCGATTGGCCATATGGAGCGCGCTGCTGAGCTTGAGCCGGTTGATCCGGTGGTGAATGACCACCTGGGGGACGTTCTGTGGTCCGTTGGTCGGTTTACCGAAGCCGAGTTTCAGTGGAAGCGCGCCCTGTCTTTTGTTGAAGAGGACAAGCCGAGCCCCGATATGGATCCCGACCGTATCCGCAGTAAGCTGGAGTTGGGTCTTGATGCCGTTTTGGCCAACGAAGGGGCACCACCGCTGAGAATTGCGGACGAAGATGGGTAAGGTCTTTGCACCGGCCAAAATCAATCTGACATTGCATGTGACCGGTAAGCGCGCGGACGGATATCATCTGCTGGATTCGCTGGTGATGTTTGCCGATGTAGGGGACACGATCCGTGTTTCGCCCGCTGCCAAAACCACGCTTACTGTGTCCGGACCGCGGGCGCGCGGCGTGCCTGTGGATGAGCGCAACATCATGATCCGTGCCGCAGCGTTGGCCCGTGTTGGGGCCACGATGCACCTCACCAAAGTGCTGCCTCATGCCGCAGGTATAGGCGGCGGATCAAGTGACGCAGCAGCCACATTGCGGGCATTATCAGACCTCAGCGGCATGCCAATCCCTGGCAATGCACACATTTTGGGAGCTGATTTGCCTGTGTGTTTGCTTGGCCAAACTGCGCGGATGCGTGGCGTCGGTGAGAAGGTTGAGGCTCTGCCCGGAATGCCCAGTTTGCATGCTGTCTTGGTTAACCCCAACCAGCCGGTGCTGACCGCTGAAGTGTTCAAGCGGCTAAAGCAATCAGACAACGCCCCCATGCCCCAAGAGGTGCCACAATGCCAGACAGCAGCTGAGCTGATCGACTGGTTAAGGAAGATGCGAAATGATCTTGAGGCCCCCGCGATAGAAACCGAGCCAGTGATTAAAGACGTATTTTCAGCGCTGACAGTTACGCCGGGCTGTATGCTGACGCGTATGTCGGGATCGGGTGGCACATGTTTCGGGCTGTATTCGGATGCGGAAACGGCGGCTTCAGCAGCCGGGCGGTTGAGCGAACAAAACCCCGGCTGGTGGGTCGTCGCGGTGCGGCTGAACCCCTGAGCAAGGCTTGCTACATAGCCCCTTGGCGCATTCTTAGTTGATCCGCGCCACCACATAATCGGCCAGATCATCCAGCATTTGGCGCACGGGGTGCTCGGGCAATTGCCGGATGGCGGTTTGCGCTTTGGCGCTCCAACCAACGGCATCTTCGCGTGTTGCGTCCATGGCGCCGTGACGATCCAGCAGGTCCAGCGCGTGTTCCAGATCACCGTCGCGCTGATCACCCTTTTCAATTGTGCGCTGCCAAAAGGCGCGTTCCTCGGCATCAGCGGCGGCCACAGCTTTGATCACTGGCAGTGTCAGTTTGCGCTCACGGAAATCATCGCCAACGTTTTTGCCGGTGGCTGTACTCTGGCCCTGATAATCCAGCAGATCATCTACGATCTGAAACGAGATACCCAATGCATCACCGTAATCAAACAGTGCCTGAACCTGATCGTCGGGCGCGCCGGCAATCACGCCACCCACCTCTGTGGCAGCCGAAAACAATGCCGCAGTTTTGCCGCGCACCACTTGCAAATAGATGCTTTCATCTGTGGCCAGATCACGCGCGGCGGTCAGTTGCAGCACTTCGCCTTCGGCAATTGTGGCCGATGCGTTGGACAGGATATCAAGCACCCGCAATGATCCGGTTTCGACCATCAACTGAAACGACCGCGAAAACAGATAATCGCCCACCAGAACGCTGGATTTGTTATCCCAAAGCAAGTTTGCGGTGGGGCGTCCACGACGTTGGCCGCTTTCGTCTACGACATCATCATGCAGCAGGGTCGCGGTATGAATAAACTCAACGCTTGAGGCGAGATGGACATCAAATTCGCCCTCATAGGAACATAGCTCGGCCGCAGCCAAAGTCAGCATCGGACGCAAGCGTTTGCCGCCTGCTTCAACCAAATGTGCTGTGACTTCGGGGATGCGCGGGGCGTGGCGGGATTTCATCCGATCACGGATCAATGCGTTCACCGCCATCATCCGTTCACTCAGGTGATCTGCCAGCTGTTCATGCGGCTTGGTGGCTACGTCGTCCAATCCCATCACACTCCCGTCACACAGGCTCGACATTTACCGATCTGTGCCCTTATCTCATGTTCATGAAACAACTGATGCGCACCAACGACCCGACCCAGATCGCCTTTGCCAAAGCGTTGCTTCAGGGCGAGGGTATAGACTGCTTTGAATTGGACGTAAATATGAGCATCCTTGAGGGCTCAATCGGGATTTTTCCGCGCCGGGTGATGGTGGCTGAGGGTGATTTTGAGGCCGCCCGCCGGGCCTTGTTAGACAACGGGTTGCCGGTGCATGAGTGAGACATGGCCCGAAGATGCGCTGAGCCGGGATGCCTTTCTGGGCGGGCGGCTGACGCTGGCGCAGCCCAAGGCCGGATACCGCGCGGGAATTGATCCCGTTTTGCTGGCTGCATCTGTGCCCATTCGCGCCGGGCAGAGCCTGCTTGATCTGGGCTGTGGGGCCGGGGCGGCGATGCTGTGTTGTGCGGCTCGTGTGCCGGGGGTGCAGCTGAGCGGGTTGGAACGGCAAGCTGACTATGCCGGGCTTGCTCGACGCAATGCACAGGCCAATGGAATTGTGGCCGAGGTGGTGACGGGCGATCTGGAGAACATGCCCGAGGCACTGCGCCAGCGCCAGTTTGACCACGTTATTGCAAACCCACCATATTTTGACCGTTCAGCCAGCATCGCAGCCCGCGATTCCGGGCGCGAGATGGCCTTGGGTGAAGAAACGGCGCTGGCCGATTGGGTGAAGGCAGCGGCCAAACGTGCGGCCCCTAAGGGCTGTGTGACGATCATCCACCGTGCAGACCGGGTGCCAGAGCTGCTTGGGGCCATGGCGCAGTATTTGGGCAGCCTGGAGCTTTTGCCGCTTATCCCAAGGCGTGGAAAACCTGCCCGGCTGGCCTTGGTCCGGGGGCGCAAGGGCGGGCGGGCAGAATTTCTTTTGCATGATGGATGGTTGCTGCACGAAGGGGCCAGCCATCCCGGCGACCGGGAAAATTACACCGAAGCAACAGCTTGCCTCTTGCGAAACGGGGCCGCGTTACCATTTTGTTAATATAGCACTGACAAACTGAGTGAAATTCCCAAGCGTTTTTCGCACACGCAGCGTGACAGATTTGTAAAAATATGGTGCACTCGGAGTGTTGAGTTTGAAACCCGGAGAAGGAGATTATCTATGAGCCTAAGTTCGCATGTGGAAGAACTGAAACGGAAACATCAGGATCTCTCGAGCAAGGTCGAAGAAGAGCAACGCGCGCCCGGATCTTCTGATCAGAAGATTGCGGAACTCAAAAAGCAGAAACTGCGGCTCAAGGAAGAAATCGAGCGACTTAGCGTCGAGGCTTAAACCTCTGATACATCAAGAATAGTGTGATGCTGTGTCAGGTCTTCCATCGCGGAGGCCTGATGCATGATCCATTCCCGAAGCGCCCTGATATTCGGGCGATTTTCACGGCCTTTCTGGCACAAGATGCGAAATCGCGCTTGGGTGCCCAGTGCCATGCGAAATGGCGCCACGAGGCTACCTGCGCGGATGTCGTGATGCACCAATGTGTTGCGGCCCAAGGTGACGCCGGCACCCGACACAGCGGCGTTAATGGCATGATCCGGTTGCGAAAAATGAATGCCGTACTGAGGTGTGTGATCTATCCCATTTGCCCGAAACCATGTGACCCAATCAGTAGAGAGTGACAGAAAGTCCACGGAATCGTCGATGATCAACGGCGCGTCTTTCAAGCTTTCAGGTGTTGGATAACGCGCGGCCAGTTCTGGGCTCATCACGGGGGTGATCCATTCATCGTCGAGCGGTACCGAATGTAGCCCGGTATCAGGCCCAAGACCAAAGCGGATGGCGACATCAATTTCATCGCGCTCCAGATCTACGATGCGCAGGCTGGCCGAAAACTTGAGCTCAATTTCGGGATGCGCGCGCGCGAAGTCAAACAGCCGGGGAGCCAGCCATTTTGACGTAAAGGCGGGGCCGGCTGTAACGGTGACTGATCCGCTATCATGGATCCGGCGCGCCGCGCGCCAGGCCGCGCTCAGTGCTTCAAAGCCGTCTTTGGCACCTGGGGCCATGGCGCGCCCTGCCTCGGTCAGCTCAACCGCGCGGTTCAACCGGTGAAACAGCTGCGTGCCCAAATGCTCTTCAAGCGATTTGATCTGAAAACTGAGTGCGGCTGGCGTTACATTTAGCTCCGCAGCGGCCATCTGAAACGACATGTGCCGCGCGGCGGCATCAAAGGCGCGCAGGGCGGTCAACGGGGGCAGGCGGTCCGGCATCTCAGTTAAGTATCATTTAACTGAAGGCAAAGAAAGTCTCGTTTGTGGTTCATTAGGCAAAGGCCCATATCAAACTCAGTCAAGGAATGCTGAAATGAAAAGGAGCCAGCCATGATTGAAGCACCGACAAGCGAACGCACCCGAATTGCCATTCGTGCTGCCCATCAGGCGCGTGGTGATGCTTTGTCAGCCATTTTCCGTTGGTTCAGAAAACCGAATTCTTCCGAGTGATCGTTGCAAGCGTTGTTCGGAAATAGGAAAGGGCCGGGTATTGCGACCGGCCCCTTTTATTGTAGATTGTTCAATTCAGACGAAGAATTGCCCACCATTGGCCGAGATGGTCGAGCCGTTGATGAACTGAGAATCATCCGATGCCAGGAACGTTACGCAATGGGCGATTTCCTCGGGCTCGCCCAGACGGCCAGCAGGAATTTGGGCAACTATCGAATCGCGCACTTTTTCAGGTACCGCCATAACCATTTCTGTGGCGATGTAGCCGGGACAGATAGCGTTGGCGGTGATGCCTGCGCGCGCGCCTTCCTGTGCCAGTGATTTCACAATGCCCAGATCACCCGCTTTGGTCGCAGCATAGTTCACCTGTGCGAACTGGCCTTTTTGGCCGTTGATTGAGCTGATCACGATGACACGGCCAAACTTACGTTCCCGCATACCGGGCCAGATTGGGTGTACAGTGTTGAACACGCCGGTCAGATTGGTGTCGACCACTTGATGCCACTGTTCTGGCGTCATTTTGTGAAATGGCGCGTCGCGGGTGATGCCTGCGTTGGCAACAACGATGTCAATTGGGCCAATCTCGGCTTCAACCTTGGCGATGCCCGCAGTGGATTCATCGTAATCGGCGACGTTCCATTTGTAGGTCTTGATGCCGGTTTCTGCTGTAAAGGCAGCGGCGGCTTCGTCATTGCCTGCGTAAGTGGCGGCGACGTTGTGGCCTTCGGCTTTCAAGGCTTTTGAGATGGCTGCGCCGATACCGCGCGATCCACCTGTGACGAGTGCTGTTCGTGCCATGGGGTCCTCCAATGTGGTTAATCTGTTTGGTAACTCTGTTACTCTTTGGCGGCAGGATGCGCAACATTATTGCGCAGGAAAATTTCCGCAGTGCAGCCATTAGTTGCGATTTTTTGCTGATGCGGCTTTAAGTTAAAAAAAGGGGCGCCGATTTGGACGCCCCTCTGATCAATTGATTCGCATGAGGCTTATGCGCGTTCGAGACACATTGCGACGCCCATGCCACCACCGATACACAGTGTGGCGAGGCCCTTTTTGGCGTCTCTGCGCTGCATCTCAAACAACAGTGTATTCAGGATACGACAGCCAGAGGCACCGATGGGGTGACCAATGGCGATGGCACCACCGTTGACGTTCACTATTGACGGGTCCCATCCCATGTCCTTGTTCACGGCACAGGCCTGCGCAGCAAAAGCTTCGTTGGCTTCGACCAGATCCAGATCACCAACCGACCAGCCGGCTTTTTCCAGCGCTTTGCGGCTGGCGTGGATCGGGCCAACGCCCATGATCGACGAGTCCAGACCGGCGGTTGCATAAGACGCAATGCGCGCCAACGGTTGAATGCCGCGTTTTTCGGCATCATCGGCGCTCATCAGTAGAACGGCGGCTGCACCGTCATTCAGGCCCGAGGCGTTGGCGGCCGTCACAGTGCCATCTTTGGTGAAGGCAGGGCGCATCTTTTGCATGGCTTCGATATTGGCACCGTGACGAATGTATTCGTCTTTGTTTACCTCGATGTCGCCCTTGCGAGTTTTAATGGTAAAGGGGATCACTTCGTCGTCAAACTTCCCAGCGTTTTGGGCAGCTTCAGCTTTGTTTTGAGACGCAACCGCAAAGGCATCCTGCATGTCGCGGGTGATCTGCCACTGGTCGGCGACGTTCTCGGCGGTTTGGCCCATATGGTAGTTGTTGAAGGCATCCCAAAGGCCATCGCGGATCATGCTGTCGATGTATTTCATGTCGCCCATTTTATGGCCGGCACGCAGGTTTGCCACATGGGGGCTGAGCGTCATGTTTTCCTGGCCACCAGCGGCGATGATGCTGGCATCACCGAGTTGAATGTGTTGTGCGCCCAGCGCCACGGCGCGCAGACCTGAGCCACAAACCTGGTTGATAGACCAGGCCGAGCTTTCTTTGGGCAGGCCTGCATTGATATGCGCTTGGCGTGCGGGGTTTTGGCCCTGACCAGCGGTCAATACCTGACCCAGAATTGTTTCTGATACGTCGTCTTTGCTGATGCCTGCGCGTTCAACTATGGCTTCTAAAACGGCTGAACCCAGATCATGTGCGGGTGTGTTTGCAAATGCACCCCCAAATGATCCAACAGCGGTGCGTGCCGCAGATGCGATTACTACGTTGGTCATTTTTGTGTCCTCCACCAATTTCGTGGTCAAGAAATGCCCAATTTACGCAATTGATGCTGGTGCCGGACATCCCCGCCTTAGGTGTGTCATACCGCAGATGCCGCAGTGCGGCAACCAAAGGGTTGTCGCAGGTTAGGCGCTGGCTTGCCTGTTTCCAATTTCAAGCCATGGTGGGCGCACGGTGGGGGCGCCGAAGTAATACCCTTGCAGGCAATCAATCCCCATGGAGGTCAGGAAGGCGGCGTCGCGCGGTTGTTCAACACTTTCGGCCACTGTGACCATGTCAAACTGTTCAGCAATCGAAGCAAGAGCCGCTGTCAGAATCTGATTGTCCGTGTTGTCGCTGATGCCACGGATGAATTGCCCGTCGATTTTGAGAATGTCGAAGTAGAAATCCCTTAGATAGCGGAAGGATGTATACCCCGCGCCGAAATCATCGAGAGCGAAGCTAATCCCCTGTTTTTGCAGGTCGTTCATGAACCCTACAACCAGTTCGGGCACCAACATGGCCGAGCTTTCTGTGATTTCGAGGATCAGGCGTTCTGCAACTGTTGGGTCTTTGCTAAGGCCGCGTTTGAGGGTGCGCATCCAACGACTGTATCCAATGGAGCGCGCTGACATATTGATCGACAGGCGTAATCCGGGGTGTGAGGTCAGCGCCTTGATCCCTTGTTCCAACGCCAGGCAATCAATCACACGTCCGGTTTCAGTTTCTTCAATAGAGTCGATGAATTCCTTGGCGGGGATGATGCGCCCGGTTTCATCAAGAACGCGAATCAACCCTTCGTAAAAGGCAGGGCGCGATTGATCGCCCGCAGGGACAACCGCCTGATAGGCCAGCAGAACTTGTTTATGACGAACCGCCTGTTCCACCATTTGTATCGTAGAGCGATCCCTTGCTGAAACGGCATAAGACAGCGGGTCTTGTTGACCTGCTGGTATATCTGCTTTGATCAGTTTGCTTTTGCGCATGGTGGGGCCCTTACGATCTGTGGTGGTTCACAAGGTGATGGGTTCACGCTAATGAAGTCTTAAATGGACAATTTGAACGATAGACAGGTGCCGTGCTGAAAGCCCTAAAGGTAGATTGATTGACAGAGCGCTGTGGATGGGCCGGGCCGGATGAGTTGTATCTGGCGTATCACGATACCGATTGGGGCGTGCCGGAGTATGACAGCCGTGCCCTGTGGGAAAAATTGATTCTGGATGGGTTTCAGGCGGGGTTGGCCTGGATCACCATTCTGCGCAAGCGTGAAGAATTTCGTAAGGCATTTCAGGGGTTTGATCCTTATATTGTTGCCGAGTGGGGTGAGGAAGACGTGCTGCGACTGTTGGATAATCCCGGCATTGTGCGCCACCGTGGCAAGATCGAAGCGGCCATCAATAACGCCCGTGTCTGGCAAGCGATCGAGGCTGAACAGGGCTTTGACACCTACCTTTGGAACTATGTTGGGGGCAAACCGATCCAGAACAATTGGGCCACAATGGACGAGGTGCCCGCTCAGACCGAATTATCCCAACAAATTTCAAAAGATTTGAAGAAACGTGGATTCAAATTTTGTGGACCGACGATTGTTTATGCTTTCATGCAGGCGGTGGGCCTGGTGAATGATCATCTTGTCAGCTGTCACTGCCATGACAAAGTGAAAGGCTTAGTAAGATGACAGACAGCCATATTGTTCCGCAGGACAAATTTGACCTCGCGGCAGTCGAACGCGCAGGAAATTTGGAAAACTCTCAACTGATTCCGCATTACGCGGCTTTGCTGGAGTGGGTGCAGGACGCAAACTGGCCTGTTGCGGGTCCGGTGGCGCAGTTGCTTGCGCAATCCGGTCTTGAAATCGTGCCGCATATTAGCGCGGTTCTTCGCACGGATGATGATTTCTGGCAGCAGTGGATTTTGGATTTAATCGTGCGACATCTGAATACTGACATCCGAATGATGCTTAAACCTGATCTGGATCGCCTAGTTTATGATGGGGTGACGCCTGATGTCAGGGAACTTTCGCAAGAAATGCTATCATCTCACCTGTAGATATCATGATCCAATTCCTATATGCACTCGCATCTGATGGATGAAGATACAAATACCCAGGCCAGTGCGCCGATCACACAGGATGTGATGACGATCCCCCGGAAAATGCCGGAAGGGCCGATCAACCTTGTGGGCCTGACCCGTGATGCGCTGCGTGAAGTGTTGATTGCCCATGGTGCGCCACAAAAGCAGGCCAAAATGCGGGCGGGCCAAATCTGGCAGTGGATTTATCAATGGGGCGTGCGCGACTTTGCCGAAATGACAAACCTGTCAAAAGTGTACCGTGCCGAACTGGCCGAGGCTTTTGTGATTGCGGTGCCCGAAGTCGTCAGCCGTCAGGTCAGCGACGATGGCACGCGCAAATATCTGGTGCGCATTGCTGGCGGTCACGAAGTTGAGGTGGTCTATATCCCCGAAACCGACCGCGGAACCTTGTGCATTTCGTCTCAGGTGGGGTGTACGCTGACGTGTTCGTTCTGTCACACGGGCACCCAGAAACTGGTGCGCAACCTGACAGCAGGAGAAATTATCGGTCAGGTGATGGTGGCGCGCGATGATCTGAATGAATGGCCCGAGCGTGGCACGCGCACTGATGGCCCGCGATTGCTCAGCAATATCGTTCTGATGGGCATGGGTGAACCATTGTATAACTTTGACAATGTGCGCGACGCGATGAAGATCGCAATGGACCCAGAGGGCATCCAGTTGTCGCGCCGCCGGATCACGTTGTCTACATCAGGTGTGGTGCCCGAGATTGCCAAAACAGCCGAAGAAATTGGCTGTTTGCTGGCGGTGAGTTTTCACGCCACAACGGATGAGGTGCGTGACAAGCTGGTGCCGATCAACAAGAAATGGAACATTGCGGCGTTGCTTGATACGCTGCGCGAGTACCCCAAAGTCAGCAATTCTGAGCGGATCACATTTGAATATGTAATGCTGAAGGGCGTGAATGACAGTGACGCCGATGCCCGCCGTCTGGTGCGTCTGATCCAGGGCATCCCGGCCAAGATCAACCTGATCCCGTTCAATGAATGGCCCGGTGCCCCTTATGAGCGCAGTGACTGGGCGCGAATCGAAGCCTTCGCCGAGATTGTGCACAATGCAGGCTATGCCAGCCCCATTCGCCGCCCTCGTGGCGAGGATATTATGGCGGCCTGTGGCCAGCTGAAATCAGCAACGGAACGTGCGCGCAAATCAAAACGTGCGATTGAGGCTGAGGCTAAGCTGTAGTTTTGCAGATGCTTTGCTTGGTGATTTTGGAACCAAGAAAAACAACTGCGCAAACACTGCGCTAAACTACAACCTCCAACTCTTCTTGCTTCCCGACCCCGAACACCCGTTTGTACCGCTCGATCTCAGAGGCGGGGCCCATGGCTTTGCGGGGGTTGTCCGACAGCTTTACCGTTGGTTTACCGTCTGCGGCCACGGCCTTGCACACCAGTGAGAACGGCGCCAATGCATCGCCTTCTGTCAGGCCACGAAAATCATTGGTCAGCAGTGTCCCCCAACCGAAGCTGGCATTCACCCGACCGGCGAATTGCTGGTGCAGGGATATGATCTTGTCTTCGTCCAGCCCGTCCGAGAAGATCACCAGTTTCTCTGTTGGGTCTTCGCCGCGCGATTTCCACCAGTTGATCGCCGTTTCGGCCCCTGTCGCCGGATCACCGGAATCAATGCGTATCCCTGTCCAGCCAGCCAGCCAATCGGGGGCGTTGTCCAAAAATCCCTGGGTGCCATAGGTGTCGGGCAGGATGACGCGCAGGTTGCCGTCATGTTCATCGTGCCAGTCTGACAGCACGTCATAGGGCGCGCGTGCCAAAGTCGCGTCGTCCTTGGCCAAGGCGGCATAGACCATGGGTAATTCATGGGCGTTGGTGCCAATTGCCTCGACCTCGCGGTTTTTGGCAATCAGGCAGTTGGACGTGCCGATAAATGCCTCGCCCAGGCCCTCGCCCATGGCTTGCACGCACCTGTCCTGCCACAGAAATGAGTGCCGACGCCTTGTGCCAAAATCGGCAATCCGCAGGCCCTCGATGCCGCGCAATTTCTCAACCTTCGACCAAAGTTTGGTCATCGCCTGGGCATAGAGAACCTGCAGTTCAAACTTTTTCATCCGGTTCAACACAGCGCGGCTGCGCAGTTCCATCAGCACCGCCAATGCCGGGATTTCCCACAGCATCACCTCGGGCCAGCTGCCTTCAAAGGTCAGCTCGTATTGCCCGTCATGTTTCTCCAGATGATAGGGTGGCAGGCGCAGCGCCTCGAACCACTCCATGAATTCCGGTGTGAACATCTGGCGCTTGCCATAAAACGTATTGCCGCGCAGCCATGTGCTTTCACCGCGTGACAGTGACAGAGATCGGATATGATCCAGCTGTTCGCGCAACTCGCCTTCATCCACCAATTCTGCCAAACGAATGGACTTGGTTCGGTTGATCAGGCTGAACGTCACCTGCGTGTCTGGGTGATTGCGGAAAATAGACTGACACATCAATAGTTTATAGAAATCTGTGTCGATCAAAGACCGCACAATCGGGTCAATCTTCCAATTATGGTTGTGTACGCGAGTGGCGATATCCAAGGGTTTGGCTCCGGTCTGAGTGCGATGGCCAGCGTATGCCAGCCGCGCAGGGGCAGCAAGGGTTCAGCCCAGTTTTACGCCGGCCGCTTTCATGCCATCACGCGCCACCGCGAGCGAGCCATCCATATCAATCGCGCGACACAGCGCCATATCGACTGTGACTGCATAGCCCAGCTTGGCCGCATCAACGGCCGTGAAATTCACGCAGAAATCAGTGGCCAGCCCCACCATGGTCAGCCGGTCGATCCCGCGGGATTGCAAATAGCCGTGCAGGCCAGTGGGGGTGGTTTGGTCATTCTCAAAAAACCCGGAATAACTGTCGATCTGTGGGTTATAGCCTTTGCGCACAATCATATCGGCGCGGTCGGTGTCCAGCGCGTCATGAAACGCGGCCCCCCCGCTGCCTTGCAGGCAGTGATCTGGCCACAGAACTTGTGGGCCATAGGGCATGTCGATCACCTCAAACGCGGCCTTACCCGGATGTGACGACGCAAACGAGGAATGCCCCTGTGGGTGCCAATCCTGCGTCAGGATGACGGCCTCGGCCCCAGCCATCAGCGCGTTAATCCCCGGAATAATCTCATCCCCTCCGGCAACCGCCAAAGCGCCGCCGGGACAGAAATCATTTTGCACATCAATCACAATAAGGGCGTGGGTCATTTGAAGCCTCCTGGTTAATGTCAGGAGTACGCAGCCCCTTGTGCGGCGTCAATGGTGCGGGGCCTCTTGCCTCTTGCCTGCGCAATCCCTTAAATGCCGCCCATGTTTATCATCGCTGCACTTTATCACTTCACCCGGTTTGACAACCCTGCCGCCATTCAGGGGCCGCTTCTGAAGCTGTGCGAGGACAACGGTATCTCGGGCACGCTTTTGTTGGCCAACGAAGGCATCAACGGTACCATCGCCGGGCCACGCTCGGGCATTGATCTGGTGCTGGATCACCTGCGCTCTCTGCCGGGATGTGGCGATCTGGAACACAAGGAAAGCCAAAGAGCCACGCAACCCTTCCGCCGTCTCAAAGTGCGGCTGAAGAAGGAGATCGTGACCATGGGCCAACCTGACGTGGACCCAAAGGCGCGCGTGGGTCACTATGTTGAGCCCGACGATTGGAACGATTTGATCGCCGCCCCTGATGTGGCCGTCATCGACACCCGCAATGATTACGAAGTGGCGATTGGTACGTTTGAGGGCGCGATTGATCCGCAAACCGACAGTTTCCGTGATTTCCCTGCCTGGTGGGAAGAAAATCAACACCGCTTTCACAACAAGCGCATCGCGATGTTTTGCACTGGCGGTATTAGGTGTGAAAAATCCACCAACTACCTGCTTGGTCAAGGGGTTGAGGACGTCTATCACCTCAAAGGTGGCATCCTGAAATACCTTGAGAATGTTCCCGAGGCACAAAGCACCTGGAACGGAAATTGCTTTGTTTTTGATGGCCGCGTTTCGGTCGGTCACGCGCTAAAAGAAGGCCCGCACGAGCTGTGCTATGCCTGCCGTCGCCCCATACTGCCTGCCGATATGGAGCGAGCAGAATACGAGCACGGCGTGTCTTGTCACCAATGCCACGGGGAAACCAACGAGGACGATAAGAACCGGTTTCGTGAACGCCAAAAACAGATCAAACTGTCTGAGACGCGTGGCGAAAACCATATGAACTTCCTCTGAGGTCTTACTCAGGTTAACACTATGGCCAAACCCCTCGCCGGAGCGCCCCAAATGAGCACCGCCCCAACGCCCTCTGATATCGCACGAGATGTGCTGAGCATCGAAGCCGACGCGCTGACACAACTGCGCGAAGGCCTGCCCGCTGCGTTTGACGATTGCGTGCAAATGCTGCTTCAGGTTCAGGGGCGTGTTGTCGTTTCGGGCATGGGTAAATCCGGGCATATCGCGGCCAAGATTGCCGCCACGATGGCCAGTACCGGCACGCCCGCGCAATATGTGCACCCGGGCGAGGCCAGCCACGGCGATCTGGGTATGATCACCGGTGCTGATGCGCTGATCCTGATTTCCAATTCCGGTGAAACCCGTGAGCTGGCCGACATTATTGCTCATGCCAAACGTTTTGCCATCCCTTTGGTGGCCATCACCAAAAACCCCGATGGCACGCTGGGCAGGCAGGCCGATCATGTTTTGCCCCTGCCCAACGCACCCGAGGCGTGTGGTATTGGCATGGCACCCACCACATCAACGACTTGCACTGCCGCTTTGGGCGATGCCCTTGCGGTGGCGCTGATGCGTCTGCGTGGGTTTGAAAAGGACAACTTTCTGGCCTTTCACCCCGGCGGCACACTTGGCGCGCAACTGCTGACTGTTTCTGCCGTGATGCACAAAGGCGATGACCTGCCGGTGGTTCATACCCAAACCCCGATGAGCGAGGCCCTGCTGGAGATGACTGCCAAGGGGTTTGGCGTGGCCGCGATGATCGAAAATGGCAAACTTATCGGCGTGATCACAGATGGTGATCTGCGTCGTAACATGGCCGATCTGATGAGCCGCACCGCGTCTCAGGTCGCAACTCTCGATCCTCGCACGATCACGCCTCAGGCGCTCTTGTCCGAGGCGTTGGGCGTGATGAACACCTCACAAATCAGCGCGCTCTTTGCTGTCGATGCTGACGGCACCCTTCAGGGTCTGGTGCACATCCACGACATCCTGCGCGCCGGGGTGGTCTGAGGGCTGACCTTTGCCCCATCTTCTTGCGCTAAATATCCCCGCCGGAGGCATTAACCACTTACCTCGTCCAGGGCTGCGCGCAACGCGTCCCAATGGGTATCGAGCGGATAGTGATGGTTGCCGATGAACAGCCCATTGCGATCAATATCATCGGCATTGCGCAGCTCGTCGTGGATGGTGTGAGCCATGTGTTTGGTCACCACCTCGTTTTTGGCAAAATTACCGGCCACAACGGGGCGGCATTCCACGCCGTGACGGCCAAGGCTTGCTATCAGTTTGGCGCGGTCAAACCCGGCGTCAGGGCGCACGACCATGGAAAAACCAAACCAGCTGCTTTCGCCGATCTCTTGTTGGATGCGGATCTGAGGATAGGTCTGCATCAATGCACGAAACCGCTGAGCATTGGCGCGGCGTTCACGCACAATCATGGGCAATTTGGCAATCTGTTCCTGACCAATCGCGCCGCTCATTTCCAGCGGGCGCAGGTTATAGCCGGGCAGCACAAACTTGAAACTTTCCTCAAACGGATCGTCGCTTTTGGTGCCCGTAACATGGTTTTCACGGGGTAAGTTCCGGGTCCAGCCGTGGCTGCGCACAGACAACATGATGTGGTATAGCTCTTCGTCATCGGTCACAACCAATCCACCTTCCATGGTGGCAATATGGTGTGAAAAGAACGAACTATATGTGCCCGCAATCCCAAAAGTGCCCGCCTGCCGGCCCTGATAGGTGGCCCCCAGAGATTCGCAATTGTCCTCAAAAACAATGATATCACGCCCGCCGATGATGGCTGTCAGCCGGTCAAAATCATTCGGATTGCCCAGCAGGTTCACCACCATGATCGCGCGGGTTTGCGGGCCGATCGCGGCTTCCAGTGCCTCTAGGTCATAGTTCAGCGTGTCGGGATCAATATCGACGAATTTCATCACCAAACCATATTGGTGCAGCGGGTAATAGGTGGTGGACCAGCTGACGGCCGGCACGATCACCTCTGATCCCTCGGGCAAGCCATGTTTGGAATGATACCGCAGCGCCGCGATCATCAGCAGATTCGCGGATGATCCGGAGTTGACCATCACCGCATGTGCGCTGCCCATGGCTGCTGCGAATTGCTCTTCGAATTTGCGCACCTCAGCACCCATCGAGAACATGCCCGATTTCACTACCCGGTCAATCGCCGCATATTCGGCCTCGTCCCAGCTTGTCGTTGCCAGAGGAAACTGGGTCTCGCTCATGCGTGATGCTCCTTGAAATGGGCATAGGTGTGGGCAATGCCCTGCGCCAAGGTGGTTTTGGGCTGCCAGCCGAATGCCTCTTGCGCATCCACGGCCAGCAATTTCTGCTTCATGCCGGTGGGTTTGCTCAGATCATGGGTGAACGTGCCTTGCCAGCCGATCACTTCAGCGGCGTTGCTGTAAAACTCGTTGATCGTGTAATCATAGCCCAAGCCAATGTTCATGAACCCCGGCAGGTCCTCAAACCGCTGCACTGCGGCCCATATGCCATCTGCCAGATCACCGGCAAACATGAATTCACGCCGCGCTGTGCCATCGCCCCAGATCTCAACCGATGCGGCACCGGCCTCTTTGGCCTCATGCACCTTGCGGATGATCGCGGGCAACAGATGTGATACTTTTGGGTCAAACTTATCGTGCAGCCCATAGAGATTGCAGGGCATCAAAGTCTTATAGCTTAGCTGTGTGTTTTCCTCGGACACAAAGGCGCAAAGCCGCGCCACCGCCAGTTTGGCCAATCCATAGCCTTCGTTGGTCGGCTCCAGCTCACCCTTGCCCAGGCTGCTTTCGTGCAACGGATTGGGCGCGTCATGCGGATACATGCAGGACGACCCAAGGTTCAGCAGTTGCGTCACACCCGCCGCTTGTGCCGCCAGCACAATGTTGACACCCATATCCATATTATCGGTCAGAAACCCGGCCTTGTTGGCCATATTCGCCTGAATACCCCCCACACGCCCGGCGGTGTGAATGACCAGATCGGGCTTTTCAGCCTCAACCGCTGCGATCACCGCAGAACGGTCCGTCAGGTCCAGTTCGGCCGATGTGGGGGCAATAATCTGGTGATCAGATGCCGCAGGGTCATTGCGCACGGCACGCCCAACCATGCCACGTCCACCGGTTAGGAAGATCTTCATGCGTGCTCCTGTGCCCGCTTTTGCGCCTCGGCTTCGGCCAGATCCGATGTGACCATTTCGTCAACCAATGCCTCAAAGCTGGTTTCGGGTTCCCAGCCCAATTTCTGGCGCGCTTTGGAGGCATCGCCCAACAAGGTCTCAACCTCAGCGGGCCGGAAATATTGCGGGTCAACACGCACACGCACGACACCCGCGTCGTCACGGGCCACTTCATCAACGCCGCTCCCTTCAAAGCGCAGGGTCATCCCCAGCTTTTCGGCGGCCCGATTTACAAATTCACGCACCGAATATTGCTGCCCGGTGGCAATCACATAATCCTCGGGGGTGTCCTGTTGCAGCATCAGCCACATCATTTGCACATAGTCGCGTGCATGGCCCCAGTCACGCAGGGAATCCATATTGCCCAGGCGCAATTCATCCTGCATCCCCAGCTTGATCCGTGCCAGAGCGCGGGTGATCTTGCGGGTCACAAAGGTCTCACCTCGCAGCGGGCTTTCGTGGTTGAACAGAATGCCGTTGCAGGCATACATCTCATAGGCTTCGCGGTAATTCACCGTGATCCAATAGGCATAGAGCTTGGCCACCGCGTAGGGGCTGCGCGGGTAAAACGGCGTGGTCTCGCGTTGCGGCGTTTCCTGCACCAGACCATAAAGTTCTGAGGTTGAGGCTTGATAAAACCGGGTGGTCTCACCCATTCCCAGAAACCGGATTGCCTCGAGCAAACGCAACGCACCCATGGCGTCAGAATTGGCTGTGTACTCAGGCTCTTCAAAGCTGACAGCCACATGAGATTGCGCGGCGAGGTTATACACCTCATCGGGGCGGGTTTTCTGAAGGATATGAGTCAGTGATGAACTATCCGTCATATCCCCATGGTGCAGCTGAAACCGGCCTGTTTGACCCGGTTCACCTTCAAACAGATGATCAATCCGTGCCGTGTTGAACAGAGATGTGCGCCGCTTGATGCCATGCACCTCATAGCCCTTGTCCAACAAGAACTCTGACAGATAGGCGCCATCCTGCCCGGTGACCCCGGTGATAAGTGCTTTTTTCAAAGGTTCAGCCCCTTACTAACTTTGTTGGACCCGGATTACCGTCTTGGGGCGCTGTTGAACAGGCCCTAGATGCAGCGTCCGCCATCCACCTCCATACAGACACCGGTGATCATGCTGGCCTCATCGCTGCATAGAAATGTCGCGGCGTTTGCCATGTCCTCAGGGGTTGAGAACCGCCCCAGTGGAATGGTGCTCAAAAACTTTGCCCGCATCTCGGGTGTGTCTTCCCCCAGGAAACTGGCCAGCAATGGTGTTTCACCCGCTACAGGGTTTAGCGCATTCACCCTGATGCCCTCGGGGGCCAGTTCAACTGCCATGGTTTTGGTTGCCGTAATCATCCACCCCTTTGAGGCGTTGTACCAGTTCAGCTTTGGGCGCGGGCTGACCCCGGCCGTTGAGGCCACGTTAAGGATCACCCCTGATCCACGGGCTTTCATTCCTGGGACAAAAGCCTGCGCTGTCAGGTAAACAGATTTGCAGTTCACCGCAAAAACCCGGTCAAACTCAGCCTCGGTGACATCGTCCATCGCCTGCGGCAGATGCGTGATGCCCGCGTTATTCACCAGAATATCAGGCAGGCCAAATGCGGCCATCGCCGCCTCATACATGTGGTGCACACTGTCGCTATCCGCAACATCGACCTTAAAGGCATGTGCGCCCAGTTCGTTGGCCAGCGCTTGTGCGCCCTCCAGATTGAGGTCGGCAATCATCACCTGCGCGCCCTCGGCCACGAATTTCCGCGCGATACCTGCGCCAAATCCACTGGCGGCACCGGTGACGATGGCGGTTTTGCCTTTCATACGCATCTTATATCCTCCTCAAATTGGGCGCGGCGCGATCCAGCCCACATCCCTGATTCCGGCAAGTCGGGCAAAGCGGGTCAGTTCAGCCTCGAACTTCTCCAGCCGACTCGCGCTCCATTTCACTTTAGGCTCCGGCCAGAAGCCTGTCACGCGCAGCCAGCCTGCCGCCCGATCCGCCTTGATTTCGCAGCGCCCGACAAACCGGTCGCCTTCCAGTAAAGGGTACACATAATATCCCCAACGGCGCTTGGCCTGAGGGACGAACATCTCATTTCGATACTCAAACCCAAACAGCTTTTGCAGGCGTGCCCGGTCACGTATGGCAGGGTCAAAGGGATTCAGGATACGTAACCGTATGGTAGGGTTGGGCGCATCGCTTAACCGCTGCTCTATGTCAGGGGCACCCCAGGCGTCATAGCGCCCGCCATCTGCGGTTTGCACGCGCACAGGCACCGGATTTCTGCGCTCCTGCCACTCCTTTGCGGTGCGCGCTGACATCGCCTCCCAATAGCGCTGTACCTCACCATTGGTGCCAAATGTGATCTTATCAAGCGCCTGATCACAAAGCATAACTACCTGTTCTACGTCATCTGGCCCCTGCCTGAGGTGCGCCGGAAAAACCCGTTCACCCAGGTCGTAATACTTCACAAAGGATGCCCGATGGCAAGTTGCCAGATCACCCGCGTACCACATCTGATCCAGTGCCTTTTTGTGCGGCGGGCGTGCCCACATCTCGCGGCTCTGGGATTTGGTTTCAAACGCATGTGTAGACAGGGCGCCTTCCAATTCAATACGCTTGCGTATGTTTTTGATTTCATCCTGCCCCAACCCGGATTTATACCAATCTGAATTCCCCATCTTTTTCCCCAATCGGCGGAACTGGCGCTGCCAGATTGGCAGGGTTTCCATTGGGATAAGTGATGCATCATGGGTGAAATGTTCAAACAGTTGCCGCCCCTGCAACAAGGGCCACAACATACCTTCGCGGTAATTCTGATTGCGAGTCCACAGGATGTGATTATGCGCGCGGGTCACGTTGCGGATCGTATCAATCTGCAAGAACCCCAGAGCGCGGATCGTCTTCATGACGTCCACCGGCCCGGTTGGCGTTGCTGACAGGCCATTGGTCCAAAGCCAAAGCCGCCGTGCATCCCGGTTGGTGATTTGTAACTGTGCCACTACTCGTTCAGATAAAGCAGCGCATGATCCAGATCGCGCCCCTTCATCTGAAGGGCAACGTCGTAATACAGCATCCCCGCCTGGCAGGCTCCGGCCGCTGACGCGCGTTTCATATTCTCAAAAGCGGCCCCTGCTGCGCTTAGGGACGGATCTGTTTCAATACGGCTGCGCAAACTTGCGTTCAGCCGCTCTTGAATGCGGGCACTGTCTGCCGGACTCAGCGTTTTGGGGGCTTTGCTCACACCTGATCTGATGGCTGCCCGTTGCAATTGATAATAGCGCTTCAATGTGGCGGGACTCAGCCGCGCCTCGGCCTGGCTTACAGCGCGGTCCAACCGCCGCGCTGACATGCGTCCCTTAATGATAAGGCCACAGTCACGCGTCGGCATGGCCTTGAGCAAGGCCAATTGGACTTGATAATAAAATGCCTTATCGCTGCGCGAAAGGTTGGTATATCCGACGTCAAACAAAGGCGAGATCAGCCCCTCAGGCGCCCAAGCTGTCGGCAGGTTGCCGTTGTAAAGCGCAAGAAGCCGGTCAGCAATGTAACCCGCAACAACCTTGTCCTTTAACAATTGCTGTTCGTGGTCCACGGCCAAATCAAGCTGCTCACCTTTGTAGCCTTGTCTGGATAGTTCCTCGCGGGTTTGGCTTAGTTCCGGCATTTGCCCGATAAGCTCGATCAGATCAGAACGTGTCGGTGCTTGTTGTTGTGCAGCACTCATATTGGCAAAAAGAGCAAGCCCCAATGACAAACAGATGAATATGGCTTTCAGATTCAAAGGCCTCTCCTAAACTCGCGATTCAACGAAAGATTGTGCTCGTGTCACCTTCGTGTACTCAGGTGCTGATCACAACCTAAAAACTGTCGCAGAGCTCTTGCGGAAGCTGGGGTACAGCGTCAATCAGCTGCCGTGTATATGCGTGCTGTGGGTTGGCAAACACCTGCTCTGTTTGCCCGGTTTCCACAATTTGCCCGGCACGCATCACCATGACGCGGTTGGTCACATTTCGTACAACGCTCAGGTCGTGACTGATAAACAGATATGTCAGCCCCAGCCGGTCGCTCAACCCGGCCAGCAGATCCAGTATTTGGGCACGCACCTGAACATCCAATGCAGAAACCGCCTCATCCAGAATGATCAACCGCGGCCGAATAATCAGTGCGCGCGCAATGGCAATGCGTTGGCGCTGGCCGCCGGAAAATTCGTGGATGTATTTGTCTGCATCGTCGGGGTGCATGCCAACACTTATCAAAGCCTCTGAAATAGCCGCGTGTCGTTGGGCACCTTGCACAGGGGGGCGCGACAAATGGAACGGCTCTGCAATCAGGCGGCCAACTTTGTGGCGTGGGTTAAAGCTGCCAAAGGGATCCTGAAACACCACTTGCATTTGCGCACGCGTGGCGCGGCTGACTGTCTCGCCTGCCTCGATCCGCTCGCCCAAAATCTCAATCGTGCCGCTTTGCACAGGTTCTAACCCCAGCAATGCGCGGGTTAATGTGGATTTGCCGCAGCCGCTTTCACCAACAAGGCCGAGGTTCTCTCCTTCATGGATGTCAAAGCTCACCCCGTCCACCGCCCGAAATGTGCCGGGCTTGCCCAGCCATCCCTGACGAGGGGTCACATAGTCGCGCACCACGTTCCGCACTTGCAGCAGGGGGGTGTCACCAGCCGTAGTTTCCCGCGTGGGGGTATGATCGGAGGCGTTCACTAAAGCCTGCGAATAGGGATGGCGCAACGTGTCAAATTGCCCGGTTTCCACCACCTGCCCATGGCGCATGATAACGATCTGATCGGCCATATCAGCCACCACGCCCAGATCATGGCTGATCAGCAACAGACCCATGCCGTCCTCTTGCACGAGGCGTTTGAGCAAGCTCAGAACCTCGGCCTGCGTGGTCACATCCAATGCGGTGGTCGGCTCATCCGCGATCAGCAGTTTAGGGCGCAATGCAATGGCCATGGCGATGCCAACGCGCTGTCGTTGCCCGCCTGATAATTCATGTGGATACCGGCTGAGCGGGAAACGATCGGCAGGCATTTCCACCCGCGTCAAGGCCTCGCCCGCACGGCGCATGGCCTCGCGGCGGCCCACGTTTTCATGGATCATGATTGTCTCTGAGACCTGCGCGCCTATGGTGTGCAGCGGGTTCAACGCCGTCATCGGCTCTTGAAAGACCATACCCACATCATTGCCGCGCAACCTGCACATTTGCCGTTCGCTCAGGTCCGAAACATTCTGACCGGCCAATGTGATCTGGCCCTGGGTTTGCGCCCCCTCTGGCAGCAGCCGCATGACGCTGAGGGCAGTCATGGATTTGCCGGACCCGGATTCACCGATGACCCCGGTGATCTGCCCTGCGGCCACGCTCAGGCTGACATCATGCAGCACGTCCTGGCCATGAATGGTCATGCTCAGGCCTTTGATCTCCAGCAAACTCATCGTGCCTGCCGCCTCAGCCGCGGGTCAAGCCGATCACGCAGCCCATCCCCCAACAGGTTTAGCCCCAGCACTGTCAGAAGGATCGCCAGACCGGGGAACAGCGCCATATGCGGGGCGAAAGAAATCATCGTCTGACTGTCGGCCAGCATCCGCCCCCAACTGGGAATAGGCGGTTGCGCGCCAAGGCCGACATAGCTCAACCCGGCTTCAGCCAGAATACCAAGCGAGAATTGGATGGTGCCTTGAACAATCAGCAAGTTGGTCAGATTGGGCAGGATATGTTCCCATGAAATCCGCACAACGCCCTTGCCCGCGACCCGTGCCGCCAGCACATAATCGCGTGTCCAGAGGCTCAGCGCGGCACCGCGCACCAACCGTGCAAACACCGGGATGTTAAAGATGCCGATGGCGATGATGGCATTTAGCGCACTGGGCCCGAAAACGGCCGTGATCATGATCGCAATCAGCAGGCTGGGAAAGGCAAAGACCAGATCATTGCCACGCATGATGATCTCATCCAGCAGGCTGCCGCGATGCGCGGCTGCGGCCAGCCCCAAAGGCACGCCCAGCCCCATGCCGATGCCCACAGCGACCAGTGCCACAGCAATGGAGGTACGTGCGCCCACCATGATCATGCTCAGAATATCGCGGCCAAAGTGATCGGTGCCCAACGGGTGCGCACCTGAGGGCGCTTTGATTTTGTTGGCAATATCCAATGTCTCAATATCATACGGCACCCAAAGGAGGGATATCAGCGCCGCGCCGGCGAACACCACCGTTAGCAAAAGACCAAGGATTAAACCGGCCCTCATCAGCGTCCCCTCAGCCGGGGATCAACCCAGGCATAGGCAATATCGACGGCGAAATTGACGACGATCACAGCAAAGACCAGTAACATGACCACTGATTCCACAACGATCAGGTCACGCGCGGAAATCGCCTTGAACACCAGCTGCCCAAGACCCGGCAGAAAGAACACATTTTCGATGATAATCGCGCCAGCCATAAGGAATGAAAATTGCAGTCCAATGATTGTCAGCACAGGGATCATCGCATTTCTGAGTGCATGCCGCCGCAGAGCCTGACCCCGGCTCAACCCCTTGGCGCGTGCGGTGCGAATGTAATCCTCGCCCAGCGTATCCAGCAACGCCGAGCGCATTACCCGCGTCAGAATGCTCGCCTGGGGCAGGGCCAGTGCGATGGCAGGCAATGTCAGGCTTTTCATCCCCGCCAGCAGGCCATTGTCCCACCCGGCAAAGCCCCCCGCACTGAACCAGCGCAGGTTGATGGCAAAGATCAGCACCATCAGCATGGCAAACCAGAAATTCGGGATGGCGACCCCCAGTTGCGTGACCCCCATCACCGCCAGATCAGCAGGCTTGCCGCGTTGTGATGCCGCCCAAATGCCTGCGGGAAACGCGATCAGCACGCTTAGCGTCAGCGCGTATAAAGCCAGCGGCAGGCTGATCCAAAGCCGGTCGGAAATCATGTCTGCCACCGGGGTGCGATAGGTGTAGGAGGTTCCGAAATCCCCGGACGCCATTCCGGTCAGCCAACTGAAATATCGCGCCACCGGGCCTTTGTTCAGGCCCAGTTCTTCGCGCAGTGCTGTCAGCGTGTCTTCTTGTGCATTCAGCCCCAGCATATAAGCCGCCGGATCACCCGGCACGATTTCGAGGCTTACAAAAATCACCGCACTTGCCACCAACAGGGACAGCGCCAAGGACACCAATCTTCGCGCCAGATACCGCAGCATCAGTGCGTTCCTTGCTTTTTCGTGACGAGCAGACCTTGCTCAGAGGCTCCGGTACGGGCAACGCGCGCCTTTATCACAGACAAAGGCGCGGCATTGCTCACTCTTCCCAATAGACCCCGGTCAAATCGGTGGCCTGAGTTGGTGCATCCTTCCAAAGCCCGCGCAGTTTGGCATTGGCCACTGTGGGTGTTGCCAATTGAAACAGGTAGCCGTTGACGTAATCCCCGGCGATCATGGTCTGCATTTTCACCAGTAAATCCGAGCGTGTCGCCGGGTCTGTTTCCTGGGTCAATGCCTCGTTCAGCGCCTGAAACTCTGGGTTGTCATATTGGAAGTAATAGTCAGGCCGCGCATAAATCCCAATGTCAAACGGCTCGGTATGGCTGACGATGGTCAGGCCATAATCCTTGCCGCGAAACACTTGCTCCAACCATTGCGCCCATTCCAGATTAGAGATCTCAGTCTCAATTCCTACGGCACGCAGTTGTGCTGCAATGATCTCGCCGCCGCGCCGCGCATAGGATGGGGGTGGCAACTTCAACGTGGTGGTAAACCCATCGGGAAACCCAGCTTCGGCCAGCAGGCTTCGGGCGAGCTCGGGATCATGTTGTGACATGGCCGTAAGGTCAACGGCATCCGGGTTATGCGGCGCAAAATGTGTGCCAATCGGTGTGCCAAGGCCAAACATTGCGCCGTCAATTATCGCCTGACGGTCAATCGCATGGGCAATCGCCTCGCGTACTTTCACATTGTCCAGCGGGGCCTCTTTGTTGTTGATGCCCAAAATAGTCTCGCCTTCGGTCGATCCAACCAACACCTGAAAACGCGGATCCGCCTCGAACTGCGGCAGGTTCTCAGGCGCGGGATAGGTCCCAAATACGTCCACGTCTTCGGCCATGACAGCAGCAAAAGCCGCCGTTGGGTCGCTGATAAATTTGAATGTCGCTTTGTCCAGCTTGGGCGCGGTGCCCCAATAATTCTCGTTGCGCAGCAGTGTGATCTGATCACCTTGAACCCAAGCGTCAAATTTGAATGCTCCGGTGCCCACGGGGTTTTGTTTAATTTCGCCAATTGTCTCAGGCGCCACGATCACCGCGTCACCCCAGGCCAGATTGAACAGAAAATTACCGTTGGGCGCACTTAGCGTGACCTTGACCGTAAGATCGTCCAGCACTTCTACACTTTCGATTCCATCAAACAGTGCCTTCTGGGCGTTCTGAGAGGTTTCATCCCGCGCGCGATCAAGCGAAAATTTTACGTCGGCGGCGTCCATTGATGTGCCATCATGGAAGGTGACATCGGGGTGCAACGTGAATGTATAAATCAGCCCATCGTCCGAAATATCCCAGCTTTTTGCCAATCCTGCATTGACCGAACCATCCGGCCCAAACCGGGTAAGCCCTTCAAAGACATTGGAATAAAGTACCTGATCAATCGCCCCGGCGGCGGCGCTGGTGGGGTCCAGATGTGGCGGCTCCAACTGTTGGCCAACCACCAAATCAGATTTGGCCTGAGCCATCGTCGCCATCAGCAAGGTTACCCCAGCAAAGGTTGTAACACGCAACATAGTCATCCCGTTTCTCCTCTTTTGTCCCCCGACTTCTTTCCATCTTTCCCCTAATTGAGCTTGCAAGCAAGCGAATGCCGCCGAGAAAGGCGCAAGAGGGTGATGGATTTCTTTAGCCTGACTTGCTATTTACCGCCGCAACGCAGCATCAATCGGAGTCTCATATGAGCGCCACTGCCCGTAAAACCGCCCCAATGCCTGATGACATTCTGGCGATGAAAGGTGACACGCCCATTGTCAGCCTGACCGCTTATACCACGCCCATGGCGCGTATGATGGACGGAATTTGCGATTTCGTTCTGGTGGGTGACAGCGTTGGTATGGTGTTGCACGGGCTGCCCTCAACCTTGGGCGTCACCATGGAAATGATGATCCTGCACGGCGCTGCGGTGGCGCGCGGTCTGACAAAATCCATGCTGGTGATCGACATGCCCTTTGGCAGCTACGAAGAAAGCCCGGCCCAGGCGTTTCGCAATGCGGCTGCTTTGATGCGTGATACCTCGGCCGCAGCGGTGAAACTCGAAGGTGGTACACATATGGTTGAGACCATCCAATTTCTTGTTGCGCGTGGTATCCCTGTCATGGCCCATATCGGCCTCACGCCGCAGTCGATCAACACATTGGGTGGCTACAAGGTGCAGGGCCGTGACGATCAGGCCGAGGCGCTGTTGGCTGATGCCCGTGCTGTGGCTGACGCCGGTGCCTTTTGTGTGGTTCTTGAGAAAGTGCCCGCCACGTTGGCCGACCAGATCACCACTGATGTAGCCATCCCAACAATCGGTATTGGGGCCTCGGCGGGTTGTGATGGGCAAATTCTGGTGGTTGATGACATGCTGGGCCTGTTCACTGAATTCAAACCCAAGTTCGTCAAACGGTTTGCCACTTTGGGCCAGGACGGCACCGCCGCGATTGAGGCTTATGCCGCCGAGGTACGCGCCCGCAGCTTTCCCGGCCCTGAGCACATCTTTTCTGACAAAGCGCCAAAGAAATGATCGCGTCAATCCTTCGCACTCTGCCCGATTTGCGTGCGGCTACGCGCCCTTGGCAAATGTCCGGTGCGCGCATTGGTGTTGTGCCCACTATGGGCGCTTTGCATGATGGCCATCTGTCGCTTGTGGCTGAGGCCAAAAAGCACTGTGACCATGTGATCGTGACCATCTTCGTGAACCCCAAACAGTTCAACTCCGAAGAAGATCTCAAGAATTATCCGCGCACTGAAAACGACGACGCGCGCAAGCTTGAGCGCTTTGATATTGACGCGATCTACGTGCCGGATGGGCCGCAGATCTATCCCGATGGCTTTGCCACGACTGTATCGGTTGCGGGCCTTACTGATGTCATGGACGGCGTGCATCGTCCGGGTCATTTTGACGGTGTGGCCACAGTGGTGACCAAACTTTTCACCCAAACCTCGGCCACTGACGCGTTTTTTGGCGAAAAGGATTTCCAGCAATTGCAGGTCGTCACCCGCCTCGCGCGGGATCTGGATATTCCGATCACCGTGCACGGTTGCCCGACAATCCGCGAAATAGATGGCCTCGCCATGTCCTCGCGCAATTTGCTTTTGTCCGACCGCGCTCGCGTTAAGGCGCCAATCCTGTTTGAAGAAATGGAGCGCATCTCTGAGGGACTCAGAGCGGGGCACGCCTTCGCTGATCTGCACAGTGCTGCGGTCACCCATCTTAAAAGCGCCGGTTTCACGGATATCGAATATCTGGAACTACGCGCCGCCGATGACCTGACATTGCTCGACGTGCCCTCACGCCCTGCGCGCCTGTTCGCCGCCGCTTGGCTGGCTGGTGTGCGCCTGATTGACAATATTGCAGTCTGATCCATTCACCTTTCTCTAAATACTTGAATGTGCCAGTCGTCATCGGCGCTGGATTCAAGTATTTTGAGAAAGATGAAGTCAGGGGCGCTCAAACATTCAGCAATTCGTGCAATGCCAGCACCATCACTTGGGCTGATTGCACCATATCCTGGATGCCGACGTATTCATCCGGCTTGTGCGCCAAGTCCAGAATGCCCGGCCCATAGGCGATGCAGTTTTTCAGCCGTCCGATCCTGTCGATGTGTTTTTGGTCATAGGTGCCGGGGCTGACCACATATTCCGCCTCGCGGCCGAAAACCTGGTGCACGGCCTGCGCCACCGCGCCCACCACCGGGGCGGAGCGATCAGTCATTGTTGGCAGTACCCGGTGCAATTCGCGGATGTCATAGTCAAAACCGGGGCGATTCTCGCGCACGGTTTCCAGCACATCGCGCACTTCTGTTTCCACGTCGCCGATGTTTTCCTCTATCAGAAACCGGCGATCAATCACCATGCGGCAGCGATCCGGCACACAAGGCGCGGGCAAGCCCGAGTAATCAACATCCTGTTCAGGCTCACCACCGTGCATCGAATTGATGTTCAGCGTTGATTGCTTGGCGCCTTCGGGCACCACGGGCATTTCGGTGTGTTTCATGGCCAATGCGGGAAACAGGCTGGTCTCCATCTCCTGCATTACGGCTCCCATGTGGCGCACAGCACAATCGCCTAGGAATGGCATGGAGCCATGGGCAATCTCGCCCTTGGTTTCGATCTCGGCCCACCAGACCCCGCGATGGCCCAGGCAAATGCGGTCTTTGTTCAATGGTTCGGGAATAATCACATGATCGACATGGGCATAGCGCCCCTGTTCCGCCAGATAGGCAACACCGCCGAAGCCGCCGGATTCCTCATCAGCGGTGCCGGAAATCTCAATTGAGCCCGCGTAATCCGGGCACAGGTCAACGAACACTTCGGCGGCGATGATGCTGGCGGCCAGCCCACCTTTCATATCACAGGCACCGCGGCCATAAACCCGCCCGTCTTTTACCTCGCCTCCAAAGGGATCAACACTCCAGCCGTGGCCGGCCTCGACCACATCAATGTGACTGTTGAAATGCACGCATTCACCGGGGATTTTGCCCTCTCGCCGTGCCACGATGTTCCAGCGCGGATAGGTGTCACTGTCGCCAATCGCGCCTTTGGCGCGGATCAGCTCGGTTTCAAACCCGGCCTTCAACAGCCGCCGGTCCAGATAATCGCAGATGTCGCGGTAAAGCGCGCCCGGAGGGTTCAACGTGGGAATGCGGATCAAATCCTGCGTCAGCGCCACCAGATCACTGGTGCGCGCCTCAACCTCGGCTCTCAGCTTATCTGCCAATGGCATGGTCGCCTCCTTTAAGGGTTTGGCAGAGCCTAGCACCCAATTACCGATAACAGAAGGCACAGTTGCGCAGGAGAAACGGCGAAAAATCAGTCCCTTGGGGACTTTATCCAACTCGCGGCACTGCCCGCCAGAGTTTCGGCGTCCGCTACCATGTTTTTGATGATTTCATGTGCGGTAGGGCGGTCATGGATCAGACCCGCCGCCTCGCCTACAAAGGTATTCGCGCGCTCAGGATCGCCGGCGTTCCACCCGTCTATCCACTGCGCTGATTGAGCTTCTGCTTGCGCCATCAGCCCGTCCAGATCGTTGTGCCAACGCTCGGTAAAGGCATTGCGCAACACCCGCGCCGTATAGCGCGTGGGCCAATTCAGAAACCGCGCCTTATCCATCACCGACGATCGGATTGTCTGATCTCCGGTGGCTGCAATCGCGGCATCGCTCATGGCGTCTGAGACATGGGCCTCTTCAGTCGCCCAAAAGCGAGAGCCGACTAGAACTCCGTCTGCCCCCAGCATCAATGCGGCGGCCAGTCCACGCCCATCGGCCACACCACCTGCGGCCAACAAAAGCGTGTCTGGCGCATGGGCGCGCAGCCAATCGGCCACTTCGGGCACCAATGTAAATGTTGCGCGGCGTTCACCATGGCCACCGGCCTCAGCGCCTTGGGCGACGATCACCTTTGCACCAGCCCGTGCCGCATGCTGGGCATCGCGCAGGGTTTGCACCTGACAGATCAACGGCACGCCAGCCTCTGCAATCGCATCGACAAAGGGTGAGGGATCACCAAAGCTAAGAAACATCGCCGCCGGGTTACACGCTAGGACCTTATCCAACACTTGCGGTTGTTCGGCCAGTTTCCAGGTGATCAAACCTGCGCCAACTTTGGCATTGCCAGCCTGGCGAAACTGCTCTTCGATCCATTCCGTATCACCGTACCCGCCGCCGATCAGCCCCAACCCTCCGGCTTGGGTCACGGCCGAGGCCAATTTGCCCCCCGCGGCAAAGGCCATCGGAGCCGATACAATCGGGTGGTCCAGATCAAATGCGTCGGTCAGTCGGGTTTGAAACATTGGGTTGCCCTTTGATCAGCTGGTCTGCGCAGCCGCACGCAAGGCGCGGATGTTGTCGCCATAAACCTGCGGAGTGGCCACATTGCCGCCTTTGAACACTGCGGACCCGGCCACCAGAACATCGGCCCCGGCTGCGGCCACCAATGGTGCTGTTTCAACTGTCACGCCGCCATCGATCTGAATGTGGATCGGCCGATCGCCAATCATCTGGCGCAGGCGGCGGGTTTTCTCGACCCCGCTGTGAATGAACTTCTGACCACCAAAACCGGGGTTTACGGTCATGATCAAAACCATATCCACAAGGTCCAGCACATGTTCGATGCTCTCCAGCGGTGTGCCGGGGTTCAACGATACACCTGCCATTTTTCCGGTGGCTTTGATGGCCTGCACGGTGCGGTGGATATGCGGGCCTGCCTCAACATGGGCGGTGATCATATCAGCGCCGGCCTCAGCGTAGGCATCAATATATGGATCAACAGGTGCGATCATCAGATGCACATCCATGAAGGTTTTCACATGTGGGCGAAACGCTTTGACTGCTGGCGGGCCAAACGTCAGATTTGGCACGAAATGCCCATCCATCACATCCACATGCACCCAATCGGCACCTTGTGCTTCAATGGCTTGAATTTCCTCACCAAAATTGGCGAAATCCGCGCTTAGGATCGACGGGGCGATCTTGATGGAACGGTCGAATGACATGTTTGTCTCCTGCATGCAGCGCGATTGGTTGCTTTGCGGCTTTGTGCAGCCAATGGCAGGGCGCGTCCAGTAAATTTGAAAGCTCACACCGATGCAAGGCATGAAGATGCACCGTGATCTACGGATCATCGACATCCTGACCTTCGTCGCCGAGGCTTATGGCGATTAGGGGTGTGCAAATCGTGATGTCCCTGTCGCTACTATGCGCGTGCTGTGCGAAGAGGGTAATGTGATCGGCACGGCCTTTTACATCATGGATGAGGTCACAACCTTCCAAGGCGTAAAAAAACGCGTCCTGGATGACAATGCCTGAGACCCGGCAAAGGGTCTGACGTTGGGCCGTTATGTGCCCGAGTTCGCGCGGCAGGGCCTAAAGGCAGCCCTGCGCGATGTTTGTTAGAGGCGGCTATTAGGCGATTTGGCCCGGCAAGCTGCACAGGTCGGTCTTATGAAGAATCGACGTCAGAAACCGGCCTTCTGTCGTGTCTTTGATGGCATAGCCATAGCCACGCAGACGGTGTTTCCATTCTCTCTCAGAAACGGCCAAAGCGCGTTCACGCATGGCGAGGGACTGCAATTCGTTATTCATCTTTGTGCTCTGCATCGGTCTGTTTCCTGTTTAACTACAATCGTTGCGGGATCAGGGATAATTAAGGACCATGGCCGAAATCGTGAACAATTGTGTCAATAGCGGGGATTGTTCATGGCATGGATACAATCGACATGTCTTGCTCAGGTGATTGTTGATCACTCTCTTGGAGCGAGGACACGGATGTTTTGAACGTGCCTGATACCCTTTCAAGGGCCTTGGTGCCGAGGATTGAATTGCCTTGCGTGCATACCTAGGTAAGCTGCCCACATTCCACCACCGGCACCCCTGCTGTGCAGTGCTGAAATTGCCAGACGTTAGTGCACTGCAGGCCATGGGATTACACTGCTGATTTCCTAATCTGGAACACGGTGAAACACCATGAATCTGCCCTTGTAAATCCTGTGCTCTGCCTATAGATACATGGCTTCTTTCAACTGTCCCACCGGAGTTCCCATGGCCCGCGTAACCACCGAAGATTGCGTCGACAAGGTACCTAACCGTTTTGACCTGGTGATGCTTGCTGCTCACCGTGCCCGCGAAATTTCGGCTGGATCGCCTATTACTGTGGATCGTGACAACGATAAGAACCCTGTCGTGTCCCTGCGTGAGATCGCAGAAGAGACCCAGTCAGCTGATGATCTGCGTGAGCGTCTGATCGAATCGAATCAGACTCAGATCGAAGTGGATGAACCCGAAGAAGACAGCATGGCGCTGTTGATGGGTGGCGGCACCGAGGCAGACAAACCCGCCGATGACGACATGTCAGAGGAAAAACTGCTTCGGGCATTGATGGAAGCACAAGGCCAGGGCTAAGCCCCGGCCCCACGATGGGATGATGCGCGGATGATCCCTGTTGAAGAGCTTTTAAGTGAAATCCGCGCCTACAACCCCAAAGCAGAAGAATCGCTGATCAGCGAGGCTTATGCCTATGGTCTTGAGATGCACGAGGGGCAAAAACGCCATTCCGGCGAGCCCTATTTCAGCCATCCCGTTGCGGTTGCGATGATCCTGGCCGAGCAACGGCTGGATGATGCCACCATCATCACGGCGCTGTTGCATGACACCATCGAAGACACCCCCGCATCCTATGCCACAGTAACCGAGAGGTTTGGCGGCGAAATCGCTGATCTGGTGGATGGCGTTACCAAGCTGACCAACCTTCAACTCAGCTCGACGGAAACCCAGCAGGCCGAGAACTTTCGCAAGCTGTTCATGGCCATGTCCAAGGATATGCGTGTGATCCTGGTCAAGCTGGCCGACCGTCTGCACAATATGCGCACGATCAAGGCAATGCGCCCCGACAAGCAGCACCAAAAAGCCCGCGAGACGATGGATATCTTCGCACCGCTGGCGGGCCGCATGGGCATGCAATGGATGCGCGAAGAGCTGGAAGACCTGGCCTTTAAGGTATTGAACCCCGAGGCCCGCGCATCAATCATCCGCCGGTTTTTGACTCTGCAAAAGGCCTCGGATGATGTGATTGGCCGGATCACCACCGATATGCGTCATGAATTCAGCAAGGCCGGTGTTACGGCTGAGGTGCTGGGGCGTGCCAAGAAACCCTATTCGATCTGGCGCAAGATGCAGGAGAAGGACATCGGGTTCTCTCGACTGTCTGACATTTACGGCTTTCGTATCATCACGGATACAGATGCCGACTGCTATGCTGCACTGGGGGCGATCCATCAACGCTGGCGCGCTGTGCCGGGCCGGTTCAAGGATTACATCAGCCAGCCGAAATCAAATGGCTATCGTTCCATCCATACCACTGTATCGGGCCGAGATGGCAAACGGGTAGAAGTGCAGATCCGCACACACCAAATGCATGATGTTGCCGAAACCGGCGTGGCCGCGCATTGGTCGTACCGCGATGGCGAACCCTCGGCAAACCCGTTTGCTGTTGATCCTGCCCGTTGGATCGCCAACCTGACCGAGCAGTTTGACGCCGAAGAAGACCATGCTGAGTTTCTGGAAGCGGTGAAGCTGGAAATGTACGCTGACAAAGTGTTCTGCTTTACCCCTAAGGGCGAGGTGGTGAAACTGCCACGCGGTGCCACGCCCATTGATTTTGCTTATGCCATTCACACCCGAATCGGCCACGCTTGTGTCGGGGCCAAAGTGGACGGCATGCGTGTGCCCTTGTGGACGCGGGTCAAAAACGGCCAATCGGTTGAGGTGATCACCGCCGATGGGCAAACCCCGCAAAGCACTTGGCTGGATATTGCCGTGACCGGCAAAGCACGCTCAGCCATCCGGCGTGCCCTGCGCGAAATTGACCGGGACCGGTTTATCAAGCTGGGCCGTGAACTGGCCCGCGCGGCCTTTGATCATGTGGGCAAAAAGGCCACCGACAAGGCGCTTGAAACAGCGGCCAAACATCTGCGCCTGACCGGCGCCAATGAAATGCTGGCGCGTCTGGGCAGTGCCGAGCTGACCACTGTGCAGGTGTTGGGCGCGATTTACCCCGACATGGCCCCCGATGAGGGGGACGAGATTGGCCGCGATCTGGCGGTGATCGGCTTAGAAGCTGATCAGAGTTTTGATCGTGCACGATGTTGCCAGCCCCTGCCGGGCGAGAGGATCGTGGGGATCACATATCGTGGCCGTGGCGTGGTGGTACATGCGATTGATTGCGATAAACTGTCGGATTATGACGATCAACCGAACCGGTGGCTGGATCTGCATTGGCACGGCGGGAAACACCCGGCAGCCTATGAAGTCAGCCTTGATGTGACCATCGGCAATGATGCGGGGGTGCTTGGGCGGATTTGCACCTTGATAGGAGAGCAGAAGGCCAATATCTCGGATCTGATATTTGTGGACAGAAAACCGGACTATTATCGCCTGCAAGTCGATATCGAGCTGCGTGACGCTGAGCATTTGCATGGCGTGATTTCAGCACTGGAAGCCGAAAGCGATGTGGCCTCGATAGAGCGTCTGCGCGACCCATCAAGGGCCGCCGGTGCCCAGCAAACCGTAGTGTAGGAGCGCGCGTGGTATTCAAACGCCGAGATAAACGGCCATGGTACAAAGCCGTCGCAGACTTCGTCTGGCCCAAAGGTGGCTGGGCGCGGGGTTTTCACTATGTGAAGCACCGTGTGCGGCGTTTACCTGATCCGCCACACCGGATTGCGCGCGGCATCTTTGCGGGCATCTTCGTGACGTTTTCACCGCTCTTTGGTCTACATTTCTTTTTGGCGGTGACTGTCGCCTGGATTATGCGGGGCAATATCGTGGCCGCCTTGCTGGCGACGTTCTTTGGCAATCCGCTGACGTTCCTGCCCATTGGGGCGATGTCCCTGAACACCGGCTATTACATATTGGGTTTGAACAAGCTTAGCGAAGAAGATGTTCAACGTTCACTTGGGGGCAAGTTTGTCGACGCAGGCGAGGATTTGTGGCACAACTTCACGGCTGTCTTCACCCATGCGCAATCAGACTGGAGCCACCTGTCGGTGTTTTATGACGAGGTGTTTCTACCCTATCTGGTGGGCGGTCTCATTCCGGGTGCGATATTCGGAACGGGTGGTTATTATATCTCACTGCCCTTGATCAAAGCCTATAAAAACCGCCGCAAAGGCGCGATTAAATCCAAGCTGGCAGCGCTAAAAGAGAAAGCCGCCGCCAAGGCAAAAGCAAAAGGTGAAACGGACTAAAACCAACTGGCTGAGGTGTCATTGCCTTCCCAAAAGCCCGTTTGGTTACTTGCCTCAACCATGCACCATTGCAGATTGGTGCGCTGCAGATGGCGTTCGGCTTGTTTGTGCAACTTAGGCTCAAATTTCGAACGCACCAAAAGATCGCACAGCGCCCCACACCGATGCCGCACCCGGTGGGCAAAATAATCTTGCGAGAGAGGCGGCACCAGCGCGAAGATTAACAGAGCGCCGTCGTCAACGCCTCGCCAAGAGGCGGATTTGGGGGTTTGTGTTCGCCCCGAGTGGCCCATAGATTGTCAAAATGGGTGGCACCGGCCCGGCCCCTTACCCAGAGGAGATGCAATTGCCTGTACCCAAAGACACATCCGATTATTTGATTGCCCCTGATCCATCAGCTGTACGGCTAACCCGCGCAGTGACAGGTGTGGATCATGACGGGCAGAAAACAGAGATTTCGGTGGTCGAAGAGCGCCCCCTGACCATTTTCCTGAACGGCCAAGAGATTGTCACGGCAATGACCATTGGGGATTATCCCGATTATCTGGCGCTGGGATTTCTGCGCAATCAGGGCATGTTGCGCGACGATGAAACCGTGACTGGTGTGGATTATGACGAAGATCTGGAGACTGTCGTTGTGCGCACCGATGGGCAGACCACTTATGAGGACAAGCTGAAGAAGAAAACTCGCACCAGCGGCTGCGCTGTGGGCACTGTGTTTGGCGATATGATGGAAGGGCTGGAGGGCGTGCAACTGCCTGAGGTGCAGGTGAAAACCTCGGATCTTTACGCGCTGGCAAGCCGGATCAACCAGACGCCCTCGCTCTATCTGGAGGCCGGGGCGATCCATGGCACAGTGCTGTGTCAAGGTGCACGCCCGCTGGTCTATATGGAGGACGTGGGCCGCCATAATGCGGTGGACAAGATTGCCGGCTGGATGTTTTCTGAAACTGTGAGTGCGGATGACAAGCTGCTTTATACCACCGGTCGGCTGACGTCTGAGATGGTGATCAAGACAGCGCTGATGGGGATTCCGGTGCTGGCCTCGCGCTCGGGCTTTACGGCCTGGGGGGTTGAGATCGCGCAAGCCGTGGGGCTGACTTTGATCGGGCGGATGCGTGGCAAGCGGTTCATGTGCCTGAGCGGTGAAGATCGCGTGCTGCGCGATGCGGACCCTGCGGCGGTGCCGGATGAGGGCCGCAAGACAGGGCGCAAAGGTGCAAACGAATGAGCTTACACTGGCTGACCGAGGACCGTAGATGAGCCGCCCTTTGGGAGTTATCCTTGCCGGTGGTCTTGCCACGCGCATGGGCGGTGGTGACAAGGGGCTGTTGCCACTGGGCGATGGCACGTTGTTGGATCAGGTGATTGTCCGGTTGGCCCCGCAGGTGGGGACAATGGCGTTGAATGCCAATGGTGATACCGGGCGATTTAGCAGGTTCGATCTGCCTGTGTTGCCCGATAGTATTGACGGCTATGCCGGGCCATTGGCAGGTGTTCTGGCCGGGCTTGATTGGGCGGCTGAACAGGGTGCAGACACAATTGTCAGCGTGGCCGCCGATACGCCGTATTTCCCGACTGATCTGGTTGGTCGCCTGATGGCAGTGGGGCAGGGCATGGCCAATCCATTGGCCCTGGCCGCGACTCCGCGCGCGCAGGGTGAGATCACCAAATCCATGTCACGATCCGGCCTGATCCGGCATCCGACCTTTGGTCTTTGGCCCGTGGCATTGCGCGATGATTTGCGTGCAGCCTTGCAAGGCGGATTGCGAAAGGTTGTGATCTGGACAGGCAAACATGATGGCCGCGAGGCCATATTTGATGATGCGGGCAAGCCGTTTTTTAACGTCAATACACCCGAAGATCTGGAGCAGGCGCAAGCGATGCAGGAGGCCCAACCATGAGAGTTTATGGTGTAGTCGGATGGAAGAACGCAGGCAAAACCGGTCTGATGGAGCGGCTGGTGGCCGAGATCACAGCGCGCGGGCATTCGGTGTCTACGGTCAAACATGCCCACCATGTGTTTGACGTCGATCAGCCCGGCAAAGACAGCTATCGCCACCGCGAGGCGGGCGCGCGGCAGGTGGTGCTGGTGTCACGCAAACGCATTGCGCTGATGCACGAGTTACGTGACGAGGATGAGCCGACATTGGCCGAACTTCTGGCACAACTGGCCCCGGTCGATCTGGTGCTGGTGGAAGGGTACAAGCGCGATACCCACCCCAAGATCGAGGCTTTTCGCCATGAAACCGGCAATGCGTTGATTGCACCGGATGACCCCACCATTCAGGCTGTGGCCAGCGATACACCGCTTGACGTGGACCGGCCTGTGTTTGACCTTGATGATACGGCGTTGATTGCCGATTTCATTTTGGATCAGGTCGGGCTGTAACCTGTGCAACAGGGGCAGACATCGCGCTTGCCCCCGGTTGATCTGGACGCCATGCTGCGCATGGATGCCTCTGAAGGAGGATGGAGTATGGGCCATGAGGACAAGTTGAACCGCGCTTTGGGCGAGACGCTGAAACCGCCGCCCTTGCGCGATGATTGCTTTGCCTTGCCCGCCGGGGTCGACTGGACGCCGGTGGACGCGGCCTTGGATATGTTGCGTGATCGACTGCACTGTGTGGTGGGTGCTGAACAAGTGCCCTTGCACGATGCGCTGGGCCGGGTTTTGGCCGCGCCCGTGATGGCAGAGCGCTCCAATCCGCCCGAGGCCAACTCGGCGGTGGATGGCTATGGCTTTGCCTATGACAGCCTTGGTGGTGGTGATCAGGTGGTGCCGCTGGTGGATGGCCGGTCTGCGGCCGGGGTGCCTTTTGCGGCAAAAGTGCCGCTGGGGCACGCCATTCGCATACTCACGGGGGCCACATTGCCCGATGGTGTCGATACGGTGATCCTGCAAGAGGATGTTACCCTGGGGCGAGGTGAAATCGCCTTTCGCGCCGGAATTCGTGCGCGGGCCAACACCCGCAAAGCGGGCGAAGATGTGGCGCTCGGTGATACAGTGCTGGCGCCGGGGCGCATCCTGACGCCCGCTGATCTGGCGCTGATTTCGGCCATTGGTGGGCATCAGGTGATGGCACATACCCCGCTGAAAGTGGCGATCCTGTCGACCGGAGATGAATTGCGTGATCCCGGCCAAACCGCAGAGCCAAGTGACATATACGATGCCAACCGCCCCATGCTGATGGCCCTTGTGCGCCAGTTTGGGCATGACCCTGTCGATCTGGGTATTCAACCGGATGATCGCGCACAACTGCGCGCGGCATTTGATCAGGCGGCGGCATCTGCTGATTTGATCCTGACTTCGGGTGGTGCGTCAGCGGGGGACGAAGATCATGTTTCAGCATTGCTGAACGAGGCAGGTGCCATGAGCGAATGGCGCATTGCCCTCAAACCGGGCCGCCCATTGGCACTGGGCCTGTGGCGGGGAACGCCTGTCTTTGGGTTGCCGGGCAATCCGGTGGCGGCGTTGGTTTGCACGCTGATATTTGGCGTCCCTGCCATGCGTTGCCTTTCCGGCGCGGGATGGCGGGTGCCTCAGGGGTTCACTTTGCCTGCGGCCTTTACCAAGTCTAAAAAACCGGGGCGGCGCGAATATCTGCGCGCGCGCATCTGTGACGGTCAGGCAGAGGTATTTGCATCCGAGGGATCAGGGCGCATAAGCGGCCTTAGCTGGGCCGAGGGATTGGTTGAACTTGGGGAAGACGCCGCCGAAATCCAACACGGAGACCCGGTGCGCTACATTCCTTTTTCCAGTTTCTTGTGATGTTCTTTGGTGTCGTGAAGCTGCAGTTAATCCCTCCTCTTTGCGCGAGATCAAGGCCGCAGCTGCCGTCAGCTCTAAAGATGTGTTAGACTGAAACTCAAAGGGGAGGCTGCCATGATAGATATTTCTGTGCGCAAGATTGCTCAGGTGATCCTGATGTCGCGTGAGTTGGACCGCGCTGAAGCAGAGCTGCGCGCCTTCATCGAGCGGCTAACAGAAGAGGAGCAAATCAGCCTTGTTGCGGTCATGTGGATCGGGCGCGATAGCTTTGCCCGAGACGAGCTGGAAGAGGCGAAAGCCACCGCACGAGACGAGGCCACAACACCCACTGCTGATTATCTGCTTGGGACGCCACATCTATCAGATCACCTTGAAAACGGGTTGGACGAACTGGGGCTCTCGGCTGTCGACGATGAAGATGATTTGATGCGTGGCGGCTGAACCAGTTTGCAGGATGCCTTGGAGCGGTCAATGGACACAGTGGTTCTGGCATCCGGTATTCAGCTGGAGGATGATGGGATTGAACGCTGTCACCCAGGTGTTTAGCTATGATCCACCACCTGAAAGTGCTGCGCCAGCTTATCCACCTCTCCCAGGAACCGGTTGACCAGTTTGGGGTCATGTGGTGCGGGGCTGACGCCTGCGGGGATTTCACGGTTGATGACAGCCTCCACCGCCAGCGATACCGGGATTGAAACGAGGCGCGCCATGGCCGTGCCGCGCGCATCGCCCCAGGCATCCATGACAAAGGTCTTGTGGTATGTGACCACGCCGTCTTTTTGCGCCTTCAACGCCACGCACATGACCACACGATCCGGCTCGTCGGCCTCATAGGCGTTGTCGCGCCAGAACTGATCTGACATTTCCTTGAGGCGGGCCTCGCCGGCCTCACCCTCCAGTGTTTCCACCTCGGCAAAGACATCCGCCCAGGCATCAGCCCAGCCGTTCAGGCGCAGGGTGCCACGCACGAATTCCTTGATCCTCCAGGTGGGCTCAAACCCATAATCGTCCATAAAGGGGATGGAATCGCGGTTGGGATAGACCTCAAAGGATTCCGGTGATGTGAGGGGCGCGATATAGGATGAAATTGCATCCCATGGGCGCGCGACATTCAATTCACTAAAGGCCTTGATTGAGCGTGACGGAGAGCGCAGAGCTTTCAGCACTCCCAGGGGGGACCAGCTGAATTTATAGCGAAACGGGTTGGGGTGTTTCGGGATGCCGCCGCAATAGGAGATGAACGACAGATCGTTTTCGGCGTCGTAAGCATCTGAGGCGCGATAATCGGCCATCAGGTGATGTGCCATCAGGTGGTCAATGCCGGGATCAAGCCCGATCTCATTCACCACCGCCACCCCTTTGAGCAGCGCCTTGCCGTGCAGTTCACGCATCTCAGGCGCGATGTAGGAGGAGGAGACAAAATTGGCGCCTTTGTTGATGCTCATCTCGGCCAGTGGCACATGCCAATCGCCGGGCAGCATTGACACGATGATATCGCCTGCCTCGGTTTGGGCGGCCAGCGTATCAAAATCGAAGGCATAAATGCGGTCAGTCAGATCACCAACGGCCTCTTGTGCCTTGGCCTCTGTCCGGTTCCAGACGGTTACATCATGGCCCGCTTCGATCAGGCGGCGAAGCCCGGGGATGGCCGACAGGCCGGTTCCGCACCAATGGATTGTCATGTCTGACCCCTATTACTTAAAGCGCAGCTTTGCCGCGACAATGATGAGCACCGCGATCACAGCGCAGATATTGGCAAGTATCAACGGCCAGTCAGAGATCATCAACCCATAGATCAGCCAAAGTGAAACAGTGGCCAGGAACATCAGGTTTGATGGCAATGACAGGCCCGACGTGTCTTTGGTGGCCCAGGCCTTCCACGCTTGAGGCAGCCAACAGATCGTGCCCAAAAAGGCGGCGAGGTATCCGATATAGATGGCCATTCAGGGGGCTTTGGTATGGGTTAGATACATTGCGTTTGCCCGGCCCCAAACACCTGTGCCCAAATCACCCAATGCCAGCAATGATGGCAGCAGTTGTTGAGCAAAATCATGCGAGGATTCAACTGGCAACAGCGATGGCAGGTTGTCGATGGCCATCACGTCCATCGGGGGGGTGTCATGCACGCGCGTGACGGGGGCCTCCCATGTTGTTGCCTCAGAGTATATTGGCACCGGATTATAATCACTGTCGGGATCACAGGCGACATCGCCGATGACGCTCAGTTGGCGCGGGGCGTTTAGGGCCGACGCGGGCACAAAAACCGGCGTGCCGGGGCGTGCAAATATGCAGTTGATGAACATATCATGCGCCAGAATTTCAGGGAAAGGCCCACCTGATGCAGTTTCAGCCATATCCCATTTGGTTGGGGTGATGCCCATGGCTGTGCACAGATCGCCCGCACCCGCGCCCACCCGGCCCAATGCGCCGATGACAATGGCGCTGGGCGGTGTTGCCCCGCCCAGGTCGGCGCGCAGATCGGCCAGCAGGGCCTCCTTGCCTGAATAGGTTGAAACCGGCGGGCAGATACCGCCCTGTTGCTGGGCCGCCCATGCCTTGAGCGATACCGCCGCCCCGGCATAGCCCGCCCAATAGCCAAAAGCAGCGACGCGGCGGCCATTTGGATCAACCAGATATTCCAGATCATAGAGCGTGCCATTGCCGGCCTTAAAGCGTTCCAGCAAGGCGCGACCGGAATGCTGGCCTTTATAGGCATGGCCAAACATGATGTGGCGATGCGGCAAGGTGGTGGCATCTTCGGGCAGTTCTTTCAGGCCAAAAATGATGGCGTCAGCCGGGGCATCGGACCAGCTGTTTTCAGGTGCGATCAGGGCGCCGGCATCGCTGTAGCCATCAATTGCAATGGCGCGGGTTGAGCTGTGTTCAACCGTCACGGTGATGCCAGCTTTGATCAGTTCCCGCACGCCGTCGGGTGTGACACCCACGCGCTCTTCGTTGGGGCGTTGTTCGGCCCGGACCCACAGATGTGTCATCAGATATTCCTAAGTCATCAGGCCCATGGCGCGTACAGCACCAACGGATGGGCGGGTATTCATCATGTCATAAAATGCAGAAAGCTTTGGGAAGGTCGTGATATCAACGCCATCTCCCTCAAGCCATGTGCATATGGTGAACAACCAGGGATCGGCCAACGTCATATACGCGCCCATGACAAAGGGGCTCAATGCGCAGTTCTCTTCAATGTAAGCGCAGGACTGGCCCATGGTTTCGGGCACTTTTGCGGTCATATCATTGCGTGAGCTTTCGTGATCAGCCCAACGAGATCCGCGCTTTCTATGGGCGTGATTCACATGAAAGGTGGAGGCGAGGTAAAACATCACCGCCCGCATCTGAGCGGCGTCCCACGGGTTTTGGGGAACAAGGTTCAGCTTAGGCGCAAGCGTGGCGAGATATTCAAGAATAGCACCTGTTTCGGTCAGGATACCTTGATCCGTTGCCAAGGCGGGCACCCGGCCTTTGGGGTTGATCGCATGATAAGCAGGTTTGGTCTGATCGCCGGTAGCGAAGTTGAGTTTCACAGGCTCATACTCCAATCCGGTCTCTTCCAGAGTGATGGCCGTCGCAATTGATATCGTGGTGGGGGCACAGTAGAATTTCATTTTCTCAGCCTTTCGTCAAACGTGGGTGCGGGCGTGGGAACGGTCAGGTGTATCAAGGTGTGGCGTGGCGTTGAACGTGCCAATCATCAACTGATCGTGCACATATTCCAGCCGATGCATGGAGCTGTTCATGATCTGCAGCATCATCCGGGCCGTGCCCGCATTTTCCAGTTGCAAAGTATGGCGCATGATCATGCCAATCACACCGCCCGAAGTGACCACGAGGATGCGGCCGTCCAGTGTGCAAAGTGTATCAAGCATATCGCGCACGCGGGTAGAAAACGACGCGAATAATTCGGGGATATCATTGATTTGGTCGCGTTCCCAATTGTCCAAGAGCTGTGGCAGATGGCTGGCATAGGCCGCAGGGCTGGATGGAAATGGGATGCCAAGCTGGGTTTCCATGGCCTGTGCGATGTCAAAGTAGTTGAGCTCATCGAGGCGGGCATCCTGCTGGGTGATCGTGTATCCCATTGAGCGCGCAGTGTCAGCTTGCCGGTGCAGCGTGCCGGTGATCACACGGTCGAAATGTGGATTGGTGTCGGCCATATGAGCCCCTAGCCAGGCCGCCTGCTGATGGCCCAGATCAGACAGCTTATCATAGCTTGCTTCGTCCGTGGCACGGCTGTTGGCCTGCCCATGGCGCACCAGAATGATTTCGGTCACGGGATGTTTGCTCCGGTTTGGTCGTTTGGCGAACCGTAGCGGAGGGGTGAGCGAGGTTAAAGGTTGATGAGTGGGAAAAATGTGAAGGGTGGGCCGCTCGCGTGGCGGACGTCCCACCCACCCACCCCCGTCCGCCACGCGAGCGGGGATGGAGAGCTGGTTCCTTAGGTCAGAACGCGGCGCAGAGCGGGCAGGCGCGACAAGATCAACGTGTCGATTGCCAAGACGCTTAGCAAAGCAAGTCCCGCCAGCGGGAACGCCATGGAGATACCAAGACCCACCAGGGCCGCCCCTTGCCAAAGTGGTAGTTCCTTGGGGAAGGGAGGTGCTGCCAAGCGGGATGAACCTGCCGGGCGGCGTTTCCACCACAGGACCAGCGAACTGATGCACAAGAAAAGGACCGAAAGGCAGACAAGGGTATTGGCCAATACGCTCCACAGGCCCAGAGTACCCATATGCAGTGCGATGCCGACGGCCATGGCCTTGCCGAACCAAGAATAATCAGCATACCGCACATCTGCCAGGATTTTGCCGGTATATTGATCCACATGTACTGTGCGATCTGACATTGGATCAGTGCTGTCGGTGTTCATTGAATCGCGGTTGATCGTCCAGACGGCGGTGTCTGACGTGGGGACGGCCAGTTGGTAGCGGCCCGCAAATCCGATCTGGCGTGCCAGCGCATCAAGCTGGTCAATGGCGGGTGTGGTGCTGGTGCCCTCTGTACCTGCCTCAGAGCCTGACAAGGGCAGGGGGGTTTGCTCCAGCGCCCAGGGCACTTCCTTGCGGTCGTGGTTCAGGCTGGCGTGGGTGTCTTTTGACAGGGGGACATTATCCCACTTTTCCGCCGGAAATTGTGACCAGGCCTGCACCATCTTGCCGCCCCAGATGCCGGCCCATGCCAAGCCCGAAATAAGGAAGAAGACAAGGATCAGTGAGACCCAAATGCCCACCACGCCGTGCAGCGATTTCCACAAGGAGCGCCCTCGGGTGAAGGCCGGGACGAGAGCACGCCGCCAGCCTGCCTCGCGGGGCCACCACATATACAGCCCTGTGGCAATGAGGACGAGGGCAAGCGAAGCGGCTGTTTCCAGCATGCGATCACCAGTCACGCCAAGCAACAAATCGGAATGAATGTTGTCAAAGAAGTCATACCAACCACTGCGTCTTGGGAAGGTTTCGATGACCTGAGCCGTGTAGGGATCGACGGCAACCATGATGGCATCCCCATCCGCATCGACGCGGAACAGGGCTGCGACATCTGATGAACGAGGAGCCACATAGGTTTTTAATGTGCCATCAGGGATGGCCGCGACGGCGGCTTCGGCTTGCGCGGAAATGGCCATCACCATGTCTTGGGGGATGACGGGTGTGTGTTCTCCGTCACGTCCATCGACCCAAGCGATCCAGAGCATCGCCATGCCGGTGACAGCAAGGATGCTGAGGAATGGGATGACAAACAGGCCGGCGTAGAAGTGCCAGCGCCAGGCGGCGAAGTAGAGTTTGTTGGCACCGGTTTCATTTGGTGCATTGATATCGAGAGTTGTCATTGGGATGTTCCAAGCCATTGAGGCCCAGGCATTAGCCACGGGCGTTTGATCTGTTCGATGAAAGGAATAGATCAGCCGCGAGGGGGCGCGCGGGTCCGTTGGCTGGGATCAAGCGGTTTGGCGTGATGGCGCAGCAGGGCCACATGCCGTAGCTGGCGGGTGACGGGCAGGGTGACTAGACCGGGATCTGACAAATTGGTCGGTGTCATGGTGGTGTCTGCCAGGCGGCAGGCCTCACAGTCAGGTGTCGCACCAGAGGGATCATCCAAAGTGCCGCATATGCCATCCAGCGACCCGGCGATCTGAAGATAGGCTTCGAGATCAGGGTCGATGGGCTGCTTTGCGGATTTATGTGCAAATCCCGACGTCGCCAAAGCGACAGCAAGAGCCGCGACCAGCAAGAGCCGAAGGGATATAGAGCGAAACAGTGTCACGACAGTACGGATAGGTGAAAGCACCACGCGTCGCCAGCAAAAAAGTGGCCTGGAAAATGGGAATGTTCCGGCTCAAAACCACGCTCCTGTGGCGCAAAACTGCGGGCAGGTGTCGGGATTGTCGGACTCGCATATGCGCGTGCGTGGTCTATAATTGATGTGATCAGGAAAGGCGCATTCCATGTCCGAGACAATCAAATTCACTCTGGATGGCAAAGAGGTTGAGGCCCAAGCCGGCCTGACAATCTGGGATGTGGCCCATGGGCGGGGTCTGGTGATCCCTCATTTGTGCCACAAACCGGCGCCGGGGTATCGCCCTGATGGCAATTGCCGGGCGTGTATGGTTGAGGTTGAGGGAGAGCGTACTTTGGTGGCCTCGTGCATCCGCGAGCCTGTTGAGGGTATGATTGTCACCACCAATTCGGCGCGCGCTGAAAATGCGCGCAAAATGGTGGTTGAGTTGCTTTTGGCAGATCAACCCGATCAGGCGCAGGCCCACGACAAATCCAGCCACCTGTGGGATATGGCCGCATTGCAGGGCGTCAGCGAAAGCCGCTTTCCCAAGTTGGAAGAGGGGCGCATCCCATTGCTGGATGACAGTCATGTGGCGATGAGCGTCAACCTTGATGCCTGCATTCAATGTGGTCTGTGCGTGCGGGCTTGCCGCGAAGTGCAAGTCAATGATGTGATTGGCATGGCTGGTCGTGGCCATGACGCCTATCCGAGTTTTGACATGGCGGATCCAATGGGGGCCAGCACCTGTGTGGCCTGCGGAGAATGTGTGCAGGCCTGCCCGACTGGCGCGCTGATGCCGTCATCGGTTGTGGATGACAAACAGGTTGGCGACAGTGCCGATTTTGACAACGAAGTAGAGAGCATCTGCCCGTTTTGCGGTGTGGGCTGCCAGATTTCGCTGAAGATCAAAAACGGCAAAGTGAAATATGTTGAGGGCATCAATGGCCCGGCCAATGAGGGGCGTTTATGCGTCAAGGGCCGGTTCGGGTTTGATTATATCCACCATGAGCACCGTCTGACCAAGCCGCTGATCCGGCGTGATGATGCCCCCGCCAAGGGGCTGAACGTGGACCCTGATAACTGGCAGGAGTTCTTCCGCGAGGCCAGTTGGGATGAGGCGATGGACGCCGCCGCCGGTGGGCTGAGGCAGCTCAAAGACGATCACGGCGGGCCGTCTGTGGCTGGCTTTGGGTCGGCCAAATGCACCAATGAAGAAGCATATCTGTTTCAGAAATTCATCCGTCAGGGCTTTGGCCATAACAACGTCGATCACTGCACACGGCTGTGTCATGCATCCTCGGTGGCGGCCCTGTTGGAGAATGTCGGATCGGGCGCTGTGACGGCCACGTTCAACGAAATTGAAAACGCCGATGTGGCGATTGCGATTGGGTGCAATCCGATTGAAAATCACCCCGTTGCCGCGACCTATTTCAAGCAGTTTACCAAACGTGGCGGCAAGTTGATTGTGATGGATCCGCGCGGTGTTGGTCTGCGGCGGTTTGCGTCACATATGCTGCAATTCCGCCCCGGCGCGGATGTCAGCATGCTGAATGCCATCATGCACACAATTGTCGAAGAAGAGTTGTATGATAAGCAGTACATCGAGGCCTTTACCGAAAACTGGGAGGCCGAGAAGGCGCATCTAAAGGACTTCTCGCCCGAAAAGATGGAAGGCATCTGTGGCATCCCGGCACAAACACTGCGCGAGGTTGCACGCACCTTTGCCGGGGCCAAAGCGGCGATGATATTCTGGGGTATGGGGGTCAGCCAACACATCCATGGCACTGACAATTCACGCTGTTTGATCAGCCTGGCATTGATGACAGGTCAGGTGGGTCGCCCCGGCGCGGGCCTGCATCCTTTGCGGGGGCAAAACAACGTGCAAGGCGCGTCTGATGCGGGGCTGATCCCGATGTTTTTGCCGGATTATCAATCCGTCACGGATGATGGCGTGCGCAGCGCTTTTACTGATGTCTGGAAGTCGGATGATTTCAGTGCTGAACAAGGCCTGACCGTGACTGAAATCATGGATGCGGTGCATGATGATAAGATCAAGGGCATGTATATCTTGGGTGAGAACCCGGCAATGAGCGATCCGGATGTAGAGCATGCGCGTGATGCGCTGGCCAAACTGGAGCATCTGGTGGTGCAGGATATCTTCATCACCGAAACCGCGAATTATGCAGATGTGATCCTGCCTGCGAGCGCGTTTGCTGAAAAGTCGGGAACCGTGACCAACACCAACCGTCAGGTGCAGATGGGGCGGCGTGCCGTTTCGCCCCCCGGTGAGGCGCGCGAGGATTGGAAGATCACAACCGAGATGGCGCGCCGATTGGGCCTTGATTGGGCCTATGACAGCCCGGCGGACGTGTTTGCCGAGATGAAGCTGAACATGCCATCGCTGAACAATATTACCTGGGATCGGCTGGAGCGTGAAAACGCAGTGACCTACCCGTCGCTCAGCCCCGAAGACCCCGGTCAGGCGATTGTATTTGGAGATGGGTTTCCGCGCCCTGAGGGCCGTGCCAGGTTCACTCCGGCCAGCGTGATTGCACCCGATGATACGCCAGATGCAGAGTATCCGATGATCCTGACCACGGGCCGTCAGCTGGAGCATTGGCACACCGGGTCTATGACCCGCAGGTCCTCGGTGTTGGACGCGGTGGAGCCAGAAGCCAACTGCTCCATGCATCCCGCAACCCTGCGCCAATTGGGCGTGGAGCCGGGGGGCATGGTGCGTCTGACCACCAAGCGTGGCACGATTGTGGTGATGGCGCGTGCTGATCGGGCAGTCGCCACAGATATGGTGTTCCTGCCCTTTGCCTATGTCGAAGCTGCGGCCAATATCCTGACCAACTCGGCGGTGGATCCTTATGGAAAAATCCCCGAGTTCAAATTTTCAGCCGTCAGGGTTGAACGGGTGAGTGAAGGTGTTATTGCGGCTCAGTAAACTGCCGCCAGCTGCAATGTTTTTGAACGCGCCCGAAGTTGCGCCGGGCGTGTTTTTCGCTAACCTCGGCATCACTGGATTTGCCAGAGTGCCGCATGGTCAAAGCGACTTTGGCGCAAGAGAGGATGTTATTCCCAAATTACATCCCCCAGAAAAATATATCCGGCCCCGTAGATGGTCTTGATCAATTTTGGGGCCTTGGGGTCTTCGCGCAGTTTGGTGCGCAGGCGAGAAATGCGAACATCCATCGCGCGGTCAAAACTCTCAGAAGCGGCCCCACCCAGAGCCTCCTGCATCGCCTGGCGCGAAATCAGGCGTTTGGGGCGGTCCAGAAACAGCCGTAAAACCTCGCCTTCGGCATGCGAAAACGGGGTTTCTTCACCCGCGTCATCCTCTAGTATATAGCGGTCAAAATGGGCGGACCAGCCAACAAAATGGGCGATTTCTCCGGTATTTGTCTCAGCTTGGCCGCGGCGCAGACGGGCGCGGATACGCGCCACGACCTCAGCGGGATCAAACGGTTTGATGATATAGTCATCCGCTCCCAGCTCCAGCCCAGTCACCCGGTCCTGAACCTGTGCACGGCCGGATATAATGATCACGATCGCCCCTTGCTCTAATGCCAGCCGGTGCACCAAAGTTAACCCATCGCGGTCCGGCAAGGATAAATCCACCAAGCAAACATCAGGTGCGGTGGTGCGCAAAGCGGCCTCAAACTGGGCCGCACGACCAAAGGCCATGGTGCGATACCCCGCCTCTTCCAGCGCGTCGGCTAACATGATGCGAATCTCAGGTTCATCATCAAGGATTGTGACAAGTGGTTGGGTCATGATGTGGTCTCGGCTGGAAAAAGGGCAGATAGTTGATCTACTGTGAAGGGTTTGCGCAAGACTGGCACGCGCACGGCAGCGGATTGGAACAACGGGTCATCCGGTGGCAGAGAAGTCATCAGGCAGACGGGGCAATTGCGCGCCTCAAGCTGGTCAAGAAGGTCCAAGCCGGTTTGATCCCCTTCCAGCGAAATATCTGATAAGATGGCAGAAATTTCGGGCAGCTCGCTCAGCAATGCGCGCGCCTCAACCACGCTGGCGGCTTCGATGACCGAATGGCCGATATCGCATAGCATATCGCGTACAGTGTTGCGCAAATCGGGGCTGTCTTCAACCAGCAGAACAAGGCCCGGGCGCAGGGCCATTCCCGCAAGGCGCAGCGGCAAACGCAATGTAACACACGCCCCGGTATCGGTGTTGGCAAGCCGCACCTGCCCACCAGATAAATTGGTCATGTCATAGACCATCACCAACCCAAGGCCCGACCCTTCGCCGCCCTTGGTGGTAAAAAACGGCTCAAATGCGCGCTCTAATGCGGGGTCAGAGAAACCGGGGCCAGTATCGCTAACTGAATATTCGATCCAGGTGTCTTGCACCGGCTGTGCGCGCAAGGTGATGCGCCCCTGATCGCCACAGGCATCCCGGGCGTTCAGCACAAGGTTCAGAAGTGAATCCTGCAACATACCAGGGTCAAGTAGCACAGGCGTGGTGCCACAGTTGTTTTCCACCTCCAGCGTTACCCCGTCTGGCAGGGTAGAGCGGGCGAGTGTCTCAAGGTCACGCAGGAAATCAGCCACTACTGTGGGCTGTGGTGTATGTTCTCTCGGGCCTGTCATGTCGGCGATCCGGTTTAGCAAACTGCCCCCGCGCCTTGCCGCTGAAAGTGTGGCTGTGATCAGTTCCTCTGCGTCGGCAGGCAGTGCCATCCGTTGCAGCTTGGATTGCATCCCCAGAATGATCGTCAATAGATTTGAGAAGTCATGCGCAAGGCCACTGGTCAGCTGGGCGGCCATCTCGCGGCGGCGGGTCTGTTGCAAAGCCCTGCGTGTTTGAGCCTCTTCGGTGATGTCCATCGATAAGATATAGACGCCGCCCTCTTGCCCATCGGGGGTAAAGGCCGTGCGAATACGGCGCGAGCTTAATTCATGAGTGAATTCAAACACCGATGCTTTGCCGTGAAAAGCCTGGTTTAGGTGCAGCTTGATTGCCTCATAGGCCTGATCGCCCAGGGCGTCACGCAGGTGCATGCCGATGATGTCAGACTTGCCGCCTGGTATCACTGAGTTCAGCCGCCGGTTTGAATAGGTATAGCACCGGTGCGCATCTACATGAGAAATATGGGCGGGCATCATTTCGGTGGTCAGGCGTGTGCGGGCCTCGGACTGTGTCAGTTGGCGTTTGGCTTCTTCCAGCGCTTTGATCGTGGCTTCTAGCTGTCGGTTGGCTGACGACAGATCTTCGGAATAGTTCAGAACTTTGTCAGACAGTTCCTCGGATCGGGCGCGCAGCAGTTCTTCTTGCTGCTTGGCGCGGGTGATATCGGTATAGACAGTGACCCAACCACCCTGCGGGAGGGGCGAACCTTCGACGCTGATCATACGCCCATTGGCACGGGTACGTTCCATGTAATGCGGCTCAAACGCGCGCGCCACGTCCACCCGGCTTTGTACGAATTCATCTACATCACCAACATCGCCGTAATCACCACGTTCCGCCAGATAGTGGATTGTATCGGTAAAATCCGCACCAGGGGTGGCAAGTGTATCGGGCAGATCAAAAATTTCCTGAAAGCGTTGGTTGCACAGGACCAACCGTAATTGACGATCATAGATCGTCAGGGCCTGCTGAATAAGGTTCAGCCCCGATTGGGTCATGGATTTTGTGTCGGATTGAATCGAAGTCATTTATCATGGCTAGCACCCATGCCGCGCCTCGCAAAGGGCCGTCATAAACTTGTTACAATTCGTAAGGATTGAGAAAACTTCAGGAAAAAGTTGACGCCGAGGGTTTGAGTTGCACCAATGGGCAAAATTAGAATCGCCCTCTACGGGTGAAATGTCCGGGAATCCGGGCATCAGGGAGGAGAAAGTTTTGGCAATATCGCCTCAGGCGACGGATGGGCTTGGGTCCATACCGGCGCTTTTGCATCGCAATGCCACGCAGTTTGGTGACAAACCTGCGTATCGTGAAAAAGAATTCGGCATCTGGCAGAGCTGGAGTTGGGCCGACACCGCCAAAGAGGTGGAGTCGCTGGCTTTGGGTCTGCTGAACCTCGGCGTGAACGAAGGTGATTTTGTCGCCATTATTGGCCGCAATCGTCCGCACTTCTATTGGTCCATGGTTGCTGCGCAATCGGTCGGGGCCATTCCTGTGCCGATGTATAGCGATTCTGCCACCGATGAGATGTCGCATGTGATGGATCACTGCGGTGCGCGCTTTGCCGTGGTTCAGGATCAGGAGCAGGTCGATAAGATCATCGACATTCAGGACTCGCTGCACCAGTTCGAGCATATGATCTATATTGATCCGCGTGGTTTGCGCAAATACGACCATAGCAAGCTCCACCAATTCAGCCATGTGCAAGACCAGGGCCGAGCCGCGCAAGAAGAGTTTATCGTTGAGCTGGAAGCGCGCCGCGCCAAGCTGACTTATGACAGCACCTGTGTGATGCTTTACACTTCGGGCACCACCGGGCGCCCCAAGGGCGTTGTGCTCAGCAATCGCAACATCATTGAGACGTCGCGCGCGTCTTCGGATTTTGACCATCTGGGACCAGGTGAAGAGGTGCTGGCCTATCTGCCGATGGCATGGGTTGGTGACTTTATCTTCTCAATCGGGCAGGCGTATTGGAACGGGTTTTGTGTGAATTGCCCTGAAAGCACTGACACAATGATGACCGACTTGCGTGAGATTGGACCGACTTACTATTTCGCGCCACCACGGGTGTTTGAAACTCAGCTGACCAACGTGATGATCCGGATGGAAGATGCCAGCCGTTTCAAGAAAAAGCTGTTTGAACGCTTTATGGCTCATGCCCGCAAGGTGGGTCCGGATATTCTGGATGGTAATCCTGTTGGTGCCATGGACCGGCTGAAATATGCGTTGGGCAACCTGTTCATCTATGGCCCGCTGAAAAATACACTGGGCCTTAGCCGTGTGCGCGTCGGGTATACCGCCGGCGAGGCCATCGGACCTGAGATTTTTGAGTTCTATCGCAGCTTGGGCATCAACCTTAAGCAGCTTTATGGCCAAACCGAAGCAAGTGTTTTCATCACGGTGCAACCCGATGGTGAAGTGCGTAGTGATACAGTGGGCGTGCCTGCCCCCGGTGTGGAGATCAAGATCACTGACTCTGGTGAAGTGTTGTACCGCGGGCCTGGCACGTTCGAGGAATACTACAAAAACCCAGAAAGCACCGCTGATACCAAGGATGCCGATGGCTGGGTGGCGACGGGTGATGCAGGTTTCTTTGACACTGACACTGGCCATCTTCGGATTATCGACCGCGCCAAGGATGTTGGCAAAATGTCAGATGGGTCGTTGTTCGCGCCAAAGTATGTTGAGAACAAGCTGAAGTTCTATCCCAACATTCTGGAGGTTGTCGTGTTTGGCAACGAACGTGCGGAATGCACGGCGTTTGTGAATATCGATCTGAATGCCGTGGGCAATTGGGCCGAGCGCAACAACATCGGCTATGCGTCCTATCAGGAACTGGCGGGCCATCCGCAGGTGCTTGAGGCTATCAAGGAGCATATGGAAGAGATGAACCGCTCGTTGGCTGACGATCCGATGTTGTCGGGCTGTCAGGTGCACCGCTTCTTGGTGCTGCACAAGGAATTGGATGCCGACGATGGTGAACTGACCCGCACCCGCAAAGTGCGCCGCCGGATCATCGAAGAGAAGTTCCATGATTTGCTGACTGCGCTTTATGACGGCTCAAGTGAGATTTCGACCACGACGGAAGTGACCTATGAGGATGGCCGCAAGGGCTCGATCAGTGCTACGTTGCAAATTGTTGATGCGGCGGTGGTTCCGGTGACGGCAACGCAGGTGGCCGCAGAATGAAGCACGGTGCATTGAGCTTACTGCTGTTGGCTTTGCCAATGGCGGCCCAATCTGCTTCGGGGGATTTGACCCCCATGGCGGGCCGGGAAGCTGCCAATGAGCGCGCCGAATTCTATGTCGTGCCTCACGAACAACTGGTGTTTAGCCGGATGAATACTGGTAATCTGTCGGCGTTCGCGGCTTTTGCACAAGAGGGCGCTGAGGGGGGAAGCATGGCATCCTTCACGGCGCACATGACACCACTGGGGCTGATAGCCACGTCTGAATGCTCCAGAGATGGCACTGAATTCTTGTTTTCGCAGCTCCCCAACCTGAAACGTCGGGGAATCACGGCAGTTGCCGATGTAAGTGACGACGTTGTGTCGGAAATTCTGGCGTTTGTGACGACAGAGATTTCGCGGCCCAATGAACGTTTGGCGCAGGCCTCGTAATGAAGGCCGCACGCACGCAGAGAGGATACAAATGATGCTGGATGCGTCAGAGGGATACACCACCGACGATGGTCGCAAGATTGGCGGCGTGGTGATGGAAATGAAGAACATCACCCTGCGCTTTGGTGGCGTTGTGGCGATCAAGGATATCTCGTTTGATATTCGCCAGGGAGAGATCCGCGCGATAATCGGCCCAAACGGTGCCGGAAAATCGTCAATGCTGAACGTGATCAGTGGTTTCTATAATCCACAGGATGGCGAAGTTTGGTATCAAGGGGCTAAACGCCCGCCAATGAAGCCGTTTCAGGTGGCGCAGCAGGGCATTGCCCGCACATTCCAGAACATCGCTTTGTTTGAAGGAATGACCGTGCTGGACAACGTTATGACCGGGCGCATTCGTCAGATGAATGCAGGATTGCTGAGCCAGGCCCTGTGGAAGGGTAAGGCGGAGAACGAGGAAATCAAAAACCGGGAAGTTGTTGAAAAGGTAATTGATTTTCTGGAAATCCAGGCCATTCGTAAAACGCCGGTGGGGCGTTTGCCTTATGGGTTGAAAAAGCGGGTTGAGTTGGCACGCGCATTGGCAGCAGAACCCAGCATCTTGTTGCTGGACGAGCCAATGGCGGGCATGAACGTCGAAGAAAAAGAGGACATGAGCCGCTTTATTCTGGATGTGAACGATGAATTTGGCACCACAATCGCCTTGATCGAACACGACATGGGTGTGGTGATGGACCTGAGCGACCGTGTGGTCGTAATGGACTACGGCAAAAAGATCGGCGACGGCACACCAGATGAAGTGCGCAACAATCAGGCGGTGATCGACGCCTATCTGGGGGTGGCGCATGACTGATCTGGCAAAAACAACACTGATAATGGGGATATATCATGCCTGAGCAGGTGATCTTTGGGATGGAAGTGTTCCTTAACGGGCTGATGGCGGGCGTGTTGTATGCACTGGTCGCTCTCGGGTTTGTATTGATTTACAAAGCTTCCGGAATTTTCAACTACGCACAAGGGGTTATGGCCCTTTTTGCTGCGCTCACCCTTGTGGGGATCATGGAGGGGCAGGTGCCCTTTTCGCATTTGATCAACGCCGCGCTGGGCACTGATTTGCACCACTTTGGCTGGCATGTTCCGGCTTTTCTGGCGATCCTGCTGACAATGGTGGTGATGGTGGCCCTGTCTTGGGTGGTGAATACAATCATCTTTAGACACTTGGTCAACCAAGATGCGATTATCCTGTTCATGGCCACTATTGGGCTCGCCTATTTCCTGGAAGGTTTTGGCGATATCATGTGGGGCAGTGAAATCAAAAAACTGGATGTCGGTCTGCCACAGGGCATCAATGGCCTGATTGATGAGACCACGTTCAAAATCTTTGATTACGGGTTCTTTATCGACAATCTGGATATCGTAGCCACGATTGTGGCCGCTCTTTTGGTGGGCGCGCTGGTTGCCTTTGCGCAATATTCCAAACAGGGCCGGGCCATGCGCGCGGTGGCGGATGATCACCAGGCGGCTCTGTCGGTTGGTATTTCGCTGAACTTCATCTGGGTGATGGTGTGGTCACTGGCCGGGTTTGTCGCCCTTGTCGCAGGCATCATGTGGGGCACCAAATCGGGCGTGCAATTTTCACTGTCGTTGATCGCCTTGAAGGCGCTACCGGTTCTGATGCTGGGTGGCTTCACCTCGATCCCTGGTGCGATTGTCGGCGGGCTGATCATTGGCGTGGGTGAAAAACTGTTTGAGTTTATCATGTCGAGCCAAGCCATTGCAGGTGAGCTGTTTGGCTTCACGCTCAGTGCGACTGAGAACTGGTTTGCCTATGTATTGGCGCTTATTTTCCTCGTCTTCCGGCCGCAGGGCCTGTTTGGCGAAAAAATCATCGAGAGGGTCTGAAGAATATGTTTTACCGTGAAGCAGGTGACTTCAAGACCTCCTACAGTGAGGATAACCAAACCTTTCCGATCAAGTTTGATCGGTGGCGTTATTACTTCGTTCTGGTCGTGGCCTTTGCCGTCGTGCCGTTCCTGATCAATGACTATTGGGTCAATGCGGTGTTCCTGCCGTTCCTGATCTATTCCATTGCTGCGATCGGGCTGAATATTCTGGTTGGATATTGCGGGCAGGTCTCATTGGGTACGGGCGGATTTATGGCTGTGGGCGCCTATGCCTGCTACAAGCTGATGACCAGCTTTCCAGATGTGAACATCTTTTTTCACGTTTTGGTGTCGGGTGGGATTACCGCGCTGGTTTGCGTAGCCTTCGGCCTGCCAAGTCTGCGGATCAAAGGGTTTTACCTGGCTGTGGCCACGCTTGCTGCGCAGTTCTTCCTTGTCTGGTTGTTCAACAAAGTGGCGTGGTTTTACAACTATTCTGCGTCGGGTCAGATCAACGCGCCCGAGCGCACGGTGTTTGGCGTGCCCGTCACTGGTGCCCAGACTGAGCCTTGGGCGGCCTATATGTTCTGCCTTGTATTCCTGGTGATCTCTGCTGTGATAGCGCGCAACCTGACGCGCGGTATGCAGGGTCGCAAATGGATGGCTATTCGGGATATGGATATCGCGGCTGAAATCATCGGGGTGAACCCGCTGAAAGCCAAGCTGAGCGCCTTTGCTGTGTCAGGATTTTTCGTTGGCATCTCGGGCGCGCTGTTTTTTGCAGTGTATTTGGGTGCTGTTGAAGTGGGCGAGGTCTTTGGCATCAGCAAGTCGTTCATCGTGTTGTTCATGGTGATCATTGGTGGACTGGGGTCCATCTTTGGCAGCTTTGCCGGGGCGGCGTTTCTGGTGTTGTTGCCAGTTCTGTTGAAGAACGTGCTGGTGGGGACACTCGGATGGCCCACAGACATTGCCGCGCATCTGGAATTTATGGTCATCGGCGCATTGATTGTGACGTTTCTGATTGCCGAACCCCACGGATTGGCGCAGCTCTGGCGCGTTGCAAAAGAGAAATTGAGACTTTGGCCTTTCCCACACTAGGGCAGCCATCGAGGTGCGGTGCGTGAGATCACGCACCCTACATAATGTCGGATAAAACCAAGGGAGGTATTCACCGATGAAAACCAAATTACTGACTGCATTTGCAGCAGCCTTTATGGCAGCAGCCCCTGCACTGGCGGAGTTGACCATTGTCGACACCAGCTATCGCACAGGGCCTTATGCCGCGAACGGGATTCCATTCTCGGACGGGTATCAGGATTATTTCACCTTGCTGAATGAGCGCGATGGCGGCATCGGCGGCGAAATGATCAATCTCGTGGAATGTGAGACCGGCTATAACACCGAAAAAGGTGTGGAATGCTACGAGGCGACCAAGGGCGACGACGTGCTTGTTTATCAACCGCTGTCCACTGGCATCACCTATCAGTTGATCCCGAAGGCCACAGCTGACGGCATTCCGCTCCACACCATGGGTTATGGCCGCACATCCGCGAAAAACGGTGACGTGTTCAACTGGGTGTTTAACTATCCTGCGAACTATTGGGATGGGGCCTCGCTGGCAGTCACGCATATTCTTGACGAGAATGGTGGCGACATCAACGGTAAGTCGATTACGTTGATTTATCACAACTCTGCTTACGGCAAAGAGCCAATCCGCACGCTGGAAGAGCTGTCGAAAAAGCATGGTTTCAACCTGACACTGCTGCCTGTTGACCATCCCGGTCAGGAGCAGAAATCGCAGTGGCTGCAAATCCGCCGCGAAAAGCCTGACTATGTGGTGATGTGGGGCTGGGGCGTGATGAACCCGGTCGCCATTCAGGAAGCTGTGAACATCCGTTACCCGATGGAAAACTTCATCGGCATCTGGTGGTCTGGTTCCGAGAACGACGTGAAATCTGCGGGCGCAGGTGCCAATGGTTACAAGGCGCTGGCCTTCCACAACCTGGGCGATGATTACCCGGTCTATGGCGATATCCAGAAGTATGTTTCCGATGCTGGCAAAGCTGCTGGTGTTGGCGATCAGATGGGCACAGTGCTGTATAACCGTGGCATGTATGCCGCGATGTTGGCAGCTGAGGCGATCAAAACCGCCCAAGAAATGCACGGCACGTCGAAGATCACTGCCGCGCAGATGCGTGACGGCATGGAAAACCTTGAGATCACCGAAGCCAAAATGGCGGCCATCGGCCTGCCCAATTTCGGCCCGGAGTTCAAGGTGAGCTGTGAAAACCACGGTGGTAACGGCTTTGGTGCCGTATCGCAGTGGGATGCCGCTGCTGGTGAGTTCAAGCTGATCACCGAGTATTATCAGTCGGATCAAGACGTGATCCAACAGCTGATTGAAGAAGACTCCGCTTCGTATGCTGCCGAAAACGGCATCGAAGGCGGTTGCTGATCTAAGCGATCTATCCTTCGGCCGCGGCACGAAGCTGCGGCCGAAGGACCTGAATATTTTTTGGAACACTGAAAGATGGGGTGATACGCCTCGTCACGATGGAGATGCGCCATGCTGGATGCGGCCGAGACCCAAGAGAACCTGTTGGAGATCAACAATATCGAGGTGATCTACAATCACGTGATTCTCGTGTTGAAAGGTGTTTCTCTAAACGTGCCCAAGGGCGGAATCACGGCTTTGCTGGGCGGCAATGGCGCCGGTAAAACCACCACGCTCAAGGCGATTTCAAACCTTTTGAAATCAGAACGTGGTGAAGTGACCAAAGGTACAATCACCTATCGCGGCCAACGGGTGCAGGATCTGGTGCCGTCAGAGTTGGTCAAAAAAGGCGTCATTCAGGTGATGGAAGGCCGCCATTGTTTTGAGCATTTGACCGTAGAAGAAAACCTGCTGACCGGTGCCTATACACGTGGATCAGGCCGGGCGGAGATCGATGCCGATCTTGAGAAGGTCTATAGTTATTTCCCACGTCTGAAAGAGCGTCGACGCTCTCAGGCAGGGTATACCTCGGGCGGTGAGCAACAGATGGTGGCCATTGGTCGTGCGCTGATGTCCCGGCCCGAAACGATCCTGCTGGACGAGCCCTCAATGGGCTTGGCACCGCAGTTGGTGGAAGAGATTTTCCAGATCGTGAAATCGCTGAATGAAAAGGAAGGCGCGACCTTCCTGTTGGCTGAGCAAAACACCAATGTAGCGCTGCGCTTTGCGCAATATGGCTATATTCTGGAGAGCGGACGTGTCGTGATGGATGGCCCCGCAGCCGAGCTGCGTGAGAACCCGGATGTGAAGGAATTCTATCTGGGAATGTCCGATGATGGGCGCAAATCCTTCCGCGACGTGCGCAGCTATCGCCGCCGCAAAAGATGGCTGAGCTGATGGCTTTGGTCAAGTTTGCCTGTCCCTGCGAGGCTCAGCCGCAATGAGCTTACCCCGTGCAATAGTCAGACCGCTGCCCTTTGATCAGCTTCATCATTTGACTATCAATGTGAAAGCTGATTGTGCGTTCCATTTCATCGGTATCGCTGGCAAAAGCATTCTGGGTTTGGCTCGGGGCTGCCTTTTTCCAAAGGCGACCAAAAATTCACATCGGCATACATATGTATGCAGTTCTTCGCCGATCAGGCGATTCCCCTCAATTGCTCACGCTGCCGCGCTCCTGCGCCACGGCTAAAGGAAGCCAAAATGACAAAATTTTATGATGAGCTCGAAACTCAAACAGCAGCTGCGCGTGCTGCGCGGCTGGCCAAATTGCTGCCAGAGCAAATCCGCCGTGCACAGTCCTTGGCGGGCTACGGCGAAACACTCGCAGAGTTTGATGCCGATGCGATAACCGGACCGGATGAGTTGGCAGCTTTGCCGATAATTCGCAAATCCGATTTGGGGCGTGCGCAGGCGGGCCAGCCGCCTTTTGGCGGGTTGACTGGCAAGGGCGCTGCCGGATTTTCTCATGTGTTTCAATCGCCAGGGCCGATTTATGAGCCGGGCGGGGCGGATCACGACTGGTGGCGCATGGGGCGTTTCCTGAATGCTTGTGGCATCGGCCAGGGCGACATTGTGCAGAACTGTTTTGGCTATCATCTGACACCCGCTGGCATGATTTTTGAAAATGGCGCGCGTGCCGTTGGAGCGGCTGTTTTGCCCGCGGGCACCGGCCAGACCGAACTGCAAGTGCAAGCTGCGCATGACATTGGAGTGACGGCCTACGCGGGTACGCCGGATTATCTGAAGGTGATATTGGACAAGGCCGATGCGATGGGTGTGAGCCTGAACATCACCAAGGCCGCTGTTGGAGGAGGGGCGCTTTTCCCATCTCTCAGACAGGATTATGCAGATCGCGGAATCGCGTGTTTGCAAAGCTATGCCACTGCTGATCTGGGCAATGTCGCGTATGAGACCGAGGCCCAGGAGGGTCTGATTGTGGATGAGGGCGTGATCGTTGAGATCGTAACCCCCGGCACAGGTGATCCGGTCGCCCCCGGAGAAGTGGGAGAACTTGTCGTCACAACGCTGAACCCCGATTACCCGTTGATTCGCTTTGCCACCGGAGATCTGAGTGCCGTGTTGCAAGGTGAGAGCCCCTGTGGGCGCACAAACCTGCGCATCAAGGGTTGGATGGGCCGTGCGGATCAGACAACCAAGATCAAAGGTATGTTTGTACGCCCCGAGCAGGTGGCCGCGTTGGTATCACGTCACGACGATATTGTGCGTGCACGGGTCGTTGCCTCGCGCGAGGGGGAAATGGATGTGATGACCGTTCAGATCGAATCAGACAGCACGGAGCCCGAGCGTTTTGCCGGTGCCGTAAAAGATGTGTTGAAGCTGAAAGGGCAGATCGAGATTGTCGCCATAGGATCACTGCCAAACGATGGCAAGGTGATCGAGGATCTGCGCAGCTACGATTGATTACTAATACCTGTGCGCAGCGGTTCGGGTGTTTTGCCTATCCAAACCGGTTCGCATCATAGGGTGACAGATCCACATTCGGCCGCTTGCCAGTGATCAGGTCAGCCACCCAACGCCCGGTCTTTGGCCCAGCTGTCAGCCCGATATGCTGGTGCCCGAAGGCGGCAAACACGCCCGTGCCGCCGATTTCGCCCACCAATGGCAGGCTGTCAGGGGTGGACGGGCGAAAGCCCATCCATTCTTCGGCCTCGTCATATTTCAGGTCGGGGAAGGCCCATTTGATGTTCTTACGAATCAACTCCAACGGGGCGTTGGAGAGCGGGGCATTGTGATCTCCCAACTCAACGGTACCAGCACAGCGCAGGCCCGAGGACATCGGATTCACACCGAACTTGCCCTTGACCAACATCATTGGATTTCGCGGCATCTGGCTGGGATTCTTAAGATGCAGATGATAGCCGCGCTCGGCTTCCATCACCACCTTGAGGCCAAGTTTGGTCATCAGCTCCTTTGACCAGATGCCCGCCGACACAACCGCATGATCACAGGGCAGTGTGCCTCGGTCCGTGATCACGGCTTTGACTTTGCCATCTCTGATGTCAAAATCTTGCACAGTGGCTTGGCATATCGTGCCGCCTTCTTCTTGCAGAACCTGGGCAAGGGCATCGCAATAGGCGCCGGGATTTAGGATATGGCCATGACCTTTTAGTGTGGCAAGACACTGGATGTTGGGGCCTGCCATTGGCTCGGCTTCTTGCACGGCGGGGCCTTCAACCAACTCGGGAATATACCCGAGTTCACGGCGCAAGTTCCAGCCATAGCTATCTTTGTCAAAGGCTTTGCGGTTGGCATAGGCATAGGTGATATCGCTATTGGTGATCCACTTGGCGGCAGCTGTGCCACGGGTCAGGGCCTCGTGTTGACTGACGCTATCGGCGATCAGCGGCATCAGCCCATCGACCGTGGCGCGCACGCCTTTGTCGGTGGCATTGGACATGAACTTCAACAGCCAGGGGACCAGCTTGGGGAAATAACGCCACTGCATGAACAGTGGCTCGTTTGGGTCGAGCATGTATTTCAGGCCGGTTCTGGCAATGCCGGGCGTGTTCACCGGGATCATTGCCCATTGCGCCAACAGCCCTGCATTGCCGTATGATGCCCCTGCTCCGGGGCCGTCTTTGTCAATGAGCATGACGTCATGGCCCGCCCGCCGTAGCCAGATGGCCGAGCTGAGACCGCAGATGCCTGCTCCGATGACCAGGGTTTTAAGGGGGGGTGTCATGGTCTGGCTTTCTCATGTGCTGTTGTCTGTATCGAGACCATGAGAGGCGGGTTTTGGCAAGAGGGCTGTTTTGCCTCGTGGCCTGTACTTGTTGGGCAATCGCGTATGGGGGTGGTCGCAACTGTGACAGGCGTTTAGCGGAATTTCGATAGCCCAAGAAAAAACCCCGCCCAAAGGCGAGGTTCAATCCATCCAAAAGGGATGAAAAAGCTGCTTAACCCTGGCGGGCTTTGAACCGTGGCTGGGTTTTGTTGATCACGTAGACGCGGCCTTTGCGGCGCACGACACGGCAATCACGGTGCCGGTTCTTGAGCGAGCGAAGTGAGTTCTTGACCTTCATGGCTCTTCTCCTCATTTGTCGTGGCGCGGATTGCGCCTCGGGGTTGCGGGTGCCTGACCGACGGCCAAGGCGTGAATATGGTGGGCGATACAAGGATCGAACTTGTGACCCCTTCGATGTCAACGAAGTGCTCTACCGCTGAGCTAATCGCCCGTAGTTTCCGCCGCAGCCATCACCCCCAAAAAATGAGGGCGCGGAAAACCGCGCCGGCGTTTGTGGGTCTATAAAAGGAGTCGTCGAGCGGATCAAGGGCTTTTAGAACCCCAATTTCAGGCTATGATGCTGTGCAAAGGAGCGGACATGCCCAAAGTTGCCTATCATCTGACACATCCTGAACGGCGCAGCACATCTGTGGTTTTTGCCTCGCCGCATAGCGGGCGTGATTATCCTTGGAGTTTCTTACGCAAAACCCGGCTGAATGAACACAGTATTCGCAGCTCGGAAGATGCGTTTGTGGATCAGTTGTTTGAAACAGCCCCTCAGGTGGGCGCGCCCTTAATCAAGGCCGGTGCGCCGCGTGCTTATGTAGATTTAAATCGCAGCGCGGATGAGCTGGACCCGGCCCTGATCGAAGGTGTGCCAAAAGGCGGGCATAACCCCCGCGTTACCTCTGGGTTGGGGGTGATCCCGCGTGTGGTGGCCAATGGTCAGGCAATATATCATGGCAAGCTGACGCTGAGCGAAGCACAGCGCCGGATTGAAGATTATTGGCGGCCCTATCACCGCGCGCTTGCCGGGCAGTTGGATCAGGCACATCTGATGTTTGGCCAGTCGATTTTGGTGGATTGCCACTCGATGCCGCATGAGGCGATGGACAGTTTTGCCACCGCTGGCGTGCGCCGCCCCGAAGTGGTGATCGGGGATCGCTTTGGCGCGTCTGCTGATGGCGTGATTGTCGATCGGATTGAACAGGCTTTCGCCAAACTTGGCTTGCATGTGGTGCGCAACACGCCGTTTGCGGGTGCGTATATAGCCCAGCATTACGGCCGCCCCAACAAGCGCCGTCACGCGGTGCAGATTGAAATTGACCGCTCGCTCTACATGAACGAACAGCTGATCCGCCCGAATGGGAATTACAATACCTTCCGCGCGGCGTTGAATGGCGTCATTGCTGAAATTGCCGAGATTGGCCGCCCGGTCCCGCGGTCCCTTGCTGCCGAATAGGCGCAAACATGGATCTTGGGCATCCCATTGATATGTTAGCGCAGCGCCCGGCCTTTTCGAATGGCATCCCGCCCAAAGCGCTTGCGAATTTCATCTGTTGCTCGTTCTGCCTGCGAACGTTTTGCACTGTCTGGATCCAGCAGATCACCCGAGCGGTCAGCATCGCCCTCGGGCACCAAATGGCTTAGGCCGACGCCAATCAGCCGGTACGCGCCCGACCCGTCGACCTGATCCAACAGGCCACGCGCAGTGCGATAGATCGTGTCGGCCATCTGGGTGGCGTCCCTCAGCGCCAATCGCCGCGAGATCTGCGTATGATCGGCACGCTTCAGCTTTAGGGTCACGACCCGTCCGGCGGTGGATTTGGCCTTGCATCGGTCGGCCACCTGTTCGGACAACCGCCAGATATGGCCATCCAGAATGTCATCATTGGCGGTGTCTTCAAAGAATGTGGTTTCTTTGGAAATGGATTTGACCGGAGCATGGGCCGACACGCGCCGTCTGTCCTGACCACGCGCCAGATGCCACAGGCGTTCCCCCATTGAGCCGAACCGCGCGATCAGATCATCCCGTTCCCAGCGCAGCAGATCGGCGAATGTGTGAATGCCGGCCATGTCCAGTGCAGCGCGGGTGACGGCCCCCACGCCCCAGATCAGCCCCACAGATTTGTCACGCAGGAAGTCTGCTGTTTCGGCCTTGCCGATCACCGAAAACCCACGCGGTTTCTCAAGATCAGATGCGACCTTGGCCAGAAATTTGTTGTGGCTAAGGCCGATCGAGCCGGTCAGCCCCAATTCATCTTTCATGCGTTTGATCAATTGCGCCAGCATCACGGCGGGGGGGGCACCGTGCAGGCGTTGTGTCCCTGAAAGGTCAAGAAACGCTTCGTCCAGTGACAACGGTTCAATGTCGGGGGTCAATTCCTGCATCAAGGCATGGATCGCACGCGACGCCTCGCTATAGGCTGACATGCGCGGCTTGATCACCACGGCATCGGGGCACAGCTTGAGCGCCTTGAACATCGGCATTGCCGAATGCACCCCACGGATACGCGCCACATAGCAGGCCGTTGACACAACCCCGCGCCGACCCCCGCCGATGATCACCGGTTTATCGGCCAATTCAGGGTGATCACGTTTCTCAACACTTGCATAAAATGCATCGCAATCCATATGAGCGATAGAGAGGTCAAATAATTCATCATGCGCCAACACGCGTGGGCTGCGGCACGAAGGGCATCGTGGAGCATGAGAAAACTGACAAAGACATTCACGGCACAATGACGGCATGGGTAAGCGGTTGACCTGCGTTATCTGAGCAGACGGTGGGTGACAGAAACCTTGGTTGGTGATGGAAAGCATAGCTGATGACTGGCATGGAAAACAGAGAGTTCGCAGGCGCCAAGCTGGCTTTGTTCATTGGGGGCAAGCTGTTGGTGATCCGTCGTGATGTCAAACCTGGCCTGGTTTGGCCCGGTTATCTCGATTTGCCCGGTGGCGGGCGTGAAGATGATGAAACGCCTGAGGCCTGCGCATTGCGTGAAACCCGCGAGGAGGTTGGTTTGGCGCTGCATCCCGATCAATTGATCTGGAAACATTTCTACCCCGAAGACCCAACGCCGGCATGGTTCTTTGCCGCGCATTTGCCTGCCGGGGCAGAAACCGATGTGATATTTGGTGATGAAGGGCAGGGTTGGATGCTGATGGACCCACAAGACTATGTGGCCAGCGATGAGGCCGTTCCGCATTTTCGCCTTCGTGTGCGGGATTATCTGGAGGGCAAGGGCAAGCCGCCGCCCAGTGGATAAGCGTCAGGCGCTCAGCTCAGCCAATATGGCATCGACGGCAGCGCGTGGATTTTCCTGCGCCCAGATTGGCCGCCCAACCACGATATGATCAGTCCCATCTGCGATGGCCTGCGCAGGGGTTGCCACGCGCTTTTGATCGCCCAGTGCAGCCCCTGTTGGGCGCACACCTGGGGTGACAATCAATCGCCCTTCTGCGCCGGGTAATGCGCGGATCAAAGCGGCTTCTTGCGGCGAGGCGATCACACCATCGGCGCCTGCCTCAAAAGCACGTGTGACACGTTCCAGAACGATGTCCTTTATATCGCCGGGTTTGATCAGGGATTTGTCCAGATCAGCCCGATCAAGTGACGTCAGAATGCTGACAGCAAGGATCTTGGTGTCGGAGTTGGCAGCGCCTTCCTTGGCCGCAGCCACAACATGCGGATCACCATGAACGGTCAGAAAATCCAGATCAAACTGCACCAATCCGCGCACAGCGGCCTCGACTGTGGCGCCAATGTCAAACAGCTTCATATCTAGAAAGATGCGTTTGCCGAGGTCTTGTTTCAGCTCATTCGCCAGTGCCAAGCCACCACCGGTGAGCATACCCAGGCCTATTTTGTAAAAGGAAACAGCATCACCCAGACGTTCTGCCAGTTGCAGCCCCTCCAGCGCGTTGGGTACATCAAGGGCAACGATCAGGCGGTCATCATGTGGCATTGGGGGCTCCAGCGTTGGGGTTGGAGGCTGTCTAGCCCCGGTGCCTGATCTGCGCAAGAACCTCGGTATATATCAGGCCGCCAGTAGGCCGGGTGGCATGAACCTGCCCGGCTTACCCCCCTCATGGGTCGCAGGGGGATGGCTCAGGCGGCGTGCCGGGGGCGGGGATCCAGCGCATTGTCAAAGGTGACAGCCGGGAAATGCAAATGCATACCCTTGATCGGTGCGCGGTGCGCCTGGCGGGCTTTTTCGGTCAATCCGCGGGCAATGACGGCAAATTCAGCAGTCATCGGCGCATTGATATGAACCGGGTAAACGAAGATTTCGTTGCCCTCTTGAATGGAGACTTTGGTCTCAAAACACTCAAACTCGGCGTTATAGTGAATATCGGTCAGCTGAAGCTTAGTGATATGCATAGTCTTGATCCTCTCGTTTGGCGTCGTTCCAACGGCCTGTGGATAACTATGTGGATAAATGTGCCATTCGCGTGGTTTTCAACAGTAGAAACGATAAAAAGCCCGGTATCGGCGGAAAATGGATCAAAATGGGCAGAGAAAGCGGCTTAACCCCCTTGAATATCACAGTTATGTGACCATTTTCGATTTAAGGTTACCATATGCAGCATGCCTACTGAGGGTGCTGCGACAGGGTATCGCTTATACAAAGGAGAGTTGGGATGGACCTTAATACGTTCACCGAGCGGTCGCGTGGCTTTGTTCAAGCCGCGCAGACGATCGCCATGCGGGAAAGCCACCAGAAATTGGCCCCCGAACACATACTAAAAGCACTGATGGATGATGATCAGGGATTGGCAAACAACCTGATCAAACGCGCGGGCGGTGATCCTGCACGCGTGGTGCAGGGTGTTGATCTGGCCATGGGGAAAATTCCCAAGGTTACGGGCGATACGGGCCAAACCTATATGGACAGCCAAACCGGCAAGGTGCTCGATGAGGCGGCGAAACTGGCCAAGAAGGCTGGTGACAGCTTTGTGCCGGTTGAGCGGATACTGACCGCCCTGGCCGTGGTCAAAAGCGCGGCCAAAGAGGCGCTGGATCAGGGCGGTGTGAACGCGCAGAACCTGAATGCGGCTATCAATGACATCCGCAAAGGGCGCAAGGCCGATAGTGCCAGCGCCGAAGACACCTATGAGGCGCTTGAAAAATATGCGCAGGACCTCACCAAGGCGGCTGAAGAAGGCAAGATTGACCCCATTATTGGCCGTGACGATGAAATTCGTCGTTCCATGCAGGTGCTGAGCCGACGGACCAAGAACAACCCTGTTCTGATTGGTGAACCGGGTGTGGGTAAAACCGCGATCGCCGAGGGTCTGGCCCTTCGCATCATCAATGGTGACGTGCCCGAAAGCCTGCAAAACAAACGCCTGTTGTCTTTGGATATGGGCGCGCTGATTGCCGGGGCCAAATACCGTGGTGAGTTTGAGGAACGCCTAAAAGCGGTTCTGAACGAGGTCACAGATGCGGCCGGTGAAATCATCCTCTTCATTGATGAAATGCACACGCTTGTCGGGGCTGGCAAAGGGGATGGCGCCATGGATGCTGCCAACCTGATCAAACCAGCGCTGGCGCGGGGTGAGCTGCACTGTATTGGTGCCACCACGTTGGATGAATACCGCAAACATGTGGAAAAAGACGCAGCTTTGGCGCGACGGTTCCAACCGATTGTGGTCGAAGAGCCGACGGTGGAAGATACCATCAGCATCCTGCGCGGCATCAAGGAAAAATACGAGCTGCACCACGGTGTGCGGATTTCGGATAGTGCCTTGGTAACCGCAGCAACGCTGAGCCATCGTTATATCACGGATCGGTTTTTGCCCGATAAGGCGATTGACCTGATGGACGAGGCCGCCAGCCGTTTGCGCATGGAAGTGGACAGCAAGCCTGAGGAACTGGACGCGCTGGACCGCGAGATCCTGCAAAAGCAGATCGAGGCGGAGGCATTGAAGAAAGAAGATGATGCCGCCTCCAAAGATCGTTTGGAAAAGCTGGAAAAAGAGCTGTCGGATTTGCAGGAACACTCGCGCGAGATGACGGCGCAGTGGCAATCCGAGAGGGATAAGCTGGCTGGTGCCCGTGATCTGAAGGAGCAGTTGGACCGCGCGCGGATCGAACTGGATCATGCCAAGCGTGATGGCGATTTGGGCAAAGCCGGAGAGCTGTCATATGGCGTCATTCCGGGACTGGAAAAACAGTTGGACGAGGCCGAAACCGCCGAAGAAAACGGCATGATGGTCGAAGAAGCTGTGCGCCCTGAGCAAATTGCGCAGGTGGTTGAACGCTGGACCGGTATTCCGACGGCCAAGATGTTGGAAGGTGACCGTGAAAAGCTGTTGGATATGGAAGAAAACCTGCACAATCGGGTGATCGGCCAGAATTCAGCGGTCAAGGCGGTGGCCAATGCTGTGCGTCGTGCGCGGGCTGGCCTGAATGATGAGAACCGCCCCCTTGGCTCGTTTCTTTTTCTTGGGCCAACTGGCGTGGGTAAGACTGAGCTGACCAAAGCGGTGGCCGAGTTTCTGTTTGACGATGACAGCGCCATGGTGCGCATTGATATGTCGGAGTTCATGGAGAAACACAGCGTGGCCCGTCTGATCGGGGCGCCTCCGGGGTATGTCGGTTATGACGAAGGGGGCGTTCTGACCGAAGCGGTGCGGCGCAGGCCCTATCAGGTAATCCTGTTTGATGAGGTCGAAAAGGCGCACCCGGATGTGTTCAACGTGTTGTTGCAGGTTCTGGATGATGGGGTGCTGACCGATGGTCAGGGCCGCACTGTGGATTTCAAGCAAACGCTGATTATCCTGACGTCCAACCTCGGGTCGCAGGCTCTGAGCCAACTGCCCGAAGGATCGGATGCAGTAGATGCCCGGCGCGATGTGATGGATGCAGTGCGGGCGCACTTCCGGCCCGAATTCCTGAACCGTCTGGATGAAACTATCATCTTTGACCGCCTCAGCCGGGGCGACATGGATGGGATCGTGGATATCCAATTGGCACGGCTGGTGAAACGTCTGGCGTCGCGCAAGATCACGCTGGATCTGGATGCGGATGCCAAAACCTGGTTGGCCGATGAAGGATATGACCCGGTGTTTGGTGCACGTCCCCTGAAACGTGTGATCCAACGCGCCTTGCAGGATCCTCTGGCTGAATTGCTGCTGTCAGGGCAGATTCTGGATGGCAGCACCGTGCAGGTAACTGCGGGGGCCGAAGGCCTGATCATTGATGATCGGATTGGTGCCAGCCGCCAACAACCACCCGAGGATGCGGTGGTGCACTAAATAAAACGCGCGCCCCGTGGGTTACGGCCTGTGGGGCGCGGTTGCTTTATTGCCGTCTCGATTTGGAAGGTATGCAACGATTAACGTTGCATGATTGTTCTAAATTCATAAACAATCTTTGTGTTTTGACACAGCTGTTGCGAAATTCTTCATTCGCCGCGTATATTAGGGATGAGGAAAACAGGCAGCTTCCTTCGCCGTAACCCGGTGTTTCGTTAACAAAGTCAAAAGTTTGAGTGATGGCAGAGCAGGGTATACCCCCCGAAAATGGCCCGGTCGTACCGCGCTGGTTGGAAGAACTGCGCCCGGGTGGCGAGGGGCTGGGATTTCTGGAGAAAAGCCTTAGGCATTCCTTGATGTTCATCAAGCGCCCATCGACGCGCCTGTTGGTCACCTTTGACAACCTGTCAAACGTCAATGACATTTCACCTGAGCGCGAGCCTTGGGCGTTCAAATTTGCGCAGGACAATGGCCTGTCACATCTGGGGGTGTTGGCCCATGTCAGCGATTGGTACCGCGATGCGGATCTGATCAAGCGGTTTGAGAAACTGGTGTCCGATGGTTTCTTTGAGAATTACGAACGGGTGACTTTTGCCGGCGTGTCGATGGGGGGCTATGCCGCTATCGCCTTTGGGTCGCTGGTGCCGGGTGCACATGTGGTGTCGATCAACCCGCAAAGCACGCTGAACAGTGAGCTGGTGCCATGGGAAACGCGCTATGAAAACGGCCGCCGACAAGACTGGACTTTGCCGTTGTCGGATGCCTCCACGCTGACCGATAAACTGGGACGGGTGAACATTTTCTACGATCCTTATCACGCGCTCGATCAGCAACATATTGATCGCTTCAGCGGTGATAATATCCGGACGTTTAACTGCTGGTTCTCGGCACATAAAACAGCCGTGTTCCTGCGCAAGATTGATGCGCTGAAACCGGTGATGCAGCATTGCATTTTCGACGAGCTGACCGAGCAGAATTTTTATCAGTTGTACCGCAAGCGACGTAATCTGCCGTGGTATCGCGGATCTGTCGCCGGGTACTTCTCGGAGAAGGGCCGCACTGAGCTGGCTGAGAAATTCACCAAGACCTTCCGCGCCCGCCTGCGCAAGAAGATCAAGTCAGGCGACGTTGTGCGTGGTGTGCCGGGGGATGCAAGCGCGGCTCAGACCGTTGCGCCGGCCAATGAGGCGGCAACCCCGACTGAGACTGCCAGTGCGGTGGTCGAAGCTGCCCAAGGTGAAGCAACGAAACCGGTAAGCCCGGCAAAGGAAAAGCCAGAGCATAATTGCCGAATTGTCAGGCCCAATAACGCTGGCGGCAAGGCCCCAGCCGAAATCAAGCCCGAGGATATGGGAAGCCGCCTGATTGTCACCACGATGAAAAACGAAGGCCCGTTCATGTTGGAATGGGTCGCGTTTAACCGGGTGATCGGGTTTACGGATTTTCTGATTTACACCAACAATTGTGATGACGGCACCGATGCCATTGCAGAGCGTTTGCAACAGATGGGGCTGGCCCAGCACCGTGACAACCAATTTCGCAAAGGTGGCAGCCCGCAACGCTCGGCGTTGAAAGCCGCTCAGAAAGAGCCGCTTTACAAGAATGCCGACTGGCTGATTTGTGCGGATTGCGATGAGTTTCTGAATATCCGTGTTGGCAAGGGCCGGTTGGATGATCTTTTCGCTGCGGTGGGTGATGCGGATGCCATTTCGCTGTGCTGGAAGCTGTTTGGTAATAGCGGTCATATTGACTATACCGAGGATCTTGTCACTGAACGGTTTGATCGCTGTCTTGGCGAAGAGGAATACCCCAACTACCGTGCGCGCGGTATGAAAACGCTGGTGCGCAACACCGAGAAGTTCTTCAAGCTGCGCATTCACCGCCCGGCTTTCCATGTGGATAAGGGCGATGTGAAATGGGTTGACGCGGGCGGGCACCCGATGCCCAGCATCTATATTGATTCAGGCTGGAAGACCTTTGAAGGCTTCACCCATGATCACGCGCGCCTGCATCACTATGCGGTCAGATCCGTCGAAAGCTTTTTGGTGAAACGTGACCGTGGCCGCACCAATCATGTGAATGATGATCAAGGTGTGACCTATTGGGCCAACATGAATTTCAACTCACAACAGGATGCCACGATCCATGCGCGCCTGCCTGAGTTGCGCAAAGAAATGGCCAGGTTGCTGGCCGATCCTGAGCTGGCGCGCCTGCACCAGGAGGCATGCACCTGGCATCGTGGTAAGATCAAAGAGTTGCTGACGCGTGATGGCTGGCCTGAGTTCCGTGATCAGATCACCGAAATCAACAAGGCCCCGGAACTGGAAAAGAGCTGATCCACGATGGCAAAGCCTGATCCTTATGTGGTGGTCCATGGTGGCGTGCATAAAACTGCGACCAGCTATGTCCAGTCGATCTTGCAGCGCAATTCAGGCAAGCTGCGCAAAAGCGGGGTGCATTACCTGCATCACCGCGATACGCGCAAGGAATTCACCTATCCCTGCCAGTTGAACGGCTATGAAAAGCTGGGCATGGATTATCGCCGCAAGTATTCGGACAAAGAGCTAAAGCAGACGTCCAAAAACTTCTTCAAGAAGATAAAGGCCAAGCCGGGCGAGCGGATTGTTTTGTCGGACGAAAATATGCCGGGGCACTGTGCGCATTGTGTTCTCAAAGGCAGGCTTTATGGCAAGGGCCATACCCTGATCCCGATCTTTGCCGACAACATTTATTATCCAACCCGTGAGGTGCATCTGGCCATTCGAAACTATGCTGATTTCTTTGCGTCGGCTTATGTTGAATATTTGCGATCGGCCAAGGGCGATGGCGCGTTGATGGAAAACGCGATGAAGCGCGCGGTTTTGTCCAAAATGCCAAACTGGTTCAAATTCATTGAACTGGTTCAACAGGCCTTTGGCGATGCCAAGCTGATCTTGTGGCGGCATGAGGATTTTCGTGACTTAAGCCCGCAGATTATCGGCAACTTATGTGGCCCCGACATTGATGTTGAGTCTTTGGCCACACCGAAACGCTCGCGTGGGCGGCCGTCGGCCTCGCATCGGGCGATCCGGGAACTTCTGGCCGAGATGGAGCGGTTGGGCAGCGGCGAGGCATTGGAGCACCGAGTTGAGATTCAGGACGCGTTTCCACGCGGTCCCGACTTTCCCGGGTATGACCCCTGGACGGCCAGTGAACGTGAGCATCTGACCCGGATGTACGAACGCGATGTGGCCGATATTCGTGCCGGATTGAAGGTGACGTTTCTGGAGCCAGGTGTATGAAAGATCAAAAGCACAAATCGGCGGCTTCCCCATGCCAATGGGCAAGATTGATATGGGACGCTGATCGGGTTAGGGTTTCCAAAAATAAGCGAGCAAATCGCACTATGAGGCAAACTATCCGCAAAAATGCGGACGTATCGGAGCAGCAAACATGAGTAAACCCTATCATATCGCCATGCTTTGGGTCGAAGGCCCGCTGAGTTATGTTGAGCAGTTGTGCGTTCAGAGCTTTCTGGACGCCGGGCATGATGTGACACTGTATCATTACGGAGAGGTGGAGCGCGTGCCCGAAGGGGCGACGTTAACCCATGGCAGCGAGATCCTCGATATCGACAAATTCATCGCCCATGGCCGCACTGGCAGCATGGCGCTGTTTTCAGATGTATTCCGGTATCATTTGCTGACTCAGCTGGATCACACGATCTGGGCAGATACAGACGCATATTGCATGCGCCCCTTTATCACCGAGACCGGGCACTTTTTTGGCTGGGAGAGCGATCACCACATCAATGGCGGCGTGCTGGGCCTTCCGCGTGATAGCGAGGCTCTGGCGGGATTGCTGGAGATGACCAAAGATGAATTTGGGATACCCTTTTGGTACTCCGATGGGGTCAAGGCCCGGCTACAGGCCCGCAAGGATGCTGGTAATCCAGCGCATGTCAGTGAATTGCCCTGGGGCGTTTGGGGGCCACATGCGGTGACGGCATATGTCCACAAGACGGGCGAAGACAAATACGCCTTCCCAACCGAGGTTTTATACCCTGTGGCTTATGGCAACCGTCGCCATATGGTCGCGGCGAAGAAACGGCCAAAGGCGGATCGTTGTCTTACTGAAAACACCAGGTCGATCCATCTGTATGGCCGCCGTATGCGCCATTTTCTGGCCAGTCGGCCCGAAGGCCTGCCCGATGAGGGCGGATTGGTGGACCACCTGTTGAAGAAGCACAAGATCGACCCGCGCGCGGCACCAATTCCTGTAAAGGAAATGCCGACCGCTGAAGGAGACGAAAAGGGATGAACATGATGAGCAGCACAGCAGAAAACCTGACCGATCTGGCGGACCGCTTTGGATCAGACAAAGGATCGACCAAGCACCGCTACACAGAGTTGTATCACATGCTCTTTCATCCCTACCGGCAGCAAGAGATCACCTTTCTTGAGATGGGTCTGTTGATTGGCGGGCCAGAGCACGGAATTGACAAAGACCGCGAAACCAGTGATTGCCCGTCGATCCGCATGTGGCTGGAATATTTCCCCAAGGCGCAAATTCATGGCTTGGATGTGTCGGATTTTTCCTGGTTCAAACATGACCGGTTCAGCTTCCATCGCTGTGATATGGATGACCGGGCCGAGATCGCCCGTGCCGTATCAGAGATCACACCAACCCCCGATATTGTGCTGGATGATGCCAGCCATGCCAGCCACCATCAGCAAAACGCCTTTCTTGAGATTTTCCCCCAGTTGCCGTCAGGGGGGCTCTATGTGATCGAAGATCTGCGCTGGCAGCCCGAACCCTATGAGAAACCGGGAATCACCAAAACAGCGGCTCTGTTTCGCAGTTTCCTGGATGATCGCAAGTTCAGCCATTCAGACCCAGAGGTGGCCGCGCAGTTTAATGCCCTGATCCCGCAGATTTCGGGCTGCATTATTGAGCCGGTACGCTATCAGAAAAAACGCAAAGATCAGGTGGCCGTTATTCACAAGCGGTAAGGGGCTGACAATGGCCCGGTGCCTTTCAGGCCTGTTGGCCGGGCGGCGCGCGCTTGTCGTCGCGGTGTTCCTGATGAATAGTGGCACTGATCCCTTCAGCACAAGGAAACTGCCATGAATTTTGCCATGAACGCGCTTCAACTGCTGGCTTTGCTTTTTGTGCTGATCTTGGGCATCATCGTTTTTGCGGTTGTGCTGCTTTTCATCCTCGACAAAACCCAGACCGGTGATGCGATCCGGCGCAATTATCCGGTGATCGGGCGGTTCCGGCATCTGTTCACTACATTGGGCGAGTTCTTTCGCCAGTATTTCTTTGCCATGGACCGCGAGGAAATGCCCTTTAATCGGGCGCAACGCGATTGGGTGAAACATGCCGCTGCGGGCAAAGACAATACCGTGGCATTTGGATCGACCCGAAGCCTGACCTTGCCCGGCACACCGATCTTTGTGCCCGCGACCTTTCCTCCGCTGGATGATCAGTTTGCAGCGACCGAGCCATTGCAGATCGGGCCAACTGCGGCCATTCCTTTTATGGCAAAGTCGATATTCAATGTTTCGGGCATGAGCTTTGGGGCTATCTCAAAACCCGCAGTTGAGGCGTTCAGCCGTGGGGCAGCCAAATCGGGCGTCTGGTTGAATACTGGCGAAGGCGGGCTGTCGCCATTTCACAATCTTGGTGCCTGCGATCTGGTGTTTCAGATTGGCACGGCTAAATACGGTGTGCGTGACAAGGATGGCACGCTGAGTGATGACAAGCTGCGCGACCTTTCGGCAAACCCCAATGTGCGGATGTTTGAGCTGAAGCTGGCGCAGGGCGCTAAGCCCGGCAAGGGTGGCATTCTGCCCGGCAGTAAAGTCACGGATGTCATTGCTGAGATTCGCGGCATTCCGGCGGGGCAAGACAGTATATCGCCCAACCGCCACGTTGAGGTGGATGATTTCGGCGCGCTTCTGGATTTGATAGGCCATATCCGCGACGTGACAGGCAAACCAGTGGGGTTCAAAACCGTCGTCGGTTCATCCGAGGCATGGGCGTCGTTCTTTGAGCTGATCAATAATCGGGGACCAGACAGCGCCCCTGATTTCATCACCGTGGATGGTGGTGAAGGCGGTACTGGCGCGGCCCCGATGCCATTGATGGATTTGGTGGGCCTGCCAATTCGTGATGCCTTGCCCCGGATGGTGGATATGCGCGACAGGCACGGGCTGAAGGATCGCATTCGTATTATTGCCAGTGGCAAGCTGGTCAATCCCGGCGATGTGGCCTGGGCCATTTGCATGGGTGCAGATTTTGTCACCTCGGCGCGCGGGTTTATGTTTTCGTTGGGCTGCATTCAGGCGCTGAAGTGTAACAAGAACACCTGCCCGACAGGCATCACCACCCATGACGCACGCCTGCAAGCAGGCTTGGTGGTTGAAGACAAGTATAAGAAAGTCGCCCATTACGCCAAATCGGTGATCAAAGAGGTTGAGACCATCGCCCATTCCGTTGGCGTGGCCGAACCGCGCCTGATGCGGCGACGCCATGTGCGGATTGTGCAGGGGGATGGCAGCTCGGAGCCGTATAATAAAATACGCCCCAGCATTCAGCTGAGTGATGCTGACAATGCCTAACCCACCTGCCGCCGTTTTATTTGACTGCGACGGGGTGCTGGTGGATAGCGAGGTCCTGACCAATCAGGTGTTGCGTGATGATCTGGCCACGCGCGGGCTTGACCTGCCGCTTCGGGAAATCATGGCGCTTTTTGTTGGCGGCACCATCGAAGGTGGTGGGCAAAAGGCCCGCAGCCTGGGGGCTGACTTGCCTGATACATGGGTCGCGCAATTCTATGAGAAATCATTTGCTGTCCTGGCCGCCGAAGTTGAGGCGGTGCCGGGGGTGTCAGACCTCATGGATCGCTTGATCAGCGCGGGGGTTAAAATGGCTGTCGGCTCTAACGGGCCGTTCACCAAGATGCAGATCACACTGGGCCGCACAGGGCTGCTGGATCGGCTGGCGCCTCATACTTATTCAGCGCAGGATCTGGACCAGCCCAAGCCCGCGCCAGATGTCTATTTGCATGCTGCTGCGCAATTGGGTGTTTGCCCGCAGGATTGCGTCGTGGTTGAAGACAGCGCCAGTGGGGCCATGGCCGGCAAAGCCGCTGGCATGCGTTGCATCGGGTTTGCCGCTGAGGGGCAGGCGGTTGATCTGACCCCGCATTGTGATGAGGTGGTCATAGACATGGATGCGCTTTCCAATGCGCTGGGCGTTTGAGGCGATTGTTACAACGTTCAACCTGATCGTGAGGCGAGTTGTTTTGCGCCACACAAAGCCGCAGTTTATCCCAACACTATATATGTATGTGAACGGGAGTTGTGCCACATGGCCTATCGCTGGAAAAATGATCTGAAAGAGTCGCAGGTGACGGATCAATCATTATGGCTGAACCGCCGCCAGTTGATTGCCGGGGCAGGGGCTGGATTGGGTCTGGCCGGGATCGCTCAAACCGCACAGGCCGAGGCGTTGGAGCCGAACTCCTGGGACGATGTCACCAACTACAATAACTATTATGAGTTTGGCACCGGCAAAGAAGACCCGGCCGCCAATGCCCATACATTGGTTACGTCCCCTTGGACGGTCAAAATTGACGGGCTGGTGGACACCCCCGGCGACTATGCGCTGGAAGACATCCTATCAAAGATGACCATCGAGGAACGCCTGTACCGGTTCCGCTGTGTCGAGGCCTGGTCAATGGTTGTGCCATGGAACGGGTTTGAGTTGGCTGATCTTCTGGAGATGGCAGGCGTGCTGTCCTCGGCCAAATATGTGGCCTTCGAAACCGCCAACCGCCCGGATGAAATGCCGGGGGTGAGGTATCCGGTGCTGGACTGGCCCTATGTGGAGGGTCTGCGCCTCGATGAAGCGATGCACCCGCTGACCATTATGGCCACAGGTATCTATGGCAAGGACATCCCAAATCAAAACGGCGCGCCTATGCGTCTGGTGGTGCCGTGGAAGTATGGCTTCAAATCCATCAAATCGATCGTGCGGATCACTCTGACCGAGGATGAGCCACCCACCAGCTGGAACAAGGCCAATGCGCGCGAATACGGCTTTTATAGTAATGTGAACCCAGAGGTGAGCCACCCGCGCTGGTCGCAAGCCTCTGAACGGGTGATCGGTTCGGGTCTGTTCGCCACGCGGCAAGACACGCTGATGATGAATGGCTACGCTGATGAGGTGGGTGGCCTGTACGCCGGAATGGATCTCAAGGCGTTCTTTTGAACTCGCGCTCATGACCGTTCTCATTGATCCAATGAACCGCGCCATTCGGACAGTGCCTGCGTGGCTCATCTATTTGGCCAGCGTCGGCTATGCGGCCTGGCTCTTATACCTGGGCCTCACCGGGGGGTTAGGTGTTGAGCCGGTCAAAGCGCTTGAACATGCGTTGGGCGAAGTCGCTCTCTATATGCTGATTGCCGGATTGCTGATCACGCCGATGCGCCGGTATGGCGGGCTGAACCTTATGAAGTATCGGCGTGCCATCGGTGTGTCGTGCTTTATGTTTGTGGCGCTACACCTGCTGACCTGGGCCGTGCTGGATGTTCAACGTCTGGACCGGGTCTGGGCCGACATACTCAAGCGCCCCTATATAACTGTTGGCATGGCAGGCTTCCTTTTGCTTTTGCCGTTGGCAATGACATCGAACAATTGGTCGGTGCGCCGCTTGGGGGCCGGTTGGCGTAAACTGCACAGGTTGGTCTATCCGGCGGCCATCCTTGGGGCGGTGCATTATGTGATTCTGGTCAAAGGTATTCAGCTGAAGCCACTGTTTGTGCTGTCTGTGGTGTTTGGAGTGCTTGGTTTGCGCTGGATTGGCCGAAAACGGCGGTGAATCAGCCGAGATCTTCCCAACGATTCCCCGAATCCGAAGTTTGAGTCGCAGAATCGGGCGAGAATCTCACAAAATAGGCCCGCGATTCACGACTGAGTCTCAAAGACTCACCAGTGAGTCTGGCTTCAATTGGGGAAAAGCCTCTGGATAACGCTATATGTAGATGAATCTCTCGGTACAGGGCGGCACCAATATTGCTTAAACTGAATCATGCGCAGAATAATGCAGACGTAACTATCTGTTTTTACTAAGTAATTATGAATTTTTAAAAAAATGTGACGTTTCCGAAAAAAAGGGGTTGCGGGTATCCCGCACTAACCGTAGAACCCCTCTCACCGGCGGCGCAGAGATGCACCAACGGGGCGCCAAACGGGCCACACGGGCAACGAGGCGGACGATAAAATCGAGAGATACTTGAGGCGGGGCGCGCCAAATACACAGGGCGCATCCAGTCAATTTTGTCTCTCACGCTCTTTGAAATTGATAGTATCTGAAGAGATATGTGGGCGGTTTGGTTCAGTTCGATGGATCAGCCTCTCATTTATCAAACTACCTAGGAGACGGAACTTGTTCCAGATCCGATTATGGATAGTCAGCTTCACTGTTTGAACGGTTTCTTGTTTTCTTATGAAAACCTGAAGCACAACAAACAGAGAATGGTCATTAGGTTTCAGTAAGGCCTAATGATTGATATGTGCAGAGGTTCGAACGTCAAGGATAAGCAAGCAATTGCTTTTCAACTTGAGAGTTTGATCCTGGCTCAGAACGAACGCTGGCGGCAGGCCTAACACATGCAAGTCGAGCGCACCTTCGGGTGAGCGGCGGACGGGTTAGTAACGCGTGGGAACGTACCCTTTTCTAAGGAATAGCCACTGGAAACGGTGAGTAATACCTTATACGCCCTTCGGGGGA
>JARGOC010000051.1:0-1822 GCA_029212365.1 Roseovarius sp.
TGTCCGTCGTCAGGTAATTTGAGACTTCAGGCTGCCTGACTTAAGGAGGGTCTGGCGCATCTGGTTTGAGTTAAGCAGCGGATTGGGCGTGCTGCAAGCGCCGTAGTTTCATCGTCCTCCTTTTGATTTTCTCACGTTCGAGCAGGATGGTCTGGCCGCGGCCCGTATAGACATCTGCCGGAGTGAGATTGTTCAGGCTCTCGTGATAGCGCTGATGGTTGTAGTAACCGACGAACGCATCGATCTGCGCTTCAAGGTCTCCGGGCAGGAAGTAGTTTTCCAACAGGATGCGGTTCTTCAGCGTCTGATGCCAGCGCTCGATCTTTCCTTGCGTCTGGGGATGATACGGCGCGCCGCGCGTATGCTGCATGCCTTTGTCGGCAAGATACTCAGCCAGATCGCCAGAGATGTAAGACGGTCCGTTGTCTGAGAGTAGTCTCGGGCGATGAACCACATTCACTTCATCGAGTCCGGAAGCTTCAAGCGCCAGGTTCAGCGTGTCCTGCACATCGCTCGCCGCCATGCCCGAGCAGAGCTTCCAGGCGATGATGTAACGGGAGAAGTCGTCCAACACGGTGGAGAGGTAGAACCATCCCCAGCCGATCACTTTCAGATAGGTGAAGTCGGTCTGCCAGAGCTGGTTGGGCGCGGTGGTTTTCTCCCTGAACTCATCGGCCGCTTTCATCACGATGAAGGCCGGGCTGGTAATCAGGTCGTGCGCCCTCAAAAGCCTGTAAACACTGGCTTCCGAGACGAAGTAGTGCTTCTCATCGGTGAACGTCACCGCCAATTCCCGGGGAGATAGTTCCGGTTGATCCAGGGCCATTTCCAGTACCTGCTGACGCACCTCGTTCGGGATGCGGTTCCAGACCCGGCCGGAGCCGCTGCGCCGATCCTCAAGCCCGGCTTCACCGAACCGCCGGTAAAGGTCATACCAGCGATAGAAGGTCGGACGTGACACGCCGATCTGTTCCAGTGTCTTCTTCACCGGCTGGTGTGATTGTTCGACCAGCCGGATGATCTCCAGCTTCTCAGAGGCAGGGTATCTCATTCGGTATCCTCCCCATCCCCGATCACGCTTTTTTTCAGAATGCGGTTTTCCAGCGTCAGGTCGGCCACGACTTCCTTCAGATCCCGCATCTCGCGCTTCAAGCCGCTCACCTCACCGGACGTCGCCTGGCGCTCGGTATCGCCGGAGAGCCGCCTCTTTCCCGCTTCGAGGAATTCCTTCGACCAGGTGTAATAAAGGCCCTGGGCGATCCCCTCACGCCGACACAGTTCGGCAATCGAATATTCTCCGCGCAGGCCTTCCAGAACAATGCGGATCTTCTCTTCGGCAGAGAATTTGCGCCGGGTCTTACGGCGTATCTCTTTCACATGTTTTTCGGCCGATCCTTCCGGCCCGGATTTCTGTCTCATCTTCGCTCCCTTGGCGGGCTACGATGTGCCAGAAATCCTCCTTAAGCAATTTGGCCGATCTGTCTCATGGTCGCTGACGGGGAACACCAGACGTCCGACAACGGCGTATCAGTGTATATGGTGACTACGAAAACAGGTGACAACATCGTTTTCGCCTTCGCGGAAGACACTTCTGCGGAACTGAAACACGTGATCGATATCGACGGCATCTCCGTTGAGTGGACCGGGCCAGTCTACGCATACATCCAATCCAGTACTTAGTGACAAGACAGGTGCGTCGATCGCACCGGGAGGACCAGAAATGCCTGCTACGCCAAATCAGTCGGATTTGTTCATGAACAGCCCCGCCAGCGATGCTGAAGATATCGGGAACGGCATGCGCCGAAAGATTCTCGGCTATGAC
>JARGOC010000051.1:1832-6242 GCA_029212365.1 Roseovarius sp.
ACAACCACCTGATGCTGGTGAAGGTGTGGTTCGAGAAGGGCGCTGTCGGTCCTGTCCACGCTCACCCTCACACGCAGACGGCGTATGTCGTCGAAGGGAAGTTCGAAGTCTTCGTCGATGGCGAGACACAGGTATTGGAAGCAGGAGGCTGCTTTTTCGTCCCGTCGGGTGCTGGACATGGTGCTGTGTGCCTGGAGGCCGGCATTCTGCTCGACATCTTCAGCCCCGCTCGGGAAGACTTCCTCAATGGCGAGGGATACTCGTCATGAAACTTTCGGGCCTAAGATGGTGGGTTGTTGGACTCGTCGCGTTTGCGACTGTTATCAACTATATTGACCGGCAGACATTGAGTGTTCTTTGGCCAGACATCGCAGCGGAGCTGTATCCGGAGAAATCGACAGCACAAGTTGACCAGATTTACGGCTTCATCTCCGTGGTTTTCATATTCTCCTATGCCTTCGGCCAGGCGATCTTCGGCAAGATTTTTGACTGGATCGGCACGCGTCTCGGTTTTGCTTTGTCAATCGGCGTCTGGTCTGTTGCGACAGTGATGCACGCTTTTGCGCGCGGTGTGGTTTCGTTCAGCATTTTCCGCTCCATTCTCGGTATCGCTGAGGCAGGCAACTGGCCTGGCGCGGCCAAAGCCAATGCAGAATGGTTTCCAACCAGGGAAAGGGCTTTTGCCCAAGGCATTTTCAACTCCGGAGCGGCGATCGGCGGGTTGATTTCAATCCCTATTATTGGCTTCCTTTCGATCCACTTCAGCTGGCACATCATCTTTGTTCTTGTCGGCGTGCTGGGCTTCCTTTGGCTCATCCCTTGGTGGGTGCTCGTCAAGTCTCCCCCCAAGAACCACCCTTGGCTGAATGAAAACGAACGCGAATACATCCTGACCGGTCAACTCAATCAGGATATCGACCAGGATGGCGAGCCGGATGACGGTTATGCACCGGGCACCGGAGAAATCCTGAGCCGGAAACAGAGCTGGGGCGTGATCATCGCGTCTGCCGCGATTGATCCGATCTGGTGGCTCTTTATTGTCTGGATTCCGCTCTACCTGAACCGTGTCTATGACATGGAGGTCAAGGAACTCGCGCTCTATGCGTGGGTCCCATATTTCGGCGCCATGCTGGGTGCCTGGTTTGGGGGACTTCTGGCCCAGAACCGCATCCAAGCGGGCTGGACTGTCGATGCCACCCGCAAAATGGTCATTTCCCTCGGGTGCCTGATCATGCTTCCGTCTCTTATGATGCTGGCGGATCCGACGCTGATAGCCTCAGTGTTTGGGATGACCGATCCTGCGACGACGACGCTTGCGACCATCTCAGTCATCATCATGGCGACCATTCTGTTCGGCTTCCAGACTGCTATTGGCAATGTCCAGACACTGCCGAGCGATTTTTACAGCGGAAGGTCCGTGGGCACGCTCTCGGGCTTTGCAGGCATGGCCGCAAAGCTCGGTGCGGCCGGGCTGACCTTCCTGGTTCCAGTCATCACGCAGGGCGACAATTACGCGCCCGTCTTCATCATCGGCGCCGGACTCGCTCTGCTGGCGTTGTTCGCAGTGTGGATTCTCTGTGGACGGATTGAACCGCTCAAGCCACGCGGCGCGCTAACGCGCTAACTTATTATCTAAATATTTCTGGAATTAGGAGTCATGAATATGTCAAAACCCGTCATTGGTTTCATCGGTCTTGGGCTGATGGGCGGCAATATGGTCGAAAACCTGCAGAAGCGGGGTTTCGAAGTCATCGTGATGGATCTCAACAAGGATGCCGTCGCTGCTGTTCTGGCGAGAGGAAATGCGACCGAAGCCAGCTCGCCCAAGGAACTGGCTGAAAAAAGCGACATCGTTGAGCTCTGCGTGACGACGTCCGAAGTGGTCGAGAAACTCGTCTACGGTGCCGATGGTATCCTAGAAGGCATCAAGGATGGCTCTGTCCTCATCGATTTCGGCACGTCCATTCCAGCATCCTCCCAGAAAATCGGCGCGGACCTCGGCAAGAAAGGCGTGGGCATGATTGATGCGCCCCTCGGTCGTACGCCTGCGCACGCCAAGGACGGGCTGCTGAATATCATGGCTGGCGGTGACAAGGCGACGTTCGACAAGTACGAGCCGGTCCTCAAGGAACAGGGCGAAAACGTCTTTTATCTCGGCCCGCTCGGTGCCGGCCACACGACGAAGCTGATCAACAACTTCATGGGCATGACAACCGTCTGCGCCATGTCGCAGGCTTTCGCTGCGGCAAAACTGGCCGGCGTAGACCGCGGTCAGCTCTACGACATAATGTCATCTGGTCCGTCCAATTCGCCGTTCATGAAGTTCTGCAAGAACTACGCGGTCGACGGTGTGAGCGACCTTGGGTTCTCCATCAACAATGCAAACAAGGATCTGCGTTACTTTAACCAGATGGTCTCGGATCTCGGTTCTCGCTCCCTGATTGCCGAAGGCACCTCAAGTAATCTCTCAGCAGCCGTCGAAGCCGGAATGGGCTCAGGTAATGTGCCGGAAATCTTCGACTACTTCGTTGATTTGAAAAGGTAAGCGATTACGAGTTCTGTCCGTTCCAAGATTGTTTTTTGTTTACATCTACACCACACAAGCCGATTTTCGGCAGAACCGCGCATCGAAAGGCATCGACCATGTCAAAGACCATCGTCACACTTGGCGAACTCATGATGCGCTTGAAGCCCCCCGGCAAGTTGCGTCTGCGCCAGGCGCAGGCCTTCGAGGTCTGCCACGGGGGCGCCGAGGCCAATGTCGCCGTATCGCTTGCAGAGTTTGGTCTCGCCTCTCGCTTGGTCACGGGGCTTCCGGAAGGTGAACTCGGAGCGCAAGCGCTCCGGTTCCTCCGGGCCCACGATGTCGATACGAGTCAGGTCATTCGGCGTCCTGGCCGGCTGGGACTTTACTTTATGGAAGAAGGTGCCGATTTTCGCTCCGGGTGCGTGGTGTATGACCGGGCCGGCAGTGTGTTTTCCGAGTTATCCCCCGATGATATTGACTGGAACGCAGCCTTTGACGGAGCAGATTGGTTTCATATCAGCGGCATTACGCCCGCGCTTTCAGATGAGACCCGCCAACTTGCGACTTTTGCCATGGAGGAAGCCCGGAGACGGAATATACATGTTTCGCTCGACCTGAACTATCGCGAACGGTTGTGGGAATATGGTCGATCGGCCATTGAGGTGATGCCAGCTCTTGCTTCGCTGGCCGATACATTGATCGCCGGAAGAGGCTACTGCACCCATTGTCTCGGTGTGGACGGCGAAGGTGAGAATGGCAGTCAGGTGTGGGCGGAATCCCTGACCGAGCAGCTGTTCAGACTGTTCAGCCAGTTAACAAATGCGTCGATCACGCTAAGAAATTCAAAGTCGGCAGAAAATCATAGTTGGAGCGCGCACCTGCGCACGCAGGCTGGCTCCTATTTTTCGCGCACGTACGAAATGACAGCCATCCTAGACCGCGTCGGAACCGGCGACGCTTTTTGTGCCGGGCTGATTTATGGACTGGTCGACGCCCGAAAGCCCAGTGAAGCACTGGAGTTTGGCGCCGCCGCCAACTGCCTTAAACACTCGATACACGGAGACAGCAACGCAGTCTCTGTCAGTGAAGTCGATGCTCTCGTCTCCACGACACGCTTCGGGCAATTGCGTCGCTGATGGGGTGGTGTCAGTTTAATGCGAACCAGTGCGAACGAGCAGGTCCTAGGCTGCTCTACGGACTCCTGAGAGCGCAGTCGACGCGAAGGAGAGAAGTCTTAGGGATCGCCGCCTTCCCCCACCCCGGTGCATTCAATATCGCCGGCTCAAACCGTCGAGAAATACCCGTACCGCGAACCCGATCGAATGGCGGTGAACCAGTACGTTGGAAGGTCGGTCGTGTTGTCATCTTCCAACGGCCACACCCTGTCGAACGGGGCCGACGTGAATATTACATTTAGCTCTTTGGTGGTGTAGGCTCTTCTGCTCGGTCTGGTAACTGAGCTGGATTCGGTGACCCCCACCGCAGGATTGCTCACTAAGTGTCCTCGAATTACGGCCAGCTGAAGAACAACTTGGATTTGCCTGAGCCGGTCTTTAATGGTTCCTGGGTCAACTTGGCATAATTACTGCCATTGCGGGCTTTTTCGAGCTTCTCCGGAAAACTTAACCGTCTGAGCTCAGATATGGAACCCGACCTGGCTGGTGCTCTTTTCAGGGCATCTCGATACGCCCAGATGTGAGATTTTTGCACCTTAAATATCGGAAGAGACGAACCGGTGAGTTCATGAAACTCAGTCCACGCAACCCGTCTACGCTCCAAAGTCTTTGCTTTCACAGGTGTCGACGAATCCTGTTTGACCTGTTCGTAGACCTCCCAATATTGCTCCAGAGATTTACGCCCCTCCGGCGTTAAAGGTGTATTAT
>JARGOC010000052.1 GCA_029212365.1 Roseovarius sp.
GCCAGAAGGCGCAGCTTGCCTGTTGGCATATTTGAACGTCTCATCATTTCCTCCCCGCAGCGGCCGGTTTCCGGTCCGCGTGTGATATCTCGACCCCGAAGCAGTGCCAGGCGACTCGCTATGACACCGGTAGCATTTTTGTCTCGACCAATCCAGTTTCAAACGACGCTGAAACTGAACGCGGCCGGACCAGTTTGGATCGAGGCCATGCTGCACAACAATGACACCGGTGGCAATTTGTTTTTCAAACTTTCCTTGCTGCGCCGCAACAATGCATATCGCCTGCAAGTTCACATCTGCTGACATGCAAGCTGCCACGCCGGGTCCGGACCCATTGCGAGGCGGGGGATATCGGCTATTCTAAACTTAGGTAACCGGTGTCATAAATCGATGAAACTCAACCATTCCACACTCGACCGCCTACCGGCTGATGCGCGTCGCCCCGACTATATTCCGTCGCAACAGGCTTGCGGCATCGTTCATCTGGGAGTTGGCGCCTTCCATCGTGCCCATCAGGCAGTTTACACCGATGCGGCGATGAATGCGGGAGAGCGCAACTGGCGCATTATGGGCGTTTCCCTGCGCAGCCGCTCTGTCCGCGATCAGCTCAGTCCCCAGGACGGGCTGTACACGGTCAGTACGAAAAGTGAGGCACCCCCGGAAATCCGCGTGATTGGCGCTATCGCCGACGTCCTGGTCGCGCCGGAAAACCCCGCGGCCGTCATCGAGGCCCTCGCCTCAACCGCAACGCGGATTGTCACGCTGACAGTGACCGAGAAAGGATACCACCAATCCGCTGGCGGAGGGCTTGACATGAGCGCTCCGGCTATCGCGGCCGACCTCGCCCGATCGGGGCCCACCACGATTTTTGGCTTTCTTGCCGCCGGTCTGGACAGGCGACGGCAAGGATCCGCTGGCGGCCTCACCCTGCTGAGCTGCGACAACATGGCGGACAATGGCAAGAGCCTCGCCCGGTCGCTCGACGAATTCCTCGAACAGTATGACCCGACACTCGCAGACTGGACGCGGCACAATTGCAGCTTTCCATCATCCATGGTCGACAGGATCGTGCCGGCCACCACGGATGCCGACCGCAGGACACTCAGCGAGACTTTCGGCCTGGAGGATGCAGGTGCCGTCTTCACCGAACCCTTCAGCCAATGGGTTATCGAGGACGATTTCGTCGGGCCCCGGCCAGGATGGGAGCAGCATGGCGCCGAGCTGGTCAGCGATGTCGCGCCCTATGAGACCGCCAAATTGCGAATGCTCAATGGCACCCATTCCGCGCTCGCCTATCTCGGCCTGGCGAAAGGCCTGAACCTCGTTTCCGAGGCGATTGCGGACCCCCAACTGGGCCCTCTGGCCCAATGTCTGATGCGCGAAGAGGCTGCATCCAGCTTCAGCCCGGCGCCCGGCCAGGACCTGTCGCACTATGCGGACGAGCTGGCGGCACGTTTCTCAAATCCGGCCCTTCCCCATCGCCTGGCCCAGATCGCGATGGACGGATCCCAGAAGATTCCGCAACGCTGGCTCAGCACCTTGTCAGTCCACCAGGAAGCCGGGCGTGAAACGCCCGCTATCCTGCAGGCACTGGCCAGCTGGGTCCTGTATGTGCGCGGCAGGTCAGGTGCTGTGGATGACCCGATGCGGGATCAGCTGGCTCGCGCCTGGCAAAGCGCCGGTCACGCGGGCATCGCAGGCGCCCTGTTCGGCGCAAACGGACTCTTCCGCGAACACTGGATCGCCAGCGAGGCAATGCTGGAACAGCTGGACAAGCATATCCGCACGCAACTGACCTGACCCGGAACCGATACCCACGCCGGCGGACTTCAGGCCGATTGGCCAAAGCGCCCCACCTCCCAAGCTCAACAGCCCCACTCCGCGAAGACGGACCGCACCAGATCAACCCCGCGAGATTTGGGTGGCACAAATGTGTCCAATGATTTCAGGAAAGTATGTGGCGATGGGCGGAGTTTGGTGGGAGCCGGTCTCGAAGAGCCAGTGCTCGCGCTACCCGTCTTGAGGGTCCGCTCTAGTCTCGAAGGGGTGGTGTCAGACAAAACCTGACTGGTCTCGAAGGACGCCCTTAGACCGTAACTCAGGGCGCGAGTTGGCGCCATTCGGCTAGGGCCTGGTTGGCCCATCCGGAACCGGCAACGGCTCGCGCGTGCCCGTGGCCCGCTTGCGGCCGCGTCTACGCTTCACCGCCAAGCCTTCTTCCTTGTAAAGCCGTCGCAGCTTCTTCTGGTTCATCGTGATACCCTCCCGCGCCAGCATCAGACCGATCCGCCGGTAGCCGAAGCGGCGGCGCACCGCCGCGATCTCACGCATACGAGCCCGGATATGCGGATTGTCAGGCACGGCTTCACGCCGCACTGTCTTCGGGTCGACGCTGACCAGACAGCAGGCTCGGCGCTGGGAGATCTCGTAGGTCTCGATCACTTGTCGCGCCGCGTCCCGCTTCATCCGGGGCGTCGTCAGGGCTTTCCCAAAAGGTCTTTCAGGATCGAGTTGTCCAGCAGGCTGTCGGCCAACAGCTTCTTGAGCCGGGCGTTCTCGGTCTCCAGAACCTTCAACCGACGGGCATCGGACACGTCCATCCCGCCGAACTTGGCCTTCCACTTGTAAAACGTCGCCGAGCTGACCCCGTGACGCCGGCACACCTCCGCCGTCGCCATGCCGCGTTCCTGCTCAGCCAGGATCGCTATGATCTGTTCCTCGGAAAATTTGCTCTTGCGCATCGTCTGTCTCCGTATCGACAGACTCTCAATTCAAATGCGGGACCAAATGGGGCTCAGGTCAGTGCCTATTGGCTGGATTTGGACGGATTGCATCGATCTGAACATAATGCTTCTCTCAGATCTCAATCAGACACCGCAAGAGCTGCTTCATGCAACGTTCTGTCGCCTATAATTCGGTTCCAAAAACAACAATTGCGCTTTCAGCAGCGATTATTGTTGCCGGCTGCATCCCACCTTCATTCTACGTGCAGGCATCCAATGACCCCAGCGGATGCGAGCTCGAATTCGGGACCGGGCAACTTTCCGATCTCGCGATATGCCTGAATGAGAGAGTGGTGGAACCCGGCAACCGAACCATAGTCGAGCAAGCCCGTGAATTGCGGAACCAGGCGCGAGAGGTGTCGCCGATTGGTAGGCGCATACCTGAACGAGCCGCACAGTTTGCTATCGGCGGCTGCGAAACGCCTCTGTGGGCTCGTCTAACTATAACTCTGCAACAGCTCTATTCGGTGCACGACGCATCCAACGCACCTCGGATTGAGCACAATTCTCTCTTGCTCGATTTACTTGATGGCCATGCGGACAAATTGGAGCTTCTCAGACGACACATTGAGTTTCTGGACGAAGCGGACGCAAGCGGCCCCAGGACTTGGCAAAGATTGGTTGAAGTGGACGTTGCGATGAATGCCACGCTGCCTCACGCAGACAATTTCAGAACAACACACGACCGAATTAGTTCAATTTTGTGGTGTGAAACCGTCAAGGCTAACGCTGAGTACGTTCGTAGCAGTGACTTCCTATCGAATCTGCCAGATGACCCAACCAGGTTGTATGGGATATGGTACACGTCGCAACACGCGGACCACGACCTCGATCTCCAACGTTTAGCGCTAGAAGCACTCCAGCCATTCGCCGAATCCGGCGATCGTCCGAGCATGTACTTTGCATACCTTTACGATCGCGTCGCTATAGGGGAAGGCCGCAGCCAACGATACGGCACCCAATCGTGCTTTCAGGCGGACGGAAGCTTCGACTTATGTCCCCTCGAGGACGGCTTGGAACTGGCCGAACGGAGGATACGGTCCGGCCTAAGCCCAACACCTAGACGGAGGTAAAACACGTCAAGACCGACCGTCGGCTGGAAGGTCACCTACTCACATCAGTTAGATATTGCGCCAAGCTAGGTAGCTGATCGCGATAAGATGCCGTTGGCGCTGGATTGCCGAGAACAAACTCGCCAAAAGCCGCCAAGAGATTATTGGTCGCCCCGTACTTATCCAACCACAGAAAGCGGCCAGCCTCATTGATTTCCAAGAAGATGTGGCACCCATCTTCACGGACCAAAAAATCAACGGAGCCCGTTGTCATTCCTAATACGCCCATGAGGTCACGCACTTTATCGGCTAACGCACTCTCCAAGGTTGTTTCTTCTATCTGAATGGATGCGCTGGAAAAATTGATATCGCGACGAGCATCAAGCGACGCGATATTCTTAATGGAATACGGGTAGACGGTGCCGTCACAAACGAAAACCCGTAGCTCGTGCGACCGGAGCACTCTTTCTTGCAAAATCCCAACGTTCTCAACAACATCTTGCTCAGAAAGGCCCTCAGATAGAAGAGATGTATAGTTGAAAGAGGCCCCATCACCTCCGCTCCACGAATAGGGGGTATGACTTTTGATTATGCAGCCTTTTGACTGTCTTTTTCGAAATTCTTGGACGGTCGAAAACTGATTTGACAGCAAAGTGCTGTGGACTGCTCCCCGAAAAGTGGCCCGTTTTGTGAGTTAGGTCTCGGCTCCAACTGAGGAGTTCGAAAATGGGCCGCAAGACTTACAAGGCCGAGGAGATTATCGCGCATCTGCGGGAGGTTGAGGTTCGCCAGGGCCGGGGCGAGAGCATCGCCGCTGCGGTGAAGGCGATCGGGATTACCGATCAGACCTATTACCGCTGGCGCCGGGAATATGGCGGTCTGAAGATCGACCAGGCCAAGAGGTTGAAGGAGCTGGAAAAGGAGAACCAGCGGCTTCGCAAGGCGGTGTCGGATCTGACCCTGGACAAGATGATTCTGGCCGAGGCTGCACGGGGAAACTTCTGAGCCCTTCGCGCCGCAGAGCTTGTGTTGATCACGTGGTGAAGACCTTGCGTGTCTCGGTGCGCCGGGCGTGCCGCGTGATCGGCCATCACCGCTCCACCCAGAAGAAGCCGCTGCAAGGCCGTCAGGACGAGCGCGCCCTGACACAGGCTGTGATCCGTCTGGCCGAGCAGTATGGTCGATATGGCTATCGGCGGATCACGGCGCTTCTGCGGGCGGAGGGCTGGTCGGTGAACGTGAAGCGGGTCTACCGCATCTGGCGGCGCGAGGGGCTCAAGGTTCCGATGAAACAACCCAAACGGGGCCGGCTCTGGCTTAATGACGGTTCCTGCGTGCGGCTCAGACCGCAGTATCGCGGGCATGTCTGGTCCTACGACTTCGTCCAGGACCGCACCCATGACGGCAAGATCTATCGCATGCTGTGCGTGATCGACGAGTACAGCCGTCAATGCCTGGCCATCCGGGTCGACCGCAAGCTCAACTCGAAGCTGGTTCTGGAAACGCTGGCGGATCTGTTCATCGAGCATGGTCCGCCCGAGCACATACGGTCCGACAACGGCCCGGAGTTCATTGCCACGGCCTTGCGCGAGTGGTTGGGGCGGCTGGACGTGAAGACGCTCTACATCGCGCCGGGAAGCCCGTGGGAGAACGGATACTGCGAAAGTTTTAACTCGAAACTCCGCGACGAGTTCCTGGACCGGGAAGTGCTCTACACCCTGAAGGAAGCTCAGGTGCTGATCGAGGCCTGGAAGCGGCACTACAACACCGCCCGGCCGCACTCATCGCTCGGCTACAGACCCCCAGCTCCTGAAACACTCTTGCCAGCGCCGCTCATGCCGCCCTACGTTGAGGGCGTGCCGGCATGACCGCCGCACATAACCCGCCGGGCCCTAACTTTAAATCTGGGACACTTGGGTGGGGCAGGCCAGGTCCATCAATAATTCTCCTTTTGGAAACTTTCGATGTGTGGGTCATCCTAGCTTTGTTACGTCCAAACGAGTTCGGAAAATAGATCAAGTGTTAAACAAAACTAACTGCGTTCTTCACCGGTTTTAAAGCATGTTGCGTTAGAAAACGCTCAAGTTCAGGGAACGAGATGTGCGGAAACACGCGCCAAGTTGCCCTGTGATGGT
>JARGOC010000020.1 GCA_029212365.1 Roseovarius sp.
GTACTTGGCCAATGAGCCTGAACCATAGCCCTCAGCCTCGATCTGCAACGTAAATCGCTTCGCATAGTTGGCTGGCCGTTGCGGTGGCTTCGCCAAGTGATCTGATCTTGAGTGATATTCCATTGGTATTCCCTTCATGTGGTTGAAGGGCGTACTTATGGCAGATCACCGAAGCGGACGCTCATTGCGCAATCTCGGGCAGAAACTTGCGGACAAAACACCATTTCGCTGAGGCGGTGCCAAGGCCTGCTTTCGACTTCTATCAGTCCCCACAACGCTTCTTAGCCAGAGGTTCCCTGAGCCATCTTCGCGAGCCTAGTTACAGTATTTAGGTTGCGCATGGTTCCATCTGCCATTGCTCTTAGCCGCAGCTTTGATTTCCCCATCCCAGATGGGAAGTGGATGTAAATTTCTCTAACTCCCAATTCGATTACTTCATCGCTGTGCCCTTTGGCGGTTTCCAGTGTATCGCTCTTTGGGGCATCATTGAGGAACAGAACACCGACTTTGTTTGGTTCAGCATTTGGGAAAGGATTGCACCTCAGCAAATTCCAAACCTCTTGCGTCGTTCGTAACAAGACGCCAACTGGCTTACCTGCGTAGTTTTCTAATCGTTCTTCGAGGCTCAATCTGACCGCCGAAAATGGAGCGTCAGACTCGAACACAAGATTGCCGGACTGAATGTAGGTGCGAACATCCCTAAAGCCGATTTCCTCGGCCATTGATCGAAGGTCCGCCATAGGCAATTTTCCCGTTCCACCAACGTTGACCGCACGAAGCAGTGCTATGTACATTTCCCCTCCCTGAGCTGTTGTTCGTCATCAAAGGATGACAGCTACGTTTGTGCCAAGTAACCTAAATCGTCGCTCGTGACTTTGCTAAATGCGGGCCGTTCAGCGCAACGAACAATCCAATCTTGAACCGGTTCGGTTTGCGGAGCCATAGCAGAGAACCAGATGAAAGGCGCAGAGATCAGCAGGTCAGCAGCTGAGAAATCATCGCCTAGAAGAAATGGCGCTTTGGAAAGTTGGGCCGTGAGAGTGTCTGCCATTTCCTCATACCCTCGGAATGACGATCTAAACATATCATCGGGTTTCATTGACGAAAAGTGTACGGTCAATACGGGTTCCATCACGCCGCCGTAGTAGGACAACCAACTGAGGTACGCCCCTCGTTGCCTATCACCAATGTTCCGCCCAAGTCCTTTGTCCGGAAACATATCTGTTAGATATTGAATGATTGCGGTGGATTCTCGGATATAAGCACCATCATGCTCAAGCATCGGAACCTTGCCCTCTGGATGGGGATTACTAGGATCGATACCGCCAACCCCATCGGATCGCTGAATAGAAACCAGCTTCACTTTCACCTTTTGGCGTATTTCAAGCTCTTCCAAAAGCCAAAGGATGCGGGTCGAACGGGTTTGTGAGCAATGGTATAGCGTCAGCATACGAGTCTTCCTTGTTTGTTTACGGAAGAGTTAAGCGAAGGATTGAGAAGACTATTGGAAAAAGCCGACAGACTAGAAGTTTTTGAACGGGCGACACCACAGGTCCGCGGTGTTCTCACCGAACAAGAAACGATAAAATGCCTTACAATACGGCAATTTGCGCCCACCGTTCCCGAACACCTACCTTGGCTAGAGCATGTGTGGTCGGTCGCATGGGACATCCCGGCTGGCTTGTTTCACGAACAACGCACTGTGCCATTCCCGGCTTTCAATCTCGTTGCAGACAGTCAACAAAGCGCTGCGCTATATGGATGTACCAGCGGCTGCTTCGCATACTCATTGAAACAACAAGGGCATGTGATAGGCATTCGGTTCAAGCCCGCGTTCCAAAGCGTCTTTTTTGATAATGTAGCGTCTGATTTGACTGACACATCGGTGAACGCGCGAAATGCCTTCAGTCGCGATGCTGTTGCTATACTCGAACAGTTGGCTTCGCAGGGACCGGAGATTCACGGGATCGAGACATTGCTTGATCAGTTGCAAAGAGACGCAGGACCAATCTCAAAGGATGCTCGCCGCATGAACCAAATGGCTGGCTATATCGAAACTCAACCAAACGTTTATCGGGTTGCCGATCTTGTGCGGGCATTCAACCTCTCCGAAAGGTCGATCCAAAGGCACTTTCATGCGCACCTTGGCATGTCTCCTAAATCGGTCATTGAACGGTTCCGCATTCAGAGCGCCATTAATCATGCGGCTGGAGAGAGAAACGACAATTTCGCAGCCTTGGCGTTGAGGTTAGGATACTTCGACCAAGCGCACTTCATTAATGCTTTTCGACACATCATCGGTCATAGCCCCACTGAATTTGCCAGGTTGCGGCGCGCGGCTACTGAACCCATTGGAGTGCCCCCGACGAAGAGCTGACATTCATGCGACACACAGCATTCGATTAAAAGGGCTCTTCGAGGCCTTCGCTGCGTTGTTCACGAATAACCGCTGTTTCTCACGACGGGTCTTATGCGGACTTAGATTGATGAAAGTTCAATGAAGTAAGTGATTTAAGATGTACGCGCGGCATAATCAAAAGCGCGGCATTATGGGTCAGCTCATGCGCCAGGGTGCCGTAATATCCTGCGGCCCTGTGAAAGGTTGCGATCGGCGGCATATGAATGCGGTCGGTCTTGATGTTGTAATAGGCGCGCGGCTCTTCGGTGCTGTCGATCTGCGCGCCACTCGCGGTAAAAAACGCCTCCAACGCGGGATCGGCCACGGTGCCAAGATCACGGGGAGGATCAGGCAGGATGTAGAATTCAGCAGGCAAGCCGTCGATCTGGTCTGCGTTGAACACACGATAGGCACGGGCATAGGGGATCTGGCGTTCCTCGCCGTTCTCGTCCTCGCGCTCGACGGTACCATATTTCACGACGGTGGCGGATTTCTCGCCTCTGCGGACATGACCCCCAAGTTGCTTGGCTTGATTGAACGTCATCCAGCGAGCTGAGCTGTAGTCCTTTCCCATAGCTGTGGCCCAAAGCATCAGGATATTGATCCCGCGATAAGCTTCGCCGTTGAACCGTTCCGGCAAACTGACCGACACCCCGCCGCCCGTCCATGGCTTGCGCCACGGGGGTGTGCCCGCCTCGATCTGCGCGACGATTTGATTGGTAACATGGGAATAAACGTCAAATTTCTCTTTGGTCATTTGTGACCCTCCTTGCGTGATGCGGTCGGGGTCTGTCTCCCTTTCCGCCAATGGGCGGGCCTTCCTGTTCTGTTGTTTGGAATGCCCATGCATTCCGAACGGCAGAGCAGGTAAGGGCAAAGCCCTGCCTGCGCCCTAGCAGGGCCGTGACAACTGGGTGGAGGGCGTGAATTTGGGAGGGAACCGCGCGCCTGCGCGTGGGAGGAACCGGAATTATCGACCGGAACCGACGCCATAGGCGGCGCTTGCCGGTTTTCTCGGACCTGACAGGATGGCAGGCGGATCAATAGGATTAGAAAAATTTCAGGGTTGGGGTGAGCGAGCGTCAGCCCATCGATCCCCTGTCCTGTCTATCGCTTAAAGCGAGACCTGCACATTGCCGGGATTTCAGTTATGCCTTTGCAGCATACATGTTGCTCTGCATGACCGGTCTGCGGACAAAGCGCCAGTTCGTTGCGCGGCTCCCAAAGACCGCTTCAGAAATTCAACAAACCGCTATCACCGCGCATGACTGTATCAGAAAGGTTGGCGGATATGGGCATTTATCTGCCTCCAGTTTCTCTTAAAACTCGGAATCCTACTGATCTAACGCGCTCGTTCTCCCTGCGGCTTCCGCGGTACGCAGGTCTGGCGTATTCTTTAGACCCCGTGTAGGAGCCGCCCTTGATGACAAGTCTGCAAGAGGTTTCGTTTTCGGCAACCGCAAGATACGCCGAAGATGTCGTAAGCCCCAGATGAGGCTTGCTAAAGCAAGACATCGTCCATTCAAAAACATTTCCGGACATATGGCGCAGCCCCCAGCCATTTGCTGCATCAAGCTTGTCCACACTTATGGGCATGCCAAGCCTGTTTCGATCCGAAAAATAGCGGTCGCCCACCCATTGAAACGCGGTGAAATTCGCCTGTTCCTTTGTGAGCGTATCCCCTTGGGCAAATTTGGTAGATGTTCCCGCGCGCGCGGCGTATTCCCATTCAGCCTCCGTCGGAGGGCGGTAGACATCAGATCCAACTTTGGCATTAAGCCAGGCTACGTATTCCAAAATATCGTAGAACGAGACATCAATAACGGGCTGGCGCGGATCGTCGGCTTTTACGTCTTTGAATTTTACGATGATCGTTGGATCGGGCGTATGACGACAACCTCCATCATCAACGCAGGCCATCCACTCTTCGTTTGTGACTTCATTACGGCCCATTGCAATAGGTTGGTCAATAAGGACTTCATGCGGTGGTCCTTCTTGAGTAAAGACAGAAGGCTCCCCCGCTTTAGGTTTTGGGAAATATCTAGCCAATAATGCGGAGTCTTCCAACGTCGCCCCCATGGTAAATTTCCCCATGGGCAGCACAATCATTTCAGGGCATTCTGCGCAGTCTTGGAATACTTCCAGTGGCGCAACAGTGTGCTCGCCAACCGTAAAATGTGTTTCAGCGGCTGATAGTTCTGCAGCAATCAGTACGAGGCAAGTAAGGAATGCGCTAAATTTGTATCCAGTGAGTATGCTATGGATCGTGTATAAGCTGCTGCCCACAATTGTTTGCCTTCGTTGTGATCCGTATCCGTTCCGCACGAAACTACTGTTGTAAAATTTTCACACAACAGAAAAAAGGTGCATCATTTATTCGTTCTGCAGCATCTGTCGAAGAGGGCTCTTTCGGAACTTTCGCGGCACTGATCACGAGTGGCCAGTTTGGGAAACACCGCCCTTCGCTGCATGGCGCACGAACTCTTAAGATGCGGATGAAGTATGCTTTCATTGCACAAATTCCAACGTCTGGAATGCGTTAAGTTGGTGCAGTTATCATGGCGTCCACCTCGAAGGTCGAGCAACGGGATGGGTAGGAGCAAATCAAACGACTTCAATTTGACGCATGCTTATCCCGTAAAGATCGTGTTCGCGAATTGCAGCAGCGATCTGACTGGAAAATACCGGCATGAAAGCATTTCGATCCAATGTAAGAAAACCTTGATTTTCAGGAATTTCAGCACCATTCAACACAGGACGGTCAATCGACGTAATTACCCCGTCCAACCCAGAAACCTTCGACAATTCCCTATTGAATGCTTCGGCGAATATCGGCGCGGAAATCCAATAAATGTCGGGCCCATCTTCGACCTCTACAGGAAGAAATTCCGTGCGTGTTCCGGCAATGGGCTCCAGAACATCGCGCGCTTTTGCACTAACGACAAGCGAAGGGGGCGTCTTGCAGAGGTCTGAGGGCCGATCTGGCACTTTGGTTCTGCTGACGTTGATCGCCTTCATTACCGGCTTGATCCATGCTTCGCCGGGTTCACGTGTTTTTACATATTGTCTGTGATCATAGGCGCTTCTGCGCAAAGCTTCGACACCCTCGAAGCCGACACAAGTCGAAATATACTGAGCGACATATTCGTAGAAATAGTACACTTTTCGTTCTGCCATGCGCGGCTGAAACCATTGCCCGTCCTTTATCAACGTTCTCTTTTGGAGGTTCATTTGAAATTCCACTTCAACTAGCTTGAGCAAAGACCGCAATCCGCGGTGCCAGATTGAAGTGACTCAAGCGGGGGTGCCTCATTCTTGAGGCAAGCCATCTGATAAGTGAACCCATGATACCTTTTCATCAGCGTGAAAGTGTATTGTTGGTTTGATCGCCTCTGGATCCTCGAGAAGCGCTGCATAAAAATGCGTTTCATTCGGGTATCTGTTAGAGCGAAAGAACATAGGGGAGCCGCAAGTGCCACAAAATCCACGCGTGTTTCCAAGGCTACTTTCATAGCAAACAGGTTGGTTCTTCAAAAATGTCCAAGTACCGTTCTCTTGGCCTATCCAAGTGGTGAACGGGGAAGCAGTTGCTCGTCGGCAGCTCTCGCAATGACAATGACCTACCCAGTTAGGGGCACCGACCAGCACAAATCTGGTTGTGCCACAAAGACAATGACCTGTCAGTTTTGTCTGTTCTTCCTGATGCAGTGTGTCCTCACCTTCGCTAAACATTGTGATGCAAAACGCCACCGTTTCAAAATGACGCACTTGCCCGCGACGGTCAATCTGGGCTCGCTAGCGGACTTCGACCAGGTTAATAAAGATCGCTTAAACCCAAGGGTTTCGCCCCTAGCTTCTAGCCCAGTTTGATCCTTACTACCGTTTTCGCTCGCCATCCCACATGCGATGAGCCCGCTTCCAGCTTGGCTCTTGAAAAGCCAGTATAGCGATGACGTCTATCCAAATGTCCATGACTTGTTTCCACATTGTAACACCTCCTGCTCATTACAAGATGTCACTTGCGTAGTTTGCTCAAACGAGATTACCGTCGCCTTCGATTAACACAGGGTTATGTGAAATGAGACGTGGACGCCTTCCTCTGACGGCCTTACGTGCCTTCGAAGCTGCTGGAAGAGCAGAAAGTATATCGTTGGCTGCGGCCGAGTTAAGCGTTTCTCAAGCTGCAGTCAGTCGCCAGATTAAAGAGCTTGAAGCGCAACTCAACCTTTCGCTCTTTGAACGCATCCATCGTGGTGTTCGCCTGACTGCCTCAGGGCATCGATTGCTGACATCGCTGACACAGGCCTTTGATAACATTGATGACGCCCTGAGTGAGATCAGCGTGCCAGAAACTGAAACTCTATTGATAAGCTGCGAGCCAGCGTTTGCCGCTCTTTGGCTTGCTCCTCGGCTCGCAGCATTTCAGGATATAGCTCAGAATGTTGATGTGATCCTTAATTCAGACTCACATATCGTTGATTTTGGAAATGATGGAACTCACTTAGCGATCAGATACACGAGTGAGCGACAAAATTGGCCTAGAGTTGAGGTCCGGAAACTCTGTGAAACCCATCTTTCCGCCTATTTGTCGCCTAAGTGCTTGGCATCTGGCCACATCTCAACGCCAAAAGACCTCTTACCTCTGCCCCGGTTTCACGAAGACACCCGCGAAGACTGGTGCAACTGGTTTGAAGTAGCAGGGGTTATGCCTCCAGATACAGAACGTGGAACAGTATTTAACGACAGCGCGGTCATGTTCCAAGCAACGTTAGCGGGACAAGGTGTCATGCTGGCGGACGATCTGTTGGCCAAGTCTGCCGCTGAACGAGGCGAGCTGGTTCGGCCTTTTGACATTAGCATTCATTGCGGGTCCTATTGGTTGGTGAGCCGTAACTTTAGCCGCCTTTCCAAGAACGCAAATGGCTTTGTCGATTGGCTTCAGAAAGAGCTCCGCAAGTCGTAGCAAAAGTCAGGCGTTTATGTCACTGGCAAATATGACCGTTGTCGTATCCTCATTTTGTAAGCCGCCGTTCAAACAAGTCGCGGCGGAAGGGTCGAACGGGGCCAAATTCTGCGTTCGTAACCTGGCACCTGACTAGTCCGATAAGCAAAACGAAGCAGCATTACGGTCAATTTTCGTCGCAATCGCGTTTCAAAATATCGCTTATGACGTCAGTCAACTTAGCTCTTCGGCTAGAATAGGTCTAGGTTTTGCTTGGAGGTTGCGATGCGTGGAAGTTGCCTTTGTGGTGCTGTTAAATACCAAGTTGACGGCGGCCTTAGGCCGATCGTCGGGTGCCATTGTACACAATGCAGAAAGACATCCGGCCACTACGTCGCGGCCACCCAAGCGTTGACAGGAGACCTCAGAATTGACGGGGAATCCAATCTGTCATGGTATCAATCGTCGGAATCTGCCAAACGAGGCTTCTGTAAGACCTGCGGTAGCCAGCTTTTCTGGACTGAATTGTCCAGTGCGTTCACATCCATTATGGCAGGAACGATTGACGGGGAAACTGGGCTCGTTATGGACAGACAGATACATTCTGAACTAAAGGGCGATTACTACAGTCTGCCAAATGTGGAAACTGTCGGTCAGACGACTCTTTAGAAAGGTGGGGCCTTGGGTTTAACTAGGGGCTTGTTCTCATCACGCCAGAAGCGTCGCCGCTCCAACTCAAAAATTTCACCACGCATCGCAGACTCCGCATGAGATACGTCGCTAACGACGTCGTCAAACCTCTTCCACCGGCCGCAGATCCAGACCATACAAGTCCTCCTGTTTGATCGCATCGGCGACTTTCGCCGAAAGCACAGGTTTGGCCCGTATCGGATCAAGCGACACAAAACCCGCCTCCGGCATTTTGTCCCGGAACAAAACTGGCTGGGCGATCGAGGTCAGTTTGTCGAACATTATCGTCACACGTGAGGTCTCAAGATCCAGCGCTTCGGGCACCACCGGACCCATTGCCCACCACAATTGCGGACCGTTCACCACTTCGACGGGCAGGAAACCCACCATCGGTCCCGCGAGGGGCGCAAGAACCTCCCGCGCCCGTTCACTTAACAAAAGACCCGCTGTGATCAAGAACAGGTCGGTCGGACGCGGCGATGTCTTTCCTTTCCTAACGCATCCCAGATCCATCAGCGGTGCAATCCAGGGTGTCTCAGGGGTCCGGTTCATAATCCAAGTGCCATGCGCATAGCTACTTCGCCGCAGCGCTTCGTCCCCTGTGTGATCATCGGCCCCACCGACATAGCAAGCGTAGTCATATAGCTTACCTTCAGGCAAGCGAGGCCAGTACCAGTTTACCGCCATGGGGTTCCTCATATCGGGATTTCGAGCAGCGGCGGAGCATCCGCCGGTTGGCGTGACGTCACCAACAGCCTGTCGTCGCGCAATTCCAGCCCCTTGAACGCATAATAATAATGCAGCGGATCGGGCAGCGCTTCTAGTATCACATCATCCCAGATCACCCGGCCGTCAACCGTCGCCTTCAGGCGCAGCCGAAACGCATTTTGGACGGTCGCGCAGATCAGTTCGGCTGTAATGCCTCGCGCCCGCCACACCTTGCGGACGTAAGTAAAGACATGCTTGTACTCAGCCTCCTCGAAAGCGTCCATCCACGACAGCATCGCGTCGACCGGCAGGCCCGTTCCCGCGTCGATCCTGCCAAAAGCCCTGCGGAACACATCGCAGATGAACGCGCCGAATGCCGTAGCGTCGTCAAGGACGCGGGCGTATTCCACCCAATCCACCGGCACCGGAACGCAATAAGCCCGGCCCCGCACAACGGCGGCGTCCGGATCGGGGGCGGCATTGTCGGGGAACACAAACATCCCGTCAAAGCCTGCCGTCACCTCGATCTTGGCCTGCCGCGCCTTCGTCGTCAGAAACGACGAAATCGCCTGCGACCGTTCCGTGAACCAGTAGTTACGGCGCCCCTCGTCAGGTGTGGGCGCCGTGCCTTTGAAACTGAAACCAAAGTCTTTGAGCTTCATCAATATGCTCCAGATGGTCGAGGTCTGCTCCTACGGTCATGCTCCATCTCCAAGAATCCTGCAAATGTTGTCGGGGGTGTCACTAACAGCTTCATGGATGTCGTCAAACCTCTTCCACCGGCCGCAAATCCAGACCATACAAGTCTGCCTCTTTGATCGCGTCGGCGATTTTTGCCGAAAGCACCGGAGAGGCATGTCTCGGATTAAGCGACACAAAACCCGCTTCCGGCATCTTATCCCGGAACAAAACCGGCTGGGTGATCGAGGTCAGTTTGTCGAACATTATCGTCACACGCGAGGTCTCAAGGTCCAGCGCTTGCGGCACCACCGGACCCATTGCCCACCACAATTGCGGACCGTTCACCACTTCGACGGGCAGGAAACCCACCATCGGTCCCGCGAGGGGCGCAAGAACCTCCCGCGCCCGTTCACTTAACAAAAGACCCGCTGTGATCAAGAACAGGTCGGTCGGACGCGGCGATGTCTTTCCTTTCCTAACGCATCCCAGATCCATCAGCGGTGCAATCCAGGGTGTCTCAGGGGTCCGGTTCATAATCCAAGTGCCATGCGCATAGCTACTTCGCCGCAGCGCTTCGTCCCCTGTGTGATCATCGGCCCCACCGACATAGCAGGCGTAGTCGTAAACCTTACGTTCGGGCAAGCGGGGCCAATACCAGTTTGTTGTCATGATCAGGTGTCCAGCTGCAAATCATATTCCGGCTTCAAGTCCCAGCTTCCTGTCAGACGCGCGCCATTGCACAGGGCCTCGTAGGCGTCCGCTCCGACGTGATAGCCCTTCACCCGTTTGAACTGCTTTCGCATCTGTGCCTTCATGGTCCGGAACACGGCCTGCGCATCCCCTTCGATAGGCGTCTGATAGACCCGTGATGCGATGAACCCGCTTTCATACGCACCGCCTTGCTGTAGCACGACGGCGCTGCCGACGTCCTTTGGATGAAGACTGTACCAAGTATATCCACGCGTATGCTGATTTTCCTCTGGCGTTGGAATGTCATCTTTGGTCGAGATGTAGACAAGCCCCGATGTCACACCGGACTGAATGCGCGCCTGAACGGACATGAAGTTGGGTATGTCCGTCGCCCGCGACCAGACCGAAACTTCGGCGCTGCTTTCCTTTTCCAACCAAAAGTATCGCAGGTCATGAACCTGCTCTACCTTTTCCAACACGGCTTGCATGTCATGTGCTGTGGAAAAGAATTCAAGAACGGACTGTCTCATCTAACTTCCTTTCTATCGAGGCTTCGGAATCAGGCATTTAGGTCTCTCGCAGGAATCGGATAGCGCCTGACATCGACATAGAAAAGTTGCAGCGACGATTTGAGGTTTCCATTTGCATTTCGGCAGTCTCGGATTTCGTCCTGCCAAAACTGTCGGTGAAGCGCGGTGCGGCAAGACCGATGACCAGCGCCATTGTCTCCAGAACCACCATCACCTCGGGGATCGTCATACCAAACCTATGCTTGCGCGGTATGTGTTCCGTTTTAGCCAAGGTAAACGCCAGCATGTGCGCCGATACTGTCAAGTACCAACGGCGACGATAGCCTTGAAAACGTACGAAAGGTACGCCGTTTTCCATGTCCCACCGGTGACGCAAGCACACTACCATGACAACCAAGATGCCATTCAGGTCATGCCTTAGCGGCATCGAACAGTGCCGCATTTTTCACAAGATGCTCAGGAGAAAACCTGAAAATGGTCATTTCATCAATGCTGTAGGCACCCAATTTTCGGTAAAAATCAATCGCGGGTGCATTCCAATCAAGGCAGCCCCATTCGAGCATCTTGCAGCCCCGATCCAATGCAAGCCTGCACATGAATCCCATCATGATCTTGCCAAGCCCCAAATGACGGTACTTATCATCTACGAGAAATCCGTCAATGTAGAGCCCTGCTCGGCCTGTGAAGGCCGATGATTTTTGGCAAAAATAGACGAACCCGCAGACTTCTCCGTTATATATGCCGAACACCGCCTCACCACGCTTTTCCGCGAGAAGCTGCCTAATGTCGGACTCTGTGGCTGTAATCTCATCAGCCATTTTCTGATATTCACCAAGTTTCTTCATATATTCAATGACCAAGGCTGCATCGTCGCTGGTCGCGAAGCGGATGGAAAAATTTGGATTTAGGGTCGCTGTAGTTCGCATAGTTTCAGTTGCTCCATAAATGCCGCTTAGATCAAACTAACCGGCGCAGTCGTGGGCCGACTTCGTCAAAGCCATTTTGGAGATAAAAATTGAGAGTGCGTTGCCATTCAGGTTGACCGGGTGCGCCAACTTCAATCCGTTTCCACCCTCGCGCAACGGCCTCTGATTGGGCGTCGTCCAACAGCCGTTTGGCGATGCCGAGTGATCGGTGATTTGGATCAACATAGAGTTCAGAAATCTCGCCGAATTTGCCGCCTGCGTAGATTGCTGTGCATTCGTTGAGCGTCATCGCTCCGACAGGTTGGTCATCAAGGTAGGCAATCAACGCGATCACATCAGCCTCGGAAATGACGCGCAGTGTGATTGCAACGACGGCCTCAATAGTCGGGGCTTCCCCGCCGGACAACTCGTCCAGTAGCGCGTGCACGAAACGTGCAACTGTCGGGGCATCTTTGAGTTCAGCCACGCGTATGGAAATCCGCGATATGTTCTCTTTTGCAGACGATGCTCCAGATTGTGAGCCACCTAACGTGTTTTTGATGTCAAACATTCAAAACCCCACTACTTGTTTTGTCCCGCAACGCGCGCTCTTGCCTGCCGCTGAGATCTGAGAGATTTTATCGTGCAAATGCAGATAATTTATATGAGTAAACATTGTTGAGATACCCTTCATCTTGAATTCGAAATTCTGTTTCCCCGACCTGCTCGAAGCCTTGAGATAGGTAAAATGCAATTGCCGGCGAATTCTCGGCATTTGTCGCTAGCCAGACAGAGTCCACACCCTGCTCGCTGCAGTGCTTAAGGGCAGCGTTCAGAAGACGTTTCCCTATTCCCTTTCCGTGGTGGCGCGGTTGGACATAGAACGTTGCAATTTCCGTGTCTGAGCAGCCTTCAACAGGGGCGGGGCTTCTCGGTGTAATACGAAAAAAACCATCAATACCCTCTACGTTTTCAGAAACCAGGATGAACTGGGACGGGTCGGATATCAGGGCACTCATCTTGTCAGAGGTGAAAGCCTCCAGCGCATATTCTGCAAAAAACGCGCTCACACCTCGTTTGAGATAGGTACCGATCCAAACTTCCATCGAGATTGCTGCCATGCTGGCCGCGTCTGAGTGGGTCGCGTTACGAATTGTCATCACTGGCGCTCCAAAATCAGCCGAATGCCAAACAGCACTAAAACTGCTCCAAGCGTGCGTTCGAACCATACGCCATACCGTTTGTAGATTGCACGGACACGACTGGTGGACAGTATCGCGACCACGAATCCATACCATAAGATTTCAAGCCCAAATCCTATGAAGAGAATGGCGGTTTTGGTGCCAAGTCCTGTGTCTGCCGGGATCGCAACAGCATATAAGCTGACAAAGAAGGCAATCGCCTTGGGGTTGGAAAGATTGATGAGCAGTCCAAGCCTGAGACCACGTGCAAAAGTGTCACCAGATGACACTGCCGGACTTCTGGGTTTGTATGCGTTGGGCCTGAGCCAGCTCTGAATTCCAAGATAGATCAGAAACAATCCACCCGCGACTTGGACAGATCCTGCAAGCCATCCAATCCGCGACAAAACCACGGCAAGACCCGTCATGCTGAGTACAGCGTATAGCGTTGCGGCCAAAGCGAGCCCCAGTGTTGCCCCATGCGCAGCACGCACCGCGCCCGAAATCGCGAGCCTAGATATGAGCGCGAAGTTTGGGCCAGGGCTCACCACAACCGCCGCATACAAGACGGCGACGGTTGCGATTGTGATCAAATCATTTGACATATTCTGGTTATCTCGTTTTTGGTCTTATCGAACTTCGTGCGATCATGAATTTCGGATTGTTTTCTTCTATTCGCGATCCATAACACCCATGGTTTACAAGCCGAACATGGATCTTCGACCGGTTTTTATCCTACCGTTGTGATATTTCATCCGCTTTGTTCCGCACACGTCTCCTGATTGGCCCTTGAAAGGTCCAAAGCGAGATTACGTCCATCCAGATTTCCAAGATTTGCGTCCACATTGTCATGCCTCTTGTGCGTTAGAAAAACCACTTGTGGTTATCTCTCAAACGAGATTTCCAACGCGTTCGATTAACTTTGGGTTATGTGAGATCAGACGAGGGCGATTTCTACTCTCGGCTCTTTGAATCTGCTTTCTGAAAAACCACCGCTAAAAAAACGGTGGCTTTCAATAGAGTGCGCAGGGCAATTTCAAGGCAGATCATATAGTCCAAGCGCATTGCCAAATGGATCGGTAAACTCGGAGTACGTCACAACACCGGGTATTTCGATTGCTTCACCAGTATCAATGCCACGTTCAGAGCGTGCGCTCTGAGCTGCGTCCATGTCGTCCACCAAGAATCTGATGATGGCCCCGGACGGTTGTTGGTTTTCAGTCTCAAAGAGTTGAATCCACGTGTCGGGCGCAACTTTGAATTCTACAACGCCGGGAACGGGCCGCATGACTTCAGTATCTGCACCTAGAAAGTTGAGATACCATGTCTCTGCTTCGGCAATAGATGAAACTGGAACGCCGACTGTGAGTTCGCGGAACGGCTCTGCCGAAGCAAAAGTTGACGTCGCAACAAGAGCTACAGAAATTTTTGATAGCCAGTTCATGATCATGCCCCTCCCGTCAAATCTTCAGCAAGCATGAGCGCATTGCCATCTGGGTCATAGAAGGTCGCGGTCTTTACCATTCCCTCGACGACATCCGTTTCACCATCAAACTTGACGTTGGCCTGTTCCAGTTTTTGACGCGCGGCATCGAGGTCAGCAATTCCGAAAACGGGCACGCAATTGCCGGGTACGGGTTTGGTATGCTCACCAAGCCCGAGGGTGACGCCAGCGGTTTTGGTTTGGAGGTCAGACCAGCCTGCCTCATCCGCATGATAGTTTGTCTGAAACCCAAGCATGTCTTCATACCACTTGGCACTTTTGTGGCGGTCGGCAACTGACAATGCGATCGTAATGGTGTTCTCTAATGAAACGAGCGGCATAGGCTTTCCTTTGGATTTGAAATATAGTAACTATACTTTATGGACATTAATTCACTTGTCAACATCACTTCGCGCGCTTGGGCGCTTTCTATTCTATCGAACCTGCATGAAGGCGTTGCCGGGCGGCAGGCGGCACTGCTGACTGCAACAGGTGCCAGCAGATCAGCTTTCGTTCAAAGCATGGACCACCTTATCGAAATTGGGCTTTTGGTGCGAAATCCCGGCCACGGCCATCCATTACGGCCAGAGTTTCGACTGACACCAAGCGGCGTAACGGCGGCAGCAATTGCAAGTAAAGTTCAAAGTGTTTCTGGAGACGAAGATCAGGACTTGCTTCGTCGTTCATGGACACTGCCAGTTTTGACGACGCTTCAAACGCCACGCCACTTTAACGACATCAGACGAAACCTTTTAACTATAACGGATCGTGCTTTGTCGCAGACCTTGAAATCTATGGAAGAGCGAAGCTGGGTGCACAGGAGCGTTAACAGTACGATGCGTCCGCCGAGGCCAATCTATAGCGCTGTTAACACTGGGGGAATTATTAGCCAGATCACCGGGGCTGAGATCAGGTTCGCTCAACAGTGACCTAATAATGATGTTGTTCCAAAAAAATCCATTTTTTCCGGTAGCACGAACGTTCGAGGTTTGGCCTGACCAGGTGGCCTAACTGGCCCGAACGTGCATATTTGGGCGTAATGAAGAACGGAATAGGAATATTGTGCCTATTCGCTGCGCATTCAATCAACTCACAAAGTCGCGGACAAGGGTGAGTTTGCTGGATGGAGATTGACCTGCTCCCCTTTGAGACCGCTAATTTAGGTTAGCTCTGTTCAGGTTTTGGTCCTTCTTTGACCGGTTAACAAATTCTGCTGGTGTCAGGCCAGCTAGGCTTGAGTGTGGGCGATGGTGGTTGAAGTCCGTCCGCCAAGCGGCAATCAGATCACGGGCATGGCGGAGGCTGTCGAACAGATGTTCATTGAGGCATTCGTCGCGCATCCGCCCGTTGAAGCTCTCTACGAACCCGTTCTGCATTGGCTTACCGGGGGCGATGTAGTGCCAGTCAACCTTGCGGTCCTCCTGCCATTTCAGGATCGCATTCGAAGTTAGCTCAGTCCCATTATCGCTGACAACCATGCAAGGATAGCCACGCATCTCAGCGATCCGATCCAATTCGCGCGCAACGCGATCACCAGACAGAGACGTATCAACCACAGCGGCCAGACATTCACGACTGAAGTCATCAATCACATTGAGAATGCGGAACCGGCGACCGCACGACAAGCTGTCTTACACGAAGTCCAGTGACCACCGCCGGTTCGGCCCTTGCGGGATCGCCATGGGCGTTCTGGTGCCCACTGCACGCTTGCGACCGCCGCGCTTACGGACTGCTAATCCTTCTTCGCGGTAGATCCGGTACAGCTTCTTCCAGTTCACTTGCCAACCCTCACGCTTGAGCAGGACATGCAGTCGTCGATACCCAAACCGTCGTCGTTCAGATGATAGCTCTTTCAACCGATCCCGCAGATCAGTATCCGCAGGTCGCTTGGATGTCCGACGATAAACACGCGGATCGATCCCAGCCAGGGCGCATGCCCGCTTCTGGGTATATCGCTTCTCTGTCATGGCCCAATCCACAGCGCGTCGCCTTGAACCGGGCCTCAAAAGTTTTTTCCCAGCATTTCCTTGAGCGTCGAGACATCCATCATCTACTCAGCCAGCAACTTCTTGAGCTTGGCATTCTCAACCTCAATCGCCTTCAGCTTTTTCGCGTCAGTCACCTCCATGCCGCCATACTTGGATCGCCACTTGTAAAACGTCGCATCACTGACGCCATGCTTACGGCAAAGCTCCTTGCACCAAGCCCAGCCTGATGCTCGTTCAATATCCCAATTATTTGCTCTTCACTGAAACGGCTTCTCTTCATCGTCTGTCTCCTTGTTGGAGAACAGGCTAACTCAAAACACCGGACATTTCAGGGGAGCAGGTCAAGATCAACGGCTGCATTCTAGCTCTCCTCTTCGAACTGTCCGACAAGCCAACTCTTCACCGCATTGATAGCGGGTGTGGTTGCCATGCCTTTGGGTCGAACAAACCAATATGCATGGCTGGCATCCAGCGAGACAGCGAAAGGGGCCACAAGCCGCCCTGTTGCAATGTCATCCGCGACAAGCAATGACCGTCCAAGCGCAACTCCTTGACCATCGACCGCTGCCTGCAAGATTGCGCCATCATCCCCGAGGCGGGGCCCGGTGGGTGGAGGGTGCGGACACCTAGCCGCTTCGAACCATGTGGGCCAGTCTTCAGGAATATCCCCGCAAAGTAGCGTGGCGCGGTACATGTCGGCTGGCGCGTGCAACGAATGATCTTCGGCATAGGTTGCGCTGCACACGGGCGTCACGGTTTCGGTGCCGAGCTTTACCGCTTCCAGATCACGCGAAGGCTCAGGACTATAGCGAATAGCCGCGTCAACGCCTTCTGAGGCAAAATCGACGAGATGCCGGGAGGCCGTGATGCGCAGGTCGATGTCAGGGTGCGCTTTCATGAAATCACCCAAGCGCGGTGCAAACCAGCGTGCGGCTACCGATGGAAGCATCGAGAGCGTGACAACCTGATCGGATCGCCGTGCGTCTGCCACGGCAGACCGGGCGAGGGCGAAGGCGTCTGCCAACTGGCGTGCCAGACGCTCGCCTGCCGGGGTAACGCTCAGCCTTGCGCCATTGCGCAGAAACAACGCAACACCGAGCGTCGCCTCCAGGTCCGAGACCTGACGCGACACAGCACTTTGGGTTATGCCAATCTCCGTTCCGGCGGCTGTAAAACTGCCACAGCGGGCGGCAGCCTCAAAAACCTGAAGGGATCGAAGCGGAGGATTTGCATGAGTCTGGCGCATGCTGGCTCTCGTATTTTCTCATTTTTGAAAATCTGTGCCTCCGTTTAACATGAGTTGAAATCAGAAAACAGATTGGATCCGCCATGGCAGACGCTTCATCAACACCGCTCACGTCCTCCGGCCTTAGAAGTCATGTGCCGGATTTACCGATGGTGATCTGGATGGTACTTCTGACAATTGTGCTGGGATTGTCCGCCGGTATGGGGGCAAATGAGGTTGTGAGCGCGTTCAATACGGGATTTGGCCGCGCCTTGGGCGAGTTTGCCTTGATCCTGCTGCCGTCTTTTACCTTGGCGGCGGTATTATCACGGCAGAACATCGCGTCCAATGTAGCGGGCCGGACGGTCGCACTGGCCTCGCCGGTTGCGGGCGCGGGCATGATCTGCCCCGACACCGCCTATGCAGCGCTTTCTCCGGCGGCAGGGCGCTACAAGATGGATACAGCATTCGGGGCCTATGCAGGGTTCAAACTACTCTATCCCGCTGGCCCCTTAATCGTCGGAGCAGGGCTTGGCGTCACCGGCGTTGGGGGGATAGAACCTGCCATTCTGCTCTTGTGCGGCGTGCTGTTGACGCTGCCAGTTTGGGCGGCAGGCGTGATTTGGGGGCGTTTTGCGACCAGAGGCAACGAGGTGCAAGTTGAAACGGAAAACGCATCAGGCTATGGACGCCTGTTGAGGGCCTTCGCGCCGTTTCTGGTGATGGCGGCCCTGCTGGTCGCTGGCGGAGTTGTCGGCAAAACCGGCATTGGCGCATTGGACTTTCTCTTGCTGCCCAAGGGCGCGCTGATCACTGCCGCGATCCTCGCTTTGTTGCAAACGGCATCGGTGGAGCGACGCGACTGTCTGGATAGTGCGGTACGACGGACAGGATCACTTCTTTTGGTCATCGGCACGGCCAGCGCCTTCGGGGCCGTGCTGACAGGGCTGGTGGCTCTGGACCGTCTGGTTCCACAGGGTGATGGGGTGCTCACCCTGATCGCGCTCTTTGCTCTAACCGTGCTGTTCAAATTGGCTCAGGGCTCGTCCATGGCGACCTTTGCCGCCATCGCACCCGTCGCGGCCCCGATCGTGCTGGCCAGCGGCGTCAATGAGATCGCCGCCATCTTCTCGATTTGCCTTGGGTCCTTCATCGCGATCTTGCCTAACGACAGCTACTACTGGCTGGTCCGGCGGGACGCTCTGGCAAGCGAACAAAGCGAAAGGCGCACCATTGGCATCCTGACGGGCGGGGCAGTGGTGCAGGCTTTGGTCGGCATGGTCGTTCTACTGGCGGCGGTGGCCCTATGGCCCTGACGGACATCACGATCCGAAGACCGGACCCGTCTGATGCCTTGGCGATAGCCGTGATCGACGCAGAAGGCATGGCAACCGGTCATGCCACCTTCCGGGATACGCCGCATGACTGGGGCAGCTTCAAGGCGAGTTTTATGACCGGACGCGGACTTGCGCTGATTGCGGAAGATGGCGGCGCAGTGGCGGCCTGGGCTGGTGTCAGCCCGACCTCCATCCGCACAGTCTACCAAGGCGTGGGCGAGGTCTCGATCTACGTCTCGGCGACCCAGCAGGGACGCGGACTCGGACGCCGCCTTTTGGAGAATTTGGTGTTGGCGTCTGAGAGCGCTGGATATTGGACACTGGTTGCTCAGATCTTCCCGGAAAACGGGGCCAGCCTGTCACTACACACTGCTTTGGGTTTTAGTATTGTCGGCACAAGGAGGAAGTTGGGCAAGATGATCCACGGCCCGCTTGAAGGCCGTTGGCGTGATGTCGTCATGCTCGAAAGACGAAGTGAGGTCATCGACTGAAAGAGGCTAAGCAGTCGCTCCTGCATCACGCAGCATCGGTGAGAGAGGGCTCTTTTGACACCTTCGCCGCGGTCCAGACGACCGACCGCTTCAACAACAACGCCCCGAATAAGCCTCTTTGCGCGACCCAGCCCTACTTTTTGGCAGCCGAGTGCGTTTGTCTTATTTCAAGACTGGTTTCAAAATCACCGAGCTCGTCAACAGCCCCTACAAATTGTATGGTTTCAACATCGTTCGGTTCTTTCGCAGCCATCGCTGATTTCTCTGCAAAATCCATCTCCATCTGCCGCCGTTCTTCCGCAACCACCGCTTGGACAACAGGTGCAGTCTTCGTAGAAGGCCTCTGGGCCGAGCGATCAAGTTGTGACTCAGCTTCGCTAGAAACGTCAGCGCCAGAGTCTGATCCTCCTGCCCCGACTCCGCGCACTCTTACAAACGGCAGCTCTCCCTTCTGTGCGCCATGGATCGCCGCAAACAGCCGATCATCAAAATACTGGATCCGTTTCGCCCGCACTGGCATCTGCGCATCCACGACCATGATAATTTCATCGAGCGGCAACCGGCGTGCTTCATCCTCAGGCAACAGAGATGTTTCTTCCGTCCGCGTGGACTGACTGCGTCCTTCGAACGGATTCTTGCCAATGGACCGCGACCGCGTGATAACCGTCTTCGTCGTTTTGCCCACGGCCTTGCTCAGCTCTTCAATGGTCTTTTCATCTGAGGGGGTGAGGTAGAGCTTTACGCCTGCGTTGCCCTGCAAAGCGCGGCGGGTGTTTTCACCATAGATTTCATCAAGGGCGGGGATGGTTTGGGTGACGATAGCCAGATGCCCGCGATAGGTGCGCAAGGTTTCAATGCTCTCGACCACGATGGGCATTTTGCCAAGGCGGTTGAACTCATCGAGCATGATCATCACCGGCCAAGGCTCATCTTTGCCCGGTTCCTTTTCTTGCATCGCTGAGAGAAGATCGGAGAAAAACAAACGGATCAATGGCGCAAGCGGCTTTACCATCAAGGGCTGGACAACGAGATAGACCGTGAAGGGCTTCTTGCGGATCGTGCGGAAATCAAAGTCGGAAACCTGCGTCGCCTCGTTAATTGCGGGATTCTGCCATTGATCCAGGCCTGACGTCATCAGAAGCGAGACATAGGAGGTCAGCGTGTCGTTGTTGGTGGACGCCAGCCGCGTAAAGATCAGCTTTGCGGCCTTGTTGTCGATCTCATGGCCCCGCGCCACATATTCTTTCTGCTTGTTGCCCCCCGAGGCCGCGATCCGGTAGATCTCGCCCAAGTTGGGTTTCTTGCGCTGGAAGGCCAAGAGGCCTGCAGCCACGAAGAGATCGATCCCGCCTTTTAGTAGACCCTGAACACGATCATTGTCGCTTTGCAGGAACAAGGTCGCCAGCAACTGCAATTCCATCTGCTGACGCGCGGGGTCTTCCAATTCATAGATGCGCAAAAGTGGATTGTAGCGATGGGTCCGCTTGCCTTCCCAGTCTGTCGGCGCAAAGCGGAAGACCTTGTCGCCTTGGGCGGCACGGTGACGCGCCGTGGCTTCAAAACACTCGCCCTTTACATCCAACGTGACGGCAGACCCCTGCCATGTGAGCAGGTTCGGGATCACAAAGCCGCTGGTTTTGCCGCGCCCAGTTGGTGCCACGATCAGGGCATGGGGAAAGACCTTAGAGGTGATGTAGCGGGCCCGCGACTTTGGGCTGCCCAATTTGCCCAGAATAAACCCGGTCCCCGGCTTGCCAAAGAACCCGTTGGTTTTCATCTCGCCGCGCTTTTGCCAATGGGTCTGGCCAAAGCGTGTGAGGGCGGAGCCGGACATCGCAAGGCTCATCATCAGCCCGGCGACGGCAGCACCGCCGATGATCAAGTTGATCAGTTGGAAATCATCCGGCCGTCTGTCTCTGATCCAGAGGTAGTTCTGCGCGATATATCCAAAATCGATATCGGCGCTGAACCCAAGTGCCTTAAAGGTCAGCACAGCCGAGGCAATGGTGTAGCCCATCGCGCCTGCCACCAAAGTCACGAGAACCACCCCGATGGCTATCCGCAGCCTGCCCATGGATCCACTCAATGGACCTGGCCCCGCTCCGTCTCGCCGTCCACGTCCGCCGCCCGGTGTCTCTCGACTTCAACGTCTGCCAGCTCATCGACAACCTGTCGCAACGCATCCGAGTTTGCGGTGGCCGCATCCGATTGCAAATAGACCTTTGCGGCATAGAGCCGGTCGAGGCGATCTTCGATGACATTTTCCAAAGCGTCGCTGTCGCCCTCCTTCAGGCGATCAAGCTGCGCCGCGTCCAAAACCTGCGCCACCCGCGCGCGGAAGGCCTCGCGTTCGGTTTCGGTCTCAAAGGGCGACGACAATTCCCCTGCCCGTTCGTGGGCGAGAACACGGGACAGTTCAGGCGTTTCAATCGTAGTTGTCTCGCGCTTCTTAAGGTTTTCCTCCCGTTCAGCGTCGCGCGCTTCATAGACACGCGCGTATGTGTCGCCGAGGCCTATCGCCAGCTGCTCGGGCATATCGGGATATCGCGTCTGTAGATCGCGCGCGACGGAAACGGAGATTGGCGTCCTGCTGTGCGCGCCCAGACGCGCCGCTTCAACCTCAATGATAACCCGCTCTGCAGCGGCCCGATCTACGATTACCGCCCTGCCCTCTTCATCCGTGCGGATCACATCCGTCGGGCGCGCGATCAGCTCTGGATGGTCGCGCAGATACTCCCGCTGAGCGTCTTCCAAACGCTCAACGGCACGGCTTTCGATCACGGCCTCATCAAGATCCTCAATCCGGGCCTCAATTCGCGTTTCCAAGCGAACGGCATTAGCAGCGGTTTCAATCTGGGCGTCCGTGACATGCGCCTGCACCTCGCGCGCTTCTTCAATGACCCCGTCGCGACGCAGGACCCCTTCGCGCTCCAGCATGGTGCCAAGCTGCACATGCACATCGTTGAGACTATCCCGCGCCTGTTCCAAATCCGCACGGTGCTCAAGGTTCAGATCCTTCGCCTCAGCCACCTTGGACAGATCATCCGCAATCCATTGATGCTCCAAAGCCGCGTTCCGCGCCCCTGTCTCCATCCGGGCTACAACCTCGGACGTGCTGATCCCCGTGCCGCGCAATGCTGCATCAACGCGGGCGCGCACCCGTGGCTCAGACAGACGCTCCAGCTGGCTTTGCTGAATATTGGCCTCAGAATAGACCCCGCCTTCTGACGGGACCTCCGAAAGGGAATTGGACCGCAACCCTAGCGGCTGCATATGCTGCACCCGCGCTTGAATGGCGTTGAGGGACTTCTCCAGCGCGGGCCGCTCCGCATCCGGTTTTGCCGCGATCAAATCTGTGATGTTTGCGACACTCGAAGCGTAGCGGCTGCGCAGATCCTCGAACGTTTCATCTTCGGCCATGTAAATGCCTCCTGCGGTTTCAACGTGACCACCCTTCGCCAGTACCTCGCCGGCACGGAACAGAACCTCAGCAATGTCTTCGCGGTTCTCAGAGGACGCCTCGGCAGCCAGCGAGTGGAACATGGTTTTGGTGTTTGCGATTTCGGCAAGCGTGCGGGTCAGGTCTTTACCCACCCGTTCGCGCTCAACTGGCACCCTGCCCTCTTCCTTGGCGGCATAAACCTCGCGGGTCTTGGCCGGGTAATGTACCTCGCCCCGATCCACCCGCCGCGTGGCTTCCAGCCGCACGCCATATTTTTCCGCTTCCTCGACCATCGCGAGTCGGAAGTCGTCATAATTGAACCGGTGGTTACGCGCCAAATAGAAGAACTCACCCTCTTGCGAGCGGCGGTTCAAAACGAGATGCGCATGCGGGTGGTCGCGGTCCTCATGCACCGCAATGATATAATCGAAGTGGCCTTCATCGTTCTGGAAGAACCGCTCGGCCACGTCGGTTGCGATGTCGCGCACATCCTCTCCGCGCGTGCCAATCGGGAAGGACATCAGCAGATGTGTGGTCTGGCCAAGCTTGGGTTTGAACCCTGCGCTCCACCGCTTGGCAAACCGCTCGGTCAGGTCTTTGATCTCGCCGCGATCAAGCTTGGATTTGCCATCCAGGAACCCGCTGCTGTCAACAATATGGGTGGACTTCGTGGTGAGATATTCGAGCTGGTTAGACAGTTGGGATTTGTTCTGCGTCCCCCCGCCCCGGATCGCTTTGAACACAGCCGCGCGATGTCCCGCAGCGGCGCGCACCATCTGCTTTTGCTTGGAGACATGCAGGCCCTGCATCGATCCTCGAATCCGGCTCCAGCCATCCCGAAACACCTCGCCCGTAACAGCGTCTACCGCAGCGGCGGCCCGTGTCGCATCATTCAGCCGCATGGGCAAACTCCCTTAAAGCGGCTGTTGCTTCCAGCTGCATCGCGTCACGACGGCGCCGAACAAGCAGGTCGATCTCGTCAGCACTGTCGAGGATGAACCGCGCCAGCCCGCGCATCTGTGCAAGCCGCAACTCAGAGAATTCGGGGCCAGATCCCTGCCCCGCCCGATTGGCCTTTTGCATCTGCTTGGCAATCTGGGCGACACCGTTTCCAACGTCATTCAAAGAGGCGCGGTAACGCGCCATCTCTGCCGCCAATGATGTGTCCGCCACAAAGGTGCCACCTGCCGTTTGCATCAAGCGGCGCAGCCCTTCCGAGCGGGTTTCGATCCCCGCTGACGCCAGCACCGCATCGAACGCCTCCATCTCCTCAGGGGTTACTTTCACACTCACCGCCAAGACCGGCACGGCGGTATCGCGCTGGCGCTCTGCGTCACTCTTCACCGTGTATTGCACCGCCCGCGGTGTCACCCCGAACCTCTCCGCAAGCTCGGACGTGGACACTCCGCTCGCGGCTTCGCGCACGATCTCCATGCGTTGCGCATCCGTGAGACGTTTCGAGCGAGACATGCGAAGAAAGACCCCCTATTTCCTGCCACCTTCATACAAGGCTGCACCCAACATACGAAACTATACTAATTTGTCAATAATATACTTACGGTGAATTAGTGCGCTGGCAGCCTTGTATTCCGTTTAACGCCGAGCACCGCAGGTGCGAGGCCGCGCCCGAGAGGGCGCCAACCAACACCAGCCGCATGCGCCAACGTCAGCCGGTCGCAATAGGACCCGCACCGGAGGTCTGTCTGAACATGCAATGTTCGGACAGACGCGATGGGACGGGACACACCTCAACCGACAGGGCCGACAGACAGGGTCAAGGGAGGTCAGAATTGACCTGTCAATTCTCTGCCGCAAAAACCGGGAAGGCTCTTGCCGAAAGGTTTTTGTGGATGGCCCCCTTGAGGCTGGCTGGCGGCTCTGTCACCGCACTGGTTTAACCACTACAGGAACCATCAGGACTGATCGTCAGTCCTGTCATCGGCAACCCTGACCGCGGCCTATGGCCGGGGTCTCAGTTGATCGCACGGCGGTCTCTGGAACAGAGATAGGGCCGCCTTCCGGCGGCCCATCCTCTGGGAGGATTTACTCTTGGGGTTCCTTTGAGCTTGGTGGGAACATCACCAGCTCTTGGACACCGACGGGGAAGTCGAGCTTAAGGCTGAAGAACTCCGAGCCATCCGCGCCCCGGGTGTTTCGGAACATGGCCCCGACGCGTTGGAAGCGGGTGCGCTCCTGGCCTTCGCCATCGGAGTATTTGACGGGAACTGTTGCGACGTAGTGGTTGGTCATTTGGGTCTCTCCTTTTTGCGATGTGGATTTTTGGGCACGGGGGCACCAGGACCGGTCGCAAGCTCAAATGCGGAGGGTCCGCGCCATAGGCGTGGAAGCCGTATTTGTGCTTGCCGAAGCGCAGCGCAGGTCACGGCCGGGCCGACCCCGTGCGATCCACATCAATGAGCAAAAAGAAGAGACCCAAATGTATGCCCCCACATCGCAGTCGCCACGGTTCTCGTTGATCTCGATAGAGGTGAAGGTCGGGTTCGCTCTGATGCGACGTGTTGGGATTTGGTCCGTCACGCTCAACGAACAGCAGGGAGGGTTTTCAGCCTCGGGCGAAGTCCAGTTTCTCGGTGTTGAGATGGTTCTGATGTTATCGACACCAAGCTTGAGGCCGCGGAGGGCAGCTTGTCCGACCGCACCGGTATGGCACGGCCAGTCCTTCCCCAATCAGTGTGCGTCCAACATCCTGACCGTCGACGAACAGCGAGCCACAAAGCCGGCCAAAGTTGCATCGGTCAGTACCTTCGGTTCCAGGCCTGCACGAACATGGCACGCGTTCAAATTCTATCGATGCCGCATTCTGCACCAGCTGGCTCAAACGCGCCGTTGCACGTTCCCCGACCTGACGCTCCGAAGTGCAGGACGGCCGCCATGTCTCGGGTGCATTGAATCCGACAAGGCGGACGTTCGCCGGCAACCCGCGAATGTCGACGGTGTCCCCGTCGATGATCCGTACATCGCTTGAACGGATGGTCCGATCCGGTGGTGTTGGTTGCACCGCGGGCGGCCCGTTGCGAGACAGGAAGCTGGAAGACATCCAGCCGGTTCCCAAGTCAGACCGAATTTCCGCCCATTGTCCTTGGTCACGAAGCAGTTGAACCTGTGTGCCTTCAGCCAAAACGCCCATGACCCGATCAGACGTGGACGGCCCGTCCCGTTGGTTGACCCGTGTGCCTGTCACATAGACGTAAGCGGCACTTGCCGTTTGCGGTGCGGACGTCGCTGGTGAGCCGTTAGATGTGGACTGCGATGATGTTGAATCGAAGAAAGATCCGATCAGCCCAAAGAATGCGACGACAATAACAAGCGGCACCATGATGTGTCGCTGAGCTCTACGGACTGCCCGCCGCGGTGCAGTGATTGCACGGGCCACCGACATTGGCCGAGGTTTTGGTTGGTAAGACTTGGTGCTACGCTTTGGGATCGGACGCGGAACGCTATCGTTGGTCTGCGCGGAGGTCCGAGATGATGGCTCACGTTCCAACTTCAGGACTTTATGCAGACTGGCATATTGGGCCTTACTCAGACGTGTGTCGGCTCCATACTTCTGAAAGCGCTCGGCCATGTTTGTAAGAAACGACACCTCCCAATCGTTTGCCTGACCAGATTGCAAACGCGCATCAATACGCGATTGAATCTCTTTGGTGCGGTCTGGGGAAAAGGGCATCGACTGAAAAACCTGCGCGCGTGATATGCTGCCCAACAAAAGTCATTTGCGGCGCGGACACAATAGACAGGGATTACATTGAGATACCGCTCTGCCATTCGGGAAACGGGAAATTCGGATGGCCACCGTCATGACCTAAATGAACCCTTGCTGCAGACCATCAACGTGAATCTGAACTTAGACCCATGCTCTTAAGAACGAAGAAAGGGCCACCCGAAGGTGACCCTCTCTGACTTATGCCTCGCCCGATGTCTTCGCTGGATCCGCGACCCGCATCACCGTCAGTCCTTTCGCTTCGGCTTTCTGCCCGAGGTTCAGCGCCACCCCGTTGCCGCCGAAGAGGACAACTCCCGTAGCGGCGAACTTATCGTCCAGCATCTCATCGTTGCACTTGAAGGGTGCCGCTCGTCCATGTGCGGACCAACGCGGATCAAAGCGCGCTTGGTTGATGCCCCGCGCACGAGCCCACCGTGCCGCGATCATTTCCGCCCCATGCTTGCCGCCTTTGTGGCAGATGAAGATATCCTGATTGCGGTTTTGCTTGATGCGGTCCCGTACCTTGTCGAGGGTCCGGAAGATGACGTCGATGTCGGACCAGTCCGTCGCTCCGGAAACAATCAGAGGAACTCCTTCGACTTTTGACTTGGCGGCGGTCTCACGATCATGCTGCTCCAGAAGCTGCTTGGCCTCGAAGACGGCACCCGTTTCTTGCGCCCGAACGCTTGCCCGCGATCCCGATGCAGGGATGAAGGCGTTCCCGGTTTCGACCTCGTAGCACTCTGCAGCGGCCTCCCCCATCGTCTCGATGGCGTCCACGATCTCGCGCAACTGCACGAAGCGCGCTTGTGCCTCTTCCAATGCGGTCTCTGCGATTTCTGATCCGTCGTGGCATTTTGCCAGTGCGCCGATCTTATCCGCTGTGCGATCAACTTCCTTACCGAGGGCAACCTTCCGGCGCTGCAGGATTGTTGCCAGCCCGTGAGCGAGAGGCTCGATCTCTCCCTCAAGTCCGGTGTTGCGTAGCTGCCCGAGAAGGGTCTCAAATGCTTCGCGGATGATGCCGTCTTTCAGGATATCGTCCTGCGGGATTGGTAGGTGTGCATCTTTCTCCGTCAGGCCGAAGAGTTCGATTGTCTCGTATGTTGTCGCTTGATCGTAGGCCATGTGTTCATCTCCAATGTTTGAGTTTGATGACCACCACGTGAGTGTGGGGGCATGGCCGATTTCTGGTTCACCGAATCTGTTCGGGTCAGGGACGGCGTAGCCGCCAGCTTGCTGGGCGCAAAAGTTTTCCAAGCGCCGCTGCTCACAACAAGCGCACCCTCGCGCACACGATCGACCTCCCCACACAACCCACCCTTGCCGAAAAGTTTTGCGATCCTTGAGGCGGGCTGATTTGGGGGCCATCCGGAGGATATGCTTCCATACTCATGTGTGTGTGTTTTGACGCCAGGTTTGCCCGACGTGAGCAGGCAAGCGGTGGGGCCGGACACGCAGGCGGACGCAGCGCCGGGATCGTTTTGCCTCGGCAAAACAGACCAGAGCGAAGACCGCAGGCGTGGCCGAGCGCCGCCGTGCTCGCGAGACGGGCAAACCGGGACCCGCAGCACAACGCCGCGGTAAGGCCGCATGGCCGCATGCGCGACGGACCGCAGGGCCGTTCTCACCTGCGACACGCGAAGCCGAGCAGGAGAGGCCGTTAGGCTATGTTCACGACCCTAAAATTGGTTGCGCATTCATGCTCAGGTGAAGAGCGACGCAGAAACTCAGCTCAAGGTTGGCCTGCTGCTGAAAATGTCTGTATCAGGAATTACATGAAAAACTGGAAATCCATTGATGATCAGCTTGGCCTCCTCAAATCGAGGGGAATGGCTATCAGCGAGCCTATTCGAGCAAAAAAGGCGCTTGAGCGGTTTGGCTACTACCGACTGAGTGGATATTGGTATCCATTCAAACAAGCTAATGACGACGGAACCATCTCGGACCAATTCATACCTGACACGCATATGTCAGATGCCGTCGACCTATATGTTTTTGATAAAAAGCTGCGCCTTCTTGCGCTGGACGCTTTGGAACGGATCGAACTGGCTTTGCAGGTCGATGTTGCATACAGGTTTGGTCGTCGTGATGCCTGCGCGCACCTTAAGCCTCATCTGCTTCAGCAAAAGTTTGTAATGAACGGGCGCTATAAAAGGTGGGAAGAGCGCTATAGAAGCTTTGAAACACGTTCTGGCAAGGCCGCTTTCGTCAAACACAACAAACAAGTCTACGGTGAACTGCCGATCTGGGTCGCCGTGCAAATTCTTGATTTTGGGGCGTTGTCACATCTGTTTGAGATGCTGCCGATGGATATTCAAACCAAAATCGCTGGCAAGTATGGAATTTTAAGCGGTAAGTTCATGATACAGTGGATGAGGTCGTTTTCTCAGGTGCGCAATGCATCCGCACATCATGAGCGACTTTGGAACAGCCACATCAAAGATCACGCCAGCGTTCCACCGCAACTTTTAGAAATTGCACAGACAGACCAGTATCAGGTTTTCCGATACTTTTGCCTGATGCGATTTTTCCTGAAACAGCTATGCCCACAGTCAAAATGGCACATCCGCCTACGCGACCATTTGCATAGCTTCCCCCAACCGAAGAACGGCGCAGTCACACTCAAAGATATGGGTGTGATCGATGGTTGGGAAGACTGGGATCTTTGGAGGGGTTGAGGACTGACGCATATCCAAGGGCGAACCCAAGTGCAGAGGCGCCAGTCATATCTGTGATTAGATGTAGGACTAGAAAGTTAAAATAACAATAAGAAATGGCATCTTCGGATCAAATTAGATCGGATCAAATTGCACCTAATATTATATTATCTATTAATAACAATGTGTTAAAAATATCTCTGTAAGATTTCAGCTAGAGCGCGTTCTTGCCGCCTCTAAATCGGACAGGCACAGAAAAAGGGGAACCGCGTTGCCGCGGCTCCCCTGCCCTGTCTGTCGATGGTCACGCTCAGATCAGGCAACCAGTGACAATCCACTGCTGGCGTCCGGCTGCTCATCCCCGCTCTGCACAAACGGAATGATCGAGAACGCCTGGCCACCCCGTTGCTCTTCGTTCTGCACGGCATTGACGCGTAGATCACCGTCAGGCGTGTTGATCAGAAGCGACAGATAATCGTTGCCGGTCCGGGTGCTTTTCGCCATCCAGGCGGAACCAACGCGGATCGCTTTGCCCTTCGGCGAGCTGACCTCGATCCGATAGTCGGGATGGGTTTCCTCAGTCTTGTAGTCGTTCTCGATGAGCATGAAGTCCAGATCGAACATCATGTTGGCGATGTAACCCGCGAAGGCGTTGTCAGCATCCATCGCCGTCAGCTCGCCCGAGATTGAGCCTGATTTCATCGTGCCGTTTGAGACCAACGGGATGATCTCGAAGTCTTGGCTCTTGGCTTTGCGCGCTTCCTGCGTCTGCACGGCATTGACGCGGAATGGCCCAAGACCAACATCGATCTGCATCGAAATGTAGGGATTACCACTGGTATTTCCGGTTTCGTTCCAAGCCGTGCCGATACGCACCTTGCGACCGGATTTATTGACTGCAGTGACATCATAGTCCGGGCTCCGCTCGGACATCTTCGGGCGCGTCTCCAGCTGGATCGCGATGTCGAACTTGGTGTTGTGGATTGTGCCGGTGAAGACAGCTGCTGCGGTATCGGCGTTTTTGGTAAGGGTTCCTGCGAACATGGGTCTTATCCTTCTTGGGTTATCGGTGCCCGACATCTTGCCAGACCGTCCGAGATTGCTTTTCGACCCCTTGTGGGATCACAAAACAGAAAGCCTGCTTTCAACTTTCTCCCTCGGTCTCCAAATCCGCTGTTCTACATTGTGAAAAGCTAGCATCGCCAAACGCGCTCCCCCGTTCTTGAGATCATCTCATCTGGCGCATCCAGCCTCGATCACTGGTTATTGTTTGCACCCGCAACGTAAAATTCCGCCTCATCCCCGTTCAAACGGGTTCCCGGCTGATCCGTCAGCCCGATGGTGCTGCCACCATGGCGATAGGTGATCAGGTATTGGCCGAGGGCATCTTTGTGCACGATGTAGCCCGTGTTCGCCCAGTGGACGGTCTGACCCGCATCCACTGCGGCTTTGATAGCTTCAATGTTCATGTCGGTCTCCAGAATGGTTTCATATGGAACAACGAGCCAAAGCACCGCATGTTAGAGCGGGCTTTGGCATTGAGGGTTTGAATGAAATTCGTGTGCCACTGCTGCACCGGTCAGGCCGCGTTTCGCGTGCTGCCGCCGTTATCACCAGTGATACGCGCAAGAATGGCAACGGCATCCACACCCTCACCGTGCGGCACGAACACCCGCAGCTGGAAGGCGATGATTTCGGTAAAGCACCCAAAGGCTTTGAGACCCTCAATCGAACCCTTATCCGCCCCGTTGATCTCCAGGCGCACATCACCCGCAACGCGGCGGCGCGTGAGCGTCAGGCCGCGCCCAAGATCGACGGGTGCAGTTGTACCAAGGGCAGCTGTCAGCATTTCACCAGGTGTTTCAGGCGTGCCTGTCATAAACCGCGCCCGAAGGGCTGCAGCCCCCTCCTCGCTGAGCGTGCGGCCTATCATGCTGGCGCAGCCTTCGGGCGTGACGCGATAGATACGCTCGTTGCTGGTCGGGATGGTCTTCCAGATCGGAAGCAACAGACCTGTGAGCAGGTAGAGCTTTGTCGTGGTGGATTTGGGCAAGCTGTCAGCCTCCTCATCCCAGAGCCGGATGAACTCTGATTGCTCGACCGCCTCCCAAGCCGAGGCTTCAAACTTGCCCTCCTCGAGATAGGATTTGCCAGTTGGCCGCACAACCTTTCGCATCAGGGTTACGATATCTTCGTCATACATCTGCATGGGTCGTTTTGAGATCAACCCAACCCGCCCCGATGCGCGATTGACCATAGGGATTTTGTCGAAGTTATTGCGAAGGGCATCATCGGCGCGCGATATGTGAACCGGATCTGTCACCTCCAGCCCGATGATCCGCGTCACTGCCCCGGATTGCGGGCATGTCCAGAGATCCTCCACCGAGACCTGTTTGATTGTCTCACCCCGCAACGTTTCCACCCCGAGATCAAGCGTACCTGCGTCCCGTGCGCGTTCAGTTTGGTCCGCGATGCGCTGCATGAACTCTGCAAAGAGTGCGTTCTGCATATGGATCGGCAAGGCCAGAACCCGATTGAGGAACCGCTGGATGGGCGGCAGTTCTTCCAGCAGCACGCCATCCTTGTCGATTAGCCGCAATGCCGTCCAATCGGTGAAGGTCTCATAGCCCATCGCCTCCGCACGCCCTGCGGCAAGATCGGCGTAGTATCCTCGCAGCGCAGATCGCGCGATCGGGCTTTCGAGATTGTCCTCCTCGCGAAACATGCCTTGCGAGCCTGTCTCGCGTTGGCCTTTGGTGAGCGCGCCCAGCTGATCGAGACGTTTGCTGATTGTTGAGGTGAAGCGTTTTTCACCGTGAACGTCCGAGGTGCAGACCCGGAAGAACGGCGCGCTGACCTGCGCCGAGCGATGGGTACGCCCAAGCCCTTGGATGGCCGCATCCGCGCGCCAGCCAGGCTCCAGCAAGTAGTGGCGACGCCGCTTCTGGTTCTTTGCCGTTTGTGCCGCATGATAGGATCGCCCTGTACCACCCGCATCTGAGAAGATCAGGATGTCCTTCGCCCCATCCATAAACGCCTGCGTTTCGGATGAATTGCTGCTCGCAGCACGCTTTTCGATGAAGAGTGCGCCATCGCTCGATTTGAGCGGGCGGATGGACCGGCCTGTGACTTCCGCCACGGCTTCATCTCCGAACGCCCAGAGGATTTGATCCAGTGCCGCAGGGATCGGGGCCAGCGCCATAAGGTCCATCATCGCCTCGTCGCGCAGTGCAAGCGCTTCGCGCGAAACAACCAATGCCCCTGTTTCATCCCGCAGCGGTTCCGCAACAACATTGCCGTCAATCTCGACCAGCTTCTGGGTGTGGATCGGAAACGCCTGTTCAAGGTATCCGAGTACGTAGTCGCGCGGCGTCAGCGCGCCTTCGACCAGTTCATCATCGGGGTCCATCACCTCCAATCGGCGCTTCAAGAGGCTTTCGCCCGTCGAAACCACTTGGACAACGCAGGCATAGCCGTCGGATAGATCCTGCTGGATCGCGCTGATTATCGACGGGGCTTTCATGCCCATCAGCAGATGATTGAAGAAGCGCTGCTTTGTGCTCTCGAACCGCGACTTGGCGGATGCTTTTGCAGCAGATGCATTTGTTTCTCCCGATGCATCATTGACGCCTGTCGCGGTCAGTGCAGCCTCCAAGTTGTGATGGATGGTCCGGAATGCGCCCGCATAGGCATCGTATATCTCCGTTTGGGCAGGCGTCAGTGCATGTTCCAGCACATCGTATTCGACCCCGTCAAAACTCAGTGCCCGCGCCGTATAGAACCCGAGTGTCTTTAGATCGCGGGCCACAACTTCCATGGCGGCCACACCACCGGCCTCCATCGCTGAGACGAAGCTCTCGCGGCTCGGGAAGGGATACTCTGGGCCTTGGCCCCATAGCCCGAGCCGGGATGCATAGGCGAGATTGTGGACCGACGTCGCCCCCGTTGCCGAAACATAGAAGACGCGAGCGCGCGGAGTGGCGAGTTGCAGGCGCAGACCCGCAAGACCCTGTTGGGAGGGCTTAGCCCCCCTGCCCTGCTCCGATCCAGCCGCATTTTGCATCGCGTGGGCCTCATCAAAGGCGAGCACACCGTCGAAGTCGTCACCCATCCAGTCGAGAAGCTGGTTCAAACGAGTTGTGCCGCATTTTCCGGCAGACCGCAGCGTTGCATACGTTACGAACATAATGCCGTCGCCCATGGTGATACGCTGGTCGGGCTTCCATTTCGAGAGCGGCTGTATATCTGCGGGTGAGCCACCAAGATCGGTCCAATCGCGCACGGCGTCCTCAATCAGAGTGGCGGATTTTGATACCCAGACGGCTTTGCGCCGTCCCGAGAGCCAATTGACCAGAATGAGGCCTGCGCACTCGCGGCCCTTACCGCAGCCGGTGCCGTCACCGAGGAAATATCCCAAGCGGTAGGCACGGGCCGCCGCCGCCTCATCACTGCGCAGCATCTTGGTCTGGTCGTCATCGATGGTGAACTTGCCGGGCAAATCCCGCCCGTGGGCATCGTTGGCCATGATGATGGTTTCCAGCTGAGCCTCAGAGAGATGCCCCTCTGCAATCAAGCGGTTCGGCAGGCGGAGCCCCTTGGCGGCCTGCAAGGAAGGCACGGGTGGTGCGACCGAGGCCATCGCAATGCTTTCAACCAGCGGCGTCGGGTGTTCCTGTGCGCCCGCAATGACGATCCGTTGTGGGCGATATCGGGCATAGATCTCGGAGATGGGGGTGTTTTCGCGCGGTGTCTCGAGCGTGGTGAACGACAGCGGTGTTGCTGCGTGTTTAGGAGTTTTGGCGGCAGATGCCTTTGATGCGACAGGCTTGCGTGCCTTGTGGGACGCGGGTGGCATCAGAGGGCGCCCGACATTCAATGAGCGTGCCGCCGTCACAGGCGCTACAATCGACCGTGTTGCGGCGATCTGGTCGACGATGCCGACTGCTGCGTCGAGATCGTCCACAGAGGTGCGGATCATCTCGCTGGCCTCATCGACCTTATCGAAGACCATCAATTGCGTGTCCACGCTGGTGCCAAGTTTGCGATAGACATGGCCGGGAATGGTCAAGCCCAAACGCGGGGTAAGAAGGCTCATCGCGCGGACCCAATGTGCTGGGTCGCGCTCGGGGGTGAAGCCCATCGGCATGATCGCGACTAGACGTCCGCCGGAGGCCAGTCGTTTCGCGGCGCCGATGAGATGTTTGGCAGCAATATGTTTGTCACGGGAGCGATCGACCGAGGATGCAAACGGTGGGTTCATCACGATAACGCTGGGGGCTGTTGTTGATGTCAGCAGATCGTCGATATGCTCGGCGTCATGCGCCGTCGCCTGCGCGTCGAACACCGCATCGAGCAGCCGCTGGCGAAACGGGTCGACTTCGTTGAGCATGAGCTTGGCACCTGCCCACTTGGCAAAACCCGCCAATGAGCCGGTTCCCGCAGAGGGTTCCAGCACAGTCTCACCTTCGCGGATCGCCGCCGCGCGCACAGCGAGGGCTGCGTAAGGAAGCGGAGTCGAGAACTGTTGCAGGCGTATCTGTTGCTCGGACCGACGGGTTTCGGTCAAGAGCCGCGTCGCGAGGTTCTTGGCGGCACCAAGTGGGTCTGACCCGCTCGCATCCAAGAAAAGCGTTTGAATCGCAGCAGTTTGCATCATGTCGTAGGCCATACGCCAACTCCATGCCCCGCTGGCATCGCTGCCGCCAAAGGTGTCGCGCATGATCTTTGAGAGTGAGGAGCTGCGCAGAGGACCGAGCGCGAGCTCGGCGGCGATCAGCGACAGGGATGATTTGAGCTGCGCATTGGATGGGGATTGATTGGATTGCTTCTGGTCGGCGTGGGCCATGATGTCTGTCCTTTGTGATCCGGGTTGAGGTTCACAGGACAAAAAGCCCACTTTCCCTTTGGGAAACGGGAGCAAGCGGCAAAGGCTAGGTTCGTTTGGAAAATTTCAATTTACCAGAGGCGCGAAGCTGCTGCACGCCACGCAAAATCGCATCGGTGAAAGCTGGACTGAAAGACCCACGAGGTGAGCGATCCTCAATCGTATACGAGGCTTCAAGGACATCAGCGTTTAATTCATCCAGAACAACCCAGAGCGAAAGTTGACTGTCGAGTTGCGCTCGGCGGGCTTCCGTCTCGGGTATTTCCAGTGCGGTTCGACCTTGATCCGGGGTCTTGCTGGTAATTGGCGCTATGAACATGACGTGATGACCCGCCTCATTAACGACAACAATCACAACACAGCTAGGTCGCTTCTTGCGACCTTCAGTTTCACCATGATCTGATTGCCACTTCCAAAGGTAATGATAATCGAAAACCTGCCCCGCGGCCGGGAAGTCAGCGGTCACGGAAGTGCTCCTCGATCCCCTTGTCCAAGAGCTTCCCCAAATCATCTGGCATATCCGTAACATCCATCGCTATCTGCGTGTCCCGTCCAGTCGTAAGGGCTTCAAAACGCTCCATCGACATAACGACGAAACGCGGTTTACGGTGCTTTGTGATGGCAACGGGAGCGACAGCCGCCGCCTCGAAGAGGTCGCCTGTGTTACGGGTTAGATCGCCAGCTGCGAACTGTTTCATCTCGATGCTCCACTAAATTTCTGTCTTAATCAGAATATACGTATTTTCTTAATATTCTGCAAGCGGCGAGAAGTAAGCACTTTAAAGCGGTCACTTGAGATGTATGCGGCTAAGGTCTGCAATGAGCCCACACCAGACATGCCGAAATATTCCTGCGCGCGCTCGCAGCGCAGGAAATGCTGCGTCGACATAAAATCCGGTGCCGCGTCAGAGCGGGAAAACCGGCCATTCACACAAATTGCGTCAAGGATCAGAAATCGAGTTTACAGAGGACGGGCAAATCAAACGTGTGCCATTGCAGCGCTCACCCAAACCGAAAGCCAGCGCTGCTGCGGAAAAAGGAAGTCAGTGTCGAAGCTAATTTCTGCAAATCGACCCTTCCATCACTTTTATCGAGACACAACGCAGCCAAAGTTCTACGGTCATCGACGGAAGCGATGTGGTCATATGGCTGTCAAAGTATGCTCATGTTTCGCTCAATCCCGCAGGGGCACAAATCATCACAAACCTCATCCAGATAATCTACGTGTCGCAGCCGTTTGGCTTCGACGAGCCAACACTGGCCGGAATTCTGCTGGATGCCAGACGATGCAACAAGCGTGACGGCGTAACTGGCGCCCTGGTTTGCCGACATGACATTTATCTTCAACTACTCGAAGGTCCCGAAGTGCCTGTGCGCGCAGCTTACGCGCGGATCAGTCAAGATGATCGCCATGTGGGGGTCAAGAATTGAAGCCCGCCTTGTGCGTTGGCACACACTCAATCTACGACTTACAAAAAGGTGAATAGAATGATGGCTGTGCACTCAGTGCCCGATGCGTTTACCGCAGGGGAATGTGATCGTATTGTCGCGACAACCGCCAACATGCCCAAAGATGACGCGCTGCTCGTGGGCCGCAATCGGGATCACAATATTCGCAATGCAGAACTCGTTTGGATGGACGATGTCGGGGAAATGAGTTGGGTGATGACCCGGTTGATTGAGGTTGTCCGAACTTCCAACAAAGACCAGTTCGATTTCGATGTACGCGAATTTGCAGAAAGCCCGCAGGTTGCCAGTTACAAAGCAACCAAAAGCGGGCACTTTGCGTGGCATTCTGATATTGGAGATGGCCTTGCTGCAGGCAAAAGAAAGCTCACGCTTGTGCTGCAATTGAGTAAACCGGACACCTACGATGGGGGTGACCTGGAGATCAGACCAAGCGCTCACATCCTATCGGCCAACCGGGCCCAGGGATCAGTAAGTGTGTTTCCCAGTTTTGTGCTGCATCAAGTAACGCCGATCAAACGAGGCATACGGCGTTCGCTGACTGTCTGGGCGCATGGCCCCGCGTTTCGCTGAAGCCAGATTAAGAAGATATCGGCTTTCAAATGCGTCGCGTTCTGAGATAGTCGCGCGCCTGACGATGTAAGTCAGCGCTCGAAGTCGAGATGGCCAGTGGTGTGCCGCTAAGTACATGGCAGTTCATTCGCGCTCCTGAAAAAGCGGGACATTGTGGGTCTTGTGAGCCCGTCCGGACGTACTAACGTTGTATTTCCGACGCTAAGAGACTATGTGAAAGATACGAAAGTTGCGGTTCTCTGCGGCATAGGCGCATCAGCCTGCCAGAGCGGACCACAATCCTCCATCATGAAAATTCAGCTGTCGTGTCCTTTAGCAGGGATCTGATGTTTGGGAAGGTTGCCGATGTCATCGCGCACGACCACATCATTCGTGACATTTCTTCATCCGTTTGTGGTCGCGGGGTATACCGATGAACTGCCCGCAGGTGAATACGAAGTGTTGGCAGATGACGAAGTCATGCTGAGCAACAGCTTTGCGGCATACCGACGGACCGCGACGTTTCTATTGATCAATTTGCACGCAGGAAAGTCAGAGCTGCGCGCAGTGGATCACCGAGACCTTGAGTTGGCTCTGGCGCAGGATCAGGCCAACCCAAACACTAACGAAATCAAAAATAGTGCGGCGGCGCTTTCTCCGTCAAAGGATCAAAAATGACATTTCCCGAATGGACTAAACCCGGTGTTTACGGTGCCTTGGGTGGCGCGGTTGCTGTCTCTATTCTTGGCTTTACCTGGGGTGGCTGGACAACTGCAGGCAGTGCGGACGAAATGGCCCAAAACCGTGCTGCAGAGGAAGTCACGTTGGCGATGGTGCCAGTTTGCCTAAATCTGTCAGAAGTTGATGCCGAACGCCCCGCAAAACTCGCTATGCTTCAAGAAGCTTCAAGCTTTCAGCGGCGCAATGCAATGATGGAAACAGGCTGGGCCACGCTGCCGGGTACTGATGCTCCAAGCAGAGATCTAGCAGACGCGTGCCTTGCGGGGCTTGAGTTAGATGGATCGTAAATCAAAGTTAACGGAGCCGCGACCTGCGCAAACTAACATTGCCCATATCCCAACTGACACACCAACATTCATGGCCCTATTTATGGGTTCGATTATTGCGGTCCTGCTATTTGCATTACCAGCATTTGCCCAAAGTGCAGCTCTGCCAATCCCTGAGAACGCCAGTGCCAAAAGTTACGGCGATGGATGGGAATGTAACATCGGGTTCCGCCTGAACGAGAATGCCTGCGTCGCTGTAGTCGTGCCGCAGAACGCATATGACACGAACCGGTCCTACGGTTCCGGGTGGGAATGTCTGCATGGGTTTCGCAGCACCGACGAAACTGCATGTGCTGCAGTCGTGGTGCCTGAGGGCGGGTTCTTAGACCCGTCAGGCGCACGGTGGCAGTGTTTGCGTGGCTACACCAAGGTCGATGACTCATGTCAGGAGATCGTGTTGCCAGCAAATGCGTACTTGGCAGATGCCTCATATGGCTCGACGTGGACATGCGAACGTGGGTTTGAAGCAACTGGCGACCAGTGTGCCGCCATTGCGGTTCCAGCCAACGCCTATCTGAATGGGTCAGGATACGGTCAGCCCTGGACATGTGAGCGTGGTTTCTTTGAACAGGACGGTCTGTGCGAAGCCGTCGTGATCCCTGCAAATGCCTATTTTGACGACGCAACCTACGGAACAGGGTGGAAGTGTGAACGTGGATACGAAGCCTCAGGAGACACATGCGAATTGATCGTCGTTCCCGAAAACGCCCATTTGGACAGATCGGGCAACCGCTGGGAATGCGACAGGAACTTCCAAAAATCAAAGGGGCTGTGCGCGCTTAACAACTAGGCACAAAGCACGGCAACACAAACCTCAAAATGCGCAGGTGAGGACAGTTCTGTCCACCGTGCCGACCAAAATAGGGAACTACAATGGAAACCAAATCTGAAACTGTCGACACCATCCGCCGTCCCGTCAGGGGCGCGCAAGCGCCACCAATGACCCACAGCGAACCCAAACATGCGACTTCAATCACGCAGGTCACAGCGCCACCATCGGCAGTCGTCTACTGCGAGGGGAATTTCGCGCAAATCGACGGCAAGACAGCAAATGGCCTTGTTCGCTATTCACAAGCGTATCGGATCATTTCTGTCATCGACAGCACTTATAGCGGACAAGACAGCGGATCTGTTCTTGACGATTCAATCAACCACATACCGATCTTTGGTGATTTGGATGCTGCAGTTGCACATCAAACCGTCATTCCCGATACGTTGATCTATGGGATGGCCCCCTCATCGGGGCGGCTTTCACCTGCGGATCGAGGCGTTGTTCTGCAAGCGATTGAGCTTGGCATGAACATCGTGAGCGGGCTGCATGAATACCTGAGCGATGACGTTGAAATCTCCAGTGCGGCATTTGAACAGAATGTCACGGTCCGGGACATCCGCAAGCCGAAACCCAGCAAGGACATGCGCCTGTTCGATGGCAGTGTCGCTGGTGTCAAAGCGCTGCGCATTGCAGTTCTCGGCACCGATTGCGCCATTGGAAAGCGGACAACGGCAACCGTTTTGGCGCGCGCTCTGAATGCGAAGGGCATCAAGACAGTGCTTGTCGGCACGGGCCAGACCGGCCTGATGCAGGGTGCCAAATATGGCATCGCAATGGATGCCGTGCCGCCCCAATTCTGCTGTGGCGAGCTTGAAGGCGCGATTGTTGCAGCGTCTGACGCGGAAAAACCCGATATTATTTTGATCGAAGGCCAAGGCGCACTCAGCCATCCCGCGTTTTGCACATCGGCCTTTATCCTGCGCGGTAGCCAGCCGGATGCTGTCATCTTGCAGCACGCGCCCAAACGCGCCCACCGCTGCGACTTTCCCAACATGCCGATGCCCACAGCGTTAAGTGAGATCGCCCTGATCGAGGCCTTTGCAGATACAAAGGTCATCGGTGTCACGCTCAATCACGAGGCGATGACTGACGCCGAAATTTCCGAAACCATCACGGCACAATCGCAGAAGCTCGGGTTGCCTGTAACCGATGCATTGGCCCGACCGGCTGCACATTTGCTTGCGATGGTAGTCGCCGCATACCCCAGTTTGACGCAAAGGCTTTCGATGGCCGCGATATGAGCTGCCCACGCATCGAAGTGGATCTGAGCAAGATACGGCGCAACACGCAGACAATTGCCGGGCGTTTAGGCCCACGTGGTATCGGCGTCACAGGCGTGACCAAGGCTGTTTGCGGGCATCCTGCCATCGCCCAAGCCATGCTGGATGGCGGGGCTGTGGGGCTTGCGGATGCACGTATCAGCAATGTGCAGAGGTTACGCCAAGCAGGTATCACAAGCCCAGTCACTCTGATCCGAACGCCGATGTTAAGTCAGGCCGATGAGGTCGTTCAGTTCTGCGAAATGAGCTATAACACTGAGATTGCTGTCATTGCTGCTTTGGCGTCTGCCGCCATCCGAAAAGACAAGATTCACGGTATCATACTGATGGTCGAGATGGGCGATGGACGCGAAGGTATTTCCCCCGAGAACGTGGCTGAAGTTGCGCAGGAAGTTATGACGATGCAAGGGGTGGCGCTGAAAGGCATTGGCGCAAACTTTGCCTGTCTGAGCGGGATCGCCCCCACTGCGTCTCAAATGGCCTCTCTTTGCGACCTCGCGAACGAAATTGAGGCGGTGTGTGGCCCATCTTTGAAAACCGTGTCCGGTGGTAACTCTGCAAACTTGCCTTGGGCGGTTGGATGGCGATCTAATGGCCGCATCAACGACCTAAGATTGGGGGAAGCAATACTTCTGGGCGTTGAACCGATCACCGGCGACCAGATCGGTGGAATGCACACGGACGCCTTCACGCTTGTCGCTGAAATTATAGAGACGGGTGAAAAACCTTCGCCTTTCCCCATTGCCTTAGTCGATCCAACTTTGGCAAGACTTCACATTCTACCAACCAGTGGTGCCGCCAAGCGTCTTATCCTCGCGATAGGGCATCAGGACACGGACATTTCTGGGCTTTCGTTGCCTGTTGGATGCACATTGATCGGTGCAACCAGCGATCATCTCGTCATTGAGTCGATCCGATCCCCGCTACAGTTGGGCACCGAAGTGAGATTTCAGATGAACTACTCGGCACTAATGCATGCAATGGCCGCGCCCGACATCGAAATAAAACTGCTCGATGATCGGCCCGCAAGACAACCGCGACATACCCAAGGCAAGTCCGAACGCCTGACTCTGGTTTGAATAACCTCGCTTGGACGAACCGACCTGAAACCAAAGAAGGAGACCGATAAATGGCGAAGCTCACAAAAACAGATGTGTTTAAAGCGTATGACTCCAAACCGGAAACTCCGATGGACAAGACGACCCGTGTTGTCAGAAAAATGGTCGACGAAGACGCGGAAAAACGACAAGCTAAAATTACCCGGCTTCGCAATGCTCGCCTCGAAAGAGAAGCGAACACGCCACCAGAAACCACAGCCAAAAATCGGCGATCCTAGGCCGCTCCCAAAACTCCCAATCGCCCCCCGCTCCCTCTAAGGATAAACCCATGACAAGCTCAGAGCAAACCGCAGAGAAAATTCACTATATCTGCCAGACATATGTTGAAACGAAGGCTGGGCGCGATGGACAGGCTGGCGTAAAAATTGCCAAGCAATACGAATATTCCACAGCGTCGGAGGCACAAAACAGAGCCGAACGAGAAGCTCTATCCGAAGATTGTGCGGGTGCCGACGCTTACATGGTCATTGAGGACCCAAACAGCGGAGAAGTCGGAACGCCAAGCTTCCTCATAAGGCTCGGCAACGTTCCGGAATTTGACGATTTCTAGAAGTGTTAGAATAGCTAAGGCTTACCCGAAAGCCGTGTCCCACGATCCAGATAGTTTAAACCAGACAAGCGGTGATTGTCGTGAATACAGAGAATTCACATGTCCTCCCGCGCGTCGATATTTCTGACGCCGCGCAGCGAAAGCGCGGTCTAAATTTGACGGCATAGAGCCAAGTTAAATGGCCGCATCGGCGACGCTATCTGCAATGCAGCGATGAGCATACTGCAAGCGCGAAGCAATGCTGCGTCAGCGAAGCGCGAAAACCCGATGACCGCTCTGTCCGCGTTGCAGTCATCCGTGCGTAGTGCAGCGAACGTCGACTTAGCCCCTCTGCACCGCAAAAAACTCTGCCAACACCGCGCTGCCCTTAGCCATTTCGCGACTGATGAGCGTCGATCCCGCCAGTGACGCCTTTAAAAGCCGCACAAGGCTGCCGGTTTCCTCAATGCGGTAGCAGCGCTGTTTTTGACTCCCACGCCTGTAATGGGTTGCTGTGACGATCTGGCAGGTACTGCCATCGCTGAGGGTCACAGGGGAGGCGAGCTTGATCTTGTCGCCCTCAGCGTAGTCAGGGATCGCTGCCCAGTCCCGACACCGCTGCCGCCAAGCGTGGGCGTAGCTGTCGGAATCTTTCAACTCGGACAAGAGATTGAGGATGCTTAGTGGCGCGCGAGACTCACAGGGACCAGCGCTTTCCTCCATGTCCTTGTAGCCCCAGCACCCGTCGTCGTAGCGCGTCAGAAACACCGCACCGAAGGTGAATGGTCCGTCTTTGTCGGTCACATAGGTCCGATCCACCAAGGGCCCCGCATCGCATGCAACGACCTTTGCGGCCGCATACCACGTTGAGCCAACCTTACTGGCTTTGACCAGTGTCGTGCGGCGCGTATCTGTCTCGAAGGTGCAGAGACGCGTGATCTCTGCTTTCTCATCGGCGTAGGTCTGAACTCGCCGGTCGGTGTAAAAGAGCCAACCCATTATGCTGCCCTCCGGTCTTCGAGCTCCATGAGTGCATCGAGCGGCACGCGATACGGCTGCATGGCATCGAAGTCTTCGCAGTTGCCGCAGTTCTGAACGATGGCAAAGGTGTCGCAGGCGTCCTTGAGGACCACTCGGAATGTGCCACCCAAGCCTGACGGAACCTCATAGGTGCCACCAATCAGAAAGTCTGAGGCGCGACGGACGAAGACACGGATAGAATGCCCATCGGTGGCCAGCCGAATGGCCCCCTGCTCACGATCAATCAGGGTTTGCACATCATCAAGGATGTCTGTGTAGAACTGCCCGGTCAGATCGCGGAACGCCATTTGACGCTGTGCCATCCAATCGCTGTCGCGAAATGGATTGATGCCGTTCGCGAAGGCAAAGCTGGGATCGGACTGCTCGGTGGTGACGATGCGCGTAGTTGACCCGTCAATGCCGTTGGAGCGCAGATGCACGCCGTTCCCAACGATGAGGATCAGGGCCGGCTTATCAATTGGCCCGTTCCAATTGGGCAGGAAGGTTGAACAGGAGCGCGCATGCGTGATTTGCGCCGCAACAGCGGACGCGGAGAACTTGAGAATAGCCATGGGGATGTCTTTCTTAGTGTTGCAAGGGAATGTCGGGTCTGACCCGCGCCTGATGTTTCCAAGCGCGGGTCGCCTCAATGGATCAGGCGGCTTTTGCTTGAACGGGCTCGGTTTGAGCGGCGACTTCCAAGCTGACGCCACCGGTCGTTTGCATCATCGGCGGGCACCACGCCGCAACCGCCCGCTGCTGCGCCTCCGTGAGAGTCGCAAATGGTTCGGCAAAGAGCTTGTCACAAAAGGCGACGATCTCTTTCTTGCTCATGGAGGCCAGTGTCACCGCTTCTTGGGCAAGGCCGAGCTCCTCACCTAAGATCTTAAGCAGCCACGCCTTCTTGAACCGGTTGAACAGCGCCGCGTTCGGCGTCCAATGCGCGCGAATGTCAGGCATCACCTCGATCTCGAAGTCATGCATTAGGCTGTCGCTCTGAGCGCTGCGGGCAAAACAGGATTGCGTGGTGCTGGCCGTGGCATAAGCCACCAGCTTCGCCTTCTCGCCTGCCTCAAGTGCTCGGAACGAGGCAAACTGATCTGCCGGAGACTTCGCCTCATCCGCCCAGGACAGATCGAGCGCGTCATGCGCCTCGGCCGCCTGTTCCAGCGATGTGCCATCGATCTCGTCCATCTTGGCGTGGCTGCGGTATTCCTTGCGGGCCTCGACCTTGATGCCATGGGTTGCGCTCATGGTGCCAAGCACGTCCGTGACCAGTTTGAACAATGTCAGATCGAGCGTAGCGTCTGGATGCAGGGTCATCGCCGCTCCAAGGGCCATTGCCCGCTCAGTCTTGAGGTCTTGGGTCAGCGAGGCGGGGTAGACGATTGCGTCTGCGCCCTGCCCTTCTGCGTCGCCAGATGTGCCGCCGGCGCTGGTTGTCTGCGCAGTCGCCTCAGGCTTGTCCTCTGGCCGCACCAGGCCGACATGCAGCGTAATCTTGCCGTTCGACCAGGATGCGATGACGCCAGCACGCGCAAGGTCTTCGGCACTATAGGCCTCCTGCAGATCCCGCGCCTCTTCTTCGAGCGCATCCACGCGGTCGTAGAGGGCGTTGTAGGCATCCGTCTCGAGGGTCTCGTCCTCCATTTCGCGTTGGAGTCTCTCCAGCTCCTCGGTGATCGCATCCACACGCTTTTGACCAGTGGCATCAGGCTCGATCGGACCGGGATAGACGCGGCCATATTCCGCCATCGCTCCGTAGTCGTAGCGCACCAACGCCCCGGCCCACGCAAATCCCATTTGGGCCCGTGCCTCTTCCGCAGCAGCGGTGAGTTTTTCGACCATGATGGCCTCAACCAGCGCGATGTCTTCCAATACCGAATGCTCCTCGAGGAGATCGGCAGCGATGGGACCGCCCCGCGCCTCATAGTCCTCGCGCACGAAGGCCCCGATATCGTCGCTCACCTGCACACCGCGGGTCTTGAGGGCCTGACGCACCGTATAGGCCTGCACATAGCTGTCATCGCTTGTTAGCGCCTCATACACCTCAAGCTGCACGGCCTGGCTCGGATGGTCCGCAAAAGCCTTCATCGTATCGAGCGTGATAGACTTGGCGCGGGCGGCTGCGCGGATATCGGGATGGATCAAACCATAGCGCAAACGGCCCTTAACGGCGGCGACTGTGGTGCCGAACGTCTTGGCAATCGTCTCAGGTGACTGTCCATCGACTTCCATCATACGCGCAAACGCCTCGAACTCGTCGATAGCGTTCATCGGGGCTTGGGTGATGTTCTCTGCCAGCGACAAGGCCGTGGTCACATCGCAGCTGTCTGGCACCAAGCGGCATTCGATCTTGGTTTTCTTGGTGAAGCCCTTGGCGGTCTTGTCGGCGACCAGTTCGTTCAAGGCAGCGCGACGTCGACCACCTGCCAACACGCCGAACTTGCCATCGATCTTTTGAACCAACAACGGTTGGATGATGCCCAGAACGCCGATGCTGGCCGTGAGGTGAGCGATAGCCTCTGACTCGTAAGTTTCAGGTGAATTGCTGCGCACATTGGCTGGATGTGAGGTGAGATCGCCAATGGCGACGGAAACGGATTTGAGTGCATGTGTCATGTGTTGTCCTTGTTGAGATGTTTTCGCCGCCCCGAACATTCGGAACGGCCTGACCAATCCCCGGGTTTGAGGATCACATGAAAAAAGGCCCGCTTTCCCTTTGAAGAGAGGAAGCAGGCCTCGAATGTTCAGAACGTCGGATCCCCTACCCTACCAGTCAGATGCCATCATGATGGTCAGCACGCGCATGGTGGTTGCAGGATTGTCAGGGGCCTCAGCACCATAGCGGAAATCGCTATCCGCCTCATAAAGATCGATCTTCCAAAAGACCTTTTGCCCTCGGATATCTACCGCGCCGAAGTCGTGGCATCCGTCTGGATCATTCTCGGGTTCAAAAACGTCGAACTCACCCACAGCTTGCACAGCCTCAAGGGCTAAGCCGTCTTCTGTCATGGTCAGTGAACTTGTGAGGTGCATTCGACCCTGAATGGGCTGCGAAGAGGTTTCACCAAGGCAGGCGAATTTGCGGAAGGCATCGTTATGCGCGGCAATCACAGCGATGTCGGGGCGATCTGTTGTCGAGGCTTGGGAAGTGGTCATGGGTCTGTCCTTTCAAGGAAATTGAAAACACAAAACCCGAAGCTTGCTTTCACTCTTTGAAAACTCCGCCTGCGACAGGACCAAACCTCTCATGCCGCCTGATCGGTGGCCCCTGCCCTGCCCGCTTCCGACCTCGCGATCAGATAATCGCAGGCCTTCTGGGCATCGGCCGCATGTTTGAAGATTGCCGTCTTGTCCGAGCGCAGCACACGTAACCAGTGATACAGATACGATGCGTTCAGCTCTACCGTATGCGCGGTGAACCCAAGCTCCTGCCCCAAAAAGCAGGACGTCAGCTCGGCCACGATCTCTTCACGGGAATAAGCCGTGTTGCCAAAGCGGCTGAGACCGTAGTCGCGGTTCAGACGATGGGGCGCCTTTGTGGCATGCGTCTTATGCCGACATCGGCATAAGACACATTATGCCGACATCGGCATAAGACACACTGGACAGGGGCGACGAAGCGGCTGGACCGCTTGGGTAGGTTTAACGACCGCAAGGCCTACGCCTTTGAAGAGCTGGTCGCGGAAATCGGAAACTGTATGCTGTGCGCCCAGATCGGGGTGGAGCCTGAATTTGACCAGAGCGCGGCCTATGTCGAAGGATGGCTTGAGGCAATGAAGGAAGACAGCCGTACGATCTTCCGAGCCGCGTCCGAGGCGCAGAAGGCCGTGGATTACATCATGGAGCGTACCGCACAGGCCGAGCGGATGGCTGCTGAGTAAAGGTCCGCGCCGTCAAACGATCATGGCCCCCGTCAGCAGGCGGGGGCTTTTTGCGTGGTGGTGTAATTCTGGACGTAGAGGGTTTCAGGTCTGGCGCTTCGCGCGGACGATCATTCCATGCCCGCAAACGGTGGTTATCGTCGCTGGCATATCCGTCAAAAAGAAACGGCCCGCTAAGACAGGCCGTTCCAGTGCTTAGTCTCTTGATATTTGCTTAGTAAGCATATTGAGAAATCAAGAGAAGCCCGATGCCGAAGGCAATAGCACCAACTAAGTTTGTGCGTGTCGGGTCGTAAGACGGAAAAAGTGCCGCCAGAATTGGTTTGATGAGCTTTTTCATTTGTGGTCCTTTTGAAAGCTTGCCACCAGCATGGGTGGCAAGCGGTTGTGTGTTAATGGTGGTTATGCGGCGTTGTCGAAGTCTTGGATGTCATCAACTGCATCAAGAACATCAAAGTCTGGGCGTTCCATGATGTATGGAGCGTGAAGGATGCTCGACATCATACCTTCTTCCAAAGATGGCAGGCGGTACGGATCAGCTTTGCGCAGATCGATTTTGTAACCCATGTCCACCAAGCTGGCGAGCGACATACGTGACAACGGGCGCTTACGACCCGACAGGAAACCTGTCAGCAGTTCATCACCAAATGCACGTTCGTCCCAGTGGCTATCACGGGTGCCTTGACCACCGTCACCTTCGACCGGGATTGATGTTGGGTTACCTGACGAGATGCGGCGATACTCAGCGATTGCGTTGCGGCCCATGAAGCGTGGGTTGGAGCCACCAGCGCCCACAATCAGACCTTTGTATGCCCAGAGCGTACCTGAACCTACAACGTGCAGCATTTCGTGGAGGATAACGTCTTCCAGCGTACCGCGGCGGGCCATTTCAGCCAAATCAGCAGTATCGAATTGCATGATGCCTGTAACCGGCAAGCGATCTGAAGATGCAACAGCAGTTGGGCCTGCACGGCCCAAGACACCACCTGGACCATCGATAGGGCGCACTGAGGCATCGATGTTGATGCCGACCAAAACGACCTTACCGTTGATACGCACGCGGCGCTTTTTGGTGCGGATGAAGCTGTTGATACGCGTTTGTGCTTTGACAAAAACACCACGGTAGTTTGCAGGAACACCTGACAAGTTAGTGACAATGTAGCCACCACCATTTGCTGCAGGTTCTGGGGTTTCAATCGATGCGGCAAGGCCTGTCTGGTTTGCTGCGTTAGTTGTTTTCTGTTTGTACATTTGAGTACTCCCTGTGTGTCATAAAGTTGTTTCGTACCTACAGGTTTCCACATCAGGGTCTCTCTCCGCAATTCTCGAAATACCAAATATAACCACCTAGAACGTTGATAACTAAGTACTTTGTTTAGGTGATTGAACTAAGTACGTGGTTGCAATGCTGCAACCACGTAGAAAACTGCAGTTTGTAGTCTGGTTCTTTTTTGAGGTCCAATTACAGTGGACGGTGAAAATTTAGAGGGGGAAACGGCATGACACTCGCAATGCCACCACTAAAAAAGCCGTCTCATATGGTCGGTTTGTTGTACGATAAAATCGGCAATATGAATGAAATTAGCCGCCAGACAGAGATGTCTGCGGATCTACTTTGGGCAGTAAAAGGCAAGCCAAATTACGCTTTTAAAACAGAACTATATTCCAAAAACGTAACCGCGCTGTACAATAAGGTCCGTAATTTTGATCTGTTCCCAGATTACATTGAAGAACACATTACCGACCTTAGAAATGCCTATGCCGTATCTGCAAAAGGTAGCCCCGAGCACAACCCTGCGGTGCTAAAATCACTCCTGATGCGTCAATGGCCTTTGCTGAACCAACACAATGGTGACTTTGCAAATGTGCCTGACGCAGGCGCGATGTATTACTTGTCTGGGACAATGATGCTGGTCGCAGACCTGCGTCAGATCGATGGTGAATACCTGCCAGAAAACAAAATTTCGCGTGCTATCTTTGACTTCAAGAAAGCCGCAAAGCTTTTGGAAAATCCGGGGCAAAAATTTCGTGTTTTGCTATCTTTGGCGGCCGCACAGCAGCGTAGAGCACACCATAGAGGTAAAGGCTTTGTACCACTCGTTGATATTCTTGAGCGCGTAGAGTTGAAGTTCTTGTCGGCTGTACAACAACTTCAGATTACAAATTCTGAAGTTGACGCTTTGAACGCGTTGAAGCTTGCAAGCGTTCTCAATGACGAGGCTTCAATGCTTGATGCTGAAGCCGCCCTGATGGGGCATAATCCTGCATTCGAGGACATCAATTATTCAGGATGGACCCCCGTGACACCTGCTAGCTCGGATCCTGATCTCGCCTACTATCACAACTTCAAATCTTCCCAAGGACGTATGTCATGAAAAACTTCAACCTTATCGTAACGATGGCTATCGGCATACTTGCAGCCACCCAATTATCTGCTGGGGATACCGATAGTATGAAAATTGACCCTCTATTGGTGAAGATCGATCCTCTACTCATAGTGCCTCTCACTACCCAATTATCTGCTATGGATATTGATGGTATGAAGGGTGATCCGCTGACTATAGAGTCTTTCAGTACGTCTCCTCTTTGTCAGATTGACCCAGCTTTCAATACGTTCAATACGTTTAATTCTTGAATTAAATCAAAGTCCTATACCTGTTAGTCTCCTTGTTAGGACCAATAATTTTTAGACACTTTTGAGTGTTAACTATCGGTCGTTATCATCCCAATACTTCTAACAAAGGTGCCGATGAATGAAACAGATAAGAACCTCCAAGTTCACCGAGACATGCGGAATGGTAGCTTTCGGATTTTTTGCAGCAACAAGCTTTGCATCCTCGGTAGAGGCTACACCAGTTAACCTTACACTTAGTGGTGAACTATCTGAGGTTGACGCATATACTAATCGTGTAGGGGTCGATGATCTTTCCAGAGCGCCGTCACTGGATGGAACATGCGCAAGATACACTGATGAAAGGTTTTTCATTGGTGACCCGTACACTATTGAAGCGCATTTCAACGAAGACTTGTCAGGCGCAACAGTCAATATAAATGGCCTTGATGTCCTTCTTTATAGGTCTCGATCTCACCAAAATGAATATCATTTCCGTTCGAGTCAGCTGCCAGGGTTTCTCGACAGATGGGACATTGAGGCCATATACCTTGATTTTTTTGATCGAGATGAGACATCGCATTACAGGTTAACAGTCGAATACGAATTTAGAATTTTAGGGATAGATAAGTGTTTAGTATTTAACGAAGATACTGTCTGATAATGACCTTGCCCTTGCCCTTGCCCTGCCCCGACCAAGATTAAGCCGTTAGCCGTGGAAAAATCCCTCGGCAAAACCGCTGCATTTTTGGCAGGTTACAGTTCTAGATGCCCTCAAACCAATCAGGTTGAATCTGAACCCGTTCGATCATCTCCGTGGCCACGCCCAGCTTGTTTTCTTTCAAGAGTTCGCAGAGCCGATCGCCGTCGATCAGGTCGATCGCAATTGCGCCGTCGCGAGTGGCCTCATCTGATGCCTGGCTGGTGAAATGCCCCGTGGTGATGAACAGTCCTTTGTCAGCGCGCCCTTGTAGGGCCCCACGAAAGTCGCGAATTTCCTTTGACCCGACACTTCCCTTCCAACGCTTGCATTGGAAATAGACTTGAAATGACACAAGGTTCACACGCAGCACGCCAACACCGTCGATCCCGCCATCGCCAGACTTGCCGCGCACCTCGACCTTAGTAAAACCCGCTTCGCGTAGGAGGCGCTGCGCCAAGCGCTCGAAGCCATCCGGGGCTATCTTTCCCAACACAGCTAAGAGCGCTGACTTCCAGTCTTCTTCGTCGATGGGGCCGTCATCGGCCATCACTTCGATTTCTTCACCCCTGTCAGCGTCGGCTTTTTTGGCGGCTAGACGTTTCAGGCGCGCACGTTCGCGCTCTTCCTGCGTCACCTGATCACAGATTGCTTGTGTCGCGCTGAGATCGGAGATTGCGGACCCCTTTTCGGTCAACGACCAGACCCCGCGTTTAGAGTTGTTCAGTGCATCTCCACGCTTCAGATAGGTGCGTGCCCAAGCCAAATAGTAATTTACCCGTGTGCGGTTTTCATCGCGCGGCATGGTGAAGGCTTGTTCGGCCTCGGTCACACCTTCCAGCTCAATCACTTTTTCATCCAGTTCCTGGATCGTCGCTGAGCCGCCAAGGTTTTTTAGGGCTTCGACCGTGACAAGCATCATCCCCGGAAGGTCTGGGAGCGTCTCCGCATCAATTTTGAACTGTCTCATCTGATCTCTCCAAATTTCTTAATCAAAACCGCGATACGCCGGGGATAGACGAAAACAATAGGACGGCATCCATACTGTTACCCCAGAAAAATTCACCGCCCAGGCTTTCCAGCTTGCCGGACTTGTCCTTGAATATCTGCTCTGCCGTCTCGGACGCTTTCCGATCTATAAAGGATGCCTGCAATTCGATCCGCCACCGCCCCGTTGCAGCGGGCGGAATGCCTGCGTTCAGTTGGTCACAGCGTAATGCCGGATCGTTCGAAACTCCGATCTTCAGGGCAACGGACTTGCTTCCAAACGCCTTGGTGCGCCCCAGCAGCGCCGCACCGTCACCGTCAAATTTGGCAAGATACAGGAAAGTTTCGCCATCGGCGTAAGTGGACGTGCGTTCGCCGCTCGATCCCGGGAACGCCTTCGACGGAAAGAACTCATCTCTGAAGGGGGTGTCGATCAGACCGCTATCCCCGACCGGCTCTTCGCCGAACACATTGACCTCGGTCACTTTGATCTTCAGCGCCGTCTCGATCTCGGCAGACGTCAGGGCACGGCCCCAGACGCCGATGCCTTGCCCCGCGTCCTTGTCATAGGTGTCAGGCGCTATGCGCCCGATCGACATCTTGTCGAGTGCGCGCCACGCGCGGCGGATTGGCAGGCCATGAGTCCACTTTCCGCCATCGCCATTCGCCTTTTTGGCTTGCTGCGATACCTTGGACGCCTTCTCATGATCGTGGATTGGACGGGCCTCGATTTCGACGAAACCGAGGATGTGAGATCGCATGGCTTTCTTTGTATTTCCTGATGATGCGCCATATATCATCATCAGGTCGCCGTCCTTCAGCTCCCGCAGGGCGCGGGCTTGACCGCTTTCCATGGTCCAGCCGACATAACCCGCCTCCTCGGGGTTGAAACCATAAAACGCCCGGATCCACATGTTGCGCCCGTTGGGCAGCCCAATGCTCATCTTAGATCACGCTTTCCTCATTCTCGGGCAACGACGGTATTGTATAGGCCATAGCTCGACAGGCCTTCGTGACTATCAATCCCAGTATAATTCAATGATGCATCCTCGTATCGGCGGAAGGCGAACACTGCCTGGTTCATCTGCTCTGTGTTGAATACTTTCAGCCGAACCAGGAGATGAAAATCTTGAACTGTCAGGCCGGTGACCGTTCGAAATAAATCGGGTTCGAGTTTGGTGATCACATCTTGAAGGGTGTTTTCGCGGAAATCAGTCAGGTACATAAACGCAGGAATGCGGGTGGCGAACTTGATTAGCTTTTCCTGGACCAACTTTCGTGCGGACTTGTATTCCTTCTCTTCGGCAGACAGCTCTTTCTTTTCTTTTGGAGTCAGGTCGCGATCTTTGGCCTTTGCCTTCAGGTCTTTGACCTTCTCACTCTTGTTGATAATGGTCTCGATGACGTTGTCGCCAAGGGCGCGCCAGCCCTCGATGCGCTCGACAGCTGCCATCGCTTCAGGGTTCTCCATGAGCTTGCGAAGCGTTTCATTGTCCACATTGACGAGCAATGCACTTTCCCATTTGCGGGCAAGCAATGTTGCTGATGTTCCTGCCATAGCGATGTCGAGTATCGCACCAGTATCGAGCTGTTCCATGACAGCTCCATTGTAGGCCAGCACTGGCAAGAACGACACAAGCTCTTTGACCGCGTTTTCAGGGTTCGCTTCGTTGGGTGACAGGCCTATCCCGTATTCGGACAACTGCCGCAGGGCGCGGGTTGGGGCAAAATCGAATACGAAGCACACTGGCTTCAAGATTTCCTCTTCATGAGGATTGCCCCCGTTGGGGTTTTTGATGGACCAGGGCGATTGCACTCGGAACGCCGCCTGAAAATATGTCTCGGGGGATTTCAGGTTCCGCAACATGAGGATGGATGACCACTGCTTGACGGTGACGCCCGTGGTCAGCTTGCCGCAAGACAGAGTTATACTCTTGCTATCAAAGCCGCTTCCTATTGCCCGCCGCACCGGCGGCAGGGCTTCAAGCCCGATCCCGGCGCTGGCACCGGCGGCGCTGATTACCTTGTAATCATGCCAGAACGTGTTCTGGCGCTCGGTCAACAAGTTTTCCATTGCATGACAGGCGGCAACGTTCGGCATGAACCAGAACGAGTGTTGCAGGTAGGGCAAAAGGCGCACGTCAGAATAAGGAAACGGTGGGCGCGTTCCGGTCTTCAGACTATCTACCGCGCCTGGTGCATATTGCCCTCGGATGATGTCTAGCCATTTCTGGACATCGCTTTTGTGCTTGAATTGCGCACTGCTGCCGGTTCCGGTTGCGCCAAAGAACTCGTTTAGATCGAATTCGTCGAACTCTCCGGCGCTTGCAATGGCCAACAACTCGTCGGGCATTTGATATGTTAGAAGCCGCATCTGCGGCAGGGCACCGTACGGGTTCCACTGGTCTGGTTTGTCGACAGCGAAGTCAGCTTTTGCGCGTTGCTCGTCGGTATAGGTCCAGTTGAAAATCTGCTCTTCGATGAACTCTCCCGTCGATAGGGCCTTGAAGGGCGTTCCCGACAGATAGAGATAGGCCTTTGTCGTGATCGGTAGAAACTCGGTTTCAGGTTCCAACGGTTCTTGCAGGTCCGCGATCCGATCCTTCAGCTTTTTTGCATCCTCAAGCCGAGCTTCCTCACGGGCGATCTCATCTTCTTCTCCCGCGAACAACTCTTTCGCTGTCTCGCGCCATGCGCCGAAATGGTATTCGTCAAAGACCACAAGGTCCCAGTTTTCGGTGTGTAGCCACTCGTTCTTGGCCTTGATGTTGCCGCGTGCATCGCGACCCAGAAGATCTTGAAACGAGCCAAAATAGACCACTGGTTTGTTCCGGTCGATCTGTGTCGGATCGCCCTCTGTCTTGACTGACAGATACTGCCAGCCGTCAAAATCTGCGTGGTTTTCCAGATCACTTTGCCAGGCGTCTTCGACGGCTGGCTTGAAGGTTACCACCAGCACCCGTTTCGCCCCCATCTTCTTGGCGAGCTGATACGAGGTGAAGGTCTTACCGAAGCGCATCTTGGCGTTCCACAAGAAGCGCGGAACGGCGTGCATGTCCTCTTCCCAGCGGGAATGGTAGTAGGCGTGGGTTTGCTTGACAGCCTCGGCCTGTTCAAGTCGCATCGGGAACGTTTCGTGGTGCGTACCACTGAACGTCTGGCCAGTGCGCAACTCTGTCAGCACAGTCTGAACATCGGCCAGTGTGCAGCGCATCCATTCTAGCTCTGTATTGTCAAAGCCTTTGCGGACGAGCGCAGCGCGCACCTCGTGGTCAGTGAAAATTGTGCCGTTTTCGCGTTCGGCGGGCGCATCCAGTTCGATGGTAAAATTGGCGATCGCCGCCGTACGCAGTTGTTCGGCCACCCGCCGCTTCACGTCTCGCGTCGTCTGGCCGACCTTCAGCAGACCTTTGTGGGCCTCATCCGCTATGGAATACGCATAAATGCGTGGCCGCGCTTCCGGTTTTGGGGAGAGGATGTCGTCGATAGTTGGGTTAATCATCAACGTCTATCTCTTCCTCGGAGGGATCGAACAGCTCCTTGTCATGTGGAGCCACTTGAGCCTCAACGAAAGCAATTTCATTGTGATTGAGCCCATATCTCTGGTAAAGTGCTGCATCGGTCCAATCTCGGTCTAAAGGGATGTCAGGGACAAATGCATAGACATCTCGCGTGGCGTGCTGGGTTGCTTTCCGAAGTGAGACAAGAAATCGGACGAAGCGTGTGCGCAAATATGCGGCATAACGTTTTGCACTGATTTCGTCATCAAAGTGCCCCGCGACCAGATACGTTTCGGTGCAGGCTGTTCCAGGTTCAGCAATGATGGGCCTACTAAGGAATTTGGTCTCGATAGCCGCGCTTGTTCCCTGCACAGCAGTCATTAGGACTTTCCATTTATCTATGAGGTCGATGTTTTTTGTAATAACATCTCGTTCAATCCAGCTTATTTTCTGTGATCCATAAATTTTTAATGGATCTTTTATTTTGCCAGCCGACGGCTTGCCGTGAAAAAATGTTCTAAGTCCAAATGGTTTGCCGGTAGATACCTTGCCTCTTAACGTGGCTTCTGCCTTGGCCTGCACTTTTTCTAAGATCGGAACTGCTTCGTTACGGCGTACGAGCACGTCATATGCGTCAAGAAAACGAGCAATCACCGGGCCTGTTGGTTGCCCGTCCCAGATGGTCTGGACATCACATGGACCGTTGTGCTCCCGGTTCCAAAGAAAATAAGAAATGCCACCGCGAATCTTAACTCCGGGAAAGCCCTCATAGAGCTTTGGGTAGTCCACAATAGATTTCATGCGTTTGTCTGAAAGCATTCGCTCACGGAATTTGTCCAGCCCTTTGCCCCCTGCCATCCATCGTGATGGCGTCACGAAGACAGCATAATGCGGATCAAGCTCCAGAGCTTTTTCAATAAAGAGCTGATAGATAGGGGCCGCACTCGCGCCATATCCACCATCATCTAACTGATACGGGGGATTCCCGATAATTACGTCGAATTGCATATCGCCTCCAAACAGCTCGGCGATCCGAGTCTTGATGTCATCCGAGTGTATGAACGCATAAGCGTGGGTTTCTCGGTCTTCGCCTTGGTCGAGTGTTGCTTTACTTGCCCCGCAGAACTTGCATTTACCTTGCGCGGACCAAGTGTGTTCTATTCGCTCGAACCAAATATTTCCGGCCTCATTGTTGAACCGCCGAGTCACCGAGTGCTCGCCATTGGCAAATTTTGAGCAATAGACGCTTCGTCGTGCCATCAAGCTGGTCAGAAGTGTGGACCCGATACCAAAGACCTGTTGGGTAAGAATGTGATCCACGCGTTCCTGAAGGTTCGGAATTTGGTTTTCCAGTCCTGCGATCAAGCGTCTGGTAATTTCACGCAGGAACACCCCTGACTTCGTGCAGGGATCAAGAAATTTGACGGTCTGGTCTGCCCAGATATCTGAGCCGTCATGATCTGACGCCCACGCTGCCGCTACGGTGTCCAGCATCCGGTTGGCGAATTCAGGTGGAGTGAACACCTCGTCATTCGACAGGTTTGCGATACAGGTCAGGACATCCGGGTTGCGCCCGCGCAAGGTAAAACTTTCATTCATACTCATACGGCCTGCTGCGGATTGCCGCCCACTGCGGCGAGATCACGAACGGTCATTGGTGGATAGGTTTTGGTCGGCGTGAAAATTTCGTGCTTACCTAAGTGGGAGAACAGGGTCCCTTCGGCGCTGAAGGCCGACGAGCCTGTCAGTACGTCCAGCCGGAAATCTCGCTGCTGGAACTTACCCTTACCCAGATATCCCCATTCAGAAAAGGTGATCGGCGCGCCGTCATGCCCCTTCATCGACAGGGCATCGCCCTGAATAAGGTTCAGTGACAGCACATGGAAAGCGGCCCCGTACAGATCGTCGGCTTCGTCGATTCGCAGGTAGTCGGCCAGCACCTCAAGCATATTGGCGCGGCACTCGATGATATTGTCTTCCAGAAGCTCGATGCCGTAGGCGCACATGAGGGCGAGCAGTGCATATTGCCGCTTTTCGAATTCGGATTTCCCGAATTTCAATTCGACTGCGCAGAGCTTCCGCTTCAGCACTTTTACAAGGAAGTTACCGCTGCCGCAGGCAGGTTCCAGAAACCGCGAGTCAATCCGTTCGGACTCTTCTTTCACCAGATCAAGCATAGCATCCACCATCCATTCCGGGGTGAAAACTTCGCCATGGTCGGCCACGCGTTTTTTCGATTTGATCAAGCTCATTGTTTATTCATGTCCGCTGACAGGTGCCGCTCCACATCCATACTTTGATGCAGAATCCGCACAACGACAATTGACGCGGCATTTGCACGCCGGAAATAAACCATATGCATTCCCACTATCGCTTTGTGGTACCCATCGCGGACTGTGACAGGGCGGCTCACATGCGTTCCCTGGGAAAGACCGGCGCAAGCATCCCTAATGTCACCCACATAACTTGCAGCTTGTCGGACTCCCCATCGTTCGACGGTGTAATTCCAGATGTCGTTGACGTCAGATTCCGCCGCTGGGGATAGAATATATCCCGTCAATGCGCCTGAGCTTCCGCTGTTTTCCTTGCAATAAAGCCGTCAAAGTCGAATGGCTTGGGCTCACCAGATTGCTCACCAGCGATCAGCGCATCCTGCAACGCTTTTACCTTCGCTTCATGCTCTTCAAGAAGGCGCAAACCTGCGCGGACAACATCGCTTGCTGATCCATAGCGCCCTTCACCGACCTGTGCGTCGATGAAGTTGGCAAAGTGGTCTCCTAGTGAGACGGACGTGTTGCGGGGCATGATGCATCTCCTTTTGAAGCAATATACCAATATTTGGTATCTTTGCTAGTGATTACAACATTGCCAGCTGCTGAGGCTCCACCCAATACCCGCGATTGCGCTTGGAAGTTTCCAACGTGACCAGGGCTGCGACGGCTTGGCCTTCAAAGGGACAGGTATGGTGGGTATCACTACCGCGCTTGTGGGGCAGGCCGCAAACCAAAGTCCCGCAAGCGCTTCATAAATAGATAGAAGTCAGCTTTCTAGCTGAGCATTATCTAATTTTCATGCTGGCCTGATGATTCAGGGAAGGTGTTCTGTTTTGGAGCTACTAAGTGGCCTAAAGAAAAAGGAGAGAAACCGATGAAGGTTTCTCTCCGAGCACCTTGCGGTGTTTATTCGAAAAGGCTGTTAAGCCGAAGCAGCCGAAGCTGTACACAAGGATATAGAGTGTCAAACGCTAAAAATCAACTAACGCCAAGGATAACCACTTGATTTAAAAAGGCTATTTACCTTTGTGTTCTTAGCGGCATGATACAATATTACTTGATTTCCTTGATTAGTTACGTTGTTCTTGAATACCTTGATTAACTTGATTACCTTGATGGGGACAGAAGCTAAGAATGCTGGCAAAAAATATTATGACTTAGGAGGTGCCAATTGTCAGGATCTGATCCAATTATCGAAGAATCGCAGCCTGCCAAGCGGGGCAAGGGTCGTGGTGGAAATTTCTTCGCGGTAGACCGCGATGTCTGGGAACGCCTCTGGGATGTGACTACCTCTAATAGGTTCAACCTCGTGAGTGCTTACCTTGTGCTGTCGGCTGGAACGGGTAGCGACCACCAGCTCAGTAAGTGGTCAACCAAAGCATGCGAGAGACATATTGGCATTGGAAAGCCTCGTGCAAAGGTTGCCGTTGATGAGCTGATTGAGCATGGGTTAGCTGAACATACAGAACAGTCCACTAGGGCTTTTCCTCAGTACCGTCTTCAGGCGGTTCCGTTAGAGAGTGATCCAATCTTTCTGCCTATAGCTGTTGTGACTGGGCTTGATGTCGAAGCGTCTATTTTGAGGCGCATTCGGGAGGCAGGGGATCCATTGTTATTGCGAATGCTAGTTGATTTATACGGCTTGATCCAAGTTGATGCTACTTTCGGAATTCCAATTTCTGCGCTCAGTCAGATCCCATTGGAGGATTATCCGGCCCGTAAGGTGTTTGAAGTTGGGGTACATGCCATTTGGGCGGTTAGACTTAGTGGAACTAAGACGGCAGGCGGGAAATGGACTGAACCACATCGCCCCAAAGGCCATAAGACGTGGGAGAATTTTTGGGCACGTGTCGCCGTTCTCGAAAATATTGGTGCGATTTGGTATGAGCCTTGGGCTTTCGATGGGGCTGCAGATGATGCTGAACCATTGTTTCCTGTCGATTCAGACGCCGTTCCGGGTGGTAAGAAAGAACCTGAAATATCGGATTTAATGCAAATAATGTACGAAGCCGCTGAGGCTCTTACTGAAGATAAAACGTACCTTCTGGATCGATACGGCGAAGATCTACTGGTTTCACTGGCGTTGCATCGACAGGCACCTAGCATCAGGGGGGTGGCTCGTATGCGTATTGAAGCGGACACCCCAGGCAGACGTCTATCCTATCGAAAGCGGCACACCCAGATTGAAGTTTATCAGTCCGGTTATGCGCAAATGCTTCGTGATGTTTTAGATGGAAATTATAGCCGCCCAATGAATACAGCTATACCTGTAAATTTGTGAAAGAAAGCACCGTTTAGATGTCAGTAGAGAATGAACAAGACGAGAATGCGGGTAAATATTTAGCTTTCCCAACAGATGCCGAATTGCTGGATGCTGGCTATGTACGTACCAGTTTTAGCGAAACTCCAGACGTTTCAGACAAAAAAACTTCTACTGGACACCCTTTTCCGACGCATGAAGAGATCGTCAGTGCAGGTTATGTCCCACTAAGCCGGCGTACAGGGCGTTTGAGGAGTCGCCCCCGCGTCTCCCAAATGTATTGGGTAGATTTTCATCATGATGCCTATTCACCCGAGTTTGTGGGGGAGCATCCTGGAATTGTCATTCGAGCGGCTAAAAGCCTGAACAATGATACTTGCATTGTTCTGCCGGTCACAAGTCGCGAGCAAACTGCGGGCACCCATTTCCACACGTTATCGCGGAACCCGAACCGTGATGGCCAAAAAAGGGGCGTGATCGCTCATGTTGTGTGCGATCATATATATACAGTTAACAACAACCGCCTGCGTCCCCTCATTGGTAACGGCGCACCTTACTTTCCATTCACCGAGTCAAAAGACATGAAGGCAATTTTTGGCATACTTGAAAAAGTTCTAGGTTTGTCTCTTACAGCGATAGAAGTGCGGCAAGCTGAGGTTGCTCAATTTGAGGCAGCCCAAGTGCGCTCGGCTAAACCCGTTGGACCTAACACACTAACATTGCCCGGGCGAAGCTAGGACGGCTTCGAATCTCTCCCACTTCTGTGCCGTCTGGCCCTGTCGCGGTTTGATCTCCTGAATGCAGCGCACAGTTTAAATGATCGCGTTCAGGCGGCGGTTAACTCAAACAGTGCTTAGAGTGTCATTTCGCCCCCTCGGGGTCGATTCCGGCTGGGGGCGGAATCGTATCATAAGCTGATTTGATCACGATT
>JARGOC010000003.1 GCA_029212365.1 Roseovarius sp.
AGATGAAAAGCAACGGCGGCAGTTATTTCACCGTATCCAACACCACCAGCGGGCGCGACTGGTTCTTCACCCATGAAAACGCAGCGCAGGGGCGGTTTATTATCACCTCGAGCACCAATCCGGCGGATGGGCTATTCCTTGCCCCCGGCGGTGATATGACCATCGGCGGCACGCTGACCACCGGTGGCGGCACCTGTGGTGGGGGATGTGATGCGGTGTTTTCTGATGAGTACGATCTGCCCAGCATCGCCGAGCACGCGGATGCCATGTGGTCACTTGGCCATTTGCCCAACATCGGGCAGACCCTGGAAAACCAGCCGATCAACGTGTCCGACAAACTGGGCCGGATGCTCAACGAGTTGGAGCATGCGCATATCTATATTGACCAACTGCATGGGCGGCTTGCTGAGCAGGATGTGGTTAACCAGAACCTGATGGCGCGGCTGGAGCAGCTTGAGCATCTCGTAACGCAGTAAACTGCGCGGAGAACGCGTTTCGCGTAGAACCTGAACAGAGGTTTTGCCCGAAACGCCTACACCGTCCCTATTACAACGTCCCTATGTCGCAATGCGTATCGCCTTTTGTCTGCCTCAGGTGAAAGGTGATACGCTTTAGTCCTCGCCCTGCGCCTCAGCCCGCGATTTACCTGACACATTCATTGCCAGTGTTGCGGCCATGAATGGATCAAGATCGCCGTCCAGCACACCTTTGGTGTCGGATGTCTCATGGCTGGTGCGCAGGTCTTTGACCATTTGATAGGGCTGTAGAACATAGGATCGGATTTGATTGCCCCAGCCGGCATCGCCCTTGGCCTCATGGGCCTCGTTGATGGCCTCGTTGCGGCGGTCCAATTCCAACTGATACAGCCGTGATTTCAGGGCCTTCATCGCAATATCACGGTTCTGGTGCTGGGATTTGACCGAAGATGTCACCACGATCCCCGTCGGGTTGTGGGTGATGCGCACGGCGGAATCGGTGGTGTTGACGTGCTGTCCACCTGCGCCCGAACTGCGATAGGTATCGACCCGAATATCAGAGGGGTTCACCTCGATTTCGATGTCATCATCCACCACCGGATAGACCCAGACCGAACTGAACGACGTGTGCCGCTTGGCGGCTGAATCAAACGGGCTGATACGCACCAGACGGTGCACACCGGCCTCGGATTTCAACCAGCCATAGGCATTGTGGCCGCTGATCTTATAGGCGGCAGATTTGATGCCGGCCTCATCACCCGAGCTTTCTGATTGCAACTCTACTGTATAGCCGCGCTTTTCGGCCCAGCGGACATACATCCGCGCCAGCATCGAGGCCCAGTCACAGCTCTCGGTGCCCCCTGCCCCGGCATTGATCTCAAGGAAGGTGTCATTGGCATCCGCCTCACCGTTCAGCAGCGCTTCCAGCTCTTTTTCGGCGGCGCGTTTGGCCAGCTTGTGCATGGCGGCTTCGGCTTCGGTGATGACCTCCTGATCATCCTCCATCTCGCCCATCTCGATCAGTTCGGAATTGTCCGACAGTTCCTGCTGAATGGCGTTATGGGTGTCCAGCGCATCCACCAGCGATTGGCGCTCACGCATCAGCTTTTGCGCTTTGGCGGGATCATCCCACAAGTTTGGGTCCTCAACGCGGGCGTTGAATTCCTCCAGGCGGTGCTGGGCGGTTTCCCATCCCATACGCTGGCGCAACAACTCCAGTGAGGTTTCGATTTCCGAGGCGAGGGTCTGAATTTCGGCGCGCATTGCGATGGTCCTTGGTCTGCTCAAGGTCGGGTGATACCAAGGCCGCGAAGATTGAACAAGATTGCATGCGCCACAGTTGCGAGATCACATCACAACCACGCGCGCCCGACCCCGCAATTTTCTGGTACTGGCCAGCCTATGAAGGCGATCGTGGGGCATTGGAAGCACTCAGAAACTTTGTGCAACATCTGCAGTTTGAAGCGCTCGGGCAGAATCGTTATGGCCTATTGGGATTGACCTAGCGCCCTAAGCGATTTTTGCAGATGATATTTGCGCCGGAGATCATAACAGTAGAACTCAGTGTTTAGGCACGCAGCCGCCAGTCACCCCAAAGTCAAGCCAACAAAAACCGAGACGTACCATCAGGTGCGATGAGGCGGCCAGTCAGAAGCGCCCTTAATACAGCCCACCCGAGCTGAGAGATCCAAACGTCGCCTTCTGACCCACTTGCGCCTTTTTGCCGGTTGAGGTGGTGATCTCTTTCACCTGCTCGCTTTCACCGACACTGAACAGCTCCAGATCATCCCCCATGGCAAAACCACCGTCAAACATGATGCCAAAGATCGGCTCTTCGCCAGCGCGGAAACACTCCGACACCACATACTTACCCGAGGCATCCCCCGACAAGCGTGCGCCCGAGGTGCGGTCAATCTTGATGAAATCACAGCCCTCCGGCACAGCAAACTTGCCGCCGCCGTATTTGGTGATGGCTTTGGACATAAACCGCTGGAACACCGGCCCACACATTGTGCCGCCATAGGCCCCGCGCCCCATTGGGCGAGGCTGGTCAAAACCGATATAACACCCCGCCACGATATTGCTGGAAAAGCCGATGAACCACACATCGCGGGCCTCGTTTGTGGTGCCGGTCTTGCCTGCGATTGGCACAGGCAGGTTCACGTTTCGCGCGGCAGTCCCGCGATCCACCACACCGCGCATCATAGAGGTCAGCTGATAGGCCGTAACCGGGTCCATCACCCTTTCGCGGTCTGACACAATGCGTGGTTTGCGGCCCTCGGCAATGTTGGGATCACTGCATTCCGTGCAATCGCGCTGATCATGGCGATAGACAGTTTTGCCGAAACGGTCTTGCACTCGGTCCACCAAAGTGGGTTCAACCCGCTCACCGCCATTGGCGAACATCGCGTAGGCCGTGACCATCTTGTAGAGCGTGGTTTCCTCAGACCCCAAAGAATTGGCAAGGAAGCGGCGCATGTTTTCGTAGACACCAAAGCGTTCTGCATAATCGGCAACCACATCCATGCCGATCTCCTGCGCCAGACGGATGGTCATCAGGTTGCGCGATTGCTCAATCCCGGTGCGCAGAGGCGTTGGGCCATAAAATTTGTTTGATGAATTGCGGGGCCGCCACAGGCCTTGGGGCGTGTTGATCTCAATCGGGGCATCGACCACGATGGTGGCGGGTGAATACCCGCTGTCCAGTGCCGCCGCATAAACAAATGGCTTAAAGCTCGAGCCAGGCTGCCGCTGGCCTTGCGTGGCGCGATTAAACACCGAATGCTGATACGAAAACCCGCCCTGCATGGCGATCACCCGCCCTGTGTGCACATCCATCGCCACAAAGCCGCCCTGTACCTCGGGCACCTGGCGCAATGTCCAGCGGATAAAATTGCCACCGTCGGTCATACGGCGCACATGCACCACATCGCCCACGCTAAAGGTTTTCTGAAAATTGCCGGGCAGCCAAGCGATGTCCTTGCGCGGCACGACATGCGGCTCGGCCTCAGTTTCCTGCACGCCTTCAATGCCCATGCGCATACGCTGATCGCCAATTTCCAGCACCACGGCAGGATGCCATTTGCCGTTCAGCTCCACGTCACGGCTCACGGTGACTTGGCTCAGCGCCTCGCGCCATGTGGCTTCATCAACCAGCGCTTTGGGGGGCAGTGTTTTGCCCGTACCACGCCATTTGCCCCGGCCCCGGTCATAGCGCTCCAGCTCTTGTTGCAGCGATTGCGCGGCGATGCTCTGCATTTCGGGGTCAATCGTGGCGCGCACGCTCAGACCACCGGTGAAAAACTCGCCCTCGCCAAAATCACGGCTCAGCTGGCGGCGGATTTCATCGGTAAAATAGTCGCGTGGGGGCAGCGCCTTGTAGAAGGGCTCAAAATCTCCGTTTTGAACCGAGCGTACAGGCTGCGCCACTTCCACATCATATTGCGCTGGTGTCAGATAGCCGTTTTCCTTCATCTCTTCCAAGACAAAGTCGCGCCGCGCGCGCAGGCGATCCATCTGGCGCACCGGGTGGTAATCCGATGGGGCCTTGGGCATGGTGGCCAGAAATGCGGCTTCATGGGGAGCCAGCTCGCTCAGGGGTTTGTTAAAATAGGTCTGCGCAGCGGCAGTGACGCCATAAGAATTCTGGCCAAGGAAAATCTCATTCAGATACAGTTCCAGAATATGTTCTTTGTCCAGCGTATCCTCGATCCGCGTGGCCAGAATGATTTCCTTGATCTTACGTTCGGCGCGCCGATCCCCCGACAACAGGAAGTTCTTCATCACTTGCTGGGTAATCGTTGACGCCCCGCGCACGTTTTGCCCACGTGATCGCACGGCCTCGACAAACGCCGCGGCGATCCCGCGTGCGTCATAGCCCTGGTGGGTATAAAAATTCTTGTCTTCCGCTGAAATGAACGCATTTTTCACCAGCTGCGGGATGTCCTCAGCCGGGGTGAACAGCCTGCGTTCCTTGGAAAACTCATCAATAATGCGCCCCTCACCCGAATAAATCCGGCTGATGGTGGGCGGCGTATAGGTGGCCAGGCTTTCGTGGCTGGGCAAATCCTTGCCATAGATGAAAAACACTGCCCCGATGGACAGCGCGATCAGCATCACCCCCAGCGTCAACAGGCTGAATATCGTGCCGAAAAAAGACAGTATGGCTCTTAGCAAAGCGGCCCCCGGTTTGACTTGAATGTCATATAGTCACGGGCACGCACCGCGTCAAAACCCAATCGCGGGGAAAATGTGCCAGTTTCCGCCAATACGCCTGTACCCATCACTGGCGCACCAGATCAGATGTTGCTTCATCCGCGCGGCGCCAGGCCATGATGGCATCCCGGATACTGGCCGCCATAACCGCACGCCACTCGGGATTTTTCAGATTGCTACGGTCTTTTGGCGATGACAAAAAGCCAAGCTCCAACAACACCGATGGGATGTCGGGCGATTTCAATACCGAAAACCCGGCGCTGCGCATCGGCCGCCCGTTCAATTTCAGCCCACGTTGTTTGATCCCCAATCGCAGCGCTTCAGCCAAACGATCCGCGCGCGGCTGTGTTTCCATGCGCGCCAGATCAATCAGGATATCGGCCACCACATCATCCTGCCCACTCAGATCAATACCCGCCAAAATATCAGTCCGGTCATGGCGCTCGGCCAGTGCGGCACTGGCTGCATCCGAGGCACTTTCCGACAAGGTATAAACCGTCGCCCCATGAGCGCGCCCCTCGCTGAGCGCATCGGCGTGGAGCGACAAAAACAGATCTGCTCCTGCCTGATGGGCAATCGCTACGCGGCGCTCCAATGAAACAAAACTGTCAGTATTGCGGGTCAGCATCACCTCAACATCGCCGGAGCGCACCAACAGTTCTTTCAGCTCAATGGCAAACAGCAGCATCAGGTCTTTTTCCAACACCCCCCCCTGATCCGCGCCGGGGTCAATCCCGCCATGACCCGGATCAAGCATGATCACCATCGGGCCATCCCTGGGAGCGGCCTGCACAGGTTCATCCGTTTTGGGCACCTCCCAACCGGGCAAATCAGGCGCGCCGGCCGCCATGGCAAACGCCTCGGCCTCACTGGGGGTCAACACCACCTCCAGTTTTGCATGCCCGGTTTGCGCGACAAGCTGCAAATCCGCGCTTTCAAGCGCGTAAGGCCCATCCAGATCAACCACCATGCGTGACCAGCCGGGCCGAAACCCGCCCATCCGCAGCGCCGTCACCCGCTCGCTTTGATCCAGAGCAGCCCCCTCAACAGTCCCCCAATCCACCTCACGGAAATCCAACACCAGGCGTTCAGGGGCATCCAGCGTGAACACCCGGTAGGGCACGCCCTGGCTAAGGTGCAGGCTCAGGGTGATCCCGTCCTTAGTATCAACCACGCCCGAGCCTTCAATCTCAAGGCGCGCCAAACCGCTGAACTCTTGCGCAACAATGGCCCCGGCCCAAAGGCCCAGCACACATGCCGCGAAGAATTTGATCAATCTGCTCACCGCCGGTTCCCGGTCTGTTGGTCCGCCTCAGGTTTACACGAACCCTGCCTGCTTTGCACAGGCCCCCGGCTTCATCTTTCCAAAAATACTTAATCGGACGTGCATCACCCCGCGCTGTGCTCAGACATATAGCGGCTGAGGCGTGCCAGCCCTTCCTCAATGTCCGCCGTGGCCCGCGCATAGGAAAACCGCAAAGTGCCCCCACCCCGTAGCGGATCAAAATCCAGCCCCGGTGTGACGGCCACGCCGACCTTGTCCAGAATATCACGCGCCAATGCCCGGCTGTCATCGGTGATATCGGACACATCTGCATAGACGTAAAACGCCCCGTCGGGAGGCGCGATGTTGCTGAACCCAGCTTGCGGTAGACCCTCCAGCATCAAGGCCCGGTTGGCACGGTAGACATCCATATTGGCCTGCAACTCTGCATCACATTCCATAGCCGCCAAGGCTGTGATCTGGCTGGCGTGGGGCGGGCAGATGAACATGTTTTGTGCCAACCGTTCGATCACACGCACATGGTCATCAGGCACCACCATCCAACCGATCCGCCACCCTGTCATGGAAAAATACTTGGAAAAGGAGTTGATGACATAGACATCATCGCTGATTTCCAGCGCGCTGACTGCTTTGGCTTCATATTCAATGCCGTGGTAAATTTCGTCGCTGATGAAACTGGCGTTTTGTGCCGCACTGGCCTCGATCAACGCACGCAATTGCGCCTCACCCAGCATGGTGCCACTGGGATTCGCCGGGCTGGCCACCATCAGGCCATCCAGATCACGCCCCTCCAGATCAGCAGGGACAGGTTGAAAGCGGTTTTCCGCCGCTGTCTGAATGTCCACGGGCACCATCCCCAATGCCTTGAGGATCTGGCGATAGCTGGGATAACCCGGTGCGCCAATGCCGACGCGCGCGCCTGAGTCAAACAGCGCCGAAAACCCCAGCAAAAACGCCCCGGACGAGCCGGGCGTGACAATCACCCGCTCGGGGTTCAGGTCAATATTGTACCATTTTCCATAAAGCTCTGCGATGCGTGCGCGCAATGCAGGTAGCCCCAATGCCACCGTATAGCCCATCGCGTCACTTTGCATCACACGCGTCAGAGCCTCACGTGCGCCCTTGGGGGCGGGCGTTCCGGGCTGGCCCACTTCCATGTGGATAATGTGCCGACCACTGGCTTCGGCCTGGGCTGCGGCTTCCATCACATCCATCACAATAAAGGGATCAACCTGGCTTCGACTTGAGTTCCGCATATTCATTCCTACACTAGGGGTGTATCTGTTTGGGACCTCTTAAGAAGTACCGGATCATTAATGAAGCTTTTTCGCCTGTTGGCCATCTCTTTGATTATGACGTTGTTGCTCGGGGCACCAGCGCGCGCACTGACCTTACTGCGTGACCCCGATATCGAATATGCGCTGAAACAAATTGCGACGCCCATTCTGAAGGCCGCAGGCCTTAGCCCCACACGCACCGATATTCTGGTGATTGATGATCACAGCCTGAATGCTTTTGTGGTTGATCGCTCGGCTATTTTTATTCACTCCGGCCTGATCCTGAAGATGAAAAATGCGGCGATGTTGCAATCTGTCATCGCCCATGAGGCCGCACATATCACCAATGGCCATCTGGTGCGTCGCCCTGTTGCCATCCGTAATGCGCGCACCGCCGCCGGTATCGGCGCAGTGCTGGCAGGGGCCGCGGCGGCGGCATCAGGCAATTCTCAGGTCATCGCCGGGGCGGTGGCGGGGGCCTCCAACAGTGCGATGCGTTTGTTGATGGTGCACACCCGCGCGCAGGAAAACGCCGCCGATCAATCTGGATTGCGCTATATGGCCAATGCCGGGGTTGACCCGCAAGGCGCCGTTGAGGTGATGGAGATTTTTCGTGGTCAGGAGGCGCTGTCGGCCTCTCGCCAGGACGCCTATGCGCGCACGCATCCGCTGTCGTCAGATCGCTACCGCGTGGTGAAACGTCTGGCCACGGGTTATGCCGGGCACACCAAGCCCAACCCCAAGGTCGACTATTGGTTTGCGCGTGCCAAAGGCAAGCTCTCAGCCTTTCAGCGCTCTCCCAAATGGACCCTCAACCGGGCCGGCGAATACGGGTTTCAAGATGTCAAACTGATGCGTCAGGCCGCGGCCTATCACCGCCAGTCAAACCTGCGCAAAGCGCTCAAGGCTATGGACGGGGCCATCGCCGCGCGCCCAAAAGATCCCTATTACCACGAGTTGCGCGGCCAGATCCTGATGGAAAGTCGCCAGATCAAATCCGCCATTTCCGCCTATGGTCAAGCGGTCAATCTGGCCCCGAACAATGCGCTGATCCTTGGCTCTTATGGTCGCTCTCTGCTGGCTGGTGGACAGGTGAAGAAAGCCGCGCAAGTGCTTGAAAAATCTCGCGCCCGTGATGGGCGTGATCCCCGCGTTGTGCGTGATCTGGCCGCCGCCCACGCCAAGCTGGGCAACAACGGCATGGCGTCGGTTTTGACCGCCGAGCGCTATGCCATGTCGGGTCGGCTGAAAGACGCCGGCATTCACGCCAAACGCGCCTCAGATTTGCTGCCGCGTGGATCTGCCGCTTGGCAGCGCGCACAAGATGTGCTTTCTGCGTCCAAAGCCGCCCAAAAGAAACGGAGATAACCGCCATGATCCGCCCTTGCCTCACTGCACTGGCCACGTCCCTTTGCCTGACCCTGCCGGCTCAGGCATTAGATATTGTCGGCATGACCGAAGCCGAGCGCACGGTGTTTCGCGCCGAAGTGCGTGCCTATCTGCTGGACAACCCGCAGGTGATCATGGAGGCCGTCGCCGTTTTGGAGCAACACGAACAAGTGGCCCAGAAGCAAACGGATGTTGATTTGGTAACAGCCAATTCCGCTGATTTGTTCAGTGACAAAAATTCATGGGCTGGTGGAAACCCTGAGGGTGACATCACCTTGGTCGAATTCATGGATTACCGCTGTGGCTATTGCCGCAAAGCCTTTGACGAAGTCGAACAATTGATCGAACTCGACGGAAATATCCGCTTTGTGATCAAAGAGCTGCCTATCCTTGGCGAAGAAAGTGAGCTGTCCTCGCGCTTTGCCATTGCCACCCTTCAACTGGCCGGGGACGAGGCATATAAAGCCACACATGACGCGCTGATCACCTTTAAGGGGCCGATCAATGACACGTCTTTGGGCCGGATTGCAGAGACACTTGGCCTTGATGGGCCTGCCATTCTGGACCACATGAACAGCGATCAGGTGGCAGATGTAATCACCCAAAATCGCGAGCTGGCGGGGCGTATGCAAATCTCAGGCACGCCGTCATTTGTGATGGATGACCAGATGCTGCGCGGCTATTTACCTTTGGAGGGGATGATGCAAATGGCCGAGGACATTCGGACGAATTAAAGTTAGCGTTTTCGCCTTCCGGGCCGATGGCAGTCCCCGGGGGGGGGCGATCCTGATAGACATTCTGAAGCACTTTATCTCGGCTAAACCGCGCGCAGAAAACACAGGCGGCGCCATCAGCCATATCGCCAGCCCATAGAGGGGGGCTGACGATGGCCCGGGGCCTGCGGCCTGTTAACCGGGCTGGGGCAAATCAGCCCCCTACTCCGCCGCTTGCGTCTCGGATTCTGTGCCCGTTTCAATCGCCTCGGCACGCTTTTCGACCTCTTCAACGATGTGATCGACCATCTGTGCGTTGTTCATCTTGTGGCTGGCTTTGCCCGCCAGATAGACCATGCCCGACCCTGCCCCGCCGCCAGTAAACCCGACGTCGGTCATCAATGCCTCGCCCGGTCCGTTGACGACGCAGCCAATGATGCTCAGGGACATCGGTGTCTTGATATGTTCCAGCCGTTTTTCAAGCGTTTCAACGGTGCGGATCACGTCAAACCCTTGCCGTGCGCAGCTCGGACAACTGATGATATTCACACCGCGGTGGCGCAGCCCAAGCCCTTTGAGGATTTCATAGCCAACCTTCACTTCGTCCACGGGGTCAGCGCTCAGGCTGACACGAATGGTGTCTCCAATCCCCATCCACAGCAGGTTTCCCATCCCGATGGCCGATTTCACTGTGCCGGTTGTCAGACCGCCCGCCTCGGTGATCCCCAGATGAATCGGCGCGTCAGTGGCATCGCCCAATTTCTGATAGGCTGCGGCAGCCATGAACACATCTGACGCCTTGACCGAGATTTTGAATTCATGAAAATCATGGTCCTGCAGAATGCGAATATGATCGAGGCCGGATTCAACCATCGCATCGGGGCATGGCTCGCCGTATTTGTCCAACAAATGCTTTTCCAGTGACCCGGCATTGACGCCAATCCGCATGGAACATCCATGATCGCGCGCCGCGGAGATCACCTCGCGTACGCGGGCCTCATTGCCAATATTGCCCGGATTGATCCGCAGACACGCCGCGCCGGCCTCGGCCGCCTCAACCCCGCGTTTGTAGTGGAAATGAATATCGGCCACGATGGGAACGGGGCTTTCTTTCACGATATCTTTCAATGCCTTAGAGCTGGCCTCATCCGGCACAGACACCCGCACGATATCCGCGCCCGCATCCGCCGCAGCCTGCACCTGAGCCACGGTTGCGGCCACATCGGTGGTGTCGGTGTTGGTCATGGTCTGCACAGTGATCGGTGCACCGCCCCCCACAGGCACATCACCTACATAAATACGGCGGCTTTCGCGGCGCTCAATATTACGCCAGGGACGGATGGGGTTATGGGTCATGGAACGGGCCTGTCAGATTACCAAAGACGTCACATGACACATAGGGCAGCTGTGCCCCTGTCGCAATCTTGTGACTGTTGATTGTTACTGTTGAGGCTGTGCAGTGGTCTGCAATTCGGCCACAAAACGCTCAAGATCACCGTCTTGAGTGATGTCGGCCACTGAATAGGCTTCCATGAGCGAGGCGCTTGCCAAAGACAAATTCGATGTGACCGAGCCGTTCGGCCCTGCAGGTCCATAATGTTGGCCATTCACGGTGAAATAAACGGCGCCGCTTTCGCCGACACGCAGGGTTGGCGGCTCTTCGGTGGCGGGCACATCATAGGTGTCACCGGCGTTCATGATCGCCTCATAGATGACACTGCCATCGGCACCACGCACGCTCACCCAAGCAGGGCGCACGGCAATCATTTGCAAGCCGGGGCGTGCATCGGCCAAAACCTGCGGCTGTGAGCCAGCCACCTGGTTCTCGGCCAGCACCAATGCGCTGTCACGATCAGCTGACGGCAAATCCCGGCTCAGCGTTCCGCCACGGCGTGGATCAAGGGTTGAGATTGGCGCATCACGCGCGATCATGACCGGAACATCCAGCGCCTCGGGGCGGTAAAGACGATCAAGGCCTTCATCGCTGGGCGGCTGGAATGACGCAATCGTATCAGGGGTGATCACGTCTTCATTCTCAATCGCCATCCCGGCGAGAGGATCAAGATCAGCCAGAACATCCGGCGTGTTTTCAACAGGTGCCACGGTCACGCGCTGCACTTCGTTCAGCACTGAATACCCGCCATATCCGATCGCGCCGATCAAGGCGAACAACACCAAAGCCGAGCCAATGGCACCGGGTTCAATGCGTGCCAGAAAGCTTTCGGATGCGGGCAGAAACGGTGTGGCCGAGGCCATCAATGGGTCGGTTTCGCGGGCTTTGCGCGCAATGCGGTCATCCGATTTGCGGATCGAGGAAGCCTCGGCCGACATACCATGTGCGATGGAAAAGCCGCTTTCGGTGCAAAAAGAGCGAAACGCGCGGTCCGGGTCCATGTTCAGATAGCGGGCATAAGACCTGACATAACCGGGGATGAAACCAGGGGTGTCAAAGGCATCAGGATCGGCGTTTTCGATGGCGGCAATATAGTTGGCTTTGATGCGCAATTCACGTTCTACATCCAACAGGGATTTACCAATGGTTGCACGTTCACCGCGCATCACGTCACCCAACCGCAGGTCAAAATCGTCGAACCCCTTAGGATCGACGTCTTCAACGATCTGTTTACGTTTGAATCGGCGCCCGATCATCTGTCCCGCCTCATGAGTGTCCCTAGGCCGTCTGCCCCGTCCGAATGTCGCGATTCGGATGCTGTCCCTTTTATTTTGGGTAAGCTACCATACTGCAAGGGATTATGCACGGTTTGAGGCAGTGTTAGGGCCAAACAGAGGAAATCGGCACGATTCAGCCGAAGTCAGGCGCTGAGCTCGGCCCGGTTCAATGCGCAATGGCTCCATAGTTCATCCATGGCGTGAACCAGCGCATCCATTTCATCGGGGCCATGCACGGGCGACGGTGTAAACCGCAACCGTTCGGTGCCGCGTGGCACAGTTGGGTAGTTGATCGGCTGGACATACATGCCATAGCCCTCAAGCAGCATATCACTCAACTTTTTGGTGTGCACCGGATCGCCCACGATCACAGGGACAATATGGCTGCCATGATCCACAATCGGCAGGCCCAGCCCTTTGAGACGGGTTTTCAAAATCTTGGCCTGGGTCTGGTGCTTTTCACGCAAGGCCTGATCGCGTTTCAGATGCGCAACCGAGGCCGCAGCACCGGCCGCCACTGCGGGCGGCAACGATGTGGTAAAGATGAACCCCGGCGCATACGACCGCACAGCATCACACATTTTGGCCGATGCCGCGATATATCCGCCCATCACGCCATAGGCCTTGGCCAATGTTCCATTGATGATGTCCAGACGGTGCATCAAGCGGTCACGTTCCGCCACACCTGCCCCGCGCGGGCCATACATGCCCACGGCGTGCACTTCGTCAATATAGGTCAGCGCGCCAAATTCGTCGGCCACATCACATATCGCCTCAATCGGGGCAAAATCGCCGTCCATGGAATAGATCGATTCAAAAGCAATCAGCTTGGGCGCATCGGGATCATCCGCGGCCAACAGCTCGCGCAGGTGATCCAGGTCATTGTGCCGGAAAATCCGCTTGGTCCCGCCATTGCGGCGCACGCCTTCGATCATGCTGGCGTGGTTCAACGCGTCAGAATAAATAATCAATCCCGGAAACAGCTTGGGCAAAGTGCTTAACGTGGCATCATTGGCAATATAGGCGCTGGTGAACAGCAATGCCTGTTCTTTGCCATGCAGGTCGGCCAATTCGGCCTCAAGCCGCTTGTGATAGATGGTCGTGCCCGAGATGTTGCGGGTCCCGCCCGAGCCGGCGCCTGTGGCATCAAGCGCTTCGTGCATCGCGCTCAGGACAGCCGGATGCTGGCCCATGCCCAGATAGTCATTGCCGCACCATACGGTGATCGGTTGCTCAGATCCGTCAGGGCGGCGCCATGTGGCGTGGGGGAACTGGCCATTTTTACGTTCGATATCAATGAAGGTCCGATACCGGCCTTCGTCATGTAAACGGGCAATCGCCTCATCCAGCTTTGCGGTATAGTCCACCGACATCCCCTCTTCGTCATTTAACACCGGTCATTCCCTGACGCATGCGAAACTGTGCATATATGTCCGCAGGGTGTTGTACCAGTTTTAACTTTCATATCTCGCCTGTGGCACACTACAAATAGACAAGGTGCCGCACTTTGACCTTGATCAAGTTTCTGGACCAAGTTTCTGGACAGTGCCGCCCGCCCTGTTACGTTCTGCACAAAATTGTCATTCAGATGAGGCTGACACATGTCCCTAGACGCCATTTTATCCCGCATTGACGACCAATTACCACATGCCATTGACCGGTTGACTGGGTTGTTGCGCATCCCGTCGATCTCAACTGATCCGGCCTATGATGATCACTGCCAAAGGGCTGCTGACTGGCTGGTGTCTGACTTGCAAAGCATTGGAATAGATGCCAAAAAACGTGAAACGCCCGGACAACCCATGGTGGTTGGGCAAATGGATGGCCCCGGTCCACATCTGCTGTTTTATGGCCATTATGATGTGCAGCCGGTCGATCCGCTGGACTTGTGGAACTCAGATCCCTTTGATCCCAAGCTGGAGGACACCCCCGCTGGTCGGGTGATCCGTGGGCGCGGCTCATCTGATGACAAAGGCCAGTTGATGACCTTCGTTGAGGCCTGCCGTGCATACAAAGATGTAAACGGCACTTTACCCTGCAAGATCACGTTCTTTTTTGAGGGCGAAGAGGAATCAGGCTCGCCTTCACTGATTCCCTTTATGAAAGACAACGCCGCCGAGTTGGGTGCGGATATCGCGCTGATCTGTGACACCTCCATGGTGTCCCCCGGCGTGCCGTCGATTGCCAGCCAACTGCGCGGGATGCTGAAGGATGAGTTTACCCTGCATGGCCCCACCATTGATCTGCACTCTGGTCATTATGGCGGCCCTGCCCTGAACCCGCTGCGGGAAATCTCGCGGATTATATCAACCTTTCATGACGATACCGGTCGTGTGGCCATTGACGGGTTTTATGAGGGGGTGCACGAGGTGCCCGCTGATCTGCTGCGCCAATGGGAGGGCTGCGGGTTTGACGAGGAGACCTATCTCAGCTCGGTTGGCATGACCCAGCCGCATGGTGAACAGGGCTATTCCACCCTTGTTCAGCAATGGGCGCGCCCCACGTTAGAGATCAATGGCCTCTGGGGGGGCTATCAGGGTGCGGGCACTAAAACCGTGATCCCTGCCGAGGCGCATTGCAAAATCACCTGCCGTCTGGTGGGCGATATGGACCCTGATGTGCTGCGTGAACGGCTGCGTGCACATGTAGAGGCGCGCCTCAGTCCTGATGCGCGCATCACGTGGAACAATGACCTCGATGGGTCAGCCGCCGCAGTGATGAACACCAAGCGGCCCGAGTTTGAGTTGGCGCGCCAAGCGCTCTCTGATGAATGGGAGCGCGAAGCGGTGCTGGTGGGCATGGGCGGCTCCATCCCGATCGCGGGATTCTTCAAGGAAATTCTGAACCTTGATTCGATGCTGATCGGCTTTGCCCATGATGACGATGCGATTCACTCTCCGAATGAGAAATATAATGTGGAGAGTTTTCACAAAGGCATGCGCAGCTGGGCGCGCATTCTGGATCGGCTCAGCGCTGGCTAAACCACGCGACAAGGCAGGCACACCCGCCCAAGATCCAAAAGCAGCCTGAGGCGTGGGGTCGTCTTGTCACTGGAAAGGGGGATAGTGGCGCGGTTGACGGGACTCGAACCCGCGACCCCCGGCGTGACAGGCCGGTACTCTAACCAACTGAGCTACAACCGCGCATGTGGGGGTGATTAGTCAAAGCCACGATCCCCGTCAATGGGCAATGCACCGAAAATTTCAAAGAAATCTCACAATGTCTTCGCGCCACCCTGCCCGCCTGCGATTAGCCGAAATCAGACAGGGCAGCGCGCACCATCTGCATCCCACCAAGCTGCGTAAAAAGCTGGAACAACTCTGACTGTCTTGTGGGGTCTGGCGTGTTCAGGGCCAAATCCAACAGGTCAGCCGCCTCGGAGGGTCGCAGCACAGGGCGCGCGCCGGTCTCTAATCTGTGTTGGATGACGAAAAGCAGTGTTTCCTGATTCTCGTCATCCAGCGTCTGGTCTCTAACCATGATACTCGTTACCCTCACTGCCCGACGCAAAATCTATAATTGACGTAAAGGTATCAACGTCAATATAAATGACTCACAATCCTTCATTTAGGACAAACCGCCGGGGGCATATAACCAGTGACCGATTTTCATCACCGCCTAAAGGGTCTCATTCAGAGCTCTGACTATGATTACAAAAGCCTGTCTTTGAAGATTGGTCAGGGAGAGCGCTATATCTCAAACCTGCTGTCCAACCGCAGCGACCCTGGGTATACCAGTGTGGTCAAGATCTGCTCTGCTCTGGGGTTGACCCCCAATCAGATCGCCGGGCTGGATGATCAGATCACCCTTGCAGGGACAGATGTGGATGCGCGTGTGGTCACTGCCCATGCTGATCGTATCCTTTCGGCCGTGACCAAAGAGGCACACCGAAAGCTGGCCACACGTGGTGCACAACCGCTTTTGGATGATGTGCTCAGCTGGTGGTATCAACAGGGCGGTATGCTGGCGAATTTTGACATGCTGTCCGAGCATGTGGACCTGTACCGCGCCCCCAAATCAAATGCCCGCACACCTGACCCCTACAAAATTGGCCACCAAAGCCTGGCAACCCGTTCATTCGGGGTCAATTCAACCGAACATCTGAGGTATCTGTTTTCCACCTTCGACAGCAAACTGTCGCAAGAGGTGGCGATGTCCCATGTGAAAACCCTCAAAGGCGATCCACAGCTGTCTATTCAAGAGATTGACGTCACCCTGCCCGGTCACAGCTTTCCGTTGCGATTTGTCTATAAACGCCTGCTGCTGCCGGTGAAGGATACACACGGCAATGGCTATGTGCTGAATTACTCACAAGCCCTCGAGTGACCCTGCATAATGCTGCATCATATGGTCCAAATGCTGGATCGGTACCGCCACCAGCCATTCTGAATCGCCACGCCCTTCGGGGGCGGGCTTGGCCCATGTGGCCACACCGGGCAATTGCACGGAAAATCCATAGGTGGTGGCAAACCCGCGTTTGACATCACGGTCACGCATCATCGCATAGACCCAATCCACTGGCCACTTGGTGGCAATACAACATTGCAACAGAATCATAAAATAGCGCAGCTTTTGTCGAGATCCGCGATGATCCGGGTGCACAAACAATTCTCCGATATAGGCCATTCGACCATGAAATCCGGGGGGCAGCGCATTGGTGAACTCCAGCAATGTCTCACCTGAGTCATGGGGATACTGGCGACGCATGGTGCGGATCATATAGGCGCCCATGCTTTCGCGGCCGATATTGTCGTACCGCGTGGCAACGGCGCTGACATAGTGACCGTTTTCTTTCATAAACAGCCAAAACCCGGATTCTTCGGTGAAATCATTATAGCCCGATGACAGTTTCGCCGTCTGGCTTTGCTTGCCCATGTCCTCGATAAGGGATTCCGCATAGGCAAAATCCGAGATCAATTCAACCTCACACCCCTTTTGGGCAAGGGCTGCGGTACATTCGCCGCCCACTTTGATCACGTCTAAAGCGTTACCCATCAGCACATCCAATCACCCTAATACCCCCCTCAAGGCTCAGAATTTATTAAAATTTTATACACCAGGCCCAGACGTAACCGGTTTAGAACACAAAGGAAAAGGGGTGCATTGATTAGAAACAATCTGTTTCCTCTGGTACAGGAATGTTGTCCCGCCACCATGCAATCTTGGGTTGCACCTGTCCCCAGAAAGGGAATGCGATTGGTTTCTTTGATTTGAAACCCCCTGATACTGCTCAGCAAGCCGTGACCATAACACGCGCAGACCGCCCGTGGCGTACTTGGCGTGCGTGCCTGCTGCAGTATTCGGAAACTATGGTGGGTGATGAGAGACTCGAACTCCCGACATCTTCGGTGTAAACGAAGCGCTCTACCAACTGAGCTAATCACCCGCTCCGGGCGTATTAGACAAGCGCGCGGAACTTCGCAAGAGGGCAAATGCGAGAAGTTAAAACCTTTCGTGAGAACCTCAATGGGCCTTTGGGGTGAAACGCGGCAAAATTATCATTTATATGATACTATTTCAAACACTTACGCCAATAACTCAAAACCAAAGCCACTAATTCTCCGGCTCACGCAGGCAGGTTTCAACCCCGTTTTCCACAAAATAAATGCAACCCTGCTCGCGGCTTTGCATCACCATATCATCGTAAGCCATCCCTTGGGCCAGCCCGCGCAGCATCAGGCTGGTGATACCGTGGGTGATCACCACCGTGGGCCCGCGCATGTCGTCCAAAAAAGCCTGACATCGGGTGCGTAGCTGTTCTTCGGTTTCGCCACCGGGGGCCTTGGTGAACAAATCAAACTCGTTGTTCAAACCCAGCTCTTGTTTGAATCGGTCGTAAATATCGGGGCGCAGCAGGCCTTCCCAATCGCCCGCCGAAACCTCTTGCAGGCGCGCATCCAGTGTTATCGCTTTGGAAATTCCGCGCAATGCGATGGTCGCCGTGGCGCGTGTCCGTCCCAGCGGACTGCAGATGATTTTTGCGCTTGGATGCTCTTGCATCAAAGGTTGAAGCAATCGGCCCTGTGCTGCGGCCTGCGCCCTGCCCTTATTGGTCAACGGAGAATCTTTGCGCCCCTGCACGCGCTTTTTAACGTTCCATTCGGTCTCGCCGTGACGCAGGATCAACAATAGGGGCAAGTTCATTATGGATCTCCCGCCCATCAAAACAAGTAGGGTGGTGAGGGCTGAGGTGAGTAACCGCAGAATATCATCGAGATGACGATGCGTTTACTCCCCGAACCGACTGCGCGGAATCGCAGGTTTTTTGATCACTCAGCGGCGGCGGCAATTGTTGCGCTTATATCACCTGATGTTTTGTGATTGCCTTTGCTCTGGCGAATTTTGGCGACGATAATGCGGGCATTAGGTGTTTCTTTAGTGCGGTTTAACCTTAGCTTACCCATGGGCTGCAAATTAAACTCGCGCCCATCTGCCAGCGCGTCGCCCAAAACTTCCAACATCGCTTCAACCACGGGTTTTGCGTCTTTCTTCTTGGCTCCGGACAGGCGCACGACCTTCTCGATCAGCTCTTGCTTCTTCAATTCCGGGCCGGGCAATCCTGGCGTTGCGTCATCTGCATTGGTCGATTTTGTCGTCATCACGGGCTTGGGGTTCATCATCGTTCTGGGCGCCACCTCGGTGGGTGACGGCACCTTCTTGATTGTGGATTTCGCCTTGGCGGGCGCTGCCTTGGCGGGTGCTTTGGGCGCGGCGCCTGTGGTCTTTTTGCTCGATGTGGGGGACATGCTCTGCCTCTTTCCAGTTTTGACCTGCAATTTATCCACAGGCTATGTTTACGTTTTCCCTACATAATACGGTCTTTTGGCCGATCTGGCCACCCATATGTTGACGCAAGCTGCACAAAACCGCTAAATAGGGCACAGTGGGATATCTGTTTGGGGAACAGCTTTGAAATATCTATGTGTAGCATTTTTTCTGGCCGCAGCGCCTGTTTGGGCATCCGGATTGGCGGATCCTGTGATTACAGCCGACGTGGTTGTCGCCGAGGCAATAGCCGATTCATCTAGCGCAGATGGGCTGATTGTGGCGATCTGGCTGGCCACTTTGCTGGCCGCTGCCGGTGGCGCGTTCTAAACCAAGACACCTGGCCGCCCCCGTCTGATGCGTGAATTTGAGTGTTGGTAACCAGTGTTGTGTTTCCATATCGAAAATATGAAAATTTCGGAGGCTAAGCTTATGACTAAGATCACATTTATTCTGGCCACTTGCGCCTGTTTTGCGACAGCACCTGCCCTTGCCGATGGTGATGGAAGCCAGATCACCGCACAAATGATAGAGAGAGATGCCGCCAACAGTTCGGCTGGCGGCGGAATTATCATCCCTTTGATCCTGCTCGCCTTGGTTGCGGCGGCCGTCGCGGCAAACTGAGCCCGCAGATCAAAAAAGGGCACCCAATCGGGGTGCCCTTCTCATGATATTTATGACCGAATGACTTAATGAGCAGTGGCGGATGGCCCCTGTTTTTCGGCTCTTAGGGCGGCGGCGGCCTCTTCGGCGGCCTCATCCCATTCCACCGGCTCGGGTGCAGAGACCAACGCATGTTTCAGCACTTCGCTGACGTGCTCAACCGGGATAATCGTCATCCCTTCCTTCACATTGTCAGGGATCTCGGTCAGGTCTTTTTCGTTCTCTTTCGGGATCAGCACGGTTTTGATTCCGCCGCGCAAGGCTGCCAGAAGCTTCTCTTTCAGCCCGCCGATGGCCAGCGCATTGCCACGCAATGTCACCTCGCCGGTCATGGCGATGTCCTTGCGCACCGGAATGCCCGTCAACACAGATACAATCGACGTCACCATTGCCAAACCGGCACTTGGCCCGTCTTTTGGCGTCGCGCCTTCGGGCACATGAACGTGAATGTCCCACTTTTCAAACTTGGGTGGTTTCACCCCGATTTGCGGGCTGATTGAGCGCACATAGCTGCTTGCCGCATCAATCGATTCCTTCATCACATCGCCCAGTTTGCCGGTGGTTTTCATCCGGCCTTTACCAGGCAGGCGCAAGGCCTCGATATTCAACAGCTCGCCGCCAACCGACGTATAGGCCAGCCCCGTGACAACCCCCACCTGATCGGCATCTTCGGCCAAGCCATAGCGGTACTTTTTGACGCCTAGGAAATCACTCAAGTTGTCGGGTGTTATCTTGACGGATTCCACCTCTTTCTTGACGATTTTGGTCACGGATTTACGCGCCAGTTTGGCAATCTCACGTTCCAGATTCCGCACCCCCGCCTCGCGGGTATAGTAGCGGATCATGTCGGTCAGCGCCGCATCTGTCAGCTCAAACTCGCCTTTTTTCAGGCCGTGGTTTTTGACCTGCTTGTCGATCAGATGCTGTTTTGCGATCTCGCTTTTTTCATCCTCGGTGTATCCCGCCAGCGGGATGATCTCCATGCGGTCCAAAAGAGGCCCCGGCATGTTGTAAGAGTTCGCCGTGGTCAGGAACATCACATCAGACAGGTCATATTCAACCTCCAGATAGTGGTCCACAAAGGTGGAATTCTGTTCTGGGTCAAGCACTTCCAGCATAGCTGAGGCCGGGTCTCCACGGAAATCCTGGCCCATCTTGTCAATCTCATCCAGCAGGATCAACGGGTTGGTTGTCTTTGCCTTTTTCAGCGATTGGATGATTTTACCCGGCATGGAGCCGATATATGTCCGGCGGTGGCCACGAATTTCACTTTCGTCGCGCACACCACCAAGGCTGATGCGAATAAACTCGCGCCCTGTTGCTTTGGCCACAGATTTACCAAGCGAGGTTTTCCCAACGCCAGGAGGGCCAACAAGGCACATGATCGGGCCTTTGAGTTTTTTGCTGCGTTGCTGTACGGCCAGATATTCAACGATCCGCTCTTTGACTTTTTCAAGCCCGTAGTGATCTTTGTCCAGCACCTCTTCGGCGCGGCTCAAGTCCTTTTTGACACGGGATTTTTTACCCCATGGCAGGCCCAGCATCCAGTCCAGATAGTTGCGCACAACAGTCGCCTCGGCGCTCATCGGGCTCATGTTTTTCAGCTTTTTCAGCTCGGCTTCGGCCTTCTCCTTGGCCTCCTTGCTCAGCTTGGTCGCGGCCAGTTTGGCCTCAAGCTCGGCCAGTTCGCCTTCGCCCTCTTCGCCGTCGCCCAGCTCTTTCTGAATGGCCTTCATCTGCTCATTCAAATAATATTCACGCTGGGTGCGCTCCATCTGGGATTTCACGCGGGTTTTGATCTTCTTCTCAACCTGAAGAACGCTCATTTCGCCCTGCATCAGGCCATAGACCTTTTCCAGCCGCTCGGACACGCTCAGCGTTTCCAGCAGGTCTTGCTTCTGGTCCACTTCGATGCCCAGATGCCCGGCCACCAGATCGGCCAGCTTGGCAGATTCAGTGGTTTCCGATACAGCGCTCAGCGCCTCTTCGGGGATGTTTTTCTTGACCTTGGCATAGCGTTCAAATTCGGCTGTGACGGTGCGCAGCAATGCCTCAATCGTGGTGGCATCGCCGGGCATTTCCAGCAGCGTTTCGGCGCGGGCTTCAAAGTAATCGGGGTTGTCCAAATAGTCCAAAATGCGCACACGCTGCACGCCTTCAACAAGCACCTTCACGGTGCCGTCGGGCAGTTTCAGCAGTTGCAGAACATTGGCCAGCACACCCGAATTATAAATCCCGTCAGAATTCGGGTCATCATCGCCGGGGTCGATCTGGCTCGACAGCAGGATTTGCTTGTCGTCTTGCATCACCTCTTCGAGGGCACGCACTGATTTTTCGCGGCCCACAAAGAGCGGTACAATCATATGCGGAAACACCACGATGTCGCGCAAAGGCAGCACGGGGTAGGATGCGTTCAGTTGGTCTTGCATGTGTTATTTTCCTGTTTTGGCAAGAAGGCTCTGGTCCCGATTAACGGCAACGCCCGGCCTCCTCCTTTTGTCAGAAGTCTTAATTGGGGTTCTTTCGCCCTGTTTCAACCTCAGTGCGCAACACAATGCCTTGCCCGCCCGACCGGGGCAAGCAACAAATCCGTTTGGTTTTTCTAAAGTTTGCGGCCTTCAGGCCAATGTAAATGCGGCCACACAGGCCACAGACATCCAGCCCAGTGCAAAAAGTGAGAAATTGACCAGCATGATATACCCCCCAGAGGTTTGATACCTTGGACCATACCTTTGCAGGGTTAAGACTTCCTATGCAGGTTTTCCTTACCTTAAGGCATAGTTAAGTGACCGTTACCTCATAGGGGGTCAATATCGCCCTGCGCGCGTCCTGCATGAAACTGCGCTTCCCAATCGGCAAAGCTGCCCGCCGCAATCGCGTCGCGCATGCCCTGCATGATGTCCTGAAAATAATGCAGGTTGTGCCAGGTCAGTAGCATCCCCGAGATCATTTCCTGCGCGCGAAATACATGGTGCAGATAGGCGCGGCTGTAATTTGAACAGGCCGGGCATGTGCAGGCCTCATCCAGCGGGCGAGGATCATCTGCATGGCGCGCGTTCTTGATGTTCACCACACCGCGCCGGGTAAACACCTGCCCCGTGCGCCCAGACCGGGACGGCAGCACGCAATCCATCATATCAACGCCGCGTTTCACCGCGCCCACAATATCATCGGGCTTGCCCACCCCCATAAGGTAACGCGGCTTGTCCTCGGGCAGATAGCCACAGGCGTAATCCAGCACGCCAAACATGGCCTCCTGCCCCTCGCCCACAGCCAAACCGCCTATTGCGTAGCCATCAAATCCGATTGCCTTTAGTGCCTCGGCACTTTCTTCACGTAGCTCGGGCGTCACACCGCCCTGCATAATGCCAAACAGCGCATGACCGGGGCGATCGCCAAAGGCCTGCTTTGAGCGCTCGGCCCACCGCATCGACAGGCGCATGGATTTGGCCACCTCATCATCACTGGCAGGCAGCGCCGGGCATTCATCAAAACACATCACAATGTCACTGCCCAGCAACTTCTGGATTTCCATGGAACGTTCGGGCGTCAGCTCGTGCTTGGAGCCATCAATATGGCTGCGAAATGTCACGCCTTTTTCTGACATCTTGCGCAGATCGGCGAGGCTCATCACCTGAAACCCGCCGCTGTCGGTCAGAATGGGGCGCTCCCAGTTCATGAACTTGTGCAACCCACCCAAGCGCGCCACCCGCTCGGCTCCGGGGCGCAGCATCAGATGATAAGTGTTGCCCAACAGAATATCAGCCCCCGTTGCGCGCACGCTTTCGGGCATCATCGCCTTAACGGTGGCGGCTGTGCCCACAGGCATAAAGGCGGGCGTGCGAATATCACCCCTGGGGGTTTTGATCACACCTGTGCGCGCAGCACCATCTGTGGCCGTCTTTTGGAATTCAAATTTCACAGCATCTGCCTTTTGCGGGGATTTACACCTTTTGCCCTTCCTTAAAGAGGTTTACCCTGCCTTGCAAAACACAGATGCAACCCCCATGTGTATACCATTGCATACACTGTTAGGAGTAATTTCATGTCCGAAGAATTTATCATGGACCTTATATCGGCCAACCTGATTTATCTGTTGATTGCCCTTCTGGTGATTATCGTCATCTTTCGCGGGGTCAAGATTGTTCCGCAGTCCGAGCAGCATGTGGTTGAGCGCTTTGGCCGTCTGCACAAGGTGCTTGGGCCGGGCATCAACCTGATCGTGCCATTTCTGGATGTGATCCGGCACAAAATATCCATTCTGGAACGCCAGTTGCCCACCGCCAGTCAGGATGCCATTTCCAAAGACAACGTTCTTTTGGCTGTTGAAACCTCGGTGTTTTATCGCATCATCCAGCCGGAAAAAACCGTGTACCGGATCCGCGATATTGATGGGGCAATCGCCACCACTGTGGCCGGTATTGTGCGGGCTGAAATGGGTAAGATGGACCTCGATGAGGTGCAATCAAACCGCAATCAGCTGATCTCCACGATCAAAATGCTGGTCGAAGACGCCGTTGATGATTGGGGCATCGAAGTGACCCGTGCCGAAATCCTCGATGTGAACCTTGATCAGGCCACGCGGGACGCCATGCTGCAACAGCTGAATGCTGAACGTGCACGCCGTGCACAGGTGACTGAGGCCGAGGGTGAAAAACGCTCAGTTGAACTTAACGCCGACGCCGAGCTTTATGCCGCCGAACAGACCGCCAAGGCCCGCCGGATTGAGGCCGATGCCGAGGCCTATGCCACGGGTGTCGTTGCCAAGGCCATTGCCGAACACGGGCTGGAGGCCGCGCAATATCAGGTCGCCCTGAAACAGGTTGAGGCACTGAACGCGCTTGGGGCCAGCCCGTCGTCCTCGACCATACTTGTGCCCGCCAACGCGCTTGAGGCCTTTGGCAATGCCTTCAACATGCTGAAAGGGAAATCATGATGGACATGGCGGTGTGGACACTGTGGTGGGTCTGGCTGAGTGCGGCACTGGGCTTTGCCATTCTTGAGGTGATGGTGCCCGGTTTTATCTTTCTGGGATTTGCTGTGGGGGCTGGGGTTGTGGCGCTGCTGGTGCTGTTGCCACTGGGCCTTGGCCTGACGGCGCTGATGGCGCTTTTTGCCATCCTGTCCCTGATTGCCTGGATCATTTTGCGCCGTGTCTTTAGCGCGCCGGATGATCAATCACGTGTCATCCGCGAAGATATTAACAAGTAACGCCACCCGAATAAAAACACCCGCCAGACGAATGCTGTTGGCCACCTCACGCGGCCAACGGCAAAACACCACAGCGGTCAAACTAGGGCGGTCAAACCACGGCGGCCAACAAGATCACTTCTTGTCGCGCGCGGCTTTTTCTTCTTTGGTCAGCTTGTTGTTCCAAACATTTTTGCTCAGCCCCAGCTCGGGATTGGCAGGTTTGGTTTTGCCCACGCTGACTTTGCCGCCCTTGTTCAGAAATTCCTGAATAAGCGCGTCATCGGTGGTTTCTTTGGGAACATGTTTCATGAGGACCAGTCTATCGGGTTGCCTGTGTGGGGGCAACAGCGGCTTTGCGGGATTTGCCCCAGCGCCGCCTGCTCTGTTCAGGCTTGGGCAGAATTGCCGTTGTCTGACCGCACCTCATTCGACACGCCCCACCAAATCAAACCCCGGCTTGCATACCTTCTTGATTTACCCATGATAGGTGTTCGTGCCGCTAATCTGACCGACAGGACATCAATCATGACCGATCAGGACACCACCACAGACCTGCAATTCGGATGGGAGGAATGGATCAGCCTGCCTGATCTTGGAGTTCCCGCAATGCGCGCCAAAGTCGACACCGGGGCGCGCACCTCGGCCATGCATGCGTTTGATATTGAAACCTTCGGATCCGCGGCCAAGCCCAAGGTGCGCTTTACCGTGCATCCCATTCCGGGGCGTGATGATCTGGTGATCCCCTGCTCGGCCCCGATCGTGGATCGACGCGAGGTGGCCTCGTCCAACGGCGAAAAAGAGCTGCGCTATGTCATTGAAAGCACGCTTTTGGTTGGGGGCGGCAGTTGGCCAATTGAGATCACCCTGACGGACCGCTCAAGCATGGCCAGCCGTATGCTGTTGGGTCGTCAGGCGATGAAAGACCACATTTCCATTGTGGCCACCGACAGGTTTTTGCAGCCCGAGCTGAACTATGACGTCTATCACACCTCAAAGATGCGTCAGGCCCAGCCCAACCGCGCCCTGCGCATCGCGGTGCTGAGCCGGGAAAACAACTATTCGACGCGGCGTCTGGTTGAGGAAGGCGAGGCGCGCGGCCACACGGTGGAGGTGATCAACACCACGCGCTGTTATATGACCATCAATGCCATCTCGCCCGAAGTGCATTATGACGGCAAGCGCCTGCCCCGCTTTGATGCGGTAATCCCGCGCATTGGGGCCTCGATCACGCCCTATGGCACGGCGATCATCCGGCAGTTTGAAACCATCGGCACCTATTGCGTGAACCCCTCCGCAGGCATCACCGCCAGCCGGGACAAACTGCACGCCCATCAATTGATGGCGCGCGCCAAGATCGGCATGCCCAACACCGCCTTTGCCGCCTCGCCGCAGGATACGGGCAATCTGATCGGGCTGGTGGGCACAGCGCCGCTGATCGTAAAACTGCTGGAAAGCACCCAAGGCAAAGGTGTGGTTCTGGCCGAAACCAAGAAGGCGGCTGAATCTGTGATCGACGCCTTTCGCGGGCTAAAGGCCAACTTCCTTGTGCAGGATTTTGTCAAAGAAGCTGCCGGCGAAGATATCCGCTGCCTGGTTGTGGGGGGCAAGGTGGTGGCTTCAATGAAACGCACCGGTGCCGAGGGTGATTTCCGCTCGAACCTGCACCGGGGTGGATCGGCCAAACCCGTGCGCATCACCAAGATTGAGCGTGAAACAGCCGTCAAGGCCGCGCGTGTCTTTGGCCTTAATCTGGCGGGCGTTGATCTGCTGCGCTCGGAAGCCGGACCAAAGGTGCTTGAGGTCAACTCCTCTCCGGGGTTGGAGGGGATCGAAACCTCAACCGCCAAAAACATTGCCGGACTTTTGTATGATCAGATCGAAGCCCATGTGCGCCCTGCCCCGGTACGACGGCGCAAAACGAAGGAGTAGTTCGCCCTGCCCGATGCGCAGGCCTGTGAACCGGCTTGCAGCAGCCAAATGCGCTGCACTTCCTGATAAAGATGTGAGTTATGACACTGATAAACCTACGAAACCTTGGCGTTACCTTGGGCGAACCTCTGTTTGCCAACCTTAACCTGATCATCGACAAAGGTGACCGCATCGGGCTGGTTGCCGCCAATGGCCGGGGCAAATCCACCTTGCTGTCGGCCATGGCGGGTGAAACCGAAGCAACCACCGGCGATATCACCACCGCGCGTGGGTTGCGCATCGGCTATGTGGCGCAAAATGTGGATGGCGCGCTGATGGGCCATACGCTTTATGACACGGTTCTCACCGCTCTCGACCCTGAACAGGCCGAGATGGAAAGCTGGCGTGTGGACATCGTTTTGGATGACCTGCGTGTGCCGCCTGACCTGTGGCACCACTCCATGTCTGCCCTTTCAGGTGGGTGGCAACGGGTTGCCTTGCTGGCGCGCGCCTGGGTGTCGGACCCCGATGTGCTGCTGCTGGATGAGCCAACCAACCACCTTGATTTGGAGCGCATCGGCATATTGCAGGAGTGGATCACCACCATTGCGCGCGCTGTGCCCTTGATGGTGATCAGCCACGACCGCGCCTTTTTGGATGAAATCACCAACCGCACGTTGTTTTTGCGGGCTGAGAAATCTCATGTCTTTGCCCTGCCCTATACCCCTGCGCGTGATGCGCTGGATGAGCTGGATATCGCCGCTGCCCGTCAGTTTGAAAATGAAGTGTCAAAGGCCAATCAACTGCGCCGTCAGGCGGCCAAGCTGAAAAATATCGGGATCAACTCCGGCTCGGATTTGCTGTTGAAGAAGACCAAGAAACTCAAGGAACGCGCCGATTCCATCGTCTCGGCTTCGCGGCCCTCCCATCAGGATAAATCAGCGGGTGACATCAAGCTGACAAACTCAGGGGCACATGCCAAAGCATTGGTTGGGTTTGATAAAACCGAGATCCATGTGCCCGGCGGCCCGATGCTCTATTCATTGCAACCCACCTGGATCAGCCCCGGCGACCGGATTGTGGTGCTGGGCGCCAATGGAGCGGGCAAAACCCAGCTTTTGAATCAGGTGATTGGTGCACTTAGCGCAGAGCACCCAACCATCCGCGTGGCGCCCTCGGCCGTCACCGGCGTTTCGGATCAGGCGCTCACTCAGCTTGAGGCCTATGACACCCCGTTGCAGGCTGTCACCTCATGCTCGGACATCGGCGATCAACTCGCCCATGCACAGCTCGCCAACGCGGGCATTCTGTTTGGCATGCAAGACAAACCGATTACCGCGCTTTCAGGGGGGCAACGCAGCCGTCTGGCCATGCTGTTGTTACGTCTGGCGCAACCGAATTTCTACATATTGGATGAACCGACAAACCATCTGGATATCGAAGGCCAGGAAGCACTGGAACACGAATTGCTGGCCCACGACACGACTGCCCTTCTGGTCAGCCATGACCGGACATTTGTGCGCACCGTCGGCACAAGGTTCTGGCAGATCATCCGCAAACGCCTGGTCGAGGTCGACAGCCCCGAGCCCTTCTTTACGCAACAGATGCACCGGGGAAGTGTCTGATATAAAACCATTTTGTCCCCCGGTATAATTGGCGCGGCCCCAGTGCAGGGCGTAGCTGCCGCTTACTTCTGCAATACTAAACTCCGTTGTTTGGTCCATTGCGCAAGGCTTCGGGCGGCCAATGCCCATACCATCCGATGGCAACCAGAGCACCACCGAAACACCCGAAACCGCTTAATCCGATTGCGTGCTATTAGCTGGTGGTTTTGCGAACAGAATGCCGCCCGTTCTGTCGGATGTGGAAAATTGTTGAAGCAGGGTCTGTCGCTGCACGAAGTTTGCGAAACTGAGTATCCCGTCTGCCCTAAGAGCCGCGATGGTAATTGGATTGTCGGGTTTCTGTTCAATCTGCGTTATCTCACGAGTGTAACCCATGAGCAAAAAAAGGGGGTCCAAGCCTAGTGCAATGCTTTGGCCAATTGCCTCACCACCATCGCCGTCGAGCATCGTGACAAATGCGTTCAATTGCACGGTCAACTCTTCCAACTCGATCACAAGCGGATCGTCCGATCCTGATCGTTGTGCGTTCGTACGGGCTTGCTCAAGTGCAGCCGCGTGCAGCCGTTGATAGTCTTCCGATAGGATTTTTTCCATTGTTGCATCTGTGTCAGCGCGCATGACGGCCACTACCGATGCAAGCTGTTCAGGCGTGTAGACGGAAAGATAACGTTCAGCAGTTTTTGACATCAAGCGGTCAACGTATGGCGCGATAGCTTCGTCAGGGATTATATCAATAAACTTGTCTTCATCTGCAATTTTGACCCCAAGCCCTGCGATTGGCCTGAAATAAACAACAACAAACGCTTCTTTGAGTTTGCGGTGGACAATTTTCATCCAGGCTGCATCAAAATTGCGTTGTACAATAAAATTTGCGTCTCCCTGGGGTGTGGCCAAGGTACCTTGCCCACTGAGTAAGAGTAATGTCAGAAAAAGCACTTTGAAAAGAGTGTTCATGTGATCATATCTCAAAATTTGCCACTACGGAAGTTTTCAGGTGGGTTTCACAACGTTACCAATGGTTTGTGGCAATTTCTTGGCGCATTTGTACTGTTGGATGGTATTGCAGCCCAATTGGTTTGGAGAGTGGCACAAGGTGATCATTCACCTACTCGCCAGAGTTGCCATTCGCGCGCAGCGCAGCATCGCTCAACGAAGGTCCAAAGCAATCATCAGTTTCTGATCTCGAACTGCGCAGCCTGCTCTATGCGTATCAACAGCGCGCGCAACAGATGGATTTTGCCTTGGATCATGCTCATTCTAGGATGACTTAAAGTTCAGCACTTACCACCGCGGCCCCTCTGGACGCCGCCGGGCATAATCCCTATATGTTTGCTCAGGAATGACAGCAGGACGCCCGAAATGACCCACACCCCAGATCCCGTTGAAGGCGCGCCATTGATTGTGCCCTCCACCACCGAGCACCCGCTCTATGATCAGGTGGTCGAGGCGTGCCGTTCGGTCTATGACCCTGAAATCCCAGTGAATATTTATGATCTCGGGTTGATCTATACCATTGATATTGATGCTGAAAATACGGTCAAAATCATCATGACCCTCACCGCGCCCGGCTGCCCTGTGGCAGGCGAAATGCCCGGCTGGGTCGCCGAAGCGGTTGAGCCAATGCCCGGCGTCAAACAAGTCGATGTGGACCTCACATGGGAGCCGCCCTGGGGCATGGAAATGATGAGCGACGAAGCCCGACTGGAACTGGGCTTCATGTAGATTTTGTGCCCTGCCCTGCGTGACACACCTGCCGCGTTTAAGGCACACCTTCTGACGCCCACTTGAGATCACCTTCGCAACGCCCTAAATTGAGCGAAGCAACCAAAAAGGATATCCCGATGTTCTCGATCCCGGGAAAACAGGCCGTGACCATCACCCCTGCGGCCGCTGCACAGATTGCCAAGTTGATGAACTCTGGCAGTTCTGAAGGGCTGCGGATCGGCGTCAAGAAAGGGGGCTGCGCGGGCATGGAATACACCATGGATTATGTGTCCGAGATCGACCCCAATGATGAGGTTGTTGAACAGGCTGGCGCGCGGGTGATGATTGCCCCCATGGCGCAAATGTTCCTTTTCGGCACCGAGATCGACTATGAAACCAGCCTTCTTGAATCTGGCTTTCGTTTCAACAACCCCAATGTGACCGAGGCCTGTGGCTGTGGTGAATCGATTAAGTTTGCAGACATGTAACTGATTGATAATATTTCGGTTTTGATATCCACGTTAAGAAAGTACACCACATGAGACGCAAGCTGGCTGCGGGCAATTGGAAGATGAACGGGACCCGCGCCTCATTGGGCGAAGCGCGCGCGATCGCCGACGCTCACCCGGATTTGGCCCTAGACCTGCTATTGTGCCCACCGGCCACTTTGCTCAGTGCTGCTCATGATCTTTTGGCAGATACATCCGTTTTGCTTGGCGCACAGGATTGTCATTGTGAAAACAGTGGTGCGCATACTGGCGATCTTTCGGCGCCGATGCTGGCTGATGTTGGGGCCCGTGCTGTGATCGTGGGCCACTCAGAGCGCCGCGAAAATCACGAAGAAACCTCCGAGCTGGTGCGTGCCAAAGCGCGCGCGGCCCATGATGCGGGTCTGATGGCTGTGATTTGTCTGGGCGAAAGCCTTGCCCAACGAGAGGCGGCCAACACCCTTGATATCATCGCTGGTCAGCTTTCAACATCGGTGCCCGATACTGCGACTGGCGAAAACACCGTGGTTGCCTATGAGCCCATCTGGGCGATCGGCACCGGGATGACAGCCAGCACGGCGCAAATCGGCGAAGTGCATGATTTCATGCGCGCGCGTCTGGAACGCCGTTTTGGCTCTGGTGTTGGCCTGTCCATTCGGCTGCTTTATGGTGGGTCGGTCAAACCCGCCAATGCCGCTGAAATCTTCGCAGTGCCCAATGTTGACGGCGCATTGGTTGGCGGGGCAAGCCTGACCCAAGCTGATTTCTCACCTATTGTTCAGGCCCTTGAGGCATCCTCTTAAACCAATTTTGTCGGCACCACCTTGGCACAGCTGCATTGCCTCCACCAATGCCATCGCCCACGGACACTTGGTATCACCTATCCGCCGACAGATTAAAAGCGCGCGGAAGCGCACATTTGGATCCCCCCTCTACAAGGGGAGAACCGTGGTGGATTTGATTTCCTCCATCGACAAAAGCGCGGTCACATTGTGCACTTTCACCTCGGATATCAGCGCCTGATAGAAGATGTCATAAGCGCGTGCGTTGGCGACACGCACCTTAAGAATATAGTCAATATCCCCCGCCAAACGGTGTGCTTCCTGCACTTCGGGGCGGTCTTGCAATGCCTTCAAAAACACCGCCTGCCAATCTGCATCATGTTCTGATGTGCGGATCAGCACAAAGAAACAAGCCTCAAACCCCAGCGCTTCGGCATCCAGCAAATAGGTTTGTTGTTTGATCACACCGGCGTCACGCATTTTGCGAATCCGGTTCCACACTGGCGTCTTGGAACTGCCTACGGTTTTGGCAATATCGTCCAGAGATTGCCCCCCGTCTTGCTGCAGCTGCACAAGGATTTTCCGATCTAATTCATCCAGACGGACTGACATTCCCAAATTTCCTTTTCGTTGGAACATCCCGGCAAGGCGCGCCCTAAACCGGAACAAATTTCCTTATTACCCCCAGCATATGGCGTAATACCGGGAATATTTTCTATATTACCCCATAAGTCAACGCGACAATGGAGCGCCGCCTGTGAAACATTTTCCAATCTTTATCGCCCTGACCGACCGGCGTGTCGTGGTGTCCGGTGGTGGTGATGCGGCAATTGCAAAACTGCGTCTGTTGCTAAAGACCGACGCTAAGCTGGTCGTATATGCCGCCGATCCCGCCCCGTTGATCCTGCAATGGGCCGCGCAAGGGATCATCACTCTTGTAGAGCGTCCTGTGGCACAGGGTGATGCATCAGATACAGCCCTGTTTTATGCAGCACATGAGGATGACGCCGAAGATGCGCGCGCCGCCGCTGTGGCCACGGGGGATGGCGCATTGGTCAATATCGTTGATAACCTGCACGACAGCCAGTTCATCACCCCCGCCATCGTAGATCGTGATCCTGTTGTGGTGGCCATCGGCACTCAAGGGGCCGCCCCCGTGTTGGCGCGTGCCATCAAGGCTGATCTGGAAGAGCAATTGCCGGTCACACTGGGGCATCTTGCCCGCATCGGGCAAACCTTTCGCAAATTGGCCGAAGCCCTGCCGATGGGTCGCAAGCGCCGTGAGTTCTGGGCCGATTACTATTTCAACGCAGGTCCGCGCGCGATGGATCTCGGGGGCGAAGGTGCTGTGCAAGACAGCCTTGATGCCCTGCTGGCGTCCCACCTGAACACAGAAGAGCGCCCCGGTCATGTGGCCTTTGTGGGCGCGGGCCCCGGTGATCCTGAACTCCTGACGCTCAAGGCGCGCAAGGCGCTGGACCGGGCCGATGTGGTGATCCACGATCCACTCGTCACCCCTGAGATTCTGGAGCTCGCCCGGCGCGAAGCCACGGTCATCAAGCTCGACAAGAGCGAACAAGATGTGACCCTCTCACAAGACGATATCAACGCGCTGATCCTGCGCCATGCCAAAGCGGGCGCACAGGTGGTGCGGCTCAGCATGGGGGATCCATCGCATTGTGCCCAGATGAGCGCGGCCTCCACGGCCTGCGACAAGGCGCACATCGGATGGCATCTGGTGCCCGGTATCCCAGCCACACCAGCGCCAACTGCTACGCCCAAATCAATCGGGCTGCGTTTGGTGGCAGGGCGCGATTTGGACGCCCCGCACATCCCGCGTCACGCCCCATCCGCCGACTATAAAACAGCACAGGAGCTTGCATAACATGGCCCGCATCTTTTCCCCCAAAGTTGTCACAGGTAATGCCTTGATCGAAGGCGATGTGGTCTATCAAACGGCCGATGATGGCTGGACCCGCGATCTGGCGAGCGCTGAAGTGCTGAGCGATGAGGCTGAGGCCAATCTGCGCCTTTTGATGGCCGAGGGTCAGCCCAACGAGATCGTCGGCGCCTATCTGGCGGATGTCACCCCCGGCACCGACGGCCCCGTGCCGACCCATTTCCGCGAGGGGTTCCGGCGCACCGGCCCATCCAATTATTTCCACGGCAAACAGGCGGAGATCGGCTGATGTACACATATAATGAATTTGACGCGGGTTTTGTCGCTGAGCGCAACAAACAGTTCCGTCACCAGGTAGAGCGGCGCATCTCAGGCGCGCTGAGCGAGGATGAGTTCAAGCCGCTGCGCCTGATGAATGGTCTCTATCTGCAATTGCACGCCTATATGCTGCGCGTCGCCATTCCCTATGGCACGCTTGACAGTGCCAAGATGCGTCAACTGGCGCTGCTGGCCGACAAGTGGGACAAGGGCTATGGCCATTTCACCACCCGCCAGAACATCCAGTACAACTGGCCGAAATTGTCGGATGTCCCGGATATGCTTGATGCGCTGGCCGAGGTCGACATGCACGCCATTCAAACCAGCGGAAACACCATCCGCAACGTCACGGCAGACCATTTTGCTGGTGCTAGCGCCGATGAGGTGGCCGACCCGCGCCCTGTGGCCGAGCTGATCCGACAATGGTCAACCGACCACCCGGAATTTCAGTTTATGCCACGCAAGTTCAAGATCGCTGTCACCGGCAGCGTGAATGATCGTGCCGTGATCAAAGCCCATGATATCGGCCTGCAAATTGTCGACCGCGACGGCGAAATCGGCTATCGCGTTGTCATTGGTGGTGGCCTTGGTCGCACCCCGATGATTGGCAAGGTTATCAATGACTTCGTTACGCAAGGTGATCTATTGCCTTACCTTGAGGCCGTGGTCAGCGTCTGGAACTTTCTGGGCCGGCGTGACAACAAATACAAGGCCCGCATCAAGATCACTGTGCATGAACATGGCATTGATGACATTCGGGCGCGTGTTGACGAGCGCTTCAAGGCGATCCGCCCCAGCTTTAGCGGGGTTGATCTGGCCTTGTTTGAGGACATCAAAGCCGCCTTTGCGCCGCCCGCGTTCCGCGATGACAACACAGCCGTTTATGAAACCGCTTACAAAAGCGATCCGATCTTTCGGTCTTGGGCGGATACCAATCTGGCGCAGCACCGCGCGCCGGGCTACACCATCGTCCAGATCAGCCTGAAAGCGCATGGCGAGACACCGGGCGATGCCTCGTCCGAGCAGATGCGCGCGATGGCATATCTGGCCGAGACTTATGGCCACAACGAGCTGCGCATCAGTCACGAACAGAACGTGATCCTGCCGCATGTCCATAAATCTGACCTGCCTGCCTTGCATGCCGAGCTAAAGAAGCACCGTCTGGCCACTGCCAACATCGGGCTGATTTCGGATATCATTGCGTGCCCTGGCATGGATTATTGCGCCCTGGCCACGGCCCGCTCGATCCCTGTCGCGCAACAGATTGCCACCCGCTTTGACGAACTGAAGCTGGAGCATGAAGTGGGCGATCTGAAGATCAAAATCTCGGGCTGCATCAATGCCTGCGGGCATCACCATGTGGGCCATATCGGTATTTTGGGCCTCGATCGGGCGGGGGTGGAAAACTACCAGATCACACTGGGGGGCGATCACACACAGGATGCACGTCTGGGCGATCGCACCGGACCGGGCTTTGCCTATGATGAGATCATCCCGGCGGTTGAGCGCATCGTGTACGCCTATCTGGACCTGCGTTCTGACCCCGAAGAGCAGTTTCTGGCCACCTATGCCCGTGTCGGCATGGCGCCTTTCAAGGCGGCCCTCTATGAAAAGGCCGAGGCTTATGCAGCCGAATGATCTTGTCCCTCGCGTGGCGGGGCTGAATGAATGGTACCGGCTGAACTCAGCCACCTCGGTTCTGACCCACGCGCTAACCTCGTCTCAGGCGGGCAGTTTGGCGCTGGTTTCCAGCTTTGGGGCCGAAAGCGTTGTGCTGTTGCATATGGTTTCGGTGATCAAGCGTGACACACCGGTGATCTTTATCGACACCGAAATGCTGTTCACTGAAACGCTGGTGTATCAACAGGAGCTGGCCGAGAGGCTGGGGCTGCGTGATCTGCGGATCATTCGGGCCTCGGACGCTGAAATTGACACCGCCGATCCCGATGGCACGCTGCATCAGCGCGATACTGATGCCTGCTGTGCCCTGCGCAAGGCCGTGCCGTTGCAACGTGCTCTGCAAGGGTTTGATGGCTGGATCACCGGGCGCAAACGCTATCAGGGCGGGGCGCGTGAAAACCTTGATTTCTTTGAAACCGAGGATGGAACAGGGCGCATGAAAGTGAACCCGCTGGCCCATTGGGCGCGTGACGATGTGCAGACCTACATGACCGAAAACCGCCTGCCCCGGCATCCGCTGGTGACGCGTGGATACCCCTCGATTGGCTGTATGCCCTGCACCTCACCCGTGGCCGAGGGCGAAGACCCAAGATCAGGCCGCTGGCGCGGCGATGACAAATCTGAATGCGGCATCCATTTTGTGAACGGCGTGCTGCAACGCAAAGGAGAAAACGCATGAGTGTGATTGTAACCGACAGTGGTTTTTCCGCTGATGATTGGGAGTTGCCCATTTTGGCACTTAATGATGCCTACGGCGGCGTCGGGATTGATCTGGCCTCTTCGTCTGATCCGCTGGAGCTGGCCGGGCGTCTGCCGGATGTACCCTTGATCCGTGTGGATTTTCCCAGCTTTGCTGACGGACGCGGCTTTACCATCGCGCGCCAGTTGCGGTTGATGGGCTTTGACGGGCGGCTGCGGGCACGCGGGGCGTTGATTGCCGATCAGTTCGCCATGGCGCGCCGGTCCGGCTTTGACGAGATCGAAATTTCTGACGAGATGGCCGAGCGCCAGCCGGAATCGCATTGGCTGTTTCGCGCGGATTGGAAAGCGCATGACTATCAGGCCCGGTTGCGCGGCTGATATCTCACTGCCCCGCCTTGCAAAGGGCGTGGCAAAACTGCCAACCAATATTCATTTGTAGGCTAATGACTTTTCAAGCCTTCACCTGATCTGTATCAACGACTATGAAGAGGATGTCGGTGTACCCCATCGGCATATGAAACCATGAATGAGATCACCCCTGTGAGCGAAGCCAAGCCAATCAAAGTTGCCGCCCTGCCCAATACGCAGACCGTTACCCAGGTCAAACACTGGACCGACCGGTTGTTTTCCTTTCGGGTGACACGCCCTGCCAGCCTGCGGTTCCGCTCGGGCGAGTTTGTGATGATCGGCCTGATGGGGGATCCTGATCCCACCACTGGCAAGCAAAAACCGCTGCTGCGTGCCTATTCCATTGCCTCGCCGTCATGGGATGAAGAATTGGAATTCTACTCGATCAAGGTGCAGGACGGCCCGCTGACATCGCGCCTGCAACACATTGAGGTGGGCGACGAGGTGATCTTGCGCCCCAAACCTGTGGGCACTTTGGTGCATGACGCCCTGTTGCCCGGCAAACGCCTGTGGTTCTTTGCCACTGGCACCGGCTTTGCGCCCTTTGCCTCGCTCTTGCGAGAGCCACAGACCTATGAGGATTATGACGAGGTGATCATCACCCACACCTGCCGCGAGGCCGGTGAGTTGGAGTATGGCGCTAAGTTGATTGAGGGGTTGAAAACCGATGAGCTGCTGAACGAAGTGATCGGCGACGGGTTTTGGAAGAAGATCAAATATTATCCAACCACAACCCGTGAAAACAGCGCCAAGATGGGCCGGATCACTGATCTCATGCGCTCGGGCGAGGCATTTGCCGATCTGGGTGTGCCGCCGCTTGACCCTGCGACAGACCGGGCGATGATTTGCGGCAATCTGGCGTTCAATCTGGAGCTCAAAGACATGCTGGAAGACTATGGGCTGACTGAGGGTGCCAATTCCGACCCACAGCAATATGTGGTCGAAAAGGCGTTTCTGGACTGAGCCTTAGGGCCAGCATCCGGGGTCTTTAGCCAGACAGTACATCACACCAGACACAAAAAAACCCGCGCCGTTAACAGCGCGGGTTTTCTTATGGCTATCTGGTGGTCGGCTTACATGCCAAGGGCTTTCTTGACCGCATCCAGAGCCGTTTGCAGCATCTCAGGATTGTCCGCAGCCTGCTTGAGGCCTTGGGTCAACATGGTCTTTTTGACATCACTGATGTCCGCACCCTGGATAAGCTCACTCACAGTGTCCATGCTGAAGCCATCCACGCTCAGCGCTTGGGTCAACGTGTCGGTCATGCTGGAGGCACCTTCCTCAGCCGCCTCGGTGGCTGTGTCAGCCGCCTCAGTCGCTGTATCGGTGGCGTCGGTCATGGTGTCGGCGGCTGCGTCTGTCGCATCCGATGCCGCGTCTGCAGCTTCACTGGCGGTATCCGCGGCAGCATCTGCAGCGTCGTCAGCCGTGTCTGTGACGCTGTCGACAACATCGCTGGCTGCGTCTGCTGCTGCATCAACAGCACCTTCGGCGGCTTCAACAGCTGCATCTGCGGCCTCGGCGGCAGTGTCAGCTGCCTCAGCAGCAGTATCAACAACAGCGTCGGCGGCTTCAGTTGCGGTATCAACCACAGCATTGGCGGCCTCGGCCGCGGTATCAACCACTGCATTGGCGGCGTCAGCGGCAGCATCAGCGGCGCCTTCAACTGCGTCTGCGGCAGCATCAGCAGCACCTTCGGCGGCTTCAACGGCTGTATCTGCGGCATCCGCGGCGGCTTCAACAGCTGTATCTGCGGCATCCGCGGCAACGTCAGCAGCGCCTTCGGCGGCTTCTGTCACAGTTTCCGTCACTGCATTTGCCGTATCGCTCGCGGCATCGGCGGCGGCGTCGGCAGCCTCAGTGGCGGTGTCAGCCACGGCACCGGCTGCATCCGAGGCAGCACCTGTCGCACCATCAACAACGCCAGTGGCACTGTCTTTCATTTCACTTAGCGATTTGCCAGTAACCAGCATGTAGCCGCCTGCCAGAACGACAATGGCAATTACGATCCAAAGAATGTTTCTCATTCCTGTTTTCCCCTCATGACACAGGCCTTCAGCACAATTGCAGGCCTCTATATATGTGACACCAGATGCGCGGGTTGTTGAAAAGGTACAAGGGGGAATGTCGGTGAATTCGGCTCAGAATGGCCGATATTCCTGCTTGTAACGCCCGTGGCGGGCGTTTACCTTGCGGCTCTGACATCTGAGAACAATCTAAGGATAAATACCATAGCCCGCAGACCTCATAATGCGCCACCTACGCGCGACACCGGCCCTCGTATCAATGAACGCATCACCTCTAACGAAATCCGCCTGATTGGCGCGGATGGCGAAAATGTTGGTGTCGTCACCCCTGGCCGCGCCATGGACATGGCCGAAGAGGCCGGGCTGGACCTGGTTGAAATCTCGCCCAATGCGAACCCGCCAGTCTGCAAAATCATGGATTTTGGCAAATACAAATACGAACAGCAAAAACGTGAATCCGAAGCGCGCAAAAAGCAAAAGGTGATCGAGGTGAAGGAGGTGAAATTTCGCCCCAACACCGACACCCATGACTATGAAGTCAAAATGCGCAACGTTTTCAAGTTTCTTGAGAACGGTGACAAGGTGAAGATCACCCTTCGGTTCCGGGGTCGTGAGATGGCGCACCAACAGTTGGGCCGTGAATTGCTGGACCGCGTCGCCGTAGACACCAAAGAGGCCGGCAAGGTTGAGCATATGCCCAAAATGGAAGGCCGCCAGATGATCATGATCATCGGCCCCCTGGCCAACAAGTAGGCGCAAGCCCCTTGATTTTCTGATTAGAGGCCCTGCACCCGGTGTGGGGCCTTTTTGTTTATCAATGTGCCAGACAAACTAAGTGTCGGACAAACCGGGCCGGATACTGAATGCAGCCGGAGCATGCACATGCCTGTATTGCCCAGCAGCAAGATATGATTGACGGGCAGGATTCGCAGGTTGAATAGCTGTTGTTAGCACAATAGCGCCAGAACAACGCTTACGGCCCCCAAAAAGAAGATATTTTGAAATCTGTTTTATAGCGGGCAGCGCCACACAAGCCTGAACTGCCTGTCATCTCGTTTCGGGTCACCCGCAAGTTGTGAGCACCGATACGAAATATCCACCCACTTTTGTGTGCCCAAAAAAAAAGCCGGCAAAATTGATATTTCATGTAGAGTTCTCCCATTCAAACGATGCTGGTCACTGTGTCAGCCAACAATTCATTTAATGGAGCAATAATAATGACCCTATTTAGATCATCTTCCCATGCCTTCACATTTGTCGCCGCAAGCTGTCTGGCCGCCACCGCGGCCCATGCCGATATCATTCACGGGGAAAACGTGATCCTTGACAGTTCAGGCGTCGCTGGGAATTCAGCAGACCGGATGTGCATTGGTGACAATTGCGTGGACGGCGAGGTATTCAGCGGAAGTTTTGTCAAACTGCGCCTGAAGGACGAGTCTGTCTCTTTGCAATTCGAAGACGTCAATGACGCAAGCTGGGAGATCATCGCCAACCCTTCATCACTGAATGATAGTTTCAACATCCGTGAATCAGGCGCGAATACGATGTTTTCTATCGAAGGGGGGGCGCCAAGCAATAGTTTCTACATTGCCGATGATGGCAATATCGGTCTTGGCACATCCCTCCCCGGCAGGAACCTGCACATTGTCGATGGTCTTACAGCAGGGGTCATATTGGAATATGATGGTACCAACGGAGGCTCTCCAAAATCCTGGGACATAAATGGCAATGGCGAGTCCTTTCGGATTACAGAATTGGGTGCGGCGGCGGCGTTCAGGATCAGGACACCCAGCGTTTTGGACACGATGGTTTTGCAAAATGGGAAAGTCGGGATCAACACGTTTGCCCCGACTGAAGCTCTGCACATAAAGCGCAGCGACGGGCAGGCCAAGATCCTGGTCGAAGAGACCGGCGGCGGTGGCGCCCAAGAGCTGTTCCAGATGAAGTCAAACGGCGGCAGCTATTTCACCCTGTCCAACACCAACAGCGGGCGTGATTGGTTCTTTACCCATGAAAACGCCGCGCAGGGCCGGTTTATTATCACCTCCAGCACCAATGCGTCACAGGGGATGTTCCTTGATCCCGATGGTGATTTGCAGATCGGCGGCACCTTGACCGAGAACTCGGACAAAAATGCCAAGATGGCGATTGTACCGGTGGATGCCTCTGCGATCCTCGACAAGGTCGCTGAATTGCCGGTGTCGATGTGGACCTACAAAGACGACACCTCAGGCGCACGTCACGTCGGCCCGATGGCGCAGGATTTCTATGCTGCCTTCGGCCTAGGCGCGACCGAAACCGGGATTGCGACGCTTGATACCTCTGGTGTGGCTTTGGCCTCGATCAAGGCGTTGCACAGTGAATTGGAGGGGGCCCATAGCACCATTGAGCAGTTGAACGGTCAGTTGCAGACCGAAGCAAGCCGCAATGATGCGCAGGCTGAGTTGATTGCAACACTGACGGCGCGGCTGGATGCGCTGGGGGTTGAATAATCCCCCGAAACTCCATGAAACAAAACAAAAACGGCGGGCTATAATCAGCCCGCCGTTTTCTTTGCAAAGCGCCTCGCTTTAGCTGCGCGGATCAACCGTGTCCGCCAGTGCCTCGGCACGGGCGGCGATTTCGGCCAGTGTATCTGTCACATCCTTGGGCACCACAGGCACCTCAACACGCTCGGGTTCGGGCACGGGGGCATTGCGCAATTGGGCAAGTTCGGCTTCTTTCTCGGCCATCTTGCCTTCCATCTCGCGCAGCTTGTCCTGCACGCCGGCGGTTTTGTCTGCTAGCATCAGCCCAGCCATCAACAACATGCGTTGTTCGGGAATACGGCCAACCTGACTGGTCAGCACCTTGGCCTCTTCGTCCAGCATTTTGGCGGCGGATTGCAGGTAGTGCTCTTCGCCCTCCTGACAGGCCACCTCAAAGCTGCGCCCACCGATATCAATATGTACTTCGGGCATTATGCATCCTCCGAATTGTCGGCTGCTGCCGCGTTGGCGATCCGGGTCAATTCGCCCAGTACAGCCTCTGTTTCGGCCCGGTCAGCGGCACGCGCAGCACGCAGGCCTTCCAACTCGCTCAGCATCGCCTTGTTGATCAGATGTGGCTCGGATACGCCGGCCGCATTGGCCTCACGCAGGGCCTGGTTGTTATCGCGCAACTGGCTGTTGGCACGGCGCAGCGATTGCAGGTCACTGTCCAGCTTTGTCAGCCCGTCACGCTGGGCGCGTGCGGCATCTTCAGCACTGCTTTCCAGCGCGTCCAGTTTTTCTTTGGAGCGTTTCAGCCGCTCTTCCAGCTGGGCATTGGCGGTTTTTTCGTCTTCCAACTGTTGGCGCAAGGCATCCATTTCAGACACATCTGCCTCACCGGCAGATTCTGATATTCCTTCCAGCCCCTGGCTGATCCGGTCCAATGCCGCTGTAATCCGGCTGTGCAGATCATCAATCTGGCTCACTAGCTCACCTCTTTCGCTCACACTTCCCCCGACATGCCGGCGAATCGCCTAGCATGCCTTATGATGGCAAGTTTAGCGAAGCAGCGCCAGAAATGCGCCCCCTTAACGGGGAGTTACCCCCCAGCATGGCCAGAGCCGCTTGATCTTTGGGCCTCGCCTGATATGCAGCCTGTACTTGGATGCTGCTTGATAAGGATGGATGCCCCCGTGGATATTGCTGCTCTGCGTTCTGCCAACCCCGACCACTGGATGCGCGCAACTGCCATTCGTGCTTTGACCCTTGATGCCGTCGCTGCGGCGAATTCTGGCCATTCCGGCATGCCTATGGGCATGGCTGATGTGGCCACGGTGCTGTATGAAAAGCACCTGAAATTTGATGCCTCCGCGCCCAACTGGCCTGATCGTGACCGCTTTATCCTGTCGGCGGGGCATGGCTCGATGTTGCTGTATTCGCTGCTGCATCTGACCGGGTACGAGGATATGACCCTCGATCAGATCAAGAACTTCCGCCAATGGGGGGCCATTACTGCGGGTCATCCGGAATATGGCCATGCTTCGGGCATTGAAACCACCACTGGCCCCTTGGGTCAGGGTATTTCCAACGCTGTCGGCTTTGCCATGGCCGAAGAAATCCTGCGCGCGCGCTATGGCAAGAAGCTGATGGATCACTATACCTATTGCATCGCCGGTGACGGCTGCCTGATGGAAGGTATCAGCCACGAGGCGATTGGCCTGGCCGGGCGGCATCGTTTGGGCAAGCTGGTTGTGTTTTGGGATAACAACAACATCACCATCGACGGCACGGTTGATCTTTCGGATCGCACCAATCAGGTGATGCGCTTCAAGGCGGCCGGTTGGCATGTGCAGGAAATCGACGGCCATGACCCGGCCGCGATTGATGCCGCCATTGCCAAGGCCAAGACCACTCAAAAGCCCAGCATGATCGCCTGTAAGACACATATCGCTTTGGGACATGCCGCGCAGGACACCTCAAAAGGTCACGGGGCGTTGACGGATCCCGCACAGATGGTTGAGGCCAAGAAGCTCTATGGCTGGACCACCGGCCCGTTTGAAGTGCCCAGTGAGGTAAAGCAACAATGGGAGGCCATCGGCAGCCGCGGCGCTGCGGATCGTGCCGCCTGGGAGGGGCGTCTGTCTGAGGCGTCAACCCAGCGTCAGGCCGAGTTTGCCCGCATCTTTGCCCGCGATGTGCCCAGCAAGCTGTCTGCGCGCGTGAAGGCCCTGAAAAAACAGATCAGCCTTGAGGCGCCGAAAGTGGCCACGCGCAAATCCTCTGAAATGGTGCTGGAGGTGGTCAACCCGATCATGACCGAAACCGTTGGGGGATCGGCCGATCTGACCGGATCAAACAACACCCGCTCGGGTGATATGACCGCCTTTGACGTGGACAATCGCAAGGGGCGATATGTCTATTGGGGCATTCGCGAGCACGGCATGGCGGCGGCGATGAACGGCATGGTGCTGCACGGTGGCATCCGCCCCTATGGCGGCACGTTCATGTGTTTCACCGATTATGCGCGCCCTGCCATGCGTCTGGCGGCCTTGATGCGCGTACCCACGGTGTTTGTGATGACCCATGACAGCATCGGTCTGGGTGAAGACGGCCCGACCCACCAGCCGGTGGAGCATCTGGCGATGTCACGCGCAACGCCCAACACTTGGGTATTTCGCCCCTGTGACACGGTGGAAACCGCCGAAGCATGGGAAATGGCGCTTAGCACCAAAGAAACCCCTTCCGTGCTGTCATTGACCCGTCAGGGCGTGCCGACGCTGCGGCTGGAGCACAAGACCAAGAACCTGACATCGCAAGGCGCCTATGTGCTGGCCGATGCAGTGGGCAAGCGTCAGGCGATCCTGATGGCCACCGGCTCGGAGGTGGCGATCGCCATGCAAGCGCGTGATCTGCTGCAAGCCAAGGGCATTGGCACGCGTGTTGTTTCCATGCCCTGCTGGGAGCTGTTTGAGGCGCAGGACGAAAGCTATCGCAAGCGCGTGCTGCCCGGTGGGCAAGCCGTGCGCGTGGGCATCGAAGCCGGTGTGCGCACCGGCTGGGACCGCTGGTTGTGTGGCGAACGTGGCCGTGAAGCGCGCGCCGGATTTGTCGGCATGGACAGCTTTGGTGCGTCGGCCCCTGCCGAAACACTCTATGAGAAATTCGGCATCACAGCCGAGGCCGTGGCCGAAAAAGTTCAGTCACTGCTGTAAACAAACGGGGTGCGCCTCGACGGCGCGCCCCTGCCCCCCTCTGTCGGGCCAGCACGATAGGTTTCGCCGCCCTGCGCGAGGCGGAACTGTGTTCAGCTCCATCTCACCATCAAGTGCCCGAAAAACGGCGTGCCACACAGCAAAGCACCAGTCAGGGGTCAAGTGCCGCCCCTGTGCACAGGTTTGCGCAAACGGTTACCGCTATCACACTGTGCTTCCTGCATTTTCCGCTTTCGCCCCGCCTGCCCCGGCTTTAAGACGCCCCTAAATCCTTAGGTTTTCAGGAGACATCCATGACCATCAAAGTTGGTATCAACGGGTTTGGCCGTATTGGCCGCTGCACGCTCTCTCACATTGCCGCATCGGGGCGTGATGATATTGAGGTTGTCAAAGTCAATGCCACAGGCCCATTGGAAACCGCCGCACATCTGATCAAATATGACAGCGTGCATGGCCGGTTTCCCAACACGGTCACACTGGGTGATGGCACCATGGATCTGGGCCAAGGCCCTATGCAGATGTTTTCCACCTACAACATGGACGAATTGGATTGGTCTGGCTGTGACGTGGTTCTGGAATGCACCGGCAAATTCAACGACGGCGAGAAGGCCAAGAAACACCTTGAGCGCGGTGCCGGCAAGGTTCTGCTGTCGGCCCCTGGCAAAAACGTGGACCGCACTGTTGTTTACGGCGTGAACCATGCGGAGATGCAAGCCACTGACAAGATGATCTCAAACGGGTCGTGCACCACCAACTGTCTGGCTCCGGTGGCCAAGGTGCTGCACAACGCCTTTGGTATTGAATCCGGCATCATGACCACGATCCACGCCTACACCGGCGATCAGCCCACGCTGGATCGTCGCCACGATGACCTTTACCGTGCACGCGCCGCTGCGATGTCGATGATCCCAACCTCCACCGGTGCGGCCAAGGCCTTGGGCGAAGTGCTGCCCGCCCTGAAAGGCAAGCTTGACGGGTCGGCCATCCGGGTGCCGACGCCCAATGTATCGGCCGTTGATCTGACCTTTGTTGCCAGCCGCGACGTCAGCGAAGCAGAAGTGAACGCCGCAGTTGAAACCGCTGCCAAAGGCGAGATGAAAGGCGTTCTGGGCTATGATCCCGAGCCAAAGGTCTCGATTGATTTCAATCACACTGAGGAAAGCTCGATCTTTGCCCCAGAGCAAACCAAAGTGATTGGCGGGCGACTGGTGCGCATCCTTGCGTGGTATGACAATGAATGGGGGTTCTCTGTGCGTATGGCCGATGTGGCCGTTGCCATGGGAAAATTGGGCTAAACCCTCACAATAATTACGCTTAATAGCCCTCGGCGCGTTTCGCACCGGGGGCTTTTTTGCGCCGTTTGCATGGGCCCGCCCACATGACCCTTGGGTAAATCTGACCAGGTTTTCCCAACAATGCGAAGGGGCGCGCCACATGCATCTCAGGTGATCCCTCAGCTCAATGGCCAGGCCCCACCACTTGCGCCGCGTGCCGCGCTCGGGCATACCCGGACGGGATCGTTTCACAAAGTGGCCATTCAGATGACCAACAGACTTGCCCTCGTTCTTGGCGCGGTGCTCCTTATCTTACTGGCGTCGGACGCCTATTTTGCCGATTGGGCCAACAGTATTTATTTGGGGCGTAAACTTGTGGATCTGATTGAATATCTGGCCTTCTGGCGTTGACGCCCCTGCCCCGCGCGCCTTTACTGGCCGGGTAATCAGGGGGCAAAGATCATGACACTGAACATCGCCATCAACGGATTTGGCCGCATTGGCCGCAACGTGCTGCGGGCGATCATTGAATCGGGGCGCACCGATCTTAAGGTGATCGCCATCAATGATCTGGCCCCACTTGAGACCAACGCGCATCTGTTTGAATATGACACCAACCATGGCCGGTTTCCCGGCACTGTGGTGCTGGGCAAAGATACGCTGGATGTGGGCCGTGGCCCGATCCGCGTGAGCGCCATCCGTGACCCGCAGGAATTGCCCTGGGGGGACGTGGATATCGTCATGGAATGCACCGGGGTCTTTCGCCACCGTGACAAAGCGCTTTTGCATCTTAAAAACGGCAGCAAAATAGTGCTGGTCTCGGCCCCCTCCAAGGGCGCTGATCGCACGGTGGTTTTTGGCGTCAATCACGATACTCTGACCGCGGGTGACGTGATCGTTTCCAACGCCTCATGTACGACAAACTGCCTGTCACCTGTCGCTCAGGTTCTGCACCGGGCCATGGGCATCACCCGTGGCTTCATGACCACGGTGCACAGCTATACCGCCACCCAGCCAACACTGGATACCGCGCGCAAAGACCTGTACCGCAGCAGGGCCGCTGCAGAAAACATCGTGCCCACAACCACAGGTGCCGCCGCTGCGGTGGGGCTGGTTTTGCCCGAACTGGCAGGTCGCCTTGATGGAATGGCGGTGCGTGTGCCCACGCCCAATGTCAGCATGATTGACCTCACCTTTCAGGCGGCCCGCGAAACCACAGTGGACGAGATCAACACCGCCATCGCTACAGCCGCCCGAGGCCGCCTCAACGGTATCCTAGATATCACCGAGCGCGAATTGGTCAGTTCAGACTTTCGCCACACCCCGCATTCGGCCATATTTGCCACCGATCAGACCCGCGTTCTGGATGGCACCATGTGCCGGGTGCTGGCCTGGTATGACAATGAATGGGGGTTCTCCAACCGCATGGCCGATACGGCAGAGGCCATGGGGAAAGCGCGCGCCTAACTCAGCTTTGCTTTCAGCGCTGTATTCACAGGCGGTGTCACAAATTTTGACACATCGCCATCCAATCGCGCAATTTCCTTAACCAGTTTACTGGCAATCGCCTGATGCGCGGCATCCGCCATGAAAAACACAGTTTCAACGGAATCATCCAAAGCGCGGTTCATACCAACCATTTGAAATTCATACTCAAAATCAGCCACAGCACGCAATCCGCGCACAATGATCTGTGCCCCGACATCATGGGCGCAATTGATCAGCAGGTTCTCAAACGGATGCACCACGATTTCGATACCGGTCTGCTTATTCAGCTTGGCACATTCCGCTTCGATCATCTCCACCCGCTCTTCCAGGGTAAACAAAGGGCCCTTGTCACGGTTGATCGCCACGCCAATCACCAACCTGTCCACCAATGCTGATGCGCGTCGGATAATATCAATATGCCCCAAAGTAATGGGGTCAAACGTACCTGGATAAAGACCAATCCGCATCTGGGGCGCTCCTTCAAATTATCTGGCCGAAAACAACACCACTACATGACGAATTGCAAGGGCATAGAACGTCGCGGCGCGCGCCCTTCTTCTTGCTAAAAATATCCTCGCCGAAGGCACTTGCGCGCTCGCAATGCCAACCACCTTCATTTCTTCGCATTACCGATGCCACAGCCCCGAGGAGGAAGACGCAAGGATGACGACGAGACATCAGGCGTGCGCAAGCACTCAATCAGATCAAGCCGCGTTCAGTGGCCCATAATCATGCCCTCAAGGGCAGATTTCTCCATCGACAACTCCTGCAGGCGTGCCTTCACCACATCTCCAATGGTCACAATGCCAACCAATTTGCCATCATCCACCACTGGCATGTGGCGAAACCGGCCGTCGGTCATGCGCGACAACACCGCATCCGAAGTATCCTGCCGATTGCAGCAAACCGGGTTTCGGGTCATGAGGTCTGACACTTTATCATCCATGCAAGTCGCCCCGCGCATCGCCAAGGATCGCACAATGTCGCGCTCGGACAAAATGCCAACGGGCTTTTCCCCATCCGAGGAGACAACAACGCCGCCAATCCGCCTCTCAGCCAGAATTTGCGCGGCATCGGACACCAAAGTGTCCGGCACGACCGTAATCACCCCGTCACCACCCTTGGCTCTCAGGATCTGTTGCACCAGCATGGCATATCTCCCTCATAATATTGCGTGTTCTCTCAGCGTCGGTCAGATACCCCGCCCTGTCAAGTCAACGCCTCCAGCCGTGCCACTTCGGCACGCATCCCCTCAACCAACGCAGAGGCAAACCGGTTTTGCCGTTCCAACCGGCGATCATCGGCGTGGCGCACAAGGTAAAAACTGCGGGTCAGGCGCACCTCACTGGTCAGAATTTTGCGCACGCCCGTCACTGCGGGCAGGGCAAAATCATGCACCACGCCAATGCCGGCCCCTTGGCGGACCCAGTTGATTTGCACCGAAACCGAGTTTGACGCCAAATCCACATCCGTCAGGCCGGTTTCGCGCAGGTAATCCAATTCCTTGTCAAAAATCATGTCCTGAATATAGCCAATGATCTTGTGGGATTTCAGATCAGTTACGCGCTCAATCGGTGCGTGTTGGCGCAGATAGGCCTCGGCCCCGGCCAGGTGCAGCTTGTAGTCACATATCCTTTGCACGCTCAGTCGCCCGGCATTGGGCGGGCTGACAGCCACCACCATATCCGCCTCGCGCCGGGTCAGGTTGACCACGCGCGGCAGGGCCAATATCTGGATTTCCAGATCAGGGTTCTGAGCCGCAATCTTGGCGCAGACCTGTGGCAGCAAATAGTTGGCCGATCCGTCTGGCGCGCCAATGCGGATTTGCCCGGTCAAGCCACCCGAGGTGCCGCCGATCTCATCTGCGGCTTCGGTCATCGCCTGTTCCACCCTCTCGGCATGGCCCATCAGGCGTTGTCCTGCATCTGTCAGCGCATATCCCGTGGGGGATTTACCAAAAAATGCAGTTCCATAGGCATCCTCCAGTCGTGCGATACGCCGCCCCACTGTGGCCGGATCGACCTTCAGGATACGCCCCGCGCCTGACAGGCTTTCGGCGCGCGCCACAGCCAAAAACACTTTCAAATCATCCCATTGCGCATCCATTTGCGACCCTTTGCATTTTTGCATGACCTTTTTGGAATATTGCCCCTTTTACAATCAAAATTGCAAGACTACCCTGTGCACAAATGCTTAGGGAGGATTCCATGCAAGAACTGACTCACTTTATTGACGGCGCCATGACCAAAGGCACATCGGGCCGCTTTTCTGACGTCTTCAACCCCGCCACAGGCGAAGTGCAGGCCAAATTGCCCATCGCAACCCCGGCCGAAACCAATGACGTGGTAGAGCGCGCCGCCAAAGCGCAACCCGCCTGGGGCGCCACCAACCCTCAAAAACGTGCCCGCGTGATGATGGCCATGGTTGGCCTGATGCACCGCGACATGGATAAACTGGCCGAAGCATTGAGCCGCGAACACGGCAAGACGATCCCGGATGCCAAGGGCGATCTGCAACGCGGCTTGGAAGTGATTGAATATTGCATCGGTGCGCCACAACTGCTGAAGGGCGAATACACTGATAGCGCGGGCCCCGGTATTGACCTTTATTCCATGCGTCAGCCTTTGGGTGTTGTGGCCGCGATCATGCCGTTCAACTTTCCGGCGATGATGCCTTTGTGGCATGTGGCTCCGGCCTTGGCCTGTGGCAACTCGGTTGTGCTGAAACCCTCCGAGCGTGACCCATCCGTGCCTTTGATGCTGGCGGAATTGTTTGTCGAGGCTGGCCTGCCCGCAGGCTGCTTTCAGGTGGTGAATGGTGACAAAGAAGCGGTTGATGCGCTGCTGGACAACGAAACCATTGCTGGTGTGTCCTTTGTCGGCTCCACCCCTATCGCGCAATATATCTATTCTCGGGCCACCGCGAACGGCAAGCGTGCGCAGTGCTTTGGCGGCGCCAAAAACCATATGATCGTAATGCCTGATGCCGATCTGGATCAGGCTGCTGATGCGTTGATGGGTGCCGGATTTGGCGCGGCTGGCGAACGCTGCATGGCCATTTCCGTGGCTGTGCCTGTTGGTGAGGAAACCGCCGATCGCCTGATCGAAAAGCTGATACCTCGCATCGAAAAACTGCGTGTGGCCCCCTATACTGATGGCGACGACGTGGATTTTGGGCCCGTGGTCACAGCCGAAGCCAAAGCGCGCATTCTGAAACTCATCGATTCAGGTGTTGAGCAGGGTGCAAAACTGGTTGTGGACAACCGTGACTTCTCGCTTCAGGGCTATGAAAATGGCTTCTTTGTTGGGCCACATCTGTTTGACCACGTCACACCAGATATGGACATTTACAAACAGGAAATTTTCGGTCCTGTCTTGTCCACCGTGCGTGCCAAAACCTATGAAGAGGCGATTGGCCTGGCGATGGATCACGAATACGGCAATGGCACCGCGATCTATACCCGCGATGGTGACACGGCGCGTGATTTTGCCCACCGCATCAATATCGGCATGGTCGGCATCAACGTGCCCATCCCTGTGCCGCTGGCCTATCACACCTTTGGTGGTTGGAAAAAATCCATGTTCGGCGATCTGAACCAGCATGGGCCCGACAGCTTCAAGTTTTACTCGCGCACCAAGACCGTGACCGCGCGCTGGCCCTCAGGCATCAAAGAAGGTGGCGAGTTCAACTTCAAAGCGATGGACTAACACCGTCGTCCTGACCAACAAAAGCCCCGGTTGATTTCCGGGGCTTTTTATTTTTCACCAATGGCTTATCTTGTTCTACCAGGCGAGCGTTTGCATCCCATCGCGAAACAGCCAGCTTTCGATCAATGGCCAGTTGCCTATTTGCACCCCGTCAATGTAATCGGCCTTACTCAGCCCTGCAGCCTTGGAACAAGCCTTGCACATGATGACCGTTCCGCCATCTGCGATAAAGGCCGCCAACATATCCTGAACCGATTTGCCCGTCTCGGCCATCAGTCCGTGCACATGGCTGGCGCGTTTCTTGTCGGCCAGGTAAACGGCGCGCACATTCAGCCAAATCGCTGTGTCATGCCCATTTTTCAGTGATTTACGATGTGCAAACATGATCGCCTTGGTGGCCGACCAGGTGTCATCGGTGGTCAGGTTCACAAACAGTCCCCTCTTGACCTCATCGGCAAGCCCCATGATCGGCGTCAGCAGCAATGCCAGCACCAATACGGCCTTTTTCGTCCATCCAAACATCGTTCTTTCCTTCTTTCATGTGTCCACGGCCAGCATAAAGATCAAAGGCTTATGGCGCTTTGATCTGGGTTTAACACCACGTCGAATTCCGACCTCTTTTCCGTCACGGCTTGCCAAATCTGTGTTTTCTTGCTGGTATTGCCTGAAACAACAAAGGGCACCTCATGGCCAACTCCACCCCTGATTTCACCATGGGCATCGAAGAGGAATACCTTCTGGTTGACCGCGATAGCCTGGCACTTGTCGAGGCGCCCGATGGGTTGATGGAGGCCTGCGCCGCCGAGCTGCCGGATCAGGTGACACCGGAGTTTTTGAGGTGCCAGATCGAGATCGGCACCAAAGTCTGCCGCAATGTGGCCGAGGCCCGAGAAGACCTCAAACGTCTGCGGGCGTGTGTGTCAAAACATGCGGCCCGGTTGAACCTGTCCCCCATTGCTGCCTCATGCCACCCATTTTCAGACTGGCGCGATCAGGCTCATACCCCAAAAGACCGCTACAATGCGCTGTCTTCCGATCTGGCTGGTGTGGTGCAACGCATGTTGATTTGCGGGATGCATGTGCATGTTGGCATCAACGACCCCGACCAGCGCATCGATTTGATGAACCAGCTCAGTTACTTCCTGCCACATCTGCTGGCACTCAGCTGTTCGTCGCCCTACTGGCAGGGGCATGACACCGGATTGGCCAGCTATCGGCTGAGCGTTTTTGACAATCTGCCGCGCACTGGCCTGCCCCCTCGCATGGAAAGCTACAGCGAGTTTGAACGCTCGGTGAATGTGCTGACGGATTTGGGGGTTATTGAGGACAGCTCAAAAATCTGGTGGGATCTGCGCCCATCCTCAAACTTTCCTACGTTGGAAAGCCGCATCTGCGATGTGCAGCCCCGTTTGGAACACGCGCTGGCACTGGCCGCCCTGACCCAAGCCCTCACCCGAATGCTCTGGCGGTTGGCACAAAGCAATCAGCGTTGGCGTATTTACGACAGATTCCTTGTGGCCGAAAACCGCTGGCGGGCACAGCGCTATGGCACCACCAAGGGGTTGATTGACTTTGGCCGCAGCAAAATCATGCCGTTTGAGGATCTGCTGAACGAAATCATCACCTTGATTGCCGATGATGCCAGTGCACTATCGAGTGTAGCCGAAATTGAAACCGCCCGCGAGATGATGGCCACGCAGTCCAGCGCCGGACGCCAACGTCAGGCCTATGCGAATGCCCGTGAAAACGGCCGCGACCACACAGATGCCCTGCGCGCCGTTGTAAGCCATTTGATTGAGGAATATCACGCTGATCTCTAGGTCGCCTCCCCTTGTAAAACTCCTATAAAGTTTGATAAATAAACATATGTTCAATTCGGGCAGAGCATGAGGGGGAACACGACATGGATTTTGCGCTGAGCGAGGAACAAACCGCCATTTTTGATATGGCTTATGCCTTTGGCCAGGACGCGATCGCGCCGCACGCGCGCGACTGGGAGGCCGCGGGCACCATTCCCAAAGACCTGTGGCCCCAAATTGGCGAACTGGGCTTTGGCGGGCTTTATGTCTCTGAGGCATCGGGCGGCTCGGGCCTCAGCCGGTTGGATGCGACATTGGTGTTTGAAGCACTTTCCATGGCCTGCCCCTCGGTTGCGGCGTTTTTGTCTATTCACAATATGTGCGCCAAAATGCTGGACATGTACGCATCTGACGCCATGAAGGCGCGACTGCTTCCGGGTGCGGTATCAATGAACACGGTCTTGTCCTATTGCCTGACCGAACCGGGGTCTGGCTCGGATGCGGCGGCCCTGAAAACCCGCGCCGAGCGCACTGATGCAGGCTATGCCCTGAATGGCACAAAGGCGTTCATCTCGGGCGGCGGGTATTCGGATGCCTATGTTGTGATGGTGCGCACTGGCGATGACTCTCCCAAAGGCATCTCAACAGTCTATGTCGAGGATGGCACAGAGGGGCTGAGCTTTGGCGGACTTGAGGATAAAATGGGCTGGCGTAGCCAACCCACCCGGCAAGTTCAATTCGACAATTGCAACATTTCACCCGATAGTCTGGTAGGAGAAGAGGGTAAAGGTTTCAAATATGCGATGTCTGGCCTTGATGGCGGGCGGCTAAACATTTCAGCCTGTTCGCTGGGGGCAGCCCAAAGCGCCATGAACGCAACACGCGCCTATATGGCCGAGCGCAAGGCATTTGGAAAACCCATCGACCAGTTTCAGGCGCTGCAATTTCGCCTCGCCGATATGGAGACCGAGATGCAAGCCGCGCGCACATTCCTGCGTCAGGCCGCCTGGAAAGTAGACACAGGCGCCCCCGATGCCACCAAGTTTTGCGCCATGGCAAAACGACTGGTGACCGAAACCGGATCGAACGTGGTAAACCAATGCCTGCAACTGCACGGCGGCTATGGCTATCTGGCAGATTACGGCATTGAAAAACTGGTTCGTGACCTGCGCGTGCATGAAATCCTTGAAGGCACGAATGAGGTCATGCGCCTGATCGTTGCCCGTCAGCTGTTGGCCGAATGATGAGCGATATCAACATCCGCATCGAGGGCTGCGCCGGGCGTATCACCCTGACCCGGCCCAAGGCTCTGAATGCGCTGAGCTATGACATGGCCACCGCGATCGAGGCCGCTTTGGCTGCTTGGGTCAACGATGATGCCGTAAAGCTGGTGATCATAGATGCGACCGGCGACAAAGCGTTTTGCGCAGGTGGCGACATTCAGCAACTCTATGACACCGGTCGCGCAGGCGATTTCGCCTACGGTCAACGGTTTTGGCGCGATGAATACCGCCTGAACGCCATAATCGCCGCCTACCCCAAGCCCTATGTCGCCCTGATGCAAGGGTTCACCATGGGCGGCGGCGTTGGTATTTCGTGCCACGGATCACACCGCATCGTGGGCGAAAACAGCCAGATCGCCATGCCCGAGGTGGGTATCGGTTTGGTGCCTGATGTGGGCGGGTCATTGCTCCTTGCGCGCGCCCCTGGGCGCCTGGGTGAATACCTTGGTATCACCGCCGCGCGTATGGGCCCCGGAGATTCCATTTATTGTGGTTTTGCAGACACTTATATCCCGCTTGAGGATTGGCCTAAGGTCATTCAGACGCTTGAAACCACCGGTGATCTCGGCGTGATTTCTGCAATGGCGAAGGCCCCGCCAACTGGAACAACCCAAGGCATACAGCCGCATTGTGATACACATTTTGGCGGTGATACTCTGGCTGACATTCTCACTTCTCTGCGCGCAGATAGCGGCGATTTCGCCTCCGAGACGCTGAAGAAACTTGGCCGCAATTCGCCACTCTCTATGGCCTGCACCGTGGAGATGATCCACCGTTTGCGCGGGCCCGGTGCAGATATCCAACGCGCACTGACACTGGAATACCGCTTCACATTCCGCTCAATGGAACATGGTGACTTTCTGGAAGGTATCCGCGCGGCCGTGATCGACAAAGACCGCACCCCCAAATGGCAACACACCCTTGATACGCCGCCCACTTTGGCCGCAACCAAGATGCTTATGCCACTTGGGAAAAACTGCTTAACCTTTGATAATTAAGGATTTATGACATGAATATCGGTTTCATCGGACTGGGCAACATGGGTGGCCCAATGGCGATCAATCTGGTCAAGGGCGGCCATAGCGTCACTGGATTTGACACAGCCGGCGTGACAATTGAGGGCGTGAACACCGCCTCCAGCGCCGCAGAGGCCGCCACAGATCAAGATGTGGTCATCACCATGCTGCCCAACGGCAAAATCCTGCGGGCCGTGGCCGATCAGGTGGTTCCAGCCATGAAAGCCGGTGCTGTTTTGTTGGATTGTTCAACCGTTGATGTTGAAAGCGCACGCGACGTGGCGACCCAGGCCGCTGCCGCCGGCCTTCTGGCCCTTGATGCACCGGTTTCCGGCGGCATCGGCGGCGCAACGGATGGCACGCTCACCTTTATGGTTGGCGGCGATGATGCGGGCTTTAAGATCGCATCCGAACTGTTTGACATCATGGGCCAAAAGGCTGTTCACTGTGGCCCGTCAGGCAACGGTCAGGCCGCCAAAATCTGCAATAACATGATCCTTGGTGCCACCATGATCGTCACCTGCGAGGCCTTTGCGCTGGCCGATAAACTGGGCCTTGATCGTCAAGCCATGTTTGACGTCGTTTCCACCTCTTCGGGCTATAGCTGGTCGATGAATGCCTACTGCCCTGCCCCCGGAATTGGGCCACAATCGCCGTCTGACAATGAGTACAAACCGGGGTTCGCAGCCGAATTGATGCTCAAGGATCTGCGCCTAGCGCAGCAGGCCGCCGAGGCCGCAGATGCAGATACGCCTCTGGGCCAGGCTGCCGCCGACCTCTACGCGCAGTTTGTAGAAACGGAAGATGGTTTGGGCCAGGATTTCTCAGCGATGTTACCCCGACTGGCTGCACGCGGGCGCAAGGGCTAGCAAATTCCGCTTTTAGTGCTGCGGGTGGCCCGCTATCGTGGCGTCACACAAGGCGAGGCACAGCATGGCCAACCCCGATCGCAACGCTGTCATTTGGTACGCCGATGATGGCTATGACCCTGAAAAGAAGGGCTTAAACGGGCGCCGTGTGGCGGGCGCTTCGTTTCTCAAGGGGTTTTTTCGCCACGCGGATGTGAATGAATTTGTCTCCCTCACCCAAGGCTCCAAGGGCAAGGCCTCCTTTGCTGATAGGCTGAAGAGCGAGCGCCCTGACGTTGCGCATCGCGGTGTTTTCACCAATGCGCCAACCAAAATGGCCCCCGTGAACACGCTCTATTTCCCTGCGCCCAATTATTCCGAGGAATGTTGGCAACGTCAGCGGTTCGGCATGGGGGCCTATTCGATTTGTGGCATCACCCATACCACCGCCACCCGTGCGGTCATGCAGGGCGTGCAGAATTTGCGGGCCGGGCCTCAGGCCGAGTGGGATGCGATCATTTGCACCTCACAGGCGGTTCACGCGGCGACCACGCGCAATATGGATTTGGCGGATGAACACCTGAAGGCCCGATTTGGCGCCTTGCCTCCTCGACCGCAGATGCCTGTCATTCCTCTGGGTATCAACTGTGATGACTTCGCCCATGATGCAGATGCAGCAAACGCCCTGCGCAACCGGATGGGATGGGGCCAGAATGACATCGTGGTCGCCACCTTGTCACGGCTGTTACCCTATGGAAAATTTGACCCAGGCCCGCTGTTTGTGGCGCTGCAACAGGCGCAATCCCAACTGAGCGGACAGCGGTTGCATTTCGTCGCCTGCGGGATTTATGCCGATAGCCATTCCTCAAATACGTTTGAAGCCTGCGCCGCTGCCCTGATGCCCGATGTCAGCTACACCCATCTGGATGGCGCGGATGCAATGGCCCGAAAAGAGGCGCTCTCGGGCTCTGACATATTCACCTTTCCCATTGATAATATTCAAGAAACATTTGGACTCGCCCCGATTGAGGCGATGGCAGCAGGACTGCCCGTGGTGACGTCGGACTGGGATGGGATGCGTGACACGGTGACGTCAGATGTCGGATTTCGCCTACCCACTCTGGGCGCATCCGCGCGCCACACAACCCCCGACGCCTGGCGCTATTTCTGCAAGCAATACTCTTATGCGCAATACTCCGGGAATGTGTCGGCCATGACGGCAATTGACGTGCCCGCCATGGCACAGGTCTTCATAGATCTGGCCCGCAATCCCGCGCTGCGCCGCAGAATGGGTGACGCGGGTCGCCAGCGGGCAAATGATGTGTACGACTGGTCGGTGATCATCCCTCAAATGCAGGATTTCTGGGGTGAGCTATCGGCAATCCGAAATCGGCTGGCGGGTGATGCGCCCAAAAGCGGCCCCGTTCCCATGGCCCCTTCGCCGATGGACATTTTTGCCAGCTACCCGACAGCACAGCTGCGGTCTGGCAAGGGGCGGTTTACTGCCGTGGAAGGCGAGGCGAGCGTGGCACAAATATACACCGCCCGGCGATACAAAAAACTGAAGCAGGCCTTTGAAAGCATGGAAACACTTGAGAAGGTTCATCAGGCACTTTGCGCGGCAGGTCAATCCGGGGCCGCGACCCCCGATTTGGCCCATACCATGCAAATCAATCAAGTCACAGTAGAGCGCGCTTGTCTTTGGTTAGTCAAATACGGGCTGGCCCGATACCAGCCAGATTAACCCCTATTCCGCCGCAACTTTGCGCGGTTTGAGCATGTCTTTCAGGTAGTATCCGGTGTGGCTGCTTGGATTGTCGGCCACCTCCTCAGGTGTGCCCGTTGCCACGATCTCGCCGCCGCCATCGCCGCCTTCGGGGCCAATATCAATGATATGGTCGGCGGTTTTGATGACGTCCAGATTATGCTCAATCACGATCACAGTGTTGCCGGTTTCGACAAGTTCATGAAGCACTTCCAGCAGTTTCCTCACGTCCTCAAAGTGCAAGCCGGTGGTCGGCTCATCAAGGATATAGAGCGTGCGCCCGGTTGATCGTTTGCTCAGCTCTTTACTCAGCTTCACCCGTTGCGCTTCGCCGCCCGAAAGCGTGGTCGCTTGCTGGCCAACCTTGATATAGCCAAGCCCAACACGCATCAATGCATCCATCTTCTCGCGGATGCTGGGCACCGCCTTGAAAAAGCTCTGTGCGTCCTCGACCGTCATATCAAGAACATCTGCTATGCTCTTGCCTTTGAACATAATTTCCAAAGTTTCACGGTTGTATCTCTTGCCCTGACAGGTCTCACAGGTGACATAGACATCCGGCAGGAAATGCATCTCAATCTTGATCAACCCATCCCCTGAGCAAGCCTCGCACCGCCCACCTTTGACATTGAAACTGAACCGCCCCGGCTTGTACCCCCGCGCCTTTGATTCCGGCAGACCCGCAAACCAATCGCGGATCGGAGTGAAAGCGCCCGTGTAAGTGGCGGGATTTGATCGTGGTGTGCGCCCAATGGGCCGCTGATCAATGTCGATCACCTTATCCAGATGCTCCAGCCCTTTGATGGTCTCACAAGGTGCCGGGGTCTGGCGCGCGCCGTTCAGCCGCATCGAGGCCGTTTTAAACAATGTCTCAATCGTCAGCGTGGATTTTCCGCCGCCCGAAACACCCGACACACAGACGAACTTTCCCAGTGGAAAATCAGCATTAACAGCTTTAAGGTTATTCCCTGTTGCCTTGATAACGCTAAGTTTTTTGCCGTTTCCATCACGGCGCACAACGGGCACCGCGATTTCGCGCAGACCCGACAGATATTGCCCGGTGATTGATTTCTTGTCCTTGGCCACCTTACCCGGTTTGCCGTGGCTAACCACCTCGCCACCGTGCACACCGGCGCCGGGGCCGATATCAAACACATAGTCGGCTGCACGGATCGCCTCTTCGTCATGTTCAACCACAATCACCGTATTGCCTTGATCTCGCAGGTTTTTCAGCGTCCCAAGCAGGCGATCATTGTCGCGTTGATGCAGCCCGATTGAGGGCTCATCCAGCACATAAAGCACCCCGGTCAACCCGCTGCCGATCTGGCTTGCCAGTCTGATCCGTTGGCTTTCCCCCCCGCTCAGCGTGCCGGAATTGCGGCTCAGGGTCAGGTACTCCAGGCCCACGTTGTTCAAAAATCCCAAACGTTCGCGGATTTCCTTGAGGATAGCGCGGGCAATTTCGTTCTTTTGCTTGGTCAGGTTATCCGGCACGGTTTCGCACCAGTCAAACGCCTCGCGGATGCTCATCTGTACCACTTGCCCCACATGAAGCCCGGCAATCTTAACGGCCAGTGCTTCCTCGCGCAGGCGATAGCCATGACATGAGCCGCACCCTCTATTATTTTGATAACGCTCAAATTCTTCTCGGACCCAGTTGCTATCTGTTTCGCGGTAACGGCGCTCCATATTGGGGATCACGCCCTCAAAGATGCGGCTGACCTGATAGACGCGCCCACCTTCGTCATAGCGAAACTGGATTTCCTCATCGCCCGAGCCATAGAGGAACACTTGCTGCACATGTTTGGGCAAGTCCTTCCAACGGGTGTTTTTGTCAAACTCATAGTGTTTGGCAATTGCTTCGATGGTCTGCAGGAAATACGGGGATTTGCCTTTGCGCCATGGGGCCAATGCCCCGTCATAGATTTTTAGCTGTGCGTCCGGCACCACAAGGCGTTCGTCAAAAAACAGCTCGACCCCCAGCCCGTCACAATCCGGGCAGGCCCCGAAGGGCGCGTTGAATGAAAACAGGCGCGGTTCAATTTCCGGGATCGTAAAGCCACTGACAGGGCAGGCAAATTTTTCCGAGAACACGGTGCGCAGCGGATCACCTTCTTTTGGCGCGGTCTCAAGCACGGCGATACCATCGGCCAGATCAAGGGCAGTGCAGAAACTGTCGGCCAGCCGTGTTTCAAGGCCCGGTTTGATCACCAGGCGATCCACCACAACATCAATATCGTGGCGGAACTTCTTGTCCAAAACCGGCGGTTCATCCAGTTCATAAAACGCGCCGTCCACCTTTACCCGCTGAAAGCCGGTTTTGCGTAACTCCAGGAATTCTTTGCGGTATTCGCCTTTGCGGTCGCGCACAATCGGGGCCAGAAGGAAAGCGCGTGTGCCTTCCTCCATCTCCATCACACGGTCCACCATATCCTGCACTTGCTGGGCCTCAATCGGCTTGCCGGTGGCGGGGCTGTAAGGCGTGCCCACGCGCGCAAACAGCAGGCGCATATAGTCGTAAATCTCGGTCACGGTGCCAACAGTCGAGCGCGGGTTCTTGCTGGTTGTCTTTTGCTCGATGGAAATCGCCGGGGAGAGGCCGCTGATATGGTCGACGTCCGGCTTTTCCATCATGTCCAGGAACTGGCGCGCATAAGCAGAAAGTGATTCCACATAGCGGCGCTGGCCTTCGGCATAGATCGTGTCAAACGCGAGCGAGGATTTGCCCGAGCCGGAAAGCCCCGTAATAACAACCAGTTGGTCGCGGGGGATATTCACATCTATGTTCTTCAGATTGTGTTCGCGCGCGCCGCGCACTTCGATGTTCTTTAACTCGGCCATATCCACCCTCACCACATGCAGATATATCTAGTGGAGGTGACGGGGTGTTCCAAGGTAAAAGTGTGAACATAGGGTGAACAGGTCGCCCTCCTGACAATAGTTGTCAGTCAAACGTCTTTTGCGCCAAGGCCCAGGCGCAAATTGGAAACTCCGGATCATTGTCCAAATCATCGGTTTCGGCATCATAGGCGGGGGGCCAGGGCTGTTCAAAGTTTCGTTGGGCCGCGTGGCGATTGCCCCATTGTTCGGCACGAATGGCATCCTCGGCAAAGCCCGCTTCGATCAGCAGGTTTTTCAACCCGCGCGCTGACCAACGCGAACAATCCACTGGTGCCGCGTGGTAGGGGATGAAAAACGGCACAGCAATCCAGAAATACCCGCCGGGGCGCAACATTTCGAGCACATTGCAGGTGGCGGCATAGGGCCTGTCGAGATGCTCCCACACCTGATTTGCAAGGATGATGTCAAATGTCCGCATCGCGCCGCGGTTGGTCATGAAGGGGCCCGCGCAGATATCATGTTTGGGGTATTTGAATGTTTTATAGGTTCCAAAATCGTATCGACGCCCGTGCTTGCCCGATATTTCTGCTGCATCCATCGACGACAAATCCAGCTCTGCCATCCACTGGCGCGTGGTTTTTTGCATGACAACCCGATTGATGCTTGGCATTGGTGCTTCCTTTTTGTCGTCAGAGTGCACAAAGGGGGCCGTCACGCACAGCCCCCTTTGCTATGTCGCGGCCTAAACACCTAAATCCCGCGGGGATCACCGGGCAAACCTCAGATATGAATCACCCGGTCATAGGCGTCCAGCACACTTTCGTGCATCATCTCAGACAGCGTCGGGTGCGGAAAGACGGTGTTCATCAGGTCTTCTTCGGTGGTTTCCAACTGACGGCCCACCACATAGCCCTGGATCAGTTCCGTCACTTCTGCACCCACCATATGCGCACCCAACAGCTCGCCTGTGGCCTCATCAAAGATGGTTTTTACCATGCCCTCGGCCTCGCCCAAGGCAATCGCCTTGCCGTTGCCGATAAAAGGGAAGCGGCCCACTTTTATTTTATAGCCAGCCTCTTTGGCTTTGGCTTCGCTCAGGCCGACGCTGGCCACCTGCGGGTGGCAATAGGTGCAGCCGGCGATGCTTTCGGGCTTCACCGGATGGGGTTTGCCGCCTGCGACCAGTTCGGCCACCATCACGCCCTCGTGGCTGGCTTTGTGGGCCAACCACGGGGCACCAGCGATGTCGCCAATGGCAAAAAGCCCGTCCACTTTGGTGCGGCAATAGGCATCGGTCACAACATGAGTGCGATCCACCTCAACGCCCAATCCTTCCAGTCCCAACCCTTCGACATTGCCGACAATGCCGACGGCGGAGATCACGGTGTCAAACTCTTGTTTTTCGACTTTTTCGCCGACTTCGATATGCGCGGTGACCTTGCCCTTGGCGCGATCCAGCTGCTTGACCATGGCCTTTTCCATGATCGTCATGCCTTGTTTGACAAAGGACTTTTTGGCGAAGGCCGAAATCTCGGCGTCTTCCACGGGCAGCACGCGGTCCATCACCTCAACCACGGTCGTATCAGCGCCCAACGTGTTGTAAAAGCTGGCGAATTCAATGCCAATCGCGCCCGACCCGATGACCAGTAGCTTTTTGGGCATATGGGGCGGCTGCAAGGCGTGTTTGTAGGTCCAGACCAAATCGCCATCGGCTTCCAGCCCCGGCAATTCACGGGCACGGGCGCCTGTGGCCAGAACAATCGCCTTTGATGTCAGCTCCTCAGTGCCTTTGTCGGTTTTGACTGCGACTTTGCCCTTGGCGGGCAGTGTCGCCTCTCCCATGAACACGGTGATTTTGTTTTTCTTCATCAGGTGGCCAACGCCAGCATTCAGCTGTTTAGCGACATTGCGCGAGCGTTTGACCACAGCGTCCAGATCATAGGTGATGCCGTCCGCTGACAGCCCAAATTCCTTGGCGCGGTGCATCAGGTGGTACACTTCGGCCGAGCGCAGTAACGCTTTGGTGGGGATACAGCCCCAGTTCAGGCAGATACCGCCCATATGTTCACGCTCAACAATGGCGACATTCAGCCCCAGCTGTGCGCCACGAATGGCCGCGACATAGCCACCGGGGCCTGCACCAATTACGATCATGTCAAAGGATTTGGCAGCCATGCTTGCCTCCATCTGGAAATTAGAGCGTTGCGCAAAAAGCCTGGGTTGCGCTTTTGCGAAACGCTGCAAAACGTTCATATTTCTTACGGGATTCCGGCTTTTCCCTGGCTCAGGTTTAAGTCGAAACACTTTAGTTTAGTATTAAGCTACTTTTTGGCCGCTCACAATGACACAGCGCCCAACGCGGGATTTGGAGCCGGGTGAGCTGCTGTTTGCTGGGGGATCAGGCGGCGGTGGCTGTCTGCAGTTTGCGCAGGGTCATGCCATATCCACCTGCTGCAAGATACTCCTGCTCAAGCGCGCTTGTGGTCCGGTTCAGCGCCTCATTGCGATAGGGAAAGCGGCCGAACTGGCGGATCACATCGCGGTGCGCCTGCGCGTGGATCAATTGATCTGCCCCGCCCTGTGGCATGCGTTCGCACATCAGACGCACGCAGCGGTCCTGATCACACAGGTTTTCCGAATGCATCAACGGCATATAAAAGAACTGTCGGGCCGGTTCATCAATGCGCATGTCCCATTTGCGGTTGATCGCCACTTTGGCAGCGGCCAGGGCGTGTTTGTCCGTGGCAAAGGCCGCCCCCTGTTGGCGAAACATATTGCGCGGCAATTGATCCATCAGGATAATATAGGCCAACGTGCCTGTGGGATACGTCAGCCACAGCGCATGCGCCCCTTCGCGGGCGCTTTGCCATGCATCGCCAAATCTATCACGAACTGTCTGATCCAGTGCATCGGTCGGGTTGTACCACCCGGATTCACCAATCTCATCCAACCAAAACCTCAGTACATCTGTCGGCGCAACCATGGATAGTCTCCTCATGTGCTCCATGACGGTTTTGTAAACGTTAACGCCAATGTGGAAAATTGGAACAGTAAAGAATTGCTACAATTCGACATATTATTCTTGTTCGTTTTCTTCTTGCTCCTGGGCCACTTCAATGGCGTATTCCTGAGCGACCTCAGCAATGAGGCCAGAACCGGTCGCACCAAGGGGGGAATAGCTGTCTGTATCCTCGATCGACGGTGCTGCGCGTTGGGTCATCCGGTAGGCAGCATAGATCGCCATCAAGAAGGCCAGAACGCTGATGAACAGGAAAAACCCCCAAGGTCCGACACCCCCCATCAACCAGCCGGTGATGACCGGCCCGGCCACAGCCCCCAGCCCGTTGATGAACACCATCCCGCCTGCTGCCGCGGCCATATCATCATGATCCAGAAAGTCGTTAATATAGGCGATCAGCAGGGAATAAAGTGGGTTGGACATGCCCCCAATCAGGAAGGCCGAGACCAGCAGCATCGTGAATGTGCCGCCCAGGATCATCCCCAAGACACCGCCAACTCCCAACACGACAGTCGACCCAAAAATCAACACGCGCCGGTCCATTCGATCCGACAACCAACCGATTGGGAACTGCAACACCAGGGCCGCCACAAAGAACATTGAAACGAAGATCGAGATTTGCCCAATGCTCAGCCCGGCCTCGGCGCCGTAAACAGGTGCCATGCCAAACTGTGCCGAAAATATGCCCCCCAGCAGAAACATCCCGACACAGCCCAACGGGGAAATCTTTAGTATTTCCAGTAAGCTAAGCGGCTTGGTGGTGGAAAACGCCGGGGTCGGCCCAACCGACAACAAAATCGGCGCAAAGGCCAGAGACACCAAGATTGAAGGGATGATGAACAAGATATATCCACCCGGATCAGCCACCAGCATCAGCGCCTGTGCACTGACGATCCCAACCATTTGCATAATCATATAGAGCGAAAGCGCCTTGCCACGATTTTTGTTATCGGCCGCATCATTGAGCCAGCTTTCGGCCGTCACATAAACGCCCGAGAAACAAAACCCGATCAGAATGCGCGCTGCCCCCCAGGCAATGGGATCAGTGAAAACCGGATAGATGATCATCACCGCCGAGATCAGTGACCCAAGGGCCGCAAACACCCGCACATGCCCGACCCGGCGGATCATGTCGGGGGCCATGCGCGACCCAAACAAAAATCCCACGAAATAGCCGGACATAACCAGCGACATTTCATATGTGGAAAAGCCTTCGATTTCGCCCCGCACCCCCAGCAGGGTGCTTTGCATCCCGTTGCCGACCTGCAGCAGCATCATGCCCAACAACAGCGCCCATGCGCTTTTCAACACATTGATCATTTCACCCAACTCCTCAGGCGTCCGGCGCGCGGGCCGGAGGTGTCAAACAGGCGTGCGAGTCAGCGCACGCTATTTATTCGCGTTGACAGTGTTTTTCCTTGGGATCAACAATGAAGCGTCGCCATAGGAAAAAAAGCGATACATATTTGTGATCGCGTGGGCATAGATATGCCGGATTTCCTCTTGGCCAATCAGGGCAGAGACCAGCATCATCAGGGTTGAGCGTGGCAAATGAAAGTTGGTCATCAGCGCATCAGCCACCTGAAATGTGAACCCCGGATAGATGAAAATATCCGTTTCCCCCTGCCATGGTGCAATCTGGCCGGTGCGGGCGGCGGTCTCTATCAGGCGCAAGGCCGTGGTGCCCACAGGGATCACGCGCCCGCCCGCGGCTTTGGTGGCGGCAATCTCATCGGCGGCCTGTGTGCTGACTTCGCCCCATTCGGCATGCATCTTGTGGGTGGCCACATCATCCACTTTGACCGGCAGAAAAGTGCCCGCGCCCACATGCAGGGTGACATGGGTAAACTGCACGCCTTTGGCGGCGATGGCCTGCAGCAACGCATCATCAAAATGCAACGAGGCCGTGGGAGCTGCCACGGCGCCCGGATTTTGGGCAAACACGGTTTGGTAATCGGTTTTGTCACGCTCATCGGCCTTGCGCAGCGCCTCGATATAAGGCGGCAGCGGCATGGCTCCGGCAGCGGCCAAGGCGGCATCAAAACCATCCCCCGTCAGGTTAAAGCGCAGATGCGCCTGCCCGCCCTCGCGCCCCAGCATTTCAGCCCAAAGCGTTTCAGAGAAGTGCACCACTTCGCCGTCACGCAGCTTTTTCAGCGGCTTGATCAGCGCTGACCAACTGCCGTCTGGCTGAGGATGCAGCAGGGTCACCTCCATTCTGGCGCTGGTTTCGCCCTGATCACCTGTGCGTTTGCGCGCGCCAGTTAGACGCGCGGGGATCACGCGCGTGTCGTTCAACACCAGCCGATCACCGGGGCGCAGCCAATCGGGCAGGTCATGCACATGGGCATCGGTGATGGTATCGCCGTCACTCACCAGCAGCCTCGCGGCGGTGCGCGGGCTGGCAGGCCGAGTGGCAATCAGGCCCTCGGGCAAATCAAAATCAAAGTCAGACAGTTTCATCGTTGCACCTGCGGTGGTGGTTTGCGGAACAATTCACGGAACATCCCCGGCGTCAGCAGCGACAGGGGGTTGACCTGCACACGCGGATCAGAGGCGGGGCCTGTCAGCTCATAATTAAACCCGATCAAGCCTTCGCCGCGCCGGGTGAATATGCCACCAACGGCATTGACCAGATACAAGGGCGAAAACACGCCCTGCATATCCATCTGACCGCTTTCCAGATAATAATACCCATCCATCGAAATCCCCATAGAGGCCCCCACCGCGCTGCCTTGTTCAAGGATCACGCGGTCAGGGGTCAGCTGAAAATCCGCCTCGATTTGGCCAAAGTGGATGCCTTCGCCGTCAAGCTGTTCCAGAATTCCCACCACGCTGAGTGTGTTAAGCAGGGCCGCCAAAGCAGGCGCATCCTTCAGGCGCAATTGCTGCACTGTCAGTTTGCCGTTGTAGCTGCCTTTGGCGGTGGCTGGGAACAACACCAGATCCATCTGGCCCTTGCGGGCGTTTTTCAACAATCCTGCGGATTTCAGCACCCCGCCGGCGTTGTCTGACTGGATGCGAAACGCGCTGCGATTGCCCTGAGGCAGCACGATACCGTTTATCGCGGCACCGCCATTTACGTTGCCCGTGAACTTGCCATCGGCCCCTTTGGACAAATCCAGATCAGCCTTGAAGTTGGTCAGCGAAATACCATCAGAAACCTGCAACCGATCGAGGCTCAGGCTGACCGGGCCACCCTTGGCGTTGCGGCTGGCGCTGCCGCTGCCATCGCCCGCCAGTGAGGTTTGTCGCAGATCAATTGTGCCGCCTTTGACCTGCACTGCCGGGGTGGCGTTGGCCCCTCGCCCCACCAGATCAACCGGCGCATTCAGCCAAGTGCCCGCACGCACACGGCTGAAACTGGCGCGCTCCAGTTGGCCATTGGGCTTCAGCTTAACCGTGCCATCAGCCACCAACCCGCCAGCATTCAGCGACAATTTATCAATATTGGGAGGCGTCCCCAGAGTGCCCGTCACATCCAGCGTGCCGCGCGCTTTGCGTGACAGCACCCAGCCCAAGGGTTTCAGGCTCAGCCCCAGCCCGCCAAGCGATGAGCTGAGCGCGAAGCGTCCTGGGCGATCCTTGGCAAAATCAATGGTCATGTCGCCCTGCCCCACCCCCGAGATGGTGCCCGGTGGTAGGCCAATGCCAAATTCATCGGCAAAGCGTTCTGACAATTCGATCGTGCCCGTCAGACGGCTCTCACCCGTCGTGCCCTTGCCGATGTCCGTACGCCACGCGCCCGAAATTGGCACACGCCCGATCCGGCCATCACCGCTGATCGTCAGGGTGCCGGTCTTGGCAGTGATATCCAGTTTGGGCGCGGCCAGCACACGGCCCTTGACCAGGATTTCGGAACGCACCTCGCGGGCTGTGGCGCGGATGTCATAATTTACATCCTCAGGCGTCACTTTCTTTTTCAGCTGAAAGTTAAGCGTTCCTTGGATATCGGCCAGCCCATCGGCCAATGTCACGGGGCGCCCGGCCTTTTGCAAAAACCGGAACGGTTTGGAATCAAGCAAAGACAAGGCGGCCGTGATCGTGCTTTTGGCCTTGAGCCGGACAATGGCCGGGCTTTGTTTAACGCCCACATTCGAGATGATAAAACTGGTGCCTGCAATATCCACGCGCCCACCTTGAGGCGCGGTGACATGGCCGCGATCAGCCGCAATCACAAAGCGGTTGTCATAAAGGGATCCGTGCCCCGCAGCCCCTTGGATCACTGGCACATCCTTGATGAAACGTGTCTCAAGATCGTTGAATTCAAACCCCAGAAAAAAGTCAGGGCGGTGCTTGGGGGCCGAGCGCAGAGCCAGTTGGATATCACTCAGCTTGGCTGCATCTACATTCTTGCTGATCCAGGTGCGTGTTGGCGGCACCATCCGTTCGGGCCACAACTGCAACAATCGCTCAGGCGTGATCGCATCCATGCGCCCATCCAGCGCAACAGACCAACCCTCCTCTTGTGCCGCCGCCTTGCCTGTCAGCACCAGACGCTGGCCCTGGTCGCTAAAGCTCATCTCGCCCAGGGTCAGCTCAAACGGATCGAGCCTTAGCCGGGTTTCCATCGTGGCGCCCTCAATCGCCACAGGCGCGGCATAGAGATCATCCGGATTGGCGCGCAACTCAGTGATGCGAAACTGCGACCACAATTCGGTTGGCCACCCCACATCTGCCCCCACCAAAAAGGCCTTGCCCTCTACCCGCGCGGTCATCCATTTGCTGGCCACAAACACTTCGTCAACCTGCATAGACTGCGTGTTGGGATCATAGGTAAAATAGGCCTGCGCCTTTGAAAACGGAATTGGGTTGGTGGCATCAGTCGGCTGCAGCGCACCTGCCCCGATCTGCAACGTCGCGTTCAGCGGGCCCAATGCACCTGCGTCTTCGACCGATGCCCGCAGCGCCCCGGAAATGGGGGCATCCAGCGCCTCAAGCCAGGCCAGAGCGGGGGATTGTCCGGCGATATCGCGGGCGGGCATATCCTCAAAACTTACTCCGAATTGCGCAGCGGTTTGGCCGATTTCGCCGGTGTAATTCATCTCCAGCGTGGTGGCGTAGCCGCGATTGCCCAGCAGTACAAAATCGCCGCGCAGCTGCAGGGTTTCTTTTGTACGGGTCAGCTCGATCCGGCCGCCATCCACCGTCCAGCCACGCCGCGCACGGGCATCTTCGTATTGAATGGTCAGATTGCCCGCTTCGATCCGCTTGAGGGCGGAAAAATTGGGCCTGAGCAGGAATTGATCCATCTGCTGGATCAGCCCTGCAAAACTAGGGGCTTCCTGTACGGTTTCGGGGCTATCCCCCACCGCCAGCCCGATATTGCCTTGCGCACTGCGGCGCAGACGCACAGTAGCACCCGACAGGCGAATCGTACCCGGCTGCACCTGCCCGCGCAGCAAGGGGCGCAGGGCCAATGTGCCGTCCACGTCAGACAACACGGCCAACGGCTCGCCCTGCGCATCAGAAATGGCCAGATTGCGCAAAACCAAACGCGGCACCCAGTCGCGCTCCAGCACCACGGCCATATCGCCAAAGTCAAAATGCGCGTTCTGGACTTCGCCATTGATCCGCTCGGACATGGATTGGCGCAGCCAGTCAGGCGCACTGATCTGTTTGCCACGGATTGCAAACAGACCGATGAGCGCACTCAACAGCACTATTCCGACAATCCCACAGATCAACAGACACACCCGCCCTACCCGGCTGCGGCGGGGTTTGGGCGTGTCGGCTTGTGCTTCGGGCGCGGGGCCGGTTTCGGGGTCTGGCTCGCTCATAGAACTCCTGAACGTACGGATTGGCATATGGTAAGTCGGGTTTCCTTTGTTCTCGCCTTTTGTGGCAGAATATGAAAGTCACATTGCGACCAAACAAGGATGCCACATGCCCGATATCACAGATATGGCCCCTGATTTCACCCTGCCCCGCGATGGGGGTGGCGAGATCACGCTGTCAGAGTTGAAACCACAAGCCGTGGTTTTGTTCTTCTATCCACGCGATGACACCCCCGGATGCACCACCGAGGCGATTGGATTTACCCAAAGCGGGCAAGCCTTTGATGATGCCAATGTCACCGTGCTGGGCATTTCCAAAGACAGCGTCGCCAAGCATGACAAGTTCCGTGACAAGCATGGCCTTGGCGTGGCGCTTTTGTCAGATGAGGCCAGCGATGTGTGTGAACGCTACGGTGTGTGGAAAGAAAAAAACATGTACGGCAAGACGTTTATGGGCATTGAGCGCACGACCTTCCTGATTGATGGAACGGGCCGCATTGCGCAGGTCTGGAACAAAGTCAAAGTGCCCGGTCATGTGGATGACGTTCTGAGCGCGGCCAAATCGCTGTGAGCACGCTCACTCAGATGGCGGTTGATGTGCTGAACACCTCCGATGGCCGTGCCAAAACGGCCCTATCACTGCAACATGCAAAGACCTGGTTTGAGGCGCGCGCCGCCGGGGTGGATATTCCGCTGGGGGATGCGCAGCCGCCGCTGACACCGGCACGGCCCCAAAAGCCTGAGTTACTCAACCCGCGTGATGTACCGCGCCGCCGCCCCGGCAGCCCACAGGGTCGGATCGCCCTTTTGCACGCTGTGGCACACATCGAGCTAAACGCCGTGGACTTGCATTGGGATATCATCGCGCGGTTTGCAGATGTTAAAATGCCGATGGGATACTATGATGATTGGGTCAAGGCTGCGAGCGAAGAATCCAAACATTTCAATTTGATATCCGACTGTCTTGAGGACATGGGCAGCCATTACGGCGCCCTGCCAGCGCATGCCGGAATGTGGCGCGCGGCCGAAGATACTGTGGATGATTTCATGGGCCGTCTGGCCGTGGTGCCCATGGTGTTAGAGGCCCGTGGATTGGACGTGACCCCCGGCATGATCGAGGTTTTTTCCAAAGCAGGCGAGGTTCAGGCGGTAGAAGCGATGAACGTGATCTACAGCGAGGAAGTGGCGCATGTGGCCTATGGCTCAAAGTGGTTTCACTTTCTATGCGGCCGTCATGATCTGGACCCAAAAGAGGTGTTTCACGAGCTGGTGCGCACCTATTTTCATGGGCCATTAAAGCCTCCCTTCAATGAGGAAAAACGTGCCGAAGCAGGGCTGCCGCCCGATTTCTATTGGCCACTGACCGAAACCCCATGAGGCAACATTCACGCCGCAGGGCAAACCCTTGGAATCGGCGGATTTTCGCCACCAGTACATCAATCCGCCAAAAACCTCGAATCACTAGGTCAAATTTCTTGCTCAACCCGAGTGCACTGGGGTATGCACGACCGCGGGGTGCCGATCACTCACACGAATACGAGCGCCACTTTGGGTTGGGATAAACTAGGGACGGGTTCTTGCGTACCACACTTGCGATCAAATTTGATGCTCTCTTGGAACGGTATTTTCCAGAACGGCGCGTCTTTCTAAAATCCGACACGGACACGCGGTTCATCCGTCTGCGCCCGGCCTCGCAAATGCTTGCATTCCTTGGCTGTTCGGCTGTCGTGGCCTGGGCCATTATCGCCACTGCGGTGCTTATTATGGACAGCATCGGATCGGGTAATTTCCGTGAACAGGCCAAACGTGATCAGCGCACTTATGAGACGCGCCTGAATGATCTTTCTGGCGAACGTGACTTGCGTGCAGGCGAGGCGATTGCCGCCCAAGAGCGGTTCAACTCGGCCCTGTCTGAAATTTCAAGAATGCAATCCGAGCTGCTGGCCTCCGAAACCCGGCGCCGGGAAATGGAAACCGGGATCGAAGTGATCCAGGCCACATTGCGCAAGGTGATGAACGAACGCGATGACGCGCGTGACGAAACCACCCAACTGGCGCAATCCATCCAAGACAATGTCGGCCTGCCCGGCCAAAGCCAAACCAACGGCGGGCTGAACAAGGACACATTGGATTTCCTCACAGCCGCACTTGAAGACACCGCCACCCAACGGGATCTGGTTACTTCCAATGCCCAAGACGCTTTGCTGGCCGCCGATAAAATGGCCCAGCAGATAGCGCTGATGAAAGATCAGAACGATCAGATTTTTCGCCAACTGGAAGAGGCCATGACCATTTCGGTCGAGCCTCTGGACAAGATGTTCAGCGCCGCAGGCATGAACACCAACAGCCTGTTGAGCACTGTTCGCAAAGGATATTCCGGACAGGGCGGCCCGCTGACACCCCTTAGTTTTTCGACACGGGGCGATGACCCTTCGGCTGATACGTTGCGTGCCAATCGCATCCTTGGCCAGATGGACAAGCTGAACCTCTATCGTATCGCCGCACAAAAAGCGCCCTTTGCAATCCCGGTGAAAAATGCCTTCCGCTACACCTCGGGCTTTGGCATGCGCTGGGGCCGGATGCACAACGGCACTGATTTTGCCGCCCCCCATGGCACCCCGATCTATGCCACCGCCGACGGTGTTGTCACCCATGCGGGCTGGCAGTCCGGATATGGCCGGTTGGTCAAGATTCAGCATGAGTTCGGCATCGAAACCCGCTATGCCCACCAATCAAAACTCTTCGTCAAGGTAGGACAAAGGGTCTCGCGCGGGCAAAAAATTGGTGCTATGGGGAATACTGGACGTTCTACCGGCACTCATCTACATTACGAAGTCCGTGTCGGCGGCAAGCCCGTCAACCCCATGATCTATATCAAGGCAGCGAACGATGTTTTCTAAAAGCAAAATCAACGACCCCGCCCCGAAACCTGATGAGGTAGCAAAGCCAGCTATGCCAGCAGCCAAACCCGACGCCGCCCCTGCTGCCGCGGAATTCAAGGCCACCGCGCCCAAAGCCAAGCCGCCTGCGTCTGTGTTGTCTTCGGATTTGCATGTGACGGGCAACATGAAAACCACCGGCGATATTCAGATCGAAGGCACAGTTGAGGGCGACATTCGCGCGCATCTGCTGACCATCGGCGAAGGCGCCACCATCAAAGGCGAAGTGATTGCTGATGATGTGGTGATCAATGGGCGCATCGTTGGACGTGTGCGTGGCCTGAAGGTGCGTCTGACCTCAACCGCGCGTGTTGAGGGCGACATCATCCACAAGACCATTGCAATTGAAAGCGGCGCTCACTTTGAGGGCTCTGTGCAACGTCAGGATGACCCGCTGAATTCCAAATCAAAGAACCCGGTACCCTCAGCCGCTCCGGTAGCGCCACAGCCTCAAAAAGGCTAAGCTTTCGGGCACAGTAAATTTAGGCACCCTGCCCGATGGCAAGGGTGCCTTATTGTGTTTAATCTACGAATCCAGAGCAATACGCTTTAGGTGTACGATACAGTGTAGGGTGGGGTTTCACCCCACCAATCGAGACCTGCTCAGCGGCTCACGCCTCCAGTTCTGCATCCCAATATAGGAAATCCAGCCAACTGTCGTGCAGATGGTTTGGCGGAAATTTGCGACCCATATTGCGCAATTGCTCCACCACTGGTGCACGCGGCGGTTTGCGAAGCTCCATACCGGTGTGATGCAGGCTTTTGGACCCCTTTTTCAGGTTACACGGGCTGCAGGCCGCCACCACGTTTTCCCAACTGGTAATGCCACCCTTTGCCCGCGGGATCACATGATCAAAGGTCAGATCCCCCTTGGCGCCACAATACTGGCACCGAAATTCATCCCTCAGAAATAAATTAAAGCGCGTGAAGGCCACGCGCTTTTGAGGTTTTACATAGTCTTTCAACACAATCACCGAGGGTATCTTGATCTCGGTACTGGGGCTTCTGACAATGTGGTCATATTCCGCCACAATATCCACCCTCTCCAGGTAGGCTGCTTTGACCGCCTCCTGCCACGTCCAAAGTGACAGCGGATAATATGATAATGGCCGGTAATCCGCGTTCAGCACCAATGCCGGGTGATGTTTGAGTGCGGCGGGATCTCTGACAAACTCGGTCCTGAAATCTGCGTCCATAGTCCTGTGTATATCCTCTTGCCGGGCCTATCCCGGCTTTGCTCCTATGTGCCTACTATATATCGTGCTTTGCCTCTGGCAACCCCGACATATAGCGGCCTGGTTCCACCAACAGGCTGGCACATCATTGCAACACTTGGATGACATGGCCGTCGCATCGCCAGATGGGGCCATGCCCCACATTGCCGCAGGTGTGCTTTCACCTCAATGGCATTTGCCGTGCCGAAATTGTGAGAGTAATGCGCAGAGGCACTTGAGTGGCCAAAATCAGCCGAGCGCCCCGCCTTAAAGCCCCAGTTTATCGCGCATAAAGGCCAAGGCCACCTGCAATCCATCCGGGGCAATCCCGTGACCGGTGCCCTTCATAATATGGGCATATACGTCCTGCCACCCGGCCGCCTGCAATGCCTCGGCCGCCTCGGGCAGAGATTGTGGCGGCACCACATCATCGGCGTCCCCATGGATCAGCAGGATTGGCGGGCGGCTGATGGCTTCATCTTTCAACACGTCTGGCGACAGCAATCGCCCTGATATGGCAACAATCCCCGCCACGGCATCCTCGCGTCGGGGCGCCACATGCAATGACATCATCGTGCCTTGGGAAAACCCAAACAAAACAACCTGTTCGGGCAAAACATCCTCATCCACCATCAGGGCATCAAGATAGGCGTTCAGATCGTCCGCGGCCGCCATCAGGCCCCGTTCAGCTTCTTCTTCGCTTGAGCCGTCGATCCATGGGATCGGGAACCACTGAAACCCATTTGGCATGCCGGGGATGGTCTCTGGCGCATCGGGGGCCACGAACAATGTGTCGGGCAAATGCTCGCCCAGGACATCGGCCAGCCCCAACAGATCGGCCCCATTGGCACCGTAGCCGTGCAGGAACACCACCACTGATCTGGTTGTGCCGGAGTGGGGCTCTTTTCGGCCCGATTGCAATACCCGCGTCATCTGATCCCTTCCCTATTCTTAATCACCCGGTAGTACGCCCATAAAATGCGTGCTGCAACTGATCTCCATGGGCTCCAGGCCTCGGCCATCTGTCGCAGGTCTAGTTCTTTGGGGCGCTCGGGCAGGTCGTATAAAACCTTGGCGGCTTCTTGCAGGGCCAGATCTCCCGGCGCAAAGACATCTGCCCGCCCAAGTGAGAACATCACATAGACCTCAGCTGTCCAAGAACCGATGCCCGGAATTTTGACCAGAGTCGCAATTACCTCATCCGAAGGTGCCCTGCGCAGCGCGTCAAAATCCACATCTGCATCGGCCAGTGCTTTGAAATACTTGACCTTTGGGCGGCTTAACCCTGCGGCGCGCAAATCATCATCGCTGGCCTGCTGCACGCGGGTGATGTCAGTTAGCCCCGCCTGTTCCACCCTGGCCCAAATGGCGCTGGCCGAGGCGATGCTGACTTGCTGGCCAACAATGGCATTCAACAATTGGGCAAATCCATCGGGCTTGCGCCGCAGCGGCAAAGGCCCTGTCAAACGATAGGCATGTGCCAGACGAGGGCACATCTGCGCGAGGGCGGCGGCGCCTTCTTCTACATCCTCCAGCGTTTCGATGATCCGGCCTGTCATAGGCCCGCGACCCACGCCAGGGCCTCGTCCACATTGTGCGCCTTTTGCCCTGGGGGCTGCGCGGGGCGCTTGATCATGGCCACGCGAATCCCCAATTGCCGGGCGGCCACCAGTTTGGAGCGCGGCGCCTCGCCTCCTGCATTCTTGACGACCAACCAATCGACGCCCAGCCGCGTGAACAGCTCGATTTCAGCTTCAACCGAGAACGGCGGACGGCCCACCAGAAACTCTCCGTTGGGGAACGGAAAGGGCCTGTCGGGTGGGTCAATCTGGCGGCAGATCAACCGGCAGCCCGTCAGATTGTCATATCTTTCAAGGGTTTGCCGCCCTGTTGCCAAAAACACCGTGGCACCCTTTGCAATGTGATCAGCGGCATCTGCTTCACTGTCCAGCAGGGTCCAATCATCCCCGGTTTCGGGCTCCCAAGGCGCGCGCAGCAATTGGCAGTAAGGCATGGATTTTTGTGCACACACCCGTGCTGTGCGGTTGGAAATGCTCTGTGCGAAGGGATGCGTGGCATCTAAAACAGCGGTGATGCCTTCGTCTTTGATATACTGCAAAAACCCGCTTTCGCCGCCAAATCCGCCGTGCCGGGTGGGCAACGCCAGATCACGCGGCATACGCGTGGCCCCGGCCAAAGAGGCAACCGCATCAACGCCCGCTTTGGACAGGGCGCTGGCGATCTCAACCGCTTGCCCGGTGCCCGCCAAAAGCAGCAATGTCATATACCCGCCCTCGCCAAGATTTTGCCTTGGCGATCAATCACCACGGTATCGGCTTTGATGTCGTCGGGCAGCATCGCGCGGATGTTTTCCAGCGCGTGTTCTGCCACCCAATTCACCATGAATTCACCTGCAGATTCATAGGCTTGCAAGGCTGTGTTCATGCTGTTCAAATCTGGCATGTCCAGCGCGCCGGCAAGGGCCGTAAAATCCACCTGAGAGCGCCCGGAATGCAGATCACGCGCGCCTTGTGCCAGTTTGGTCATCTTACCTATGCCACCACCAATTGTAATGCGCTCCACCGGATTGCGGGCCAGATACTTCAGCAGGCCACCGGCAAAATCGCCCATATCCAGCATGGCGTGATCGGGCAGATCATACAGGGTTTGCACCGCTTTTTCGCTGGTCGATCCGGTGCAGCCTGCCACATGGGTCGCCCCATCGGCCCGCGCCACATCAATGCCGCGGTGGATTGAGGCAATCCAGGATGAACAAGAAAACGGGCGCACAATGCCCGTGGTGCCAAGAATTGACAGCCCGCCCTTGATGCCCAACCGAGGGTTCCAGGTTTTGCCCGCCATAGCCGCGCCGCCGGGGATAGAAATGGTGATCTCAATGTCAGGCTGTTGCCCCAGACGGGTTGCCAGCTGTGCCACGACATCGCTCAGCATCTGGCGCGGAACGGGGTTGATTGCGGGCTCTCCCGGCGGGATCGGCAGACCGGGCATGGTCACCATGCCGACGCCTGTGCCCGCGCGAAACTGCACGCCACCACCAGAGGCAGCGACACGCGCAATGATCAAAGCGCCGTGGGTGATATCAGGATCATCGCCCGCGTCTTTGATGACACCGGCTTCAACCCAGCCATCTCCCTGATCCCAATGCGTTATTTCAAATTCCGGGCGTTCACCTTTGGGCAGGGTTATCCGTACTTTATCAGGGCGTGCCTCGCCCCATAGCACCTTAAGCGCCGCCTTTGTGGCAGCGGTGGCGCAGGCACCTGTGGTCCAGCCACGGCGCAGGGGGGTATCAGGTTTGCGGGCCATACTGGCGCCGAACTATAAGGAGGGCGCAACGAATGGCCAATCGGGAAAACACACGTGATGCTCTGCAATGTATGGTTTGCTCTCGCCGCGCGGGGCGGGCAAAACCGGCAATGGCTGTGAAATGCTGCTCGAATGTCGCCCAGCCCTGCGCTGCCGGTCGTTCTCGCTCTTTCCCCGCTCAGAAACTCGCGCCATAACGGGCGTATGAACGACTCACTTTCTCTCCCTGCGGGTCAATGGCCTGATCTACAGCCCGGTTGGGTCTGGCTTTGTGGTGCCGGTCCCGGTGATCCGGGGCTGCTGACGTTACACGCGCTTAATGCTCTGAGGCAGGCAGATGTGGTGATTTATGACGCGCTGGTACAAGAAGACATTCTGACATGGGCACCGCAGGCCGAGCACATCTATGCCGGCAAACGTGGCGGCAAACCATCTGCCAAACAGCGCGATATTTCACTGACGCTGGTTGAGCTGGCCCAGCAAGGCAAACGGGTGTTGCGCCTTAAAGGCGGTGATCCCTTCGTTTTTGGCCGTGGCGGCGAAGAGGCCCAGACATTGGTGCAACACAATGTGCCCATTCGTATTATTCCCGGCATTTCAGCGGGTATTGGCGGGCTGGCCTATGCGGGCATCCCTGTGACGCACAGGGATGTGAACCAATCAGTGACCTTCGTCACCGGGCATGATCAATCGGGCAAAACGCCAACATCGCTGAACTGGAAAGCCATCGCCACAGGCAGTCAGGTGTTGGTGATTTACATGGGCATCAAACACGCCGCCCAGATCGCTCAGGCGCTGCTGGATGCTGGCCGTCCTGCGGATGAACCATGTGCCGTGGTGTCTTCGGCCACAACCAAAGCGCAGCAGGTTCTGGAAACCACCCTGGGCCAGATGGCCAGCGATATTGTCGACAGCGGGGTGGAACCCCCTGCCATTTTATGTGTCGGGCGCTCTGTGTTGATGCGTCAGGTGCTTGATTGGCAAGGCATGATCGCAGGCAACGCGCCGCGCAACCTCGATCCGCTTGGCCGAGGGCGCCCAGCCGAAGCCTCATGAGCGGGCTCATCATCGCGGCCCCCGGCTCGGGCGCGGGTAAAACCACCGTCACATTGGCCCTGTTGCGCTTGCTATCACGCCAGGGCGTGCCTGTGCGTGGTGCAAAATCCGGGCCAGATTATATTGATCCACGCTTTCACGAGGCCGCCTGTGGCATGCCCTGCCCCAATCTGGATGCATGGGCGATGTCTCCCGAGCGTATCCGCGCGCTGGCCTCCGGTGACGGGCTGTTGATCATCGAAGGGGCCATGGGCCTGTTTGATGGCGCGCCACCGGATGGCAAAGGCGCTGTTGGCGATCTGGCGCGCCTGATGCAGCTGCCGGTGATATTGGTGGTGGATGCCGCACGCATAGCGCAATCGGTGGCCGCGATGGTGGCAGGCTATGCCGGATTTGACCCCGAAGTGCGCGTCACCGGCGTGATCCTCAACAACGTCGGCAGTGAGCGTCACGAGACCATGTTGCGCCGTGCATTGGCGCCATTGGGCCTGCCGGTTCTGGCCGCATTGCACCGCAGCAGTGCGCTGGCGCAACCCTCGCGCCACCTGGGGCTTGTGCAAGCCACCGAGCACCCCGATCTGGAGGTGTATCTTGACGCAGCGGGTGATGCGTTGGCCGCCACACTGGACCAGGACGCCCTGTTGGCGATGGCCGCGCCGCTTCCTGGGGCCAGAACAGGCCCTCATATCCCGCCGCCCTCCAGCACGATCGCTGTGGCACGGGATGCGGCTTTTGCCTTTGTCTATCCACATCTGTTGCAGGATTGGCGTGACGCGGGCGCAGAGCTGCGCTTGTTTTCGCCACTGGCCGATGAGCCCGTACCAGAGGCCGGATTTATCTATCTTCCGGGCGGCTATCCTGAATTACATGCCGGGCAGCTTGCCGCAAACCAGACGTTCCTGAGAAGCCTGAGAAGTGCTGCACAAACATCTGATATATACGGAGAATGTGGCGGCTACATGCTGCTTGGAAAAGGGTTGATCGACGCTCAGGGCACCCGCCACGAAATGGCGGGCCTGCTAAATCTGGAAACCTCCTTTGCCACGCGCAAACTGCATCTGGGGTATCGCCGGTTAAGCCCATTACGTGGCCCGTTTGACACCGCGTTGATGGCACATGAGTTTCACTATGCCACCACGCTCAGCGCCACCGGCGACCCACTGTTTTGCGCCGAAGATGCCGAAGGCACCCCCCTGCCCGATATGGGTCTTGTTCGGGGCCGTGTTTCAGGCTCGTTCGCACATGTGATCGACGCCGCACAATAAGCGGCTTGCGGGTGCGCCCCAACAGGGCTAGCACTTCGCTCATGACAGATACATCACCGCCATATAATCACACACGCGCCAAGCGTAACGTAACCGTTTTGGTGCTGGCTCAGGCTTTTCTGGGCGCACAGATGGCTATGATGTTTGTGGTCGCTGGGCTGGCCGGGCAATCGCTGGCCAGCAACGTGTGTTTTGCCACTTTACCCATTTCACTGATCGTTCTGGGGTCCATGCTGACCGCCAGCCCCCTGTCGGCAATCATGCAGCGCTTTGGTCGCCGCACCGGGTTCTTCATTGGGGCAGCCGCCGGGGCATGTGGGGCCGCAATTGGGGGCTATGGGCTGTATCTGGCGTCTTTCCCGATATTTCTGTTGGGCAGCTTTGTCAGCGGCATTTATATGTCCGCCCAGGGGTTCTATCGCTTTGCCGCCGCCGACACAGCCAGCGATGATTTTCGCCCAAAGGCGATTTCCTATGTGATGGCTGGTGGCCTTGCCAGTGCCGTGATCGGCCCGCAACTGGTGAAAGTGACCTCTCAGGCCATGGTGGTGCCGTTTTTGGGCACATATCTGGCGATCATCGCGCTCAACCTCCTTGGTGCCTTGCTGTTTTTGTTTCTCGACATTCCCAAGCCGAAACCTGAAACTGCTGACAGCCCGCGCGGTCGCACCCGCTGGGAGCTGATAACAACACCGCGCATCGCCGTGGCTGTGATCTGTGCAACTGTGTCCTACGCGCTGATGAACCTGGTGATGACATCTACACCTCTGGCGGTGGTTGGCTGTGGCTTTACCCAAGGCAATGCCGCCGATATCGTTACAGGCCATGTTCTGGCGATGTTTGCGCCGTCGTTTTTCACCGGCCATCTGATTGCCCGCTTCGGGGTCGAGAGGATCATGGGCCTTGGCCTGTTGATCCTGGCCAGCGCAGGGGTGGTGGCCATGCAAGGCGTTGAATTGGAAAACTTCTTTATCGCCCTCATCCTGCTGGGCCTTGGCTGGAACTTCGGGTTCATTGGGGCCACATCAATGCTGGCGGCATCGCATGAACCACAGGAACGTGGCCGGATGCAAGGCCTCAATGACCTCATCGTCTTTGGCGGTGTCACAATGGCCTCACTCGCGTCGGGCGGATTGATGAATTGCTCGGGCGGCTCGCCTCAGGCGGGGTGGACCTCCGTGAACCTCGCCATGACACCATTTCTGGCATTGGCAGGGGGCGCACTCATCTGGCTTTTGCTGCGCCCGAAAGAAACCTGATCTCTCACCCGGCCCATCTTCTTGCCCTAAATATCCCCGCCGGAGGCCCCCTGCCCTGTGCAATCACGCCCTGACTGTCACCCTCTTAGCACTGTCACCTGACATAGACGCCCACCGCGTGGCCCTCTCAGGGCCGCGCAAAACCAGCGAGGCTGCAAGCCTCACATTTTGACAGCGCTCACCAACGGCCCGTGCCCGCGCGCGCCATAAGCATTACACGACTGCGCATCGGCGAGATATCCAGAGCACCCTGCCCCACCCGCGCGGGCCGGTTTATGGCCCGGTGCAATACAGCGCTGGTTTTCCAAGCGGGCAACAAGGCCGCGCGCGCGCCAGCCGGGATCATATCCCGCGCCAACCGTGCCGAGGACAATCGGCGCAACGCCTCTGTTGCCAGCTCTTTCACCACCTCGGCACGGCCATCCACCAGCGGAATGCGCCCGGCCTGTTCCAGCGCAGGTATCGCGCGTAGGAAATTGCCCAGGCCATGGGCATATCCGACATCCATCACTGTGGCTTGTGCTGCATTGTCAGCGCCCAGGGCACGCGCACAGGTCCACATTAAATGCCCTGAGGTTTTCAGCAGGTAGTCGTCAAACGCCGCCGCATCCTCAAACGGGTCGCGGTAGGCATCCCAGCGCCGTGCCAGGATCAGATCGTCCAGCAGGCCAGTGGCTTCGTCGTCCAATACATCGCTCAGCGGGGTCGCCACGTCATGGCGTCGCACTGGCCCGCCTGCACGAATTTCCTCCAGCACATCGCGCCACCATTGCAAACGCATCTCGGCAATCATGCTTTCCTCGGTGACCCAAGGCGCACGCACCACTTCAGCGTTAAACGCATACAGCGGAAACAACAGTTTCCGAGCCGCAACAGGCGCTGCCATCGCCGCCAAAAACCGCTCTGGATCGGCGCGGCGCAACAGATTGGCACAGGCGTTCAGGTCGTCATTGTTCACGCAGAAGCTTCCAATTGATCGCATCCAGCAGCGCCTCAAACGAGGCATCCACTATGTTTGGGCTGACCCCGACAGTTGACCAACGCCGCCCCTGCCCGTCTTCGCTGTCGATGATGACGCGCGTGACCGCCTCGGTGCCGCCTTGGGTGATGCGGACCTTGAAATCGACCAGATGCACATCGGCAATGGCGGCCTGATAGCGGCCCAAATCCTTGGCCAGGGCTTTGCTCAGGGCGTTCACCGGGCCACGATCGCAGCCAATCCCATCCATGGATTCGCTAACCGAGAGCTTCTTTTCGCCGTCCACTTTGACCACGACCACCGCCTCGGAGAGTGATATCATCTGGTCGTATTTGTTTTTGCGCCGCTCCACTGTGACCTTATAGCGTTTGACCTCAAAAAACTGCGGCATCTGGCCCAAAACCTCACGGGCCAGCAGTTCAAAACTGGCCTGCGCACTGTCGTAGGTATAGCCGCGGTCTTCGCGCAATTTGATCTCTTCCAGGATGCGTGGCAGGGCCGGATCATCGTCCGCCACCTTAATGCCAGCTTCGGCCAGACGGCGGCGCAGATTGGACTGGCCCGCCTGATTGGACATCGGGATGATGCGCCCGTTGCCGACACTCTGAGGGTCGATATGTTCATAGGTGCTGGGGTCTTTGTTGATGGCACTGGCGTGCAGCCCCGCTTTGTGGGCAAAGGCCGAGGCACCAACATAGGCCGCCTGACGCAAAGGCACGCGGTTCAGGATATCATCCAGCTGCCGGCTGGCTTGCGTCAGCCCTTCAAGAGCCTCGGGCGTGACACCTATTTCATATTGGCTGGCATAGGGTTCTTTCAACAACAGTGTCGGGATCAGCGACGTCAGGTTGGCATTGCCGCAGCGCTCGCCCAGCCCGTTCAGGGTGCCTTGGATTTGCCGCGCGCCGGCATCAACTGCGGCCAGTGCGCCCGCCACTGCATTTTCAGTGTCGTTATGGGTGTGAATGCCCAGGCGATCACCTTGGATACCTGCGCCGATCACGGCTTTGGTGATGTCGTGGATATCATGTGGCAGGGTGCCGCCATTGGTGTCACACAGCACGATCCAGCGCGCGCCGGCCTCGGCGGCGGCTATCAGACAGCCCAGCGCATAATCGGGGTTGGCTTTGTAGCCATCAAAGAAGTGCTCTGCGTCAAACAGTGCCTCGCGCCCCTGCCCCACCAGATGACTGATGGAGGCGGCGATATTGGCGGTGTTTTCTTCCAATGTGGTGCCCAGCACCTTGGTGACGTGAAAATCATGCGACTTGCCCACAAGGCAGACCGCAGGCGTGCCGGCATTCAGCACGGCCGCCAGCACATCGTCATTTTGCGCCGAGCGCCCGGAGCGTTTGGTCATGCCAAAGGCGGTCATCGTGGCGCGGGTTTTGGGGGCTGCGTCAAAAAATGCGCTGTCGGTGGGGTTCGCCCCCGGCCAGCCACCTTCGATGTAATCGAGGCCCAGCGCATCCAGCGTTTCGGCGATCTGTTGCTTTTCCGACGTGGAAAACTGCACCCCTTGGGTTTGCTGGCCGTCACGCAGAGTGGTGTCATAAAGGAAAAGGCGTTGTTTGGTCATGGGTGCCTCCTGCCTTGGGCTTGGTTTGCGGCCACAGGACCAAATTGGGCAGAAAGGCCCCGGATCAAGCCCGGAACATGTGTGCGCCGTACCGGTAATTCGTGGCCCCAGCCGTGTCGCTTGCGGCACGGCCAGCCCCCGACCGCCCCCCAGGGCGGGGGCTTCACCCCCACCCGCGGCCGGGGGCTGGCCTTTAGTGCTTGCAACATCATTGCAGAGCCTCCAGCTTGGCGCGATCAAAGTCTGAACCGGGCACCAGTTCCACACCGTCTTTGCTTATGCGCACCTCAATGCCTGCGTCGATCAGTGCGGCTTTCAGACGGTCCACCTCTGAGAAATCCTTCGATGCCATGGCCGTGGCACGCAGCTGGTTGAACAGGGCAGTATTGGCGGACAAAAGCTCTTCATTTTGTGCAAGCAGAGACGCGTCTCGTGCCCGACGGTCCTGAACAAACTTTGGGTTCACCAGTTCAAAGCCAAGAAACCGCGCCGAAGCGATCAGATCTGCGTCGCGCCCTTGCTTGTGCAAGCGCCCAAGGACATCCAGCGCGCCTTTCGTGTTCAGGTCATCCGACAGCGCATCAATTATTTCAGGGTCAACTTGCCCGCCTTTGGGTGGCTCTGCATCGCGCGACCACTTTGTAAGAGTATCGAGAGCTTCCAGTGCCTTCTTCTCAGTCCAATCCATCGGCTTGCGATAATGCGTGCTGAGAAACACAAACCGGATCACCTCGCCGGGCACGCCTTGGTCCAGCAGATCCCGCACGGTAAAGAAATTGCCCAGGGACTTGGACATCTTCTTGCCCTCGACTTGCAACATCTCATTGTGCATCCAGTATTTCGCGAACCCGCCCGAGGGGTTGGCGCAGCAGCTTTGGGCGATTTCGTTTTCGTGGTGTGGAAACGTCAGATCATACCCGCCGCCATGGATGTCAAAGCTCTCGCCCAGCAACTCATATGACATGACCGAGCATTCAATATGCCAGCCCGGACGCCCAACGCCCCAAGGCGAAGGCCATCCCGGTTGATCGTCCGAAGACGGCTTCCACAGGACAAAATCCATCGGGTCTTCTTTGTAAGGCGCCACTTCAACCCGGGCACCGGCGATCATATCATCAACAGAGCGCCCCGACAGGCGGCCATATTCCGCATAAGAGCGCACCCGAAACAGCACATGGCCGTCACGTTCATAGGCGTGACCATTGGCAATCAACCTTTCGATCATTGTGATCATTTGCGGGATGTATTGCGTGGCGCGTGGTACCTCATTGGGTTCCAGCGCGCCAAGGGCTGCCATATCATCAAAGAACCACTGAGTGGTTTGGGTGGTGATATCGCTGATCGTGCGTCCGGTTTCAGCGGCACGCGCATTGATCTTGTCCTCGACATCGGTGATGTTGCGCACATAGGTGACATGATCCGGCCCATAGACATGGCGCAGCAGGCGAAACAGCACATCAAACACAATCACCGGGCGCGCGTTGCCCAGATGTGCGCGGTCATACACCGTGGGGCCGCAGACATACATCTGTACGTTTTTGTCGTAATGAGGCTCGAACACTTCTTTGGTCCGGGACATGGTGTTGTGCAGTGTGATCTTGGTCATTGTGGCCCTCGTGCGCGCATGGGTTCGCTCGCGGCGGGCTTAGCAACTATGTGTCTTGGATGGAATAGAAGACCGGCCCGCGCAGCTATGTTAGCGGGTAATGCAGCAAATAATGATGGTTGCGGTCGTCATGGGGCGACCATAGGCGGGCCGCCCCTGTTGGTCAAGTTGATCTGCTAATCCCGATCTGGCCGAAATCAGGGAGCATAATGCACCACCTCAAATTCAATCTGATCTGGGCCATCAAAGTAAAACCGGGTGCCCGGTTCGTAATCTGCATGGCTGTGTGGCGTGTACCCGGCTGCCTTGATCCGGGCCTCGGTGGCGTTGATATCATCGACCACCACCCCCACATGGTTCAGCCCCGCAATCATCGCATAGTGATCCCCACGCGGTGTCAGCGGCTTGTCGGGGCGATAGAGCGCCAGATAGCTGTCGTCATCCCCCACATGCACAGTATAGCCATTGTCCTTGGCCTCTCCTGCCCAGCGCACATGCCAGCCAAACAGCTTGCACAGGATGGCGGCGCTGTCATCCGGGTTGGGCACGGTGATGTTCATATGTTCCAGTTTCATCGAGGTCGTCCTTTGATATTGATTCTGTTGTATTTCCAAGGTATTTCTTCAAGTATACTTTAAGACAAGGGTGAATTTTCCTATGCCATCCAGACGCTTAGCAAATCGCGGCCTGTCCATCGGCTATGTGGCACAGCGCACTGGCCTCGCCACGTCGGCCATTCGGTATTACGAGGACGAGGGCCTTGTGTCCCCTGATCGCAATGACGCCGGGCACCGGCGGTATGAGCGTGCGGACCTGCGCAGGTTGTCATTTGTGATGATCAGCCAGGACCTGGGCTTTGGCATTGCCGAGATCCGTCAGGCCCTGGCCTCTCTGCCCGATGGGCGCACGCCAACCAAGGCAGACTGGGCGCGGATTTCTAACCGGTTTGGCCGGGTATTGGATGCGCGGATCACCCAGATGCAGGCGCTACGCAACAGGCTGGACGGCTGTATCGGCTGCGGCTGCCTGTCGCTGAAAACCTGTGCTCTTTATAACCCGCGTGACCGGGCCGCCAAACGCGGCGCTGGCCCGCGGTATCTGATGGGGGATAGGGCAGTCGTAGATTAAGCCGCAACCCCGGCGGATCGCCTTGGGTCGATGGTAGCTGTGCCGGACGGAGCTGACATTGCAAAAAATCTATTCTAATGTTTCGCAGAGGAGGAACAGCGATGTCAGAGCGACTTTCTGGTGGATGCAAATGTGGGTCCGTTCGCTATGAAGGCACCCGTTTGGATGCCCCCGCGTTTCGTTGCCACTGTCGTGATTGCCAACAACTTACCGGCTCGGGTCATTCAGAGATGATGCCACTTGCACTGGAAGATTTCACGATTACCGACACCTGCAAAATATACGAGATGTCGGGCGGATCGGGTCAATCTACCTTCAGCGGTTTCTGTCCGACTTGCGGGTCTCAGGTTACGCGGAATAGCCAACGAATGAGTGATCGGATATACGTACACGCGTCTTCATTGGACGATCCCGGCAAGTATAGACCCGAAAAATCGATCTACCCGAATTCTGCGCAGGTGTGGGATGAAGCAGCGATCATAAAAGGGTAACTATGGGCTCAAAGCAGCCCCTCAGCACATATGAGAAATCACCCACGCCATGCTGCCCCAGATTTCCCGGCTTGACAGTTCTGCATCTCCCTGACCTTCTCGCCCAAGCTGACGATGCGTTTTGGCAAGAGGTGTAACATGCAGGTATCAAACAGAGTCAGGGGCATCATCGGTGATGGCTCGGACGGATGGGATGTGTATTACCGCGCCAGGCAGATGGATGCGGATGGCATCAATGTCACCCATCTGACGATTGGCGAACACGACATTCGCACCGATCCCACCATCCTTGATGCGATGCATGCCGCCGCCCTTGCCGGCCACACCGGCTATTCTATGTTCAACGGCAATCTCAATCTGCGCGAGATCATCGCCAGCCGTGTTGCTGAACGCACTGGCGTGGCCACCACACCTGACAATGTGCTGGTGGTGCCCGGCGGTCAGGCGGGCCTTTTTGCCACCCATATGGCCACTTGTGATCCCGGTGATCATGCGCTGTTCATTGATCCCTATTACGCCACTTATCCGGGGACCATTCGCAGTGTCGGGGCCATTCCCGTGCCCATACGGGCCAGCGCGGACCATATGTTTCAACCTGATCCAAGCGATATTGCCAAGGCGGCCAAAGACGGCGCTGCAAGCCTGCTGATCAATTCCCCCAACAACCCCACCGGCGTGGTTTATTCGCAAGGTACAATGCAAGGTATCGCGCAGACCTGCCGAGACCACGATATTTGGCTGATCTCAGACGAAGTGTATGACACCCAACTGTGGGAGGGCACACATATCACCCCGCGCGCCCTGCCCGGTATGGACGAGCGCACGCTGGTTATTGGCTCATTGTCGAAATCCCACGCCATGACCGGCAGCCGTATTGGCTGGATTGTTGGCCCAGAGGACGCGATACAGCGCATGGGCGATCTGCTGACCAACACCACCTACGGCGTTGCCGGTTTTGTGCAAGAGGCCGCCTGCTTTGCCCTGACACAAGGCGCGGCGTTTGAGGCCCGCATTGCCGAACCGTTCCGCCGACGCCGCGATCTGGTGTTGGCGCAGGTGGCGCGCCAAAACGTGGTGCGTGCCATCCCGGCTGATGGGGCGATGTATATCATGCTGGATATTCGCGCCACCGGCCTGAGCGGCGAGTCATTCGCCACCAAATTGCTCGACACCCACCATGTGGCCGTCATGCCCGGCGAAAGCTTTGGCGAGGCTGCGGCAGGCCATCTGCGCGTGGCCCTGACTGTGGCCGATGATAGGTTAGTAGCCGCTGTTGCACAGCTTCTCGATCTGGCCCGCACATGCGCCTTGTGAGGCGCGCCATCCCCCACGCCCATAAAATAGGCAACTTCTGGTCGCTTTCAGACCTGGCGTCGCAAACAGAACAGACTTTACCTTCTGTACAGCAAGGCTGATCTCAGTTTTTTTCGGAGAGCGGCCATGACGCCGATTTGCAAAATTGCTGTGATTGTGCGGACCATCGGCGCCCAGCGGGGCCGGGCTGCGCGTGGACGACCCCAAGAGAGCATCACATTGTGACCTCTCTTAACATCGACAGTCCACCACAGGATGACCAACCACATGACAGCTTCTCCATCCCGCCGCTCAGGCGGCCGCGCCGCCCGCAAAGCTCTGCGTTCCGCCGCCCCTCCCGAAGATCAACGCTCCATCCGCCCCGGCATGGAGGGCGGCACCTTCCGCCCCCTGACCCAAAGCGACATGGAGCGCATTCATCAAACCGCTCTGGAGGCTCTGGAACAGATCGGCATGGCCGATGCCCCGCCCAGCGGGATTGAACACCTGACAGGCGCCGGAGCAATCCTGGGCGATGATGGCCGCATCCGATTTCCCCGCGCATTGATCGAAGATATGCTGGCCAAGGCCAACCGTTCAATCACGCTGTGTGCTCGTGATCCGCAGCATGATCTGACGCTCTCTGGCGCACGGGTGCACTATGGCACCGCCGGAGCGGCTGTGCATGTGGTGGATGTCGCGGGCAATGAATACCGCGAAAGCACCGTACAAGACCTGCATGACGCCGCGCGCATTTGCGATGTGCTGGACAATATCCACTTTCTGCAACGTCCAATGGTATGCCGCGACATCACCGACAATATGGAAATGGACCTGAACACGGTCTATGCCAGCGCGGCCGGCACCCTAAAACACATCGGAACATCCTTCACCGAGCCCCACCATGTAAAACCCGCATTGGACATGCTGCATATGATTGCAGGTGGCGAAGACAAATGGCGCGACCGCCCTTTCATGAGCAACTCCAATTGCTTCGTTGTCCCACCGATGAAATTCGCCACTGAATCCTGTCAGGTGATGGAGGAATGCATCAAAGGCGGCATGCCGGTTTTGCTGTTGTCGGCGGGCATGGCGGGGGCCACAAACCCCTCCACCATCGCAGGCGCCATTGCGCAGGCCTGTGCTGAATGTCTGGCTGGGCTGGTCTATGTCAACGCCGTGCAACCGGGCCACCCGGCCATCTTTGGCACCTGGCCCTTTGGGCTGGATCTGCGCTCAGGGGCGATGTCGATCGGGTCGGCTGAACAGGCTTTGCTCACTGCGGGTTGCGCGCAGATGCACCAGTTCTACAACGTGCCGGGCGGGGCCGCGGCTGGCGCCTCCGACAGCAAAATGCCCGATATGCAAGCCGGTTGGGAACAAATGTGCACCAATGTTCTGGCCGGCCTGTCGGGCGTCAATATGGTGTATGAGGCCGCAGGCATGCACGCTTCACTGCTTGGGTTTTGCCACGAAAGCCTGATCCTTGGGAATGACCTGATCGGCCATGCCATGCGCTGCGTACGCGGCGTCGAAGTGGATGACGACACATTGGCACTAGAGCAAATCCGCGATGTCTGCCTGAACGGACCGGGCCACTATTTGGGCACCGATGAAACCCTGGCGCGCATGCAATCAGACTACGTCTACCCGGCCCTGGGCGATCGCACCTCGCCCAAGGAATGGGCCGAAATCGGCAAACCCAATCTGGTGGCCAAAGCCACAGCGCGCAAAGAGGAGATCCTCAGCGAACGCTCCCGCGCCCGGTTTGACCCGACGCTGGATGGCCAGATCAGGCAGGCCTTCAACATCCACCTGCCTGCATAATGCCTACCTTCGGCGTGGCCCTCATCATCTTCTTGCTTTAAATATCCCCGCCGGAGGCATCCAAACATCACACCCCGCGCATCGCCCTCCATGAATGTGATCACTCACCACTGGCGTAAATCAACAAAGAGCGTGCACGCCAGGGCACTCAATAAGGTCATTTTGCGATACACTTAGGGGAGCATCCACTTGCCCTGCGGCCAAAAGGCGTGAAAGGCAAACGCAAACAGCACATCATGTGCCACATCGCGCCCCGATGCATCCCGTACCCGCACCGTGCCCACATCCTTACCCTTGGCAATGCTCGCACTATCCAGCGCCGAGGCCTGCCCCGCCTCCCAGCTCAGCGTCACGCCGGCCTCAGTCACCCCGCCTTCATCGCGGATACGGGTCAGCGGCCAGGCCCGGTTGCCCACACGCACCACCCGCACCAGCGGCGGGATGCCATGCGGCGGGTTTTCACCGCTGTATAAAAACGGCTTATTCAGGCTGTCATACCCCTGATAAGGGTTCTGGCCATAGCGGCGCGCAAAATCCGGTTGCGCCATCACCAGCCCATCGGGGTTGCGGGCCACAAACTGATCCCAGCTTTCCATCCAGCTGGGCAATTGTTTTAGCTGCGTGCCAGTCAGATCCCCGACAATCGCCACGGCTGTGGCCTGTTGCCACCAGCTTTCGGTTTCGCGGTCATACATCACCATATCAGAATTGCGCAGCTTGCCCGACACGCCAAAGCTCAGCCTGCCCTGCTGGGTGCGCCGATCAAACACCATGGCCGAATTGCACAAAGGGCAAAACGTCACGGCCACCGGCACATGGCCCACAGTGTCATTCACTATTTCATGCCAGGTCAGATAGCGGATTGGATAGGCGCGCGCCCTGGCCCCGTTGATTTCCAGCGTGATCACCGGCTCAGTGCCTTCGATCCGCGTTTCCGAAAGGGCGTCAATAAAAACAGGGGCGTCAATCGCGGGGATGCCATCCTTGGGCGGGCCACCCGACATGATTTCAACCCAGTTTTTCACTGTGGTTTTGTCAAAGTTGGTTTTGCTCCACTCATGTTTCCAGAAACTTGGATCAGCGGCAGCAGGACCCGCCAACAGGCCAATGGTCAGGGCGAAGATGGCAGCAAGGGATGGCACGCGCAGCATGGGGCACTCCTTTGGGTGAGGCCACGTTATGATGCGGGCACGCAGCGCGTTTGCATAGCCCATCGCACGCGATTGTGACGAAAGGTGCGCCGCCTATTGTTGGTCACGCGCCTTGATTTCGTCCACGGCGCGGTCCCATTGCCGGGCGTTCAGAACTTTCTTGAAGGCGCGTTCTAATTCCGCCGTGCCGTTGTTTTCGTACCAGCGCCCATGCGCGATTATCACCCGACGTGCACCCCACTCCACCATGGTTTCAAGGTCTTCACCCATTGCGGCCTTGTCTTTGAAGGTCCGGCGGATGACCGGAGGCATCTTTCCATTGGGATCATCAATCCCGTTCAGCCAGACAAACGGGCGGCAATATGTCGGCAGTTTGGCCGTTTCAAACGCTTCAATCAGATCAGTCAGAATCAACGTGCAGCTGGCGTCATGGAAAAACACCGCCTCACGGTGCCATTTGCTACCCCGGATGATCAACTGGCGCAGCTGTCCCTGCCATGGGTCCTCGGAGCGGTCCCATTGCAGGGGCTGGCCATCGGGCAGAGCCATGCCATGTTTGGCAGCACGTTCCGCCACCCCCGGCGCGGCCCAATAAGTGGCATCAGGATAGGCCGCCTGCCAATCTACAATATGGGCGTAATGGATTTGGTTGGGCGAAATCAGATGGCGCACTGGTCCGATGGCATCCAGCTCAAGGCGCAACGCCTCTGTCAGCTGGGTAGGTGAATGCACCCACAGATCGCCGTTTTCCAACTGCACAACCGTCGCACGGGTGGAAAACGGAAAGCCATAGGATTTGATCGCAGGCCCATCAATCAGCCAGAGCCCTTCAACCACTGGTTTCAGCGTATTGAGGGGCTCATAGCCTGTCATTTAGTCAGTAACCGTCACGCGGGTCATTACATCCGGCGCGCCGACAACGGCACCGTTGCTGCCCGTGCCCAGTTTGATCGCGTTAACCACGTCCATGCCCTCGCTCACCCGGCCCACAACGGTATATTGCCCATTCAGGAAATACCCCGGTGCAAACATGATGAAGAACTGACTGTTGGCACTGTCCGGGCTTTGCGAACGTGCCATACCCACGATTCCGCGCTCGTAGGGCACATCCGAAAACTCGGCCTTCAAATCGGCCATGTCACTGCCGCCCATACCCGCACGGGACATATCGCCACCGTCGATCTTGCCGAACTGCACATCACCGGTCTGCGCCATGAAGCCGTCAATCACGCGGTGAAAAACAACGCCGTCATAGGCGCCCTTTTCCGCCAGTGCCGTTATTTGCGCCACATGGCCCGGTGCCACGTCCTCAAGCAGATCAATGGTGATCGTGCCATTGGCCTCGCCTGCGATTTCGATCTGCAAGCCCGTGGCCAATGCAGGGCTGGCGAGCAAGGCAAATGCGGCGGCGAGCTTATACATCAGCGGCCACCTTCACGCTGATCATACGATCAGGGTTCGCAGGCGGCTCGCCACGGGTGATGGCGTCGACATGCTCCATGCCCGATGTGACCTGACCATAGACAGTGTACTGACCATTCAGAAAGCTGTTGTCAGAAAAGTTGATGAAAAACTGGCTGTTGGCAGAATCAGGCATCTGGCTGCGTGCGGCGCCAATGGACCCACGCGAATGCGGGATCTTTGAGAACTCGGCCTTCAGGTCTGGCTTGTCACTGCCGCCCGTGCCTGCGCTGCGCAGGTTGAAGTCCTTTTCGGCATTGCCATTGGCCACATCACCGGTCTGCGCCATAAAGCCATCAATGACACGGTGGAACACCACGTTGTCATAAGCGCCTTCGCGGGCCAGCTCTTTCATGCGCTCACAGTGGCCGGGGGCCACGTCGGGCATCAATTCGATGGTGACAGTGCCGCCTGACAACTCAAGCAGGATGGTGTTTTCGGGGTCTTTAATCTCGGCCATTTGGCGCTCCTCAACTATATGCTGGCAGAATACCTAGGGCCTCTGCGCCCGATTGCCAAGTGGAGAGGTTGACGGACCAGCCTGATCACGCCAAAGAAGGCCGCAAAGCAGGGCAAAGAGGCAAATAACATGGTCTGGAACACACTCGACAACATGGACCTGGCAGGCAAACGGGTGCTGACGCGCGTGGATATCAACGTGCCGGTTGAAAATGGGGTTGTCACCGACACCACCCGGATTGACAGGATCGTGCCCACTGTGCGCGACATTCTGGCGCGTGGTGGCAAGCCGATGTTGATCGCCCATTTTGGCCGGCCCAAAGGCAAGGTCGTGCTGGATTTGTCTTTGCGTGTTGTGCTGCCTGCGCTGGAACAGGCGTTGGGGCACAAGGTGAGATTGATTGAAACGCTGGAGGGTGCTGAAAACCTGACGGATGAGGCCAAAGCCGCTGATGTGTTGTTGTTGGAAAACATCCGCTTCAACCCCGGCGAGCAGGCAAATGACCCTGAGTTTGCCAAACGTCTGGCCGATCTTGGCGACATTTATTGCAATGATGCATTTTCCGCAGCCCACCGCGCACATGCCAGCACCGAAGGGGTGGCCCATGATATGCCCGCATGTGCCGGGCGTTTGATGCAGGCCGAACTGGAGGCGCTGGAGGCGGCCCTTGGCACCCCAAAGCGGCCCGTCATGGCGGTTGTGGGCGGGGCCAAGGTTTCGACCAAGCTGGATCTGCTGGGCAATCTGGTGGATCAGGTCAACTGCCTGGTCATCGGCGGCGGCATGGCCAATACGTTTCTGGCGGCCCAGGGGCTGAATGTGGGGAAATCCCTGTGTGAACATGATTTGGCCGACACTGCGCGCGAAATCATGCGCAAAGCCGGCGCTGCCGGATGCGAGATCATCCTGCCTGCGGATGTGATTGTGGCCCATGAATTTAAGGCCAATGCGCCCTATGAAACCCTGCCCGCCCACGCCTGCCCTGACGATCAGATGATTTTGGATGCCGGCCCGCAAAGCGTGGCCCGTATTTCGACGGCGCTGGAAAATGCCAACACGCTGATCTGGAATGGCCCACTTGGCGCGTTTGAGATCAAGCCGTTTGACACGGCCACCAACGCCGCTGCGCGCCATGCCGCCCGTCTGAGCCGTGAAGGCAAGCTGATTTCCGTGGCCGGGGGTGGTGATACAGTTGCGGCCCTCAATCAGGCCGGTGCAGCGGATGATTTCACCTATATTTCCACCGCCGGGGGGGCCTTTCTTGAATGGATGGAGGGCAAGCCCCTGCCCGGTGTGGCCGCGCTGACAGCCAACGCCTAAAACCGCTGAGCGGCCCATCTGGGCCAGTGCATCCGGGCCAGTCCATCCGGGCCTGAACATGCGCGGTCAATCTTTGCCGTCGCAGCAAAATTCCACCGGGATGTGACCGCGAAGCTCTCTTTGTCACCCCTTGGCACAGCCTGCGCAGACTTTGGTATAATTCTACGGTCCTCAGATACGCGGGCGAGTGGCATCTTTAGACGCCAGATCGCCCACACGGGCGACCATCCTACGCTTGACCCCATTCATGCATCAACCCGCTTACTCATCAAAGACCAGCGTTCTTGAGTACTGCGCAATGTCGGACCGCGAGATCCCGATCTGGGCGAGTTGTTGATCGCTCAAGCTTGACAGCGTTGAAATCATCCGCGCCGTTTGCAGGGTTTTCATTGCAGCGCGCGCTTTTAGGAACGCCCTGCGCCCAAACATCTTTAGCCCCAAGGATAGGCTGGATGCCTTCATCGGCACTGACGTCAAACCACTGGAGGCGCTATGGCTGGTTGCTCTTGCTGGTTGCCAGTTAACAATCATCTGAAGCCTCCATCGCCAAGTTTTTGATGCTGCACCGCGGTATTCCCAAATCTTTGAGAGTGCGGTCAGGCAGCGCCGAGAGCTCACGCCGCGTCGCGTGATAGATTTTAAAACTTGCTACTGCCTTTTGCATTTGCTCGCGTTTGTGATGAAAAAATGTGCGTTGGGCATCTAGGATGACGTCCAGCATTCCATGTGATCGAATTATTGCCATTGTTCTGCCTCGTCTATTGCTGCGTCGCAGTATATATGCTGCACTGCAGAAACTAGACACATACGGCAGCGTGCACAATTTCTGAATTTGGCACAGGACCCATGCCAAAATGGAACAAGCGGAAGACGGGACATGGATATTTCAGCGCAAATGTTGATCTTTGCGACAGTTGTTGAGCAGGGAAGCATCTCTGCTGCGGCCCGATCAATTGGGCAAACGCCCTCTGCGGTCAGCAAACAGATCGCGTTACTTGAGGATCACGTTCACTATCGCCTGCTGAACCGCACCAGAACCGGCATTTCACCAACGCAGGAAGGCCAGGAACTCTATCTGAAATGCAAAGCGATGGCTGAAAAATTTAAAGAGGCCGAGGCACTTATTTCAAGCTTCGATGGCACCCCGCGTGGCAAGCTAAAGATTGCATCCTCCGTGGCATTCGGGAAATCAAAGCTGATCCCGGCCCTCCCGACATTCATCAAAGAAAACCCGGAGGTCCATATCTCGTTGGATTTGACGGATCGGGAAATTGATTTGCAAAGCGAGGGGTTTGATGCTGCCATTTGTTTTGCTGAGCAGAACAAAAACCCTGATATCATGGTCCGCCGCATTATGCAGAGCCGCCGCGTGTTATGCGCCTCGCCCGCCTACCTTGAGCGCTGCGGAACACCCAAAGATTTCAATGAGTTGGAGCAGCACAACTGTCTCAGACTCAGCACAGAGAGCAAGCGGAATTTCTGGGTCAATGTTGCGCCTGACAAAAAACGAAGCTTTGAAGCGCTGGGGAACTTTGAAGGGAACAGTACCGATGTTATCTTTCGCGCCGCGCTCGCTGGCGTCGGGATCGCGCGGCTGCCGTGCTATATGACAGATCTGAAATTTCAGTCAGGTGAATTGGTCCATGTCATGCCGCAATACTCGCCGCCAAGCACTGACATCGTTGTGATGTTTGCAGACAGGCGCAACCTTTCCCCGAAAACACGCGCCTTCATTGATTTTCTGGTGGCTCAGTTTCGAAACACGCCTGAGAAATCAAGGGACCGGGCCGAGTGTATTGGGTTGTGAAACAGCTGCCGAGGAGAATATGAGCAATGACTGAAACCACGACAGAACGAGGGAGAGCTCTCTCTGAACGGCTAAATCCGGGCATGGAAAGGGCCTTGAATGAACGCTACGGTCACTTGCTGCCCGATATGGCCGAAGGGGTTGTCGATTTTGCCTATGGCCGCCAGTACGCGCAACCCGGATTGCCATTGCGCGACAGGTATTTGGCGACGATAGCTGCGTTAACGGCACTGGGAGGTCAAACCAGACCACAGTTGAAGGTTAACATTGAGGGCGGTCGGAAAGCTGGCCTGTCTCAAGAAGAAATTGCGGAGGTCATTTGGCAAATGGCACTATATGGCGGATTTCCGTCGGCTATTAATGCGCTGAACGCTGCGCTTGAAGTGTTTGAGGGTGAGAGTGAGGTAAACTGACTTGCATCCTGTAACTATCGACGCATCCGGTGTCGCCCATCATTCTGAGGTATTTTCGCGCCCATGACCAAAGACCTGACCATTGTCGTTGTGGAAGAAGACCGCGACCGTGCAATAGCCATTGTCGACGCACTCCAGGAGGCTTGCGCGTGCGATGTCTCCATTATTGGCAACTCCAGCGGATTGGCCCGCAAGATCGCCGCCCGTTCGCCGGACATCGTGCTGATCGACATCGACAACCCGACCCGCGACATGATGGAAGAACTGACTTTGGCCTCTGGCCCGTTGGAGCGCCCAGTCGCGATGTTCGTGTCCGGTGCGGCGGGCGGTTTGGCACAGGCGGCCATCGAGTCGGGCGTGTCGGCATATGTTGTTGACGGCCTGTCGCCTGAGCGGGTCAAGCCAGTCATGGACACGGCCATCGCCCGATTTGCGATGATACGCCAGATGCGCAGTGAGCTGGCCGAGACACGCCGTGCACTCGAAGAGCGCAAGGTCATTGACCGGGCCAAGGGGCTGCTCATGAAGGCCAAAGGGCTCGATGAGGGTGCAGCCTATGCCCTGCTGCGCAAGACCGCGATGGATCAGGGGCGGCGGGTTGCTGATGTGGCCGAGGCTTTGGTTACTGCGTCGGGGTTGTTGGGATGAAGACAGTCACGATCCCCGTTGCCTTCATGCCGTTGGTGGATTCGGCGCCTCTCATCATCGCGCAAGAGATGGGATTTGCCGAGGCTGAGGGCATAGCGCTAGACCTGATTACCGCGCCGTCATGGTCCTCGGTGCGCGACATGTTGGCCTTTGGCCGGGTGGATGCGGCGCATATGTTGTCGCCCATGCCAGTCGCAATGGCGATGGGGCTTGGGGGTGTGGCCACCGAATTGTCCGCAGTTTCTGTCCTGTCTGTGAACGGCAATGTGATCGGGGTTGGCAAACGCCTCGAAGAGCAGTTGCGACAAGCAGAGTACAAGTTTGATTTTTCTGATCCAATGCGTGCCGCCGAGGCCTTGGTGCAGGTCAGTCCACGGCCAATTGTGTTTGGTGTGCCATTTCCGTTTTCCATGCATGTGGAGCTGTTGCGCTACTGGGCGCGGGCTTCTGCGCTTGGCCCGGACGGTGTTGCCATCCGCACTGTGCCGCCACCGCTTATGACGAGCGCGCTGGCCAACGGCGATGTGGATGCGTTTTGTGTCGGTGAACCTTGGGGATCGGTGGCCGTCGAGCAAGGCGCTGGCGCGCTGTTGTTGCCCGGCAGTTCGATCTGGAGTTTTGCGCCCGAAAAGGTTTTGGCCACCCGCACCAATTGGGCCGATACCGAGCCGGATTTATTGGGGCGTCTTATGCGTGCGGTCTGGAAGGCCGGGCGTTGGCTGGCCGATCCGAGCGCCCGCACCGCCGCCAGCGATTTGCTGTCACGCAAAGCCTATCTTGATGTGCCGTCTGAACTTGTTGATCGCGCGCTTTCGGGGCATCTTACACTTTCGGGTCAGGGCGAGCTGCGGCACGTCGAGAGGTTTCTTGAATTCCATAAGGGGGCTGTCAGTTTCCCGTGGCGCAGCCAGGCAAAGTGGATCGCACAACAGTTGCACAAATCAGTTGGTGGCGAACCCAATTTCGACATCGATGAAATCGCAAAGGTGTTTCGCGCGGATCTGCATCGGATGCATCTCAGTCGGTTAGACCCTGATCTGCCGGGGGCCTCTGAGAAAGTCGAGGGAGCGATTCCCCATGCGATGCCTGTGGCCTCGGCCGGAGGCGCGTTAACCTTGATGCCGAACCAGTTTTTTGATGGTCAAATTTTCGACCCGGCACTTTATTGAGTGGTATTTTACCATTCCAATTCAATGCGTTGAGAAAAATACCTGACTAAACCCAAATTATTGTCTTGAGTTTCTGCTGCATTGCAGCATACTTGGACATGCATCCACAACGGTGTGGATCGCAACGAATTTTTCCCAATGACAGGGACGTTTTGAGCAAGGTCGCTCACTTTCTGCCGATGATTTCGGCGGTCAGTGATCGGCCTTTTTTGCGTTTTTTTCCGGTCTTTCTTGCCTGCGACCGGCCACAACCAAAGGACTAAACATGAGACGACTCCTCCTCGGCCTCGCCACCACAACCGCATTGTTCAGCCAGGCCTCTGCCGAATTGCTGGACCTTGAAAAAGACGAACTGAAATTCGGCTTCATCAAGCTGACCGATATGGCCCCCCTCGCGGTGGCCTATGAGCAGGGCTATTTCCTTGACGAGGGTCTCTTTGTGACGCTTGAGGCGCAAGCCAACTGGAAGGTGCTGCTGGACGGTGTGATCGACGGGCAGCTAGACGGCGCGCATATGTTGGCAGGTCAGCCACTGGCCGCCACCATCGGCTATGGCACCGAGGCCCATATCGTGACGCCCTTCTCAATGGATCTGAATGGCAACGGCATTACGGTCTCAAATGAGGTCTGGGACATGATGCGCCCGCATATCCCATCAATGGACGATGGCCGCCCACAACACCCGATCTCAGCACAAGCCCTGGTTCCGGTGATCGAAAATTTTAACGCCAAGGGCGAGCCTTTTAACATGGGGATGGTTTTCCCCGTATCGACCCACAATTACGAGCTGCGCTATTGGCTGGCCGCGGGTGGCATCAATCCCGGCTACTACAGCCCCGAGAACATCTCTGGTCAGATTGCTGCGGATGTCTTTTTGTCAGTCACCCCCCCGCCACAGATGCCTGCGACGCTCGAAGCCGGGACAATCCACGGCTATTGCGTGGGCGAGCCCTGGAACCAGCAGGCGGTGTTCAAGGGCATCGGCGTTCCGATCATCACCGACTATCAGATCTGGAAGAACAACCCCGAAAAGGTGTTTGGTATGACAGACGCCTTTGTCGCCGAGCATCCCAACACCACCAAAGCCGTCGTTCGGGCGCTGATCCGTGCGGCGATGTGGCTTGACGAAAACGACAACGCCAACCGCCCCGAAGCTGTCGAAATCCTCAGCCGCGCAGAATATGTGGGCGCTGACCCAGATGTGATTGCAAACTCCATGACCGGGTTCTTTGAGTTTGAAAAAGGCGACAAGCGCGACATCCCTGATTTCAATGTCTTCTTTCGCCACAACGCGACCTATCCCTATTACTCCGATGCGATCTGGTATCTGACACAGATGCGCCGCTGGGGTCAGATTGCCGAACCCCAGAGCGATGAATGGTTCGCAGAAGTTGCCGCCAGCGTCTATCGCCCGGACATCTATCTTGAGGCAGCGCGCTCACTTGTGGATGAGGGTCTTGCGAATGAAGCGGATTTCCCGTTCGACAGCGACGGCTTCAAAGAGCCAACGCCCGCGGCGGACATCATTGACGCCATCCCCTTCGATGGGCGCACGCCCAACGCTTACCTCGAAAGCCTGCCGATCGGCTTGAAGAGCACGCAGACAGTCGTCGGTGATCAGGTTCAAGGCTAAGCGCCAAACGTGGGGGGCGACCCGGGGCGCCCCCGCCCCCCAAAATTTGCACGCGACAGGTCCAGGAAGACTGGCGAAACCCCCAACACCCCTCATGCCGAGCGCGCGCCCTGCCGAGCGGAATGAAGCGCCCGCTGCCCGTCGTCGGTCAACAGGTTCAAGCCTAAGCGCCACACGTGGGGCGCGACCCGGGTCGCCCCCTCCCCCAATATTTCGCAGGAGACAGGTCAATGAGCACTGCCGAACCCGAATTCACCGCTGATGCCGAGCGCGAGGCCCGCCGAGAGCGTCGCTTTACCCGGATCAATACCGCCGACAAATGGTTTCAGATCATCGGCCTGTCCTGGCTGACCCCCATCCTCAAGGCCGCCGCCGGGGACAACCCCAAAGCGCAGATCGGTGAGATTTGGCGGCTTTTGGGTGTGCCCTTGCTGGCGATTGCCGGGTTCTTGACGCTTTGGTCGGTGCTGGCCCCAACTGTGCAGACCTCACTAGGTGCGATCCCCGGACCCGCGCAGGTCTGGAGCGAAGCGGTGAACCTGCATAAAGATGCACAGGCAAAAGCAGAGTCGCGCGTCAAGTTTGAAACCCAAGTGGCCACGCTGAATGAACGCCGCATCGAACAGGGCAAAGAGCCAGTCCAGCGCGCCTATACCGGTGCACCGAGCTACTACAGCCAAATCTGGACGTCGATCAAAACGGTGTTCTTTGGCTTTCTGATTGCCAGCGCAGTCGCCATCCCGCTTGGTATTGCAGCGGGCCTGTCACCAACGGCCAATGCGGCGCTGAACCCGGTGATCCAGATCTTCAAACCTGTTTCGCCGCTGGCGTGGTTGCCGATTGTGACCATGGTGGTCTCGGCGGTTTACACCAATTCCGACGGGCTGTTTGCCAAGAGCTTTCTGACCTCCGCGATCACAGTGACCTTGTGTTCCCTCTGGCCCACTTTGATCAACACAGCACTTGGCGTGTCGAGCATCGACAAGGATCTGGTCAACGTCTCCAAGGTGCTCAAAATGAACACCTATACCAAGATCACCAAACTGGTGCTGCCCTCGGCGTTGCCGCTGATTTTTACCGGGCTGCGGCTGAGCCTTGGTGTTGGCTGGATGGTGCTTATTGCAGCTGAAATGCTGGCACAAAACCCTGGTCTGGGCAAATTTGTCTGGGATGAATTTCAAAACGGGTCTTCCAGTTCGCTCGCCAAAATCATTGTGGCGGTGCTGACCATCGGCATCATCGGCTTCCTGCTGGATCGTGTGATGTATGCTCTGCAATCGCTTTTCACCTTCACGAATAACCGGTGAGCGTGATGAGCATTCTCAAACTTGAAAACGTCTCGCAGAGTTTTGGCACAGGCACTCATGCCACCCATGTTCTGAAAAACATCGACCTTGAGGTACAAGAAGGCGAGTTCCTTGTTCTTCTTGGCTTCTCGGGGACCGGCAAGACCACGCTGATTAACTTGATGGCGGGGCTGGAACAGCCCAGCAAAGGCAAAATTACCTATCGTGGCAAGCCCATCACCGGTCCGGGGCCAGAACGCGGCGTGATCTTTCAGAGCTATTCGCTCATGCCCTGGCTGACGGTCAGCGGCAATGTGAGGCTGGCGGTGGATACTGTTTTTCCCAAACTTAGCAAGGCGGCAAAGGCCGAAAAAGTCGCCCATTATGTCAATATGGTGGGTCTTGGCCACGCGGCCAGCCGCCGCCCGGCGGAACTGTCAGGCGGGATGCGGCAACGGGTCAACGTGGCGCGCGCGCTGGCGATGAACCCCGAAATGCTGCTGCTGGATGAGCCGCTCAGCGCACTTGATGCTCTGACCCGCGCCAATCTGGCAGACGAGATCGAACACATCTGGGAGGCCGACAAAAAGACCTGTGTGCTGATCACCAATGATGTGGACGAGGCCATTATCCTTGCCGACCGGATCATTGCACTGAACCCCGATGGCACATTGGGCCAGGAGTTTAGCGTGACCATCCCGCGCCCGCGTGACCGGATGGAAATGAACACCAATGACACATTCAAGGGTCTGCGCGCTGATGTCACCAAATACCTGATGGACGTGGGCATTGAGGCCAAGGTCGAAGGCACGCGCCTTTTGCCTGACGTGACCCCCATCCATGGGGTGCCTGTGGCAGTGTCTGAGGCGCAAAAAGGGACAGTTCAGCACCGCTATCTGGACTTCAGCCAGCTGCACAAAGTCTATCCGACGCCAAAGGGGCCACTGACTGTTGTTGAGGATTTCAATCTCAAGATCGAACGCGGCGAATTTATCTCGCTGATTGGTCACTCCGGGTGTGGCAAGTCCACGGTCCTGACCATGGCCGCAGGCCTGAACGAGATCTCCAAGGGGGGGATCGTGCTGGATGGAACGCATGTTGAAGGCGCCGATCCCGAACGCGCGGTTGTGTTCCAGTCGCCGAACTTGTTCCCATGGCTATCGGCCAAGGAAAACGTGGCGATCGGTGTTGACAAGGTCTATCCGCGGGCCAGTCAGGCCGAGCGGCAAGACGTGGTTGAATACTATCTGGAACGTGTCGGGCTGGGCGATGCGATGGACAAATCGGCCTGTGACCTTTCCAACGGGATGCAGCAACGTGTCGGCATCGCGCGCGCCTTTGCGCTCAGCCCCAAACTGCTGTTGCTGGACGAACCCTTTGGGATGCTTGACAGCCTGACACGTTGGGAATTGCAAGAAGTGCTGATGGAGGTCTGGTCGCGCACCAAAGTCACCGCGATTTGTGTGACCCATGACGTGGACGAGGCGATCCTGCTGGCCGACCGCGTCGTGATGATGACCAACGGCCCCCAAGCGACCATTGGCAAGATCACCAAAGTCGATCTGCCCCGGCCGCGCACCCGCAAGGCCCTGCTGAAGCATCCCGATTACTATGCCTACCGGCAGGAGGTGCTCGATTTCCTTGAGGAATACGAACATGGCGCAACCCCCAAAAAACCCACCAAAAAATCCATTGCGGCGGAGTGAGAAAATGAACCAGACACAAAAACAGAAACTTGTCGTGATCGGTGCTGGCATGGCCTCCGGGCGCGTCATCGAAATTCTGGCCGAGACCGCGCCAGACGACTTTGAAATCACGCTCTTCAACGCAGAGCAGCGCGGCAACTACAACCGCATCATGCTCAGCCCTGTTTTGTCGGGTGAAAAGACTTACGCTGATATCGTCACCCATGACGATGATTGGTACGCCACACATGGCGTGAATTGCCGGTTTGGTGAGCATGTTGTCGGGGTCGACGCTGAGATGAAAGTGGTCATGGGCGAGAACGGCCATGTGCCCTATGACAAGCTGATCATTGCCACAGGCTCTGCGCCATTCATCATTCCGGTTCAGGGCAAGGACCTGCCGGGTGTGATCACCTACCGTGATCTGGACGACACCAACGCCATGATTGAGGCCGCCGGCAAGGGCGGAAAGGCCGTCGTGATCGGTGGCGGCTTGCTGGGTCTTGAAGCCGCCGCCGGGTTGGCAGAACGCGGTATGGAGGTCACGGTGTTGCACCTGATGGGCCACCTGATGGAGCGTCAACTGGATGAGGCCGCAGGGTATCTGCTGCGCCGCGATCTGGAAAAGCGCGGGATCAAGATCATGACCCAAGCCTCGACCGCCGCCATTCTGGGCGAGGACAAGGTTGAAGGGGTGCTGCTTGAGGACAACACCGGGCTTGAGGCTGATCTGGTCGTCATGGCCGTTGGCATCCGCCCCGAAACGCGGCTGGCAAATGACGCAGGGCTGGAAGTGGCGCGTGGAATCGAAGTGAATGCGCAGATGCAGACCTCGAACCCGGATGTGTTTGCGGTTGGCGAATGTGTCGAGTTTGACGGCAATCTCTTTGGACTGGTGGCACCGCTTTACGATCAGGCAAAGGTGCTTGCCCAAACGCTGCTGGGCCAACCCGATGCCTTTGTGACCAAGGACACGGCGACAAAGCTGAAGGTCACAGGTTGCGATCTGTTCAGCGCCGGTGATTTTGCCGATGCCGAAGGGCGCGAAGACATCGTTCTGCGTGACCCGTCACGCGGTGTCTACAAACGCCTGGTGATCGAAGACGACCGCCTGATCGGTGCTGTGATGTATGGCGACACGGCGGACGGCAATTGGTTTTTCCAGTTGATCAAGGACGCTACAGAAATTGAGGAGATGCGGGAGAGCCTGATCTTTGGCCCATCGGCACAGGGGGGCGACACCTCGGACCCGCTCTCAGCCGTTGCAGCATTGCCGCGTGATGCGGAAATATGCGGCTGCAACGGCATCTGCAAAGGCACGATTGTGGATGCAATCGAAGGGGGCGCGGGCGATCTTGGTGCTGTACGGGCCACGACCAAAGCCAGTGCGTCTTGTGGCACCTGCACTGGGCTGGTCGAACAATTGTTGCAAGTCACGCTGGGGGACGACTTTGAGATGCCCGCCGCGCAACCGATCTGCTCTTGTTGCGACCTCACCCATGAAGATGTGCGCCGCCTGATCAAAAGCAAAGAGCTGAAAACTCAGGATGCCGTCTGGCAGGAGCTCGGTTGGAAAACCCGCAATGGCTGCATTGTCTGCCGCCCGGCGGTGAACTTCTACTTGTTGGCCGATTGGCCATTGGAATACCGCGACGACCCGCAAAGCCGGTTTGTCAATGAACGCAAGCACGCCAACATCCAAAAAGACGGCACCTTTTCTGTCGTGCCGCGCATGTGGGGCGGGATCACCAACCCCACCGAGCTGCGCGCCATCGCAGATGCGGCCGAAAAATACGATGTGCCAACCGTCAAGGTGACCGGCGGACAGAGGATCGACTTGTTGGGCGTCAAGGGCGAAGACCTCCCCTTCATCTGGGACGATTTGAACAAGGTTGGCCTGGTCTCGGGGCACGCTTACTCCAAGGGGCTGCGCACGGTGAAAACCTGCGTTGGCACTGACCATTGCCGCTTTGGCACGCAAGACAGCACCGGGCTTGGCATCAAGCTGGAGCAGATTCTTTGGGGCTCATGGACGCCGCATAAGGTCAAGCTGGGGGTGTCGGGCTGTCCACGAAACTGTGCCGAGGCGACCTGCAAGGACGTCGGCATCATCTGCGTTGACAGCGGCTATCAGATCAGTGTCGCAGGGGCTGCGGGCATGGACCTGAAAGAAACCGAGGCTCTGGGCGTGGCCGACACCGAACAGGAGGCCATCGACCTGACCATCGCCTTTGTTCAGCTCTACCGCGAGAACGCCAAATACCTTGATCGCGCCTATAAATGGGTCGCCAAGGTGGGGCTTGATTGGGTCAAGACGCAGGTTGTTGACGATCTGGATGAACGTGCGCGCCTGGTCGAAGCATTTGAATTAAGTCAGTCGATTTATCGCCGCGACCCCTGGGCAGACCAGGCAAAAGAGGCGGCATCATTCCAACCGCTGGCGGATTTGACATTGGAGGCCGCAGAATGAGCTGGATCAACGTAGGAGCCATCGAAGACATCCCCCTGCGCGGTGCGCGCAAGATCAAGACGGCCCTTGGCTGTGTCGCGATCTTTCGTACCGGCGAGCAAGAGATCTTTGCCGCATCAGACCTATGCCCCCACAAAGGCGGGCCATTGTCCGAGGGTATCATTCATGATCAATCCGTCACCTGCCCACTGCACAACTGGGTGTTTGATCTCAACACCGGACAGGCACAGGGTGAAGACGGGTCTATATCAACCTTCCCCGTTGAAATCCGCGACGGCCGCATTTGGCTCGACAGTGCGGAACTGACCAAGCGGAGTGCGGCGTGATGGATGAGACCGCCGCCCCCGCAATACGCTCGACCTGCCCTTATTGCGGGGTGGGGTGTGGTGTGTTGTTGCGCCCAAATGCACAGGGCGGTGTGGAGGTGCAGGGCGACCCTGATCACCCAGCCAATTACGGGCGGTTATGTTCCAAAGGGTCAGCCCTTGGCGAGACCGTCGGCGTGCAAGAGCGGCTGCTGACGCCGCGTGTTGACGGGCAGTCAACAGATTGGGACACGGCGCTGCAACATGTTGCGGACAGGTTTTCGCAGATGGTCGCGGAACACGGCCCCGACAGCGCGGCCTTCTATGTGTCGGGCCAACTGCTGACCGAAGATTACTATGTCGCCAATAAGCTGATGAAGGGCTTCATTGGATCGGCCAATATCGACACAAATTCAAGGCTTTGCATGGCGTCATCAGTGGCGGGGCACAAACGCGCCTTTGGCACTGACACCGTACCCGGAACCTATGAAGACATTGATGAGGCCGATTTGGTTGTGCTGGTGGGCTCCAACCTTGCATGGTGCCATCCGGTGCTGCACCAGCGTCTTTTGGCGGCACGCAAAGCCCGTGGCACCAAGATCGTCGTGATTGACCCACGCCGCACGGCCAGTTGCCATGAGGCAGACCTGCATCTTGCCTTGCAGCCGGGGGCGGACGTGGCCCTGTTCAATCGGTTGTTGGTGTCGCTGCACGAAAACGGCGCGCTGGATCAGGGCTATCTTGCACACACCACAGGGTTTGACGCGGCGCTTGAAACCGCCAAAGGCGACACCGCACGGGCAACCGGATTGTCCGAGGCCGAAGTTGACGCATTTTGTGATCTTTGGATGCGCACCGAAAAAGTGGTGACGATCTATTCTCAGGGGGTGAACCAATCTACCTCGGGCGCTGACAAGGTCAACGCGATCCTGAATTGCCATCTTGCCACCGGGCGCATCGGCAAGCCCGGCATGGGCCCGTTTTCTGTGACCGGACAACCCAATGCAATGGGCGGGCGCGAAGTCGGCGGGTTGGCCAATACGCTGGCCTGTCATCTCGATCTGGAAAACGCCGATCATCGCGCCGCTGTGCGACAGTTCTGGGCCGCGCCATCGGTTCCCGACAGCCCCGGCCTGAAGGCCGTTGATATGTTTCGCGCTGTCGCCAGCGGGAAGATCAAGGCGCTTTGGATCATTCACACCAATCCGGCCGTGACCATGCCCGAAGCCGATATGGTGCGCGATGCCATCGCGAACTGCCCGTTCACTGTGGTCAGCGACATCACCGACCAAACAGACACCGCACGGCTGGCTGATGTCTTGTTACCCGCCTCCGCCTGGGCCGAAAAAGACGGCAGCGTCACCAACTCGGACCGCACCATCAGTCGCCAAAGGCGCGTGTTGCCTGCCCCCGGAGAGGCGCGCCCCGATTGGGATATTCTTGCCGACGTCGGCAGGCGCATGGGATTCACCAAGGCCTTCGATTACGCCAATGAGGCCGAGATTTTCCGCGAGCACGCGGCCTTGTCGGGCATTGCCGGGCAGTTCGGGCGCGATTTCGATATTTCCGAGCTGGCTGCTATCTCTGACACAAGCTACGCAAAGCTGGCGCCACAAATCTGGCCGGTTTCCAAAACACGCCGCGGCGGGCGGTTCTTTGCGGACGGCGGCTTTTATCACTCTGACGGCAAAGCCCGTCTGGTGCCGGTGTCCTGGAAACCACCTGCTGCGCGGACCACCGCTCGGTTTCCTTTCCGCCTGAACACTGGGCGCACGCGCGATCAGTGGCACACGATGACCCGCTCTGGTCTCAGCCCGCGCTTGTCGGCACATCTGGCGGAACCGTTTCTTGAAATTCACCCCGATGATGCCCGCGACCTTGGCCTGAATCCTGCCGATCTGTTGCGGATGACCAGCCCCACGGGCACTGCCATCCTGCGTGCTCTTATCACCGATGCGGTGCAGCCCGGCCATGTCTTTGCGCCGATGCACTGGACGGGTGAAACAGCCCCCTGTGCCCGGATAGATGCGCTTGTCGCGGCGGCCTGTGATCCGATCTCGGGGCAGCCCGAAAGCAAGGCCAGCGTGGTGGACGTAAAGCGCTATGACGCAAGCTGGTATGGGTTTGCTGTTTCGTCCCAGCCGATGGCACTGAGCAGTGACTACTGGGCGCTTGCGCGCACGGCAAGCGGCTACCGCGCCGAACTGGCCGGATCAAACACAGTCAGCGATTGGACGTCTGAAGCGCAGCGCCTTTTTGGCAATTCCGACAGCGAGGTGTCGTCAATCATCGACGTCAACCGCGGCACCGCCCGCATTGTACTCAGTGAGGATGGTCTCTTGATCGGGGCGCTTTTTATTTCGCGCAAGCCCGTCGCTGTCATGCGCGATTATCTCACCTCCCTGCCCGGAACCGGGGCACCTGATGCCCTGTCCGGGCGCCCGGCAAGCGGCGCGCCAAACCCCGGCCCCATTCTGTGTTCGTGTTTTGGTGTTGGCGTGAACACCATCGTCAACGCCATTGAAATGCAAGGATTGATGTCGGTGGACAAGGTTGGTGACGCGCTTGGCGCTGGTACGAACTGTGGCTCGTGCAAGCCCGAAATCGCCAATTTGTTACAAGGGTTTACGCAAAAACAGGCCGCCGAATGAGCCTTGTGCATCACATGCCCCATTGGCAAAGCCGCATAATAGGAGACCGCCCATGAAAGCCTTTCCCATGTTTATCCGCACGTCGGGACGTCGGGTCGTCATTGTTGGCGGCGGCGAAATGGCCGCGCAAAAGGCCCGATTGTTGCTAAAAACCGATGCCGACCTTGTGATTGTCGCACCCACGCTTGAAGACGAATTGCAGGATCTGGTGAACAGCGGTCAGGCCCACAACATACCCGATCTTTCTGCCAGCGTCTTTGAGGGGGCTGTCATGGCCTTTGTCGCCACAGGTTGCCCCGGTCAGGACGTGGCAGCACAGGCATTGGCCAAAGCCGCAGGTTGCCTTGTGAATGTGGTCGATCAACCCGATCTGTGCGACATCACCACACCTGCCATTGTTGATCGTGATCCGATCATTGTTGCCATTGGCAGCGAGGGCACAGCCCCCGTTTTGACCCGCGAGATCAAGACACGGCTGGAGCAGATTTTGCCCCAGACCCTTGGCGGGTTTGCCGCGCTGGCGGGGCGGCTTCGCCCCAGCGTCAGCCGTAATATCCCACAGGCAGGCCGCCGAGCCTTCTGGGCTTGGGTCTTTAAGGGTGGGCCGCGGGATCTTTGGGTGCGCGGCTCTGAACGTCAGGCGACCCGAGAGATCAAAGAGGCCATCGCCCAGGGCAAGCCGTCCCAGACTGCCGATACCGGCCACATTGCTTTGGTTGGTGCGGGCCCCGGCGCGCGCGATCTTTTGACATTGCGCGCGGTACAGCGCTTGCAAGAGGCCGATGTGATTTTTTATGACCGACTTGTTGACCAAGAGGTGCTGGAGTTGGCCCGCCGCGACGCCGAGCGGGTCTTTGTTGGCAAACATGTGGGCGCGCATCGCTGGCCACAGGATCGCATCAACGCCATGATCGTTGCCGAGGCGCGCAAAGGCAGGCGCGTGGTGCGGTTGAAATCCGGCGATCCCGGCGTTTTTGGCCGCGCCGGAGAAGAAATAGCCGCCGCCGACGACGCCAATATCCCGATTGAGCTCGTGCCGGGTGTTACCGCCGCCTGCGCCGCTGGGGCCAGTCTAACGCGCAGTCTGACCGAGCGCGGAATTGCAGACACGCTCATACTGGCTACAGGAACAGGCAGTGCCGATGATCCCACGCCCCACAGCACCCGCTTGTCCGGTCCGGGCACGGTGACTGCGCTCTATATGTCCATGCGCCAAGCCGCACGGCTTGCGGATCAATGGATCACTCAGGGTATTGCGCCCGACAGCAGGGTCGACATCTGCGCGGAGGTCTCAAAAAAGGGCGAAAAACATGTGCGTACAACCGTAGCGACGATGGCCGATAGCATTCGCAAGCACGGTATTACAGGCTGTGCGGTCTTACTTGTTACCTGGCCCAAAAATGAATCAACGCCCGGTGCGGATGTGAGCGTTGCGGCGCCACAGGCCACATCCGGCGCGGGTGTTGTTGCACTCCGGAATTGAAACGCTGTCATGCTCGGATAAGCAAAGACGCGGGGAACCAAGACTGACGCGATATGCATGAGCATCCGTTGCGACAGTGCAGATGGCGGTGCCCTGCGGCCTGTAAGTTTGAGCGCCCGTCCCTGGAGCGGGCTGCATGAACGCCCGCTTTGTGCGCCCCATGGCAGGGTCAAACCTGCGCATCAGCTGCGATTTCCCCACGCCACGCGCCTACAGCGGACATCTGACACGTCTGCAAGCGGTTCAAACCCGACATCGAACAATGCCCCGAGCGCTCAATCCCCATGCGCAAGGTATGGAAATCCAGACTGTGGACGCGGCCCCGCGTTTCCTAGATTATGAAGATAGTTATAAAGGATAGATCCATGACATCTTTGAAATCTGCTCTTTTGGCCACCTGCATCGGCCTGACCCTTGCCAGCCCTGCCCTGTCTGAGGGAGACCCCAAACCCACCATCATGGATGTGATCACCCCTGATCGCATCGCAGAATCGCTGGCCAGCATCTCAATTTCAGCCCTTCGCACAGTGATGGAGGTGGAATATCAACACCTTGCCACTGATATCATGCGCGGCACCGTTTCGCTGTCAGGGGTCACGCTGCGCCCGCAATTGCCCTATGACCGTGCCCGCCAATGCGAGATCACCTTGCAACGCGCCGGGTTTGATCTGGGCAAGTTCCGGCCCGATCTGTCGGCCACAAATGGCTCGATCGTGATGATCGGCGCCAAGGCCAATATCGCCTGCCTGCCACGCGAGGTAGGTCTGGGCCTGCGCGCCGCCGGATACAATGACATTGAGGTAGACCGCCTTGTGATGGAGGTGGACTATGTGCATGGCACCGGCGAAATCCGCACCAATGGCTCGGCTGCAATCAACAATCTGCTGACGGTTGATCTGGCCATGGCCGGCACGATCCTGCCGCGCCTGAACGATTTTGGCACCCCCGGCGATCCGGCCATTCGGGTCCGTCAGGCGGTGCTGGGCATTCAGGACACCGGCGGCTGGGAGCGCCTGTCATCGCAAATCCCCGAAAACCTGCGCCAACCCGAAGTTCTGCAAAGTCTGGGCACCGAAGAGCTGACCAACGCGCTCAGCAACAATGGCACCCGCGCGCTCAGCGCCACCGAGCGGCGCTTTGTTGATGATCTGATGGAACATGTGGCCGAATTCGTGCGCAATCCGGGCGAGATCACCATCGAAGCCCAGCTGCCCGCCTCAGGTATCGTGCTTGAGCCAGAGGTTATCGAAGCCCCCGAAGAGCTGTTGCAGGCGCTGGCCCCGGATGCGCGCATTGCCCCGCGTGCGCAGGCCGAATTGATGGATCCGACGCTGCTGGCCCGCATCAATGGCAATCTGAGCAGCCCCGAGCGGTTGCAACTGGCGCAAGCCCTGCTGGTGGGGAACGGTGTGCCGCGTGCCGAAGGTCTGGTTCCCGGTCTGTTGGCGCCGCTGTTGGGCTCTGATGTGCCCGAGGCCGCCCATGCCGCTTTGCTGACGGCGCGCGCACAGCTGAGCATTGACCCCGCAGCGGCATATGGCAATGCGCTGAGTGCCAGCTCGGCGCGCTTGCCCGGCGCCGTGCCCCTGCTCGACGCGCTTGAGGCCAGATTGACCACCACGCAGGTGATTGCGGCACAGGATGCCAATCTGGTCATCTCTGGTGTATCGGTGCTGCCTCAGGGCAATGACATCCGCGCGGTGCGCACCCTCGCCTTGCAGCATTTCACCGGCCTTGGGGCGTCGCGCTCTTATCGTCAGGCCTATTATTTTGCACTGATTGCCGAAGCAGCCGGCGACATCGGAGCCCGCCCCCTGCGTGAAGACATCGAAGCGCGGTTTGCCAATCGTGGCGAGGCGGTTGATGATTTGTGGCGTGACCTGCGCATTGCAACTCAGCAAGCCGCCCTGTCGGATTGGATTACGGGCAATTTGGCGGCGCAATACACACGCGACGAATAGGCCCCTGTGCAGGTTTAGTGCTGGCAAGGGTTTGGGAAACCCCCTTTTGCGTGTCGCCTTCTGTTATCGTTGGCGGCACCATGAGTGCCCCCGGTGCCCTGCTCGTCCAAATCGCTTTGCAGTCATCTGAAATATCGACTTCATGCGAAACGCGCATAAGATTTCAATGTTTCACCGCAATTCGCAAAATTTGTGATTCAAGTTTTTTGCGAAACACTTTAGAAGCGGGCCAACACGTGATTATGATCAAAGGGGCAAAGCATGTCGACAGATAAACAGGCAGCGCAAATGCGCGATGGACAGGGTTTTGTGGCCGCTTTGGATCAATCCGGCGGTTCCACCCCCAAAGCGTTGGCGATGTATGGTGTTCAGGGCGATGCCTATAGCTCGGACGCGGAAATGTTTGATCTGGTGCACGCCATGCGCGCGCGGATCGCCAATGCGCCTGATTTTACCGGCGACAAAGTGCTGGGCGCCATCCTGTTTGAAATGACCATGGAGCGCCAAATGGGCGGCAAACCCTCCGCCACTTATTTGTGGGAGGATCGCGGTGTCGTCCCTTTCCTGAAAGTCGACAAAGGTCTGGCCGAAGTCGCCAATGGTGTCCGTCTGATGAACCCGATGCCTGATCTGGATGCTCTGCTGGAACGTGCCAAGGCGGCTGGTATCTTTGGCACCAAAATGCGCTCGGTGATTGACGCCGCCTCACCACGCGGCATCGCGGCCAATGTGGCACAGCAATTTGAGGTGGGCCGCCAGATCCGCGATCACGGCCTGATGCCCATCATCGAACCAGAAGTGACCATTTCCATCGCCGACAAAGCCGAGGCCGAAGACCTGTTGCTGGCTGAACTTACCAACCATCTGAATGCCCTGCCCGAGGGCCAAGAAGTGATGCTGAAGCTGACCCTGCCCGAAGTGGCCAACAACTATAAATCACTGGTGGATCATCCTCGTGTGATGCGCGTCGTGGCCCTGTCGGGTGGCTATTCCCGCGACGAGGCCAACAACCGCCTTTCCCAAAACACCGGCATGATCGCCAGCTTCTCTCGGGCCTTGTCCGAAGGGCTGTCAGCGCAGCAATCGGATGAAGATTTCAACGCCACAATCGGCGCCACGATTGATGAAATTCGCGCCGCGTCGATTGCCGGGTAACCCCTTCTTCTTGCTCTAAATATCCTGGGGAGTTTGAGGGGCAACGCCCCTCATTCACACTTACAATACTGCGTGGCGCAGCCACCCAATCAGGTCACGTCACCAGATCAAACTCAGGGGTTATGGCTCTGCCAATCGCGCCAGTATCGCCGCCTCGTCCAGGCCCGACACCGCCCCCGCCACACGCCCTCTCTCACCGCTCAATCGCGTAGCAACATAGCCTTCAGCCACCGCAGGTGGGGCCTGGCGGATCAGCACCGAGGCGGTCAGCAAACTGGCCAGACTGGTGACATACCAACGCGCCTCAGCCTCATCCGGCAGTTTGGGAAAGCGCTGCATATGTGCCTTGATCGCGGCGTCATATTGCCGGTACTGCCCTGTCGCCTGCCCCAACTCATCACTCAGAACCTCGCCGGCCAAAGGCTCGTGGCGCAGGGTGCGCAGGATATCGAGGCACATCACATTGCCCGACCCTTCCCAGATGGAATTCAGCGGTGCTTCGCGGTACAAAAGCGGCAGACCGCTGTCCTCCACATAGCCCGACCCACCCAGGGCCTCCATCGCCTCATAAACCAGGCCCGGAGCCAGCTTGTTGCCCAAAAACTTGGCCAATGCCACGCCGAGCCGGGCGAAGGCCCGGTCGCGCTCAGAGGTGCCATCAAAGGCCCGCGCCACATGCAACCCCAGCGCCAACGTGCCTTCCCAATCCAGGGTCAGATCGGCCAGAACAGCGCGCATCAGCGGCTGATCAATCAGCCTTGCGTCAAAGGCACTGCGATGGCGCGCCCAGTGATGCGCCCTGTCCAAGGCCGCGCGCATCAGCCCGGCAGGGGCCAGCGCCGTATCCAGCCGCGTGTGGTGCACCATGTCGATGATCGTGCGGATGCCCTCGCCTTCCTCGCCCAGCGGATAGGCCAGCGCATCGACATAGTCGATCTCGGCCGAGGCATTGGCGTGATTGCCCAGCTTGTCCTTTAAACGGTTGATCTGAATGCCATTGCGCGTGCCCTCCAGCCAACGCGGCACAACATAACAGCTCAGCCCGCCTTCGGCCTGTGCCAAGGTCAAAAACCCGTCGGACATGGGCGCAGAACAAAACCATTTGTGGCCATTCAGCCGATACACATCCCCATCCCGCACCGCAGTTGTGGTGATGGCGCGCAAATCTGAGCCACCCTGCTTTTCGGTCATCGCCATGCCCATGGTAGCACCGGGCTTGCGTGCCAACGGCTTGGGGGCGCCGTCATAGGCGCGCGCCGTCAGCTTGGGCACCCAGTCCTTAAACAGCGCCCGATTGGCCTTTAGGGCGGGTACGGCGGCATAGGTCATGGTCATCGGGCAGCACACGCCGGGTTCAATTTGCGAGGTCAGATACACCATCCCGGCATGGGTGGCATGGCCCCCCTTATGACCCTCCCAGGCGCAAGCGGCATAGCCTGCCCCCAGCCCAAAGCGCAGCAATTCATGGTAGGCGCCCGTATACCGCACCTCGTCCAATCGCCGTCCTGCGGCATCAAACAAAACCGCCTCCGGCTGGTTGCGATTGGCCTCAGCCGCAGCAGATTGCACGGCCTGCCTGCCGATTTTGACGCCGTAACCTGCCAAATGATCTGCATCCGCTCCGGCGGCTTTGGCGTGGTCTTGCAGGGCCGGGTCTGCGGTCCATAGGTTCTGATCCCCGCGCGGCTCGGGCTGGTTGGTCACCGTGTGCGTTGGCAATTGGTGGCGCGGGGCGCTGTGTGACATCAAAGACTCTCCTTATGGGCGACATGGTAGCGCGTATTCGCCTAAGGATAAAAGGGGATTCACAAACCGAATCAGCTGTGGCATGGTGCCCAGGCATCGCCCACAAGAGGCGGCAATTGAGGCAGACAGAAACGTGAGACACACCCGCAAACGGCCCGCATTGGGCATTGTGTTATATTTCGCCGTGGCTTTTGGCTTGGGCGTCTATTTTACATTTGCTGCTGTGCAGGGCGATTTTGGCCTGTTCCGCCGGGCCGAGATCGAAGCCGAAACCGTGGCTTTGGCCGCGCAGCTTGGCGAATTGCAGGATCAGGTTGCCGTCATGGAAAACCTGACCAAGCGGTTGTCAGACACCTATCTGGACATTGATCTGTTGGATCAACAGGCACGCGATGTGCTGGGCCTGCTGCGCGCGGATGAGATTGTAATCCGCTAACCATTCATTGCCCGCTCGGACAATGCCCCTCCCGCCAAAACGGGTGAATATACCTGCGCAGCAGTTTACCCCTCGTCAGGCAAGATGGGATACTGTATTAATTGGTTTAACGCTAAACTATCTTTGCAATCACAGGGGACGCCCTCAATGGCCGCCAAGAAAACCACCAAAAAATCAAATACTTCCGGTGATGAGCTGAACAAGTTCTACCGTGAGATGCTGCTGATCCGGCGATTCGAAGAAAAGGCCGGTCAACTTTATGGCATGGGTCTGATCGGCGGGTTCTGCCACCTCTATATCGGGCAAGAGGCCGTCGTCGTGGGGCTGGAGGCCGCCGCCAAAGAGGGCGACAAGCGCATCACAACCTACCGCGATCACGGCCATATGCTGGCGTGTGGCATGGATCCTAATGGTGTGATGGCCGAGCTGACAGGTCGCGCAGGTGGCTATTCGCGCGGCAAAGGCGGCTCGATGCATATGTTCAGCAAAGAGAAGCATTTTTATGGTGGCCACGGAATTGTGGGCGCCAACGTGCCCTTGGGTGCCGGCCTTGCTTTTGCCGATAAATACCAAGGCAATGACAATGTAACCTTCACCTATTTTGGCGATGGCGCGGCCAACCAAGGCCAGGTCTATGAAACCTTCAACATGGCGGCCCTGTGGCAATTGCCGGTGATCTTCGTGATCGAAAACAACCATTATGCCATGGGCACGGCGCAAAAACGCTCTACCTCTTCGCCCGATATCTACACCCGAGGCGAGGCGTTTGGCATCTCCGGAGAGGCGGTGGATGGCATGGATGTACTGGCCGTAAAAGCGGCTGGCGAAAAGGCCGTGGCCCACTGCCGCGCGGGCAAAGGGCCTTATATCCTTGAGGTGAAAACCTATCGTTATCGCGGCCATTCTATGTCTGATCCGGCCAAGTACCGCACCCGCGAAGAGGTGCAGAAAATACGCGAAGAAAAAGATGCGATCGAGCATGTGCGCGATCTGCTGTTGCAGGGCAAACATGCAACCGAGGACGATCTGAAAGCGATCGACAAAGAGATCAAAGCGGTCGTCAACGCCTCGGCTGAGTTTGCCAAGGAAAGCCCGGAACCCGCCGTTGAAGAGCTGTGGACTGACATTTACGTCGACGCGTAACCAGCCGAGTATTCAGGAGAAATTAGATATGCCAACAGAAGTTCTGATGCCCGCGCTGTCGCCGACAATGGAAGAAGGCACATTGGCCAAATGGCTGGTCAAAGAGGGCGATACCGTCAGTAGTGGAGATATTCTGGCCGAGATTGAGACCGACAAAGCCACCATGGAATTTGAAGCCGTGGACGAAGGCACTATCGGTAAAATTTTGATCGCAGAGGGCTCCGAAGCGGTCAAGGTCAACACACCCATCGCGGTGATGCTGGAAGAGGGCGAAAGCGCCGACACGATTGACGCCTCCAGCGCGCCTGCGCCAGCCGCCCCCCCGGCAGAGCAAGCGCCCGCGGCATCCGCCCCTGTGGCCGCTGCCCCTGCGGCCCCGGCCCCCGACAACAGCCCCGACTGGCCTGAGGGCACGGAAATGAAACAGATGACTGTGCGCGAGGCGCTGAATACGGCGATGGCCGAAGAAATGCGCGCCGATGACACCGTCTTTGTGATGGGCGAGGAAGTGGCCGAATACCAAGGGGCTTACAAGATTACCCAAGGGCTGCTGGAAGAATTTAGCGCCAAACGCGTGATCGACACGCCGATCACCGAACACGGCTTTGCCGGGATCGGTGTGGGCGCGGCTTGGGGGGGATTAAAACCCATTGTTGAATTCATGACCTGGAACTTTGCCATGCAGGCGATTGACCAGATCATCAACTCGGCGGGCAAAACCAACTATATGTCCGGCGGTCAGCTGGGCTGTTCCATCGTGTTTCGTGGTGCCAATGGGGCGGCGGCGCGCGTGGGTGCCCAGCACAGCCAGGATTACGCGGCTTGGTATGCCCAGGTGCCCGGTCTGCGCGTGGTGCAGCCCTATTCGGCGGCCGACGCCAAAGGCCTGCTGAAAACCGCGATCCGCGATCCCAACCCGGTGGTGTTTTTAGAGAACGAGCTGCTTTATGGGCGCAGCTTTGACGTGCCTGTGGTGGATGATCTGACCATTCCCTTTGGCAAGGCCCGTATCTGGCGTGAAGGGACAGATGTAACCATCGTCAGCTTTGGCATCGGGATGCAGTTCGCCTTGGAAGCCGCTGATAAATTGGCCGAAGATGGCATTTCTGCCGAAGTGATCGACCTGCGTACCCTGCGCCCGCTGGATTATGACACGGTGATTGCCAGTGTCATGAAAACCAACCGCTGTGTAACGGTTGAGGAAGGCTGGCCAGTCGCCTCAATCGGCAATCACATCTCAGCCACCTTGATGGAACGCGCGTTTGATTATCTTGATGCGCCGGTGGTCAATTGCACCGGCAAGGACGTGCCCATGCCCTATGCCGCCAACCTTGAAAAGCTGGCCCTGACATCCACCGCAGAAGTGATCGACGCGGTGAAACAAGTGACCTACCGGTAAGGAGACAGCGCAATGCCTACAGAAATTCTCATGCCCGCCCTGTCGCCCACGATGGAAGAAGGCACATTGGCCAAATGGCTGGTCAAGGAGGGCGATAGCGTGTCCTCCGGTGATCTGCTGGCCGAGATCGAAACCGACAAGGCCACGATGGAGTTTGAGGCTGTTGACGAAGGTATTATCGGCAAGCTGATGGTCGCGGAAGGCACCGAGGCGGTGAAAGTTAACACCGTGATCGCCGTGCTGCTGGAAGACGGCGAAACTGCTGATGATATAGACGCCTCGCCGCCAACGCCCGCCCCTGCCGAGACAGCCACGCAAGAGGCCGAAGAGGTGCCCACTGCTGCCGCCGTTAACCCTGCTCCTGCCGCCCCTGCATCGGCTGCGGGCGAACGTATCTTTGCGTCGCCCCTGGCACGCCGGATTGCCGCGCAAAAAGGTCTGGATCTGGCCAGTCTCAAAGGATCAGGTCCACATGGCCGGATCGTAAAGGCCGATGTTGAGGCCGCTCAACCCGGTGCCTCTGCCCCGGCGGCGGCTCCTGCTGGGGCATCAACCCCGGCACCGGCAGCACCTGCTGGCCCCTCGTCCTCGGCCATCGCCGCCATGTATGAGGGCCGCGAGTACGAAGAAATCCCGCTGGATGGTATGCGCAAGGTTATTGCCGCCCGCCTAACTGAGGCCAAACAAACCATCCCGCATTTCTATCTGCGCCGCGATATTCAGCTGGATGCATTGCTGAAATTCCGCAGCCAGTTAAACAAACAACTGGAAGGCCGCGGTGTGAAGCTGTCGGTCAATGATTTCATCATCAAAGCCTGCGCGCTGGCGCTGCAAGCGGTGCCCACGGCCAATGCTGTGTGGGCGGGGGATCGGGTGTTACAACTCAAACCCTCGGATGTGGCAGTGGCCGTGGCAATCGAAGGGGGGCTGTTTACGCCGGTCCTGCAAGATGCCGAACTTAAATCGCTGTCGGCCTTGTCGGCAGAAATGAAAGACCTTGCCGCGCGGGCGCGTGACCGCAAACTGGCCCCACATGAGTATCAGGGCGGCAGCTTTGCCATTTCCAACCTTGGCATGTTCGGGATCGACAATTTTGATGCGGTGATCAACCCGCCACATGGCGCCATTCTGGCCGTTGGGGCCGGTGCAAAAAAACCTGTTGTCGGCGCGGATGGCGAATTGGCAGTGGCCACGGACATGTCTGTCACCTTGTCCGTGGATCACCGGGTGATTGACGGTGCATTGGGGGCCGAATTACTGAACGCCATCAAAAACAACCTTGAGAACCCGATGGTGATGCTGGCCTGATTACGGCCAGAGCTGGCCGATGCAAGATCATCCCTTGCACCGGCGCGCATCTGCGCTATAGCCTAAGCATATGTATGATAAGGCACTTCTTACGGCATCAGTCACCATTGCGCTGTGGATTCTCACGCGCTGGATCGAACTGGGCAGCCGTTGGTTCAGCAATCGGCGCGAGCGACATAACCTGATCCGCTCGCTTTATGCCGAGGTTGATTTCAACACCAAGGATCTGCACTTTTTCATTGAAAATTCAGCGGATATTTCCGCGATTGAGGCGCGACTGGCGCAAGACAGCAGCTATCTGCCCCACGTCACCGACGCGCATCATACGATCATCTATTCTTCGCATATCGACAAGTTGCACCACCTAGAAAACGCGCTGACGGCGCGATTGGTGCTGTATTATGGGCTGCTCGAGAAGATCAAAGAACAGATCGACGGAATCAATCTGGCCAGCTTCAAGTCGGTTTCAACCGCAGGCAAGATGGCCGTTCTAAACCGCATTACGGTAAATTCTGTTGAATGCCAAAAGATTGGCGTCGAGGTTTTAGGCATGTTTTCAGATACTTACCCAAATTTGAGGCTGATACGCCACAACCGCACCTTGATCAGCACGAAGCAGCGTTAACCCCATTCAAGGTCATACAACGATAGGATCAGGTTCGGTCATTTGTCTCTCCTTCATGGGGAATATATAGGCATTGAAAGGCTTTAATTCAAGTAAAGAGGCCATGCGCCGAAACGCCCTGCTCGAGATGTCTCACTTGCCCGGACAGGATTGCAACAACTGGTCCATGCTCATGGAGGGTTGTTCGCACCCTGCCTCGCCCACAACCCGCGCGGGGATGCCCGCCACGGTCTTGCAGGGCGGCACGTCTTCTAGCACCACAGACCCCGCAGCGATCCGGCTGCAATGGCCCACTGTGATGTTGCCCAACACCTTGGCCCCGGCGCCGATCAGAACACCGTCACTGATTTTGGGGTGGCGGTCTTCTTCTTCTTTGCCGGTACCACCCAAAGTGACCGAATGCAGCATCGACACATTGTCGCCCACCACGGCCGTTTCACCGATCACGATGGAATGCGCGTGGTCGATCATGATCCCCTTGCCGATCACGGCACCGGGATGAATGTCCACGCCAAACGCCTCAGAGGCACGCATCTGAAAGAACCGCGCCAGATCAAGCCGGCCTTGTGTCCACAACCAATGCGCCACACGGTAGGCCTGAACGGCCTGGAAGCCTTTGAAAAACAACAGGGGTTGGATAAAACGATCACATGCCGGGTCACGATCTCGCACCGCCACCAGATCAGCGCGCGCGGCCACGGCCAGCTCAGGATCATCCTCATAAGCGTTGTCGCAAATCTCGCGCAGAATTTGTTCGGGCATCTCGCTTGACGCCAGTTTCAGCGAAATCCGATAGGCCAGCGCAGTTTCCAGGCTATCATGGTGCAGAATTGACGAATGCACCAACCCGCCCATCAGGGGTTCAGCTCCAACCGCATCATCGGCTTCTTCGCGGATACGAACCCAAACCGGGTCAAGTTCTGCCAGCTTTGCGCGTGTTTTGGCCATGGCCGTGCTCCTTATCTCAGGCGTTGACTATACCAGATAGGTGCAAATGGTAAAATGCAAAGCAGTGATAAGAGGGATCACCCAAATGAATGACGCAGAACTGGCACAGTTTCGCGCGTTGATTGTGGCCCGTCTCAGCGCGCGGGAGGGGCAAAGATCAACCGGGCGAGGCCTCGCAAGCCACTGGCGAGCTGGACCCCGCCGCACTCAAATGCATCGAATGCGCCTGCGGCTGAGCGGCTCGTCACGACCTGCATCACGTTCTGCAATACCAAGCGGCCCCCCAAAGGGCGCCGCTTCAGAATGTTCCGCTCACGCGGCCAGCGTGATCTCGGCATGGGGTCCGGGGCCAAAGCTGGCTGAGATTTGCGCCACTTCAATCTGGTAAAACCCGGATTGCCCGTCCGCCGCCATCTGCGCTGAGGTATAAATCCAATTCGGCGCGGTGGTGAATTCTTCGCGCAGAAGTTGCCCATTTTGGGTCACCCGCACCAAGTAGCGTTCACTTTCCTCGCCCAGCGGCACTTCGGGCGTATCCCAACGATCGCCCCCAATGCGTGTGCGGCGAATCCACTCAACTTTTAGGTGGCCCCCCTCCATTGGCCGTGCGCTCAGGTGAACCGGGCTATAGGGGCGAAGGCCGATCCCTTCAAACGCCAGCACCGCATGCTGAAACGACGGATCAGTATAAAACTTGTCGCCCGGCCCCGCACGATAGTGGCGCTCTTGCCCCAGCGAGGTTTCGTTCAGCAGGATTTGCTGTGGTGTCTGGTCCAGCCGCACCAGCAATGATCCCGCAGGCCAGTCAGCAGGTAGCAGCGCGTCAGAGCCCAATTGCCCGCGCAACCGCAGGCTCAGATCATAGGTATCCGTGCCCACCAAAGTGGCATCGCGGAACTGAAACAGTTCCCAACCGCCGGGGGTGCCATCGCCAATGGCACATAGGTTGGCCCCGTTCAGCAATTCTGCATCACTGACGCTGGCCAACTGGCCATTGAGCATCTCAACGCGCAGTGGCGCACCTCGGTCATAACACCCGCTGGGGGCACGCATAAGCGAGGTCTCGGTAATGCCCACGGGTGTTGGCGCATAGATCAAGGTGTTCAGCGCATAATTGGCATCCAACGTCGACGAATACAGCGCCGCGTAGCCGGGCCAGGGGTTGGCCGCCACCGCCAGATGTGGCGCATGCGGGATTTCCTGTCCCGTCATCAGCGGCAGGTCCATGAATATGGGCGTCACCGGGGCGGGCGGGGTAAACCCGCTGGTCGAGCCCGCAATATCGGGGATCTCAATGGGCACATAGCTTTCCGGCTCAATCCGCACCGCATCAACGCGCTGCGCCAGGCCCAGCTGTTCAATCCGGTCAATACGGTAAAACCCGTGGCCACCCTCCTCGGGCAGGCTGATCACATCCCCTGCCCCACGATCCATCTGCGAGGGCGGCAATGTCAGGCGCAGTGTATCGCGCGCCAACCGCGATTCTGACAGCCAGCGCTCAACCGTCTGGCGGCCCTCTGCGCGGGTCATCGAAATTGGGATTTCTGAGACCGAGACCGCGTGTGTGCCATCCTCGGGCAAAATGGCCTCTTCGGCGATCACCTCATAATCGCCGTTGGATTCCACAAAGCGCAGGCGCACCCGGCCCGACAGTTCCACCGCCGAGGCGCGCACTTCTTCGATCAAAGGCGCATCCCCGCCTTCGCGCACCACCATCGCAGGATCAACCGCATGATCCGCCAGCCCGTCGCGCATCCGAAACGTCAGCACACCGCCACGGTCGATCGCATCAAACCCATAGCGCAACACCAGCGCCTGCAACGCCGAGCGCGCGTCCGTGACATCCTCAACAACATAGCCGCGCACATGGCCATAAAGCCCGCTGACGTCATAATGTTGCAGCCCCGCGCGCTGACACAGCTCGTCCACCACACTGGCCAGAGTGCGAGCTGAGGCCCGCCCCGTCAGCCAATGACCCCGCGCATAATTGTCGCCATCCGACCACAGCTCGCGGTTGTTGGGGAAAAACGGATAGGGCCGCGCATCCCACGCCCAGACATAGGAATGATCCCAGTCCAACATCGGTGCTTCGTATTCGACAGACACCGGATTGTTGGCCGCATTGCTCCAATACCCCGCCATGGCGCGCAGATATTGCATCTGCATCAACTCGTCCTGACGCCCGTTGGAATGGCGCGGCAAAAGCGATTCTGAGGATTTTGGATCAAGAAATTTATTCGGCTGATTGGTGCCCTTGTCGATGGCCGCGCAGCCGTATTCGGTAAAGCGGATCGGTTTGGACTGCTCGACCCAGGCTGTTGGGCTGGCGCTGCGCACACCGTTGACCCGCTCATGGTGATCGTTCAGCCACCAGTTGCGAATGTCCTTATAGCGCCAGATCCACGGCTCATTGTGATCGCCATCGGTGATATCGGTGCGGATTTGCGCCGCGCGCGCCTCGGGTGAGTGGTAATACCAGTCATAGCCCTCGCCGCCCTCAATGTTGGATTGCAGATAGCCAAGGTCATAAATTGCACCGGCACCGGCATCCAGATGATCCTTGCCATCGCGCCAGTCAGACAGGGGCATGTAATTGTCGATGCCAATGAAATCTATGTCGTCATCAGCCCAAAGCGCATCAAGATGGAAGAACCGATCACCGGTTCCATCCTGCGGCTGATAGCCAAAATATTCTGTCCAGTCAGCGGCATAGCTGATCTTTACATCCGGCCCAAGGATCAGGCGCACCTGCCCCAACAGGGCAATCATGTGATCCACCGCCGGAAAGCTGTTGTTCGCGCCGCGAATGGTGGTCAGCCCCACCATTTCGGATCCGATACAGAAACTTTCCACACCACCGGCCGCCTTGCACAAAGCCGCCTGGTGCAGAATGAACCGGCGATACCCCCAATCATTGACCGGCCCGTTATATTCAACCGGGCTGATGCTCTGAAACCCGGTAAAGCCCTGCAATTCGATCAGATCAATCAGCGGGCCTTCCAGCTCGTCGTCTTCTTTCAGCGCAAAATCATTGGCCATCACGGTGCCAAAAAACGCGGCCACTTCGGCCTCGGCCGCAGCGGTGCCATCCGGACTGCCCGGCTGCCCCGGTGCCTTGGAGGTGGTGATGCGCCCGCGCCAGGGTAGGATCGGCTGATCCTCGGCATCACTGTGCGGGTCAGGCAGGCCATTGCCCGCCAACTGGTCCATCAGGATGAAGGGATAATACATCACATCCTGGCCCGCTGCGGTAAGCGCCTGAATGGCCTCGACCACGGCAAAATCTGTGGGCGTGCCACCGTAAACCGGTTGATCATTGTCATCCAGCGGCACCTGCTGGGCAAAGATGCGGTCAATCCCGTTCACCTGCCAGGGCATGTTTGAGCTGTCATACAGCTGGTCTTCTACCTTTGGCCTGATCTCGCAGTTGGCTGCGCGCAGGTCGCCGCCAAACCAGCTGACAATCAGCGATGTCGCCCCACAATTGGTCAGCTCTCCGGTCATTGCCTCCAGCGATGTGGTAAAATCGGATTTGCCCGAGGGTGAATTGACGTTGGCGATCCCCAATGAGGCCGGTCCGAACACTTTGGTCACCGGCGTTGTGGCCAGCGCATATTCACCACTGCCGGGCAGCATCGCCACGCCGCGCACACCATGCGCCGGGTCCAGCGCACCACCGTCTTGCCAAGGCTGGCTGGGGCGCGCGACTTCAAAGGTAAACTGCGGCACACGGTTGCCATACACAGCCAGCGCCAGATCCTCGATCACCACATAGGCGGTGCCCCGATAGGCAGGCACCTCGCCCGCCCCTTCAATGGCTTCCATCTTGGGGTCAGGAAGTTGATCGGGCGTGCCGTAATAGACCCGCATGGTGATGCTATCGGCTGCCAATTCATTGCCATCGGCCCAGATGCGCCCGATGTGGCTGATCTCGCCTTCACACAAGGCCACAGCCAGACTGACCGAATAGTCATAATTGGCCGTCTTGGGCGCACTTGGTGCCCCCTTGCCGCCACCGGTGACATTCACCGTCTCGGTAAATTCCGTGGCCCAGATCATCTGGCCGGAAATGCGCATTTTGCCATAGACCTGCGCGATACCGTCGCCTTCGCCCGATCCGGTCAGGCGCAGCCGCTCCACCCGGCCACTTTCAACAATATCCGTGCCTTCACCCAACAGGCGCTGATCAATGGATTGGCCAACAAGAGCACCGGCAAACCGGCCAGCGGCCGCCATGGACAGGCCCAAAACTGTGCCCCCAACCGAGCCGCCAATTGCCGCCCCTGCGGCCGAAAGAAGTACCGTTGCCATTAGCTGCTCTCCTCAGGAAATCTGAATCTGGCGACAATGCGCCTCTGCCAAGGGCCACTCAGGCGGCTTTCCACCACCGCATGGCCCGAATAGGCGTGAATAAATGTGGGCTGAGGGCTGATATCGCCCGCAAGCCCCAGATGTTTGGCGACAGCGCCCGCACGCATCCGAAACAACAACACATCGCCCTCGGCCTCTTGGCCCGGGTCTGTCCGTTGCAAATGCCGTGCGGCGGCGCGCCATAACGCCTCGTCTTGTGCGGGCTCAGACCAATCCATTGAATAGGCCGGCACCACCTCGGGTTCTGCCCCCAGCACCTCGCGCCAGATGCCGCGCAACAGGCCCAGACAATCGGTGCCTGCGCCTTTGCAACTGGCTTGATGCCGATAGGGCGTGCCAATCCAGCCGCGCGCGGCCTGTACCACCAAGGGGCCAATCTGGCTCATGACCGGCGGCTCCCGCCGCTGGCGCTGCCGGTGCGCGACGGATCAATGATCGACCAGTCATCACCGGGAATGTCGGGAAACCCCTGAAAGTTCGTCAGGTTATCAAACTTGTGACGACAGGTCGGAAACCGTTTGTCACAGCCCGCTTCAATGCGCAGCGTATCGTCCGGCACAAGTCCGGCGCGAATAGGATGCCACAGCTCAATCACCCGCGTGTCTTCGTCTTGACGGTCACGTTTGATCATCCCGCTCAGGCCCTTGGCCGCGCCCGATTGCACGATCAAGCGACCATGCTGAAACCAATTGTCGGCATAGCCCACCAGCCCGTCAAACCGGAATACACGGCGGTCCTCAATCTGATCCGCACTGCGGCTTTCGGAAAATCCGGCCCCATCCAGATCAAACCGGCACCGGGTATCGCCCAGAACCGCACTACACGGTTTTTGATACACCCGGCCGATGGGCAGGTTCAGCACCTGTGTCAGCCCCCGCAGCTCGGCCTCAAAGGCACCGTTGGCCCGGCGCATCTCTCCGATGGAGCCACGAAACAGCAAATGCCGCGCGCTCACATCACTCCAGTTGACCAGCCAGGCGCGAATTTCAGCGTTATCATAGCGCCCCGCCTCAATATCCTCTTCGCGGATGGCACTGTCACGCAGCGCGCCCAGCGCTTCGGTGTTGTCCACCGACAGGCCCGTGGTTTGTTGCAAGGCCATGGCACTCAGGCCGGTATCCGCGCGGTAACTGATGTCATCAAACGTCAGTGTTTGGTCGTGATCGGTGAATCCCATCACCTCACCATCCGCGCGGGTGATATCCCAAGCACGGCAAAGCGAGGTGATCCCGCCCTGCACATGCGCCAGAAGTTCCGGTGCAATCTCGGTCATACGCGCAGCTCCACCACTGGTACAGATGGCACATCACCCGCCTGGAACGTCGACAGATTGGTGGCCAGATGGTCGGTGTCAAATCGCACCGGCACATCAAATTCGAAACACGCCGTGATCTCATCCCCTCCATTGGGGGGATGCCCAAAGGTGACAATCCCGGTGGTGTGATCCACCTCAAAATGCACTCCTTCGGTTTGCAATTCGCCGGCCAGCCCGATGTGGACGGATCCGACAACCGGCTTGCTGATCGGGCGCAGATAGACATGCTCGCCCGAGCGGTATGTTTTCTTCAACTGCCACTCAGGCGACACATCATCGCCATACGCAATCACCTGATCACGGTAATCCGGCTCGGCCTGCACCGGGCAGGATTTGTAATCGGCCCAGTCCTTCCAGCGAAACCCGTATATCTGACCCTGACGCGCCTCAAAAAACGCGATCAGCTTTTCCAGATCATCAACCGAGCGCATCGCCGCCCCGGCATCATAGCGCCTGCGCGAATGGGCCCAGGGTGTGTTGCGCTCCTCATAGCCATTAGCCAGCGTCACCACATCCGTGTGCCGTTGCGGCCCCCCGATCGAGCCAAAGCTCAGAGAGGCTGGAAATCGTACCTCGTGAAATCCCATAACGTGGTCTCCTCTCTTTTAGCGGTTACGTGCGCCACGCCCGATGACACGGCCCAATTGGGCGGCAATCTGGCCTTGGCTACGGTTGAAACTCTGCGCATCCGGCGTGGTGACATTCATCACCACATTCACCGGGTTGCCGCCGCCCCCGCGCACGCCCAGCTTGCCATCGGCGCCGCGTGCCAGAGGCATGATCGCCTCTGGTCCTGCTTCGCCCATCAGCCCGGTCCCACCGCGCATGGGAAAGCTTGTTGGCGCGCTGACCACGCCGCCCTGCGCAAAGGGCGTGACCCGCCCCTGGGAAAAACTGGCCCCCTTGGCAAAGGGCATCAGCCCGCCCAAAGCGCTGCCAATACCCTGCGCCAGAACGCCGCCAAAATGATCAGCCACCGGATTGACAGCTGCATTAAACGCAGTTGAAATCATCGTTTCGGCCAAAGTGGTCAGCGCTTGCCCCAGGCTGTCGCCATCCTGCACCGCGCCTTTGATGGCCTTGCGCAGCCCGCCGCTCATTCCGCGCTCTAACGTGGCGACATCCTGACCGGTGTTGCTAAACCCGTCACGCACCTTGGCCAGTTCACTGTTGAACGCCGCGGCCATATCGGTCGCTGTTCCAAAATTGGCGTCCAATTCTTCGATCTGGCGTTCAAGTTCGCCCAGTCGGTCAAATTCATCCATTCTCAGTCCCTCCTTTGGTATCGGGATAGGCCTTCAACAATTCATCCAGCCGGCCTCTGGCCAGTGGGGCGTTGCCTGCGTCACGGCCCAACATCATCTGCAATTCCGCCGGGGTCAGCGCCCAAAACTCAGCTGGGCGCAGGCCCAGGCCCCGCAGGCCCGCCCGCATCAGGCCGGGCCAGTCCATTGGCTGGCTCATGACGGCTGCTCAATGCTGAAGGCCCGCGCCAGTAACTGACCCGCCGCCCGGGCCGCACCAGGCAATCCGCCTTCGATTTCGGCCGACAACAAGTCACGCGCCTGGCCCTGCCAGCCCCCTCCCCTGAGGCCGGCCACAATCAGCGCCAACAAATCAGCGCTGGAGAATTTGCCCGCTTCAAAGCGCTCAACCAACTCCAGCACAGCGCCGCATTGCACCTCGGCCTCCAGTTCGGCCAAGGCGCCCAGCGTCAGCTTCAGCACATGGGCCTGCCCGTCGATCACCAGCTTCACCTCTCCTGCCCAGGGGTTCGCCATGGATCAGATCGCGGTAAAGACAAGCTGCCCGGCCGAGGCCAGCGCCAGATCATAGGTCGCCTCGCCGTCATGGGTGCCGCCATAGTCGATCGACGTCACCTGAAACGGGCCCTCTACGATACCAAAATCCGGGATCACCACCTGAAAATCGGGTGTTTCACCGTTAAAGAAGATTTCGCGGGCCCGTTCATCACTTGCCTCGTCACGAAACACACCCGAGCCACTGACAGAGGCCGATTTGACCCCCGCCCCGCCCAAAAGCTCGCGCCATCCGCCCGCACTTTCCAGGCTGGTGACATCCACACTTTCCGCGTTAAAACTGATCCGCGTTGCGCGCAGGCCCGCAATCGTTGAAAAATTGCCGCTGCTTGTCTCGTCGATCTTGATCAACAGATCTTTGCCGTTTTGCACTGTCATTTTTTGTCTCCAAAATGAAAGGGTTAAGGGGTGTCGTCCACGCGTGCACGAAATGTCAGATCAATCCGGCGCATATTGCCGGTGCCTTCCAATTTCGCCTTGGCACGATAGAAACTCAGGTCAATCAACTGCCCGCGGGTCAGTGTCAGGTCGGTGTTGTGCAGCGCATCACTTATGGCTGCGGCCACCTGTTTGGCAGCGCTGAAACCTGACCCGTCGGTCATGACCGAAATCTCCAGATTATGCAGCGCGCCCGCTCCTGTGCCATCTGATTGGTCGCGGGCATCTTCGGGGCCCAACGTGACATAGGTGGCCGGTGGCGTGCCCACGGGCACAGCATCATAGATGGCCGTGCCAACAAGGGCCGCCAAAGACGCGTCATTGCTCAGGTGCTGAAACACAGCCGCTTGCAGCGCTGCCGAGGTTGCATAGCTCATACCACCACCTCCTCGATTGCCACACAGGTCAGATAACGTGCGCTAGTGTCATGCTCGGCCACTGACAGAATGCGAAAGATCCGCGTGCCATTGCGAAACCGGTGTTCGGGGCGCGGGCGCGATGGTGCTCCATAAGGGGCGGCTCGTACCGTGATGCGAAAACTAGTGCGCGACAGGCTGATGCCGCCGCCCTGTGCCTCACTGCCCGATCCCGCCTTGATCTGCGCCCACAGCGTGCCCAGCTGAACCCAGGCCTCGGTGTACCCGCCAGCCCCATCCGGGGTCCGCTGGGCTTCTTCCAGCACCAGCGGATGGTTGAGGATGATATTGTCCATCAGCCGCGCCCTCCACCCAACAGACGCACAGTGCGGTAGCGCTCGATCAGACCCGCCACACCAAACGGCATAGAGGCATCCCCCATCGCGCTGTCGTTGCGGTTTTCATAATAATGCGCGGCCAGCAGCAAGACCGACTGGCCCATATCCGCAGGCAAACCGGCACAATTGATGGCCATACCTGCGACAAATGCCAACTCGGCAGTGCCCCCAGAGGGTATCCCCGGCAGCACGCTGCCAATGGGGCGCAAAATGGGGCGATGCGCATCTTTCTCCAACACATAATGGGCCGGATCAATCAGCTCTTCTTCGTCGTCGTGATTGCGCAGGGTTAAGCTGGTGATCTGCACCACCGGCGCCACTGGCATGGCCTGGCCTGACGCATCGCGCCAACTCACAAACGTCCAGGAAAAGCTCCGCTCGATCAGGATCTTACCCGTGCGGGCCTCGATCGCCGATATGGCCGCGCGCAGGTAACTTTCCAACACGGGATCCTGAATGTCGTCATCGGCAAACCCAGATCCCAGTCGCAAATGCGTCTTAAATTCCGCCAGAGGCAGCGCGGCCTGAGGAACCGCCGTTTCTTCGATTAACATCATGGAAGCCTCTCCATAAATCCCGCTCCCTCCGATAGGGCTTTTGGGGTTTGGTCAGGCGCGCGCGGCCGGCGTTGCTCGGACGGAGGGGAGCAGCGAAGATACGCTTGCGTCGCAAAGCTGCGCGCGCCTTTCAAGGCAGAGGCACCATGTGCCTCCACCCCATTCGCAAATGCCCTTAGGACACAGCGAATTTCAGCAGTTTGATCGCGCCGTAATCGCTCACATCCCCGCCCACGCGCTTGGTGGCGTAGAACAGAACATGCGGCTTGGCCGAGAAGGGATCACGCAGAACACGCAGATCAGGGCGCTCGGCAACGGTATAGCCGGCAGCAAAATCACCATAAGCAATCGCCGTGGCATCGGATGCGATGTCAGGCATATCCTCGGCAATCAGCACCGGGTATCCCATCAGGCGTGCAGGCTCGCCCGCCGCCAGACCATCGGACCACAAGAACCGGCCATCAGCGTCTTTCATCTTGCGCACTGTACCGGCGGTTTTTGAGTTCATGACAAAGCTGGCATTGGCGCGGTATTCAGCACCCAGTGCATAGACCAGATCAATGATCGCATCCGCGCCGTTGAAATCGCCATCGGCACCGGTGGGCACATAGCCCAGATTGCCCCAGGTCCAGACGTCATTATCAACGCTGGTTTTGGTCATGAAACCGGTGGGCTTGTCCACACCGTCCCCATTGATAAAGGCGTCCGCCTCGGCGCGTGCAAACTTGTCGGCAATGCGCCCGGCCAGCCAGGTTTCAATGTCAAACGCACTGTCATCCAACAGGCGCTGGCTGGCTTTGGGAAGCGCGCTCAGCTCGTGCAGCGGGATGGTGATGCGGTCAATAACCGGAGTCGTAGTCTCGGTTGTTGAAGCGGTTTCAGACGCCCAGCCGTGGCCCATATCCGTATGGTCCACCAGCACATCAAAGCTGGTCGCTTCAACGCTGACCACAGAAGAAATCGCACGGATTGAGGCCGTGGCGCTCAACGTCGATTTGATCATCTCAGAGGTCTGCGGGTCCACCAGATAGCCGCCATCGCCAGCCACGGCGGTGCTCATCGCCTTTTCTTCCAGCTGCAGCCCGCGCAGGGCATCATCATCGCCCGAGCGCAGATAGGCATTGAACGCCTTCTGATGGGGGGCTTCGGCCTCGGCCGAACGGGCCAGAACAGGGCGCGCAGCCTGGGCTGCAGATTTGCGTTCAAACATGGTCAGTTTCTCTTCCTGCTGTTGAAGTCGTTGGTGAATATCGGACTGAAAGCCCTTGAAGTCGTTCATGAAACCCGTAACTGCAGATTTCACCTCGGCCACCGGAGACACATCTTCCCCGGTCCGAGAATGTACCTCGGTGTTGTTCATCGTTTGGTCCTATTTGGGGCATTCGGCCTTACAAAGTTAAAGTCTGCGCCGAATTTCGTGTTCACGGTTGCATTGGCAATCGAGAGGCAGTGAAATCCGAGCTCTTTGCAAAGCCGAAATACCTGAGGTGGTGGTTGCGGCGCTACATCTGCGCCAGTTCCCGGCGGGCATCGTCAAAGACACGCGCCACGTCACGCAGATCAGCACCATGCAGGGTTTCCCCCTTGGCCCCTATCCGCGCACTGGGCAGCATCGGGAAGGTCACCAGTGACACCTCCCACAGCTCCAGTTCCGTCAAGAGCCGCCGGCCCTTGTCATTCTTTGTGGCTTTCACAGTGCGATAGCCAATGCTCAGCCCGTCAATCGCCTGTGCAGCGATCAGAGATGCCGCCTCACGGGCGCGGGCTACGCTGTCCAACAAGCGGCCTTTGACAAACAGGCCCTTGTCGTCTTCGCGCACCTCATCCCAGACGCCGATTGGCTGCGCCGGGTCGTGTTGCCACAACATCTTGACCTGGCGCCCCTCGGCCTTTAGCCGCGCCAGCGATCCAGCATAGGCGCCTTTGGTCACGATATCGCCCCCCTGATCCTGGTCCCCAAACAGGCTGGCATAACCTTCGATCATCAGGCTCTCATCCACCTGCAAATCGGCATCAAAGCGGCAGAACTTGCGCTCCAGCCCGGTCTCGATCTCCGTCACGGTTTTGGTCATCTCGTCCATCTTGTGTTCTCCTTGCTCGGGCCTCAAACGACCGCCACACCACCGCTCATCACAAAGCTCATACTAGCGCCGATGATGGTGGCAATGATCAGCCAAACCAGGCGTGATATATGCCCGTCAATCTTCTCCAACCGTCGGTCAATCTGATTGAAACGTGCCTCCATAAACTTACGTTTCTCTTCACTGACCGCGCGCTCTGTTTCCATCGCCGCAACGGTCAACCCTATGGAATTCAACCGCTTTTCAACCTGGCGATACATGGCCTGCATGTTTTCAAGTTCAGCATAAGCCTTGGGCAGATGCACGTTCTGGCGCGCATCTTCGCTCATGCATCGCCCTCCAGGCTGGGCAGCCCCAGCAGCGTGCGTTTTTCGTTTTGCGTCAGGAAATCAGCCTGCGCCACGCGGCTCCATTGTGCATCACGTTCCGCGGCCAATGCGGGCACCTGATCCATATCCGGCTTCAGTTCCAGATCGTCCATGCTGAACCCTGCCAGCCAGCCCCCCAAGGTCGCAGCCACGCGCTGTGCCAGTGGCAATACCGTCTGGCGGTAAAACGCCCGGTTCGCCTCCTGATAATTGGCATAGGCCGCATCGCCCGGAATACCCAACAACATCGGCGGCACCCCAAAGGCCAGCGCAACCTCGCGCGCGGCACTTTCCTTGGTCTTCTGGAACTCCATATCTGACGGGCTGAACCCCATCGGTTTCCAATCGAGCCCGCCCTCCAACAGCATTGGACGGCCTGCGTTGCGTGCGCCCTGATGATGGCTTTCCATCTCGCTCACCAGCCGGTCATATTGATCCGAACTCAGCGTGCCCTGCCCCTCGGCTCCGCGATAGACAATTGCCCCTGAGGGCCGCGCCGCATTGTCCAGCAATGCCTTTGACCAGCGCGACGCGGAATTATGCACATCCAGCGCCTGTGCCGCGGCCTGCATTGGCGACAACCCATAGTGATCATCTTGCGGGTGAAAGCTCTTGATATGGCAGATGGCCGGGTGCCCCTGGCTTACGTCAAATCTGTGTTTGCGCCCGCCGACGGCATATTCATACCCGATGGGCCAACCATCATTTCCCGGCACCACGCTCATCCGGTCAGAGCGCAGCACATGCAGCTCCAACGGCACAGTTTCATCCGCGCCCACGGCCTCTATATAGGCGTTTCCGGTCAACAACAGCTGACCATAGAGCGCCTCAAGCAGCTCTGCTCTGCCCTGTGCGGGGTTGGGCGACTTCATCAGTGACAACACCGGATGCACACCGTATCTCTGGTTTTCATCCTGCAATATCAAAGGCAAAGCGGCGGCAGCCTCGGCGATCATCCGCACACAGCGAAATCCAACCGGGTTACCGGCAAAGCCCATGCGCGTCAGCGAAGCCGTATCACGCGGGCTCCAGGCCACTCGGCCTGCGCCGTTCCATGCCATGACACGGCCCGTGGCGCTGGCCTTTTGTTCAGCCGGGGCTTGGGCTGCGTTTTCCTGCCGGAACAAGTTCAGTATCATCGCTTGAGGCTCCTTGCTCGATTTCTCGTGCCGCGTGGTGTTTCACGGTCAGGGCGTGCAGCCCTATGTCTTGAGGGCATCATTCCCCCAAAGGTTTAAGGAAGGTAAACTAGACCGCGCGCACCTGCGGCTTGCGCCATTTTGCGGCGGGTTCGATCATGAGTTCGTTCAGCGCCCAGACCAGCGCATCAACGCGATCGGGGCTGCCTTTGCCCTGAAATCCCTGTGGTGTCATGGCACACATCTGGTCTTCCAGATCGCCCAGATCCCGCAGGTGAAACACCCGACCTTGCTCGTATAATGCCGCCACCGGCTCGGCGCGCGCGGCTTTGCCCCGGCTGGCATGCACCGATTTCACCGGTACAAGTGGGTCAATCTGGCGGATGACCTGCGCAACCATGTCGCCCCCCTGATTGACCTCCGCCACCAGCCGCTCTGCGCCAAATTTCTCCATGGCGCGGATCGCGGCACTGGCCCAGGCCGTGGGCGATGCCGCCCCAATGCTTTCGTCGGCCAGCACATAGGCCCGCCAATCCTGCACCGGCCCGCGGGTCACCGCACCCGCCACCACAATGCCGCACTCATCCGAGCTGGCCTTGCCTGTCACAGGTGGGTCCACCGCCACGATGATCCGGTCCAGTTCAGGGGGGGCCTCAACGCGCGCCGCCTCCAGCATGGGCATGCTCCACAACGCGCCCTCGGTGTCCTCCAGCAAAATGCCGTCCAACTCCTGACGCCCCAATCGCGTGCCCGCATATCGTGCGCGCACCTCATCCAGAAACGAACTGGCCAGATTGGCACGGTTGGCCTCAGTGGGGGCGGTGGTGACAACGGTCGTGTCCAGCTCCAGCAATTCCTTCAGCACATTCACGTTGCGCGGGGTGGTGGTGATGCAGACTTGCGGCAACTCTCCCAACCGCAGCGCAAACTGCAACATGTCCCAGGTTTCGCGTGGTTTTTTCCACTTGGCCAACTCGTCAACCCAGGCGCCATCAAACTGTGGCCCGCGCAGCCCTTCGGGGTCATGTGCAGAAAACACCTGTGCCGTGGCGCCGTTAGGCCACAACAGCCGTTTGCGGGTGGCTTGCCATACCGGGCGGCGATCCGGCGGGGAACAGGCCAAAATGCCGCTTTCGCCAAAGACCATGACTTCGCGCACCTGATCAACGGTTTCGCCCACCAGCGCTATGCGCTGACACCGCCCTTGGTCCATTGGCATGGCCCCTTCAACCTGTGCGCGCACCCATTCGGCACCCGCGCGGGATTTGCCAGCTCCGCGCCCGCCCATCACAACCCAGGCACGCCAATCGCCCTCGGGGGGCAACTGATGCGGATGCGCCCAGAACTCAAACAGATAGGGCAGCGCCAGCAGCTCTCCCTGGTCAAGACTTTCCAGGAAGGCTTGTTGCGTCTCGGATCCGTCGGAGGCGATCCAGGCGGCCCCCGATCTGATCCCTTGCTGCGTCGAAATCGAGGGCATAGTCGTGGACGATGCCTTTGCTGTGCTTATTACGTTTTTCAAGTGTGGCCTCCGCTTCTATAGCGATTTTGAGCCACTGTCGTATCTCTGCTGTGGCTTTGGTTGCGCTCGTTAGTTCTTTGAGGTCTCCATCCCGAATCCTCAGGTAAATTTGCTCCATGTCATCGCGCATATCTGCCAGTTGGCGCTCTAGCGAAGAGATGGAAGTGCTCAGGCCCGAAGGGCCCTCATCAGTCGTGATCAAGGTCATGCGTGCGTTCTTGCCTCATGTTTGCGGGGTCGGCTCTTTCGGCCCGGCACAAAACGACGACAGACGGGGATGTGCCCGCCATCTCGTCTCCATGCCGTCCAGCATGTGGCAATTTGTAAGTAGGAAAGCTTTGTGAGGCGCTTAATGCAGCGCACGGTGCTGCCGGGGGATGGGCCGCAATCAGTTGATCTTGGCGGCCGCCAAAACCGGGCCATGATCTGCGCCCTGCACCAGAATAATACCCGGCTGATCACCGGTCATTTTGGTGGTGATCTGCAGCGGCGCGCGCCCATCCCAGTCGCCCAGCACATCGATGCGTGTGACGACATTGGCGTAACTCAGGCTGTGCCCGGCATTTTCGCCGCGTTTGATATCCACTGTTTGGCTAGGCTTATAGTGCACCAGCTGCACGCTGAACGACCCCAGTAACGCTTGCACCGGCGTGGCAGTCACCGACACCTGATTGCCGTCCCGGCTCACGATCAGATCCACCGCCGTATCAGCCTTGGCATGACGTGAAATCAGCTCCTCCACATCGCGCGGGCGGTTGCCCACAACATGGTCCTCGCCGTTGATGATCATCTGCGGGGTATACACCATACGCCGGTTGCCCCTGCGGGCGTAATCACGCTGGCGCTGCGTCAATGCAGGAGAGGCAAAGCTATCCTTCCAGCCAATGTAATCCCAATAATCAACATGCATCGCCAAGGCGATGACATCGTCCCGCTTGGCCAATTTGTGCAAATAGGCATCGGCCGGGGGGCAACTGGAACACCCCTGCGATGTGAACAGCTCTACCACCACCGGGTGGTCCCCTGCATGTGCAGCCATCGGCAACGCCAGAAAAATGACTGCGCTCAGAAGGGATTTTAGGTTCCGCATGTCCAATGGTCCTGTTGATTCTGGTATCGTGCCGACATGAATGTATGCAAAGCATGGTCTCAACACCAATCAAGGTTTCGAGAGGGATTGGACAAGCTCTGTAATCTTTCGCAATTGTGTGCAATAGTATACAAATAATCAACCACCCCCCTTGATCGTCTTCGCCAAATCGGTCAGAACGCGCAGTTAAAGGCCCACGCCCCTGTCACCAGAGGCCAGATCACGTCTTTCAAAAGGATTGCTTCAATGCCCATCAAAACCGGACAAGACACCGCCAATGCCCGCGCCAAACTCAGCGTGAATGGCAAAAGCTATGCTTATTATTCGATCAAAGCCGCCGAAGCTGCTGGATTGGGCGATTTTTCACGCCTTCCCGCCGCCCTGCGTGTGGTGCTGGAAAACATGTTGCGGTTTGAAGATGGCAAGACAGTCAACGTGGACGACATCAAAGCGTTTTCCGAATGGGCCACCAAAGGCGGTAAGAACCCGCGCGAGATTGCCTACCGCCCTGCCCGCGTGTTGATGCAGGATTTCACCGGCGTGCCGGCTGTGGTTGATCTGGCCGCCATGCGTGATGGCATTGTGGCCCTTGGTGGCGATGCCCAGCAGATCAACCCGCTGAACCCGGTGGATCTGGTCATTGACCACTCGGTCATGATTGATGAGTTTGGCAACCCCCGCGCGTTCCAGATGAATGTGGACCGCGAATATGAACGCAACATGGAGCGCTACCAGTTCCTGAAATGGGGCCAGGGTGCGTTTAACAACTTCCGCGTTGTGCCCCCCGGCACCGGCATTTGCCACCAGGTCAACCTTGAGTATCTGGCACAAACTGTCTGGACTGACACCGATCAATCCGGCGAGGAAGTGGCCTATCCAGATACTCTGGTGGGCACTGACAGCCACACGACCATGGTCAACGGCATGGCCGTTCTCGGCTGGGGCGTCGGCGGGATCGAGGCCGAAGCCGCCATGCTGGGTCAACCGATCTCTATGCTGATCCCCGAAGTGGTGGGCTTTGAGCTGACCGGCGCGATGCTTGAGGGCACCACGGGTACTGATCTGGTGCTCAAAGTGGTCGAATTGCTGCGTGAGCGTGGTGTAGTTGGCAAATTCGTCGAATTCTATGGCGAAGGCCTGGACCGTCTGCCACTGGCTGATCGTGCCACCATCGCCAATATGGCACCTGAATATGGCGCCACCTGTGGCTTCTTCCCGATTGACGATGAAACCCTGCGCTACATGCGCAACACCGGGCGTGACGAAGACCGCGTGGCGCTGGTTGAGGCCTACGCCAAGGAAAATGGCTTCTGGCGCGGTGCCGATTACGCCCCCGTCTATACCGACACATTGCATCTGGATATGGGCACCATCGTGCCTGCCATCTCAGGGCCCAAGCGCCCGCAGGATTATGTGGCCCTGACGGATGCCAAAACCGCCTTCGCGCGTGAAATGGCCGAAACCTTCAAACGCCCGATGGACAAAGAAATGCCCGTCGCCGGCGAGGATTACACACTTAGCTCGGGCGATGTGGTGATTGCCTCGATCACGTCGTGCACCAACACCTCTAACCCCTATGTGATGATCGGTGCGGGCCTTGTGGCACGCAAAGCCGCCGCATTGGGGCTGGATCGCAAGCCTTGGGTCAAAACATCTCTTGCCCCCGGTTCTCAGGTGGTTTCCGCCTATCTTGAGGCCGCAGGATTGCAAGACGATCTCGATAAAATCGGCTTCAACCTGGTCGGCTATGGCTGCACCACCTGTATCGGCAACTCCGGCCCGATCCAAAAAGAGCTGTCCGCCGCCATTGCCGAGGGCGATCTGGTCGCCACCTCGGTCCTGTCGGGCAACCGCAACTTTGAGGGGCGGATTTCACCTGATGTGCGCGCCAACTATCTGGCCTCGCCTCCTCTGGTGGTGGCCTATGCTCTGGCCGGGACAATGGACATCAACCTTGCCACTGATCCGATTACACAAACCCCGGATGGCAAAGACGTCTACCTGAAGGACATCTGGCCCTCATCGCAAGAAGTGGCTGAACTGGTTGAAAAAACCGTCACCCGCGAAGCCTTTATCGAAAAATACGCTGATGTATTTAAGGGCGACGAAAAATGGCAGGACGTGGAAACATCCACCGGTGAAACCTACGATTGGCCCCCCCAATCCACCTATGTGCAAAACCCACCTTATTTCCAAGGTATGTCCAAAACACCCGGCACAATCTCCAATATTGAAGGGGCCAAAGTGCTGGCCCTGCTGGGTGACATGGTCACAACCGATCACATTTCACCAGCCGGCTCGTTCAAAGACACCACACCGGCCGGGCAGTATCTGATCGACCGTCAGGTGCCCGTGCGTGAATTCAACTCCTATGGCTCGCGTCGTGGCAACCACGAGGTGATGATGCGCGGCACCTTCGCCAATATCCGCATCAAAAATGAAATGCTGGATGGGGTTGAAGGCGGCTATACGATCGGACCGGATGGCAAACAAACCTCGATCTTTGAGGCGGCCATGGCCTATCAGGCTTCGGGCACGCCTCTGGTGGTCTTTGGCGGCGAGCAATACGGCGCCGGGTCCTCCCGCGACTGGGCAGCCAAAGGCACGGCCCTTCTGGGCGTCAAAGCCGTCGTCGCTGAAAACTTTGAGCGCATCCACCGCTCAAACCTGGTGGGCATGGGAGTTATCCCGCTGGAATTCACCGGTGGTGACAGCCGCACCTCGCTGAAACTGACGGGTCAGGAAACGGTGTCCATCTCTGGCCTTGATACAATCAAGCCATTGCAGGAAGTGCCCTGCACCATCACCTACGCCGATGGCACCACACGCGACATCACCCTGAAATGCCGTATCGATACAGCGATCGAGATCGAATACATCGAACACGGCGGCGTGCTGCACTATGTGCTGCGCAATCTGGCCTCAGCGGCCTGACGCCGACGAACTGAAACATCAAACGGCCCCCGTTCATCCGGGGGCCGTTATTGTTTGCTCGAGAGCCAAGGCAGAATGTCGGCTTTGAGCCCAAAGCTGACCTTACATTTGGAACACCCAGCCGGTGAACAGCCGCTTTAGCGGCCCGGCCATCGTCAGCCCCTCCCTTGGGCTGGCGATATGTCTGAGCTAGGTGCTTCTTTCGGCCTGATGGATGTGTTTTGCGGGCATAAAGCACTCCAGAATACCTGTTGGATCGCCACCCCAGGGGCTGACGTTGACCTTCTGTTGCCAGGTCTATGCAAATGACCGCTTTGTCCACACAGCAGACATTCGCGTCTCCTACACCAGAAAATTCCTGCCCATAACATGACTGTGATCAATATCGCGCAGTGTGCCCACTTCAATTCGCAGCAATGCATCCCATTTTGAATAGACGTCACAAAAAAGGGCAGTCCACATGCGCCGCGTACTCATCATCGTTCAGGCAGGTATACTTTCACTTCTCGCCGTTGTCGGCGCTCACAGCGAAACAGATGCATCACACGCCTGCCCCTTGCCATCGGTTCAAACTGACACGCAGTGCCAAAACTGACGTTGGGACTGATGCTTGCCTTGGCCGTTTGGTCGGCAGGTCCAAAATCCACGGCATATGCACGTTTCAGTTGGCGCTTGCCGCCTCAATCGCCGGGCGAATTGTACTTTCAAGGATACGGCTTGTGATCGGTCCGGCAAAGCGCAGAATGATCTTGCCGTCACCGTCAATCACATAGGTTTCGGGCACGCCGTACAGGCCCCAGTTCAGCGCCATGCGCCCGGTCTCGTCCGCACCAAGGGCGGCATAGGGATTTCCCAGTTCATTCAAGAAATTCAGCGCCTTGGCAGGGTCATCTTTGTAGTTCACACCATAAATGGTGATGCCTTCCTCGGCCATCGCCTGCAAATTGGGATGCTCCACCCGGCAAGGCGCACACCAACTGGCCCAAAAGTTCACCAACTTTACGCCACCTGTTCGCAAGGCCTTGTCTTCAAACAGATTTTCCTGCCCCAACTGAGCCAGCTGAACCCCCGGCGCGGCTCTCCCCTCCAATGCTGAGGGCAGCTCATCAGGGTTATCGCGCTGCATTCCGACAAAGAACAACACCGCAAGCCCTAAAAATATCAATGGTGGCATCACCATCAAAGGTGAGATTTTAGCCATCAGATTTCACTTTCTTATCAATCGCTTCGAGTTGTTTCTTTACCCTGGATGAGCGGATCACACTGACCAGCACCAGCCCCAGGATCAGCGCCAGCGACACCGCGTAAGCCGCCAAAACCGTATCAGCGTATTTTCCTAGATCTGGCATCAGTTCATCCTTTCCCGGGCCAACAAAGCACGGGTGCGGCGCGCGCGTATCTCTGTGCGGGTACGCAGCAGGACCAGAGCAATGAACAACAAAACAAACCCGGCAATCGAAACCAACAACGGATGATAAAACACATCCGCCACGTTTTCCTTTTCATCAAGGCTCAGCGATGCCCCCTGATGCAGGCCCTGGTTCCAGAAATTCACCGCATAGCGGCTGAGCACCGCAAAGACCGAGCCCACGAGGCATAGTATGCTGGTCAGGTCTGCGGCGGTGTCGTCATTCTCAATTGCGGCCCATAAGGCAATGTAACCAAAGTAAAAAAGCGTCAGGACCAGGAATGACGTTAACCTCGGATCCCAAGCCCACCAAGTGCCCCACATCGGCTGTCCCCAGATGGCACCGGTGGCCAGCGCAATCAGTGTCATCACCAGCCCCACAGGGGCCGCTGCCCGCGCCGCCAGGGCGCTGACGTGGTGGCGCCGCACGATCCAGACCAGCGAGGCCACCAGCATCATCAGCCAGGCATTGATGGCCATCAGCGCACTTGGCACATGGATATAGATGATTTTTACCGTGGCGCCTTGCCGGTAATCATCAGGCGTAAAGAAAAAGCCCCAAATCAGCCCGGTTACCAAACAGATCAGCGCCAGCGTTGCCACCCACGGCAGCACCTTGTCCGTCGTCTCGATGAACTTCTTGGGATTGGCATATGTCCAAAGTGATGTCACGCGCGGCTCTTTCATTGTTGCTAACGCAGATTGACCCTCAATACCGCAGCCGAGGCAAAAGGCAAAAGGGCTATGGCGCCGCAGGTGATCCCACCCAGCATCAGCATGGGGACTGTGGTTTCAAGCTCCCCCATGCCACGGCGCGCCACTTCAGCGCCAAAAATCAGCGTGGGCACATAAAGCGGCAACACCAACAGGCTCAACAGCAGCCCGCCGCGTTTCAGGCCCACTGTTAGCGCAGCCCCGAATGTGCCAATCACACTCAGCGCCGGGGTGCCTAGCAATAATGACAGGATCAGCGGTTCATACCCTTCGGATGGCATATTCAGTAAAACAGCCAACACCGGGGCGGCCAGCACCAGCGGCAATCCGGTGGTCAGCCAATGTGCCAATGCCTTGAGCGAAACAACGGCCTCCAATGGCAGCGGCGACACCGCCAGCAAATCAAGGCTGCCATCCTCCCAATCCAGGGCCAAAATACGATCCAGCGATAACAGACAGGCCAGCAAAGCCCCCAGCCACAACACGCCCGGCGCGATGGTGGACAAAAGGCTGCTGTGTGGGCCAACAGCAAATGGCACAAGCACCACAACGATCAAAAAGAACGCAAGGCCCAAGCCAAATCCGCCTCCGGCCCGTATGGCCAGGCGCAAATCGCGGATCAATAGGGCAATCACAAGAAAGCCTCGTCAAAGGCGTCAGCGGCCATGGTTGTGGCCCGGTATGGGGCCAGGTCCAGAACCTGGGCTTCGGCAAGCCCAAGGTCGATATGCGTGGCCATCAGGGCAGACCCTCCACCCGACAGATGCATGCGGATGGCGCTTGCAAACATGTGCACGGCCTCACCGTCCAGTGACACCGTTGGTTCGTCCATGATCCACATCTGTCGCCCCGTGACCAACAAACGCGCCAGTCCCAACCGGCGCTTTTGCCCGGCAGATAGTAAACCTGCCGGGCGATCGGCCAGCGCCGTTAACTGATAGGCTTCCAACGCCGCCGAAATATCTGATTTACCAAAGATTTGCGCCCAAAAGCTCAGGTTCTCTGCCACACTCAAAACTGATTTGATGCCATCCGCATGGGCGACATAGGCAAGGCAATCAGCATCGGTGTGGACTTGCCCGAACAGCACAGGTTGCAGCCCCGCCACGCAGCGCAACAGCGTGGTTTTACCAATGCCATTCGGACCGCGCAGCACCAGGGCCTGGCCGGGTTGCACATCAAAGCTCACGCCTTGCAGAACCGGCACGCCACCGCGCGCAATGGCCATATCCCTGACAATCAGGCTCATGTTTCAACCGGGATCAAGGCCGCCGCCACGCGCCGCCCCTCTGACAGCAACACATTGTACGTACGCGCCGCAGCCGGAGAGTTCATGGCCTCCACGCCCAATCCGGCCTCTTCCAGCGCCTCGCGCAGGGGGGCGGGCACATGGGCCGTTTCCGCGCCCGTGCCGATAAACAACACATCCACAGTGCCCACCAGTGCGGTCAGGCTGCTCACGTCGCCGTAGCCGCCCCAACTGCGCGCGCCCTCAGTGGTCACACAAATCGGGCCGCTCAGAACCTGCCCCGCAATGCGGAAAAACCCGGGGCCATAGCCATCAATTGGGGTGGCACCGTCAAATCTGATCTCATTCAGCTGCATGTTTCCCCTTAATTCCAGATCGGCAAACCGCTGACCAGAGCCAGCGTAATCACGACGTAGGTTGCCCAACGATAGGCCTGTTCGTAAGTGGGATCAAACAGCGCCTGCCCGATCAATGTTGTGATGAAATAGGGCACGCCCAATACCGCCGCGAGACTGATGATTTCCAGCCCCAAATGGCCCGACAGCGCCAAATTGACGACCAAGACCAGATCCAGAAGGGCCAGAAACAGAATTGTATTGGCCCTGACCGAGGCTGCAGCCGAGTGGCCCGCCAAGTAGAACATGATGACAATCGGCCCGGTCAGCCCGGTCAATCCGCCAATCAGGCCTGCAGCGCCACCAATGGCCAACAGCCCCAAAGGCGCAACATGGCGCGCAAACCGCCAGCCTGCAATCAGTGAGGCCAGCGTCACACCAGCAATGGCCGTCACCAACCAGCGGATCACCTCGCGTTCGACCAGACCCAGCAGCCACAGGCCCAGCGGCACTGTGATCAACGCCGCGATGGCCAAAATGCTGACTTCGCGCTTGTGGGCCAGCCCCCAGGCACGGGGCAACAGGGCACTCGTGCTGAACACACCAGTCAGCGTCATCAGCGCAATCACCTGCTGAGGCATCAGAAAAATACCCGCCACAGGCACAAAGATCAGCGCCGTGCCAAAGCCGGTGAACCCGCGTATAATTCCGGCCACAGAAATGGTCGCCAGCAGCCAGATCAGCCCCGGCGTTGCCAGAACCTGACCCAGAATATCAGGCATCTATGTTGGCAAACTGAGTGCCACCCGACTTATCGGTTTTGGACCAGTCGCGTTTCACGCCCAGTTTCAACAGCATAGTCGAGGCCACAAATACCGAAGAATATGTGCCCACAACCACGCCCCAGATCATCGCAAAGACAAAGCCACGGATCACATCACCGCCCAGCACATAAAGCGCAATCAGCGCCAGCAATGTGGTGACCGAGGTCATGACGGTGCGGCTCAGCGTTTCGTTGATCGACAGGTTCAATACCGCATTCAGCGGCATTTTTTTGTATTTGCGCAGGTTTTCACGCACCCGGTCAAACACCACCACGGTATCGTTCAGTGAATAGCCAACAATGGTCAACAGGGCCGCGATGATCGTAAGATCAAACGGTATCTGTATCAATGAAAACACTCCGATGGTTAGCACCACGTCATGCACAAGGGCCACCACTGCGCCCACCGCAAACTGCCATTCAAAGCGCAGCCAGATGTAGATCAATACCGCAGCAATGGCCAAGAGGACCGCCAGCGCCGCTGTCTGCACCAATTCGGTTGAGACTTTGGGTCCAACGCTATCAACCGAAGTAAACGTCAGATCAGGGATCACCTGTTGCAACGCGGCCTCTACCTGACGAGTCACATCGGCGGTGACAGCTTCTTGACCTTCTTGGGCCTCAATACGGATCATGGCGACGTTCTTGTCTTCTGGCCAAGTTGGGTCAAAAACCTCGGTGATCGACACGTCCCCCAGATCCATTGGTTGAATCAATTCCCGATATTGACCAATGTCGATTTCTTGTGTGCTTTGGGTGCGAATAGTTGTGCCGCCCTTGAAATCAATACCGTAGTTCAGCCCTTGTGCGCCAAAGCTGCCCAAGGCGACCACGATCAACACGGCGGATGCCCCGATCGACATCTTCCACTTGTTGAAGAAATCCCACTTGGTTTCCTTTGGCACCAACCGCAGGGCACGGCCCTCAAGCACGGTTTTGGGGCGGCGGCGTTCATACCAGATGACCACGATCAGACGGGTCACAAAGATGGCCGTAAAGACCGAGGTAATAATCCCCAGCCCCAGCGTGATGGCAAAGCCACGCACCGGCCCCGAGCCCATGGCATAAAGGATCACAGCCGTCAGGAAAGTGGTGATGTTGGCGTCGGTGATCGCACTCAGCGCCTTTTCATAGCCCAGCTCAATCGCGCGGGCGGGTCCTTTGGCAGATTTGATTTCCTCGCGGATACGCTCAAACACCAGCACATTGGCATCCACCGCCATCCCGATGGTCAACACGATACCGGCAATGCCCGGCAAGGTCAGCGTCGCGCCGATCATGCTGAGCAGGCCAAAGATCAGCCCGACGTTGATGATCAATGCGATATTGGCAAAAACCCCGAAGGTGCCATAGCTGAGAAACATGAACCCCAGCACCAGTGCAAAGGCCACGATACAAGCGATTTTACCCGCCTCAATGCTGTCAGCCCCCAGTTCGGGCCCAACGGTGCGTTCTTCCAGGAAGGTCAGCTCAGCAGGCAAGGCGCCCGCACGCAGCAACACCGCCAGGTTGGTGCTTTCCTCTATCGTGAATGACCCGGTGATGATGCCAGAGCCGCCGGGGATATGGCCTTGGATAACGGGCGCACTGATCACTTCGCCGTCCAGAACAATGGCAAAGGGGCTGCCGATATTTTCGGCCGTATAGGCGCCAAATTTGCGCGCGCCCGACGTGTTAAACCGGAACGACACCGCAGGGCGGCCGTTTTGATCAAAGTCAGGCTGTGCATCCACCAGTTCTTTACCAGTCACAACCGGGGCTTTTTCCAGGATATAGAACTGCCCCTGTTCGGCGGCATCAACTGAGGGCAACACTTCGTTGCCGGCCCCTGCGCGTTCATCTTTGTTGGTGGTGCGGCTGACCACGGGCTGAAACGTCAGCTGCGCCGTGGTGCCAATGATGTCTTTCAGTTCAGCGGCTGATCCAACACCGGGCACCTGAATCAAAATTCGGTCCGCCCCTTGGCGTTGAATGGTCGGCTCGCGGGTGCCGACCTCGTCAATCCGGCGGCGAATGATCTCCAATGACAGGCGCACTGTGCGCTCATCCGTGGCCAGCATTTCGGCCTCTGACAGCGTCACAACAATTGTGTCACCATCGGTGTTCACCAAGATGTCACTGGCCCCGGCCCCGGTCAGGCTGACCACGGGGCGCGCGATGCCACGCACAAGACCGGCGGCATATTCAATTTCTTCCGGCTTTTGCACCAACTGGACACGCAGCTCGGCGGTTTGTGATGGTTGCAGGCGGATCGGACCAATCTGCGCACGCTCTTCGCGCAGCAAATCACGGATTTCGGGCCACATGCCCTCAACCCGCGACTGGTACACATCCTCAACCTGCACTTCGGCCAGCAGATGCGCCCCGCCGCGCAGATCCAGCCCCAGATTGACCAACCCCGAGGGCAACCATGTGGGCCAGGCTGCAAAATCCTCCAACAGGCGCGCATCTTCCGATCCCGCCTCGATCAGCGCGGCGGCATCATTGTGCCGCTCCACATTGCCATAAAACCCATTGGGCAAAGCCAGCAGCAGCCCCAGGGCCACAAAGCCCCAGATGACAACGCGCTTCCACAGATCAATCTGAAGCATTTTTGTGCCTTTTCAAACGGTTGGTTAGGGGCTGGTCGTATGTTGAGAACCGGCGGTTCAGCTCTCGGCAGGTTCGGTCTTGTTCAACACCTGGGCAATGGTGGATTTCACGACGCGCACTTTAACGCCTTCGCCCAGTTCCACTTCAATCTCGTTGTCATCCTTGACTTTGGAAACCTTGCCGATCAGCCCGCCTTGGGTGATCACCTGGTCGCCACGGCGCAGGGCTGCAACCATGGCGGTGTGGTCCTTCATTTTCTTTTGCTGAGGGCGGATCAGCAGGAACCACATAATGGCGAAAATCAGGATAAGCGGGATAAATTGTCCGAGGGCGTCCATGGTGATATGTCCTTGTTGGCTGTCGCAGGGACCACCCCCGGCGAATTCGGTCGGAACCTAAGGTTCAAGGGCGGTATTTGCAAGGTGGGAAACGCCGTATCGGACGGCTTTGCAACAGGCACGCGCATTCTCAATAATCGGCTGGTTACACAGTTGTGATACTTGGTAAAGAACCACACGAGACGACTCACCCCTGAGAAAGGACACAACAGATGCATGATATCCGTGCCATCCGCGAAAATCCCGCCGCATTTGACGCCGCTTTGGCCAAACGTGGGCTGTCAGGTCTGTCGTCTCAGGTCCTGGAACTGGACGAGGCGCGCCGCGCCCGTATCCACGCCGCTGAAACAGCGCAGGCTGATCAAAATGCCGCATCCAAGCAAGTGGGCGCTGCCAAGGCCAGCGGTGATGAGGCCGAATTTGAACGGTTGCGCACGCTGGTTGGTGAAAAGAAAGCCGAAGTTGCCGCCAAACAGGCCGAGGCCAAGGATCTGGACAGCCAGCTCAACGATCTGTTGCTGGGGATCCCCAATCATCCGTTTGACGAGGTGCCCGAAGGCAGCGACGAGGCTGACAACATTGAAATTCATCGCTGGGGCACGCCACCGACGTTGGATTTCAAACCCAAAGAGCATTTTGAAATCGACGGTGTGAAACCCGGCATGGATTTTGAAACCGCCGCCAAACTATCGGGCAGCCGCTTTGTGGTTTTGTCCGGCTCCGTGGCGCGTGTGCACCGCGCCTTGGCCCAATTCATGCTCAACACTCATATTGAGGAAAACGGCCTGACCGAAACCTGGACCCCGGTTCTGGTGCGCGAAGAAATGATGCAAGGCACCGGGCAATTGCCCAAGTTCGGCGAAGACAGCTATCAAACCACAAATGGCTGGTGGTTGGTGCCTACGGCCGAAGTGCCGCTGACCAATATCGTCAACGGCGAAACCCTTGAGGAAAGCGCCCTGCCCCGCCGCTATGTGGCCCATACGCAGTGTTTCCGCTCTGAGGCAGGAAGTGCCGGACGTGACACCGCAGGCATGTTGCGCCAGCACCAGTTTGAGAAGGTCGAAATGGTGTCGATCACGCATCCCGATCACTCGGTTGCCGAGCTGGACCGCATGACCGCCTGTGCGCAAGGCATTCTTGAACGGCTGGGGCTGGCGTATCGCACAGTTATGCTTTGCACTGGTGACATGGGATTTGGCGCGCGCAAAACACATGACATCGAAGTGTGGTTGCCGGGACAGAACACCTACCGAGAAATCAGTTCCTGCTCGGTGTGCGGAGACTTTCAGGCGCGCCGGATGAATGCGCGCTTCAAGCCAGCAGATGGCGGCAAGCCGCAGTTCGTGCATACGCTGAATGGCTCAGGCCTGGCGGTGGGGCGTTGCCTGATTGCCGTGCTTGAGAATGGCCAACAAAGCGATGGGTCAGTGATCCTGCCTGACGTTTTGCACCCCTATCTTCTGGGTCGCACCACGATCTCGGCCGACGGCACACTGGTTTAGCCCCCTCAAAATCGCGAGACCGGCCATCAGGCCGGATGAGCCGCCCGTGTCGGTGCTGTTTTTGGGTACGGCACCAACCGGGCGCTTTTCTCGTCCCACAGTTTTAGGCGGAAACTAGCCAGCGCCTCGTCCCAGCGAATTGGCTCATGCGCCTTCAACGCCTCTGGCAACGCCCGCTGACATTGGCGCAGCCGATACGACGGAATGCCCGGATTGAAATGATGCAAATCGTGATAAGCGATATTGCCCGTGCCAATATCCCACCACCACCCCAGATTAAGCGAAGACGAGCCCACCAACGTGGCTTTTTGAAAGTCCAGATCAGGTTTGCGGTCCCAATAGGTCTCCTCAAAATTATGTTGCAGATAAACGAGGAACACCCCGATTATCCCGGCAATGAAGGCACTTGTCGCCAACATAACCAGCCCCACCGCCCCAAGTACCGCCCACACAAGTGTGACAAATCCCGCCAGCATCGCGTTATGTAAAACCACCCCCGCCATGCCAACACGGCGCGTATTGCGGGGCCAGCGATAGGCGATAAAATAGGCGTAAATCCCGCCAAGGCTCAGCATCACCACCGGATTGCGATAGAGCCGATACCAGAGGCGCCGATACACAGGTGCACCCTGCCATTCACGCAGGGTCATTGTATACACTTCGGTGGTTTCACGGTGATCAAGGTTGCCCAGATAGGCATGGTGCTGGTTGTGATTGAACTGCATCACCCGAAACGGCGTCAGCGAAAAGACTGACAACAAATAGCCCGCAGTGTCGTTCAACACTTTGGTGCGAAACAGTGAGGCGTGCCCACAGTCATGCTGCAAAACGTACAGCCGCACAGAGGCAAAGGCCATCACCACCACACAAGGCACAACCAGAATCGTGCCCCACGCCCATGTGCCAAACACCAGAGACAGCATGTATACAATAAGCGTTCCAAACAGGCTGACAGCACCTATTGCATTGCTTTTAATCGCAAATTTCCGCGTAAATTCCTTAATGGTCATATCAATTCTCGCCCTGATACCTCTGTGACACCACCACAATAACACACCAATGCACCCCCCAAGCATTTGTGCCTGAGCGCCGGATATGCAAGCAAAACAAACTGGCCTGCCAATTTACGCGGTGAATTGCTGACAAGACATACCAGCCCCCCTCACCGAGGCCCCAAACCCTTATCGCGGGCGGAAGATTGGCGAAATCGGCACGGATTTATTGGTGGGTCTGCTTGCTACAGGTCCAGCCTTGCGATGCTTGCACTCTATGTGCACCCCACAGGGCAAAGTCTATGCCTTGTGAGGGCCTTTGCCCAAATGCTTGCGCAGGCGCGAAGGCGTCGATTTTTTGCGGCCCTTGTAGGGGTTCTGGTCGGATTGTGAGCGCATGTGCAACCGAATGGGGGTGCCGGGCATGTCAAAATCTTCCCGCAATCCGTTGACCAGATACCGCGAATAGCTTGCGGGCATCTTTTCAGTGTTAGAACACATCACCACAAATCCCGGAGGCCGGGTCTTGGCTTGGGTCATATAGCGCAGCTTGATGCGTTTGCCGCCCGGTGCGGGGGGCGGATGCGCCTCCAGCATGCCCGCCAGCCAGCGGTTCAGCTGGGCCGTGGTCACGCGTCGGTTCCAGACGTCATAGGCCTTGGCCACCGCGTCATGCAGCCGCTCAATGCCTTTGCCTGTCTTGGCTGAGACCGTCACCAAAGGTGCGCCGCGCAACTGTGGCAACAGGCGTTCAAAGGATTCGCGCAGATCGCGCAATTTGGCCTGCTTGTCGTCCTCGATGTCCCATTTGTTGACAGCCACAACCACGGCGCGGCCCTCACGCTCGGCCAGGTCGGCAATGCGCAGGTCTTGTTGTTCAAACGGGATCGCCGCATCCAGCAAGACAATGACCACCTCGGCAAATTTGACCGCCCGCAGCCCGTCGCCTACCGACAGTTTTTCCAGCTTTTCCTGCACCTTGGCCTTTTTGCGCATGCCGGCGGTGTCAAACATCCGCACCGGCAGGCCATCCCAATCCAACGTCAGGGATATGGCGTCACGGGTGATTCCGGCCTCGGGGCCGGTCAGCAGGCGCTCTTCGCCCAGAATTTTGTTGATCAGCGTGGATTTACCCGCATTGGGCCGCCCGACAACGGCAATCTGCATCGGCTTGTCCATCGAGGGCGTGCGCACGCCGTCTTCGTCAATACCGTCCTCATCCAGCGCCACATCAATCAGCGGCGCATCCTTGGCGGCACGTTCCGCAAATTCATCGGCCAAAGGCATCAGCTGTGAATAGAGATCGTTCAGCCCTTCACCATGCTCGGCCGACAGCCGGATAGGCTCGCCCAGCCCAAGGCCATAGGCCTCGATCACACCAGCATCGGCGGCGGCGCCTTCGGATTTGTTGGCGGCCAAAATCACATGCGCCGAGCGTTTGCGCAGAATATCGGCAAATATCTGATCCGTCGGCGTGACCCCTGCCCGCGCGTCGATCATGAACAGACAGATGTCGGCCATATCCACCGCGCGTTCGGTCAGTTTGCGCATCCGCCCCTGAAGGCTCTCGTCTGTGGCTTCTTCCAATCCGGCAGTATCAATCACGGTAAAGCGCAGATCGCCCAGCTTTGCCTCGCCTTCGCGCAAATCACGGGTAACGCCCGGCTGGTTATCCACCAAAGCCAGACGTTTGCCTACAAGGCGATTGAACAAAGTGGACTTGCCCACATTTGGGCGCCCGACAATGGCAAGGGTGAAACTCATTAGCTGCGACTCCAGAACCGCTCAGGCGGCTCTGTTACAGCAATCAGCGCTCAACGGAAAGCCAGCAATTGGCCTTTGGTGCTCACCAAGTACATCGCCCCCCCCGCCACAACAGGGTTGGTGGTGGCCCCACCGGGGATTTCAACGGTGCCACGTTCCGCGCCCGAGGCCGGGTCATACAGCCGCATCAGCCCATCATTGGACGCCACAATAAGGTTGCCCCCCGCGATGATCGGCCCGTAATGGCCGAAAATCTCGGTCTGTTGACGCGGGCGCTTTTTGGTAAAGAACGACAGGGTATGGGCCCAGATTCGGGTGCCATCGTCGGCGTTCAGGCGCACCAGTTCGTTGCGGTCCGTGACCATGAACACACTGTCACCAGCAGGCCAGATGGTATTGAGCGGGCCATCATTGGCCGTCCAGATACGCGCACCATTGCCCAAGTTCAGCGCCACGGTACGCCCCGCATGGGTGCCCACATAGATGCGCTCGCCCACCACCACGGGATCACTGGTGATATCGCCGATGCGCGCGCTGGAATACCCTTTGCGCTGCCCAGCCACCTGGCTGTCCCACAATCGCAGCCCGCCCTTGCGGAATGCGCCCTGAACCTCACCCGAGCCAAAGGCGAATACCACATATTTGTCAGTCACCGCAGGGGCGGGGCCGCCTATCACGTTCTGAATATCGGGGGTCGCCGACAGGCGCCAATCAATCCGGCCAGTATCCGTATCCAGCGCCCAAGCCACGTCATCACCGGCCACCAGATAGACGATTCCATCTTTGACAGACGGCTTGCCAGAGCCCGTGGCGCGCAGGTTTTGTTGCCAAATCTCATTGCCGGTTTCAGGATCCAGCGCCGTCATCAGCCCAAATCCAGACGAGATGAATAATTTGCCATCGCCCACAGCCAGACCACCGCCCGTGGCATCATCCCCTGAATCATTGCTGGGCAACAAATCGCGTGTCCACAACAGCTGACCGCTGGTTGACACCGCACTCACTCGGGCCTGAGCATCAAGTGTGAACACCCGGCCACCCGCCACAACAGGATCGGCCGTGATGCGGTTCTTGCGCCCGTCGCCTGCCCCGATGGGTACAGACCATGCCAATTTTGGCGTGCGTGACAATGCGGGGTGCGATGTACGTGTATCCGGGCTGGCAATGCTCTGGCGCCATTCAGCATTGTTGCTGGTGGCGGCCAATGACAACGGCTGGCTCTGGTTTTCAGCAGCTGTGTTGTCAACCAATGCGCCCTCATCAGTGAGGACGGCACGAATATCTTCGCGCGCGCCGGGCAGAACAGGGTCTTCTCTATCGCAGCCGGACAGCACGGCAATAACAGCCAGCCCCAGCAATGCTCCGATTGATTTCAACGCTCTTGCCCCCAATTTCATTCCATCTTGCCGGTGCCCGGCCAAAACTTGTTTCGTTCTTATTGCGTTTGTGCGTCGCCAGTTGTACCCGGCAATTCGCCACCCAAGGCCACAATCACTTGTGAGGCGCGCCGACGCAAGCCCGCTGTGGCCCCTGCATCCGCGACGATCTGTTGCATTCGCCCTATGGCCGCCTCGGGATCACCGGCTTCGACATCCAGATAGGCCAGTTGCTCTTCGGCCAACAGCCGTGTCAATCCGCTGCCCAGCGCCAGACCATCCAGCCGCGAACGGCGATCTTCGGCGCTCAGCGACGTGCCCGGCAAAGACGCCGCTTTCAACGTGGCGATCTGGCGATAGATCGGCGCGGCTTGGGTATTGTCGGCCAGCGCTATCAAACGATTCGAGGCCGCCTCGGGGTCAGTTTCCGCCACTTCGGCGGCGGCCAGCAGATCCACCATCGCCCGCGCTGCGGGATTGGGGGCTTGGATTGTGCTCAGGGCCTGCGTGCGCGCAGCCTCATCCTCCAGCTGCAAGGCATTCAACACGGAATCGCCCAAAGCCTCAGCTGCGGCGCGGTCTTGCGCCTTGCGCCATTCGTTCCAGGCGGCCCCACCAACCAGCAACAAGACCGCAAGAATGGCGATCCAGCCATAGCGCTTGAGCAGCAAAAAGAGGCGATCACGGCGCACCTCTTCGGTCACTTCATCAATGAAACTGTCGGTCTGACTCAAAGCGCGTCCTCACTGGCATAAATTGGCTGTTTCGCCCCTCTTACCGCGAAGCCTTGCCCCTGCCAAGAGCCAGCCGGTGTTGTGCGAATGGTTCAGCTTGCCGCCGGCGGTTGAAACGGGTAATTTGAACACGTCAGTACAGAGCATTCTTCACGACCAACTATTGAGACAAAGCCACTCATCCTGTTGGCGGTAGCTTGTGATCCCAAAGGTGTACCAATGCGACTATTCCCGATCCTTGCCGCAATCATTGTGTCTGCCCTGATATATACGTTTATTTTCAATCGTGAGGCCTTGACCGGCGCAGCGCCCGAACCGGCCACAACCCAAGCAACCGCGGACACATCTGAAGTAAGCACCGCAGTGGGGGTGGTGGCGTTACGCTCGCAGGCGCGTCAGGTGGACAGTGCCGTGGTGCTGCGGGGCCAAACCGAGGCCGACCGTCAGGTGATACTTCGGGCAGAAACCTCTGGGTTGGTGATCTCGCCCCCGGCACGCAAAGGCAGTTTTGTCGAGACGGGCGATCTTTTGTGCCGCCTTGACCCCGGCACGCGCGAGGCGACATTGGCAGAAGCCCGCGCACGTCTGGCCGAGGCTGAGGCCCGTGTACCCGAAGCCAAAGCCCGCATACCAGAATCCGAAGCCCGCGTTGAGGAGGCTCAGGCCCGCGTCCAGGAGGCCCAAGCCCTGTTGGACGAGGCGCACATCAACGCCAATGCCGCCACAAAACTGTCTGAGGGCGGTTTTGCCTCGCAAACCCGTGTGGCCAGCACTCAGGCCGCTGTGCGCGGGGCCGAAGCCGCCGTGGTGAGCGCGAATGCCGGCCTTAAATCCGCCGCTTCGGGCCTCGAAAGCGTGGCCGCAGGGATCCAGGCCGCCAAAGCCGGAGTTGAGGGCGCGCGGGCGGCCGTGGCTGCCGCCACAAAGGAAATTGACCGTCTGGCGATTGTGGCCCCCTTCGCGGGCCTGCTGGAAACAGATACAGCCGAACTGGGCAGCCTGCTGCAACCGGGTGATCTGTGCGCCACGGTCATGCAACTGAACCCCATCATGTTGGTGGGGTTTGTGCCCGAAACCGACGTGAGCCGGGTTGAGCTGGGTGCTGCGGCACAGGCCGAGCTGGTCTCAGGCAATCTTGTCTCTGGATCGGTGGTGTTTTTGTCGCGGGCCGCTGACCCCACAACCCGCACATTCCGGGTGGACATCGAAGTGCCAAACCCTGATCTGGCCTTGCGAGACGGGCAAACCGCCGAAATCGTTATCGCAGCCGAAGGCAAGAACGCGCATTTGCTGCCACAATCGGCCCTGACGCTGGATGATACCGGCGCATTGGGCGTGCGACTGGTGACAGAGCAGGATCGCGCACAGTTTCACCCGGTGACCTTGCTGCGCGATACGCCGGACGGAGTTTGGCTGGATGGTTTGCCTGAACGGGCAAATGTCATCATCATTGGCCAGGAATATGTCGGCGACGGGGTAGGCGTCATCGCTTCCTATCAGGAGAGCGACGAATGACAGGTCTGGTCGATTGGGCCGCCGCCCGCGCGCGGATGGTCATTGCCTTTATCGCCCTGTCGTTTCTGGCAGGCAGCCTGGCTTATGTTGGCCTGCCCAAAGAAGGGGAACCGGACATTGATATTCCGGCCTTGTTTGTGTCGGTCATATTCCCCGGAGTTTCAGCCGAAGACAGTGAAAAACTACTGGTCAAAGTCATGGAGACCGAGCTGTCTGATCTGGATGGCCTGAAGCAAATGTCCGGCACTGCCGCCGAGAACTATGCAGGCGTGGCACTGGAGTTTGAGTACGGCTGGGACAAGACCATGATCATGGCCGACGTGCGCGATGCAATGAGCACGGCCGAAGCCCTGTTCCCCGAGGGGGCAGAAAAATACACCATCCGCGAGATCAATTTTTCAGAATTCCCGATCATCATCGTAAACCTGTCGGGTGCTGTGCCCGAACGCACCATGGCCCAACTGGCCAAGGATTTGCAGGATCGCCTTGAAGGGCTGGAACCTATTCTGGAGGCAGGCATTGCCGGCAACCGCGATGAAATGGTTGAGGTGGTGATCGACCCATTGCGCCTGGAGGCCTATAACGTCACGGCACTGGAACTGATCAGCGTTGTGCAAAACAACAACCAGTTGATTGCCGCTGGTGAAGTAGAAAGCGAAAGCGGCACCTTCTCGGTCAAAATCCCATCATCCTTTGACGAACCAAGCGACATTTATAACCTGCCGGTCAAAACCAACGGTGATCGGGTGGTGACGCTGGGCGATTTGGCACAGATCAGCCTGACATTCGAAGACCGCCTAGGCACCGCCCGCTTTAACGGCAAAACAACCGTTGCGCTGCAAGTGGTCAAGCGTAAGGGCTATAACATCATCAGCACCTCTGAACTGGTGCATAAAACCGTGGCCCAAGCCCAAGCCACCTGGCCCCCCGAATTGCAAGCTTCCGTCAAACTGGGCACCTCAAACGACCAGGCCCCTGTGATCCAATCCATGGTGAAGCAGCTCGAAGGCTCGGTTTTGACGGCCATTGCGCTGGTCATGATCGTGATGCTGGCCACTTTGGGTGTTCGTCCGTCCCTGTTGGTGGGCTTTGCCATTCCAACGTCATTTCTGCTGTGCTTTGCCATGTTGGCGGTGATGGATGTGACGGTGTCCAATATGGTGATGTTTGGGCTGATCCTCTCGGTTGGGATGCTGGTGGATGGGGCCATTGTGGTGGTGGAATACGCCGACAAACGCATTTCCAAAGGTGTGGGCCCGATGCACGCCTATGTCGAGGCGGCCAAACGTATGTTCTGGCCGGTTATCAGCTCAACCGCGACCACGCTTTGCGCCTTTTTGCCGATGCTGTTCTGGCCCGGCATACCGGGGCAGTTCATGCGCATGCTGCCGGTCACGCTGATCTTCGTGCTGAGTGCATCACTGCTGGTGGCGCTGGTGTTCCTGCCGGTGATCGGCGGGGTGACCGGGCGGCTGGAGAGGTGGTTCAACCAACGCATTGCCCAGATCGCAAACAGCTGGTGGGTCTGGCATATCCTGCTCTTCCCGCTTGCGGCGGCGGGGCTGGCGATTGCCGGGCTGCTGGTGCCGGTTCTGCTGGAGCAGGTCAATGCGCTCTTTGGGGCGATGGATATGGGGCGCATTCTGGGCTCGGTCATCCCGGTCATGGCAAGTGCCTTTGCACTGCTGATGGCCGTGGTGGCCCTCAGTGGGCTCGGGCTCGCGGGCACGGTGGCGCTGCTATTGGGCCTGATGGCGCTCAGGCCACGGGTCAGCAGCGTGATTGGCTGGCTTGATGGCCTCTTTGCCCACCGTATGCCTCAGGTGCCACATCTGAGCGCTTATGTTGCGCTTGGAGTGGGCGCTGGGCTGGCGCTCGGCGCGGGGCTGGATATTGCCACGGCGCTGATCCTGGTGCTGGCCGGAGCGGCGCTGATCTTTGCCTGGGGGCGCAGTCACAGGCACCGCGAAAACCGGGTGCAATCAGGCTATCGGCGCACGCCCTTTGGCTGGTTCATTCACACCATCGCCGCCAATCCGATTGCGCCCTTGCTATCGTTTTGCCTGATCTTTGTGTTGGTTGGCTCTACCCTGATTTACTTCATTGGCAACAACCGTGGTGTCGAGTTCTTTGTGGACTCCGAACCTGAAAACGCGATTGTCTATGTCCGCGCGCGTGGCAATCTATCGTTGGATCAAAAAGACCAGCTGGTGGAACAGGTGGAACAGATCGTGATTGCGCACCCCAATGTGCTCAGCGCCTTTGCCTTTGCCGGTGATGGTGGGCTTAACAACAATACTGGCGGCGCTCGCCCCCCGCTGGACAGCATCGGCCAAGTACAATTGGAAATCACCAAGTGGGAAAAGCGGCTGACCAAATCCGAACTCTGGTTCACCGTTCCGCTGATTGATTATGACGTCATGCGCACGGTCAATGATCCTGCCGCCGATGGCAATACAACAATCAGCCAACTGACCAAAAGCCTCGAGACAATCCCCGGTATCAAGTTTGAGATCATCGCGCTGGAGCTTGGCCCGGCCTCGGCCAAGCCAGTGCATCTGCGCATCAAGGGCGATGATTGGGATCTTCTGAGCGCATTTACCGCTGAGGCCCGCGCGCAGTTCGACGCAACCGAAGGTCTCATCCAGATCGAGGACACACTGCCTCTGCCCGGCATCGACTGGCAAATCGACGTAGATGTTGAAAAGGCAGGCCGCTACGGCGCCGATGTGGCCACTGTTGGTGCAATGGTGCAATTGGTCACACGTGGGATTTTACTGGATACGATGCGTGTTGACAGCTCGGACGAAGAAATCGACATTCGAGTGCGCCTGCCCAAAGAAGATCGTGTGCTGTCCACATTGGACACGCTGAAAATCCGCACCTCTGAAGGGTTGGTTCCATTATCCAACTTTATCACCCGCAAGCCAGTACCAAAACTTGCGCAAATCGACCGGGTGGATCAAAAACGCTACTTTGACATCAAAGCAGCGGTCGAGGCCGGATTGACCAGAACCGTCACCGACGCGCGTGGCAATGACACCACCGTGCCGATCAACGCCAATGAGCGGATCGAACAGCTGAGCGAATGGCTGGACAGTGGCGTGGTGCCTGCTGGTCTGGAATATGAATGGACGGGTGATCGCGAGGAACAAGCGGAATCCGGCGCTTTCTTGCAACAGGCCTTCCTTGGGGCGCTGGGGCTGATGTTCATCATTCTGCTGGCGCAGTTCAACTCGATTTATAACGCTGTTCTGGTGCTTTTGGCGGTGGTTTTGTCCACCACGGGTGTTCTGATCGGGATGCTGGTGATGAACCAGCCGTTTTCGATCATCATGACTGGCACGGGGATTGTGGCTCTGGCCGGGATCGTGGTGAACAACAACATTGTTTTGATTGATACCTATCAGGAGTTCAGTCGTTACATGCCCCGAATTGAGGCCATCACGCGGACAGCCGAGGCGCGCATTCGCCCCGTTCTGTTGACCACAATCACCACCATGGCGGGCCTTGCCCCTATGATGTTGGGCCTGTCTTTGAACTTCGTCGATGGCGGGTATACCTTTGACAGCCCCACAGCACTTTGGTGGAAACAACTGGCCACGGCCGTTGTGTTTGGTCTGGGCATTGCGACCGTACTGACGCTGATTTTCACGCCGTCAATGCTGGCGCTTCGTATCTGGACCGGCACTTATGTGTTTTGGATCGCACGCGCGGCCACGGCCTTGTCCTCGGGGCGCAGCAGCTCGGCCGCGCGCGATTGGGCCCTGAGCCGCGCCGCCAAGAAAACCAAAGCCCCCGAATTGTTATGGGATCAGGAGGTTGCCGACGATCACGGGTTCATAGACGAAGATCTGGACGACGCCCCACAGCTGGATGACCTGCGCCTGGTGCTGCAAGAGCGCGAAGCCGCACTGGCAGATGCGCAAAAACCGGATGATCAAGATGGCAAACCTGCAGGTGGCAAGGGGTCATCCGTCAAGGCCGCTGAATAGCCCCCCAGTGCAAACCCTCGCCCGGTTTACAGGCCCGAAAGGCCCCGTGCAGCGTCACAGCCCCCCTCTATGGGCTGACGCTGCACGGGTACGCTGCACTTACTCCACGTTTTCCAATTCGCTGGCCTGACGTTGCCACAGGCTGGTGTAGCGTCCGTTCATCGCCAGCAGGTCTGCATGACTGCCCTCTTCCACAATCATCCCGCCCTCCAGCACAACGATCCGGTCCGCATCAGCGATCGTAGACAGGCGATGGGCGATGGTGATAACCGTGCGCCCCTGCCCGGCTTTGCGCAAAGCGCCCTGAATGTCGCGCTCGGTTTCTGTGTCCAGAGCACTTGTTGCCTCATCCAGCAGCACTCTGGGCGGGTCTTTCAACAAGGGGCGTGCGATGCCCACGCGCTGCTTTTCGCCGCCCGACAGCTTCAGCCCACGGTCGCCCACCATCGTGTCGTACCCGTTGGGCAGGCTTGCCACAAACTCGTGAATTTGCGCCGCCTTAGCTGCATTTTCGATCTGTTCCTGTGTGGCCCCGGCCAGACCATAGGCAATGTTGTATCCAATGGTGTCATTGAACAGAACCGTGTCTTGGGGCACCACGCCAATGGCGCTGTGCAAGCTGTCTTGGGTGACATCGCGTACATCCTGCCCGTCAATGCTCAGCGCACCGCCCTGGACATCATAAAACCGAAACAGCAACCGCCCGATGGTTGATTTGCCTGATCCACTGGGCCCGACCACAGCCACGGTTTGCCCGGCGGGCACCTCAAGGGTGATGCCTTTCAAAATGGCCCGTTCGTGCTCATAGCCAAAGGCCACATCTTGCAGCCGCACCGTGCCGCCCTTTACCTGCAAGGGGGCGGCACCGGGTTTGTCAGACACCTCTGAGGGTTGTTCCAGCAGCTCAAACATCTCGCCCATATCTACCAAGGCCTGACGAATTTCGCGGTACACCGTGCCCAGGAAATTCAGCGGCATGGTGATCTGGATCATATAGGCGTTGACCATCACAAAATCGCCGACGCTCATCTGGCCGTTCTGCACCCCCATCGCGGCCATGACCATGACGATGACCAATCCACCAGTGATCAAAAACGACTGGCCAAAGTTCAGAAAGGCCAGCGAATAAGAGGTTTGCAGCGCCGCGCGCTCATAGCCTTCCATCGCGGCATCATAGCGGCTGGCCTCGCGCGCCTCGGCACCAAAATATTTGACCGTTTCAAAGTTCAACAGGCTGTCGATGGCCTTTTGATTGGCGTCAGTATCCTGATCATTCATCACCTTGCGCAGCTTCACGCGCCATTCGGTCACCTTGAAGGTGAACAGAATATAAAGCGCAATCACCCCGGTCACGACCACCAGATACCACACATCAAACAGCACCCACAGGATGATGCCGATAAGCAGCAATTCCAGCACCAATGGCCCGATTGAAAACAGCAAAAACCGCAGCAAAAAGTCCACGCCCTTCACACCGCGTTCAATGATCCGGCTCAACCCGCCGGTTTTGCGGGAGATGTGATAGCGCATCGAAAGACGGTGAATATGCTGGAACGTCTGCAAGGCAATCGAGCGCAGCGCCCGCTGGCCAACACGGGCAAAAACCACGTCGCGCAATTGCTGAAAGCCCACATTCATCAACCGCGCGACGCCATAAGCCACCGTCAGCCCGACAGCTCCCGCGCCCAGCATCCAGGCGCCCGATTGGCCATCTCCCGCCAGGGCATCCACAGCGGCCTTATAAAAAAATGGCGTGCCCACGGCGATCAGCTTGGCCAGAACCAGCATGCCAATCGCCAAGACCACCCGGCGCTTGACCCAACTCTGCCCCGCAGGCCACAGATAGGGGGCGACCCGGCGGATGGTCTTCCAGCCGTTTTTGGGCATTTCAGTGGTGGTGACGGATGTGCGGCGCATCCGGCCCACTTAACCCTTTGCAAGCTCTGTCACAATGGGCAGCGCACTGATTAATCGTGCGCTTCTGAACAGATCACTCTGGCAGGTTGAACACCTGGCCGGGATAGATCAGATCCGGATCGCGAATGCGGTCCCGGTTGGCCTCAAACACCCGCACATAATAGGTGCCTTCACCGTAACGCTCGCGCGATATCGCCCAAAGGGTTGATCCAGGTTGCACGGTGATGGCGGCCACGCTCTGGGCTTGCGTGCCAGTGTTCGCTTGCGCAATCAGCGCCTCATCCTCGCGCTTGAACGGGGTTTCAACCCGCGAGGTCACGTTGCCCTCAGCATCGGTTTCGTCAATGCGCAGGGTATACACACCAGTATCCACCTCAGGCAGGCCGGTGCGCCAATTGCCGCTCTGTTCGATCCGTGAGGAGGTGACGGGGGCGTTGTCCAGATAGACCCGCACAAAGCCGCTGCCCTGAGCACGCCCGGTCAGCTGCACGTCGCCCGCCTGAGAATAGGTGATCGTGTCCAGCGCCACCGAGGACATCACCTCAGGTGCCGGGGCCAGCGGCACACCCGGTTGCAATACACGCACGCCCTCCTCATCAGACAACAGCACGGTTTGTGTATTCAGCGTGGTTTCGGGCTCAACCGGGTCATCCGTTGAGCTGGCCGTTTCGCTTGCAGCTTCGGCCGTGGCGGGCTCAACCCGCGCGGGGGTGGGCGCAATGATGATTTCATCCAGTGAGGCCACAACGCCATCGCCCTGCGGATCACGGGTGACAAGCGACAGGATGCGCGGCTGATCACTGGTGGCCACACTCAGGAATGCTACGAACTGGCCCGTGGCATCGGTGCTGACCTGGTCCAATTCGGCCCCATCCAGAACCACGGCTGTGGTCCAGCCGGGATGCGCCTGCCCAGCCACCAGCATGGTGCCGTCTGGCTCGAGCCGGAACGTGTCAATCGAGGGGGCGTCGGGCAGTTTGGGGGATGCGGCGGCGTCTTGGGAGGCGGGTTCAACATCAGTTTCAGGTTCAGTCACCGGCTCTGGGGTGCTTTGCGTGATCTGTGCCTCGGGCTGTTGTTGCTGCACGGCAGCGGGTTGGGCCTGTGGATCAGCCGTTGGCGTGGCCTTGGGGCCAATCACCCCGGCGGCATAGAGCCCCACACCAACCACAATCACAGCGACTACGGCACCACCAAGTGCCGGACCGCTTGCCAAGCCTGCAAGTTTGCTCATCGTCATCCCTCCCTGCGCCCATCGCGGCGCAAAGCCCCAGTTGCCGGACCATACCAACAAGGGTATCACCGGTCAAAACAAGGCTTTACGGAAAAATAGGAGGCGATTGCATGATAACGCATTCAGTTTGTGTCTTTTGCGGCGCACGCGATGGGGCCAAACCGGCCTATCGTGCGGCCGCCACCGCAACCGGGCAGATGCTGGCCGATCAGGGGTGGCGGCTGGTGTATGGGGCCGGTGATGTGGGGCTGATGGGGGCTGTGGCGCGGGCCGCTCAGGCCGGCGGGGGCGACACCTTTGGTGTGATCCCTGTGCATCTGCTCAAGGCCGAAGTGGGCAAGAGCGATCTGACCCGTTTTGTGGTCACCGAAAACATGCACGAGCGCAAGAAGGTGATGTTCATGAACTGCGATGCCATCGTCGTTCTGCCCGGCGGTGCGGGATCACTGGATGAGTTTTTTGAAGTGCTGACCTGGCGCCAGTTGGGCCTGCACAAAAAACCGATTTTCCTTTTGAATATAGATGAATACTGGGAACCGTTGATGCAATTGATGAACCACATCATTGCCGAAGACTTCGCCAGTGCCACGCTCAAAGACTATATTCGTATGCCCACCTCAGTGCCTGAATTGACCGCCGACTTGCACGCCGCTTTGGAGTGAACACCGTGTGGGGCTATATTAACGCGCAACACTCCGCTATCTGAGCAACAAAAAACCCCCGCCGAAGCGGGGGATAATTGTCTCGTTCCGTCTCGGATGGAATCACATGCGCGAGGCGACGTTTTCCCAGTTGACCAGATTATCGAGGAAGTTGGTCAGGTAAGCCGGGCGTTTGTTGCGGAAGTCGATGTAGTAGGAATGCTCCCATACGTCGCATCCCAGCAAAGCGGTTTGGCCAAAGCACAGTGGGTTCACACCGTTCTCGGTTTTGGTCACAGCCAACGAACCGTCAGCGTTTTTCACCAACCAGCACCAGCCCGAGCCAAATTGACCCGCGCCAGCAGCTGAGAACTGCGATTTGAACTCGTCAACCGAGCCGAACGACTCGGTGATGGCTTTTTCCAGTTCACCGGGCATGGCAGATGCGCCCGGCCCCATCATTTCCCAGAACTGGTTGTGGTTCCACAGTTGTGAGATGTTGTTGAAGATGCCGTTTTGCACGACAGCAGCGGCGTCATAGGTGCCGGTGATGATGTCTTCGAGCGATTTACCGGCCCATTCGGTGCCCTCAATCAGCTTGTTGCCATTGGTGACATAGGCGTTGTGGTGCAGGTCGTGATGGAATTCCATCGTCTCGGCACTCATGCCTTTGTCGGCAAGTGCGTCATGTGCGTAGGGAAGATCGGGAAGTTCAAATGCCATGGTTTGGGCCCTCATCTGATGGTCAAAATTCTATGCCCTACATGGTGGTGTTGGACAGGCGAGGTCAAGGGTAATTGGAGCTAAAAGCATTTTCCTGAACAAGACCGTTGGAACGATCCATGCATTTATCTACGCAAATTGCCTCATTCTTCTTTTAGATACTCAAGGCATGTAGCCTTGTCCAAAACACCAACACTGCGAATTGATGTGCCCTGAAATACCATTTCCAATCGCTCTACTGGCCCAGCAAAGTATCCTTCAAAATTGCTGCAAATTTCCGTCCCTCCGGATTCCAGAATGAGCTCGTATTCTCCGTCATATAGATCATCACCATCTACCTGATACCGAAACCGATACACTCCGTTTGTGAAACTGACGTTGACCAAATCAGTGCCAGGTTCAATTTCTTCTGGAAGAGCCAACTGGATAGATCGGATTTCAGCATCGATCTGGGATTTTGAGACAGGGAGGTCGGCGCGATAGATTTGCAGCAGGTTGTAGCTGTAACCCAAAACACCAACAAGGATCAGTATGAGACCAATCCATGAGACAATGCTAGGATCACGATCCTTGTACATCGCTCGATACATACCGTGAGCCAACAAAGCGCAGTAAATGGAACATGCGCCAACCAGTACCGCTAAAAGAAAGTCGATAACCTCTTCATTTTCCTCGGTATAAGTATCAAATGCCGCTGCGTTCACAAACAGAAATACAACACGCATAGTGATGTTGAAACCGAAGTAACCGCCCCAAAAAGTGCTGGTCACCGAATAGCGGCCATTGAACAGATTTCTAAGCAAGCGTTGCCTCTTTTAAGTTGGTGATCCAACTTAAAAGATATTGATATTACAACAAACTCAACCCAAAATGAGCATCACAGATTGGCTTTTACGCCAAATACCCCACCTGCCCGCCCGGCTCGGCCGCATCCTTCAAAAGGTTAAAGGCATACTCTGCCACCGAGCGGAAACAGACGATCTGCACGCTGACATCCGTTGGCATCCAGAAGGCGGCGGGGATCTGCGCCATGCGGGAGCGGCGGAAATCGCTGGGGCCAAACGCGTCCGGGGACATATCCACCGGGCATAATTTGGCAATGACTTCGCGCGCACCGTTGCCCTCAAGGTGGAACATCGCACGGGCATCCGAGACATTGACGGCCAGGAAATGCTCACCGGTCAGCGCTTTGTGCAGCGCGTCCAGCCTGGCATCAATCTCGGCATAGGGCACAAAAAGCAACAGCTCGTCCGGGCTCATCCATGCCACACCAGTGTCCCCATCCACGGCAGCTTTGCGCTGCGCCGGGACAGGCTGACCGGTGGCGGCTTTCACGGCTTTGCCAACCTTGGTTGAGGACAAATCACCACGCAGGGTGATCATACCTTGCAGGCCCATGGCCTGAACCGTGACGAAACCTTCGTATTTGGCGCCATTCAAAGGGGCTACTGGCTCAGACATTTTGTTTCTCCCCGTCTTTGTCAAAGAAGACCTGATCGACGATTTTCGCCTGGATCACCCCGCCATCCACCTTTGGAAAATCTATCACCTCGCCCATGCGGTCTGGCCCGTGCAGGACCAGCCCCATCGCAATGCCGCGCTCAAGCGTGGGCGAATAATAGGTCGAGGTCACCCGCCCCTGCACATTGCGCTGACCATTGGCGTTTTCACCATCCGCCACCGCATAGGCCCCATTGGGCAACACCGAACCATCAAGCGTTTCCAAGCCGACCAGCTTCCAGCGGTTGGGATCCGTCATATGCGAGCGGGACTGGGCGCGCTTGCCGAGGAAATCTTCTTTCTTTTTGGAAATGGCCCAATGCATCATCAGATCCTGCGGGATGACCGTGCCATCGGTTTCATCCCCGATCATGATAAAGCCCTTTTCAGCACGCATCACATGCAGCCCTTCTGTGCCGTAGGTGGTGATGTCAAATTCGGCCCCTGCCTCAAGCAATCTGTCCCACAGCGCACGGCCATAAGAGGCAGGCACGGCGATCTCATAGCTCAGTTCACCTGAGAATGAGATGCGGTAAACACGAGCAGACACACCATCCAAAGTGATGTCGCCAAACCCCATGAACGGCAGTGCCTCTGCTGAGATGTCATCAGTTGTCAGCTTCTCCAACACCTTGCGGGCGTTGGGGCCAACCACGGCGATCTGAGCGTATTGCTCGGTCACATTGGCGGTATAAACCTTCCAATTCCACCACTCACATTGCAGCCAGTCCTCCATGTGGCCATGGATATTTTCCGCGCCACCTGTGGTGGTGTGGCACAGGAATGTATCATCGTCCAAACGCGCCACAACACCATCGTCCTGCAAGAAACCATTCTCGCCGCACATCAGGCCATACCGGCATTTGCCGGGCTTCAGGTTGGACATCATGTTTGTATACATCATGTCCAGAAACTTGCCTGCATCCGGCCCTTTGGCGATGATTTTGCCAAGGGTCGAGGCATCCAACAGCGCCACAGAATTGCGCGTGCCGTTGATTTCGCGGGTCACGGCGGCGTCAACCGTTTCGCCGTCCTGCTGATAGCAATAAGGCCGACGCCAGGCACCAACGGGTTCAAAGAAGGCCCCGTTTTCTTCGTGCCAGTCGTGAATCACGGTTTTGCGCAGTGGCTGGAAAAGTTCGCCGCGCGCCTCGCCCGCGATTGATGCCAAAGATATCGGCGTGTAAGGCGGGCGGAAAGTGGTGGTTCCGGTTTGCGGAATCGGTTGGTTCAGCGCATCCGACAGGATCGCCAAGCCATTGATGTTGGAGATTTTCCCCTGATCGGTTGCCATGCCCAGCGTGGTGTACCTTTTGGCGTGCTCCACCGACGCGTAGCCCTCACGCGCGGCCAGTTGAACATCCGAAACCTTCACATCATTTTGATAATCCAGCCAGGATTTCATCCTCAGCTTGGGCCCGGCCCCTTGCGGCATCAGCCAAATCGGGGCCAATGGGGCCTCCTTGGTGGTTGTGCCCGATGGCGCGGTTTGTTTGCTGGCAGAATGCCCGGCAGCCGTTGCAGCAGCCTTCCCGGCAGCATCGGCATCGCTCAATACCTCGCCCAGTTCAAACACCCCGTTGGCGGTGCCGGCAGGGATCACAAACCCCTCGCCGGCGGCACCAGTTGGCGCTTTATGCACATCCGGGCGGAACATGGCGTGCGTGTCGTCCCAGAGCAGCTTGCCACCGCAATGTGACCACAGGTGCACAACCGGAGACCAGCCGCCCGACATGGCAACAACATCACATTTTATGTCTTCCAGAACAGCACCTTCGCCAGCCTGCGTACAAATACTGATACCTTCAACACGGCGGGTGCCTTTGACTTTGGCGATGGCTTTGCCATTTTCGATACGGATGCCAAGCGCGCGCGCCTCATCCGCCAGCGCGCCGCCGCCCGTCGCGCGCGCATCCAAGATCACCGGCACGTCCAGACCCATATTTTTTAGGGTGATGGCGGTGCGATATGCGTCATCATTATTGGTTACAATCGCGGTGCGATCCCCGACAGAAACACCAAAATTCACCGCGTAATCGCGGATCGCCGAGGCCAGCATCACGCCCGGCACGTCATTCCCGGCAAAGCTGAGGGGGCGTTCAATCGCGCCTGTCGCAGTCACAATCTGCTTGGCACGAATGCGCCAAAGACGATGGCGAGGACCCGGTGCGTCGGGCTGATGGTCTGTCAGCCGCTCGTATCCCAGCGCATACCCATGGTCATACACCCCGGCCCCCATCATGCGGCTGCGCAGGGTTACATTTGGGTTTTCCTGAAGCTCGCTTAAAGTTTTTTGAACAAACTTATCCACAGGCGCGCCATCCACTGTGCCGCCATCGACGCAGGCACGCCCGCCCCAATCTGCGGTCTGTTCCAGCACCATGACCTTGGCACCGGATTCAGCGGCAGCCTTGGCCGCTTGCAGGCCCGCCACACCGCCCCCGATCACCAAAACATCGCTGAAGGCGTAGAAATGTTCGTATTTATCCTGATCCCGGTCGCGCGGCGCTTTGCCCAGGCCGGCAGACTGGCGGATAAACGGCTCGTATACATGTTTCCAGAACGCGCGTGGATACATGAACATCTTGTAGTAAAAACCCGCAGGCAGGAACCGTCCAAGGTATTTGTTGACGGCACCGATATCGAATTCCAGATTTGGCCAGTGGTTCTGGCTTTTGCAGGTTAGCCCATCGAAAAGCTCGGTCGTGGTGGCACGTTGGTTGGGTTCAAAACCAGCCCCTTCGCCCATGTTAAACAAGGCGTTGGGTTCTTCCACACCGCTGGCCACAATGCCGCGCGGACGGTGATATTTGAACGATCGGCCCACCATCATCTGGTTGTTGGCCAACAGGGCCGAGGCCAGCGTGTCACCCGCGCGGCCCTCATGGCGCTTGCCGTTAAACGAGAAGGAAACTGATTTGGTTCGGTCGATCAGACGGCCGCCAGTGGCAAGACGTGTGCTCATGAGAATTCCCTCCAGCGCCAGCCGGGTCGTTTGGTCGAAATGGCGTCTTTGATCGCTTTTGGTGGCTCATATGTCTGAGCAGAATAGGTGCCATAAACTTCCATGGTCATGGTGTCGCGCGCGGCCAAAAACCACTTGCCGCAACCATTGGCATGGCGCCAACGCTCCAGATGCACCCCCTTGGGGTTTTCCTTCATGAACAGATAGTCATGAAAATCATCATCTGTTGACCCAGGCCCGAAGCGTTTTAGATGCGCCTCGCCACCAGCGACAAATTCAGTTTCTTCGCCTGTGACATCACAACAGGGGCAGGTGAGGATCAGCATTTTGTGCCTCCGATCAACGTCGCACCAAGAAAATTTGAATTTTCTTGGCAAAATTCTTTGAGGAATTTTGGGTGGGTTACGCGCGCAGCAAAGACGGGCGCCAATTGACGCCCGCCGGATGCAGATAGAGATTGGAAATACTCATTCGATGACAACCGCGTTGTCAGCTGGCACGGTGATGGGATCAGCGCCGACACCACCGGGGCGTTCCGCTGTAATTGAACCGCCCCCCAACGAACCGATGAGCACCAGAACGCCCAGACCCGCGATGACAAAGAGAACCCAGAACAAACCTGTCCCGCCTTCGCCAGTGCTGAGATGATCAGGTGGGTAATTGCCAGACTTGCCGTGGTCCGCCATGATGTGGTCCCCTTTCTAGGTGTCAGAAAGGATGGGGTCGCATTTTCAGCTTGTGAAGGCAGAGCGGAAACCCCCGGACAAATTGGGCCAAACCCTGCAGGTTGGGCGGGTTGACATGGGCCAGTTTCCGCCCGCAACGCATTTGTGAAGCGACGCAAATCAGCCATCAGTGCGCGACCCCCGAAGCGACGCTTTCGTCGATAAAGCGGCCTTCCTTGAAGCGATCAAGGTTGAATGCCTCGGTCAGGGGTGAATATCCGGTGGCCATCAGCTCGGCGAAGCCAAAGCCCGAACCGGGGATGGATTTGAAGCCACCCGTGCCCCAGCCACAATTGATAAAGATGTTTTCAACCGGTGTTTTTGACAGGATCGGAGACCGATCCCCAGTCACATCCACAATGCCGCCCCATTGGCGCAGCATTTTCAGGCGCGAGATCATTGGAAAGGTTTCAATCAAAGCCCGCACTGTTTCCTCAATATGGTGGAACGATCCACGCTGAGTAAAACCGTTGTGCCCATCGGTACCGCCACCGATCACCATTTCGCCTTTGTCGGATTGGCTCATGTAACCATGCACTGTGTTGGCCATCACAACCACATCCATGCAGGGTTTGATCGGCTCAGAAACGAGCGCCTGCAAGGGCACCGATTCAACCGGCAGACGAAAGCCCGCCTGCCCTGCCAGATCACCACAATGACCGGCCACCACGATGCCCAGTTTGTCACAATCAATCTGGCCTCTGGTGGTGGTGACCCCCACAACCTTGCCGCCTTCATTGCGCACGCCGGTAACTTCGCATTTCTGGATCACATCCATGCCCATATCAGAACAGGCACGCGCATAGCCCCAGGCCACCGCATCATGGCGCGCAGTGCCGGCACGGGCCTGCCACAAGGCACCCAAAACCGGGTAACGCGGGCCATCCAGATTGATGATCGGCACCAGTTCCTTGACCCGTGTGGGCGAGATGAATTCAGTTGTCACGCCCTGCAAGGCGTTGGCGTGGGCGGTGCGTTCATAGCCACGGACTTCGTGCTGGGTCTGGGCCAGCATCATCACGCCGCGCGGGCTGAACATCACGTTAAAGTTCAGGTCCTGACTCATCGTTTCGTAAAGGCCGCGTGCCTTTTCATAAATCGCCGCTGATGGGTCCTGCAAATAGTTCGAGCGGATGATCGTGGTGTTGCGGCCCGTATTACCACCTCCCAGCCAGCCCTTTTCGATGATCGCCACATTGGTGATGCCGTGGTTCTTGCCCAGATAATACGCCGTGGCCAGACCATGCCCCCCGGCCCCGATAATAATCACATCGTATTTCTTCTTTGGGTCTGGTGACGCCCAGGCGCGCTCCCAACCGGAATGATAGCGGACGGCTTCTCGGGCGATGGCAAAGGCGGAATAACGTCTCATGCGGGCTCTCGGGGTTATTGGGTGGAATCGCGGGCAGGATGCGATAATTTTCTATGCGCCTTTTCCCTGACCTCAGGGACACAGAGCGCGGCAATAAACGCACAGATTGCGACATAGTGCCAGTTGGGCCTCAAGGCTGATACACATGTGATACTTTGTCTCTTTTTTCCTTGCCCCGACGAGGATAGATGAAAGGCAATGCAGGAGAACACATGATATTTTGGATCCTCATCACACTTATATGCCTGATTGTGGCCGGGTTGCTGGGGCGTGCTTTGTGGCGCGGACCACAGGCTGTGGGCACAGCGGGCGAATTTGATCTGCAAATCTACCGCGACCAATTGCAAGACGTAGACCGCGATCTGGCGCGCGGAGTGCTGAACGAGGAAGAAGCAGACCGCGTGCGCACGGAAGTGTCGCGCCGTATCCTGGCCGCCGATGCCGCTTGCCAAATCGAGGCTGAGCCAGCGCCACGTCAATCGGGGCGAATCATGATCGCGCTTGTGTGTTTGGTGCTGCTGGGCGGTACTGGCTTGCTCTATTCACAATTGGGTGCGCCGGGCTATGTGGATCTGCCTATCAAGGCACGGATCGCTGCCTCTGATGACCAACGCGCCAATCGCCTGACCCAAGACCAGGCCGAAGAGCGCAGGAAAGGCATCCCCTCGGCGCCGACGCCTCAGGCAACACCGGAATTTCTGGCCCTGATGGAGAAGCTGCGCAAAACCGTTGAAACGCGCCCTGATGATCTGCATGGACTTGAATTGTTGGTGAGAAACGAGGCCGCCTTGGGCCACGCCGATGCCGCCCACGCCGCACAGGCGCGGGTGATTGCCCTCAAAGGCGCGGATGCCATGGCGCGCGACCACGCGCTTTATGCTGACCTGCTGATTACGGCGGCTGGTGGGTATGTTTCTTCTGAGGCTGAAAACGCCTTGCGCGCAGGACTGGCAAAAGACCCCAAACACCCGATCGCGCTGTATTATCTGGCACAATACCTGTTGCAGGTGGATCGCCCTGATGCGGCCTTTCCGATCATGGAGGGTCTTTTGCGTGACAGCCCGGCCAATGCGCCTTGGCTGGGGTCACTGCGCGAACAGATTGAGGCCGTCGCCTGGAGTGCGGGGGTAAAATACACCCTGCCACCGCTGACCAAAGCCCCCGGCCCTGACGCCGATGCCATCGCCGCGGCTGAGGATATGACCGACGCGGACCGTCAGGCGATGATCCAAGGCATGGTCACACAATTGTCCGACAGGCTGGCGACCCAAGGCGGCACAGCACAGGAATGGGCACGGTTGATCCGGGCAATGGGGGTGTTGGGCGATACCGATCAGGCGGCCCTGATCTATGGCGAAGCCCAGAGCGTTTTTGAAGGCCGCCCGGCCGAGTTACAACAGATCCTTGCCGCCGCCCAAGATGCGGGAGTGGCCCAATGATCTGTGACGACATTGCGGATTTTGCTGTCGCCCTGCCGCCCATGCGCGCCATTATGGGGCTTGATCTGGGGGATAAAACCATCGGGGTTGCGGTCTCGGACGGCATGCGGGCTGTTGCATCGCCCCATGAAACTGTGCGGCGCAAGAAATTTGGCGTGGACGCCGCGCGCTTGCTGGAAATTGTGGCCGAGCGTGATGTGGCTGGCATCATTCTGGGTCTGCCCTACAACATGGATGGATCAGAAGGCCCGCGCTGCCAGTCCACCCGTGCCTTTGCGCGCAATCTGGAACGGCTGACAGAGCTGCCGATTGGATATTGGGACGAGCGCCTGTCCACCGTCGCCGCCGAACGCGCCCTGCTCGAGGCGGATGCGACCCGAAAGCGCCGCGCGGAAGTGATCGACAATATCGCCGCCTCGTATATCTTGCAGGGCGTGTTGGACCGCTTAAACCATATGAAGGCCGCGCAATGAGCGAGCAGAACATCTGGAACCGCTCTGAGGTCGAAAGCCCATGCGTACGCATTTGTGTGATCCATCCAGAGGCAAGGATATGCACCGGATGCAACCGCACCATGGATGAAATCCGGCTGTGGTCAAAAATGACACCCGAGGAACGGCGTGAGATTATGGCGGCTTTGCCTGATCGCTCTTCGATGCTGACAAAGCGGCGTGGCGGGCGTTCTGCACGGTTGGCACGTGGTGACGCCAAGGGCTGAGCGATTCTCACCTTCAGCGGGCTGGCGTCAGGGCGACGGCGCGTCATCCACAGGCCATTTGGCCCGGCTTTTGCTCAGATATCCCTTACCATCCCAAGGCTTTGCGCAGCATGTTCAGCGCCACCAACGTCAGGAACACCGCAAACACCCGCTTCAGCGGTTTGGGGTCCATCGCATGGGCCAGTTTTACCCCGACAGGGGCAGTGATCAACGTCATTGAAATCACAACCGCAAAGGCCACCAGATTGACAGCCCCAATGGTCAGCGGCGGACGTGTCGCCGGATCAATCGGCAACAGCAAAAAGCCCGCAACCGACGGCACCGCAATGGTCATACCGAACCCCGCCGCAGTGGCGACGGCCCGGTGGATCGGCGTGTTATAAAGGCTCATCAGCGGCACACCAAAGCTGCCGCCGCCAATGCCCATCATGACGGACAAAAACCCCAGAACCGGTGACATGGCGGCACGGGTAATTCCGATAGGCATCGCAGCGCCCAGCCGCCATTCAGCGCGGCCAAACCCCATATAAAGGCCAACCACAATCCCCAGACACCCAAAGATGCTTTGTAACGCTGTGGAGCTGAGATTGGACGCCACGCTCACCCCCAATATGGCACCGATCACAATGCCCGGTGCCCAACTGCGCAGGATATGCCAATCCACTGCGCCCTTTTTGTTGTGGCTCAGAACTGAACGCAAAGAGGTGACGACTATTGTGGCCAGCGAGGTGGCCAAACAGACCTGCATCAACTGTGGCCCGCCATATCCAAGTGTTTGAAAAGCATAGAAAAATGCAGGCACCAACACGATGCCACCGCCAACACCCAAAAGGCCCGCCAACACACCGGCAAAGGCCCCAATGACCATCAGAAGGATCAACATCTGAATCAGTAACATGGTGTCAGGCATGGGACCTCCGGTGATGGTTACTCCAGACCTACCCCGCGGTTGCATGAATGAAAAGCGCCCTAGCCCACCGGGGCGGCGGTGATCTGTGACAAGGCCTCCAACACGAGTTCGGGGCCAGCAGTGGGGCGTGTGGCCCCTTCGGACAGCACCCGCCGCCAGCCGCGTGCGCCGGGACGACCCGAAAACAGGCCAAGCATATGACGCGTGATCTGATGCAGGCGGCCACCTGTGGCCAGATGCGCCTCAATATAGGGCAACATCGCGTGCACCGCCTGTTCGGTGGTGGCCGTAGGGTCCGCTGTGCCAAAGACACGGCTATCCACCTGTGCCAGCACGCCACCGGGGTTGTGATAGGCCGCCCGCCCGATCATCACCCCGTCCAGGCCCCGATCCAGAAAATCAACCGCCTGATCAAGGGTGTCGATCCCGCCGTTAACCGACAGGTGCAGCGCCGGGAACAGCTGCTTCATCTGCACCACCAGATCATAATTCAGCGGCGGAATATCCCTGTTTTCCTTGGGGCTAAGGCCCTTCAACCACGCCATGCGCGCGTGAATGATAAAGCGCTGAACGCCCACCGCCCCCACACGGGCCAGAAATTCGGGCAGCACCTCTTCGGGGGTTTGGTCATCGACACCAATGCGGCATTTGACAGTCACCTCAATCGGCACCGCCTCCATCATGGCGCCACAGCACTCGGCCACCAGAGCGGGGTTTTTCATCAACACAGCGCCAAAAGTGCCTGATTGCACCCTATCGGACGGGCAGCCAACATTCAGGTTGATCTCGTCATAGCCCGCCTCAAACCCCAGCCGCGCGGCCTTCGCCAATTCCGCCGGGTCCGAGCCGCCGAGTTGCAATGCAATGGGATGCTCGTCGGGCGAGAAATCCAACAAGTGCAACGCATGACCACGCACCAATGCGGGGGCTGTGACCATCTCGGTATAAAGCAACGCCTCATGCGTCAGCAGGCGGTGCAGATAGCGGCAATGGCGATCTGTCCAGTCCATCATTGGTGCAACCGATAGGCGCGCAGCGCGGCGCAAGGGTGCGGAATTGGCAGAACTCATCTGATCCGGCGCTCAATTCTTAATTGTCTAGTATCAAAGACTTAAGGGAAGGGTTCATCGCCCCCGGCCCGGTTTGCGAGAAGGTGACGACAATGCCCACGCCGTCTCCATCATCAATTTCGCGATGTACGACTTGCTTGGGAATACGCAATTGCACGGGCTTGCCTGCGTCCGTAGCAGACCATGGGCGTTGGGTTTTCACACAATTGGCCCCCTGCCCGGCGTAGCTGGTCATCGGGTCAACCTTGGCCATAAAGGCCAGATCGCGGTGCAAAATAGTGCTATCCAGATAGGCCGATCCAGTGTGCATGACCTTGCGCGCCAGGCCTTTGGTAAACACCGCCTGTCGTTTGCTTTCGGCCCAGACGCCGCAAAGGCCTGTCATGCCGTCGATTTCATTTACCTGGGCTGCAACGGTAATGCCGCCCCCGGAGGAATAGACGCCGCCATCCATGACCGGCGTTGGGCCAAGCGCCATGACCGCAGCCTGTTCAGCCGGGGTGCATGCTACCAAGGCGGAGATCATTGCAATAATGGACAAATGCTTGCGTGCCATGTGTAAGGCCCCCCTATCAACCGATTTCCATATGAAACTAAGCTGCTACGCCCTGATTGAAAAGGGACTGCGCGCTCACGATGCTGTATCGGCGAATTCTGCGGTGTCTTTCAGCAGTTCCGGATACCACTTTTCCAGCGTCGGCAAAAACGTCTCGCGCAGACGGCCCACTTGGGCAGGGGTCAGGTCATCGCGCCACACACCCGCCTGCCCTTTGGCGAAAAAGCTGCTCATGCCTTTGGGTTTTTCGAAGAACCCGTCTTTTTCTTCCTGCTTTTTCATGGCGGCAAAGCTGGTGTCCTTGATCGCCTTGGCCAGTTTCGGGCTGTCCATGGGGACCTTCAGGAAATCACCCAGCAATTTGCGCATGGTTTTGGCGGGCTTGTTCAACAGATCTTCGTAACGCACCACATGCAGCGGCAGGCCGGGGGCACCTGTCCAGGCGTTCACATGATCATCCCAGCGGCCAAGCGCATCAAAAATGCCGGTTTCAGTGCCCATCATCGTGTCAGGGTTGCACAGGCGCTCGATTGCCGTGTCGATGTCGGCCGATTGATGGCGCGCAAAGGACGGCGCCAGATCAAAGGGGTTGCGCAGGATATAGATGGCCGCTGATGTCACCTCGGCTGGGATCAGCTCCATGTCGTACATTTTGATCGGCTGGCAGTGGGTTTTCACGAAATGATGGTTTGGCTTTGAGCCTGCGATCATCCGTACTACCTTTTGGCGCGCGCGCAGCCATTCCTCAATCGAGTTGGCCTGAAACTTTCCACCCACCGATGCGTTAAAGATATCCTGCCGCGTGTCACCCGTGGTAAATGCGCGTAAGTTATTGATATCAGGTGCTTGTCCCGCGGGCATCAGGTAATGCGCCAACAGACTGCGCATCCAGGTGTTGCCGGATTTAGGGTAAGAGGCCAGCCAGATAATGCGTTGCAGGTTGCTCATGAGGGTAAGTATCCATAGCGTTTCATGGTGGCGCGGTGATCTTTGGTGATCTGCTTAGCCAGGTCTGGGGCGAGGTCAGTTTTCCACGATCCGGCCTTGCCAGATGTAAAGAAGCTGTCGGCGCTGTCAGATTTCTCGATAAAGCCGTGTTTCTTTTCTTGCCGCTTCGCTTCCTTGAAACTGGCATGTTTGATCGCGCGTTTCAGGCGGGCTTCGTCCACGGGCACGCCGATCTGCTCAAGCACAGCCGTAAAATGCGTCTCAGGATCGGCCAACAGGTCTTCGTATCGGATGGTCAGCTGCGGATAAGGCGCACGGGCGGTCCAGGAATTCACATGTTCAGACCAAGAGCCCAGAAATGTGGCCACGGAATTTGCGTCACCACTTGTGGCGTTATCGGAATGGCCAATGGCATGCACGGCGGCTTCGATCGTCAGGCCATGGTGGCGCGCATAAGACAGCACCATGTCCAGCGGATTTCGCAGAATATAGACAGATGAGCGGGTGTATTGATCAGGGATCATGTCCACGCCAAAAGCAACACGCCGAATGTTGTGAGTTTTGACAAAATTGATGTCAGCGTTATTGCCAACAATCCCGCGTAACACTTTGTCACGTAAGGGTAATATCTGGGCCGGGTCGTTCGTGTCAATCGGGCGACCGGCAACCATCTGATAGGTTTTTGCGATGGTATCGCCCATGCCAAAACGATGTACCTGATTGATCGGCATCGGCTCTTTGGTGTTCATCAGGTAATTGGCCAGGAAGATACGCATCCATGTGTTACCAGACTTCGGATAAGAGGCCAGCCAGATGATGCTTTTCTTCATGTCTCAGTCGTCCCAAGGAACAAAAAAAGGTGCGATAAAGCACCTTTGAAATGAAATACGGCGGGGAGACAAGCCCCCCGCCGCGAAATCTACTTGAACTTAGAAGCTCAGGTTGATTGCGGTACCAACTGCGAAGCCTTCGACTTCGAGAGCATTGTTACCGTTTTCAGCCATTACAGCATACAGATCCCAGTCTACACCTGGACCCAAGTCACGGCTTGCACCGATTTTATAGGCTGTGTAGTCCGAAGTTGTGCCGTTAGCTGCAACAACAGTTTCACCTTGGTAGGTCAAGGCTTCAAACGCCCATGGGCCAGCCATGTCGTAGGTCATGCCGAAGCTCCAACCTTCGTTGTCGGCAATGCCGTTTGCTGCGCCGTTGTCGTTTTCAGCGTACGAACCGCCTACGGTGAAACCACCGAAGCCAACTGTTGCGCCGATACCCCAGGTGCTGGCGGAACCAACAACCAGGTCACCTTCACCGTAGCGAGCGCCGACATTAACGTCTGCGTTGCCGAAGGACTGGCTGTAGTTAACACCAATGTCCCATACGTTCGACAGGGCCATTGCGTTGGTGTTCAGGCCGCCGTTGAAGTTGTTACCAGCGTTGGTAACACCGTCACGGGCGTAAGAAACACCAATGGTCAGACCATTGAACGAAGGAGTGTAGTAGCTGATGCGACGTACGTCGTTGTTACCAGCAACCTCAGTGTAGGACGAGATTGCAGCCTGACGGAACGTCCAAGGCAGAGCGCCCGAAGCCGACACAGGAATGAACGACGAGATCGAAGGTGAGTTGATCCACATGGATGTCACAGTTGGCGCGCCAACCATGGATTTGTAACCAGCGGAGTTTTCAGCACCGATGTCCAGACGACCAAAGGTGTCCGAAGAGATCGACATGTATGATTCATCGACCGAGAAGCCGTTTTGGCCTTCGAACTGGATGTTCACACCGAAGGTCAGGCCGTTGTCGAGCGTGATCGAAGGAGTGAAGATAATTTCAGCAGTCTGGTGCAGTTCCAGGCCCGAGAAATCAACGTTGGGGATGTTATTGCCGCCGACTTTGATGTCCGAGTCAATGAATGCTGCGTGCTGGCTCATGAAGCCGCCCCAGTCCAGATCCCAATCTTGGGCCGAAGCTGGTGCTGCAGCTGCTACGCCGAGTGCGATTGCGCTGGTGCAGAGAAGTTGCTTTTTCAAGGGTAATCCCTCCTAATAGCAGGAAAGTTGCATGTTCGCCGCCCCCGTCTTGGGCACGACTTGGAGATGGAATGCGGCAAATGCCCCCCAAGTGTCAACGAAAGCGCCCACCCGCTTCTTCTTGTTGATCGGGATGTGTTGTTAAAACCACACTCGAATGAAGCGCTTCGGCAAATTTCCAGTGTTTTTACCGTTTTTAAGGGCGTTAGCGCATTTTGTCGGTGGATTTGCGCCTGCCCCTCTCGCAAGCAGAATTGACCATACAGGTCGTTTCTTTGGGCTTGTGAGGGTGATTCCATCGCCCGCGCAGCGCTCCTTTTCTCTCAGTGGGAGGGGATTCTGCGAGAAAGAATCGGGACTATGTGTGTGACCGCCCGGTGAATCACAAAGCCCTGAGGCAATTTGTGCCCTCGTAATCTAGCGCGTGTTATATAGGAATAAAGCTATGACCCGGATCAGGCTACTCTATTCCTATCTGCATAATGATCTGGCCACCGGTTTTGCGGGGGCGCTGTCGGCCCTTCTATGGATGCCCGCTGCGCGCTTTGTGATCCTCACATTCAGGAAAAGGCTGTTGTTGTGAAAATACTCGTGCTTGGTGGCTACGGTGTCTTTGGGGGGCGTCTGATCGAATTGCTGTCAGACCTGCCGCAAATCGAGATGATTGTTGCCGGGCGAAACCTGGCGCGTGCTGAAAAATATTGCGCAGCGTTTAGCGGGCAAGCGAAGGTGCGCGCGCTACAGCTTGATCGCAACGACATTGCTGAGGAGCTTGTGGCTGAACAGCCCGATCTGGTTGTTGATGCCTCTGGGCCGTTTCAGGAGTACGGCGATCACGGGTATCTTGTGATTGAGGCCTGCATCAAGCACCGCGTGAACTATCTGGATTTTGCCGATGCCGCTGATTTCGTCTTCGGTGTTTCGCAATTGGACCGCGCGGCGCGGGACGCCGGTGTCTTTGCGCTGAGCGGGGTCAGCAGCTTTCCGGTGCTGACGGCTGCGGTGCTGAGCGAGATGTCAAAATCCATGGATGTCCTGTCAGTCACAGGCGGCATTGCGCCCTCGCCTTTTGCAGGTATTGGCCTGAATGTCATGCGTGCGGTGGTGGGGTATGCAGGTGCGCCGGTACAACTTACCCAGAACGGCCAGCAAACCACAGTCCCCGGCCTGACACAAAGCATGCGCTATACAATTGCGGTGCCGGGCAAACTGCCCCTCGCAAATATACGCTTTTCGCTGGTTGATGTGCCTGACTTGCAAATCCTGCCATCCGAATTTCCGCAGCTGCGCGATATCTGGATGGGGGCCGGCCCAGTACCAGAAAGTCTGCACCGGGTTTTGAACCTGTTGGCGAAGGCCCGTGCAAAGCTGAACCTGCCAAGTTTCACCCCGTTGGCCCCGCTGTTTTATGCGGTTTTGAACCTTGCCAAATTTGGCGAGCACCGAGGGGGCATGTTTGTTCACGCAACAGGCGTGCGCGACGGCGTGCCGCACGAGCGGTCGTGGCACCTTTTGGCTGAGGGTGACGATGGCCCCTACATCCCATCAATGGCGATTGAGGCTATTGTTCGCAAACATATTGCACAGGATGTGCCGGCACCGGGCGCACGCCCCGCCACGATTACGCTGACCCTTGAGGATTACGAGCGCCTTTTTGAAGGCCGCACCATCACCACTGGATTTCGGGAGGAGCCGTCGCCAAACGCACCGCTTTACCGGCAGGTTTTGGGTGACGCGTTTGATAGCCTTCCCTCTCAAATCCGGGCACTTCATGATGATTGCCAGGCGCGCAGCTGGACGGGCAGCGCACGGGTGCAACGCGGCACGGGCGCCCTATCCAGGGCATTGGGGTGGATGCTTGGGTTTCCACCGGGCGCTGAAAATACACCCGTCACTGTGCAGTTCGACCCTATAGAGGGCGGAGAAACCTGGCGGCGCACCTTTGGGAGCAGATCATTTTCCTCAACCCAAACCCGTGGCAGCGGAAGAAATGACCACCTGCTGCTGGAACGCTTCGGGCCAATCGCGGTGGCCCTGGCATTGGTGGTGCAAGACAATAAATTATACTTGGTCCCGCGCCGCTGGACGTTTTGCGGGTTGCCAATGCCCAAGGCCCTATTGCCCGACGGCAAGAGCTTTGAAGCGCAAGTGGATGGCAAGTTTCATTTTAACGTCGAAATCTCCGCGCCATTGGTCGGGCTTATTGCCGCCTATCAAGGAGAGCTGGAACCGTCTTCCTGTCCCATATCGCGTTGAAGCTGAGGCTGGCAAATGGCCATGTGATTAGCGCACTCGGATCGCCACATTCTTGGTCTGCACATAATTCAGCAGCGCCTCGCGGCCTTTTTCGCGGCCATAGCCGGATTTGCCATATCCGCCAAAGGGCGTTTCCACACCACCTGCGAACCAATCATTCACAAAGATTTGCCCAGCCCGGATTTGGCGTGCCGCGCGCGTTGCCCGGTCCAGATCACGCGTAAACACACCGCCCACAAGACCATAATCGGTGCCATTGGCAATCTGAATGGCCTCGGCTTCGTCCTTGAAGGGGATCACAGATAACACCGGGCCAAATACCTCGTCCTGCGCGATGCTCATATCGGGGGTGACATTGGTCAATACAGTAGGATCCAGACAAGCGCCGGGGATGTTCATCTTGCGCCCGCCAGTGGCAATGCGCGCGCCCTGAGCTTCGGCTTCGGCGACCATGCTGGCGGCACGATCACGCTGCGCCTCAGACACCATTGCCCCCATGGTCAACCCCGGCTCGGTGCGCTCAATCCCAGGCCCGACTGACAAAGATCTGGCCACGCTGACAGCGCGCTCTACCAACTCGTCATGACGGCTTTCGTGCACCACGACACGGCTCATGGCAGAACAGACCTGACCGGCATTGGTAAAGATGCCTTTGCGGATATCGCCCTCAAAGGCCTCCAGGTCAGCGTCATCATAGACAATCGCGGCAGATTTCCCGCCCAGTTCCAGCACACAAGGCACCACGTTCTGGGCCGCAGCCGTGGCAATGGCGATGCCGGTTTTGACCGACCCGGTAAAGACGATCTGATTAACATCCGGATGCGCACTGAGCGCGGCACCGGCCTGATGGCCCCAACCACACAGGATATTCACCGCGCCCGCAGGCAGGCCCACGGCCTCGGCTGCGTGACCATAGATGTAATTGGAAATCGGCGTTAACTCTGGTGTTTTGACCACACAGGCATTGCCCGTTGCCAAACCAGTGGAAAGCGAGCGCGCCGACATTTCCAGCGGAAAATTCCACGGGATAATCTGCGCTGAAACGCCGAAGGGCTCATAGTGAGTGAAGTCAAAATAGCCCTCGCCCAGCGGGATTGAGCGGCCCTCCAGGGTTTCGGCCTGATTGCCGTAATACTCAAAATACCGTGCCGCGCCGCGCACTTCGTTTTGCGCCTCCCACAGGGGTTTGCCTTGTTCCAGGGTCAAAAGCGGCGCGATCTCATCCATGTGATCCAGCAGGTAACGCCCAATGGCCTGCACCATACGGCCCCGCTCAACCGGGCGCATGGCACTCAGAACCCCTGAATGGTGCACACGCTTGGCACTTTGCACAGCACGATCAACATCTGCCTCATCCGCCAGCGCATGTTCGGCCAGTTTTTCACCGGTGCCGGGGTTGATCACATCCACACGCCCTGCCCCGCCGTCCACAAAAGCGCCATCAATGTAGTTTTTCCAGTAAGGTTTGATCGTCATGGGAATGTCCTGTCTTTGGGGCGTCTAGCCGATGCTGAAACAGCCGTTCATGATCTGGTTTCATCCGTCTATTGGCCTATGGCCCCGTGAGGGTGAATTGCTCAGGTCAATGTAGTGGCGTTATTGCGGTGCAACACCAGGTGATGGCGCCAGACCAGCATGGAATGCGCCGCCGGCTTTTTCAAGCCTGCGGGCAAAACCTATCTTTGTCTGGCCCTGAGCGCTGTATATTTGGACCATATCCGGCCTGCCTATCAACGCACTGGCGAATCTGTGGCGCGCTTCGCCTGACGCAGCCTGCAACATCATAATGCGGCGGCCTGATCCTGACGCAAATCGCCGCTACCTTGTCGGTTTTGAAACTTGCACTGAATATTTTGGAATATTTCATTACCCACAGGAAACATGAGGGGACTTCATCCTTCCAACACGACTTGAAAAAACTCGTCTTTGGCGTATTTTTGGTGTAGGCTAACATTGGCTATTGGTCCACTTTTGGATCAATACCTAAGGAAGAAATACATAAAAAATTTCCAACAATAATGAGAAAAGTCCAAACCGGAGGACAACTGAATGGATACCGATATTGGTGCGCTAACGGTGATTTTCACCGAGTTTTACTATTGGGTGACCATACCTTTCATGTTCCTGATTCACGTCGGGTTTTGCATGTACGAGGTGGGGGCAACCCGTCACAAAAACCACGTCCACACATTGATGAAAAACACCATGCTGATCCCGCTGGTGACTGTGACATTCTTCTTCTTTGGCTGGTGGATATATTTCGCATTCCCGAATGGGCCTGGTATCACTGGCGGTCTGACTCAGTCAGACAACGCCGTACCATGCGGCGAGCTGATGGGCACCCATCTGGGCGGACCGGGCATCGCCAGTCAAGAGCCAGTAATGGGGTATGGTGTTGAGCTGGGCAACAGCTACTGGTCGCGCATTAACGGCGTGTTCTGGGCGGCGTTCCTGTTGTTCTCATGGACAGCGGCCTCGATTGTTTCGGGCGCTACCATTGAGCGCATTCGCCCCTCAGCCTTCTGGATCCTGGCGGTCGTTATCGGCTCGTTCACCTGGATCATTGATGCGGCCTGGGGCTGGCATCCTGATGGCTGGATGGTCACCAAGCTGGGCTATCATGATGCTTATGCATCGGGTGTTATCCACGCGATTGCCGGTGGTTTTGCCTTGGGTGTTGTCATGGTCCTGGGCCCTCGGATTGGTAAATTTGCCCCCGATGGCACACCGCGCAACATCAATCCGCACAACAAGTGGCTGGTCACAATTGGCCTCTTTATGATCTATTGCGGCTTCTGGGGCTTCTATGTGGCCTGTAACGTGCCGATCATTGATCACGGATCACTTGGCGGTGCCGAAGGCGTTGTGAACTTTACAGCCACAACGATCTATCTGACACCAACCACCCTGTCGGCCATTGTGTTCAATTTCCTGATGTCTTTGTCAGGGGGGCTGATCGCGGGCTATGTGGTGTCCAAGGGCGAGGCATTCTGGACCTACTCGGCCGGTCTGGCTGGGGTCATCACGGCCTCTGCGGGCAATGACCTGTATCATCCGATCCAGGCGATGCTGATCGGTGGTGTAGGTGCTGTGTTTGCCTACAAAATGCACTTCTGGGTCGAACGTAAGTTCAAGATCGACGATCCGGTTGGTGCAATCGCGGTGCACGGCTATGCCGGTTTCCTGGGGCTGGTCATCTGTGGCTTCATGCTCTGGGGTCACCCGGCGACAGCGGCCTATCATGACCCGGCAACGCTGATCACCCCTTGGGGTCAGTTCATTGGTGCCTGCATCATGTTCATCGTGTTGGGCTTTATCCCTGCCTGGATCGTTTCCAAGATCCTGCACAGCATGGGTATGCTGCGTGTCCCACCTGCGGTGGAACTCGTGGGCCTAGATATGAGCGAAGAAATTGCTGAGGAGATGGACGCGATTGAAATCTCGGAAGCTGACATTGCCGAGGCCAAGCGTCTTGGCCTGCTGACTTAAAGGAGAGCAAACATGTCTACGACTCAAATCGAAACATGGGCAGGCGCAGACCTGTCTCAGATCGGCCCGATCTACCCGATGGTGGGGACTGAAATGATCCTGTTCGTCGTCGGGCTGATCTTCTGGCTGGGGTTTCATGTCCTGCAAGCCGGGATTGAAAAGAAAGAAATGGAGGCCGATGAGGCGCTCGCACGATCGCCCGAACGACTGGCGAGAGTGTTTGAAAAAGAAGCGCACGAGTAAGCGTGACGTCACCATTTCCAAAAACAAACGTCGGCCTTCGGGCCGACGTTTTTCGTTTGTGCAGGCGCTATGCAGGTTATCGGCCCCAGCCCGGATTACTCCTGCTGCAGATACGTCGCCTGATACTCCACCGGGAAGTTCACCGAGCGCGCAATATAGCAAAATTTGGGGATTTTGCGATGCACCGCTTCCGCCAGTGCATGATCAGGGCCCTTTGACACTGTAATTGCCGGGCGCAAAATGGCGCGCAGAAAACGGCCCGCTCCGTTGGGTTGGCTTTCACCGACTGCCAGCGGGTTGTCGTGATACCCCTGCACAACAATTCCCGCCTCAGATGCCAGATGCAAATACCACAGCATATGGCATGACGAGAGAGCAGAGATCAGCAGGTCCTCGGGGTTGTGCAGCGTGGGGTCACCGCCCAACAGCGGGTCGTTAGAGCACTCGATTACCGGCTTTCCCGGTGTCTGCACTTGCCAGGTTCGATCATACCCACCATAGGTCTGCGTGCCCTGCCCCCGATTGCCGGTCCAGGTTACGCGGGATGTATATTCATGCTCGGCCATGGGCGTTTCCTATTGTGGGAGGGGCATAATGCCCGTATACATGTATACAAAATCAGAGGCAAGAGCATGACCCCACAGACCATCGCCGACACCCTGCAAGCTGACATATTATCGGGCGCCCTGCCCCCCGGAACGCCCCTTGGCCAGACCGAGCTGGCAGCCCGGTTTGGCGTCAGCCGTATCCCCGTGCGGGATGCGCTGGCGCAACTGGCAGCGGGCGGCATTATCACCGCAAGCCCCAATCGCACCGCCACTGTGCTCAAGCTGGACACGTCCGAGGTGGAAGAGATGTTTCACATGCGTATGCTGTTGGAATGTGACCTGATCGGGCGCGCCGTGCCCAACATGACATCGTCAGATCACAGCGCGCTTGATTTAGCGTTGGAGCGATCTTCGCTTGAGGCGCGCCAGGACAATTGGGCGTCGGGCGACCAGATGTTTCACGCCGCCCTTTATGCGCCTGCAAAACGCCCGCTGCAAAGTGCCATGGCGGATGATTTACGCCGCGCCTGCTCTGTGCAGGTCGCAAGCTATCGTCAGCTGGTTGAAAAGACCGAGCGTTGGGTGACAGAGCATGAGGGGATCGTAGAAGCCTGTCATGCGGGTGATCCCAAAGAGGCGCAACGCCTGTTGCGCAGGCATTTGCGCGCCGCACGCAACCATTTGCAAAAGGCAATGAACGACTAAGGCCCGCTGGCTCAGAAGGTGATGATTTCACCTTCGGTGATCAGCATATCCAGCGGCTGATCGGTTGGCTCCAACGGCAAATCTTCGGCCTCTTGCGCCCCAAAAGCAAAGCCGATGGCCAGCGTGGGGCGTTTGGCACGCAGCATTTCCAGAGTGCGGTCATAAAACCCGCCACCATAGCCCAACCGCCCGCCTGAGCGATCAAAAGCCACCAGCGGCACAATCAAAATCTCTGGTTCAAAATAAACCGCCACCTGTGGGACCATGGCCCCAAATGGGCCGTCTTTCAGGGCGCAGCCCGGCTCCCAGCGCGAAAACAGCAGCGGCAGGCCGAGGCGCTGTATGACCGGCACACCGACGCGGCCATGTGCGGCGGCTTCCTCCATGGCGGGCAGTGGGTCAATCTCGGTGCGGATGGGCAAAAAGCCCGACATAGGCACACCGCGATGGCCTGCCAGAACCTCAGACAAATGCGCCGCCTGCGCTGGAAATCCGGCCTCAAACGCCGCCTTGCGACGGGCAAATGCGGCTTTGCGGGCGGCAGTTTTCAACTCGGTTAAATCAGTCATAACAATACGATAGCCGCCAATCCCAGGAAGGCGAAAAACCCCACAACATCAGTAACTGTCGTCACAAACGCACCCGATGCCAATGCAGGGTCAATCCCCATCCGATCCAATAAAACCGGAATGGCCGTCCCGGCAAGCCCAGCCACGACCAGATTGATGACCATAGCGGCGGCAATGATATAACCCAACTCGGGACCGCCGAACCACACCACACCCACCACGCCCATCACCACGGCAAAGATTATGCCATTGACCAGCCCCACCAACACCTCGCGCCGGATAACGCGCCAGACGTTGGCGCCGGTCAAATCCTTGGTGGCAATGGCGCGCACGGCCACTGTCAGGCTTTGGGTGCCAGCATTGCCCCCCATCGAGGCAACGATGGGCATCAACACAGCCAGCGCCACAAATTGGGCAATCGTGGCCTCAAACTGTGCGATCACCAGCGAGGCCAGAATGGCCGTCACCAGATTGACCGCCAGCCAGGGAAAGCGTTGCTTGGTGGTGTCCAATACACGGTCACTCAGGCTGCCTTCGCCAACACCGGCCAGACGCATGATGTCTTCTTCGTGCTCTTCATCCAGCACGGCCATGGCATCATCAATGGTGATCATACCAACCAGCCGGTCATCTTCATCCACCACAGGGGCGGAAATCAGGTGATACTGATTAAAGGCATAGGCCACATCTTCTTCGTCCTGATTGACGGGAATGGTATGAAATGTCTCTTCGAGGATGGACAACAACATCACTTCGCGCCGCGATGCCATCAGCTTGCCCAGGGTGACATTTCCCACGGGTTTCAGCCGCGGGTCCACCAGCACAATGTGATAGAACTGTTCGGGCAGATCATCCTGATCGCGCAGATAGTCAATCGCCTCGCCCACATTCCAATGCTCAGGCGCCATGACCACTTCGCGTTGCATCAGGCGGCCAGCGGAATACTCCGGATAGGTCAGCGATTGCTCAACTGCAACCCGGTCACTGTCTTCCAGCACCTCAAGGATGGCCGATTGTTGGGCGTCTTCCAGATCTTCGACAAGATCAACAACATCGTCGCTGTCCAGATCACGCACAGCCTCGGCCAGCACCTCGGGGTGCAGAATCGAGATGATCTCTTCGCGGATAGACTCGTCAAGTTCCGACAGGATATCGCCGTCAAATTCCTGACCATAGAGCTCCAGCAGGCGGCGGCGGTCAAAGGCATTGATCTGCTCCAGAAGGTCAGCGATGTCAGCCGCGTGCAGCGGCTCCATTTCGGCCAGCAGCATGTCGCGGTCAGCATTATCGACCGCCAGGATGATGCGGCCAACTGCCTGTCGATCCAGCACATAGGGGTTGTCGTCGCGCTCGTCGCGGTCTGTACGGTCCGGGTCTGGGCCGCTCAGTTGGTCATCCTCTGCCATGTCGCCCTCCCCGTCCAATATGCGCCTGTCTGAGGGATAAAGAAGCAGCTTCAGGAAAACAATGAGAATGGGGTGATTTACCTCTCAAAACCGCGCGCCTATCCTAGGCCCTGCGCAATAAAGGAGCCAGCCAGATGACAACCGACACCATTCTTGCAGGCCGGGTGTTAAGCTTTGCGCAATCGCCCTTTGCTGGTGACCCACAAGACGCAGTGCACCTATTCGACGCGGTGTTGGTGCGGGCGGGGCATGTTGTGACCACCGGGTCACTACAGGATATCAAGGCCCAAAGCCCTGATGCCACGCTATATGATTATGGCGATGCGCTGATCATGGCGGGTTTTGTGGATGCCCATGTGCATTATCCCCAAACGGCGATCATCGCCAGTTGGGGCAAGCGGCTGATTGACTGGTTGAACAGCTATACATTCCCCGAAGAAATGCAGTTTCACGACCCTGCGTATGCCTCTGAAATTGCGGGCAGATATTTTGATCTGACCCTTGCGAATGGCACCACGACAGTGGCCAGTTTCTGCACCATTCACCCCGAAAGCGTGACTGCATTTTTTGAGGCAGCACAGCGGCGCAATCTGCGGGTGGTGGCGGGCAAAACCTGCATGGATCGCAACGCCCCCGAGGGGCTGCGTGACACGGCGCAAACCGCCTATGATCACTCCAAGACATTGTTGCAGGCCTGGCACGGCACCGGGCGGGCCAGCTATGCTATCACGCCACGATTTTCGCCCACCTCAACACCCGCGCAATTAGAGGCTCTGGGCGCGCTTTGGGCAGAATATCCTGAGTGTCTGATGCAGACCCACCTGAGCGAGCAGACCGATGAGGTCCGTTGGGTCAAAGAGTTGTTCCCACAGGCGCGTGATTATCTGGATACCTATGAGGCGCATGGCTTGCTGGGCGCTCGTGGGCTTTATGGGCATGCGATTCATCTGGAGCCGCGCGAGCGCGACCGGCTGGCCGAGGTCGGCGGCGCGCTGATCCATTGCCCGACATCAAACACGTTCATCGGCTCGGGCCTGTTTGATATGGCTGCGCGCATGGCCGAGGGGCAGCGCGTGGGCTTGGCCACGGACACTGGCGGCGGGTCGAGTTTTTCGATGCTGCGCACCATGGCGGCCGCCTATGAGATTGGCCAGCTGTCGGGCACGGCGCTGCACCCGGCGCAGCTGTTGTGGCTGGCCACCGCCGGGTCTGCGGATGCTCTGCATATGGGTGATAAGATTGGCAATATCGCGCCGGGTATGGAGGCTGATCTGGTCGTGCTTGACCTGGCCTCAACCCCGGCGATTGCCCAACGTGCCGCGCGCGCGGAGGATATCTGGGAGGCCGTGTTCCCCACCATCATGATGGGCGATGACCGGGCGGTAAAGGCGGTGTGGGTGGCGGGCACCTGCACCAACTGAGCCATATTCATCTCTCACACCATGCGTGCCGCAGCTTTGCAAAGCGAGATATCAGACAGTTTCAAGTCGGTACTTGAGAAACATCTCTCCTTCATGCTCGACATCCCCAACACGCCGTGCACCCAATCGACTAAGCGCACCAAGGTTTTTCCGTGTTGGTGGCAGTAAAAACGTAATGAAGGGAATGCGCTCGTGCGATCTTGCAAAATGGATGGCTTTCTTTGATATTTGCAGACCCAACCCAAAGGCTTCAGGCTTCAATACCAAGCCATAGTCCCACTCATCGCCTTCTTTTTGAAAGCCGCCCCAACCGATGTATGTTTGGTCAGCGAGAATGGCCCAATGTCCAAGGCCATCACGAAGCCAATACGCCTCTTTTGCATTTATGAATTTGCGTGTCGCGGCGGCATCCCATTCAAATGTCAGCAATGGCAAATGTTGCGCAAGACGCGGATCAGACATGTGTTCTGATATCTCTTGCTGAGCGATGGTTGGCAAACGTACGAACGAGATTTTATGCGTCATAGTGTTTTCGTAAGTATTTGTTTTCGTTTCATGTTTACACCCACCCGATCAGGTTCAACATCGATCATTTCGGCATTCAGGATTCGATCAACTATGGCAATCTGTAACGCGATGGCTCAGCACCCCGGCCTGCCCAAAACCAGCACCCAAAGGTTGCCCACCCCGCGCACCAGTCCGAATTCTGTTACCTGCCCTTGCAATAGATTGCGTCGGTGCGCCGGCGAGGTCATCCATTGTTGCAATACATTGTCAAAGCTGGATTGCCCCTTGGCCAGGTTTTCGGCCACATGGCAATAGGCATAGCCCTGCGCACGGGTGCGATCGACAAACGTATCCCCGTTCGAGCTGACATGCCCAAAAAAACCATTGACCATCATATCGCGGGCATGACCGCTGGCGACCCGCTCCAGGGTTGCATTGGGCTGAACTGCGCCCAGCCCGTGTTGGGCACGAAGGGCATTTAGGGCTTGGGCATGAGGGGCACTGGTGAGTTGCACAGCGCCAGTGACCGGGGTGGAATGGCTGGTGGTGGTAGGGTCCTGCACGGTGACACAGGCGCTCAGCATCGTGCAGGTCATCAGGCACAACATGCAGGCAACAGATCGGATCATTTCACAGGCTTCCTTTTGGGTTGGCACCACGCTAGCGCTCTGCCAATCGGCGCGCCAGCGTGTTTTGCCTCTCAACAGTTTTGGGCAGGTTTATGGTGGTGATCTGGCCATCGGCCACGATCCTGCGCCCCTCCACCAGCAAATCACGCACATGGGCAGGCCCGGCCAGCAGCAACGCGGCCGGGTCCCAGCTGCCGGCAGATTCAATACCGCTAATATCCCAAATGGCAATATCAGCGCGTTTGCCGGGGCTGACCTGGCCCAGATCGGGGCGCCCCAGCACTTGCGCGCCGCCGCGCGTGGCAATCTCTAACGCTTCGCGCGCGCTCATGGCATCGGCACCGTTAACCACGCGTTGCAACAGCATGGATTGGCGCGCCTCGGCCACCAGATTGCTTGTGTCATTGCTGGCGGATCCATCAACCCCAAGGCCCACTGGCACTTTGGCATCACGCATCGCCCGCACCGGGGCTATCCCGCTGCCCAGACGACAGTTGGAACAAGGGCAATGCGCCACTCCGGTATGGGTTCTTGCAAAGAGATCAATCTCTTGTGGGTTCAGTTTCACACAATGGGCATGCCAAACATCCGGGCCGGTCCATCCCAGGCTTTCGGCATATTCGCCCGGACGGCAGCCATAATGCGCAAGGGAATAAGCAATATCTTCGTCATTTTCAGCCAGATGGGTGTGCAGCATCACGCCTTTGTCACGCGCCAGCAAGGCCGCATCACGCATCAGCTCGCGGCTGACAGAAAACGGTGAACAAGGCGCAACGCCCACGCGGCACATCGCCCCCTCAGCGGCGTCATGAAAGGCATCAATCACCCGGATGCAATCCTTCAAAATTGCGGCCTCATCCTCAACCAGGCTGTCAGGGGGCAAACCGCCTGCTGTTTCACCAATGCTCATCGCGCCACGGGTGGGGTGAAACCGCAAGCCAACCTCGGCGGCGGCATGAATAGTGTCCTCCAACCGGGCGCCATTTGGATACAAATACAAGTGATCCGAACTGAGCGTGCAACCCGACAACGCCAGTTCAGCCAGGCCAATCTGGGTTGAAACATGCATCTCTTCGGGGCCAAATCGCGCCCAGATCGGATAGAGCGTTTTCAACCAGCCAAACAACAGTGCATCCTGCCCGCCCGGCACCGCACGGGTGAGGGATTGAAAGAGATGATGGTGGGTGTTGATCAGCCCCGGCGTCACCAGGCAGCCCTGGGCGTTGATTGTTTCGCCATCGTGCTGCAGCCCCTGCCCCACAGCCGCTATCACACCATCCCGGATCAGGATGTCGGCGCCGCGCAACTCGTGGCGCGCATCATTCATGGTCAGCAGATGATCAGCGTTTTGGATCAGAAGGTCAGTCATAGCAGGCCCTTTCCTGGGGTCCGCCCTCTCATCTAATTGGGTGCAAGGTGGAAAAGGGCAAAGAGCCTTGCAGCACTCTCAGCTTAGCGTGATTTCGCGGTGAGGCTCAAGAATATGTGGACAGGATGGCCATTGCTGCGGCGTGTTGCTCGGCCCCTGCGGCTGCCAACACGCGCCCGCCGTCATGCACTTTGCCGCCCTGCCAATCGGTGACAATGCCACCTGCGGCCTCAATCACTGCGATCGGGGCCTGAATATCATACGAATTCAGGCCTGCCTCGATCACCAGATCAATCTGGCCTGCCGCCAACAGGGCATAGGCATAGCAATCCATGCCATACCGGGTCAGTTTCACCTGGCTGGACACGGCCTTGAAGGCCGCGCCTTCCCAGTCTTCGCCGACTTCGGGGAAGGTGGTGAACAAAATCGCATCGCTAAGGGGGCCATTTCCACGTGTCTCAAGGCGGTGTTTGCCCAGCGGCCCATTCACCTCGGCCCGGCCAAACCCACCTTCAAAGCGCTCTGCGATGTAGGGTTGATCCACAATCCCATATATCGGACCGCTTTCGTCTGAAACCGCGATCAAAACTCCCCAAGTGGGGGTGCCAGACAGAAAACCACGGGTGCCATCAATCGGATCAAGCACCCAGGTCAGGCCAGATGTGCCTGTTGTTAGTCCAAATTCCTCGCCCAAGACCGAATCATCTGGGCGCAATTTGGCCAGCAAGTCACGCATCACACGTTCGGCTGCACGGTCGCCTTCGGTAACAGGATCAAAGCCAGAGCCCGCCAGTTTGTTGTCAGCGGCCAGGCCCGCTGCCCTGAAATACGGCAAAACCGCCCCGCGGGCCGCATCAGCCAGCGCATGGGCGGTTTCAATAATGTGTTCATTTTGCATGACGCCCCCAGCACTCCCGCGCGTGTCGCGGTATGAGTAGCGGGGAAATCAAATCACCTCAAGCGACGTCACTGAGCACACGTGCCAATTCAAACAATCGACGGCGTTGGTTCTCCGGGATCGCATAATAGGAACGCACCAAATCCAGCGCTTCCTTATCGCCCAACAAATCCCCTGGCACTTGGTCAGAGCTGGATTTCTGGTCTGCGTCTGTCTCAAGCCCCTCAAAGAAAAAGCTAATCTGAACATCCAGCGCATCGGCAATATCCCACAACCGAGAGGCGCTGACGCGGTTAGCGCCGGTTTCATATTTTTGAATCTGCTGGAACTTGATTCCCACACGTTCGGCCAATTGTTGCTGGGTCATTCCCACCAACCAGCGGCGATGCCGAATACGTTTGCCAACATGCACATCAACTGGGTGCGGCATTTCCCTCTCCTTCACAATACATAGGCGTCTAGTAATATCAGGCCGAACAAATGTCGATCCGGTACAGAAGCCAGCAAAGCCCCCAGACGCTGTCCATCCCTAAACACGGCGGAAGGTACCATTTTTGCACTAAAAAACAATAACTATCGCTCCCCGAATGGAGTATTACCTAAATAAGGGCACAATCTACACGAGAACCTATCCAACAAGATAGGGCGCACGCTGCTTTGAGAGGTTTGCCGGGTGATGGACATGGCAAATTTCACCTTTCAATTCTATGAAGATGCGGCTTTCATTATGGTGAACCACCCTGTTTCACTAACTTTTTAAGGAAACCTTGATGCGCGCTTATATGATTCTCTCGGATGGGGTCGCCCCGGACTTAGCAGATACCCCAATGCCTGAGCCGCAGCAGGGCGAGTTGCGATTGCGCATCGGGGCATGTGGTCTGAACTTTGCTGATTTGTTGATGGTGACGGGTCAATATCAGGACACGCCTGCCGCGCCATTTACGCTGGGCATGGAGGCGGCGGGGGTCGTAGACGCGCTTGGCCCTGATACGATTGGCCCGGCGGTTGGCAGCCGCGTGGCGGTGTTTGGCGGACAAGGCGGGTTGGCAGAATATGGCTGTTTTGATGCCGCACGCGCGGTGCCATTGCCCGACTGCATGAGTTTTGAACAGGCGGCGGCATTTTTGATCGCTTATGGCACCAGCCATGTCGCGCTGGACTACAAGGCCAGGTTACAGCCGGGTGAAACCCTGTTGGTTTTGGGGGCGGCCGGTGGTGTGGGCCTGACGGCGGTGGAAATCGGCAAACTTATGGGTGCCAATGTGATCGCCTGTGCGCGCGGGGCCGATAAGCTGGAGGTGTGCCGCCAAGCAGGCGCTGACCATTTGATCGACGCCAAATCGCAGGATATTCTGGCCGAGTGCAAGGCCCTGGGCGGCGTGGATGTGGTCTATGATCCGGTGGGTGGCGATCAGTTCAAAGCGGCCTTTCGGGCCTGTAACCCCGAGGCCCGTCTCCTGAGCATTGGCTTTGCCTCGGGCGAGGTGCCCAAAGTGCCGGCCAATCACCTGCTGGTCAAAAACCTCAGTGTTATGGGGCTGTATTGGGGCGGGTATTTGAAATTCAAACCCGAAGTGATCACCGACAGCCTTGCCACGCTGATGGGCTGGTTTGAACAAGGCCGCCTGACGCCGCACATCAGCCACACCTTGCCGCTGGAGCAAGCCGGCGAAGCGCTGGAGCTGCTGCGCACGCGCAAATCAACCGGCAAAGTGGTGATCACGCTTCCCTGATTACCGCTGGCGAACGGGCACAGAAACCTTCACGCACCATTTCCGCCAGCTTGGCCACCAGTTCGTTACGCGGAGTGCAGGCCCCATAAACGTTGATCCTTTGCGTGCCCAGATCCGGCAGGCCACAGCCGGATGGGATCATTTCCAGCTGCCGTGGCGAGCTGCCCTCCAATATGGTCATGACGCCGAGGTCGGCGCTGGCCGTGGCTTCGATTGCGCCATCAGAATTTGAATCGATGGCCGTTTCCCAAGGGATATTGTGCTCATCCAGTTCTTTGATCACATGGGGGCGGAACAGGCAGTTGCGGCAATTGGCCAAGGGAAGCGGACGTTTCTTATAGGCCGTGCCCCCCGGTGCCCCATACCAAAGCAGCGGCAGTTCGGTCAGCGTTTCTGCGCCAGGCCCTGCGTTTGTTTCGGTGGTCAGGATCAGATCAACCTCACCCCGGCCGTATGATTCAAGCAAGGCGGTTGAGTAAGACGAGCTGAGCTGCACCCGCACCCGCGGGTAAGCCGCATTAAAGCGTTTCAGCACTTTGGGAATGATCGGATAGATGATGTCATGCGGCACACCAAAGGTGATCTCACCCTCCCAGACTTGATCGGTCAGGCGGCTCACGGCCTCATCGTTCATCTCAACCAGCCGTTTGGCATAACTCAGAAGTTGCTCACCAGTAGCCGTCAAAGCGATTTTGCGATTGCTGCGGTCCAGCAATGAAATATCCAATGCCTCTTCCAGGCGTTTGAGTTGCATCGACACCGCCGATTGCGTGAGGTTTAGTGCTGCCGCCGCGCGTGTCACCCCGCCATGCTCTGAGACCGCGAGGAAAGAGCGCAGGGTGGTCATGTCCAGATTTCGTATCATCACATTTCCTGATGTATCACTTCACAATCATTCGTTTTCAATATGACGCATCCTGTCACATATATCAACATATGAAATGCTACGAACCAGTCACATCACGAGATGAGAAGGATAAGATCATGTCGATTGTCACCAAAACCCAATGCCTGCCCAGCATCACTGCACCCCGGTCGCGCTCGGTGCTTTCGCTTTTCTCTTTGGCCCGCCAGCGCCGCGCTTTGGCGCATCTGGATGAGGTCCGGCTGAAAGACCTGGGCCTCTCCGCGCAAGACGCCCAAGCCGAAGCCCGGCGCCCATTCTGGGATGTGCCGGCCTTCTGGCGTTAACGGGCCGTGAAAATTCAAGGCAATGCGCCACCGGAAATGCTTGAATTAGGCTGCATAAACCCCAATATTAGCACCAGACCCCGGCACAGTACGGGGATGGTGCAATTTTTCGGAGGCTTTGATGGCTGAATTTGATACAATCCGGGCAGGCGGCGCAGTTCGCTCAGCTGAGATTGACGCAGGGCTACGCGCCCACATGAACAAGGTTTACAGCACAATGTCTGTGGGCCTGTTGCTCACCTTTGCTGCGGCATGGGCCATTGGCAATAACGCGGCGATGATGAACACGCTTTTCACCGGGTTCACCCGTTATATCGTCATGTTTGCGCCGTTGATCATGGTGTTTGCCTTTGGTGCAGCCATCAACCGGCTGTCAGCCGCTGGGGCGCAACTGTTCTTTTACGTCTTTTCCGCCGTGATGGGCGTGTCGATCAGCTATATCTTTGTGGTCTTCACCGATTTCTCGATCGCGCAGGTCTTTCTTGTGACCTCCATCTCCTTTGCGGGGCTGTCTTTGTGGGGCTACACCACCAAAAAGGACATCTCGGGCTGGGGTAGCTTTTTGATCATGGGCCTGATCGGCCTGATCGTGGCGTCGGTCATCAACATCTTTCTGGGCTCGCCTGCGATCATGTTTGCGATCTCCATCATCGGTGTGCTGATTTTTGCGGGCCTGACGGCCTATGACACGCAGAACATCAAGAACACCTACCTTGCCCACGCGCACCACGGTGACAGCGAATGGCTGGGCAAATCGGCCATCATGGGGGCACTGAGCCTCTACCTGAACTTCATCAACATGTTCATGATGCTGCTGAACCTGCTGGGCTCACGCGAGTAAACCAGCCACAACACACACAGGGAAGGCCGGTCACAGTGACCGGCCTTTTTTGTTGGACCACGGGGCTGCACCGGCAAGAAATCGCAATCCACAATAACAGGGATTCCCTTCTTCCGTCATTTCTGGCATTGTTTTGACATATCTGTCAGCAAGGGATTTGAGCGATGAAATCAACCAGTATTGCCGTAACGGCTGCCGCGGTCACCGCATGTGCCAGCCCTGCACTGTCAGAAACTGACGTTTGGCAGCTTTTGGATCAGATCAGCATTCAGGAACTGGTGACGGACACATCCTATGAAGTGCGCAAAACCTATCCGCCCGCATTGGCGCGCGGTGCCGAGATTGATGTCGAGATCACTGGTTATGCCACGCCTGCCCTGCCCGGCGACATGGTGCGCGAATTGCTGTTGGTGTCGGATATGGGCCTGTGCCCCTTGTGCGGTAGCGCCGATCACGGGGCCACTTTGGTGGTCAGCCTGGCAGATGAAATCCCGGTGATCGACGATTCCAGCCGGATCACCCTGCGCGGGACCTTGTCCCCGGTCACGGACCCCGAAACCTGGCAAAGCGTTGTGTTGAAGAATGCAACAATTGTCAGGCAGTAGCCTTTGGGGCCGACAACACTCCGCACGACAACACACCGCCCGGCAACATAGCGCATAGTTCCCCGGCAGCTTCAGTCACGAAAAAAGAAAAACCGCGCCCAACCGGACGCGGTTTTTTAATTTCCAAAGTCAGGCTGATCTTACTTGATCTTGCCTTCTTTGTACTCGACGTGCTTGCGCACAACCGGGTCATATTTCTTCACAACCATTTTTTCGGTCATGGTGCGGGCGTTTTTCTTGGTCACATAGAAATGGCCCGTGCCTGCGGTCGAGTTCAGACGGATCTTGATGGTCGTCGGCTTCGCCATTGGTGTTCTCCTGCGTCGAAGGGCAACCCTTCGTGAATCTCTTATGAAGTCCGCCTTTTAACGCGGCCCGCGCCCAAGTCAACCGCATTCCACCGCTATATCAGCGCGACAGGGCGGAAAGTGGCGATCAGGCCCGGATTGATATGCGCGGAGGGCCTATAAGCCGGATTTTGTCGGGGGATTGCACAGGCAATCCCTTGGATGACCATTCATCTTGACGCACCGTTACCGGTACACCTCTAGCTGCCAACCCGGAATGCGAGGCCAAGACGACCCATGATGCATTCCCTATTTGGCATTGCTCCCGGTGGGGCTTGCCGTGCCGGCGCTGTTACCAGAACCGCGGTGGGCTCTTACCCCACCGTTTCACCCTGACCCCTGCGGACAGGGGCAGACTATTCTCTGTGGCGCTTTCCCTCGGGTTTCCCCGGCCGGGCGTTACCCGGCACCGTTGCCTTGTGGAGTCCGGACTTTCCTCGCCATCTTGCGATGCCGCAGCCATCCGGCCCTCCGCGCAAAGAGTGACTTAGGCGTTTGGAGCGTTGTGGTCAACGTGCAAGCGGGTGAGGGCTTGAATGATCTCCAGGTCACGGGCATCCATCGCCCCGGATTTCCAAGGCCTGAACCGCAACCGAAAGGCGTGCAACAGGTCCTCGTGCGGGGTGTCTTTGGGGTATCCAAAGCTCTGGGCGAAATCACCGAACCGACTGAGGTCATGCCCCTCAACCGGGGGGCCTTCGTGCCAGACACTCAATCCCAGGCGCGCCAGCCTTTGCCAATCAAAGCGCGCGCCTGGGTCAGATTTGCGCTCGGGGGCCATATCGGAGTGGGCAATGACGTTCACAGGCGCAATGGACCAGCGCGCCATGATCCCAGGCATCAGCGCCTCAAGCGCTGCCATCTGTGGCTCAGCAAAGGGATGGGCGCCGGTATTGTCCAGCTCAATCCCGATTGACCGGGAATTTATATCGTCGCAACCGGCCCAACTGCCCGCCCCGGCATGCCATGCGCGGTCCGCCTCATCCACCATCTGCCAGATGCGCCCGTCCCCCGCGATCAGATAATGCGCCGACACCTCAGCAGCAGGGTCACACAGCCGCTCCAGCGCCGCCTCAGCGCTGGTCATGGCCGTGTGATGCAGGACAATCATGTTGGGCTGGATGCCCCCACGCCTGTCCCCAAAATTTGCAGAGGGCTGCCAGATCAGGTCAGGCGCGCTCACGCACCGCCAGCCGAAGAAACAGCTTTGCGGAACGGGGCCGGATCCCAGCCACAGGCATATCCGTCGCCATCAGGGTCAAGCCCCAGCCTGTCGCGTTTGGGGCCGCCTTTGGACAGAAAATCTACTTGCGCCTGCTCATAGGATGAATATTTCGCGCAATTGCGTTTATATTTTGCTTCTTTGTTGAACCCCGCACGGCGGTGGACTTGCGTGCCAACAGGGTGGGTCACGCTCAGCGCGTATTGAACGATGCTGGGGCCTGTGCTGCCGCTGCGCTGAGGCAGGGCTGTCGGCTCGATCACTTTGTATTGCGCACTATTCCGGGCGATCAGCTGCGCATCACTTTCGATTGAGCGTTGCGCCCCCACCGCCACGAAATCATTTTCGCTCGAAATTCCGTTCGTTGTGGAAACCGTCTGTGGTGGCGGGTTGTTGGGATCTGCCTGCAACGGGGGCACGCCGGAATTTGCCGCTGAGCCATCAAGGGCTGCACGGGTTTCCGCCGCCAGAGTATCGGCATCATTGGTAGGTGTAATTACTGTGGTGCTTGTTGCCGCAATTGGCTGCGCCGTAACAGAGGCCGCCGGGGGCAAGGATGAGCCGGTCAACGCAGCCTCACGCGCGGCTTTTTCGCGCTGATATTCATCATAATCGTTAAAGCCAACTCCAGACGCCCCGCTTTCTGGAACCGAGGGCGAACAGGCGGCGAGGGCCACACAGGCCAATACTGTCAATGTGATACGCATCTGATTTTTCCTGCCTTGGTCGTCTTTTGCAGAGAGTTTTACCACCATTTCGCTGGTTTGGCTACAAAACCTGCCGCCGCCTCAAGGGCGTAGGCAGTATTCAGCAAATCGCCCTCTTCCCAGGGCTGGCCGATCAGTTGCAAGCCCAGCGGAAGCCCTTGTTTATCTATCCCTGCAGGCACGGCGATGCCCGGCAAGCCGGCCAAATTGACCGTGACCGTAAAGACATCGTTCAGATACATCTGCACTGGATCGGCATCGCTCATTTCCCCAAGCCCAAAGGCCGCCGATGGTGTGGCGGGGGTCAAAATTGCATCAACGCCCTGGGCAAAGACAGTTTCAAAATCCTGTTTGATCAGCGTGCGCACCTTGCGGGCACGGTTGTAATAGGCGTCATAAAAACCTGCCGACAGGACATAGGTACCAATCATCACACGGCGTTGCACCTCATGGCCAAAGCCTTCGGCGCGGGTTTTCTCGTACATCTCGGTGATGCCATCACCCTGTTCCAGCTTGGCACGGTGCCCATAACGCACACCATCATAACGCGCGAGGTTGGATGATGCCTCGGCCGGTGCGATCACATAATAGGCGGGCAATGCATATTTGGTGTGCGGCAGGCTGATATCCCTGATTTGCGCGCCTGCATCCTTTAGCATCGCGGTGCCATTGGACCAAAGTTTCTCAATCTCTTCGGGCATGCCGTCCATCCGGTATTCTTTGGGAATACCAATGACTTTGCCTTTGATATCGCCCGTCAACATGGCTTCAAAATTGGGCACGGCCATATCAGCACTGGTGCTGTCTTTGGGGTCATGACCACACATTGCTTCCAGCATGATGGCCGCATCGCGCACGGATTTGGTCATCGGCCCGGCCTGATCCAAGGACGAGGCAAACGCCACAACGCCCCACCGCGAACAGCGCCCGTAGGTGGGCTTGATACCGGTGATGCCAACAAAAGCGGCGGGCTGGCGGATGGATCCGCCGGTGTCAGTGCCCGTGGCCGCCAAACATAAATCCGCCGCCACAGCCGAGGCCGAGCCACCGGATGAACCACCCGGCGTTAACGCTGCATCATCATTGCCACGCCGCCAGGGGTTAACGGCATTACCATAGGTCGATGTCTCGTTTGAGGATCCCATGGCAAACTCATCCATGTTCAGCTTGCCCAGCATGACCGATCCGGCATCAAACAGGTTCTGGCTCACGGTACTTTCGTACTCCGGTTTGAACCCGGCCAGGATGGCAGACGCCGCTTGTGAGGGCACACCTTTGGTGCAGAACAAGTCCTTTATTCCCAAGGGGATGCCGCACATAGCTGGTGCATCGCCTTCACCCAAACGGGTATCGGCCGCCTTGGCCTGATCGCGCGCCAGATCCGGGGTGTTGTGCACAAAAGCGTTCAGCGCATCTGACGCTTCAATCTGGGTCAGGCAGGCCTCGGTCAGCTCCAGGCTGGTGATCTCTTTGGCGCGCAGCTTGTCGCGGGCCTCGGCAATGGTCAGTGTGTTCAGATCAGACATTATTCAACCACCTTGGGAACCGCAAAAAATCCTTCGCGGGCATCGGGCGCATTGGACAAAACGCGCGCTTGCTGATTGCCGTCGGTTACCACATCCTTGCGGCGCGGCAAACGCATGGGGGTCACGGATGTCATGGGCTCTACACCGTCCACATCCACTTCATTCAGCTGCTCGATAAAGCCCAGAATGGTGTTGAATTCCTCGGCCAACGCGGGAAGAGCTTCGTCCTCTATCCGGATGCGGGCCAGTTTGGCCACACGGGCGGCGGTGTCTTTGTCGATTGACATGTCTGCCTCTTGAAGATTGGGGTCAGATCAGCATTTAGCGCCCTGTGCTGCGCGCTGCAATCCCTATGCCCCCTTTTCCCTTGGGCAAATCATGTTAGTCTGCGCTCAAATTGAATCAGGGAGATAAATATGCAGATCACATGGTTGGGCCACAGCAGTTTTCGGATCGAAATTGGCGGGCAGGTTCTGCTGATTGACCCCTGGCTGACGGGCAACCCAATGTTGTCAGAAGAGCAACACGAGGACGCGACCAAAGGGGCCACCCATATTCTGCTGACCCACGCACATTTTGATCATGTGGCTGATACGGTGGCGCTGTCCAAATCACTGAATGCGCCTGTTGTGGGCCAATATGACCTGATGTCGTGGTGGGAAGAAAAAGAAGGCCTGACGACAGTGGGCTTTAACAAAGGTGGGACCGTTGATCTGGGCGGAGTGGCCGTGACCATGGTACATGCCACGCATTCCTCCAGTTTTGGCGGGCCCGATGGCCCCAATGTGCCCGGCACTGAATGTGGTTTCATGATCGCAGGCGAAGGCCATACGATCTATGTGTCAGGCGATACTGATGTCATGGCCGATATGAAGGTATTCCATGATTTGCATAAGCCCGATATCGGCATCCTATGCGCCGGCGGGCATTTCACCATGGATATGCGACGTGCAGCTTATGCTGCGAAAACCTTCTTTGATTTCAAAACGGTCATCCCCTGCCACTACAAGACCTTTCCCGCTCTGGAACAATCAGCGGCTGCGCTTATCGCCGCCCTGCCCGGCGTTGAGGTTACCGAGCCTGAGGTGATGCAGCCCATTACGATTTGAACGGGGCCAAGTTTTTTCGTACGAAAAATCTCGGTCAGCGCAAATCATCAAAGAACGTCTTTAACAGTTGTTCTGACTCGGCAGCGGCCAGCCCGTCATAGACTTCGGGCGCATGGTGGCATTGGGCGTGGCTAAACACCCGTGCGCCCTGTGCCACACCGCCTGATTTGGGGTCGCTCGCACCATAATACAGCCGCGCAATACGGGCGGCTGAAATTGCCGTGGCACACATCGCGCAAGGCTCCAGCGTGACATACAGGTCATGGCCCGGCAGGCGTTCTGAGCCCAGTGCAGCACAGGCCGCGCGGATCGCAAGGATTTCGGCATGCGCTGTGGGGTCTGACAGTTCGCGGGTGCGATTGCCGGCACGCGCCACCACCTGACCATCTGGTGACACCACAACAGCCCCCACCGGCACTTCGCCCCGCGCTGCGGCACCGCGCGCCTCATTCAGGGCGGCATCCATATGTGATCGGAACGTCATGCGTTCGGTTTTGCCCCGCACTCGCCGCTTTCGCAAGCCCGACAGATGCGGTATGCGCTGACATTATGAACACAGACACCCCATCAGGCGACCGGATCGCCAAGGTTATCGCCCGTGCCGGGCTGGCCAGCCGCCGCGAAGCCGAGCGGATGATCGAAGCCGGACGCGTCACCGTCAACGGCAAGATCATCGAGCGGGCAGCGCTGAATGTAACAGCCGCTGATCGCATCACCGTGGATGGCCGTGATCTGGCCGCCCCCGAGCCCGCGCGCTTGTGGCTTTATCACAAGCCCACCGGATTGGTGACCACCACCAAAGATGAACAGGGGCGCGCCACGATCTATGATGACCTCCCCGAGGAGCTGCCACGGGTGATGAGTATCGGGCGGCTTGATCTGAATTCGGAAGGGTTGTTGCTGCTGACAAATGACGGCGGGTTAAAGCGTCGGCTGGAGCTTCCCTCGACCGGCTGGGTGCGCAAATACCGCGTTCGCGTCAACGGTCGCCCGACCGATGCGACATTTGAGCCCCTGCGACAGGGCATCACGGTGGACCGCGAAATGTTTCAGCCGATGGTCGTGACGCTGGATCGCCAGCAAGGCGCGAATGCCTGGATCACCATTGCCTTGCGTGAAGGCAAGAACCGCGAAATTCGCCGCGCGATGGAAGCTGTCGGCATGACTGTGAACCGTTTGATCAGGGTGTCTTATGGTCCGTTCCAGCTGGCTCAGTTGAAAGCCAATGAAGTGCAGGAAATCCGCCCGCGTATTCTGCGGGATCAGCTGGGGTTGGAAATACCTGCGGAACCAGAGCCAAAACCAACCGGCCGTCCGGGCAAAAAACCGGGTGCCGCGCGCAAGGTGAAGCGTCCGCAACGCCGGGATCAGCGGTAGGCAACGCCTTGCTCTGGCGTTTGTTTATGCGATGTGGGGGTATCCTGCTCAAGGGTCTGTGAGCAAATAATCGGCTCAGCCCCCGCGCGACAGCCAGCTTTTGCGATACGCCCCCGGAGAGCTGCCGTAACGCGCCTTGAACCTCTGTGACAGCTGCGAAGAGTTGGTAAATCCGGTGGCGGCGGCGATCTCGGCCACTGACAGGCCGGTTTCATTCAGCAAGGCATGTGCGCGCGACACGCGCAGATCCATGTAAAACTGCGCCGGGGACAGGCCGGTGTGCTGGCGAAACAGACGTTCAATCTGGCGGCGTGACAGGCCCACATGATCAGAGATGGCCAATACATCTGCGGGTGCTTCCAGATTGTCGGTCATAAAGGTGATGGCCGCAATCAAATGCGAATTTCGGCTGCTCAATCCCTGGCTTTGCACCGATCGTTGTGAGGCATCCCGCGTGGCCGAGCGTAGATGGATACACATATCGGCCACGATAGCCGCCAGATCAGCCCCGTGATCTGCCTCGATCAGAGAGAGCATCATATCCGTGGCCGCCGAACCCCCTCCGCAAGTCAGCAGGCCGCCGTCGTTTTCAAACAACCGCCCTGTGGGGGCCAGATCAAGGTGGCGCTCCACAAATGCGGGCTGATTTTCCCAATGCAGGGTAAAGCGGCGCCCCTTTAGCAAGCCTGCGCGCGCCAATGCAAAGGCACCAGTGCAAATGCCGCCAATTTGCGCGCCATGGGCCTTTTGGCGGCTGATCCAGGTGGTGATCTGGGGTGAGATATGGTCTCCCGGTTCTACCCCTGCGCAAACAAAGGCCAGCGCACCGCGCGCTACATCGCACAGACCCGTATCAGGCGTGATCATCACCCCACAAGAACAGCGGATCGGGGCGGCGTCTTCGCTCAGCACAAACCAGCGATACAGCTCTTTACCGGCTACTTGATTGGCGATGCGCAGAGGCTCCAGCGCGGCCGAAAAGGCGAGCAAGGTCAGCTTTGGCAACAACAAAAAGTAGAAATCCCGTGGCGGGCCGTCATAATCAACAGGATGGCTGGCGGCACCACGGGGGACAAAACTGCGGTCATTCATAAGCTGAGCTTAGCAGACTGAAGCGCCAAGAGAACAGGCAGTGACAATTCAGCTTTTGAGATCACATGCACTGCGGCGCGGTCATGCCATTGGCATTTCATTTTGCCCTTACAAACAAGCTACGTTAAACACCCTTTAAATTTGTGTAACCACCGGGACCAAAAACATGGCCGAGCTTCTGACGATTGAAAACCTAGGTAACCTGCTGATGCTGTGCTTTTTGCAAGCGGTGCTGGGCTTTGACAACCTGCTGTATATCTCAATTGAATCGCAACGCGCGCCCGTGGCACAACAAAAGGCAGTGCGGTTCTGGGGTATCATCCTGGCCGTGGCGCTGAGGGTTGTGCTGCTGTTTGTGATGATCCGGCTGATTGACGCCATGGCCGAGCCATTTCACATCTTTGACTGGGTTGGCGTGCTGGAAGGTGGCGTGAACTTTGCGACGGTGGTTTTCATCGTCGGCGGTGTATTCATCATGTACACGGCTGTAAAAGAGATCAGCCACATGCTGACCATTGAGCATCTGGACACAGACGTGCAAAACAAAGTCGGCAAATCAGCGGCCAAAGTGGTGATCATGATTGTGGTCATGAACCTGATCTTCTCGTTTGATTCGGTGTTGTCGGCGCTGGCGATCACCGATGTGTTCCCAATTCTGGCAGCGGCCATATTGCTGTCGGGGGTGGCAATGGTGGCGTTGGCTGATGGTGTCACCCGGTTTCTAGAGAAAAACCGCATGTACGAGGTCTTGGGCCTGTTCATCCTGTTGATCGTGGGCATTGTGCTGCTGGGTGAATCTGGACAGGCGGCGGCGCATGCGATGCATGATCAAAGCCTTGCCCTGAAGTTCTTTGGCTATGAGGTGGTACCAATGTCCAAGACCACGTTCTATTTCTCGGTATTGGTGCTGGTCGCGGTAGAAGTCATTCAATCGGGCTATACGCGCAAATTGAACGCCGAGCGGCGAACCGCCTCACGCCACTGATGTAAATGCTCACCCCGTGTCGTCCCCCCCCTCAGCGAGGCAGAGATGACTCGGGGCCTTGCAGCCGTCTAACTGGGCTGTTGTGTGCGCCCAAAACCTTTGCGCTTTGGGGTGCTGGCGTGTTGTTTTGCAACAGAAGGCGTAATCTTCCCCCTAGTATGCGGCATCCGCATCGCCTAAGTTTACCATGAGTTTACAAGGCCAGGGGGGCCAAATGTCCGAAACTGGGCTTCAAAAACTGGCATTTTTTCTGCTGGTTATCCTGATCTTCTATGTCTCCTTCGCGGGAGGCATCTAGATGTCTAAAAGATTTGGCTCAGATTTCAGCCCGGATGGGCAAGGCCCCATCGCCGAGGAGGACCGCGGCAGTTTTCGCGGGGCCACACGCACGCGGGCCGGAGGGCGGGTTAACCTGTTGTTTTTGGCCCCGTTGCCGCTGATCTGGAGCGCGTTCACATCCTCACCCACAGGGTTGGCATTGAACCTGAGCGCCCTTGGTCTGCTGTTGCTGGCCGCCTGGTTGACCCGCGAGGGCATTCTGGCGCAGGAACAATATGAGGCGCGCAAAGTCGCCCGTCGCCCTGCCCTGCCCCGCAAAATCCTGGGGTCGTTGATCACTGGAGTGGGGCTTGGGATCGCTGGCTATGCTGCTAGTGGCGGGTTGGGCGCGCCATTGATATTTGCCGTTCTTGGCACGGTGTTGCATGGCTTTGCTTTCGGTCTGGACCCGATGAAAGACAAGGGCATGGAGGGCATAGACCAACACCAAAGCGACCGCGTGGCCCGCGCTGTGGACAAGGCTGAAAACTATTTGACAGCTATGTCAGACGCCATCAAACGCGCAGGCGATCGCAGTGTCGAGGCGCGCGTTGAGCGCTTTCAGACCTCTGTGCGCGAAATGCTGCGCACGATTGAAAATGATCCGCGTGACCTGACTTCGGCACGTAAATTTCTGACCGTTTATTTGCGCGGTGCGCGGGATGCGACGATCAAATTCGCCGATATTTATGGTCGCAAACGTGATGCCTCGGCCAAATCAGACTATATGATGCTGCTGACGGATCTGGAGGAAGGGTTTGTCGCAAAGACAGCCAAGCTCTTGGATGACAACAACAGCGATCTGGAAATCGAAATCAGTGTGCTGCGTGATCGCCTGCAGCAAGAGGGCATTCACCTCAACACCAATTTGTAAACGAGAGGACAATTTATGTCAGACACCATCCGTCAAAAAGCCCAAGCCGCTTTGGCCGAAGTCGAAGAAATCAGCGCCGCAATCCTGCCCGAGCCCGCCGATGCCAACGCCATTGTGCCACTGGCCAAGGCCGACAAGACCGTCAGCGCCGAAATAACCAAGCGTATGGACGAAATTGACATCGGTGACACGCAATCCATCGTCTCTTTTGGATCGGCCGCACAGGCTGAATTGCAGGAGATTTCGCAGAGCATGCTACAAGGTGTGCGCAACAAGGATGTCGGCCCCGCCGGTGGCAGTCTGCGCGACATCGTCACCACCATTCGTGGCTTTTCCGTTAGTGAACTGGATGTGCGCCGTGAACGCACCTGGTGGGAGCGCCTGATTGGGCGCGCAGCCCCTTTCGCCAAATTCACCGCCCAGTTTGAAGATGTGCAGGGCCAGATCGACAAGATCACCGATGATCTGTTGGGGCATGAACACACGCTGCTAAAAGACATCAAATCGCTTGATCTGCTCTATGAGAAAACGCTGAACTTCTATGATGAGCTGGCGCTTTATATTGCCGCAGGCGAAGAAAAGCTGAGCGTTCTGGATACCAAGGACATTCCCGCAGCCGACACCGCCGTTGGCAAAGCCCCCGAAGGCGATCAGGTGATGAAAGCGCAGGAACTGCGTGATCTGCGTGCCGCGCGTGACGATCTGGAACGCCGCGTGCATGATCTGAAACTGACGCGTCAGGTGACGATGCAATCCCTGCCCTCCATCCGGCTGGTGCAGGAAAATGACAAATCACTGGTCACCAAGATCAATTCGACCTTGGTCAACACGGTGCCTCTGTGGGAAACACAGCTGGCGCAGGCCGTCACCATTCAGCGCTCGGCCCAGGCCGCCGCTGCGGTGAAAGATGCCAACGACCTGACCAACGAATTGCTGACCTCCAACGCCAAAAACCTGCGCGAAAGCAACAAGATGATCCGCGAAGAAATGGAGCGTGGCGTGTTTGACATCGAAGCGGTGAAACAGGCCAACGCAGATCTGATCGGCACCATTCAGGAAAGCCTGCAAATCGCGGATGAGGGCAAAGCCCGCCGTGCCGCCGCCGAAGAAGAGCTCAAGCGCATGGAAAAAGAACTGCGCGACACGCTGTCTTCGGCCAAGGCGCGCAAAGACGGTGTCGGCGACAATGCCGGCACGGCTGTACCGGGCTAAACCATTGGGTCTGGGGGCACGCATTCGCTGGATTGTATCGGGGCTGGGGTGTCTGGCCCTGATCGGCTGTGATGCGCTGCCCACACCGCCGTCCACCACGCCCCAACCGCGCCCAGCGGGGCTGACCTCTCCGGTCCCAGTGGCACCAACACCCCCGCCCGAGCCTTCCGCCTTAAGCAATGAACAAGCGTTTTTCTATATGCGCATTCAACAGCAAGCCTTGGCGCAGGATCTGATGAGAGTCGACGGCGGCGGCATTGATACCCCGTATACCAGCGCAACCGTTGCCCGCAACTTTGAGCGCATCGTGTTTTACGAAGAATACGTTCGAAATCGTGGACTAGAGGTTTCGGATGGATCGCAATTTGGCCTGCAAAAATGGGACAAGCCGGTAAACTTCTCGTTAGAATTCGGGGCGAGCATCCCCGCCGAAGCCAGAGCGCGCGATACCCAAATCGTGCGGCGTTATGCACAACGGCTGGCGCGTATTTCCAAGCATCCCATCGCGCTAAACCCTGCACAGGCGAATTTTCACATTCTCACCATGGGCCAGGACGATCGCCCGCAATTGTTGCGCCGCATTGCGGAACTTGACCCAAGTTTGAAACTGACGTCGATTGCCCAGATTCTGGACGCCTGGAAAGTGGTCTCTTGCGTGGTTGTCACCACGTCGGATGACGGGGGCTACACGCCCGATCTTGCGGTTGCAATCATCAGGACGGAATTGCCCGCATTGGCCCGTCAGGCCTGCTATCATGAAGAACTGGCGCAGGGATTGGGATTGGCCAACGACAGCCCACAAGCGCGCCCATCTATCTTTAACGACGATGATGAATTTGCTTTGCTCACCACCCACGACGAAGAACTGCTGCGCCTGTTATACAATCCCGCCCTCACCCCCGGCATGAGTGTGGAGGAAGCCCGACCGATCGTGAACCAGATACTGCTGGGCCGTGCGGGGCCAGGTTAATCCAAATGTTGCATATAAAGAAGGAGAGTTTTCCCCATGGGTATTTTTGATTTTTTAACGGGCGAGTTTATCGACGTCATTCACTGGGTGGATGACACCCGCGATACAATGGTCTGGCGGTTTGAGCGTGAAGACCATGAGATCAAATATGGGGCCAAGCTGACTGTGCGTGAAAGCCAGGCGGCGGTGTTTATCCACGAAGGCCAGCTGGCGGATGTGTTCACGCCCGGTTTGTATATGTTGGAAACCAACAACATGCCGATCATGACAACGTTGCAGCACTGGGATCACGGCTTTCAAAGCCCGTTCAAGTCTGAGATCTATTTCGTCAACACGTCGCGCTTTACCGATCTGAAATGGGGCACCAAAAACCCCATCATGCTGCGCGATCCTGAATTTGGCCCCACCCGCATTCGCGCCTTTGGCACCTATTCGGTGCGCGTGGCTGACGCGGCTAAATTCCTGACCGAGATCGTCGGCACAGACGGCGAGTTCACCATGGATGAAATCAGCTATCAGGTGCGCAACATTATTGTGCAGAGCTTTAGCCGGATCATCGCAGGTGCGGGTATTCCTGTGCTCGACATGGCGGCCAATACCGCCGATCTGGGCAAGCTGGTTGCTGCGGAACTGAGCACTGTCGTGGCGGAGTATGGCCTCAGCATTCCTGAGTTTTATATCGAGAACATCTCGCTTCCGCCTGCGGTAGAGGAAGCTCTGGACAAACGCACGTCCATGGGCGTGGCGGGCGATCTGGGCAAATTCACCCAGTATTCCGCCGCCGAAGCCATGACCGCTGCGGCCAACAACCCAAATGGTGGGGGCGGCATGGGGGCCGGCCTTGGTATGGGGATGGGCATGGCGATGGCCCAGCAGATGCAACCACAAGGCCCGTGGGGCGCTATGCCCGCGGCAGCCGCTCCGGTGGCTTCGGTGGCCCCGCCTCCGCCTCCGGTTGAGAAGGTCTGGCATATTGCCGAGAACGGCGAAACCAAAGGCCCTTACTCCAAGGCCGCACTGGGGCGAATGACCACCGATGGTGGCCTCAGCCGTGACACTCATGTCTGGACCGCAGGCCAAGACGGTTGGAAAAAAGCGGGCGATGTGCAGGAGTTGGCGCAGCTGTTCACCATCCTGCCGCCGCCACCTCCGGGGGCGTAAACCCTGGCCAAACATACCAATGCCGCGCCCCTATATTTGGCGCGGCATCATTATTATGATCTATTGATACCACCCGATTTTGAAAGACGGCTCACCCCATGACATTTTCTGATATGCCCGCCCCACCTGCTCCTGTCCGAGAACATAGATTTCCCTGTGACAATTGCGGTGCTGATTACCGGTTTGACCCAAGTGCCGGGCAATTGGTCTGTGATCATTGCGGTCATACTGAACTGATGGAGCAATCCACAGCACGCACAGGCGGCATCCGCGAGTTGGATTTTCAATCCGCCATCGCCCACCAACTGCCCGAGCAGGACATCGAAGAAACCCGTATCACCACCTGCCCCAATTGTGCCGCACAGGTGGAATTTGACGGCGCAACCCATGCCGCAGAATGCCCGTTTTGCGCCACGCCTGTGGTGGCTGACACCGGCACACACCGCCAGATCAAACCACGCGGGGTCCTGCCATTTGCCTTGGATGAAAGCAATGCCCGCAGAGTGATGACCGAGTGGCTGGGCCGCCTCTGGTTTGCCCCGAATGGCCTGAAGGAATATGCCCGTAAGGGGCGGAAAATACAGGGTATTTATGTGCCCTACTGGACAATTGATGCCGATACAAAATCGTCATATCGCGGCGAACGTGGCACTGAATATACCGAAAGCCGCACAGTGATGCGTGATGGCAAGCGCGAGACTGTGCGTGTCACCAAAGTGCGTTGGCGCGCTGTCACGGGCCGCGTGGCGCGGTTCTTTGATGATGTGCTGGTGTTGGCCTCCAAATCCCTGCCCAAGCGCTATACCGACGCTCTTGGGCCCTGGGATCTGTCCGAACTTGAGCCCTACCGGCCCGAGTTCCTCGCCGGATTCAGGGCTGAGGGGTATACCGTCGATTTGGAGGACGGATTTAAAGAGGCGCGCGCGCATATGGACCGGGTGATCACCCGTGACGTAAAGTTTGACATTGGTGGCGATCGCCAGCGCGTGCACGATATTGACACAACAATCAGCGCCGTGACCTTTAAGCATATCCTGCTGCCTGTGTGGGTTGCGGCCTATAAATACCGTGGCGAAACCTATCGCTTTGTGGTGAACGGGCGCACTGGGCGGGTGCAGGGCGAACGGCCATATTCGGCTATCAAAATCGCCATTGCAGTTGTAATCGGTGCCCTGATTGCAGGCGCAATTGGCTATATGATTGCCACAGGAGAGGCTGGATAATGTCGAATGATTTTGAAGCATTGAACCGCGTTCTTAAGGCGCGCTATTCATGCCGGGCCTATCTGCCTGACCCTGTGCCAGAGACACTTGTCGAACGCATCGTGCAGGCCGCCGGACGCGCGCCCTCCTGGTGTAATGCCCAGCCCTGGAGCGTGACCGTGACGCGCGGCGATGAAACCTCGCGGTTTCGGGATGTCATGACGCAGGTTGTCAGCGCGGATCAACCCTCCCCCGATATACCCTGGCCCGCCAGCTATTCTGGCGCCTACAATGACCGCCGTCGCACATGTGGCTTTCAGCTCTACGAATCCCTCGGTATTGCGCGTGACGATCACGCTGCGCGGCAGGCCCAAAGCCTGCGAAACTTCGCCTTCTTTGACGCCCCCCATGTGGCCATTATCAGCTCTGAGGCCGAACTTGGCCCCTACGGCGCAATGGACACTGGCGGCTTTGTCACCGCCTTTATGTTGGCCGCTACCGGCTTGGGGGTGGCCAGTATCGCGCAGGCCTCAGTTGCGGCGTACCCGGATGTGATCCGCAGGCATTTCAACCTGCCTCAAACCCGCCAGATCCTTTGTGCCATCTCATTTGGCTATGCAGATACAGACCATCCGGCCAATGGGTTTCGCACGGATCGTGCTGCCTTGAATGAGATTTATGATCCCCGAGGGACAGATTAAGTGCGCGCCTTGCTGCAACGGGTGTCTGAGGCGTCCGTCAGCGTGGATGGCACGGTGATTGGCCAGACCGGCGCCGGGCTGCTGATCCTGATTTGCGCCATGCAGGGCGACACCGAAGGTCATGCCGATAACCTGGCAGCCAAAATTTCCAAGCTGCGGATTTTTCAGGATGAAAACGGCAAGATGAACCGTTCTGTTTTGGATATTGGCGGCGCCGCTTTGGTGGTCAGCCAGTTCACATTGGCCGCCGATACATCGCGCGGAAACCGGCCCGGATTTTCCGCCGCCGCTCCGCCCGACGAGGGCAACTGGCTATATGAGTACTTTGTTACTCAATTGGCCGCGCAGGGTATTGCGGTTCAAACCGGTCAATTTGGGGCTGATATGAAAGTGGCACTGGTCAATGACGGACCTGTGACGATCTGGATGGAGAGCTGACGTCACTTCTGCGCTGAAACGCCCGCTGCACGTCCAGAAAATTCGCATGAATTTTCTTACGGCTCGCGGAAGGCTTCTTGTGATTTGTAGAGCGGTTTCAACAGGTATCGCAGCACAGTTTTCTCGCCGGTGTGCAACTCCACCTGAGCCTGCATACCGGGGCGGATTTCGATGCGGGACTGGCGCGGCGTCAAGCCGGTCATATCCACCTTCAGCGTCACCTTATAGTGCGGATCACCATCTGGATCACGGGCGCGTTCATCCTCAAACGTGTCCGCCGAGATGAAATCAACCTTGCCCTTTAACGATCCAAAAATTGTGTAATCATAGGCGCTTAACTTGATGGTTGCCTCTTGTCCGTGGCGAATGTTTGCGATGTCTTCGGGGGCGACACGCGCCTCGACAAACAGCTCTTCATCCAAGGGGATGATCTCTAATATCTCTTCGCCCGGACGCACGACGCCGCCGATTGTCGTGACAGACAGATTGTTAACGATACCGCGCATCGGGCTGACCAGAACGGTGCGGTTCAGCTGGTCCTGACTGCCTTTGAGGTTTTGCCTCAGTGTCGCCAATTCCTTCAATGTTTCAGAATATTCCTGCGCGCGGTCCAGCTCGGTCTGGGTGATCACCTCGTCATAGCGGTTCTGGGCATCGGCAAAGGCCTTGCGCGCACGGGTCACTTCGATCAGTGCCACAATTTTCTTGTCCAGCAGGTTTTCCAGCAACCGGCGTTCTTCGCCAGCCTGATCCAAGACCTGCTTGGCGCCCTCAGTGCGTTTCACATAATCCGATTGGCGCGCCTTGAGCAGGGCGCGTTCCGAGGCGATGATCTCAGGCAGGCGTTCAGACAGCCCAGCTGGAACCGCAAAATCAAACTGCCCGGCCAGTTCCGCCTCAAGCCGCAACCGGCGAATATCAAGCGAGTTGATCTGATCACGCAGATCATCCACCGAGGATTTGAACTGCGTGCCATGCAGCCGCGCCAATGTATCGCCCCGCTGCACAATATCGCCTTCCTGCACCATCAGCTCTGTCAGGATGCCACCTTCAAGGTTCTGAATGATCTGTGGCCGTGAGGATGAAATGAACGACCCGGAGGCACGCACAATTTCATCGACCCAGGCAAATGCGGCCCATAGAACAAACAGCCAAACAGTGATTGCACACAGCCAGATGGTCAGGCTGGGACCACGCAGTTTTGCGTTCAGCTGAGCCGTGAGATGTGTTGCGCCAACAGCCATGATTTACGCGCCTCCCTGCCCGGAACCCGTTTGTTGCAGATGCGCCAGCACCTTGTCGCGCGGGCCATCCACGGCCATCCGGCCATTTTGCAGGATCAATGTGCGCGTGGTCAGCGCCAGAATTGGCACGCGGTGGGTGGCAATGATCGCGGTGCGCCCCTCCAGCCATGTCTCCAGGCGGCTGACAAGGGTTTTCTCAAGCGTCTGATCCAGCGCTGCGGTGGGCTCGTCCAGCAGGCACACTTTCGGGTCTTGCAGCCACAGCCGTGCCCAGCCGATGGATTGGCGCTGACCTTGGGAAAGCCCCTGCCCGCCATCCAAAATTTCCAGGTCCATGCCCTTTGGGTGGTTTTTCACAAACTGGCCGAGGCCCGCAAAATCCAAGGCCGCCATCAGGCGGGTGTCATCACGTTCCAGCAACGTCAGGTTCAGGTTTTCGCGCAGGGTGCCGGAAAACAGGCGGATGTCCTGGCCCAGATACCCAATCAGGCGGCGCAAATCGCGCGGCTCGATCTGGCCCATATCAGTGCCATCCACCAGAATGCGGCCTTTGGTGGGGGCATACAGCCCTGACAGGATTTTCAGGAATGTCGATTTGCCCGACCCGTTGGTGCCTAGGATCGCCAGTTTCTGGCCCGGCTGGATCGAAAGCCCCGGCACGTCCAGCGTGGGGGCGCCGTCGTCTGAATAGGCAAATTGCAGGTCATGCATTTCAAACCCGCCATCCAGCGTTTCGCGGCGCAGATATGACCGGCCCTCTTGGGCGTCTTGTTGGGCGGTTGCGATGCTCTCCAGCCCGTCGAGTGCGGATTTGACATTGCCCCAGCGCGCCATGGTGCCCGCAAGCTGCGTTAACGGCGCCAGTGTGCGGCTGGTCAGGATGCCCACAGCGATAATGGACCCCACGGTGAATTCGCCTGCGAACACCAGATAGGTGCCCATCACAACGGCCGACACATAGGTGAATTGCTGCATCCCCTGCGACCAGACGGTCAGGGTTGAGGCAAGTTTGCGCTGCTCGGAGGATTTCAGCGCGGCCAGTGCTGTCAACTCGGCCCAAGAGCGGCGAAACCGGTCTTCGGCGCGCCCGGTCTTTACTGTGTCCAGTTCAAAAATCGCTTCGTGCAACAGACGTGAGGATTTGGCCGAGGCGCCTTGGGTTTCTTCGGTCAGGCGGATCATCTTGCGCTGGAGCAGGAAGCCGGGGACCACCATCAAAATGCCGCCCAGTACCAGCAGCCAAACCACGTTGCCCGCAATGGATGCCACAAGGGCGAGGAACACAAAGATAAACGGGATGTCAGCCAATGTGCCAACGGTCGAGGCAGTGAAAAACTCGCGCACCGATCCAAATTCGCGCATTGAGGCAAAGAGGCGGCTTGGGGCACGCCCGGCCAATTCTGAGCGCATCCCCAAGATGCGGTCCATCAACAGCTTTTGCACATTCAGCTCAATCTGCCGCCCTGCCCCGTCCATCAGACGCGAGCGGGCGATTTTCAAAAACGCCTCCATCAGCAGGGCCATACACGCGCCAGCCGCCAGCACCCAAAGCGTGGCCTCGGATTGATGCGGGATCACGCGGTCATAGACCTGCAAGGAAAACAGAGCCACCGAAACAGCCAACAGGTTGGCCACGAAGGACCCCAGCATCACCTCGCCAAAATGGCGGCGAAAGCGGTGGAACTGCCCCCAGAACCAATGTGGCGCGGCGCTTTGGTCTTCGTGTGCTTTGGCCACCGATTGCAACGGCGCTTCGGCGCGCACAATCATGCCGGTGAAATAGGGTTCAAATTCGCCCAGCGGTACATGGGCGCGGTTGTCGGTGCAGGTCTGATCATAGATCACCAGATCACCGCGTGATTGCTCCATCACCAGTATGAACTGGCCCGATGTCATCTGGGCCAAGGCAGGCCAGTGGTCGGGCGCACAGAACGACACGCTCTCCACTTCGGTCATCAACCCGGTGGCGGCCAGCCCCGCGGCCAATGCTTCGGGTTGTGGGCTGTCGTCTTGCGCCTCTGAGGCCATCATGGCCTCAAGGATATCGCGGGCCAGCACCTCGGCCCCCAGGATCGACGCATAGGTCGCGCCCAGCTCTGCGCGTGCTTCGGCCTTTACGCCAAAGCGGGATTGGGGCTTGCGCGCGTCTTGTGGTGGAGCATCCGAATTGGACACCGCCTTGAGCACCGATTTCGATCCGCCGGTGATAGAGAATGTGACCGGCGGGTTGCTCAAATCGCGCTCCCGTCTGCCAGAAGGCCCAGATTTCGGGCGATCTCCAGCTGTGTCAGGGCCAGTTCATATTTCAGGCCAACTTCGCTGGTTTGGCGCGCGGCGAAGGTCTCGTAGACACCGACCACATCCATGACCTGGCGTTGTCCGGCCTCATATTGTTGTTGGAACAGGTCCAGATTGGCCTTGGCCTGCGCGGTCAGATTGGCTGCTTCGCCCACTTGCCGATTTAGCGCCGAGGCGCGTTGATCCAGACGGGCCAATGTGCGGTTGGCGTCTTCCTGCGCCTGCGCGACCCGGCGACCGGCGGCTTCTTTTTCGGCGCTGATGGCCTTGAGGCTGGCCCCGGTGCCAAGACCCAATAGCTGATCTGAGGTAATGTTCACCCCGATGCCCGAGCCGCCATCACCCAATGTGCCGCCAGCGGACACGCCGGGCAGAAACCCGGCACGATCCATGGTGGCCTGAGCAATGTCACGCTCTTTTTCGGCGTCGGCTTGCAACACATCCAGCGGGGCCGCATCCGAGGTGCTGACGGAGACATCCGTCAGGCCCGACACCAGATTGAGAGGCTCGCTCGACATTGCATTCAGTTCCGCCAGTGCTGTGGCTGTGGCTTCGGTCTGGGCGGCCAATGTGGCCTTGATTTCACTGAGCTTGGAGCGGATGACATGCAGATCAGACATATCCGACACGCCGCCTTTGACGCGCTCGTTCATGATCCACTCAAACTGCTGCATGTCCTTAAGGGTGCGTTGCTCCAGTGTGACGCGTTCGCGGGCCTCAGTGGCGTCGAGGTAGAGCGACAGGGCCGTCAACACGCGGTCATTGGTATCGTCAGCTAACATCACGGCAGCCACTTCGACATCGGCTTTGGCAAAGGCGCGTTCGGCCTTTTTGCGGCCGTTGTCAAACAACACCTGCTCCACGATGATTTGCGCCACGATGTCTGACAGGCTCGTCAGGCTGATGTTGGGCCCGATTGTGGGCAACCAGTTCTTGTTGGCCGCAGAGGCGCGCAGGCGGGCTGACTTCAGCTCACTTTCGGCGGCTCGGCTGTTGGCGGCCAGCACTGGCCCTGCGACCTGAGCAAAGCTTGACCCGGCGGGCAACACGCTGCGGCGCGCCTGTAATTCTGAGATGATGGGTGACTTGGCGGCTTCTTTTTGCCGTGCCACCACTTCGGCTTCAGGGCTTTTGGACAAAAACCGCGATACCGTACCTTCGTCTTCGGATTTCATGCATCCGGCCAAAATCAGGTTTGCCACGCACACGGCCACCCCAAATCTGGTCTTGTCCCACTGCCCCATTATCCGCCCCTTGATCGGTAGCTTTTTTGTATGTTGGGATGCGCAGACCGGTTATCCCCGGCTGCGCATCCCTATCGTTTTAGATCACGACGATGACTTGGTCATCGACCAGGATGGTTGCATCATCGCCCAGTGTGTAAACGTTGAACGTCTCGCCATCGACATCGCGGGTACCGGCATCTGTGGCGCCCGTGATGGTAACCGTGTCATCGGCCCCGCCACGCACCACAACCTCATCGCTGTTCTGGGACAGCTCCAGCACCTGAGCTTCGGTGAGGGTCAGCTCAGAGTTATCGCCAAGACGCAGGTCGATCGTTTCGATGTTGAAACCATCCAGATTGGGGTTGGCCGCATCCACCGCTGTTGTGGTGGTTTCATCCAGCACCAGATAGGTTGAGCTGGCATTGCCTGCATCATCGGTGTTGGTCACGATCAACTCAGACCCGTCAGGGATGGTGGTGCTGCTACCTGCGCCATCCAGGAAGTGGTAATCTGTCTCGCCCAGGAAAGCATCCTCAGAGGCATGGACTGACATTTCGTTCACATTGCCGCTGCCATCGAGCTGATGGATGGTCACATCATCATCGGTGGTTTCGGCGGTCACGCTGCGATAGCCACCGCCGCCTTCGCGGAAAACACCCACAATGTCGGGCTCTTCGGGTGCCACTGTATCCACGGTCACGGTTTCGGTGATCGAGTTGGTGTTGCCTGCGCTGTCTGTGGCCGCAATGACCATGTCAACCGCGCCGTCCGTGGCCCCAATGACCCCGCCCGGTATGGTAGCTGACCAGTTACCAGCGCCGTCGACAGTGGCATTATAGGTCTGGCCAAAGGCCGTCAGGGTCACGGTTGAGCCGGGCTCAACCTGCCCGCCCACCTGAACACCGTCAGCGGCCTCAGCGGCGTTGATGACATTGTCACCTGCGATGTTGCCGGTCTGGCTGAGCGCATTCACAAAGGTGTCTACCTCAACTGTGTCGGTCAATTGCGACGTGTTACCAGCAGGATCAGTGACATCCACCGTCAGGTTTGCATTGCGCTCGCCCGAGGTGATTTCACCTGCGCCAAAGCTGGCCGTCCAGTTGCCTGACCCATCCACAACCGCCTGATGGCTGATGCCGTCCAGGGTGACGTTGACGATCGATCCGACCTCAACCGTGCCGGTAATGTCAAAGCCAGACGAGGCGACCGCATTGTTGATCACATCCCCGCCACCAGTTGTTGTGGCCAGATCATAATCACCCAGTGCCAGGTTTTCGACCAGTGTATCAACATGCACAGTGGCCTGAACGCTGGTTGAGTTGCCGGCGGCATCAGTTGTCACGGCTGAAACATCGGGGTTCAGATTGCCACCTGGGGTGATTTCCGCGCTGGTGTAGGTGGTGACCCAATTGCCGCTGCCATTGGCCTGGGTTGTGTGGCTGACACCGTCCAGCGTGACAATCACTGTCGCGCCGGGGTCGGCTGTGCCAGTCACATCCACGCCTGCGGCTGCTTCGGCGGCGTTGATCGTACCGTCACCGCCAATGGCGGCTGCATTCAGCGTCAGGCTGCCTGCATCCGTGTCCACATCAACCAACTGGCTGAGCGTTTCCACATTGCCTGCGGCATCGGTGGTGGTGGCGGTCATTGTCGCCGTGTAGGTGCCCATTTGCACCTGCGCCGAGGTAAACGTTGCCGACCAGCTGCCGTCAGCCGCAACAACCGCGTTCACGGATTGGCCATTCATGTCCAGCACCACTGTCGCACCTGGCTCTGTTGTGCCGGTGACGGTGAAACCATCGCCATGTTCTGCGGCGCTGATTACGTCATCGGTGCCGCCGTGATCACTGCTCATGGTGAAGTTGCGCACAACGGTATCAATGTGAATAACCTCAGAGGTCGACGAGGCATTGCCCGCCACATCAACCGTGCTGGCAGTGATTGTGGTGTCATATTCACCGCCGGGCAGGTCATCGAATGTGGCTGTCCATGTGCCATCGCTGGCCACAACAACCTGCTGGCTAAAGCCCTCAACCTCAACAGTAACTGTCGCACCCGCCGTAGAACTGCCAGTGATGGTCACGCCGTCAGAGGCCTCAACAAAGTTAACCGTGCCGTCACCCTCAACCGTGCTGGCGTTGATGCCAATCGGGTGCGGGACAGTATCAATTGTGATGTCTTCGGTGATGGTCGAAGTGTTGCCATATGTGTCAGAGGACACCACAGTGACAACCGTGTCGTACTCACCCTGCGGCAGCTCACCCGCCGGGTAGCTCACTGACCATTCACCAGCACCATTCACCGTGGTTTCGTGGCTTACGCCTTCGATGGTGACAACAATGCTGGCGCCGATTTCACCTGTGCCGGTGACGGATACGCCCTCATTATATTCTTCCAGATTGACCAGATCATCGGTCGCCACGGTGGTTTCACCAAATTCCACATCCGGCGGAGTCGTGTCGATGACGATCTCAGGGCCATCCAACTCGGTCTCGGTGCCGTCGGGTTCTTTCACCAGCACAGCGACGGTATATTCACCATCCGTGGGAAAGGTCTCTCCCTCAAATACCGCCTGCCAGTTGCCGTCACTATCCGCGACAACCTCAACCAGAATGCCGCCGATGTTGACACAGACATCCGAACCCGGCTCGGCAGTGCCGCTGATGGTCACGGTTTCCGCTTCCGGGTCAACCTCATCACCACCGATGATGATCGGGCCTTCTTCGTTTATCGTTGGCTCAATCCTGTCATCAGGCAAAATGCCGCCTTCGCCACCACCGCTGCCATTGCTTGCTGCAACCGCAGCCAATCCCGCTCCGCCGAGGCCCAAAGCCCCCAGCAACGCATTGCCACCCAAAAGGCCCGCGCCCAGCATCGATACAGATTCCTCACCCGCATCAGCCACAGCCACTTCAGACCCATCAAGAAAGATCAGATCTTCCGACGGGCTCCACTTGCCCCACTGCTCGGTTGGGCCGTATTGCGCATAGACCGATCCGTCAGCACCCTCGGTCATGGTGACCTCATTGAGGTACCCATCGGAGCTGATAAACAGCCGACTATCGGCGCTGCCGTCTTCTCCAAAATACCCTTCAAGAATGACCACCCGGCCATCTGCCAGAACAATCTCAAGGTTCGACCCTTCGCGGGTGTACCCACGAATATCTGACTGCCTCAGATTGAGCGAGATTTCCTGATTGGTCCCCGCATCAATAACATAGACATTTTTGTCTGCCGGAACCGAACTCACCTGCGAACCGCCCGCACTTGTACGGACGACATAATCTATCGCTTTCATAACACCACCGCTTTAACCTCAGATGGCAGCGCTTTGCGCACCGCCTTATTTTTTTGTGGGTTCTGGATATAGCGTTTTAGCCACTATCGCTAGAAGTTTTTTCATTGAATCAACAAAATAGAGCGTCGAAGCATAAATTCAGGCCAAATGACTCATATATGGGATTTCGCTGGAAATATTCCCCGTAAGTTTGAGTCTTTCGTGCAACAGGTGATGCGGCCAAAACACGCGCTTTGCGCTTGACCAACACCAGATTGTGGTTGCAGTGTTGGGCGGATTTCACATGCATTTAGGGCACCTCATGACCCAACTTCTGGCCGATACAATATCGCTGCTTGGGCGGCTGATAGCCTTTCCCACAGTATCGCAGGATAGCAACCTAGAGCTTATCGCCCACCTTGCCGAGCGGCTGGAAGATGCTGGTGCACGGGTCGATCTTTTTCTTGATCCCGGCGGTACAAAAGCCAATCTATTTGCCACGTTGGGCCCAGAGGTTGACGGCGGTATTGTCTTGTCTGGGCACACCGATGTTGTGCCGGTGAGCGAGCAGTTCTGGACGTCTGATCCGTTTGTGATGCGCCAGCATGATGGATTGCTATATGGTCGGGGCAGTTGTGATATGAAGGGGTTTATTGCCGCCGCCGTGGCCATGGCCCCGCAGCTGGCGCAAGCCGTAAAAGACCGGCCACTGCATTTTGCGTTCACCTATGATGAAGAAACCGGCTGTTTTGGTGCCCAGGCATTGATCGACGCCCTGAAGGCGCGCGGCATCCGGCCGGGCGTGGCCATCATCGGCGAACCGACGTTGATGCGTATCATCGAAGGGCATAAAGGGTGTTTTGAATATTGCGCGCACTTTCAAGGGCTTGCCGGTCACGGCTCATCTCCTGATCGGGGGGTGAATGCGGTGGAATATGCGGCGCGCTATGTGTCTCGCTTGCTGGAGTTGAAGGACCAACTGCGGGCCCGCGCACCGGATGACAGCCAGTTTGACCCGCCCTGGACCACGATCAACACAGGTGCCTTGCATGGCGGCGTGGCGCATAATGTGATCGCCAGCACGGCCACGCTGGATTGGGAAATGCGGCCCGTGCAGGCCTCGGACGCGGCGTTTGTGAAGGATGATCTGGCGGCTTATGTGGCAGACACGTTGCTGCCTGCAATGCGCGCCGTTCATCCTGATGCGGACATCACCACCGAAATTATTGCCGAAGTTCAAGGGCTTGAACCTACTGATGAAAATGAAGCCAAGGACATTGTTATGGAATTGACCGGTGCCAATGGGGCAGGCACCGTCCCGTTTGGCACCGAAGCAGGCCTGTTTCAGAGCTACGGCATGTCGGCGGTGGTTTGTGGCCCTGGATCAATTGATCAGGCCCATAAAGCAGACGAATATGTAGCAATAGACCAGTTAGACCAATGTCTTGGCATGTTAGAGAGGTTGAAACACCATTTGAGCACGTGACAAGATTTTTCGCGCGAAAAATCTCCGGTCAAATCCGGCGGAAGGTCAGGTAGTGGGGCGTGCGGCCTTCACGCAGGGCTTTTTGTTCATAGCGGGTTGATATCCAATCCGACCACGGGGTGCGCCAATCTTCGGGGCTTTCACAAAGCCATTCAAACCCTTGATTTGGAACCATTTCCAATGTTTGCCGTACATAATCCGGAATGTCTGTGGCCACCCGAAAAATCGCGCCCGGCTTAAGGACACGCGCCAATGGTTCAAGGTGTTCAGGAGTGACAAAACGACGACGGTGATGGCGCTTTTTGGGCCAGGGATCGGGGTACAACAAAAAGGCACGTGCAATCGACGCCTCGGGCAAGACATCAAACATATCGCGGGCATCTCCGGGGTGCACGGCAACATTTTGCGCATCACCTTGACGCAGCTTACCCAGCAGCATGGCGACGCCGTTTATATACGGCTCACAACCGATGAGACCCACGTCAGGGTTCTGCGCTGCCTGATGGACCATGTGCTCACCACCGCCAAAGCCGATTTCCAACCAGACATCCCGATCCCCAAACAATCCTTTTAGATCAATAGGATTGCGGTCGGGGTTCACGTCCCAATCAACAGCACCAGGTGAGAATTGAGCAAGGTCTTCTTCCAGGTACACCTCCTGCGAGGCGCGCAGGTGTTTGCCTTTGTAGCGGCCATAAAAGTTACGCCAGGGCGCGCCTGAGGGATGGTTTTTCTTCGTCATGTGCATCTCTATGATGGAAATTCGAGCGCGTTCAAGGGGTGGTTTCGAATAGCGCAGTCGCATAGGCGCGCGACTGAGGCGGGCACTACATGAAAAAGGCCCCACCGTTGCAGGCAGGGCCTTGGTCGAAATTCAGCGACAGGTCAGATGGCTTTTTTCAGAACATCAACCAGATCGGCTTTTTCCCAGCTAAAGCCACCGTCGGCCTCAGGTGCGCGGCCAAAGTGGCCATAGGCTGCGGTACGCTGGTAGATCGGCTTGCTCAGCTCCAGATGTTCACGGATGCCGCGGGGGGTCAGATCCATCGAGGCGGCAACGGCCTTTTCGATATCTGAGGCCTCAACATTGCCAGTCCCGTGGGTATCGGCATAGATCGACAGCGGCTTGGCCACGCCGATTGCATAGCTGAGCTGAATTGTGCAGCGTTCAGCCATGCCAGCGGCCACCACGTTCTTCGCCAGATAGCGCGCGGCATAGGCTGCTGAGCGATCCACTTTGGTCGGGTCTTTGCCTGAAAACGCGCCGCCGCCGTGAGGGGCCGCACCGCCGTAGGTATCAACGATGATCTTACGGCCAGTCAATCCCGCATCCCCATCGGGGCCGCCGATCATGAATTCACCCGTTGGATTCACATGCCATTCGGTTGCATCGGTGATCCAGCCATCGGGCAGGGTTTCGCGGATGTAGGGCTCAACCAGCTCGCGCACTTCGTCGGAGTTCATCTTCACAAGGTGCTGCGTAGACAGCACGATCGAGCTGACACCCACAGGCTTTGCACCTTCATAGATCACCGACAGCTGCGATTTGGCATCAGGGCCAAGGGCCGGCTCGGCGCCGGATTTGCGCACTTCGGCCAGACGCCGCAAAATAGCATGGCTGTACTGGATGGGCGCAGGCATCAGCGCGTCGGTTTCAGTGGTGGCATAGCCGAACATAATACCTTGGTCGCCAGCCCCTTCATCACGATCGTCCTGGCCGGTCACACCTTGGGCGATATGGGCGGATTGCTCGTGCAACAGGTTGGTGATTTCGCAGGTTTCCCAGTGAAATTTGTCTTGCGTATAGCCGATATCCTTGATGCAGGCGCGGGCGATTTCATCAATCTTACCCATGTATTCGTGCAGTTTGTCCTGATCGGTCAGCCCCACTTCGCCGCCGATAACAACGCGGTTGGTGGTGGCAAATGTTTCGGCGGCAACGCGCGCCATCGGGTCTTCGGCCAGAAGGGCATCAAGAACAGCGTCCGAGATGCGATCGCAAACTTTATCCGGGTGCCCCTCGGAAACGGATTCCGAAGTGAATGTATAGTTATTTCGTGCCATTTGAATAGTGCTCCATTGGAATGTCACCGCCACGTCAGGAAGCCGTTGTGCCGGGTTAGTCGGTGGGTAAGCGCGGCACGGGGCCTCGTCAATCAGAAAGTGGTATGTGACGGCGGGACGTGACCAATGCGCCACCAAACACCAGCAAAAGCAGGATCAGAAGCGGCAGATCGCCTGTTTTGGAGTAAAGCGTGGCTGGCAGGGCTGCCGGCAGCTTGGCATCCAGATAGCCTGCCGTGCCCAGCGGCAGGGCAGCGGTGAGGTGCCCGCGTGCATCAATCATCGCCGACACGCCGGTATTGGCCACACGGATGGTGGGCAGGCCTTGCTCCACGCTGCGCAAACGGGCCTGGGCCAGATGTTGATAGGGGCCTGAGTATTGCCCGAACCATGCGTCATTGGTGATCAGCAGAATAAAATCGGCGCGCTCGGGCGTGCCCGCCACATCGCGCGGGAATACACCTTCATAGCAGATCAGAGGCAGGGCCTTGCCCAATGCACCAAGATCGAGCAGCTGCGGACCGGGACCAGAGGAATACCCATTGCCATCCTCGGCCGCCAGCCCCCGCAGGCCAAAGCGTTTGAGGACATTGCCAAAGGGCAGATATTCACCAAAGGGTACCAGGTGGTGTTTGTCATAGACATGGGTCACCTCGCCCGTCCCGTTTAGCACCACCATGGAATTATAGAGCCGCTTGCCCTCCCAGCGTTGCGCGCCAAAAGCCACTTGTGTGTCACCCGCAGCTACGCTGATCACATCCATCACATCCTCTGCATAATTGAGCCATGTGGGGATCGCGGTCTCGGGCCAGACGATCAGATCGGGCGCGGGCAACGCCTGCGTATAGCTGACCTGCCGTTGAAAAAAGACCGGGATCATCTCGGGATCCCATTTTTCGTGCTGGGCGGCGTTGGGCTGGATCAGGCGCACGGTGGGGGCATCCCCTGCCAAGGGGCCTGCTGGAGTGCCCAAGCCGGCAACGATGTATAATGCGGCTATCAAGCCCGCCACGGCACCGGCGTACCAATAGCGCCCGCTAAGAGCCTGCCAGACAAGGGCCGCCACGATGAAAGTGACAATGATCAGCCCCAAAGCCCCCACATAGGCCGCCAGTGGCATCACAGGCGTGCCAATCCAGATGTGGCCGGGTTGCGCCCATGGAAAACCGGTAAACAGCCAGCCTCGCAGGGACTCGGCCAATGTGATTGCGCTGATAAAGGCAAGGGCTGAACCCCCTGCCCTGCGCGCAAGTGCAAAGCTTGCCCCCCAAAACAGCGCCAACCCTGCAGACATGAGGCCCAACGCAAAAGGCGCCATCCAGCCGTGGCGGGCAACATCAACCATAAACGGCTCGACCAGCCAATTCAGCGCAACAAGGAAATACCCCGTGCCCCCGGCCCAGCCGATAAGCGCCGCGCGCCGCGGTGTGGGGGCGCCATGAAAGAGGCCCATAAGGCCCGCAAACCCCAGCACGGAAATGTGCCACCAGCCCAGCGGGGCCTGCCCCAATGCCGCGATTACACCACACAAGAGCGCCACCAAAACGGCCGGCCAACGCCGCCCCTGCGTCATTTGCATCGCCGTTTTGCCGATTACGTTGAACTGCGGAGCGGGCTGCATGATGGGCTGGCTCAGCTTTCGTTCAGGCCGGGTGCACGGACCCGCAAACGCTTGATGCGACGCGGATCAGCCTCAAGCACTTCAATGGTGGCGCCAGAGGGATGTTCCACCACTTCGCCGCGCACCGGCACACGGCCCAACAGCATGAAAACAAGGCCACCAAGGGTATCAATCTCTTCTTCGTCAACCGCTTCGTCGTCGGTCAGAGATTGCCCCAGGGCGGCTTCGAATTCTTCCAGCGGGGTTTTGGCCAGCGCAATGAAACTGCCGGGGCTTTCTTCGGTCCAATTGTGACCTTCATCAATATCGTGTTCGTCCTCGATCTCACCGACGACCTGTTCGATCAGATCTTCGATGGTCAAAAGGCCGTCAACACCGCCGTATTCATCAATCACCAATGCCATATGCCGCCGGTCGCTCTGCATTTTTTGCAAAAGCACGCCGATTGACATGGACGGGGGCACAAACAACAGCGGGCGCAGCATTTTGGCCAGCGAAAACCGCCCGCCATTGCCATTGAACCCGTGCTTGAGGGCGAAATCCTTGAGGTGAGCAAACCCGATGGGAGTGTCCAGCGTGCCCTCATAAACCGGCAAGCGGGTTAGGCCGCTGTCACGGAACACTTTGACCAGGTCAGCTTTGGTAATATCGACAGGCACAGACACAATATCGGCCTTGGGGATGCACACATCCTCGACCACCATCCGCGCCAGATTGCTTAGGCTCGGCCCGGCACGCCCGTGCCTCTCAACAGGGGTTTCGGTATCTGCTGAACCCGGATCATCCGAAGGGCTGAGCGCGCCGAATATGCGGCGAAAAATCCCGCCCTGTTCCCCATTGCTTGCGGTTTCACTGTCTTGCCCGTCAGGCTGCGCGCGATGCGCTGCGTTAGAGGATCCGTCGATGCTGTCGCCCATAGTCCCGTTCCAAAGTGAGGGCCAATGTGCCCCCCAATACGCTAATATGGGTCATCAAGGCCCAGTTTGCCAAGTATTGCCACTTCGGTTGTCTCCATCAAAGTGGCATCTTGGTCACGAATATGGTCATACCCGAAAAGATGCAGGATGCCATGCACAATCAGGTGAGTGGTGTGCTCGGGCAGGGATTTGCCTGCGGCTGTGGCCTCACGCGCGCAGGTATCGTAGGACATGGCGATATCGCCCAGCTCGCTCTCCTCACCCTGCTGGGGCAGATCAGGGCGTGCGCCGGGGGTGATTGCGCTGCGCTCGTGAGATGGCCAGCTGAGCACATTTGTGGGGGTGGCTTTATCGCGAAATTCGGTGTTGAGCGCGGCAATACGGGGGTCATCACAGGCCAAAATGGCAATTTCCCAGTCATCCGGGTCAAGGCCCAGATGCGTCAGGGTTGCATCTGCCACGCTCTCTGACAGGGCTTGCAGGGCAATCTTTTCCCAGCGGGGGTCTTCTATGATCAAATCAACCGTCATGCGCCCGCAGTAGCCCAGTTGGACACGTGGGAAAAGGCCCTTCGCGTGGCCAAAAGCGTTTCGCGTAACACCTGCATCTGAGGCTTTGCACTGCCTTCAGCGCACAGGATCATCGGCCTCATAGGCCTCGATGATTGCGGCGACCAGCGGGTGGCGTACCACGTCCTTGGAGGTGAAATAGTTGAAGCTGATAGAGGGAATGGTTTTCAACAGGCGCTCTGCATCGCGCAGCCCTGAGGACACCCCGCGCGGCAAATCAATCTGGGTGCGATCACCGGTGATCACCATGCGCGAGCCTTCGCCAAGCCGGGTCAAAAACATCTTCATTTGCATCGAAGTGGCATTTTGCGCCTCGTCCAACACCACAAAAGCATTGGCCAAAGTGCGGCCACGCATGAACGCCAGAGGGGCGATTTCAATGCGCTTGTCCTCAATCAGCTTGGCCACTTGTTTGCCCGGCAGAAAATCATTCAGCGCGTCATAAAGCGGCTGCATATAGGGATCGACCTTGTCTTTCATGTCACCGGGCAGATAGCCCAGTTTTTCGCCGGCCTCGACAGCGGGGCGCGACAGGATGATCCGGTCAACCTGGCCTTCGATGAACATGTTGATGCCCACCGCAACCGCCAGATAGGTTTTGCCGGTGCCCGCAGGACCAATGCCAAAGGCCAGCTCATTGTTAAACAGCGATGAGACATAGGCCTGCTGTGCTTCGGTGCGCGGCTCGACCAGTTTCTTGCGGGTTTTGATCTCAATCTTGCCGCCTCGAAACATTTCCAGCTGATCGCCATCGCGGGTGCCGGTGTCTACCTCAGAGCCGCCCATGCGCAGCTCACGATCCACATCGCCATGTTCCACGGATTTCCCGGTTTCCAGCCGCTGGTACAGTGCCTCCAGCACCTCGACGGCCTCGGCTGTGGCGATCTCTTCACCAATGACAGCCAGTTGATTGCCGCGCCGTATGATCTGCACGCCAAGTTTGGTTTCGATCTCGGTCAGATTGCGATCAAACTCGCCGCACAGGTCAATCAGCAGCCGGTTATCAGGAAATTCAATGACACGCTCTTGCAGTGCATCAACAGAGGGAAGGGGCAGCTCGGTGGTGGTCAATCAAATCTCCGTAAGTATCAGAAGATGAAGGGAATAAACGAAAACAGCCGCGGGCCTGTTGACCCGCGGCTGCCTTATGTCATTCAGGTTCAATGGATCAGATCGGGTCGCCGATCAACGACGTGGATCCGCCCTTGAAATCACCGGTGGCTGTGTTTGGCGGGGCTGTGCCCGAGCAAACCGGCTTGCCGTATTTATCAAGACGCGCCGAGAGATAGCCCTCAACCCCGTCATCAATGATCCAGTGATCACACCCGGTGGGATCAATCCAAACACCAGCCTTCAGTTGGCTAAGGTGCTTTTCGTCAATGCCACGGTCAATGGATTTGTCCGGTCCTGCATCGGAACAAGCTGACAAAGCAGCTGCCGCCGAGAGGAGAAGAAACGTTTTTGCGAATTTCATGTTCAGGTCGCTCCTCTTAGCGAATGCAGATGATTTCAACACGGCGGTTCTGCGCCATGCCGCCGGCCGAAGCGTTTGATGCTTTGGGCATCCGCTCGCCGTAGCCACGCACGTCAGCAATACGCGCACCGCTGGACTGAGCCACCTTGGCGACCGAATTGGCGCGACGCAGGGACAGACCCATGTTGTATTCGTCCGATGCGCGGCTGTCTGTGTGGCCGGTGATGATATAGGAGGTAGCACCGGTGGACTGGAAGAACTGCATCAGCCGTTCTTTGCCAGCGCCCGAAATGCGCGAGCTGTCGGTGGCAAACATCTGGTCGGTGTTGATCACACCGCAGACATTGCCGCGGCGGCATACCGGGATGCCCTGACGGGTGGTGTGTGGCGTCATATAGCCCTCAACCCCGTCATCCATCACCCAGTGTTCGCATCCATCGGGATCAACCCAGATGGTTGGAATATATTGTTCGGTACCGGCCTGAGCCGCCCCCGTCATTGCAGCTAAACCGAGCGCCGCAGCAGCCATCGCACTCAGAATGCCGCGTCCTGTTGTCGAACGTACTTTCGTCACAGCCCCTGTCCTTTTCTATTTCGTCCCCATCGGACACCCCCCAAAACAGGGCGACATCCAAAATCACGTGTTATTGCGCAACTCTACCAAGTTTGGGCATTTTGTGAAGCACAATTAACAAGATATTGTGTCTCTCTGAGAAACAATCGCTAGGCTGCCACATTATTGCCGCAATTAACGACCGAAAGATCAAAAGAAACAGCTGGTTATTTGGTGGATATCACAGATCACGTTAGCGGATCACCCGACCACCCAGTGAATTGGTGCCGCTTTCGGTGATTTCCACATCCGCGATCTGCCCCGAGACAACACCGGAATCAGTGACATGCACCGCGTGCAGATACTCAGACTTGCCCACCATCTGCCCCGGTTCCCGGCCCGGCTTTTCAAACAGCACCTTCACAGTGCGCCCCACCATCGCATCCTGAATGTCACGTTGATGACGGGTGATCAGGGTTTGCAGACGTTGCAGGCGTTCAGATTTCACATCCTCGCCGACCTGGGCACGTTCGGCCGCGGGCGTGCCGGGGCGGGTGGAGTATTTGAACGAATAGGCGTAGCCGTATTTGACCTCTTCCACCAGATCAAGCGTCGCCTGGAAATCCTCCTCGGTCTCTTCTGGGAAACCAACGATGAAATCACCGGACAGCACGATATCAGGGCGCGCGGCGCGGATGCGCTCCAGCAGGCGCAGATAGCTTTGAGCGGTGTGCGAGCGGTTCATGCGCTTGAGGATCTTATCTGACCCCGATTGCACCGGCAGATGCAGGTAGGGCATTAGTTTTGCGCAGGTTCCATGGGCCTCGATCAGATCATCGGCCATGTCGTTGGGGTGAGACGTGGTAAAGCGGATACGCTCCAGCCCATCAATATCATTGAGTGCCCAGATCAGCCGGGCAAGCGACCAGTCTCCGCCCCCCTGAGACCCCGGCCCGGCCCCATGATAAGCGTTCACGTTTTGCCCCAGCAGGGTGATCTCGCGCACACCGCGATCGACCAGATTGACGGCTTCTTCCAGAATCCGATCTGCTGGGCGCGACACCTCAGAGCCGCGCGTATAGGGCACGACGCAGAAGGCGCAGAACTTGTCACAGCCTTCCTGCACTGTCAGAAATGCCGTTGGCCCGCGTTTCGCCTTGGGACGGTTGCGCAGAGTGTCAAACTTGTCATCCGCCGGAAAATCCGTGTCGAGGGCCTTGTCGCCCTTTTGGGTTTTGGCCTCCATTTCGGGCAGACGGTGATAGGATTGTGGGCCGACCACCAGATCAACCAGTGGCTGGCGGCGCATGATCTCTTCGCCCTCGGCCTGAGCCACACAGCCGGCCACGCCAATTTTCAGATCCGGCTTGGCCTCTTTGAAGGGGCGCAGGCGGCCCAGTTCGGAATAAATCTTTTCGGCAGCTTTTTCGCGTATATGGCAGGTGTTAAGCAGAATCATATCCGCGTCACCGGGGGTTTGCGTTTCCACATACCCTGCCCCGCCCAGGGCCTCGACCATGCGTTCGCTGTCATAGACGTTCATCTGGCAGCCGTAGGTCTTGATAAATAGCTTTTTGGGGTCGGTCATGGGGGTGGTCCTGCTGGGGTGTTCAGGGCGCCTGAGTACCCTATGTCAGGTGTGGCTTGCAATGCGATAGAAGATCAGGGATTTTGGGCACAAGATGAGGGACCAAATGCAGTATACTAACCTTACGGATTTTTTGGCGCGCGGGCGTGATGCGTTGCTCAAGGGCCCCATCGCCATGGTGTTTGTTGAGGATGAGGCCGAGATCAACTCGACCATCCGGCATCATCTGGACATGCAGTTCAAATCAGTGATCGTGTTCATGCCTGATGCGTTTTCCCTGGCGGGTGATGTGGCCGACAAAGTGCACCGTGTCAGCTATAACCTGGCCGGGGCTGATACCCTGCCAAAGGCCGTAAATGCCATCATTGCCGCCGCGCCGGGGGTGTGGATGTATTACTGCTATAATGCGGAATACCTGTTCTACCCCTTTTGCGAGACCCGCACAGTGGGTGAAATGCTTACATTCCAGCAAGAAGAGCGGCGCGATGCCATGCTTGCCTATGTGATTGATCTTTATGCAGGTGATCTGAAGGGCAACCCCAATGCCGTGTCGCTGGAGGATGCCCATCTGGACAAGTCCGGCTATTACGCGCTGGCCCGGCTGGATGCGGACAAGCACAATCACCCCAAAGAGCGCCAGTTGGATTTCTTTGGCGGGCTACGCTGGAGGTATGAGGAAAACATCCCTGCCCCGAAACGCAAGATTGACCGGATTTCGGTGTTTCGGGCCAAAGAGGGCCTAACGATGCGGGATGATCACCTGTTGTCGGACGAAGAATACAACACTTATGCCTGCCCGTGGCACAACAATCTGACGGCCTCGATTGTGTCCTTTCGCACCGCCAAAGCACTAAAGCGCAATCCGGGGTCCACCTTTGATATTCACACGTTCAAGTGGCACAATTCCGAGCGATTTGAATGGCATTCGCGCCAGCTGCTGGATCTGGGGCTGATGGAACCGGGGCAGTGGTTTTAAATTGTCGCTCTCATCTGACAATATGCAGGGCTGACGGGCTGTGTTCAGCCGTCGCTCGCCAGATCGGCATAGCTCTTCTGGGCAGCGGCCAGAACTTCGCTCAGCGTTTCAGAGTCTTCGATATACGCCAGCGCCATACCGGCCACTTTCTGCATGCCCAAATGCACCGGCGGAGCCAGACGTTTGTCTTGCCAGATGGCGGTCAAGCTTAGGCACATTAGGCAAAAAACCATCAAACGCGCCCATTTGCGCGCCTTGGCAGACCGGGCATCGGTATGCTGCTGCTTTTGTGAATCACTGATGTCTGTTCGCTGTTTCATGGCAGCATGTGTTGCAGCCATTCATGGCGATTATGTGGCGTTTTGCCTTACAGATTTTCGGCCTGTGGCATCCCCAGCACATGAAACCCTGAATCAACGCGGATAATCTCGCCTGTGGTGCAACATCCGGCGTCCGAGGCCAGATAAACAGCGGTGCCGCCCACGGCCTCAAGTGTGGCATTGGCGCGCATCGGCGCGTTTTCTTCGGTGTGGCGGAATGTGCGACGTGCACCCCCAATCGCCGCCCCGGCCAGGGTTTTCATCGGACCGGGCGAGATTGCATTGACGCGAATATGATCAGGGCCCAGATCATTGGCCAGATACCGGGTGGCGGCCTCAAGCGCGGCCTTGGCCACGCCCATCACATTGTAATTGGGCACAACACGGTTTGACCCCTGATAGGTCAAAGTCAGCAAGGTACCGCCATTTTCGGCCATCAAAGGATGCGCACGGCGCGCCACTTCGATGAAGGAATATGCCGAAATATCCATGGAATTCTTGAAGTTAGCCCGAGACGTATCAAGGAACCGGCCTGTCAGTTCGGATTTGTCGGAATAGGCAATGGCATGCACCACGAAATCAATCGTCGGCCAGCGCGCGCTCAAAGCCGCAAACGCCGCATCAAGCGAGGCATCATCGGTCACATCCACATCGACCATGAAATCCGATCCGACCGAGGCCGCAAGAGGTGCCAGCCGTTTGCCAAAGGCTTCGCCCTGATAGGTGAAGGCCAGTTCAGCCCCCGCTTCGGCCATGGCGCGGGCAATGCCCCATGCAATAGAGCGGTCATTGGCCACGCCCATGATCAACCCGCGTTTGCCTTTGAGTGACATGCTCATATGTGTTTATCCAGTATATTTGCTAAGCAGCATCGAACCATTCGTGCCGCCAAAGCCAAAAGAGTTGGTCATCACCGTATCAAGCCCTGCATTATCGACGCGGGTTGTTGCAATCTCGGCCGGGTCAAGCGCCGGATCGAGGGTTTCGACATTGATCGACGGGATGATGAAATCGTCCTTCAGGGCCAGCAGGCAATAGATTGCCTCTTGTGCGCCGGTGGCGCCTTGGGAATGGCCTGTCATGGACTTGGTCGAGCTGATTGGCGGAGTTGTGCCTTGGCCAAAGACCCGGCGCACGGCCTCGACTTCGCCCACATCGCCCACCGGGGTGGAGGTACCATGGGCGTTGATATAGCTGACTTTGCGGTCCTCAGGCAGGGTGCGCAATGCGCCACGCATGGCCCGCTCCCCCCCTTCGCCCGAAGGCGCAACCATATCGGCGCCATCCGAGGTGGCGGCGAATCCGGTAACTTCGGCATAGATTTTGGCACCGCGTGCCAGAGCACGATCCAGCGATTCCAAAACCACGATAGCGCCGCCGCCCGAAATCACGAACCCGTCGCGATTGGCGTCAAAGGCGCGTGAGGCTTTGCTGGGGGTGTCGTTGAACTTGCTGCTCATGGCGCCCATGGCATCAAACAGGCAGGACAGCGTCCAGTCCAATTCCTCGCCCCCGCCGGCAAACATCACGTCTTGCTGGCCCAGCGCGACCTGTTGCGCCGCCATGCCGATACAATGCAGAGATGTGGAGCACGCCGAGGTGATGGAGAAGTTCACGCCCTTGATTTGGTAGGCCGTGGCGAGATTGGCGCTGACGGTGGAGGACATGCATTTGGGCACTGCGAAAGGCCCGATGCGTTTGGTCGCCCCGGTTTTCAGCACCACTTGATGGGCGTTCAACATGGCGGATGTGGACGGCCCGCCAGAGCCCGCGATCAGACCGGTCATCGGGTTGATCACGTCTGACTCCTCGAGGCCCGCATCGGCAATCGCCTGCCCCATAGCAATATGCGCATAGGCCGATCCCGGCCCCATAAAGCGCAGGGTGCGTTTTTCGACATGTTCGGTCACATCAAGATTGATGGCCCCGGCGATCTGGCTGCGGAAACCATGTTCAATCATCGCCTCATTGGCGGTGATCCCGGATGTGCCTGCTTTGAGCGATGTCATGACCTCCTCGGCATTGTTGCCAATGGAAGAGACGATCCCCAGACCTGTAACGACGACTCGGCGCATGTTGCCCCCTTGGATTTGTCTGATTTCTGTTTAGGCCAGCAGATAGGCGTGGCGCAACCAGATAGCGGATAAGAGCTATGCAATCCCCGCCCGGAATCAAGCCGGAGGCGCCGTGGCATCGCCAGCCCCCCCTGCTTGGGCTGGCGATTGGGTGATGCTGGGCGCGCCGTTCATTCTGAGTGCGGGGTTGCCGAAATAAATTGCTTTAGAACAAAAGGTCGGCTCGCCCCCCCCCAGGGGCTGACGCTGGCCCGGCTTGGGGTGGTGTCAACTCTCGCTAAGCGCCACTTTCATATCTTTGACCTCATAGATCACCTCGCCGTCCGCCTCGACGATGCCATCGGCCACACCCATGGTCAGGCGACGTGTCTGAATGGCTTTGGTGAAATCAATTTTATAGGTCAGCATCTTACGGTCAGGGCGCACCATGCCCTTCAGCTTGACCTCGCCCACGCCCAGCGCATAGCCGCGCCCCTGCCAGCCGCGCCAGCCGAGGTTAAAGCCGGTCAGCTGCCACAGACCATCAAGGCCCAGACAACCAGGCATGATCGGGTTGCCGGGGAAATGGCACTCAAAGAACCACAGCGAGGGGTCAATATCGAACTCGGCCAGCACATGGCCCTTGCCATGCGCGCCACCATCACCGGAAATATCCGTGATCCGGTCCATCATCAGCATGGGTGGTTCGGGTAGTTGCGCGTTGCCGGGGCCAAAAAGCTCGCCTCGGGCGCATTTCAGCAGGTCATCTTTGTCGAAACTGCTCGGATAGTCGGCCATGTTGGGCGGCTCCCTTATTTGACTTGGTGTTGCTTACCCCCCTGTAACACCCGGCCCTTGGCGCTTGCAAGCCTGTGCACCTTAGGGGCGTCACGGTGAAGGTGCTAAAATCTATGGCAAATCCCGCAAAAGCGACTATATTGCACTTGAAACGACGGAGCATTCACAAGATGACATCGCAGGCCGTGACCCGTGCTACACATTGGCTGACCGACGCAGGGCTGCGCCCGACCCGTCAGCGTGTGGCGCTTGCCTCGCTCTTGGTGGGCGATGGGCAACACCGCCATGTCACCGCCGAAAGCCTGTTTAGCGCCACCAAAGACAGCGGCGAAAGTGTATCGCTTGCCACGGTGTACAACACTTTGCGGGCGTTTTGTGATGCGGGACTGCTGCAAGAAGTCACGGTTGATGGCGCGCGCAGCTATTTTGACACCAACACCCATGATCATCCACATTTCTTCTGGGAGGACGAACAGCGCCTGACTGACGCCCCGGCTGAGGATCTGGTGATTTCGAACCTGCCGAATGCCCCTGAGGGGGCAGAAATTGCAAGCGTGAGCGTGGTGATCCGCCTGCGCGAAAAATGAGCATTGTATGTGGCAATGCCGCGCAGGTGGTCTGCTGGTGCTGCCACGGCTGAGAAAAACACTGCCATGCACGCTGTGCTGAACAGGCTCAGCATCCCTTGGTGGCCAACAGCCATTTCGCCAACCGCCTGTGGTCCTTAAAGAACTCCCAAAGTCATGCATGTCGGTGTGGAGCAATTCCTGTGCAATCCCTGCGCAATTTCTATAGATCTCAAGGATCATGCCCCACTCGACAATAAGGAGAGCCCGATGCGCGCGATCAGCTACAATAAATTTGGCCCCGCCAGTGATGTGCTGGACATCTGCGAGCTGCCAACCCCCTCCCCTGCCCCCGGCGAGGTGTTGGTGCGTTTGGCGGTATCTGGTGTGAACCCCTCTGATGCCAAGGCCCGCGCGGGCACTCGCCCCGGCGTGACCAAACCCGCGTTTGAGCGCATCATCCCACATTCGGACGGGGCCGGCGTGATCGAGGCCGTGGGTGATGGCATCCCGCCCGCGCGCATTGGCGAGAGGGTCTGGATATGGAACGGCCAGTGGCAACGCGCCTTTGGCACGGCAGCGCAATATATTGCGCTGCCTTCAGATCAGGCGGTGGCCCTGCCCGAGGGCGTATCATTTGACGTGGGCGCCACATTGGGCATCCCCGGATTGACCGCTGCACATACTGTATTTGGCAGTGGCGATGTTGCCGGCCAAACTTTGCTGATTTCAGGCGGCGCTGGTGCTGTGGGGCATAATGCGGTGCAATTGGCCAAGGCGGGCGGGGCCAATGTGATTACCACCTGTTCCGCCGCGGCGATGGACCGGGTGCACGCAGCCGGAGCTGATCATGTGTTCGATTATCGCAGCGAGGCGCTGGCGCATGACATCATGCAAGCCAGCGGTGGCCAGGGCGTGGACCGTGCGGTCGAGGTGGAATTTGGCCAAAACGTTGCCCTTTTGCCAGAGGTGGTGAAACCAAATGGCACCATTGCCGCATATGGATCAGGCAAGGACATGGCGCCGGTGCTGCCGTTTGGCCCTTATCTGTTCAAGGCCATCACAATTGATGTGGTGTTGATTTATCTGCTGCCTGCCGGGCCACGCCAGAACGCCATTCAACGCCTGCACAGCGCATTAAGCGCGGGCAGTTTATCACCTGCGATTCATCAGCGCTTTGATCTGGTCGATTGTGCCGCCGCTCAGGACGCGGTGATGACCCCGGGGCGTGCCGGGGCCGTGCTCGTGAACATTGACTAGAGGCAAAGACTAGCCGATCGAAACGATCTCAATGGCAAAGATCAGGTCTTTGCCCGCCAACGGATGATTGGCATCCAGCACCACCTCATCATCACTGACTTCGACAACAGTGACCGGCATAACGTGCTGCCCGTCTGGCGAACTCATTTGCAGCTGCGCGCCCAGATCCAGTGGAATATCATCGGGGATATCGGCGCGTGGGACGGCCTGCCGGTTGGCGGGATCTACGGGGCCATAGGCCTGATCGGCGGGCACAGTGACGGTTTTGTTTTCGCCCACTTCCATGCCGGGAATGGCCATATCCAGACCCGGAATGATCTGACCTGATCCAACGGCAAATTCCAGCGGCTCGCGGCCCGAGGAGCTGTCAAAGACCGACCCGTCCGTTAGGGTGCCAGTGTAGTGAATGCGCACTGTGTCGCCCGATTTTGCCTGGGTCATATTGGGTCCGTTTCTGTTTGGAAAGATGTCTGATCTGGTTGTGACGTTTTCAAAATTTAACAAGGGGTATCGCGGATTGCAAACGGGTTTGGGGCGCGTGCCCAAAACAGATGCCCGCCCATCAACGCCCCAACAGTGGCGCGGCCAAACATTGTGACAGCACCCGGTTTTTTGCCAATTCAGGGCTTCCCCCCTTGTTCCACCCATGCCAATCTGGTGCTCAACCAAAGGAGGCCGCCATGCCCATCACCACCTGCATCTTTGACGCCTATGGCACACTATTTGATGTGGCCGCCGCAGCGCGTATTGCCGCCGCCGAGCCGGGACGCGAGGACTTTGCCAGACATTGGCCCCAGATTGCCCAGAACTGGCGCCTCAAACAGCTGCAATACACATGGTTGCGCGCCGTGATGAACCAACATTGTGATTTCTGGGATGTCACCCAGGATGGGCTTGACTGGGCACTGGAGGCCGAAGGGCTGGATGACCCGGACCTGCGTGAACGTTTGTTGCAGCTTTATTGGGAACTGGAGGCATATCCAGAGGTGCCCGCCATGCTGCAAGCGCTGAAGGACAAGGGCATGAACACGGCAATCCTGTCCAACGGATCACCGAAAATGCTGGAGGGGGCGGTGCAATCGGCGCGCATTGGGGATGTGCTGGATGATGTGCTGTCGGTTGAAACTGTTGGCATCTTCAAGCCCGCCGACGTGGTGTATGATCTGGTCTGTGGGCGCTTTGGCTGTGTGAGTGACGAAGTGTTGTTTGTGTCCTCCAACGGCTGGGATGCCGCCGCCGCGGCCGGATATGGGTTTACGACGGCATGGGTCAATCGTGGCAACGAACCGATAGATCGCCTGCCGGGCAAACCTCATCACCTGCTGAGCGATCTGACCGGCATACCGGCGCTGGCGGTCTGATGGCATATTTCACCACCTCAGACGGCTTGAACCTCCATTATGTGGATGAGGGCAGTGGCCCAGTGGTGCTGTGTCTGGCAGGACTGACCCGCAACATTGCGGATTTCACCTATCTGGTGCCACATCTGCCAGATCACCGCGTGATCCGGATGGATTACCGCGGGCGTGGCCAATCCGAGTATGCAGAGGACTACATGAGCTATAACATCCTGCGCGAAGGCCAGGACGCGATTGAGCTGATGGACCATCTGGGAGTGGACCAGGTGACTTTGATTGGCACCTCGCGCGGAGGGCTGATTGCCATGGCGCTGTCAACCACCCATCCGGGGCGCATGAACGGTGTGATCCTGAATGATATTGGCCCCGAAGTCAGCGATCTGGGCATCCAGCGGATCATGGATTATGTCGGCAAAGCCCCGCCCTTTGCCACACTTGAAGTGGCGGCGGTTGCCCTGCAAAACGGCTTTGCAGAGAGCTTTCCCAATGTGCCGCTTGCCCGCTGGCAGGAGCAGGCCGAATTCATGTGGACAGATACCCCCGATGGCGTTGGCCTGCGCTATGATCCAAAGCTGCGAGATGCATTGATCGGTCAGGCGGGCGTGGGGGACGCGCCAGACCTGTGGCAGCTGTTTGATGGCTTGGCCGATCTGCCCTTGGCCACGATCCGGGGCGAAAACTCTGACCTTTTTGCCCCCGAGACCTTTGAGAAAATGGCCGCGCGCCACCCCGGCATGATCACTGCCATCGTGCCCAATCGTGGCCATGTGCCATTTTTGGACGAACCCGAGGCTTTGGCCGCCATCCATCTGTTGTTGGCGCAGACGACGTAGTGACCGGACCAAACTGAGCGTATTCGCCGGGTGCTGAAAGAGGCGGCTCTTTTCGTCTTCACGAACGTTTATGTCATTCTCAATTGGCGCGTTTTAGGTAAAGCTCAAAGCTTGTCGCTGTGCTTCTTGAACACGCAATATCGGAGCCGCGAACATCTTGGCGTCGTCAGTGCCATTTGTAACATCATCGCCAAATATATCGTAGACTTCAGATCGGCAGCTCGCAGGAATCGCCTCCAGCGCCATACGGCCCGGGAAGAAGCTCTCTGTCGGGGTGCCGTTGGCATAAATGATCTCATGCTTTGAGAAAACGAGGTGGATATAGGTCACTTGACGTTTGCCTTGTGCCACGCGGACCCCCTGACGAGACGTCAGCGCCTTGGCAGGCACCAAAACCGCAGTGCCGGATTGGTCGCTCACCAGCATTCGATGCTGGGGTGAGACATAAAGTTTGCTGTTTGGGCGGTTTGGACCCAGGGAACCCTTTTCAAAAAGGACTGGCTTTAACCGCTCCGGCGCAGAGGTGAAATCCAACTCTCTTACCAAAATCGCCCGGACTTGCTGGGGGCCGTTATCATGGGTCAGAACGAGGTCACCAATCTGAACCTCTTCGACGGCCGCATCCCCCTGCGGGGTTTTGATCATGCTACCGGCTACGAAACAAACTATGTTTATGTTGCTGTTCGTCGTTGATATTACACCCGCGTCATTGAACCCGACATTGCGGATGCCACCGGTTTCAATCGACTGCACATTCCCGTTTCCATAGCTATCGTTTGGAATGATGAAATGCCTGACATCAGCGCCATTTGAGACGGTCAGAAAGACGACATCAAGATTGCCTTCTAGAACACTGGAATAAAAGCCCACAGAGTTTCCATCCCCAAGGGTGAAACTGCCGGCGGAAGATGGTTCTTGAATTTGGTCGATGTTGTAGGTGACACCGTCAATCTGAATATCGTCCCATTTATCAAACTCACCATCATTCAGATCGGATGAGCTTACGTTATCCACGACACCCAATAGATTGCCCGCCGCAGTAGAATACGTCGTATTCTCACTTATGTCGGTAACTTCCAGAAGATCGTGAATTACGGCCATAGCGCGCCCCTGTTTCTACTCATGCGATGACTGAACCCGCGTTCAAAATGCGCCCGCTTTGATTCATATCCTGGTGCTGTTTGTAGGGTTGGTTCGTAAACAAACTGGAAAATGCTCAATGCCATTAAAATCCAACACTTTGCACCTGCGCTAGAGACAGCGGCTGAGAGGCAAGACAGTGCAAGGCGCGGAATTTTCGGCGGTTTTTACCTCTGATGAAGTTTACCGTAGCATCGCAATCACGGGGGTGTTGGGTGAAATGCCGATCCTACCCCGATCTGCGCCACTCGAAATTAATTAGGCCTGCTGAGAACAGGGGATTGCGCCGCATTTGGCCCCTCATTTTTCATGGGGTAAAATACCCTATGATGTAACGATGGCTTGATCTAACCTGCTCGCACTTGCCACGGCCTGCGTTGCCTGCGCATCAATAGCATACGGAAATGCGAGACAGAGCCCATGAACATCGAAATGATCCGCGCAGCCGCCACCCGGCTGGACGGCCACGCCCGGCGCACCCCTATGCTGTCGTCACCCTTTTTGGATGAGATCGCCGGACGCAGGGTCTTGGTGAAACCGGAATGCCTGCAACACACCGGCAGCTTCAAATATCGTGGAGCGCGCTCGGCTGTGTCGGCGCTGGATGCCCCCACGCGCAAAAAGGGCGTATTGGCCTTTTCATCGGGCAATCACGCGCAGGGCGTGGCCTTGGCGGCCCAGGAATTTGGCGTCGCGGCGGTGATTATCATGCCCGCCGACGCCCCGAAGATGAAAATTGACAACACCCGTGCCCTGGGCGCCGAAGTGGTGCTGTATGACCGCGCCGGTGGCGAGAGCCGCGAGGCGATAGGCGAACAATATGAGGCGGAACGCGGGCTGACGCTGATCAAACCTTATGATGAGCCTCAGGTGATCGCCGGTCAGGGCACGACGGGGCTTGAGATCGCCGCCCAGGCCGCAGAGCTGGGCGTTGACGCGGGTGATGTGCTGGTGTGTTGCGGCGGCGGTGGGTTGACCTCGGGCATTGCTTTGGCGCTGGAGGCCGACGCGCCGGGCATGCGCGTGCGCCCCTGCGAGCCGGAAGGGTTTGACGATGCCGCGCGCTCGTTGATCTCGGGTCATATTGAAACCAACAACACACGATCGGGCAATATCTGCGATGCCATTCTGACACCCGCGCCGGGCAAAGAGACCTTTCCCATCATGCAGCGTCTTTGCGGGCCGGGGTTGGTGGTCAGCGAGGACGAGGCGTTGCATGCCATGTCCCTGGCATTTCAGCGGCTGAAAGTCGTGGCCGAACCGGGCGGAGCTGTGGCACTTGCTGCGGCCCTTTTTCGCAAAGATCAGATCAAAGGCGACGCCGTGATCTGCATCATTTCCGGCGGCAATGTGGATGCCGAAATGTTCCAGCGCGCACTTAACAAATACGGGAGGTCCTGACATGGCCGAATTCACCATCGCCAGTTTCAACGTTAAAAACCTGATTGGGGCCGAAAAGGAATATTACAAATTCCAGACCTACACCCCCGAAGAATATGCCTGGAAGGAAGACTGGCTGGCCGATCAGGTGATGACGATGAATGCCGACATCATCGGCTTTCAGGAAATCTTTGAGGAGGAGGCATTGCGCGCCGTGATTGACGAGGCCGATGCGCGCGGGCGCGCGTTGAATGCCGCCTCGATCCCGGACAAATCCAAAAGCTATCGGCGCAAGGTGATCTTTCGCAAATTATCGGTTGAATCCTACGCTGATGCCGCCTTGGCCTTTGCGCCCAATATGGCGGATGAGGGCCTGCCCGGCCAGCGCCGCCCCGGCGTGGCGATCCTGTCACGGTTCGGGTTTGAGGGCGCGCCTGAGATCATTCAGGATCTGGCGACCCCTGTGACCATCCCGTTCCAGCCCCTGCGCGGCATGAAGGGCGACGGGGACGCGGGCCAATATGTGTTGCGCCGCCTGTCGCGCCCCATTCTGAAGGTGCGTGTGCCGGTGGATGGCAAGGTGATTACCGTGTTCAATTGCCACCTGAAATCAAAGCTGGGCGAGCACTTCAAAGAGCCGGGCGAGGCGTTCGCCCCAGAGGCAGACCTGACGCATTATGATCCTGTTGGGCGTGCGTTGGGCTCGCTGCGCTCTGCTGTGCGGCGGATGGCTGAGGCCTGGGTTTTGCGGCGCGAGATCGTCAAGGAATTGCAGGCCGGCAACCCGGTGATGGCGATGGGTGATTTCAATGACGGCGAACATGCGGTGAGTTCCGAGATCATCGCCGGCGAAGTGCCATTCAAGAACTACCAGTGGATGCTGCGCCATGATGCACAGGAGTATTCTGATCGCTACTCGGCCGAGGAAAACACCCAGATCAAAGAAGACATTGAGAGGGTGCGGCTCTATTCGGCGGAAAAGTTGTTTGTGCGCAAAAGCCTGCGGGATATGGTCTATACATCGGCCTTTGGCGGGGTGTTTGAGAGCATTGACCAGTTGTTTATGTCGCGCCACTTCCACCCCGACAACGCAGATCGAATTGGCGATATGACCTATTTCAGCGTGTTGAATGATCATCTGACCGATGGCTCTCATCCTGAGGCGCCCTATAACAAGCTGGCCTCGGATCATGGGCAGATCATGGCGCATTTTCGGGTGTAACTTGCTGTTCTGCCCCTTTGCCCCCATGCGCCCGATTTGCTAAGGCGCGTGGGATGAGTGATCTTTTGCTTCCAAGTGGCCTGCGCCTGCATGTTCAATCCGATGGCCCGCCAGATGGTCCCCCCCTTGTGTTGGCGCATGGGTTGGGGATGGATTTGCATATCTGGGACGCGGTTTTGCCGTTTCTGCCGACAGGCTTGCGGGTGATCCGCTATGATCTGCGTGGGCACGGGCAATCTGATTGCCCTGCGCCACCGTATTCCATGGGGGCAATGGTGCGGGACGCCGAACAGATGCTGGAGCATCTGAACCTGCGGGACTGTGTGTTCACAGGTCTTGGCCTTGGCGGCATGGTGGCACAGGGATTGGCGGTGAAACGGCTGGATCTGGTACGTGCCTTGGTGCTGAGTGGAACAGCCGCCAAACTGGGGCGCCCCGAAGGCTGGCACGCCCGCGCACAACAGGTGCAGGCCAGCGGCATGCCCGCCATTGCCGACGAGGTCATGGCCCGGTGGTTTTCACGCGCCAACCTGACATCGGGCATGTCGGATGCGGTGCGAAAGTGCCTGTTGGCCATGTCACCAGATGGCTATGGCGCAGGATGCAGCGCAATTGCCGGCACGGATTTTTACACCCCCACCAGCGGGTTACGCCTGCCTGCATTGGGGTTGGCGGGCACCGAAGATCGTGCCACGCCGCCCGATTTGCAGCGCGAAACCCTACAGTTGATCCCCGGTGCACAGTTCACATTGCTGCGCCGTGCGGGGCATCTGCCCTGTGTGGATCACCCCCAGGAGTTTGCCCAGGCCATTTCAGCCTTTTTGCGGGATATTGGCCACTGAGCGAGCTGCGCCAAGCGCGGATCAATCGCAGAGGGGCTTGCAACATGAACCAAACGGTTTAGGTTGCGCCAGCCACAACGGAGCCCCCGAATGCACGCGCGCCTACCTACTGTTTTCATCCTTATAACGGTCGTTCTGGATGCGATGGGCATCGGGCTGATCCTTCCGGTCATGCCCGATCTGATCCAGCAAGTCCGCGGCGTGGGTCTGGCCAATGCCGCGCTGTGGGGCGGTGTTTTATCCACCACATTTGCCGTGATGCAATTCCTGTTCGGGCCGGTGATTGGCAATCTGTCTGATCGTTTCGGGCGACGTCCGATATTGCTCAGCTCGTTGTTTGTGATGGCAGCGGATTATCTGGTGATGGCGCTTGCCGGGTCGATCTGGTTATTGCTGATCGGCCGAGTTGTGGGGGGCATTACGGCGGCCACCCACTCTACTGCCTCTGCGTTCATGGCCGACACGCAACCGCGTGAAAACCGCGGGCAAGCCTTTGGGCTGGTCAGTGCCGCCTTTGGTATCGGGTTTGTGCTGGGTCCGGCAATCGGTGGCCTGCTAGGAGAATACGGCACCCGTGCGCCTTTTTATGCCGCCGCCGGGCTGGCCGCTGCCAATTTCATATTTGGCCTGCTGGTCCTGCCCGAAACCGTGAGTGACACCAACCGCCGCGCCTTTCGCTGGGCCCGTTCCAACCCACTGAGTGCCTTTTTGAACATTCGCGCCCTGCCCGAGCAATTTCGCCTGATCACGGTGTATTTTCTCAGTGCGCTGGCGTTCAATGTTTATCCGGCGATTTGGGCCTATTTCACCCTCGCACGGTTTGGTTGGGACACGCGCATGGTGGGGCTGTCATTGACGGTCTATGGCATTTCGATGGCCATTGTTCAGGGCGGGGTGATCCGGCTGGTTCTGGCGCGGCTGGGCGAGAGGCGCACTGTGATGTTGGGCTTTGGTTTTGCTGTGCTGTCATTTCTGGTGCTGACCTTCATCACCAATGGGGCGTTGGCGATGGCGTTGGTCCCTTTGTCGACGCTGGCAGCAATGTCGACACCAGCGCTGCAAGCCATGATGTCGCACGACGTGGCCGATGATGCGCAGGGCGAATTGCAGGGCATTTTGTCCTCAATCAATGCTTTGGCGCTGATTATCTCACCCTTGATTATGACCGGCGTGTTCGCGGCTTTCACGTCGCCACGCGCGCCCGTCTACATGCCCGGTGCACCGTTTGCCGCATCCCTCTTGTTGATTTTGGCTGCATTTATGCTGTTTCGAGGTCGTGTGCGCAAAAATGCTTGATGAATCACTCAGACTGTTATCAGGCTAGGGTCAAACATGCCTGGGAGTGACCCTATGACAACCATCAAAGCCGCCGTTTGCCACGCCTTCAAAGAGCCACTGAGTGTAGAAGATGTAACCCTGCGCGCACCACAAATGGGCGAGGTTGAGGTTGATCTGCATGCCGTCGCCATTTGCCATTCCGATATCACCTATGCCGAAGGCGGCTGGGGTGGGTCTTTGCCTGCGGTTTATGGCCACGAGGCCGCCGGGCGGATTTCTGCGATGGGGGACGGTGTCACCGGGCTAAGCATTGGTGATCCGGTTGTGGTCACGCTGATCCGCGCCTGTGGCCATTGCCCCAGTTGTGGTGAGGGGCGCCCCACCGGCTGCGAGACACCCTATGATGGCGATCAAGGACCATTAACCACGTCTGAAGGGGGCAAGCTGCATCAGGCTATGGCCTGTGGAGCCTTTGCTGAAAAGGTCGTGGTGGATCAATCGCAACTGGTGAAAACCCCCGATGATATGCCACTTGATGCCGCCAGCCTGCTGGCATGTGGCGTGATCACTGGCGTGGGGGCTGTGGTGAATGCAGCCGGGCTGCGCGCCGGGCAGGATGTGGTGGTTATCGGCGCGGGCGGTGTTGGCCTGAACGCCATTCAGGGGGCCCGCATTGCTGGTGCCCGGCGTATCGTGGCCGTCGACATGAGCGAAGAGAAATTAGACGTCGCGCGCCAGTTTGGTGCCACTGACGGCGTGCTGGCCACAGGTGATAAACCCTGGCGCGCAGCCAAGGCCGCCATGGGGCGTGGTGCCGATGCGGTGCTGGTCACAGTCGGGGCCGCACAGGCCTATGACATCGCGCCACGTTATCTGGCCGGGGGTGGCAAGGTGATCATGGTGGGCATGCCCGCAACCGGGGCTGAATCCACCTATGAGGCCGCGAATTTTGCCGCCGTTAGCCAATCAATGGTCGGCTCGAAAATGGGCAATGTGGTGATCAAACGAGACATCCCTTGGATGATTGATATGTACAGTCAGGGGCGTCTGATGCTGGATGAGTTGATTTCGAACCGCTGGTCACTGGATCAAATCAACGAAGCGATCGCCGATACCAAGGGCGGATCCGCACGACGCAACGTGATTGTGTTCAAGTAGGGTTTGAAACCATGAGCTCCAGAGTGATCATTGTTCTGCTCATCCAAGAAACTGTCTTCGGTGATCATGTCTGAGCTTTGCTACCTTTCAGCCACGCAGGCGCTGGCCAAATTCCGCAGCAAAGAACTGTCTGTGGTGGCCTACCTCGACGCGCTGATTGCCCGAACCGAGGCCGTGAACCCGATAATCAACGCCTATACCGAGACCTATTTTGACGCTGCCCGTAATGCGGCCAAGCGGGCTGATGTGGCCTATGCAAATGGCAGCGCGCGCGCGTTGGAGGGCCTGCCGGTGGCCGTCAAGGATGTGCACCATTGGGCGGGCAAACACACAACTCAGGGGTCTTTTGCGCTGGGGCATGCGCCCGACACAACAACCGACCCGATACTTGAGCGGCTGGGCGATGCTGGGGCGATCTTTCATGCGCGCACCACCACCCCGGAGTTTTGCATGTCCGGCGTGTGCCATTCGCGCCGCTTTGGCGTCACACGCAATCCGCATAATCCTGCCTTTGCACCCGGTGGGTCATCGGGCGGATCAGCCGCAGCACTGGCCGCCGGGATGACACCGCTTGCCACGGGCACAGACATTGGCGGGTCCATCCGCATTCCGGCCTCGGCCTGCGGGTTGGTTGGGTTCAAACCGCCCCATGGGCGCAACCCCGATGGGGCGCCCTCAAATTTTGACCGCTACAATCACTGCGGGGTTCTCAGCCGTACGGTGGGCGACACGGCGCTGGCACAAAATATCATCTCAGGCCCACATCCGCGCGACCATGACAGCCTGCGCGAGAAACTGGTGATCCCCGACAGTTTTGCCCCTGCCCCGCTGAGGATCGGCTGGTCAATGGATTTGGGATATCTGCCAATTGACAGCGATGTGCGCGCCAACACGCTGGCGGCATTGGACGTGTTGCGCACAGCGGGCTGCGTGTTGGACGAGGTCAAAATCAACTGGAGCGAGGCTTCGGTCGAGGCTGCGGTGAGTTGGTACTCCATCATGCATTATGGCCGACAGGTTTTATGGGCCCGAGAGGTCTATGGCGACCAGATGAGCGATTATGTCATGGCTGCCGCTGATGCCGCGCAAACGCTGGACCGTGACGCCGTGGCGCAATCATGGGACATTCATCACCAGATGTATCAAACTCTGGGGGCGCTGCATGACACCTATGACATCATCATATGCCCCACTTTGGCCATTGGTGCACCTAAGGCCGAGCATGATGCCACCAACCCCGAATTTTATGTGGATGGGCACCGCACCGATTCTGATTTCGGCTGGGCCCTGACGCATCACTTTAACATTCTGCACAATTGCCCGGTGATGTCTGTGCCCTCGGGCCGTGACCGCCACGGGGTGCCCACAGGTATACAACTGGTCGGGCGCACCTTTGATGATCTGAGCGTATTTCGTGCCGCAATGCTGTATGAACAAAATGCCGGCCAACATTTTTTACCAGCCTCGGGCCTGCCTGAACTGGGCCAATAAGGGACGCGTTTATGCTGCTCAAAGACCTCGATATCATCGTCACTGCCCCTCCTGTTCCGGGGTGGGGCGGGCGCTATTGGATATTGGTCAAGCTGACCACCGATGACGGTATCGTGGGCTGGGGCGAATGCTATGCCAGCACGATCGCGCCTGAGGCCATGCGCGGCGTGATCGAGGATGTATTTGTGCGCCACATGGCCGGGGAAAACCCTGAAAACATCGAATTGATGTTTCGCCGGGTGTATTCATCGGGCTTCACTCAGCGGCCTGACCTGACAGTCATGGGCGCGTTTTCCGGGCTTGAGATCGCCTGCTGGGATATCCTTGGTAAAGCCCGCAACCGGCCGGTATGGGCGTTGCTGGGCGGGCGGATGAATGACCGTATCCGCGCCTACACATACCTTTATCCGTTGGCGCATCATGATGTTGCGGCATTCTGGACATCCCCTGAGATGGCCGCTGAAAGTGCCGCCGATGCGGTGGCGCGCGGCTATACGGCAGTAAAGTTTGACCCGGCTGGCCCATATACCCTGCGGGGGGGGCATATGCCTGCAATGCGCGATATCAAACTGTCCGTCGCGGTTTGCAAGGCCGTGCGCGGCGCGGTGGGCGACAAGGCTGATCTGCTGTTTGGCACTCATGGGCAGTTTACCACCGCCGGGGCTATCCGGCTGGCCAAGGCGTTGGAGCCATACACCCCCCTGTGGTTCGAAGAGCCAGTTCCGCCCGACAATGTGAACGAAATGGCCAAAGTGGCGAATGCGACGTCCATTCCAGTGTCCACCGGTGAGAGGCTGTGCACCAAGGCCGAGTTTGCCCCGGTGTTGCGCTCTGGGGCGGCGACGATCCTGCAACCGGCCCTGGGCCGTGCAGGTGGCATTTGGGAGATGAAGAAAGTGGCCGCCATGGCCGAGGTTTATAACGCGCAGATGGCGCCACATTTATATGCCGGGCCGGTGGAATGGGCGGCGAATATTGCGCTGGCCACGTCGATCCCCAACATTTTGATGTGCGAAACCATTGAAACACCGTTCCATGACCAGCTGATCAAGGGCTCAATTCAGGTTGAGGACGGGTTTATCACCCCACCTGAGGCCGCTGGATTGGGGATAGAGGTGGATGAGGATTTGGCGCGGGCCAATCCGTTTACGGGCACGGGGCTGCATCTGGAAATGCAGGAAGCACCATGTGATTATGCCAATGGCAATGCATTTACAGGCGGGGCACCCGCGAGCGATTGACCCCGCGTTTGGGGACCATGCCTTAGGGCAGCAGCCCCAGCCAGACCCAAACCGTGCCAATTGACAGCGCGGTGGAAATCAGCACCGATGACGCCGCGACCCGCCGGGCCTGACCATACATATTGGCAAAGATATAGGAGTTGACCCCCGGTGCCATTGCCGCCGTCAAAACGGCTGAACGTGTCGCATCAACCGGCAGCTCCAGCACCAGCCCGAGCGAGCGGGTGATCAGCGGATGCACCACCAACCCCACGGCGCAAACATAGAACACAACGCGCAAATCGCCCTCAGGCCGATAGCGCACCAGCACCCCGCCAAGGCCAAACAGCGCCGCTGGCAGGGCAGCCCGCACGATCAGATCAAGCGCATCGTTCAACACACCGGGCAGGCTTAGCCCCGTCAGGTTGACGATAAAGCCCAGTGAAATGCCAACGATCAATGCGTTGGAAAACATTGACTTGAGGACCGAACCAGCCAGTTGCGCGGCACCTTGCCCGCGTGCACGGGCGACCTCCATCGCGGTGATGCCGAGGCCATAACAAAACGGCGAATGCAGCGCGATGATGGCATAATTGGCGTGTAATGCGTCAGGGCCATAGGCGCGCTCGGTCAGGGGCAGGCCCAACAGGAGCGAATTGGAAAACAGGCAGCAAAAGCCGATGGCCACGGCCTCCTCCCAGCTGCGCCCAAAAATCAGGCGTGCCCCAAAGAGGCCAAGACCGAACCCCGTAAACGCCCCGGTGTAAAAGCTGAGCAGCAGCCGCCACTCAAAGCTCTGCCCCAGATCGAGCCGGGCGATGGCCACAAACAACAGGCAGGGAAGGGCGAACCCTTGGGTGAACTTCATCAGCCCGTCAACACCGGCATCAGAAAACCAGCCGCGCCAGACCGCCAGATAGCCAAAGCCGAGGACCAAAAATACCGGCAGGATGACATCCAGAAGCGCCTGCATCGCTCAGACCTGAAAACTGAGGGTCATCATGTCATAGGCAGGGGTGATGAAATCGGGGGTTTCATGCACCAATGTCTCGTAATCCATATCGATGTGCATATTGGTCAGCACACCGTGCCTTGGCGCGGCGCGGTGCAACCATTCCAATGTCTGGGCCAGATGCGCATGAGTGGGATGCGGCGTGCGGCGCAGGGCGTCACAAATCCAGGTGTCCAGACCCTCCAGCAGTGGCCAGACATCATCGGGGATGGTGACCACATCGGGCAGATAGGCCAAATCCCCAACACGAAATCCAAGGGCATCAATAGATCCGTGGCCCACCTTGAAGGGTGTCAGCGTGATCGCGCCCCCTGCCCCGTCAATCGTCACATCGCCGTCAATAGTGTGCATCTCAAGGATCGCCGGATAGGGCGAGCCCTCGGGTTGCACGAAAGCATAGCCAAAGCGCGAGTACAAAGCGTTTTGTGTGTCGCCATCGGCCCAGACTGACAGGCGTTGCTTCATGTTGAACACGATCATGCGCAGATCATCCAGACCGTGCACATGATCGGCATGGGCATGGGTAAAGATCACCGCATCCAGCTCGCCCACGTCTGCATCCAGCAATTGCTGGCGCAGATCGGGTGAGGCATCAATCAGGACACGGGTCGTGCCGGCATCGCCTTCCTGTTCGATCAACATGGAGCAGCGACGGCGCATGTTGCGCGGATTTGATGGATCACAATCGCCCCAATGGTTGCCAAGGCGCGGCACCCCCCCGGACGAGCCGCAGCCCAATATGGTAAAGCGGCGCTGCGCCATCAGGTGGAGGCCTTGTATTGGGCGGCTTTCCAGAACAGCCGGTCAAAGTTGGCTTGCGTTTGGGCCGCAAAATCAGCCCATTCCATGCCAAACACCTCGGCCCCGATTTGGGCCGTGTGCACCGAATAGGACGGCTCATTGCGTTTGCCACGAAATGGCGGCGGGGCCAGATAAGGCGCATCCGTTTCCACCAGAATGCGCTCAACGGGTGCGGTGCTGAAGATCTCGCGCAGATCAGAGCTGCGCGGGAAGGCTGCAATGCCCGACATCGACAGGTAAAACCCCAGATCGACAGCGGCACGCGCCAGCGCGGCTGAGGATGAGAAACAATGCATCACACACGTATAAGCGCCGCGCTCGTGCTCCTCTCGCAGGATGCGCGCCATATCATCATCGGCATCGCGCGAATGGATAATCAGCGGCAGACCGGTCTGGCGGGCCGCTTGGATATGCAGGCGCAGGCTGTCTTGTTGTTGGGCCGCACTTTCAGATGTGTAATGATAATCAAGTCCGGTCTCGCCGATGCCAACAAACTTGGGGTGTTGTGCCATTTCAACCAGTTGATCAACGGTTGCCATCGGCTCGTCTGCGACGCTCATCGGGTGTGTGCCAGCCGCATAGAACACCGGCGCATATTGCTCGGCGATGGCGCGCACGGAGGGCTCGTTTCGCAGCTTGGTGCAAATGGTGACCATGCGGGTGACACCCGCCTCAACGGCGCGGGCGACCACATCATCACGCTCGTCCTCGAAATCGGGGAAATCAAGGTGGCAATGGCTGTCAGTGATTTCGATGGCCATAGGGTATTTCCTTTTGCGCCTTAGCGGGACGCCGTCGATTGCATGTTAAACACCATATCCAAGACCAGCGCAGCGGGGTCAAGGTTCACCGCGCGGCCATGGCGGGCACGGGTGGTGATTTTTTGTGCCAAAGTCGCCCATTTGCGGGCTTTATGTGGGTTGGGGGCCAGACGTTGAAATGTCTCGGCCTCGCCTGGGGCTGCTTCGATGGCTGGTGGCTGACCTGTGGCACCGGTGCGTGCCAGTCGGGCCAGGGCCACATCGGTGAGGGTCAACAGGAGGTCCAGTTTTTCAGCGCCGCCACGCGCAGCCGCCGCCTCAGCCAATTTTAACGCGCGCGGACGGTCCAGTTGCGGCAGGGAGCGCAAAACAGCAAGGATCTCACCATAGAGCGCCAAGCCCCCCAGATTTATCAGGCGCAGCGCGGCCCCAACCGAGCCGCCTGCCAATTCGGCAAGGGCGTCGGGAAGCTGGTCTTCGACACCGGCCTGTTGCAACGCAGCGGCCAGATCAGCGGGCGACAGGTTGGACAATCGCAAATCGCGGCACCGAGAGCGGATGGTGGGCAACAGCCGCGCGGGTTGGTGCGAGATCAACAGCAATGTGGTGCGCTCGGGGGGTTCTTCGAGCATTTTTAGCAGCGCGTTGGCAGCTTGGGTATTCATATCGTCAGCGGCATCAAGGATCACCACACGGCGGCCCCCATCAGCCGCAGACAGGTGCAAAAAGCCATTCAGCTTGCGCACATCATCCGCGACGATCTGATCGCGCAGACGTCCGGTTTTTTCGTTCACACTGCGGGTGATGCGATAGAGCCCCGGATCAGCGCCCGCAGCAATGCGGCGTGCAACGGGGTGATCGTCGGGGATGTTCAGGCTATCGGGTTTGGGCAGTGCATCACAAAACATGCCGCCATCATCAGTGTCAGGAGTGGCCAGCAAGAAGCGCGCGATGCGCCATGCCAGCGTGGCCTTGCCCACCCCACGCGGGCCAGTGATCAGCCAGCCGTGGTGCAACCGGCCCGCATTGAATGCGTCCAGAAACGCTGCCTGTGCGGCGTCTTGACCAAACAATACAGATGTTTCGCGCGGGTGTGGTGCACCCTCAATGCGGTCTGGTTCGGGGGTGTCATCGCTCATGTCAGGTGATCCTGCGCAATGCGTGTCACGTCAACGGCCACCTCTTCGATCGGGCGGTTGCCGTTGATCACCTTGATCCGATTGGGGAACTCATCGGCCAGAGCCAGAAAACCCGCACGCATTTTTGTCTGCAAATCGGCGCCAAAAGCTTCGAAGCGTTCTTCGGATGTGCCGCGCGCAAGGGCGCGACCAAGGCCCAGGTCCGGGTCCATGTCGATCAGGATGGTCAGGTCTGGTTCGTGCCCGATCATCAGATCGTGCAGCGCATCAACCCGCGCACGCATATCACCGCTGCGCAGGCCCTGATACATGCGTGTGCTATCGGCAAAGCGATCACAGATCACCACTTTGCCCGCACTCACAGCAGGGTCAATCGTGCGTTCCAAATGATCACGCCGGGCAGCGGTGAAAAGCAGCAGCTCAGTTTCGGCAGACCAGCGGTCCGGCTCACCCTCCAACACCAATGAGCGGATTTCCTCGGCCCCGACAGAGCCCCCCGGCTCGCGCGTCAGCACCACATCGTGCCCTTGGTTTGTCAGGTGATCCGCCAGCAGGCGCGCCTGGGTGGATTTGCCCGAGCCATCAATACCTTCAAAGCTGATGAACAGTCCGGTTGCTCTCAAAACGCGCCCTCAGGCCCCTGTTGCAGCCGTGTCAAAAGCAGGCCCGACACTGTTTTCAATCTCGGCAGAAAGCCGCCTTTGGCCACGCTTTCCATGGCGATCAATGGCACACGGGTTTGTGGCAGGCCTTCGGGTGAGAATACCATTTCACCCACCGTATCGCCCTTTTGGACGGGCGCACTCAGTGGTCCGGTGTAAATCACCTCGGCCTTGATGCCCTTGCCCGACAAAACGGGGATCAATGTGCTGACGTCTTTGGCTGCGGTCAGGCCTACATTTTCGGCATCCCCCATCCAGACATCCGCGCGCGCCACCTCGGTGCCGGTTTTCACCAGTTCTTTCTGGGTGAATTGGCGAAAGGCCCAGTTGACAATGGCCTCGGCCTCTTGGGCGCGGGCCTGGGCACTATCGAGCCCCGAGATCACAAAGATCACGCGCCGGTCGCCTTGCAAGGCCGAGCCAACCAACCCATAGCCTGCCGCCTGGGTGTGACCGGTTTTCAGGCCATCCGCACCAATACCCAGCTTCAGCAATGGATTGCGGTTCCGCGTGTTTTGCGGCGCACGGCCATCAAACTTGAATTCGGTTTCCGAAAACAGCGGGTAAAATTCGGGGAACTCAGTGATCAGCAACCTGGCCAGCAAGGCCAGATCGCGCATCGACATCTTGTGATTGGCCGCAGGCCAGCCGTTGGAGTTGGCAAAGGTTGAATTGGTCATGCCCAATTGCTGTGCGCGCTGGGTCATATAACTGGCAAAGCCGGCTTCTGTGCCATTGGGGCTGAGCGCTTCGGCGATCACGGCGCAGGCATCATTGCCCGACAGCACGATGATCCCCTTGATCAAATCCTCAACCCGCACCCGATCTGTTGTGTCCAGAAACATGGTTGACCCACCATAGTTCATGGCGTGTTTGGACACGGGCAGCTTTTCTTCCAGGCTCAAGCGGCCATCGCGGATTGCCTCAAAGGCCACAAAAAGCGTCATCAGTTTGGACATCGACGCAGGCGGCAACGGCGTGTCAGCGTTCTTGTGCATCAGCACGGTACCTGTGGTCACGTCCAGCACATAGGCCGCTTTGGCCCGTGTTTCAAAGGCAGTCGCGCCCCCTGCCAAACCAATCAGGGCCAGCAGAAGGGGCAATAAGGGCAGCATTCTGGTCATGTTATCTCAACATCAGTTGGTCACAGGATAGGCATCATCAAAGCCGATACCTTTGATTTTCTTCATCAGTGCGGTGCGTTCTGACTTGTTGGACGCAGGCCCGACGATGACGCGCCAAAAGGTCTTGCCCGAGGCGCTTTGTTTCTTGACCGTAGGCACCATACCGGCCTGACGCATGGCGGTGGCGGTGTTGTTGGCGTTGCCTTCAACCGAGAAGATGCCAATCTGGACAAATGGCTTGGTCAGGGAGGATGATTTTGGCTTGGGCTTGGGGGCCGGTGCCGGTGTGGGGGCTGTGGCTACGCTTGTTGCCTCGGCCTGATCAATCGCAGCGGCAGCGCCGGCAACCGGATCCAACGATGTGGCCTGCACCTCATCTGGCGCGCCCAGATCCTGGGTCATGGCCATGTCGGCCTCAGCCGGATCGGGGGCGGCCTCACGGCGCAATGCGGTCACGTTCAGCTGTGCAGGGGCACCGGCCAACATGCCCAGCGCGGCAGCCGCATCGGAAGACACCTGCAAGACTGGTCCGGGGTTTTCCCGCTCGCGCCGGAACAGCGCGCCGATGACAAAATTGGAATTGGCCGAGTTGCGGATAATCACGCGCTCGGGCTCGGCGACATCAGGATGCGCAACCCAGACCCCACCAAGCGAGGGGCGCCCGTCCCACAGACCACTATCCGTGACCTGAAACACATCGGGCGCTTCGATATCACGTTCAACCAGCCGGGTAGATTTGGATGATGCAGGCGCCGTGGCAGACGCATCTGCCTTGGGTTTAGGTTTTAAAAAGTCGAGTTGCGGCCCCTCTTCGCAGCCAGCCAGCGCCAAAATTCCTACCGAAAGGCTCGCTACTTTGAGCCATCCAAATTCAGCCCCTGTCCGAAGAATTGTCATTCCTTGCCCCTTGCCCATTTGCACGCCAAAGACGTGTTACCCCGGTTTGCCCGGATTTACTGCTTTCTTTTATTGCGGGACGCCCCACAGGGGCACCCTAACCACAGAAATACGCCAAGAAAAGTCTGCTGGCGTATATTCGGCGGAATTCCCCAAAAAATAGGTACTTTCAGAATCGGTTTTTGCCCACTAGGTAGGGCCTCGTCGGAGGAGTGGCAGAGTGGTCGAATGCACCGGTCTTGAAAACCGACGTAGGTGAAAGTCTACCGTGGGTTCGAATCCCACCTCCTCCGCCACCCACTTCTTCGAAAGCAGACGGTGCAGGTGTCGCTACGGATAGTGGCGTGTTTTCCGCAAGTTACGAGACTCGAGGCGAACCGTAGACGCTCTGGACAGGCATACATTGACCCAATACGCCCCAAAGTCTGAGGTCAGCAATTCCGCGGTGCAAGTGTCCGCTTTGACGATGTCAGAGAGTTGCAAGCAGATCGCGTTGATCTTGCCAGCCGGTCGGCAAACCAAGTTGCTTAAACCAGTTGGATGTAAAACCCGAAGGCTGCTGGCCATTCAGCACATCTTTCACAACGTTCGGCGCCAGGAATGCCAACTCGATCATCTGCTGCACGCGCTGGTTTGAGGTGCCTGAAGCAGCCGCAATTTCCGAGATGGTCTTGCCATCCTTGATTTGCTGGTACCAGCAATGTGCCATGGCGATGTTCCTTATCAGGACTTCATCGCGGTTTCCGGGTTCGTCGGCAAAGACCAGCTTTGTCTCTACGCCGCGCTTTCTCAGTTGAAACGGCGCTGAGAGTGTCAATGCGTCTTCTGCAATCGCTTCGGGTTCAAAATTCAATGCACCCGCAAGCCTCTCGGCGCACACGATAACGCGCAGCTCTCCAGGCCGCAGATCGATACGTGCGACAAGATCGAGGACTGGTTTGATTGGATTGCAAGCGCCGAGGGACTGCAGCGTCGCCCTCGCTGTCCTGATCATCTCTGCTGTGGCATCTGGGAAGGTCGAGCCAACGAATGATGGGCCTGCAATGCGCTGGCGAACGATATGCGCAACTTTCTGTTCCAAATCATCCGCTGGCAATCGCCAACCGTCCTTGTCGGCCTCGCCACTGCGTTTGATCAGGCGATGGGACACATAGTACCGAAGCCGGACGCCAGATTTGGTTTTCGTATGGGATGGTGTCAGACGATCCCCCGTTTCATCGAAGATCTTGCTGCAAAGTAGCGACTTTTGCTTTGCAGTTTTACCCGCCTTGCCCTTCGCGGCGCCATCTTGAAGTTGCTCCTGGATGCGATCCCAGCGATCCGGATCAATGATCGCATCGTGCTGGCCATCATGGATTGTCGTCTTGTGACGGATGCGACCTGCATAGATTGGGTTGGTCAGCAAGTGATGGATGTGGCCGCGATCAAACGCAACGCCACCTGTCTGTTTACCCGCTGCAGTCACGCGCTGCTTGCTGCGTAGGCCCAACGTGTCTGCGGTGATCTTTACCTCGCGAACGGTGCCATGCTGCTCATAGAGATCGTAAAGCGTTCGGATCGTCTCCGATTCTACCTCGTTGACCTTGGACCTGTCACGGTTTGATGCCGCTCCTTTGATAGCATTTACTGCAACAAAGGAGA